>NZ_BAAHBR010000001.1:0-439469 GCF_054776575.1 Spirosoma humi
ACGAATGTGAATCCGTGCCAGGCTGTCAATCCGCTGGTGAGCGGGGTAACTTCTTGTGACAACAACGGCAGCACGTATAGCGTGGTGCTGAGCATCCCGTCGGGCGTCAGTGTGACGGCCAGTGCGGGCGTGCTCACGGGCAATGTGCTGAGTGGCATTAGTTTAGGTGCTTCGGTGACGCTGACGGCGGTCAACAGCTGCTCGCTGACCCAGGTCCTTGCCTTGACCAGTCCGGTGTGTCCACCGGTGTGTCAGAATCCGGTGCTGACGGTGACGGGTCCGGTGTGTGATCCGGTGACGGGGCTCAGCACGCTGAGCTACGCGGTCAGCGCGGGAGCCAGTGTGACAGCCAACGTGGGCACCGTAAACGCTTTATTAAATACGATTACGGGTATCCCGGCCAACACGGCTGTGGTGATCAGTGCCAGCGTGGCGGGGGGCTGTGTGAGCAGCCGCACGGTGGTGACGCCGGTCTTGTGCACGACCTGCTCGCAGCCGATCGCTCTACAGACGGGCAACGCCATCTGCGTGGATGGGGTGAGCTTTGTGGCCTCGGTGACGGCCAGCCCGGGGGCGACGGTCGTGGCCTTCGGCGGCACACTGGTGGGCAACCAGGTGACGGGCACGGTGGGCAGCAGTGTGACGGTGGTGGCCAGCCTGGCGGGCTGCGCCTCCCAGACCCAGGTGATCGGCAGTCCGGCCTCGTGTACGACTGTAGATCCGTGCCAGGCCGTCAATCCGCTGGTGAGCGGGGTAACTTCGTGTGACAACAACGGCAGCACGTATAGTGTGGTGCTGAGCATCCCGTCGGGTGTCACGGTGACGGCCAGTGCGGGAGTGCTCACGGGCAATGTGCTGAGTGGCATTAGTTTAGGCACTTCGGTGACCTTGACGGCGGTCAACAGCTGCTCGCTCAGTCAGGTCCTTGCCTTGACCAGTCCGGTGTGTCCACCGGTGTGTCAGAATCCGGTGCTGACGGTGACGGGTCCGGTGTGTGATCCGGTGACGGGCCTCAGCTCGGTGAGCTTTGTGGCCAGTGCGGGAGCCAGTGTGACAGCCAACGTGGGCGTGGTGAACGCGCTCTTAAATACGATAACGAATATTCCAGCGGGTAGCCAGGTGGTGGTGAGTGCCAGCGTGGCGGGGGGCTGTGTGAGCAGCCGCACGGTGGTGACCCCAGCCTTGTGTACGAGCTGTTCGGTGGCCATCAACCTCTCGACGGGCAACGCGGTGTGTCTCAATGGGGTGACCTATGTAGCCTCAGTGACGGCTAGTGCAGGGGCCACCTTGACGGTGGCGGGCGGTACGTGGCTGCCCATCCTGGGGGTAGTCACCGGTACGGTCGGCACCAACATCACGGTGGTGGCCAGCCTGGCGGGCTGTGCCTCCCAGACCCAGGTGATCGGTAGCCCACTGAGCTGTACGCCGACTTGTCCAGCCAGTCCGCTGATGAGCCTGAGTGGCCCCTTCTGTGACGGGAACAGCTCGACCTACTCGATCCACTTTACCGCTCCGGGTGGGGTGAGTGTAACAGCCAGCAGCGGAGTGGTCAACAATGGGGTAGTGAGTGGCATCAGTGTGGGCAGTTCGGTGACCCTGACGGCAGTGAGCAGCAGTTGCTCCTTGACGCAGGTGGTGGCCGTGAGTCCGCCAAGCTGCCCGGTACTGTGTCCGACTCCGATCGGCTTCAACCTGGTGGTGACGGCGGCCCAGTGTGGCTCGGCCACGGGTCAGATCACGGCCACGCCAGCCAGCGGCCTGGCTCCCTACAGCTACCTGTGGAGCAATGGCCAGAGCGGTCAGACCATCAGCGGCCTTGCCGCCGGGGTGTACTCGGTGACCATCACCGACGCCAACGGCTGCACGGGGGTGAGCGGCTCGATCAACCTGCCGGGTTCACAAGCCCCGGTGGTAAGTTTGGTGAGTGTCTCGCCCGCGGCCTGCGGTCAGGCGACGGGGGCCATCAGTGTGAGTGCCAGCGGGGGCCTGCCGCCGTATGCTTACCAGTGGAGCAACGGGCTGAGTGGCAGCTCGGTGAGCGGCCTGTCAGCGGGTGTGTACACGGTGAGCGTGTCGGATGGCAGGGGCTGTGCCAGCACCTTGAGTGTGAGCGTGCCGGGCAGCAGCAACCTGAGTCTGGTGACCAGCAGCGCCCCGGCGGCCTGCGGTCAGGCTAGCGGCAGTGCGAGTGTGGTGGTGAGTGGAGGCACGGCGCCTTATAGCTATAGCTGGAGCACCGGGGCCAGCACGGCCAGCGTGAGTGGTCTGGTATCGGGAGCTTATTCGGTGACGGTGAGTGACGCGGGGGGCTGTGTGAGCACGACCGTGGTGAATGTCAACTCGGTGAGTGGTCCGGTGCTGACGCTGAGTCACGTGGATGCGTCTTGTAATGCGACGGCCAGCGGCAGTGCGAGTGTGGTGGTGAGCGGGGGCAGTAGTCCGTACAGTTACTTCTGGAGCACCGGTGCCAGTGGCAGCAGTGTGAGTGGTCTGGTTGCGGGGGTGTACTCGGTGACGGTGGTGGATGGCAACGGATGCCGGGCCAGTGGTCAGGTGACGATCGGTCAGCCCGCAATGATTGTGGCAGTATATAGTCCATCTCGGATTGTCTGCCCCTCAACGGTAGCGAACATTATACAGTTGAGCATCAGCGGGGGCACGGCTCCCTACACCTACCTGTGGAGCAACGGGGCCACCACGGCGAGTCTGTCGGGTGTCTCCTCGGGTACCTACACGGTGACCATTACCGATGCCCGGGGCTGCGTAGCCACCGGCTCGGCCGTCATCCTGCCCGTCACCTGTGCCTCCTGCCTCAACGCCTTCGTCTACCTCCAGGGAGCCCTGGTCGATGCCGATGGCATCTGGCCTGCCAACCCCCCAACGGGTGCCAACAACGAGCCCCTGATGCGGGATGAGCTGCGGGCCCAGAACCTGATTCCCCTGAGCGACCCCTACCGGACGGCGCCTTACCTGACCACTTTCTATCCGGGTGGGGCTGGCTCGATTGCCGCCCTGGACCCCTTCGCCGAGACGATTCTCAACCCGGCGGTGGCTTTGGCGTCCCGTGGGGACAGTTCGGTGGTGGACTGGGTGCTCTTGGAGTTCCGGGATCCGTCCAGTCCCTCGGTGGTCAGGTACACGCGTTCGGGTCTGGTGCTGCGCAACGGGGCGATCGTGGACATGGATGGTCGTTCGTGTCTGGACATCAGCCACGTGGCGGGTGGCACTTATCAGGTAGCGGTTCGTCACCGCAACCACCTGGGGGCGATGACTCAGTCGAGTGTGAGCCTGAACACGGGATCGGTGAACGTGTCGGTGGACTTCCGCAAGTTGACACCAGCTCAGATCTGGCATGACACAACGGATCCGCTGGCAGTGAACCTATACGGGGACAAAGAGCGTCGGGATATTTCGTGGGCGGCAGGTTACTATGCCCTGTGGGGTGGGAATGCCAACCGGGATGACAAGACGATCTACCAGGGTCAGCTCAACGATCCTCAGGAAGTATTCACGCAAGTAACAGCGGCACCAGCTAACGGTCTAAACATACCTTCTTACATCCTGCCTGGGTACTACAGCGGGGATGTGAACATGGATGGGAAGACGATCTTCCAGGGCCAGGAGAACGACTCGCATATCATATACAACATCATGATTCAACACCCAAGCAATGTCCTCAATAATCCGTCCTTCATTATCAGGCAGCAATTGCCATAAGGATAGGCAGGACTTAGATGGAGTCATGAGAATGTATAAATGAACACAACAAGTAGAAATTAAATCCGATTACCATGAAATCTGTAGAGAAAATAATGTGGTTTAGACCCTGGATTCTGCTGCTGCTGCTGCTGGGCGGAGCGGCCAGACCTTCTGTCCAGGCCCAGAATGTACCCGGCTGTGACCCCTTGGGCCGCACCCCCCTGGTCGATTTCCAGTTGACCTACGACGTGGCCGCCAATCGGTACACGGCCTGGTACGTCCCTACAGACAACAGCCTGCACCGGGCCGTCACCGGCCAGTTCACCATCATCACTCCCAACGGGTTCACCACCCCGGGGAGTGATGGTCGGGATGCCAGCTTCCAGATCACCAACATCAACGGGACCTGGGCTGACTTTGTGATCGATAATGAACAGATTGCTAATGCCAGACTGGCGGCCCTACCGGCGTTAAGCGGGGTAGCGGTCCACCAGGTGGGCATGGCCCCGGCGGGGGTGGACATCGACCCCGATGGGGCGGGTCCCCAAACCACGGCAACACCCGTTACGGCGGGTGTTGCCGTGCCCTTGTTTTCCTTTCCGGGCACGGGTTGTGCCTCGGTGGTCCGAATCCTGGTCAATGGAGAGCCCATTCAGAGTACGATACTCGCCAACTTTGGCGCTAACGTCAACAATGAAATAACGTTACAGATACCCCGGGCTGCAGGTCAGCCGGCTCTGGAACGGTACTGTAAGAATGCGACGCTCAACACGGTGACTCTGGTGTTGCCCGACATCCAGGACGACACCCAAACCCTATGCGCCACAAGCGCTACCTATTCCAATAACTACTTCACCCAGGTGCTGCGCAACTGGAACCCCGCTAACCTACCCGCTGGCACTAGTGTGGTATCCGCGGCCAACCAGCAGTGGGGCAGCTTCACGGTGAGCCCCGCATCGCTGCAGGGCAATGTGAGTTTGAATGCCAGCACGGGGGCTTACACGCTGACCTATCCAACGGTGGGGGGGGTGATCCAGCCGGGCTCGTTGACGATCTGTAACACGCTGGGGGATAACTGTAACACGGGTAGTGATGGAGCGTGTGTGGTTATCTCCTGGTCTGGTTCAGGGTCGGTGTCGATTGCGGCTAGTGGTCCGAACTGTATATCGGGGGGTGCGGCCAGTCTCACCCTGAGTGCGACGTCGGGTTTCAGCAGTTACAGCTGGGTGGGGTCAGGCTTGACTGCCAGCAGTGGCAACCCGGTGACGGCGACGCTGAGTTCGGCGGGGGTCTATGCCTACACCGTCATCGCTACTAACGGACAATCTTGTTCAGCAACAAGTACGACATCCTTTACGATTGGAGCAGGTACGACTGTCGCAAGTATTGTTCCGTCTAATCCTACTTCCTGTTCGGGAGTAGATGGTCAATTAACCTTGACAGGATTAGTTGCTAATCAAAGCTATTTGACTACTTATACAAAAAATGGAGCCAACCTTTTAACACAAACGCTAACCGCGACAGGTTCCGGTCAGCTAGTTATTTCAGGATTATCGGCTGGAATTTATTCATTTACAGTCTCGAATGGCGGATGCTCAAGTTCACCGGTTTCGGCAACATTAGTTGATCCAGGGGCACTACCGCTACCGACCATTTCAGTTGCTTCATCCAAGACGATTTGTATTGGAAATACGGTTCAGCTCACGGCCAGTGGAGTGCCCAATGCTGTATTTAACTGGACAGGTCCCAATTTGTCGCAGGCAACGGGTAGCTCAGTAACCGCAACTCCTACAAATGTGGGAGTCGTAGGCTATACCCTTACTCAAACAGTAGGTAACTGTACGTCCCCGGCAGCTAGTGTGGCATTAACAGTTGAGCAAAAACCTGTTGTAACACTAGCTAGCCCAGTGTGCAATGGAAATACCTACACCGTGAGCTTTACGGCGACTGCAGGTACTGTAAGCGCAAACGCTGGTACAGTGGCTGGTAACTTGATATCTGGTATTCCTGTTGGTACGAATCTAGTCGTGACAGCCACCAATGGCACGTGTGTGGGTCAGGGACAGGTTACTAGTCCCGCGTGTACGGATCCATGTACGAATGTAGCCATCAACCTGGGTACTCCTGTATGCGGTGCGGTTAGCGGCACATACGAAGTTTCTTATACACTACCAGTTGGTGCTACCGTAAAAGTAAATACAGGCACTGTCAGCAGTGGCCTGATTAGCGGTATTCCATCGGGTACGCCATTGAGTTTAACGGTGAGTTTGGCCGGTTGCCCTGACAAGGTGTTTACACTACCGGGCATTACCTGTCCGCCAAACCCTCAGCCTGTTCTGGATTTAACCAAGCAGGTGAGTAAGACCAACGCGCAGATCGGTGAGGTTGTTAAGTATACGATAACAATAACCAATAAAGGAACTGTTCCAGCTACGAATGTTGACGTTCAGGAAGCGATGAGTGGCGGACTAACCTTAGTTCCAGGTTCCATATCGACTACGACAGGCACCTATTCGGCGGAAAATCCAGTTAGCATATGGAAAATTCCAAGCTTATCAGCTGGTGCCGTTGCGACGCTTAGTTTCTCTGCCAGTATTACTCAAACTGGGGTAGTATACAATACAGCGGTGGTCCCAGGTGATACCGCTACCGTCTGCACGACAGTGCCTATCAAGGTTTGCAAAGGGTCACCCGTGAATGTGGTGTTGTCTGCGCCAACTGGTTATACAACTTACCAGTGGTACCGCAACGGCGTAGCCATATCTCTGGCCACAAGCCGGACCTATACAGCCTCTCAACTAGGCGAATTTACGGTCAAAGTAAACCAGGGTCAGTGTCCAAATGGCGTCTGCTGCCCAATGGTGATTCAGGAGGAGGAAAGCATAAGTTTTGCCTTGGTACCAACTACGCCAACCTGCAATGGTAACCAGCCGCTGGCTAACGGTTCACTGACAATCAATGGTCTAGGGAGTGCTCCAACATCGTTTAGCTATGCGATTACACAGGGCAACAGCTTTACCACGACCAATCCTGTTCTACTCATCGTTCCAGAAAATGGATTGATTGCCAATAACTTGGTGGGGGGGATGACGTACACCGTCCGTATTAAAAACGCAGGAGGCTGCTGGCAGGACCAGACGGTTTCTGTCAATAGTGCCAATTGTTCATGTACTGTTCCGCCACCAACGGTAGTTTGCGCCATCACTGAAATTTGCAAAGGCGGAACAACGACGATGAGTGCCAAAGGTTGCGAGGGGGGGACGATCAAGTGGTCGGATGGCAAAACAGGAGCCACGATTATGGCTACCCCAAGCGTGACGACGACCTACACCGCTAGCTGTGTGATCGGTAGTTGCACCAGTGGAAGCTCCAATACAATAACCGTAACGGTGCTTGATCCCAAAATGCCCACAATTGTAGCCAGCTCAGACAATGTTTGCCCCGGCGCGTCGGTAACACTAACGGCATCAGGTTGCTCAGGGGGCACTATTGAATGGTCGGACGGTGCCCAAACGGGGGCATCCATTGTGGTAACCCCTTACGGTAAAACGACCTATACGGCACAGTGTCGGATCGGTAACTGCCTCAGCTTACCAGCCGAGAAAATTATTAACATGGCCACCGATATGCCTGCCCCCACAATAGTGAGCAGTGCAACGGCGGTTTGTCCGGGTGGATCTGTTACGTTGACGGTTAATAACTGCGTAGGTACCCCGATCTGGACTAGTACGACGGCCACCACCAGCAGCATCGTCGTTACCCCGACTCAGGGTAATAACAGCTATTCGGTGTCCTGTAAAAATGGAGCCTGTGTAAGCAAATCATCGCCGGTCTATTCCATCAACATCGTAGCGCCGGTTATTCCTACGATTACGGCTAGTACTGATTCGATTTGTGCAAAAGGAGCGGTGACGTTGACCGCAGCTGATTGTAATGGAACGGTTGTCTGGAGTGTCGAGGGAAAAACGGGTACGAGCATCACGGTCAATCCGACCGCAACCACGAGTTATTCCGCCCGTTGTCAATACCAGGCTTGTCTGAGTGCAGCCTCGAATACCGTAACGGTAACGGTTGTAACACCAACGGCGCCTATTATTTCGGCTAGCAAAACGCTCATCTGTAGTGGAGAAAAGATAACCTTAACGGCCAGAGGTTGTGATGGCACGGTACAGTGGTATGGTATTGATCGGATCGGTGCCAGTATCGATATATATCCGACGGCGACAACCGAGTATTCGGCAAGTTGCAAGCAAGGGTCCTGTGAAAGCGACGTATCCAATAAAGTTCGTATAACCGTGAACACGTCAGCAGGAGCACCGCCGGTCGTAACCGCTTCGACGCTGACTACCTGTAGTGGTGGCCCCGTCTCCCTGACCGCAACAGGCTGTGAAGGCAGCACCGTAAAATGGTCGGATGGCCAGGAGGGATCCGTTGTTTCGGTTACCCCCACGCCGACCAACAACAGCTTCTACGCACTCTGCCAGCCTGGTACCCAGTGCGGAACAGTCCAGTCGAACGTACTGACAATAACGGTTACGGCGACACCAACGCCCACTATCGTTCGCTGCCTGTGCAGTACAGATACAATCTGCCCCGGCGAGCAGGTGAAATTCTCGGTTAAAAATTGCCAGGGAACGCCACATTGGAGCACGGGTGAAACCACAACGAGTATCGTTGTTTCGCCAACGGTGACGACGGGGTATACGGTGTATTGTCAGGATGGTATCTGCAAAAGTGTCGCGACAGAGGCCTATACCATTACGGTCATTCCGGTAGCTGCCCCAACCATTACCGCTTCGGCTACCGTTGTTGCGCCGGGTGGTACCGTTACCCTGACGGCAACGGGTTGTACGGGTACGGTTATCTGGTCGTCAAACGACATCAACGGGAATAACAAAGGGGCGTCAATCGTTGTGCGGCCAGAAGGAAAACAGACCTACTATGCCCAATGCCAATTCCGGTCCTGTCTGAGCAATACGTCCACGACCGTTATTATCAATCCAGGCGATTGCTCGGCTATGGCCGGAACACTGGTTGCGGTGAACCCAACGGTTTGTGGTGGATCAAGTACAACCGTCAGTGTAGGCGCTACCCTGAACGGAGGATTGGTCCAACCCGCCGGTTATTCTGTTCTATACATACTAGCCAACGGGGGCACCGGCGTTGTTCAGCAGACAAGCCCGACCGCCCAGTTCACCGTATCGTCGACGGCGGCAGCCTATACCATTCATACGCTGGTTTACAACGCAAATCCAACAGATGTCAACTTCCTGGATGTAGCAGCGGTGAAAAACGGAATCTCAACCGTTGCCGACATACGGCAGCTAATGGGTAGTAAATGTGCTGATCTGAGTGTGGCCGGTGCCAATGTCAATGTAAACGTAGTCTCAGCGCCAAGCTTGTCTGCCAGCGGCTCATTAACCGTTTGTCCGGGTGGTACGGTATCCCTGACGGCTACCGGTTGTGCGGGGGGGACCGTAACCTGGTCGGATGGAACACTCGGCGCGAGCTATACTAAACCCGTGTCCACCGATCAAAATTTGACGGCTACCTGCACGCTGGACGGCTGCGTAAGCGCACCATCGTCGCTCATCAGCCTGAAAATTGGCGCACCCGCTATTCCCGCTATTGCTGTCGATAAACCGGCTATTTGCACGAGCGAAACAATTTCGCTGACGGCAACCGGCTGTAGTACAGGTACCTATGTCTGGTCGGATCCGACCAGTACAACCGGTAATGTATTGACCGTTACGCCAACGACGACGACGGCCTATCGGGTGAAATGCGTTATCAACCAGTGTACCAGTGACTGGTCGGCGTCTAATACAATAACGGTGGGTGTACCCAGTGCACCGACGATTGCGATCGGCGGTACAACCGCTGCCGGCAGTACATCGGTTTGCTTCGGCACACCCGTGACGCTGGTAGCCACGGGATGCTCGCCCACAAGTAACGTGATCTGGTCGAATAATCAGACGGGCAACTCCATCGTGGTGACGCCAACTGGTTCAGCGACTTTCACGGCGCAATGCAGTAATTCGACTACGTGTAAAAGCGTCGTATCGAACCCGATTGCCATCACGGTGATACCGCAGGTACCGCAACCGACAGTAGTCGATAAAACCAACACGTGCCCATCGCTAACGGTGGATTTGGCAACGGCAGTGGCCAGTAGCCCAGCAACAATGGGTGGTGTGTTTGCGTACTACACGGACGCATCGCTGAGCACTGCAACGAAAGTTGCCAACCCTGCGGCAGTCGGTACTGGCAGCTATTATGTGGTTGAGAAAACGACCAGCGGCTGTCTGAGCCTGCCCACGACGATTCATGTACAGATCAGTACCTGTAATAACCCAACGCCGTGTGACGGACAAAATCCGGCGACGGCTAATGCGGGTGTAGATGCCAGTGTTTGTGCCACAACCCGTTATCAATTGAGCGGAACCATGGGCGGTGCGGGCAAACTAGCTCACTGGACAACCAGCGGGAGTGGGTCTTTCAACAATTCGTATGCGCTCAATGCCATCTACACCGCTAGTGTGGCCGATATTCTGTCGGGTACCGTAACCCTGACGCTATCGGTTAGCGCAACCAATGCTGACTGTCCGGTGGCTGTCGATCAGATGGTGTTAACCCTTACGGGTAGCAAGTCGATACCCACCATAACGGTTGTCGGTGGTACGAAGCTATGCTTTGGTGATTCCGTAACGCTGAAAGCACCAGCCGGTGCGGCCAGTTATTTGTGGAACACGAAGGCAACAACGCAGTCTATTGTCGTGAAAACGAGTGGCGTGTATACGGTACAGGTGCTTGATTCAAAAGGATGTGCTTCTGTGGCCTCTGACAGCGTCGTTGTTCATGTGGCCGATCCAATCCAGCCTCCGCTGGTGACCAATCTGCGGAATACCTGTCCATCTAAAATTGTCGACTTGACGAAGGCACTGTCCGTAACCACTGTTGGTAGCTCGTATGTTTATCGTATTTGCGAATGCAATACGTCCAACATTGTGATCCGTCCGGATTCGGTTTGTGAAGGTACCTATTGGGTGATTGAGAAGGATGCGTCAGGTTGTTCGAGCAAGCCGTCAAAGGTTATCGTAAAAGTCTTCGACTGTGCTGCCGATACACTGAACGCCGATGTAAGCATCACCCAGACGGCGGATAAAACGATTGTGAAGCATGGTGAAACGATAACGTACACCATCACCGTCAGTAATTCCGGGCCTCATACGGCGCATAATATTGATATCCGGAACGTACTGCCGATGGGCTTGACTCCGTCGGGTGCACCAACCTCAACCTATACACTGGCGAATGGGGTAATTACCAAACACATTGATAGCCTGAAGGTTGGTCAGTCCGTGTCTATCGTTTATGTGGCCAGCTTATCCCTGAAGGGTGAGGTGATCAATAAAGCAGAGATTACGTATCTCGACAATAAAGATACCAACCTAGCCAACAACACGGCTAGCGTAACGGTGAGGGATACCTCGTCGAGTGCTGCTTTACCCGTAGGGCTGCTAGGGGTAGCCAAATCGGTAGGAACACCTACATTGGTCGAAAAAGGGGTGTACGATATTCCCTATACCATTAAGCTGAGCAATATGGGTCTGGTAGCGCTCTCGAATGTGCAGGTGGTTGACAACCTGTCGAAAACGTTCGGCCATGGCGCATTAATCGTCAGCAATCTTGTTCCGATCACTGTTGACGCCGGACTAACCGCGAATCCGCAGTATACAGGCCAGGGATCGATCACCAACTTGCTGGTTGATTCGCTGAGCACGTTGCCAGTCGGTGCAAAACGCGATCTTTCGTTCACGGTACGGGTAAATGTGAAAAATGCCGATTCTCTGACGTTCTACAATACGGCTTTTGCAACGGCCTTGACACCCAATAAGGTTGTCGTCGCTGATACCTCTACCTCGGGAACCGATCCTGATCCGCAGAAAACGCTTGATCCTCGTGCGAGTAATGTTCCAACCCCAATATCGTTGAACAACATTTCGGATGTCTCTCATATCGGCGTGGCCATGGCTGTTGCCGATACGGTTCGGCAGACTGACGGAACCGTTGACGTTACCTACCAGGTCGTCATTCAAAACTTCGGTACGGCAACCCTGAAAGGGGTAGAGGTGAGGGATTCACTCGTAAATGTGTTCAATACGGCAAGCGGATCGAAATATTTCGTGGTGAAGGCACCCATTACGACTTCATCCGGTAGTGCCCTGAAGCTGAATAGTCAGTTTGATGGTTACACCGATCCACGACTTGTCATAGGCGACAGCACCAGTAGTTTGGCCGCCGGTAAAACGGATACCTTACAGTTTGTGATCAATGTAGGTAGCAATGGCAGTACTACTCTGTTCCTCAACTCCGTATTGGCTGAGGCTTCTGCTCCTTCCGGTAGAGTATCTGACGTTTCCACAAACGGCCTTGTCGCCGACCTGAACGGGAATGGCGATCCAACGGATGACAACGAACGCGAAGCCACTCCATTGGCGCTTCCCCCATCGTTTGAAGCAATCTTTATTCCTGAAGGTTTCTCGCCAAATGGAGACGGTGTTAATGATGTGTTTGTCATTCAGGGGATGACTAATCTGACGGTAAGCCTGGAGGTGTATAACCGTTGGGGTAGTTTGGTTTATCAAAATGAAGACTATCGCAATGATTGGGATAGTAAGCCAAACAGAGGTCTTGCCGTAGGCTCAGATGCCAATGGGCTACCCGACGGTACATACTACTATATGGTCCGTACCAGCGATGGTCGAAAGTTTGTACGCTACATGACGATTAACCGCTAATAAAAATGTCGAATCAATTTTCAACTAAAAAGTGGGCCGTCGGACTGCTGCTGATCCTAGGGATCAGCAGCAGTCAGGTGCGGGCGCAGCAGGACAAAATGTTCTCGCAGTATATGTTTAACATGATGGCACTGAATCCGGCTTATGCTGGTAGCCGAAATGTCGTAAGCATGTCTGCTTTGTACCGCAATCAATGGACGGGTATAGAGGGGGCACCGCAAACGGCCACTTTTACAATGGATATGCCCTTGAATCGAGAGCGGGTCGGTGTTGGTTTACAGCTGTACGGGGATAAATACGGGGCCATTTCAGAAGCTGGTGGCTTTGCCTCGTATGCATTCAAGATTAAGGTAGGTAACAGGTCGACACTGGCACTTGGTTTGCAGGCCGGTGCTGCCAGCTATAACGTAAATCTGGCCAATGTCAGGACAAATCCAGACGGGTCGGGGCAGCTTGATCCGGCTTTTGCCAATAATATTTCGAAGGTTTTACCAAACTTTGGAACGGGTATTTACCTGAGTAATGACCGGGCGTACATAAGCTTGTCAGTACCTCGTTTGATTAAAAATAAGCTGACCGAATACAATGTTGGAAACGTGCTTTCGACTCAGCGTCGTCATGCTTATCTAGCTGCCGGTTTTGTCGTAGGTATCAGTCCGGTAGTAAAAATGAAACCCTCTATGCTGGTGAAATATGTAGACGGCGCGCCACTAGGTTTTGATGGGAACATTAATTTTTGGTTCGCAGATCGTATTGCTATCGGCGCTTCAATCCGTCGAAACCAGTTTTCTGACTGGACTAATGTAGGAACCGACGCTGTAATCGGGTTATTAGAGGTCCAGCTAACAGATCAGTTCCGTTTTGGCTACGCCTATGACCGAACAATGAACAATCTCAAAGACATTGCCCCCAGTTCACATGAGATTATGATTCGGTATGAAATCGGTTTCGGGAAGAATCGAATACTTACACCAAGGTACTTTTAACAAAAAATACAATAGCGTTCTTCTAGTTAGCTGCGTCGTATATACATAGCCGTTATATAACGCTGTAGAAGTAATAAATAATGAGCTATTGTTTAACAAGATCAATATCTATCTATTTAAACAAGGTACGCTGACTGAATCCTGCCGCCAGATAGGCATTGGGATAAGATGAAATACGATTACTGAAAATTGAATCAACGTTTTACCTCAATTACCAAACGTTAAGTCGTATAACTGATTCACCAACGAAAGTACAGGATTGCCTAAGCTAAGCGTATAGGCAATCCTGTACTTTCGTTGAGTGACCAACACCACGCGTATACGTCGTATACGTCATTGTTGTTGGTCAATTTGTTGTTTGGGCCATTAGCCCCTCAATACTTCTCCGAAAATAATTCCAATGCAAGTTGTAAGGTGCCAACAGGCCCTTAAAAATTACATTACTTAACTTTTCATTATATGTTCACTATCAGAAATTTTTGGATTATCATTCTTGTGTGTTGGCTACTCGCTTCTACCTGGTGGCACGTTTGTAAAATTAAGGAACTATGCGCTGACGACCCAGCCCACATTAACGAAACAACCCCTACATTATCGCCCAGCCCTACAAATGTAGGATATACCATAGCTGATGGAAATAACTTTCGACTTGACCTACCAGGTAATTTTAGTTTTGCAAAATCAGGCTACGTGGTTAATACAAACTCTCTTGGAGGTTCTTTAGATTCATTAGTTAGTTACCTAATTGCTCACCCTGATCGTACTCTGGATATAACCGGATATTATTCTCCAACTGAACAGGGCACAGCCAAATATGCCGACTTAGGAGTAGCGCGCGCCGAATCTATCAGGCAGTACTTACTACAACAAGGCGTGAAGCCTACATCATTAACCACCAAAGGCCTGGAACGTGATTTGATTTTTACGGCTAAAGGAGATTCTCTTTATGGTGGACTTGATTTTTCTTTTGGAAGTAAACCTGCATCTGACACATTAAATTCTTCAGCAGAAGAACATAAATTAGCTGTATCTGAGAAATATAAATCTGTGTTCGAGCCGATCGATTTATACTTTCCATTGGGTGAGGCTACCTATATTAAAACGCCGGATACTGAGAAATTTTTTACTGGAGCGCTCACCTATCTGAAAGATCATAAGGATAAAAAACTTTTGTTAACAGGTCATAGTGATAGTTCTGGATCAAACGAAATAAATATGACACTGTCCAGGAAGCGGGCGAACGCAGTAAAAGCTAAACTTGAGAAATTAGGTATTAGTCCTACTCAATTGAGTGTTAGTGCAATGGGAGAAACGCAGCCTAAGGCGGATAACAATACAGCACTGGGCCGTAAAGCAAATCGCCGTGTAACTGTAGTAGTCGAATAAAACGTTTTAAAACAATCATAAATCCTGTTTATCATGTTTGATTTAAATCCACTTAATCAGCCTGATGCTTTAATACAGCATTGGGTAATGGGAATAATAACGTTTGTATTAGGTATCATCATTGGTTATTTAGGGCGGAAGCGACTTGTTTATCAGCTTGAGGAACGGCTGGAAAGCATTAAACGTAGCTTAACGGACTGTATTGATGAATCAAGTGTCTACGTTGAAGCCCCTCACGAAGAGGAAATTGTATTAAATCGTATACGTTCCCGAGCTAGTGAGTTAAATTTTAACCGAATTAGTTCTGCTTCGTTCGCGGAAGCCGATGACCTCAAAGTGATTGTCGGTGTCGGGCCATTTATTGAAAAGAAATTACACGCAATTGGTATCTATACATACAGGCAAATTGCAAATTTTGATCGCGCCGATATTGATCAGGTAAATGAAATTATCGAATTTTTTCCTGGTCGTATTGAGCGAGATGATTGGGTTGGGCAAGCGACCGTTTTGGCTAGAGAGAAAAAAAATAAGTCGGTTGGATAGACTATATATTTAGCTATTCATTACGGAGTAAATGTGCTGATAGTCAGGAGATAATTAACCGGTAAAACCTAATTATTATGTTTGATTTTAACCCCTTTAGTCGGCCTGTGGCCATTATTGAAATATTATTATTATTAGTAGCCGTAGCAATACTTGGCTTATATGTGGGGCGTTTTATGCTTAGTAGCCGCATTCGATCGCTTCGTTCAGATATTGATGATAATCAATTGAAATTAGAGAAGTGTAGGCAGAAAAGATAAGCCATCTGTTAACCCATAGGTACAATAACTATTGGCCTGATGAATAAATAGCCTGTATTTTCTTATACAGAAATTAGCTGCAAAGGTGAACGTTAGCCAATCATTTTTAGTACGTATTGGTACGATTATGTATTTTTCTAGTCAGTGTGTACTGACTAGAAAAATTTGTTATCTATTGGATATAAGTGGCTTATTGTTGGGGAATTTAATTTTTCATAGAACGTGTGCCGCTGTAAGAAAGCTTTGACTACAGACTTTTCATAATTTACTTCCACTGGGTAGCGCATTTACTTATTATAAGATCTTCTTTAACTGCATCAATAAGCTAATACCTTGGTCAAGGGTGTGTATTAATAGGTTTGCGTATCTAGTAATGAGTTGTAGTACTAACCAATTTGCTACTCTCTGAAGCCAAAGTTTAGCTTATATGTCAATTGGTGAGTCCAAACAAAGGTTTCATGTAATTGAATATGTAGTTCGGGTGGTATTCTTATGAGGGGTGTTGATTTGGATGGATAATTGCTACTCTTTCAACTAAATAATCTGATAATTGTAGGTAACTTATTGACAGTTTGATTGAAAACTTGAATTTACACTAGCTACATAAGTGTTAAACTGCCGTTCAACTAATTAATTATAGACACAGTTAATTAGTAATATTTTTGAGATAGATGTAAAAGTAATTACTCTAAACGGGGAAGAGTTAACTAATTTAGTATAGTGTATTAGTGATTTTACTTAACCACCAATGAGTTGTAAACTAGTATGAGAAAGGTTCAGGAAGAGATTAACGCCTATAGTCGAACTGAAAATGTATCGTCAAAAAATACAGCGCCAATCTCTTTGACAAACCTTTTTTCGATTACTACAAGGGTTGGGTCCGGAAACGGGGCCCGTTCTTCAATTAAAAAAAAAATACGAAAAACCAGTGTTGGTAGCTCGCCGAATGATCAGGCTTCTGATTTATTTTTCTGGCAGCAACTCTATGGCAATAGCCAGACGCATCGGGCGCTACATTTTTATCAATTAAGCAATCCTGCCTATCAATCTGTTTTACGTATCCAGATTGACCTATTGACCAATGTTTCTCTTCATACTAGAAAATGGCATACGATCATTCGATACTGTCTAAATTGCTGGGGGCAACTGACTTCACCCGTTATTGGTTTTTTGAACAAGGAAGGTAACCAAGTCGATTTGTTTATAATAATGGAAAAATCGCTGGAATGGGAGCAAGTTCTAGCCGGGAACAAACGTCTGCTGAATGAGATGATTTGTCTACAATTATCTTTATGGCTAGCGAATCCTGATTTTTACACCGCCACGCAAAATTACTCACCCGGATTTATTGATGCAGGTTTTAACTATCCATTTTTTGTTACAAAAGCTATTCACGATTTACTTTCTGATAGGCGGGTTGAAACGATACATCAATTAGCGGATCATTTGCAGAAGCATTATTATATAGAAACAAAATACCAAGCTATAGATTACGATTTTCACGATTTATGTTTCCGTTACGAAAATTTTTATTGGCTTGATACGCGCACATTAGGGTTGGATGCTTCTGGCATACAGGTTTGGCTTAATTTTAATCGACTATTTAAAGGTTCGTTCTGGAAATTGACGTCACTGAACTGCTACAGTTGATCAAATAGCATACTGAACCAAAGTTGGTCTATCTAATTAAGATAAGGCACGTAGAATAGATATCACCAGAAATTATTACTGCCAAACGTTATACACTCCTGGAAAGCTTCATGGTACTTGTTGCTTAAATAGCAAGTGAATACTGATCTGATCCGTTTGATCCACTATCAGTCTAATCATCAGTAAGTCGGCCACTTCCTTGGCAATCAATAAGCCGAGGCCCATGGATCGATTATTTTTTAATATGGGATCCCCATTTTCCTGTTTATCAGTGCTCGTAAGAATCTCAATAACTTCCTGTGCGATGTCGACGCCCGGATTAGATAAAACGAGCTCAACCTGCCCATCATCACAATACCGGTTATAAATTCTGATTGCTCCTTGATGAGTGTACTTCGCAGCGTTGTCTAATAAGTTGTGAACCACGATTGACAACAGTTGATAATCGGAAAAAACCTGCACGTGGGGAGACACCTCGTTGATAAATTCGCTACCGTTTTGTTCAACAACTGGTCTGAATAAAGTAAGCTTATTGTCAATAAGCATTTTAAGGTTAATTGCTTCAAAATTCATCCGTTTCCCGTAAAGCTGAATCTTTATGTAGTCAAGCAAATCTTTCAGCATCGTACTCATCTGGCCAGAAATGTCAGAAATAAGGGTTCCCAGATTTGACACATCGGTTAGCTTTCCCTTTTGAAGCAGTGCGGGAATGTTCGCCGAGGTGAACGCAATATGTCGTAAGGGACTCTGCACATCGTGGGTAATCGAAGCTAACAATCGGGACATAATATGAACCTGCTCCGCCATTTTATTCTCCGACTCTTCTAATTCCTTCAGCGTAGAGCTTAATTTCTCTGTGCGACTGGCGACCAGTTCTTCCAGTCGGGCATTTTCGCGTTTTACTTTTCTGATTCGGTGATTGCTGTAGACGTAAATGGCTACCAAAAGTAGAATGACGAATAAAGTGGTCGCCCAAATGGTTTCGTACCATAAGGGTTCGACAAGGATATAGACTTTCTTAATGGTGTATTGACTGACGCCAAACCCGTCTAGTTTCCGTACCAGTAGGGTATAATCTCCGGAATTGAGACTGGAATACTGGATGCTAAAATCTTCATTGTCCAGAGGAATCCAATCCGAGGGTTTTACGTCTGCTATTGACTTAACCAATGCGTAGGATAAATTCAGGTTATAATTTTTACCAGCATAGGCAGTGGCAAAAAACAACCGAATATTCGTTGGACTGGGGGGAAGACGGAGTGTATCTCCGGGCCGTTTTAGTGTCGAGCGGTTGAACTCGGCCCGGTCGAGAATGATGGGGTCTTTGGGGGTGTAATGATTGATATCTTTCGGATTAAACCAAACTAATCCGACCAGTGAAGGCAACGAAATATACCCGTTTGGGAGTTGGGCAGCGCAGGGTTGGCAACTTCCATTAAACTCATTTGTCTTAAACCCTTCATCCATCGTATGGTAAAAGTAGAACAGGTCCGAGACTTGCGCTGGCTGGGTTTGATGGGGTATTGCTGCTGCTTGCTGGTTGGCATAAGTCAACAGGTCCTTGATGGCCATCTGGAAGAGCCCCCGGTTTGTTGGAATCCAGAAAAAGCCACGCTGATCGTTGACAATACAATGCGGACTGGCCAGATAGGCGTCTTTATCCAGCGGAAACGTGATGACATTGCCTTGCTTATTGATGAGCATTAGCCCTTTATCTACGGCCGTCAGCCAAATTGAACTGTCATTAGAAATGTGAATACTTTTGATATAAATGTCTTTCGTCCCTTCAACTAGTGTAGCTTTTTTTGTAGAAATAGAAACTCGATACAATCCTGTTTGGGTACCCATTAGGAGCACATCATGGCTTAAGGCCTCAAGACAAGTTATATGTAAGCTCTCATCTTTTATAAAAATTTCGGGTTGTGCCCGACTATCCGTAGGGTCAATTTTAAATAATCCCAGATTGGCTGCACCGATCCAGATAGGGCCTGACTGGATTTGGCAGAGGGCTTCTATTTCATGAGTGGCTTCATTACTATTTTCAAATACCCAATGACCGATTACTTTTTCATCCGTATTATTCAAGTGAAACAGCTGACTACTACTCGTAAACCAGAGGGTCCCTTTACTGTCTCTCATCCCGACTCGCGAGTAATCTGGATTTACATTTCTGATAATGGGTATGTGTTCGTCAATAGTCCGACCAGTTACAGGGTCTTTACCAATTATCTTCCCATTAGGCGTCAGAATAGAATGGTCGTTGTAAACGAGTTGGGAGTAAAAGGCATTTTGTCGTTGGTCCCCTGGGATAGTAATTGCCTGAAACTGGTGTTTTGTCAAGATAAAAAGTCCTTCTGTGAGTGTTCCCAGGTAAACTTTCTGGCTAACCTGATCAAAATGGATCCGGATGATCCCCCGAGCTGCAAAGTCGAACCCCTCGATCAGCAATTTGGCAAATAATGTTCCATCTGATCTGGGTTCCAGTCCGTACAAGTTTTTATCTAAAGTAAGAAACGCTTGATCGGCATTGCTGCTCCAATAGAGCTGGCCTTTTTGAGAAATTTTTGAATAAGCGGCATCTTGCCGTATGTCTCCTGATAGGGAAGACGTCTTAATTTTATCTTGACTGATGGTGGTTATGTTTCCATTACCCTGGTAATAATAAAGTCGTTTTCCTAGGGTAAAATAATTCCATAAATTCGTTGCAGGGAAAGACAGTTGCGATTTCTTTTTCCAATCTGTGTAGTATCTAATCTGATCTTTTTCGCATACGTAAAAATCGTTGATCGTGCTGCCCACAAAAAGTAAGTATGGAAAGTCTGCATCCCCTATTCCCAGGATATCCGGAACAGCTTTGCCTTCAAAATACGTAGGAAACATTTTGGCATATCGCTTAGACCGGCCTTGCCTGCTTGCAGAATGACTAGAGTCCAGAACCGCTGTGCCATTTTCAATTTTCACAAGTTTTTTGCCCAGAAAGTGTGCGTAGCTGATTTGAGTACGGCCCATTCCTCTTCGTGATGTATCCCGCAGCAAATGAGTAATATGGAATACTCTATTATTGGTAACTGGTAAGTTTGAGCGATTGAAAACCTTAAAGTGATGACCATCAAATCGTACTAGTCCGTCTTCAGTAGCTAGCCACACAAAACCGTATGAATCAACGGAGATGCTTTTTATGCTATTCTGTGGCAATCCGTTTTCAGAGGTGTAGTGCTCAAGGGTATACTGGGGCTGGGCCGCGAGGTTGCCCATTAGAATGGCTAGGAAAATACTTAACAAAACTTTTTTTTTGCTCATTATAGTCTGGTGTGTTATAGGGCTTCACTATAAAGCAGACTTGATCAGCGTCAAAGTTGAAACTCTGACGCTGATCAAGTCTGCTTTATAGTGAAGCCCTAGTTGTAAAAAAATATAAAGATGCTGAATAGTAGTATGTTAGCGACTATGGTCGGGTCGCCTTATGGATCGCGAAAAGCCCAGTACAGACTTGAGGTCATATGCCCATCTAGTAAGAGTGCTAAACAGGAATTCCTACTACTATCAGCCTAAATTCATTTCGGCCCGCCAAATGTACCACTTTCAGTAATGCTTTATTAGCACTACGCTTTCCTTTTGACTGACTGACCGACAGTATATATACTCATTAATAACTAAACGGTATTATTTAAAGCTAGTATTTTAGTGCCTTTAATGAACTGAAGCTGACGGAGAGGGCATTATAGTAAAGGTCAGCTGGCTTTTTGTATAGTATAGATAGAGAGTGGTTTGTGGACAGATGCCTTATCGCTATAAATAGGAACAATGGCTAAAAATTGGTTTAATGGAACGACCGCCTGAAAGCTAAGGGCGAAAGGTTGGTTTTCGTTTTGAAGAGTTTGCTAAACGATTGCGAATGTTCAAATCCCAGCGCATAAGCTACTTCACTTACTGACAAATTGGTGGTAGACAATTTTTCTTTTGCCTTTTCAATCAGTTTATCGTGGATAAAATGCTGGGCATTTTGTCCAATCAATGACCGCAACATATCACTTAAATAACTGGGCGACAGGTTTACATGTTCGGCAAGATAACCGACAGTCGGCAATCCCCGGTTTAGCGGGGCCGCCTGGTTGAAATAAGCATCCAATAACTCTTCAAGCTTCTGTAACAGATTGTTATTTAGCGCTTTACGGGTAATGAACTGACGTTTATAAAAACGATTTGCATAATTCAACAACAACTCTAATTGAGAAATAACGACATCCTGGCTAAAGTCATCGATCCGACTAGACAGTTCTTTTTCGATCATTTTAAAGATCTCAAAAATCGTTGTTTTTTCATCTTCCGAAAGATGCAACGTTTCATTGGTCGAATACGAGAAAAAGCCATACTGTTTAATCGTTTTGGCGAGTGGATACCCCAAAAAGAAATCCGGATGAATCAACAATGTAAATTCAGAACACGCGCTGATATCGTTGTCATTGCTCCCAATGAGCTGGCCTGGAGAAGCGAACAGCAAACCACCCTCATCAAAATCATAATAACTCTGGCCGTACTTCAGTTTGCCGTTCAATTTTGGTTTGTAAGCTATCTTATAAAAGCCCAGCACGTGATAATGAGGAATGTTTGACCCGTCAAGTTGTGTATAAGCCCCGTTGATCAAACTCACCAGCGGGTGCTGCGGCTTGAGTAGGCCAAAGGCCCGGTGCGCATCAGATAGCGATTCAATTCTTTGGGGACTTTTTTCTTCTTTGTTCATCGCTGAGTACATAAAAAATGATTACCGATAGTTGAGCAGCTATCGGTAATCATGACTACTATAGTAAGCGATATCTCTGGTTGTGAGTTCCTTAGTTGACTTTACCCTGAGCGGAGTTAGAAACGTTTTCCCACGCTTCCCAGGTGGCTAACCGCTCGACATAAGCCGTACGTACCCAGGGCAAACAATGGCTACCCAGGAACAATCGCAATGGTGGTTGGTCTGCATCAACAACCTGAAAGATGGCCTCGGGCGTTGCAGTAGGATCGCCTTGTTCCATATCCGCCAAACCACCGAAGAACGCCTGCTTAAACGCTGCATAGATATCGAGACCCTGGGCAAACTTCAGAGATTCCTGAGAACCAAATTCGGTGGCATAGGCACCTGGTTCAATAATGGTTACGTTGATGCCAAACGGTTTAACCTCCACTGCCAGACTTTCGTGGATGGCTTCGAATGCCCATTTTGACGAACAGTAGTAACCAATCACTGGTAAGGTTACATGACCCAGATTGCTCGATGTGCCAAGGATATGACCGCTCCCCTGCTTTCTTAACAAGGGCAAGGCCGCCTGAATAACGGAAACTGGACCAATAACATTGGTTTCGTACTGGGCACGAATATTTTCCGCGCTGGCTTCTTCAATAGTGCCAACCAGTGAATAGCCGGCATTATTAAACACAATGTCAAGCCTGCCGAAATGAGCGTATGCTTGCTCTACGGCTATTTTTGCCTGCCCAGGGCGTGTCACGTCGAGTTCTAATGTGAGCACATTGTCGCCATACGTTTCGTTCAGATCAGCAATGCTTTCTACTTGGCGTGCCGTAGCCGCCACCTTATCGCCACGTTTGAGGGCGGCCTCGGCCCAAACACGGCCAAAACCGCGGGAAGCACCCGTGATAAACCAGACTTTAGCCGACGTTACAGGAGTTGACACCGGTTGAGCGGTTGCCTTTTCATTTTGACGTACCATGATGTATATATCAATAATTAATGATACGACAAAGGTCAGGTTGTACGATTCGGTTTCTGTAGTCTAATTGAGGGGATTTGTAGTCGAAATGAGAAAGCGATCGCAAGTCAAAAAGCGCAACCTATCGGAAGTACATCGATAAACACGGTTGCAAATGCGTATGCAAAAAAATAGCCATTCACAAGTTTGAACTCGTAAACGGCTGATTTTCAGTGCACTCGTAGGGATTCGAACCCCAAACCTCCTGATCCGTAGTCAGGTGCTCTATCCAATTGAGCTACGAATGCGATTTACATTTTTTGCGGAGTGCTCTGTCTAATTGATGTCAAGCGCGACCCCGGTACGAATGCATTGCTGTGAAGCATTTCCCGTTGATTGGGAGTGCAAAAGTAGGGAGGAAAAAGACATTTGTCAACTCATTTTCCGGAAAAATTTGCTTTCCGCTTCATCAGGAAGGCGCTGATGCCTTCTGCTGCGTCGGCTGAACGACCTAGTTTATCCTGACTGTCAGCCTCTTGTTCAAGCTGGTAGGCCAGATCCGAGTACAGCGATTGATTCAATACTTTTTTCATCAGACCAATAGCGAGGGTAGGCGCGGAGGCATAATACGCTACAACTGCATCCACAGCCGCATCCAATTCCGTCATGGCTACCGAGCGGCTTACCAGGCCAAGTTGAGCCGCTTCGGGACCGTATATACGCCGGCCAGTGCTACATAGCTCAAATGCGCGTTGCGGGCCAATGAGTCGGGGTAAAAAAAACGTCGAGCCCGCATCAGGCATTAGACCGATGTTGACGAATATCTGGCTGAAATAGGCATCGTCGGCGCAAATAACCACGTCGCAGGCCAGCGCCAGTGAACAACCGGCCCCGGCTGCTACGCCGTTGATGCGGCCGATAACCGGTTTAGCTATGTTTCGGATCGCCTGAATCATGGGGTGGTAGGTGGTCCGGAGCGCGTCGCCCAGCGTAAGCTGACCACCTGACGAAGCCGCACTCGTTACGCCTTCTTTCAGATCTGCACCCGACGAGAACGCTTTGTCGCCCGCGCCGGTAAGCACAATGACCCGGACCTGCTCATCGGCACCAGCGGCTTCGATGGCGGCCGTAATGTCGCGGATCAGGCCCGGGCTGAGGGCGTTGTATACCTGAGGTCGGTTGAGGGTAATCCGACAAACAGGACCACTGATGTTGTAAAGAAGGTTATCGTACATAGCAAAAGGGCGTAAAGGAAATTTCAGGCAGTCGAGTAGGAGGTTAAATAAACCAGTACACCGTGAGCAGGCTAACCAGCAGGCCAAGCGTCAGTCCGGCACTGACCTGGGCGGGTGTGTGGGCATTGAGCTTGAGTCGGGCGCTCGCCACAAAACCCGACAGCATTACCAGCAACAACAAAGGGATGAATAGGTCGGTTAGCCCGAACTTGAGCATAAGGCTACTGATAATGCCCACGACTCCTCCAAGGCCCACGCCATGTGCGCTGATTTGCCAGGATAAGCTGATGAGGCCCACAAGCAGAATTGAGACGCCAATGCTGCCGATAATGGTGCCGATTTCGGGCGCCAGCGTCGATAGCATCTGCATCTGAAAGGTGAACAGGTAGGCCGTAATCAGGTAAACCAACGCCGTCAGGAAATAGGGTAATCGACGATCGGCCAGCGTGTTCAGATACAGACTTTTAACGTATCCGCTGCGGTAGAGGTAGTAAATGAGCAGGGATGGGACCATGAAGGTACCGACAAAAATGAGAACCAGTATGCTCAGCCTCAGCGAGGGAGCAAAGACATCCAGTCCCAATACCGTGGGTACGCGAAACAGCAACAGGCCAAATAAAAATGTCGGCATCAGCAACGGATGAAGAACCGCCGACAGGAAGTGGGCAAAACGGGAGGTCAAAGGAAAATACGAATTATAAATGATGAACGATCAACAATTCATGAAACCGGTGTTGACCTACTTCACAAAGTTAATAACTCAGGGCATTCATCATTTATAATTCATTCGTCTTACAATTGCTTCCTGAGCCTTGCCACCGGAATGTTCAGTTGTTCGCGGTATTTGGCAACGGTTCGGCGGGCAATGTTGTAACCACGGTCGTTCAGTATTTTTTCCAGTTTATCGTCTGAGAGCGGGTGAAGCTTGGGCTCCGCATCGATCAGGTCTTTCAAAATATTCTTCACTTCCCGGCTGCTGACGTCCTCGCCCGTATCGGTCGAAATGCCTTCGGAGAAGAAATATTTAAGCGGGTAAATACCAAATTCGGTTTGAACGGCTTTGCTGTTGGCCACCCGCGATACCGTCGACACGTCCATGTCGATCAGGGTGGCAATGTCTTTCAGAATCATGGGCCGCAGCCGGGACTCATCACCCGTCAGAAAAAAATCATACTGGTAACGCACAATGGCGTTCATGGTCTTAAGCAGTGTTTGCTGGCGTTGCTTGATGGCGTCGATAAACCATTTGGCCGCATCCAGTTTCTGCTTCACGAACGAAACCGTTTCTTTCAGGTTTTTATTTTGTTTTTTGCTCTTGTCGTAGGTGTCGAGCATATCGGCAAAAGAGCGGCTGATCCGCAACTCGGGTGCGTTCTTGGAGTTCAGCGTCAATTCCAGTTTGCCGTTGTTATTGGTGAGCAGGAAATCAGGAATCAGGTATTGAATATTGCCCGATTCGCCTTCCATGGAGCCTGGCTTGGGATTTAGCCGGATAATAATGTCGATTACCCGTTTGAGCGATTCGTCGCTGATGTTAAGCCGACGCTGGATTTTATCGTAGTGCTTTTTGGAGAACTCGTCAAAAAACTCATCGATGATTCGAATCGCCAGCACCGTATAAGGGTCCGACTGGTCTTTGCGTCGAAGTTGCAGCAGCAGGCATTCGGGGAGTGACCGGGCACCAATGCCTGCCGGATCGAACGACTGAATCTTTTGCAGTACTTCTTCTACTTCCTCTGCATCGGTAAATACGTTCTGGGAGAAGGCCAGATCGTTGACGATGGCCTGAATGGAGCGCCGAATGTAGCCGTCGGATTCAATACTGCCGATGAGTTGTAAACCAACAATGCGTTGTTCCTCTGTGAGTTGCAAATAGCCGAACTGTTGAAGCAGCGAATCCGTCAGGCTGGAGCTGGTCGCCAGTGGCATATCGCGCTCTTCCTCGCCATAATTACCATCGCCCTGCATTTTATATCCGGCATAATCTTCATCCTGAATATAACTATCTATATCAAGATCATTATCACGGTCTTTGTAGTCATCGGTTTCATCGTATGAATCATCTTCCTTCTGGTCATACTCGTCGTCCATGCCTTCTTCCAGAGCGGGATTTATTTCCAGCTCCTCCTCAATGCGGGTGTCCAGTTCAACTGTTGGTATTTGTAACAGCTTAATGAACTGAATCTGCTGCGGAGACAGCTTCTGCTGGAGAGATTGTGAAAGACTTAATTTTTGCATGGTGGTACTATGTGCTGGATATTACCTTGTTACGTTGAGTGAGTGAGAACCCGGCAAAAGTGCCCCTCACAATTATTAGGCCAAATTAATCAAAAAATGTTTTTGTCTGCATAATTTTCTCTGAAGCGGCAACGCATTACCTTCGTATCGTATGACAAATAAGCTTTATGACACGTCACTCAGCCTACTGACCGATTTGTATCAGGTAACGATGGCCTATGGTTACTGGAAAACCCAAACGTCGGAAAAAGAGGCTGTTTTTAATCTCTATTTCAGGAAAAATCCATTCAATGGGGGCTTTACCATTGCTTGCGGACTGGCTAACGTAATCGGCTATATCGATAAGTTTGGCTTCTCGAAGAAAGACTTACGCTACCTCCGAACCTTAACGGGCAACGACGGCGAACCACTATTCGAAGAGGCTTTCATTGACTATCTGGCCGAACTGAAACTGACCTGCGACATTGACGCGATACCCGAGGGGACGGTCGTGTTTCCCAACGAACCACTGGTGCGGGTACGAGGGCCAATTTTGCAGTGTCAGTTACTGGAAACGCCCCTGCTGAATCTCATTAATTTCGAGTCGCTGATTGCCACCAAGGCGGCCCGGCTTCGGCTCGTGGCCGAAACGGATACCTTGCTGGAATTTGGCTTACGGCGGGCGCAGGGTGTCGATGGGGGCATGACGGCCAGCCGGGCGGCTTACATCGGCGGCTGCGATGCCACCTCCAATGTGCTGGCGGGCAAGCTGTACGACATTCCGGTTCGGGGAACGCACGCCCACAGTTGGGTGATGTCTTTTGATGATGAACAGCAGGCCTTTGATGCGTATGCCGCTGCGTTGCCCAACAACGTGACGCTGCTGGTGGATACATACGATAGTTTGCAAGGCGTTCGTCATGCCATCGAAACCGGTCGAAAACTGGTGCAGCGCGGACACAAACTAGCGGGGATACGGCTCGACTCGGGCGATCTGGCTTACCTGAGTATCGAAGCCCGTAAACTACTGGATGAGGCTGGTTTTCAGGATACATCGATCGTGGCCAGCAATGACCTGGATGAAACCATCATCAACAGCCTGCGACAACAGGGGGCGAAAATCAATATCTGGGGCGTGGGCACAAAACTCGTTACAGCCTTCGACCAACCCGCTCTCGGTGGTGTTTATAAACTGGCGGCCCTTCGCCGTGAAGGGCCGGTCGGACAACCATCCGATACCGGCGGGGCGACCTGGGAATACAAAATGAAACTATCCGAGCAGGCGATCAAAACATCGACGCCAGGTATTCAGCAGGTACGCCGATTCCGCGACGAACGTGGTTTTCTGGCCGATATGATCTATGATCTGGGAAGCATGAACAGCCAGAGCAGTAAAACGGCCACGATGATTGATCCGCTGGACTTCACCAAACGCAGGCGGTTCGAGGCCGCGCACGACCGCGAGGACTTACTGGTTTCGGTCTTTCAAGCTGGGAAATGTGTTTACGACTTGCCCGATATTCATGCTGTACGGGAGCGGGTACAAACCCAACTGGCAAATTTACATCCCGGCGTAAAACGATTTGTGAATCCGCATACGTATCCCGTAGGCCTGGAGAAAGGCCTGCATGAACTGAAAACAAAACTGATTTTAACACTTCGCGAAGGCCAAACGCAGGTGTAGACATGAAAAAAGTTATCATTCTGACGGGCTTAAGTGGTAGTGGGAAGTCGACATTCGCGCAGCGGTTCTGCCTCGACAATGCCAACTGGCTGCGCGTTAACCGTGACGATCTACGGCGTAGTCTACTTCCCGTTTCACTGGGTGAGTACTGGAAAACCTGGCCAGATCAGGAGAGAGACCGAATCGAAATGCTGGTGAACGAATTGCAGGAAACGGCGATTTTGCAAGGCTTGAAGCGAGGCTGGCAGGTGCTGATCGATAACACCAACCTTCGGCAAAGCTACTTTACTACTTTCCGGAAACTGCTCCGCGATCATTTCGATGAAGTCGAAGTGAGCTATAAACTGATCGATACGCCCCTCGAAGAGTGTATCCGGCGCGACAGTGCCCGGCCCGATTCGGTGGGGGAGGCCGGTATTCGGCGGCAGGCTGAACAGCTAGCGACCCTGAAAGCAAACTTCAGGTTTGAGTCGGAAATCCTGCGCCGAGCTACTATATCTGAGCGTATCGGGAGCGATCCGACTGCCGATTCATCACTGCCGTATTGTGTGCTGGTCGACATTGATGGTACGGTAGCCCAGCGCGGAGACCGCTCGCCCTTTGACTGGCATCGGGTGGGGATCGATACGCCAAAGTGGTCAATTATTCGGCTGATACAGTCGCTAAAGTTGTCGGGTTATACCATTCTATTTTTCTCGGGCCGCGATGCCGTTTGCCGGGCCGAAACGATGGCCTGGCTCGAACAGTATTTTAACTGGAAATCGGCCGACTATCAGCTGTTTATGCGCCCCCGCCATGACAACCGGAAAGATTTTGTCGTGAAGCATGAACTCTACGATCAGCATATACACGGCCGCTACCGGGTCGAGCTTGTTATAGACGACCGCCAGCAGGTGGTTGATATGTGGCGTCGGACGCTTAAGCTGACCTGCCTGCAAGTGGATTATGGCGATTTTTAATAGGCGGTTTCCCTTATAAATAGTAGGTAGATCACTAAAATTGAAAAATCATGTTTGGCTAAATTTCATTAAGCCAGATTATATTATAATTATTTTTTAATTTTATCATCTCATAGCTTTTACTAAAGAGATAGCCTGGTTATGAGCTATCACCTGGTATACCGTAAACCGACAAGCCTGTCCATTTTTTGTCCTCTAGTTAAGTTTAACCAACCTGTTACTCGATGCTTCACAACAAAATTACTCAACAAAGTCGCTGGATGCTGCTTGTTTCCCTGCTGGCCGTCTCGCTCGCTGGACATGCCCAGGATGCCTTAAGCTACCAAACTCCGCCAAAGCCTCTGGCCGATTTGGTGACGATGCCACCTACCCCAAACGTGAGCATGTCATCGAAAGGAGACATGATGCTTATTCTGGAGCAGGCTTCCGCCCCTAGTATCGCCGAGCTGGCTCAGCCTGAGCTGAAACTGGCTGGTTTACGGCTGAATCCGGCCAACACCGGTCCTAGCCGCGCCCGGTACATAACGGGTTTAACCCTTAAAAAGCTGACTGATAAAGAGGTAAAAGCCATTGCGGGTCTACCTGCCACCCCCCTCATTAGTTTCGTGCAATGGTCACCGGACGGCACGAAGGTGGCGTTTGCCAATTCGACCGACAGCCAGATCGATCTTTACATTGCCGACGTAGCAACGGCAACGGCCAAAAAAGTGGGTTCTGTTGTTCTCAATGCCACGCTAGGCGTTCCGTATCACTGGGTGTCTGATAGCAAAAGTCTGATCGTGAAAACGGTTCCTGCTACTCGTGGCCCTGCCAGTGAGGTAAGCCGGGTTCCCGCAGGCCCTACCACACAGGAAAACGTGGCTGGCACACGCGGCCAGGCTCCAACGTATCAGGACTTGCTGAAAAGCCCGTCCGATGAGCGGCAATTTGCATTTTACACCACGGCGCAGGTTGCCCGGGTAGGACTGGATGGCTCGACGACCAATATAGGTCAGCCGGGTATTATTCTGTCAACGGATCCCTCGCCAGATGGCAAATATGTCATGATCGAGACGGTCCACACGCCGTTCTCGTATCTGGTACCGGTTGGGCGGTTCCCGCTCAAAACCGAAATTTATGCGATGGCCGGTTCGCTGGTGAAAACCCTGAACGATGGCCCTTTGCAGGAAAGCGTTCCCTACAGCCGCGATGGTGCTCCCACCGGCCCCCGCGATTTTACCTGGCGGGCCGATGCTCCGGCTTCGGTCTATTATACCGTTGCTCAGGATAAAGGTGATCCGAAAGTGAAAGCCGATATTCGGGACAAAGTCTTTCTGATTGAGGCCCCTTTTTCGGCCGCGCCGAAAGAGATTTACGCGGCTCAATTCCGGTTCGAAAACTTCGAATGGGGGAATGAATCAACCGCGCTGGCTACCGAACGGTGGTGGCAGAACCGCAAAACGATTACAAAAACGGTTAATCCTGGCAACTGGCAGACTGCCGTTCTCTTTGATCGCTCCTATGAAGATCGGTATACCAACCCCGGCCAGCCCGATACCAAGCAGAATCAATATGGTCGTGATGTGCTGAATCTGCTGCCCAACGACGAGATTCTGATGCTGAACGCCATAGGTTCATCACCTCAGGGCGACCGTCCATTCGTCAGCTTGCTGAACCTTAAAACCAAACAGACCCGCGAACTCTGGCGGTCGGCGGCTCCTTATTTCGAGCGTCCTGTTGCGGTGCTGGACGCTACCAGACAGGTGATTTTAACCACCCGCGAAACGCCCGATGAGAATCCGAATTATTTTGTTCGCAATCTGAAAGCCAGAATCGCGCCCATTCAGGCAACCTATTTTCCGCATCCTTATCCGCAGTTAAAAGGTGTTCAGAAGCAGCAGCTACGTTACAAGCGTGCGGATGGCGTTGAACTGACGGCTACACTCTACTTACCGGTTGGTTATAAAAAAGAGCAAGGTCCGCTGCCAACTTTTCTGTGGGCTTACCCGGCCGAATTCAAAAGTAAAGAAGCGGCTAGCCAAGTGTCTGGATCGCCCTACCAATTCAACCGGATCAGCTACTGGGGCGGGGCTGCCTTTGTAACGATGGGGTACGCCATTCTGGATAACGCCAGCATCCCGATTGTGGGCGAAGGCGATAAAGAACCCAACGACACATACGTGGAGCAACTGGTGTCGAGTGCTAAAGCGGCCATCGACGAAGGTGTTCGCCTGGGTGTGGTCGATTCGAGCCGAGTAGGCGTGGGTGGTCACTCGTATGGTGCCTTCATGACGGCCAACCTGCTGTCGAACAGCAAGCTCTTCAAAGGAGGCATTGCCCGGAGTGGGGCTTATAACCGTACCCTGACGCCTTTCGGATTCCAGAACGAGCAGCGGAGTTACTGGCAGGCACCGGATGTATACAACAAAATGTCGCCGTTTATGAACGCCGACAAGATGAAAACGCCCCTGTTGCTGGTTCATGGCGAAGCCGACAACAACACCGGTACGTTCCCGATTCAGTCGGAGCGGTATTACAATGCCCTCAAAGGATTCGGGGCGACGACACGACTGGTGTTCTTACCCTATGAAAGTCACGGGTATACTGCCAAAGAGTCGCTCCTGCATATGTTGTGGGAAATGAACGGCTGGCTGGATAAATACGTAAAGAATCCCGCTCCCGCTGCTACGGGTCAGGCCAATAAAGCCGGAAAACTAAGCGGGGGGAATAACGAGAAGTAGGGGATAGACAACTACCTAGGAGTAAGGTATACAACAAAGCCGGGCTGGATTTATTCAGTCCGGCTTTTTCTTTATAACCCCTACGCCAGTGTGTAGTGACCTTGTGAGTAGAGCGTGGCTGTGGCCTAAGCGTATAGCTAACAGCACAGGATTACCGCTAAATAAAGGGATTTTGCATTTTAATAAGTTATTTTTGAATTTTATGGTATTGCATTGATAAGCATGATAATTTGGTAATGTTAAAATAATATTAAAGACACATAGTGGTAGTCTCTTTGCAGTTCGAAAAAACGCTCATCCTCTGCATGAAAAAACAGCTCTATTTAATTCTTACTTTGCTACTCTTCGTTTTCTTTACCATCAACAAAACCGTAGCACAAACAACACAAGCCTCTATTTCGGGGGTCATTACCGAAGGCCAGAAATCACCGCTGCCCGGCGCAACCGTCCGGGTGCGCAACGAGTCGACGGGTTTCTCAACCGGGACCGTTACAAACGTAAAAGGTGAATACTTTTTCAAGGAAATTCCGCTCGGCGGCCCGTATACGGTTACCGCAACAGCCGTTGGTCTGGGCGAACAGCGCCGGACGGGTTACACGGTCAATCAGGGCGATGATATTAAGGTCGACCTGACCATGCAGGAAACCGGGCAGGATCTGGAAGTCGTGCAGGTCGTGGCGTCGGGACTGAAAAACAAAACCGATATTCTGGGTGCGGCTACGGCTATTAACGCCAAAACGCTGGTGTCGTTGCCCGTCAACGGCCGGAACTTTACGCAGCTCATCAACCTGTCGCCCCTGACCAACAGCAGCGGTAGCCTATCGGGGCAGCTTGGTTCATCGACCAACTACACCATCGACGGCATGACGGCGAAAAACCCAACCTCGGCTGGTTCGACCACAAGTCGCAGTGGGGCGCCGTATTCGATTTCGATTGAAGCGGTTCGCGAATTTAAAGTAATTACCAACCAATACGACGTTGTGTACGGTCGGGCCGGGGGCGGTCTGGTGAGTGCCGTGACGAAAGCCGGTACCAACAAGCTGACGGGTAGTGTGTTCAACTACACCCGCGCCAACTGGCTGTCGAGCAAATATGATATTCGGGGCAACCTGCGGAATGTGCCGTTCTCGACCAATCAATTTGGGTTTTCGCTGGGTGGACCGATCATCAAAGACAAACTGCACTACTTCGTGGTCTGGGATCATCAGCAGGATTCGCGCCCGCTGATCATCGCCGACATTCAGACGCCCCTCGACGAGCGCCGATTCAACGTAACGAACGCGACCCTCAACCGCTTTGTGGAGATTGCCCGCAACAAGTATGGTATGGCCAATACGCAGCAGTTCGGCACGTTTCCCAAAAAACGGGGTACTGATGCGGCCTTTGCTCGTATCGACTGGCAGATCAATGCCAATAACCTGCTGACGATCCGCGATAACTACACCAATGACCGGAACAAGCTGGGGCTGGCCGACAATACATCGATCAATGCTTTTGAATCGTACGGCAACGATTATAATGTCGATAATAGCCTGCTGGCTACGCTCCGCACGACGTTTACGCCCAAGATCACGAACGAACTGAAGCTGCAACATCTGTACACGTACCAGAAAAGCAGCCCCGGCGATCAGCTACCGGCGGCTAACATTCCCCGCAACATTGTGGAAACCGTGCGGTCGACCATTGAAGGGGGGACCCTGTCGACCAATATTCAGATGGGAGGACACCGATTCGCGCAGGAAGGATTCACCAACAATGTGTTACAACTCGTCGACAACTTTTATTACAATACGGACAAGGTGCAGTACACGTTTGGGGTCGATCTGATGTATACCCACGCGAAATCGCTGTATGGCAGTGAGGTAAATGGCCGGTTTCATTACAACGAAACCAGCACTACAGTTAATGGCGTCGTAACCGTAACGTCGGCCCTCGACAATTTCAATAATCTACGGCCCTACCGTTTTTACCGCGAGGTACCGCTCGTGGCGGACCCAACCGTTTACAGCAGTATTTTCAACACGGGCGCTTACGGACAACTCAGCACCCGACTCACACCAGGGCTGGAAATGACGGCTGGTCTGCGTTTCGATTATGCTATTTATCCCAAAGCACAGTTCAATCAACTGGTGTTCGACGAGCTGAAACTACGCACCGACAACCAGATCAAGAGCTTTATTCTTCAGCCCCGTATTCAGTTCAACTGGGACATCAACAACCAACACCGCGACTTTGTCCGGTTCGGGGCGGGTGTATTTGCATCAGATATCAACAACTACATGCTGATCAATAACCTGACGTTCGATGGCAAGCATTTCGCAACGGTCGATGTACGGGATGCCAACGTGCCGACACCTGATTTTGCGGCCTATCGGAGCAACTATGCCAGCATTCCAACGCTGGCGCAGTTTCAGGTGCCGACCATCAACATGACTGGTCCAAACGCCAAAGTGCCAACGCTGTATAAAGCCAACATTTCGTATTCGCGCTTCCTGACCGATAAACTCAAAGTGGGTATTTCGGGATATATGTCGCTGGGCCGCAACAATTATATGTATGTTGACCGCAACATGGTGGCTGACCCATTCTTCCGACTCGCTAACGAAGATAATCGGGGTGTCTACGTGCCGCTGGCGAGCATGCCAACCAGTGGTGTAGGTGACTGGCAGCTAGGGCGTCTTAGTCAGAAGCTGGGCCGGGTGCTCGAACTGAATAGCGAAGGCCGTGTAAACCAGTTTGCCGCCGTTGTCGATGCGACCTGGCAGTATTTCCGCGATGGTGAAATCACGGCCAGCTACACCTGGAATGATGCCCGCGACAATGTTTCGTACAATGGTAACGTAGCCAATACCGCAACGCTGTCTTTACCGGTGAAAGATGATCCGCGTAACCTGAGCAAAATGACGTATTCCGACAACCAGTTCCGCAACAAGGTCGTGTTCTACGGTACACTGCCGTCGTTCTACGGTATCACGCTGGGTGTCCGCTATACAGGTATCGGTGGTACACGGTACTCGCTGCTGTCGGGTGCCAACACCAACGCCGACTTTGTAGCGACGAACGATCTGGCTTTTGTCTTCGACCGCAACAGTGCGGAAGTGCCGACCAACATTCGGACGGGTCTGCAAACGCTGCTCGACAATCCTGACGCCAGCCAGAGCCTGAAAAACTACATTAATGCTTATTCAGGTAAGATTGCCGAGCGCAATGGTGGTATCAACGGTTTTTATGGCGTACTCGACATTCGGGCGCTGAAGCGGTTCCGCATTCACAAGAGCCACGCTATCGAGGTGTCTGCCGACATTTTCAACTTCGCTAACCTGTTGAACCGGAGCCGGGGTACAAATTTATCGCTGGGTGCGCAGTCGTTGTACGCTCTGGGTGTTCCAGCCAGTAGCGGAGCTGCCGCTATACCTGCTTTCAGTCAGTCGACGCAGCGGTATAATTACCGGGTCAATAATTCGGGAGCCGTAACCCCGTCGGGCGACCCGTTCCAGATTCAGCTCGGGGCACGGTATAGTTTCTAATGAAGTAGTACATCGCATGAATACAATGAAAAATTTAGGATTATTGTCTCTGTTGCTGGGTTCTCATCTACTGATGGCTCAACCAAATTTCAATCGGGAGGGCCACCGGGGCGCCCGTGGGCTCATGCCGGAGAATACGGTTCGGTCCATGAAAAAAGCGATGGACCTGGGCGTTCAGACGCTGGAACTGGATGTCGTGATCTCAAAAGATAAACAGGTTGTCGTATCGCATGACAATTATATGTCATCGGATATTTCCCTGAAGCCGGACGGAACACCGGTTACGGCCGAGGAACAAAAGAAGATCAATCTCTACCAGTTGACCTACGCGGACATCAAGAAGTACGATGTTGGTAGCAAGCCACATCCTCAGTTTGCCCAGCAGGAGAAGTTTCCGGCCTACAAGCCACTGCTTTCGGAGTTGATCGACTCGGTCAACGCGTACGCCAAAACGAAGGGACTGCCTATGCCGATGTTCAATGTCGAGATCAAGTCGAATCCGGCAACCGATGGCGTGTATCATCCCGAACCAACGGAATTTGTCAATCTGGTAATGGCAGTTCTGCAGAAACAGAAGTTGGGCAAGCGGTTGATCATACAGTCGTTCGATGTGCGGCCGCTGCAACTGATTCACAAACAATACCCCGATATTTCGCTATCGTACCTGACCGCAAATGCGAAGACGCTGGATGAAAACCTGGCTGCACTGGGGTTTAAACCCAATACCTACAGCCCTTATTACAAATCGGTAACCGCCGAAACCGTGAAGGCCTGCCATGAACAGGGAATGTCAATTATCCCCTGGACGGTAAATACAAAAGCTGAAATAGACAGCCTGAAGCAGCTAGGCGTAGACGGTATCATCACCGATTATCCGAATCTGTTCTAGTCGTTGCTTTCGGGTAGGGTATAGGTTACGCTTACATTCGTTGATTTGACGCCAGCAGAAGCCGGGATGAGGTAAAACTCGCCCGGCTTTTTTGTGGCCTGACATGACAATCAAGAAACTGACATCACAATCAAATCTATTTTCGCCCCATCTTTGTTATCCTTACAACGTTATCTTACTTATTGAACGACGTAGGTGAGTTATTGCTTTAAGCAGCCCGCTCGTTTATTCATTCGCTCTTTTTTCATCATACATGAAACTTCTTAAAGTAGCCGCTGGTGTTCTGAATCAAATCCCGCTTGCCTGGGAGCATAACAAGCAAAATATTATCAGTGCCATTGAGGAGGCTCAACGGCAGAACGTCAGTCTGCTGTGTTTGCCTGAGTTCTGCATCTCGGGCTATGGCTGCGAGGATGCGTTTTTTGCCCAGAACACCATCGATCAGTCCATTGCTTCGTTGCTGGAGATTGTTGAGTATACTAACGACATTGTTGTGGCTGTCGGGTTGCCCTTACGGCATAACAACCGCACCTTCGATACGGCCTGCCTGATCGCCAACAAGCGTATTCTGGGCTTTACGGCCAAACAATACCTGGCGAATAATGGGGTTCATTACGAAACGCGCTGGTTTCAGCCCTGGCCGCCCTTCGTTCGGGACGAAATCAAAATCGGCGATTTTACCTATCCTTTTGGCGATGTCGTGTATGACCTGTCGGGCGTGCGTATTGGCTTCGAGATTTGCGAAGATGCCTGGGTGGCCAGTCGGCCCGGTCGGCTGTTGTACGAACGGGGTATCGACATCATTCTGAATCCGACGGCCAGCCATTTTGCCTTTCTGAAATCGCAGGTACGGGAACGGTTCGTTGTCGATGCATCGCGGTCGTTTGGCGTTAGTTACGTGTACGCCAACATGCTCGGTAATGAAGCGGGCCGAATCATTTACGACGGCGACTCGATGGTCGCTTCCAACGGCGAACTACTGGTGTCGGGGCCACGGCTGAGTTACGAGGATTTTGTTATCGTTCCGGCGGTTATCGACCTTGAAGCGACTCGCCTGAACCAGACGCAGAACCGCGCCAACGTCGCACTGGCTTACCCGAATCTGCGCGTAACGGACCGATTTGACTGGCCCGAGATTGCACCCGTCATCCAGAAAGCACAGCTGGAAGGCTGGGAGCGGGGCGGCTATCTGAAAGAAGAAGAATTTGCGCGGGCCGTTGCGCTGGGCCTGTTCGATTACCTGCGCAAGAGTCGTTCGCAGGGTTACGTGCTTTCGCTGAGTGGCGGGGCCGATTCGTCGTCTATTGCCGCGCTGGTTTTTCTGATGATTCGGATGGCCATTGAGAACATTGGCCTGGATGGGGTCAAGAAAAAACTAAGCTATATTAAGGCGGTTCAGGACTGCAAAACGCCGGAGGAAATCGTTGGTAAGCTACTGACCGTGATGTATCAGGGAACAGAAAACTCATCGGACGATACATTTAACTCGGCCAAAGAACTCGCCGACGATATTGGCGCGACCTTTCTCAATATCAACATCAATGGATTGGTTGACACCTACACCGGCCTGATTGAGGAACAGTTAGGCCGTAAATTAGCGTGGGATACCGACGATCTGGCGCTGCAAAATATTCAGGCGCGGGTGCGGGCTCCGAGTATCTGGATGCTGGCCAATATCAACAATGCCTTGCTGCTAACCACGTCGAACCGGTCTGAAGCAGCCGTTGGGTACGCAACCATGGACGGCGACACGTCGGGCAGTATTTCCCCCATAACGGGCATCGACAAACACTTCCTTCGCGGCTGGCTGCGTTGGCTGGAAACCGTTGGTCTGAACGTGAAAAACGCTCCCGAACCAACCGACCGTACGGCTTCGGCCAGTTCGCCAACGGAGCCGGATGAGTTAATTAAAGTAAAAGGGCTGAAAGCCGTCAATAACCTGCAACCGACCGCCGAACTCCGGCCCCAGGACAAGAAACAGACCGACGAAGACGACCTGATGCCCTATGATGTCCTAAACTCGATTGAAGAGTCGGCCATCCGCGACAAGCAATCGCCCGTTGAGGTGCTGAAGTTGATGGAGGTTCGCTATGCCGGCATCCACGATCGCGAGAAGCTATTGGTTTGGGTAGAGCGATTCTTCAAACTTTGGAGCCGTAACCAGTGGAAACGCGAACGTTACGCGCCTTCGTTTCACCTGGACGACCACAACCTCGATCCCCGCTCGTGGTGCCGCTTTCCGATTCTGTCGGGCGGTTTCGAGAAAGAACTTACCGATATGCGCGACTGGGCCAACGAACAGAAACCCAATGGACGTAAGGGGAAAATTGGGTTTTAATATATATTTGCAGGAAATCTATAAGGTTATGATTGATGTGAAATGGCAGGATTATATCACCGCTGATCCGGCAATCATGGTCGGAAAGCCCATCATTAAGGGTACTAGAATTACCGTAGAATTGATTGTTGAAAAGCTAGGGTACGGTGAAACTGTTGAGGAAATTCTGGAAGATTACCCAAACTTGACGCGTGAGCAGATCTATGCCTGTTTGCGTTTTGCTGCGCACACTGTACACAGTAAGCGCAGCCGCAGATTAGCAGCATGATCAATATACTGGCTGACGAAAATGTAGAAGCGAGGGTTGTTCGTCTATTGCGTTCAGAAGGATATGCCGTCACATCAATTCAGGAAACACAAAGTGGAGTGGCTGATGAGACAGTGCTTAAAACTGCTGTTTTGTTAGCCACTGTTTTGTTGACCGGAGATAGTGATTTTGGGAAATTACACTTTCAGAATGGCCAGACACATAGTGGGATTTTGTTTTATCGACTGCCCAGAACGACAACCGAAGAAAAAGGGGAAATTATTCTGAACGTAATACGTGAGTATGATACCAAGCTTATCAACTCGTTTACTGTGGTGACTGCAAAAAAAATACGTGTTCGGAAGCTATAACTGTGCGTCAACTCGTTCCCGGCCTTCTCTTTGCTGCCCTGTGGGCGTCGGCTTCCGTTGCGACGAAGTTCGGGGTGCAGTCAGTGCATCCGCTTATTCTGGCAACCGTTCGATTTTTTATTGCGGGGGGCGGTATGCTGGCGTTTGCCTATGGTATTCAACGGACGAAGAATGCCTGGCCAACGCGTACGGAGTTTGGCCAATTAGCCATCTTTGCCCTGCTGAACACAACCATTTATCTCGGCGCGTTTGTGTTGGCGCTGAAGCAGGTATCGGCGGGGATTGGTAGTTTGTCAACGGCAACAAATCCCCTGTTTATCGCGCTCCTGTCGGCGCTGTGGCTACGGAAGATGCCAAGCCTATATCAGATTGGTGGCCTGTTGTTGGGCCTCCTGGGCGTCGGTGTGGCCACCTATCCGCTCCTGCAAACCAGTTATGCTACCGTAGAGGGTCTGCTTATTCTGTTAGGCGGCATGATTTCGGTTTCGGCCGCAACGGTTTATTACGCCCGCATCACGTGGCGGCTGCCTAACCTGGTTATTAATGGCTGGCAGGTGTTGCTGGGTGGAATCCTGATTTTGCCCTTCACACTCCTGAGTGCCGTCGTTGACCCGGCCAGTTTCAGTAGCGCACACTACGACGAGCGGTTTTGGCTGTCGGTCTTCTGGCTTATTGTACCCGTGTCGGTGGCGGCTCTGCAAGTATGGTTTTACCTGGTTCGGCAAGATGCGATTCGGGCGTCGCTCTGGCTGTTTCTTTGCCCGATTTTCGGCTTTGCTTACTCGTATTTCCTTATGGGTGAGCCCATCACGCTGTACACCCTTATTGGTACTGGATTGGTAATTGGCGGACTGTGGCTCGGTAGGAAATGAGTCGGTTTACTGCTTCAGGACAATCATCTCCACCCGGCGATTCAATTGGCGGGTTGCCTCCGAATTATTGCTGGCAATGGGGCGTGTAGGGCCATAGCCGCGCGTTGTGATGCGCGTAGCCGCAATACCATTGCTAACCAGATAAGCTTTTATGACATCTACCCGCTGTTTCGACAAGGCCAGATTCTGATCAAAATCACCCTGATTATCGGTGTGCCCCGACAATTCAATTTCTGCCGTGGGCTGGTTCTGCATGAATTGTAAAAGCTGCTCCAGGGCTGGCTGAGCATCGGGTAGCAGTTCTGTTTTGCTCTGTACAAATTGAAGCGCCCGCAATTGCGTTGTTTTACCAACAGCCGCTACGACGAGCGGGGGCGTGTACACCACTTTCGCATCAAGTGTTTTGGGAGGCACGATCCGCTGATTGTCAGAAGCAGCAGGGGCAGGCGTATTTCCGGCGGTAGCTTGTCTGGCTACCGATGCCGTTGTGGCAGCTGGTGAGGGAGTGGCCTTTGTGGCCGATGTAGACGAACTGGCTGAACTAACGGGTTGGCCTGTGTTTCGGAATAAGCTGATAACTTTTCCGTAGAGTCGATTGGTACTTCCGGAGGTGAAGGCCAGTTGCTCGTCTAGTGTCGTGTAACCATTCGCCTTGGTTGTAATGATATAGGCTTGTTTAGGATCTAACTTAAGCTGGAATGTGCCATCCGCATTGGTAACCTGTTGCGTACGAACAACGCCTTCCTGATTTTTTGCCATAACGGTTGCCCCGATCACTGGCTTTTTCGTCTGAGCGTCCTGCACAACGCCTTCCAGTGAGGCTGTTCCATCCGTTGGGGTAACCTGTTTCTGAGACTGTCCCCAAACGGTAGCTGATGGGATATGGCTGAGCGTTAAGCAGCCGGCAATCACAATGTATTTTGTCCACTTCATGTTCTAAGACAACGATAAAACGTGGCCCAAAAGTACGTCTAAATACGCAAACTTAGCCCAATTGCTTACATGCAGAATCAGTTGATTTTGACGGTAGAAAATAGGGGTAAAAGTAGATTGTAAATAATTGAAAATCAGTAAGTTGATTAGGGTGAAAAGTTGCTCGAAAATGAACGCTGGACGCATCATTTTCGTTAATAAATTATGACACAGATAACCAACGTGACGATGCATTCCCAGGACGCTCAGGCACCCCTTGCACCGACTTCGGCGGGCAATTTGCCGCTCGACGACAACTGGCGGAAATCTATTCCGGCGCAGGTGTTTCTGAACCATTTCTTTGCGATGGACTACCATATCCATCACCAGAATGACCTTTTTGACATCGCTAAATTCCCTGTCTTTCAACAGTTTTACGGACAGGTAACGGATGAGAGCCGCAAGGCTTTGGAAAAATTATTGCTGAATAGCTGGAGCGCTGAGTATGCCCTACGGATCACCCCGGTTGTCAACGACGAGCAGTACCTGCAAAGCTCGTTGCACTGGACATTTCCGCAAGCGTACTATAGTGCCTTGTTCAGCGCCCGGGCCTTTTTGGCCGTACAGGGCATCAATGTTAGTAACGAAGAACTGATTCGGAAACGGATTGGCAACGCGGTGGTGCGTGGGTACTATCCGGCGTCCATTGGCTATTATGCGCTTGGCCCCATTAACAGTTACCGGATTCAGCGCCTGCCCATGTCGAAACGGTTCAGCGTTGCCTCCAAAACAGACTTGTTGTTGCCATCAAGAGCGGCTTCGGCGCAGGCTGAGTTAGCGCAGTTTTTGAAAACAACCCGCGATCAGCGTGTGAAAGCCTTACGGAATGCCATTCAGACGAATCCCAAAACCGCCCTACGTAGTCCCAAAACGGGGGAGATTCTGCAAAAGTTTAGTGTTGAGCAGTACAAGCAACTGGCAAAACAAATCGGTTACACCACGTACTTCGACATGCTGAGCCGGTTGCGTATCTCATCCACTAATCGGGAAATTGAGCGTTTTGTGGATTCGGAGATCGACGTTAAGCTGTTCCATCAGAGCCTGGTAACTATTGTTGCCCATGTCAACTCTGTACATGAGGCCTATATTGCCAAAGCACTTGGTATTCAGGCGTATCGGCAATTGGTCGCCAAGTTGCCTTCCTATTTGCAGGAGAGCTTCGTGCGGGAGCGCATGAACACCGTTATTGCGCCAATGTTGGAAAATCCTCAAGCCGATCAGGAGGCTTATCTGCCGATGGCGGCTTGATTAGTCAGGTGAGTTGATTGGAAGGCCCGATAGACATATTTGTTTATCGGGCTTTTTTGTGCCCGAATCTTATATTGGTAAAATTATAATTTGGACGTATTTGATGAATAAGATTATTCTTTAAAGAAGATGAAAGTCGATGGCTGACTAGTCAATTCTTTAGCCTCCTGAAAATCACTGTAGTTGCTGATTTTTGATAGTTTTTATCTATGAGGTCATTGATAAAAGTCATAACGCGTTTGCGTATTGCTTCCGTAATTTGCACCTAATCAAGAGTATACCTGATAGACAATCCAAATAAATTCCATGAAAAATCACATTATCTCCGTTGGTTCGACTTTCCCGGATTTCAAAAAACTAGCTGTTGTTTCGCTCGATAAAGACAAAGAATTTTACGAAATCTCGTCCGACGATCATAAAAACGCTGGGCAGTGGTTGGTGATGTTCTGGTGGCCTAAAGATTTTACCTTCGTTTGCCCAACTGAAATTGCCGAATTCAACAAGAAATTCGAAGATTTCCAGGATCGCGACACAATGGTCATCGGTGCTTCGACAGATAGTGAATTCGTTCACCTGGCCTGGCGCAAGAACCACGACGATCTGCGTGGCCTGAAATTCCCGATGCTTGCAGACACCTCGAAATCGTTGGCCGAAGAACTGGGCATTCTGGAAGCAAACGAAAAAGTTGCTTACCGGGTAACCTACATCGTTGATCCCCAAGGTATTGTTCGTTGGGTAGCGGTCAATGACCTGTCTGTCGGGCGGAATGTAAACGAAGTAATCCGTGTGCTCGACGCGTTGCAAACCGACGAACTTTGCCCCTGCAACTGGGTGAAAGGTGAAGAAACGTTAAAGGCCTAATCCAATAGCGAGAGAGCAGGCGAGTGAGCATCTAAGCCAGCCACTCTCCCGCCCTTTCGCTCTTTAAAAATGACAACTACACAAAACGAAACAGTCCTGTCACTACTGAACCTGGTAGGACTCGATACAACGGGTGAGCATCCGGCGCTGGACACCCTGGCCCAGGCTGACAGCCGCTACCTGCGTGACCTTAAAATCAATGTCGGTAACGTCTTGAACAGCAGCCAGACATTGACCAAAAAAGAGACTCTTCTACTGGCAATGTCGGTGGCCGTCAACGAAAAATACCAGCCTCTGGTTGATTCGCTGACGGCTGCTGCCCGGCAGGAGGGAGCAACCGATGCCGAGTTGGCCGAAACAATCGCCTGTACGTCGTTGCTGAGCACGAATAACGTATTCTACCGGTTCCGGCACTTCATGGGCAAGGATTATTACCAACAGACACAACCGGGGATTCGCATGAGCATCATGATGAATCCGGTGCTGGGCAAGGAGTTTTTCGAACTGATGAGCCTGGCCGTCTCGGCGGTTAATGGGTGTGAACTTTGCGTTCGGTCGCACGAAGAGAGCGTTCTGAAACATGGTTCCAGCGAGCCACGCATTTTCGATGCAATCCGCGTAGCGTCAGTTATTAAAGGGCTGATTACGTTGCTGTAATCCCTTCGGCCGTGAGTGCGTAAAAGCAATCAAAAGGCTCACTGGCTTCTTCTGATCGATGGAAATGGTGGACCTTTTGATGCTTTTTACGTCTTGAATGACTGGTTATACAGGGGTCGCTGGATAGCCTGCCTCAGGCCAGATTAGAAACAAATCGGCCTTCGATGTCAAACAAATATTGTTACTCTAGCGTTAAAAGGTAGAAACAGATATACAGCGCGGTATTAATAAGAAAGGATTTACTGTGTTGCTATAGAGTATATACCGTATCGTATGTAGGCATGTCGCGATAAGTTATGCCTTATATTCTTCAGTGCTGTATCTGCCGTAATGTAAAGCCCGTCTTCCCTACCAGGAAGCGGGCTTTTGTTTTGCTACTCCGTCGTTATAGGAAGCCCATGCTCTACACGGTTTTGACCAAATCGACCAGCGCTTCGATCCAGATGGGACTGTCGTTCAGACTCTCCACTAATTGCCAGTGTTGTCCACCTGCCTGCTCAAATAATTCCTTGTATTCAACGCCCACTTCAATCGTCGTTTCGAGACAATCGGCGACGAACGCCGGTGAGAACGCCAACACACTCTTTATGCCTTTGCCCGGCAGTTCTTTAATGATGTCGTCGGTATAGGGCTTAATCCAGGGATCGCTGCCCAGACGAGACTGGAAACAAGTCGTGTACTTGCCTTCGGGAATATTGAGTGCTTTGACCAGCAGGCGTGTTGTTTCGAAACATTGCGCCCGGTAACAGTGCTGATTCAAGGGCTGTAGTGTACCGCAGCACTCGCCAAACTGACAAACGTTTTTTGTGACATCCCCTTTCCGGATCTGCCGTTCGGGTAGTCCATGATAGCTGAATAGAAAATGGTCGTAGTCATAAGCTGCCATGTATTTTCGGCCAATCTGGGCAAATCCCTCGATAAACTTCGGGTGCTCCAGAAAACGGTTGATGAACCGGATGGCGGGAATCACCTGCCAGGTTTTTACAATGTCCATCACCTTCTCATAAACCGAACCCGTTGATGCTGAAGCATATTGCGGGAAAAAAGGCACCACAATAATGTCGGTCAGCCCCAGTTTCTGAAACTCCTCCAGACCGGCGTTGATACTGGGACTTTGGTAGCGCATGGCTAACCTGACCACGTAGTCATCGCCCAGCGCAAGTTGTAATTCCCGTTCTACAACCATACCGTAATATTTCAGGGGCGAGCCTGTTTCTGTCCAGAGCTGCTTATAAATTTTGGCAGACTTGGGCGCACGAAAAGGGGCAATGATCCCGTTTACGAGCACTGAACGAGGAACGACGGGTATGTCGATTACCCGCCCATCCATTAAAAACTCGCGTAAGTATTTTCGTACATCCGGTACGGATGGGCTGTCGGGTGTGCCCAGGTTGACAATCAAAACGCCCGTTTTGCCATACGATTTTTGAGCGGTAACGGGTGGTTGAAAAACAGAAACGTCCATGGTAAGGGAAACAGTAATGATAACCGGTAAGTTGCAGGCCGGCTTTATGGCCAGTCTGCCTTAAGCCTAGTTGGGTAGTTATCCGACGACAAAAATACGATAAGGATAGACTTGTTTCGATCTATATGATCTAGATTTGCATCAATTTTGTTGATGAGCAGGTGGTAAGGTTAAGCTTCGTTCTTGTACCACTCACTTTTTCTTTCGTCACGGACGTATGACTCTTTCTCAACTCGATTATATTGTTGCTGTTGATACGTATCGGCATTTCGCAACGGCTGCTGACGCTTGCCATGTTACCCAGCCAACGCTGAGCATGCAGATTCAAAAACTGGAAGATGAACTGGGCGTTCTGGTTTTTGACCGCTCGAAACAGCCCGTTGTTCCTACCGAAACCGGACAGGCAATTTTAGCGCAGGCTAGAGATGTACTTCGGGCGGCCCGGCGCATACCCGAAATTGTGAGCGAATCGAGAGAGGATTTTCGGGGCGATTTTAGAATTGGCATCATTCCCACCCTGGCTCCGTATCTGTTGCCTTATTTTATTGGTGAATTTGTGGGTAAGTACCCCGCCGTATCGGTACATGTTCAGGAACTGGTAACGGAGCAAGTGGTTGAAAAACTGCGCAATGGCCTTATTGATGTGGGCCTGGTTGTAACACCACTGGAAGAAAACGGGATCACTGAAATGCCGTTGTTTCAGGAGCCTTTTGTGGCCTATGCCGCCGAGTCGAATCCAATGCTAGCCAAAGCAACCGTTTCGTCAGCCGACTTACTGTCGGATGGGCTGTGGTTATTAACGGAGGGCCACTGTTTCAGAACGCAGGTAATGAATTTATGCGGGGCCGACCGGCATGCCAATGGGAAAACGACCCTGCGGTATGAAACGGGCTCGCTGGAAACCCTGATCAAGCTGATCGACAAACAGGATGGCTTTACCCTGCTCCCGTATCTGGCTACTGTGGATATGGATGATGCGCGCCGGGCGCGTCTTCGGCCTTTCGACTCGCCCACGCCGGTGCGGGAGGTAAGTTTGGTAATGCACCGGAGCTTTTTAAAACGTCAGCTCATCAACGCCTTCAAACAGGAAATCCTGGCCCATCTGCCCAGCGAGCTAGTGAACTCAACCCGGCGTGGGGTCGTGACGAACGTACGCTGATCGGCAAAGAGTGGAGAGCCGGTCAGTCAGCCCCTTTCTTGTTTTGGTTAAGGCGCTTCCGCTTGTTCCGCTCCAACTGCCGATAGCTTTCGCCAAACTCGTGGCCGGTATCGATTGCGTCGGTTAGGGCGGGAACACCTGCCCGACCAACGATGGCCAGCCAACGGGCAACTTCATCGGCGGCTGTTTGATAAGCCAGCATTGTATGGACGTAGTCGCCACCGAAAAAATCGCGGGTAGTTTCCAGCTCGGTAAGCTTCAGTAAGGGGCGTTGCGGAAAAGGTAATGTCGTATTTTCTTCAGAAAACGCGGAGGCTTGTTCGGCGCTACCGGCTTGTTCCCAAACGGCCGGATTGCTGAATCTATAGTCGACCATTAACGCAAGTCCTTCGTTGAACCATTGGGGAATCTGACGTTTGACGCGCCACCAGCCTATTCGGCTGAACAGTTCATCGTGGCATAGCTCATGCGCAATGACATTGGTATTGTTGCCTTCGGGTCCCAGAATGAGATAGGACGTACCCCAGGGTGTACCCACACTGCAACCGGCCCCTTCGCCCCCGGTGCAATACCGTTCGTAGTCGCTCTGCACCGGACAGTAGATGAGAATGGCCTGACCGCGCCGGTCGCCCCAGAATCGCCGGATTCGGTCGAAGGCCGCCTGTGTATGCTGGCGGAACTGCCCTTGCTGTTTTACCGTAACTGTACGATGGATATACAAGCGGGTAGTACCGCTGGTGAAAAGCCGGAAGTTGGCCGATGACCCTACCATCAGGCACCAGAATACCGAAGGATAGAGCACCAGAAAGGTGATCGGTAGTGCAACCAGCAGGGGTAAACCGTAACGGATAAATACGTTTCCACGCATGAAAAAAGCCATAAAACAAGTCGGCCATTGAGTAAACTACTCCGGCTTGTGTTCTACTATAAACCGATACAGGAAAGGCGCTTTGTGAGCGCCCCCGCTGTATTTTTTGTCCAGTCGTTCGACGATGTCCAGGCTGAGTATTTTGCGCTGGAAGCTCGACCGGCGTAATTTTTGGCCTAGGATTGTCTCGTAAAGGCGTTGCAGATCGGCCATTGTAAACGTCTCGGCCAACAGTGGAGCGGCCCATCGGTTAGAACCAACCAGTTTCCGGTCGAGATCCGCCCTTAAGGTATCCAGGGCTCTCTGCACGATCGCTTCGTGGTCCAGCATGAGCGTAGGCAGGGCGGTCAGCTCATACCAGTCGCACGTATCGGAAAGCGAATCCGGAATGGGTATGGCCTTTGTAAAGTCAATCAAGGCATAATAGCCTACCGAAACGAAGCGGGCCAGCAGCCAGTGGTCGTCGGTAGGCGCCAGCCCCTTCGCTTCCATGATAGCCCGTAAAGGGGCTTTGTCGTGCCGGGCAAGATCGCCAAAAATATAAAATTGCTCCAGATAGATATCCGTCAGACTCGTGCGTTCGGCCAGGACCCGGCGGGCGGCATCGTTCAAATTTTCGTCTCGCCGGATGAAGCCGCCCGGTAAGGCGAACAGGTTGGTATTCTGGTATTCGAGCAGAAGAATTTTTAGCTGATTCTGATGAAAACCGAACACAACAAAATCCAGCGCCAGACCCGGCAAGAAATCATTTCCATTCGGACTTTGCTCTTCCGGCGTTAGTTGATGCGGCATACGCGTGACAGTTAGGATGCGCAAGTAACAAAAAATTGGGTGGTCTCAATTTAGTTTTTTATTATTGTCGCAGAATGAGACAATAGGTGGGCTGTCGGTAAACGATTCCGTCCGATTCGCTGATTGGTTCGAAAATTCTCCTGCGTATACTAAACCAAATTACATGAAAACCCTGATTATTTTGTCGTTACTGACGGCACAGCTGGCTCCTCTGACGATGGCCCAGTCGGCCAAAACAGGCCCGGCTCCACAGGCCAAAACGGCCAATGGCCTTGTTGAAGGCGTACTTGAGCCGAGTGGTATTCGCGCCTTCAAGGGCATTCCGTTTGCCCAGCCACCCGTAGGCGAACTGCGCTGGAAGGAACCCCAACCCGTTAAAAACTGGCAGGACGTCCGCAAGACGGACAAATTTGGTCCCCGGGCTATGCAGCGGGCTATTTTTGGCGATATGGGTTTTCGCTCCAATGGAATGAGTGAAGACTGCCTTTATCTGAATGTATGGACACCCGCTAAATCGGCCAAGGAGAAACTACCTGTACTAGTTTACTTTTACGGAGGTGGTTTTATGGCTGGCGACGGCTCCGAGGCTCGCTATGATGGCGAGAGCATGGCGAAGAAGGGCATTGTGGCGCTAACGGTCAATTACCGTCTTGGCGTGTTTGGCTTTTTTGCGCACCCTGAGCTGACAAAAGAGTCGCCCAACCATTCATCCGGAAACTATGCCTATTTGGATATGGCAGCCGCCCTGCGCTGGGTGAAGCAGAACATTGCCGCTTTTGGTGGCGACCCGAACCGGGTAACGATCGCGGGTGAGTCGGCGGGGTCTATTGCGGTGAGTGCGTTGATGGTATCGCCTTTATCGAAGAATTTGATAAACGGGGCTATCGGCGAAAGTGGTTCACTGCTGGGTGGTCTACCCCCTGTTCCGCAGGCTAAGGGGGAAGAATCGGGTACGACCTTCGCGACGGCTGTTAACGCGAGTTCGCTGGCCCAACTGCGGGCCATTCCCGCCGAACAACTGCTCGAAGCAACGGCAAAACCGAGCACTCCCCGGTTTACGGCTACGATCGACGGGTATTTCTTTCCGAAAGCCCCGCTGGATATGTTCGCGGCTGGCGAGCAGGCACATGTGCCATTGCTGGTTGGCTGGAATTCAGAAGAAATGAATTATCGGGCTGTATTAGGACAGGAGAAACCAACCCCGGAGAATTACGCCAATGCCCTGAAAAGGCTCTACAATGATAAAGCCGATGAAGTACTGAAACTTTATCCGGGCACTACCGAAGAAGAGATTCTGCAATCGGCTACGGCCCTGGCCAGTGATCGTTTTCTGGCCTACAGCACCTGGAAATGGGCGGACATGCAAATCAAAACGGGCGGTGGAAAACCCGTATATCGTTATTACTATTCTCGTCCGCGTCCGGCCATGACCCCCGAGATGGGTAATGCTGCACCGGGTCTGGCGGGTGGCGTGGTTAAATCGACGGATGCAAACGCGGTTAAAATAGCTCCCTCACGTGGTGCCGTACACTCGGCTGAAATCGAGTACGCGATGGGCAATCTGGCCTCTAATAAAGTATATGCCTGGGCACCAGAAGATTATAAAGTGTCGGAGTTGATGCAGAACTACTTTGCTAACTTCATAAAAACAGCGAATCCAAACGGTGCTGGTCTGCCCAAATGGTCAGCCGCCAACGCAGGCAATAGTGTACAGTTTATGCACATCGACGTAAACCCAAAGCTCGAAACGGAAACGAATCGGGCGCGCTACCTGTTTCTGGACCCTTTTTATGCCAAGCAGTAGGGGTAGGTGTAGGTTTGCCTAAATAAAACGGGGACAGTTTGTTAGACTGTCCCCGTTTTATTTAAATACCCTCGATAATCAGTTCCGCCACCTCCCGGCCTGTTTGCATGGCTGCATTGAGCGATGGGTAAGTAGTCTGGTCGCCACATTGATACAGGTTATCCGCTAGTTGACGTGGCTGCCGGATAATGTCGTTTCCGGCCTGGGCCGGATCGTAAGCAGGTAGCGCCTGGGGAATGTGGTACGTTCGCAGATGCCGCCATTGCTGGACGCCCTCCCCAAACCAGTTACTCAGTTCGAATCTGATCTTTCGGGTTAATTCGGCTTCGTCGAACATAACCAAACTCTGGGTACTGACTGACACCAGCGTTTGGCCAGTTGGCGCGTATGAAGGAGCTACATCACTGAGAATGGCCACATTATGCACGGCCGAACTCCGATGCGTGTTCAGTAGCAAGAGTTTCTGCCGCGCCTGCTCGTCGGTAAACTGATCCGAACGAACGGCGAAGTAGGTGCAGGTTGTATGATTGAAGGCCTGTTCCGATGGGGCTGGGCGGCCTGTTAATCGGGCAGCCTGTGCTGCATCGACAGCCAACACAATGGCACGAGCGGTCAGGGTTTCGCCGGAATCCAAATAAACGGTATTATCGGAAACCTGTTTGACGGACGTTCGTAATCGAATCTGATCGGCTCCTAACCGATTGGCCAGTTGAGTCGGAATGGCTTCGATACCGTTGGCGGGGATAGCGGCATCGCCCAAAAAAAACAGTCGGAAGCAAAACTCAAAGAAATTGCTTGATGTCGTCAGCGCATCTTCCAGAAATACCCCCCCAAAGAACGGCCGGAAGAACCGCTCGATCATCTGATCCGAGAAACCCTGTTCGTGCAGGAAAGCCAGCGTAGTTGTTGGGGATTGCCGGAACAATTCGTATAGAGGCAGTTCCTGCGTTCGGCGCAGAAGCTCTATAATACGCAGCTTATCCCCGAACGTGCCAACAGGCGATACCAGCGTTTGAAAAACCGAAAGCGGTTCCTGAATGGGGTTTAGCAGGCTCATCCACGCGGGCTCGGCTTGCTGGTGAATAAGCGCCCCCGAGCGAAACGAGCGTAGGTTGAGTGCCGAATAATTTAACAAGCGCTTCGCTTCGGGATAGGCTGTCAGGAAAATTTGAAATCCCCGGTCAAGCCGAAAGCCATCGACCATGTCCGTGCGTACCCGACCGCCAACACCATCGGCAGCTTCGAGCACAAGCGCGTGTATACCAGCTTGTTTGAGGTAAACGGCGCAGGTGAGCCCGGCCATGCCGGCACCAATGATAAGGACGGGTGCATCAACTGGTCCGCTCCGCTGGCTAGACGAATCTGTAGGCATACCAAAAGGCTTAGGTCTAAGAATAAAGGTCAAATTTAATCGCTACGGACGCCAATTAATGAAGAAAGCGGAATATGGGTAGTACTTTTTTTATATAAATTGAATAATTTTTAGATAATAATAATTTAATGTACTGATAGTCAGGGAGGAAAAAATAAAAGTTGTTGCTTTTTTTGAGAAGCATTAATTTTGTCAAAACGATTTGCGTTATAGCGGCATGAACGTGTTGGTAGTTGATAATTTCGATTCGTTTACGTACATGCTGGTCGATTATCTACAACAGGCGGGGGCCTGCTGCCGGGTAGTCAGAAACAATGAATCCTGGAGTTCCCTGATCGATGAGTCCGTCGACGCCGTTGTGCTGTCGCCTGGTCCCGGCATACCGAAGCAGGCGGGTCATTTGCTGGACGTGATCGCTCACTATTACCAACGGGTGCCGATGTTAGGCATTTGTCTGGGCCATCAGGCGCTCGGGGAATTTTTCGGGGCAACACTCACCCAGGCCAACCAACCCATGCACGGTAAAGTATCGGTTATTCAGACGCAAAGGGACGATGTGTTATGGCGGGGATTGCCTACTTCATTTGCTGTAACTCGTTATCATTCACTTGTGCTGACGGACCTGCCTCCGCAACTGGTTCGTACTGCTTTTACCGGGCAGAATGAGGTAATGGCCCTGCGCCACCGAACATTGCCTTTGTGGGGGGTGCAGTTTCATCCAGAAGCGGCCCTGACGGAGCATGGACTGGCACTCATCGAAAACTGGATTGATTTTATATTGTTTACTATTACAAACACGAACTCCACCACAACCTTAACTCCGCAATACGCATGAACTATCAGATTCGGGAGGAAGCCGGTTTCCGTTATGTAGATGAAGGCCAGGGCGAAGTGTTGCTTCTCTTGCATGGCCTGTTTGGGGCACTTAGCAACTGGGACAGCGTCATTAAAACATTTTCGGATCGCTACAGGGTTGTGATTCCCTTACTGCCCATTTACGAAATGCCTATCCGGCAGGCAAGCCTGGAAGGGCTGGTGGCGTATATCGAAAAATTTGTCAGCCAGAAATCACTGGACGAAATGACCTTATTGGGCAATTCGCTGGGTGGTCATCTGTCTATTCTGTACACGTTCAAAAATCCGGAACAGGTTCGGCGTCTGGTACTAACGGGCAGCTCAGGGCTATTTGAGAATGGCATGGGTGGTTCGTTTCCCAAGCGTGGTAGCTATGATTACATTGCCGAGCGGGTGGCTTATACCTTTTATGACCCGGCGGTGGCATCGAAAGAACTGATCGACGAAGTCTTCGAAATCACCAGCAGTATTCCCAAGTGCATGAGTATTGTTGCCATTGCCAAATCGGCGCAGCGTAACAATGTTGCCAAAGATCTGTACCAGATTCAGGTTCCTACGCTACTCGTCTGGGGGCTCAACGATACGATTACACCAGCCGAAGTAGGCCATGAATTTAATCGATTGATTGCTCATTCGGAATTGCATTTTATTGATAAGTGCTGCCATGCGCCCATGATGGAATGCCCCAACCAATTCAACGAATTATTGGATAATTGGCTGGCCAAAAATCCCGTAACCGAGTTAGTTGTGTAAGTTTAAGGGGTGCATCAGGAACATAAAATTTTGTTCCGACACTAAAATTGAAAACTATGCGAGAATTTCCGTAGTTTTCGGCGAACAGGTACTGTTTATCAAACGACTCTCTAGTAACTATGCTGGCTGCCGAACTAATAGATCCCATGCTTCCGGCCCTGAAGCCAACCGACCTGGTTGGGCAGGCGTTGGGATGGATGGAAGAGCACCGCGTTGGTCAACTTATACTGACTGATCAGGGCGATTATCGGGGTATCGTAAGCGAAGAATTGCTTATGGATGTTGCTGATGACGAGCGGCCTTTGCGGGATGTGATGTGCCTGTTCGAGCAGATTTTTGTCAATGAGAATCAGCATATGCTCGAAGTATTGGGGCTGGCTATTCAACATCAGATGCAGGTCATTGCGGTTATTGGAGAAGGCCGTGAGTTTAGCGGTACGATTTCCGTGAACGAATTGCTTAAGAAGTTTGCCCAGGATCTGGGTGTTCAGGAAGTAGGAGCCATTCTGATCCTGAATATGAATGAGCGGGACTACTCGATGGCGGAGGTTAGTCGGCTGATTGAATCCAACAATGTCAAAATTATCAGCAGCTATTTTTCCAGTGCTGCCTATGGCATGCCGGATCGCTCGCGGCTGACACTCAAATTGAACCGCCGTGATATTACGCCCGTCATCTCGACTCTCGAACGGTTTGGTTATCGAATAGAAGCGGCTTTTGCCAACGCGCCTGTCGAAAGCATTGATCAGGAGCGGCTCGATTTACTACTGCGTTACCTCAATACCTAGTTTTGACGTTTTCGGATTAAGTTTCATCGGGGCGGATCGCCATCAACCTTAAACCGCAGACTGTAAACGTTTATCTATGAAAATCGCCATTCACGGGCGCAACTTTCCCGAATCGGCACGGCCCTACATTCAGTCAATGTTTGAGGAACTGGCCAGGCGGCAAACGGAAGTAATCATTTCGCTGGGATACCGCGAGTATCTGGACAACGCGGCCGTAGCGCATTATAGTCAGGCAACGTATACCGTTGAGGAAGGCGTCGCTGATGCCGACTTTATTTTCAGCCTGGGGGGCGATGGCACGTTACTCGACGCTGTTACCCATGTTGGCTCCCGACAAATTCCTATCATCGGTATCAATATAGGTCGCCTGGGGTTTCTAGCTACCGTAGCGCCGGCATCGGTACGGCTTATGATTGATGCCATTTTCAATGGACAGTACACCATCGATGAGCGTACGCTAGTGAGTGTGCGGTCTACTCAGGATATTTTTGGCGATCTGCCGTTCGGGCTCAACGATTTCACAATTACCCGCACCCAGACCTCATCCATGATTACCGTGCATTCGTATCTCGATGGCGAATTCCTGAATTCGTACTGGGCCGATGGATTGATTATCTCGACTCCTTCGGGATCAACGGGCTATTCCCTTAGCTGTGGCGGCCCGGTCCTGCTACCCCAAACAGAAAGTTTTATCATTACGCCCATCAGCCCGCACAACCTCAATGTTCGGCCAATGATCGTTATGGACACTTGCCAGCTAGCCTTTGAGGTCGAAAGCAGGAGTGGCAACTTTTTGGCCGCCCTGGACTCCCGTTCCTACACGGTCGATACATCGGTCAGGATCACTGTGCAAAAGGAAGCGTTCAAGGCACGGCTGGTGAAGCTCAGCGACGATAATTTCCTGAATACGCTTCGTAGCAAACTCAACTGGGGTTGGGACATTCGCAATTAGGCAAGCTAAAATGATTCTGTTGCCATTTCTTGTTTTTTAGCCCTGGCATAATTTTTATGGCGCATTGCCAATAAAAACAAGGCCCCTGCCGTTTCGGAAATGGCTGGCTTTGGGGCCATCGGTGGTTGATTCACGTATTTAATGAATATGAATAAATATAGACAGGTAGTAATAGGCGCTGCGACAATCTGTTTGCTGGCAGGTTCAGTTACAGAAAGTTCGGCACAGCGCCGACAGAATGCGCATTTCGCTCCGTATTCGTCAATTACGTTTGGTGCAGGTACATCCACGTACTTTGGCGATTTAGCCGGCTATCGCAAGCCATTTAAGTCATTATTTACCTTACCCCGCTGGAATGTTGGCCTGGGTTACACTCGTCAGTTTACTCCTCATTTTGCCGCTCGTGCCACGTTTACCTGGGCGCGGATTACAGGCGATGATTACACATTTGCCAAGAGTAATATAGAAGAATACCTACCTCAATATGCCCGAAACGCTCACTTTCGGAATGACTTGAAAGAGTTTGCCGTAACAGGTATCTACAACTTTATCGAGGACGGCCGAAATTCGGAATCACGGGCGAAAATTACACCCTACATCTTTGGGGGGTTAGCATTGGTCGCTCATAGTCCTGAAGCCCGAACACCGGTAGCAAGCGGTACCGGGTCCGATGTGTATGCAGGTCAGGAGTGGGTGAAACTCCAGCCTTTGCACACAGAAGGGCAAGGTCAGCCGGGGCTTGCCAAGCCTTATTCGCTGGTAACGTTAGCCATTCCGGTCGGTTTTGGCGTGCGTTACAAGTTAAATGAAAGCTTTAACATCGGGGCCGAAATTGGCTTCCGGTATACCTTTACCGACTACCTCGACGACGTAGGAAGCGGTCCTTATGCTGATCCTGCTACGCAGCAAGGTGTGGCCACGGTCATGTCGAATCGGCGCTTTGAACAATTTGCCGCTCGTTATAAAAACGCTCCTGACCGCTATACACCACTACAAACTCTATTCAACAATGGGAGTCCTGAATTGCAGGCAGCTATTACTGATGCTCTGACTACGCCAGTTCGTTCAACGGACGGGAAATTAAATGATGGCTATTTATTGACTAATTTCTCGATTCATTACATTATTCCGAGCAAAATTAAATGTCCGCCAATTAAATAACGAGCTATTGTCTGGCTATTTGTTTGGCGTCATAAACTACACGGTATGTCAATAATGGGCGTTAACGGGCTCTGTGCTTCTGGTTGAGGTCTGTAATCTACTTTATGTATCAAAATGAAATCAGGAAGGCCCGGCTTATCGTAGCCGGGCTTTTTATCAGCCTGAGTGTACAGGCGCAAAAAATTGAAATCGGGGGCGGGTTGGGCGGTATGCTCTATAAAGGTGATGTATCGCCTTCGCTCAATCCCAGATTTTATAGACCCGCGGGAAGCCTTTTCTTTCGGTATAATGCGACCCGTTCCTTCTCTATTCGGGGCACTGGATCGATCGGTGGCCTTCGGGGTGAAGATGAGGTCAGTAGTGACCCATTGCAGAAGGCTCGTGACTATTCATTCCGCACAAACATTACAGCCGCAGAAATTGATTTTGAGTATAATTTTCTGAACTATGTATCGTCACCCCGCGTAAAAAACTGGACGCCCTATGTGTTCGGAGGAGTTGGTCTATGTAGGTTTAACAATGCAGTGGTCCGAGTGGGTGGGGTTGTCACGTATCCGCTGGGAGTGGGTATCAAGTATGAAATTAAGCGGCCCTGGAGCGTTGGTGTAGAATTTGGCACCCGCTTTACAAATAATGATTATCTGGATGGTTTAGGCGAAAATACCTTTGGCAAGGCAGTCACAAAAGTAACGCAGAGTAATCCAGCCCTCAAAGATAGTTATACCTATACGGCTCTCACATTGAGTTATACATTCTACAAAATCGTTTGTCCTTAATGTGAGAAAATTCTGATACGGAAACTTTTATGTAGAAGTACGAAGTGTATTTACTAAAGCTAGCCTTAAAAATTATAGAACACACATAGATAGTTGCCAATAAGACTTGGAGAATATTTTTGCATCCAGTGTAAACGAGGCATTTACTCACCTGAAAATAACGTTCGACAAGCAGGATGACTGTCCTCAATTGGTGTTGCTGGATCTTTATTTACCCGATCCTAACCTTGGGATGGCAACTTCTGAAAAATATACGAACTCACTATACCCGATTGCCAGTCATCATACTCAGTAGTCATCAGTGTGTATAAAAACCTTTTCCGGGTTAATCCAAAAGCCCGGCGAATACACGTTTGCCATTCGCGTATTCGCTGAGCTTCTGGATTAGTGAACTATAAAAGAACTAGACCAGCGCGAACAAATCCTGAACGCCCAGCATCCGGCGACTGATAAATCCCTCGCCAAATTCTGCCCCAATCATATGCCCGTGTTCGCGGGTGCGCGACTCCAGAAATTTCATGAACGGTTCGCCCGAAATATAACTTTGGGGCTCCAGACTTTCGGGATTGAAAAACTGACTTTTGTACGCTTTGATGGCAGCTATTTTACCCGCCCAGTACGGCGTTATATCAACCACAAAATCGGGTTTCAGAGAGCGGTCCTGAATGAAGTTATAAACAAACTTCGGCCGGTGGGCCTCCTGTGGCTGACCATCTTTTCCCACAGTTTTGATCTGTCGTAAGCCAGCGTAGAAGCAGGCGTCTGCCACAAGCTCGGCCGCACGGCCGTGGTCGGGATGGCGGTCATCAGGGGTATTTGTTAAAACAATTTCGGGCCGAAACTGGCGGATAATCGGAATGAGTGCCAGTTGGTGTTCTTCATCATTTCGGAAAAAAGCATCCCGAAAGCCCATATTTTCTCTAGCAACCAGGTTCATTATTCGGGCACCTTCTGCGGCTTCCTGCAGACGGATTTCGGGTGTTCCGCGCGTTCCCAGTTCTCCTCGGGTCAGGTCGACGCCAGCTACAGTTTTACCCTGTGCCACCAACGAAAGAATGGTGCCGGCACAGGTCATTTCAATATCATCGGGATGGGCCGCAATGGCCAGTACGTCAACGGTCATGTATATAAGTTTAACGATTGGTAGTTTCTGTGGTAAAATCTGACAGATAGATAATCACCCAGGCTCTGGATTTGTTCCGGATTGATGCCAAAGGGGGGCGGTTGCGGTTTTTACCGTGGAAACACTTTATTTAGCGATCCTAACGCAACTACTATCGCCACTACCTGATCTATGTCCTACAAAGCACTTGCCCTCCAGCTAACTTGCCAGACCGTAAACACCTACCAAACCCGCGATGAAGCCGAAGCCGTTATGCTTCAATCCATTGAGCGTATTGAACGCCAGATTGCCGCATCGGTCGGCCTGATTGGCCGCGACACCTTACTCGTTGTCGTGCCCGAATTTTTCCTGACGGGTCCACCAATGGACGAAACCGTAGACCAGTGGCGCGAGAAAGCTGCCCTCGAAATCGATGGCCGTATCTACGACGCACTGAGTGCTATGGTGCAGCGACAACAAGTTTATTTCTCTGGAAACGCCTACGAACAGGACCCTTTTTTCCCTGAGCTTTATTTTCAAACCAGTTTTATTATCGGGCCCAGTGGCGATATGCTATTGAGGTATCGCCGGTTGAATGCAATCTATACGCCTACTCCGCATGATGTCTGGGAGTTGTACCTCGATGCTTACGGCTACGATTCGTTGTTTCCGGTGGCGAAGACAAACATTGGAAATCTGGCCTGTATTGCTTCGGAAGATATTCTGTACCCTGAAGTAGCTCGCTGCCTGGCGATGCGCGGAGCCGAGGTGTTAGTACACGCAACGTCCGAAATAGGCAGTCCGCAACTGACGCCCAAAAATATAGCCAAACAGGCCCGCGCTATTGAAAATATGGTCTATGTCGTATCGGCAAACTCGGCTGGCGTAGTTGGTAATTCACTACCGTCGGGTACGGCCGATGGTCATTCTAAACTGATCGATCCTAAAGGAATTGTACTGGCCGAAGCGGCTTATGGAGAAAGCATCGTGGCCAATGCCGATATTGACCTGGCTGCTTTGCGCGAATACCGGCAACGACCCGCCATCGGGAACCAGCTGGCCCGCCAGCGACTGGAACTCTATGCGGAAAGTTACGCCAAACTTAGTGTGTACCCGCCCAACACGCTCCTGAGCCAACCTGCCGAGCGCCCGCCCTTCATGCGAACCCAGCAGGAGGTCATCAAAAAATTATACAGCTGAAACTACGCTTTTATTTCGCTTGCCTGTGCTTTCCGTCGGCGTCGGGGCAGTCGAAACAAACTGTTGCCCGACTCTTCGGGCGTTTGATCGCCCAACAACACTCCCCACGGCTGAAGCCCCTCTACGCGATCGAAAATCACCTTTAAGATGGCGATGGCCGGAATCGACAGAAACATGCCTGAGACACCGGCTAAGGCACCACCAATAAGCACACCTATGATGGAAATAAGGGCGTTGATCCGAACTTTGGACGCGACGATCAGCGGAACCAAAACGTTGTTATCGATAAACTGGACGAGCAAAAATACCCCAACCACGCCCAGAATAATTGACGTTTCGGGATTATTGCTAAACGTGATTATGACCGTTAACAGCGTAGCGACCAACCCGCCAATGTAGGGAACCAGATTTAAAATAGCCGCCATAATGCCCAGCAAAACAGCATATTGCACACCCAGCAGAAGTAAACCAACGGAGTTCAGAGCGGCTACGCAGGCGGTTTCGATAAGCAAACCGACCATATAGCTCTGGATAACGACTTTCACTTCGCCCAGTACTTCGCGCACACGTTCGGTATGTTTCTCGGCAAAAAGCACGACAACAAAATGTACTAACATGGTGCGGTAATAGAGCAAGAGGAAAACATAGATCGGAATCAGCGTTAACGTGCCGAGCGGACCCGTAATAAACCCAAGCGTGTCGGGGCTCTGCAAACTATCGAGTGTTTGGGCCTGTGCTTTCTGGATGTATTTTTCCTGTTGGCGATAGCTCACGTTGTATTCACGCCTGACCCAGCGTTTGGCATCGCTGAAAAAGTCGGTCAGGTTCTGTCGGATTTTAGGCAGGTCATCGGCAAAGTCGGAGAGCTGCATGGATAGCGTCACGGCTATGGCTGCTACCAGAATGATGGCCACCAGCAGGGCCAGACTAATGGCAATAACTTTATGCATGCCCATTCGGACAAGCCTGTTCTCAATCGGGCGTAATAAAACGGCAATTAAACCCGCCATAGCCAGAGGCACCAGAATATCCTGCCCCAGGTAGATGCCGGTCGTCAAAATAGCTAAAGCAAGCAGCGAATGAGAGAATTGATGATAGTGGGGGCGTAGTGGTTCGGCAGCCATAGGCGAAAGATGATTCATCTTAACATAGAAAATTAAGAAGCACAGACTCAACATCCCAGACTGTATTTTGTTCATCTGACAGGGATGAGATACGGGTATCTTATGCATGGCTGACCATCTTTCTCCAAACTTGCTGTATTTTTGCGGTTTAACTACTTATGACGCCAAGCATTCGCGATATCGCTTTTCAACTCAGGCAGGGACAACTTATTGCGTTAGCCGACGAAACGGGCTGGTCCATTGTTGCCGATCCTGTTAATGATCAGGCTGTTGAAAAATTGTTGACCTTGCAGGCCGTTATGCCTACTGGTTTACAACCAACTGTACTTATCCAAAATGCCGATCAGCTAGGCCTGTACGTGGCGAAAATTCCCGATGTAGCTTACGATTTGGTAGAATTTGCCGAAATTCCGTTAACGGTTATTTACGAACAGGGTAAGAATCTGTCTGCTGTGCTGTGGCGATCGGCTGCAACCGGAGAAATCGCCGTTCGGCGATCACTCAGTGCGGAAGTGGAACGGCTGATTGGTAGTTTCGGCCGTGGATTACTGTCTATTCCGCTGGAGTCTCTGCTGTTACCACCAGCGGCCGAGGCAATCATTGTCGAGCGGTTCGGCGGGCTACCGGGTATGCCTAAACGGCCGCGTATCATGCGTCTGGCCGTCAACGGAGAAATTAATTTTATCAGGAAATAAACCGTCAGATCCGGGTTGGCAACTAACGCGGCTACCCAATAGGGGCGGAGGGCAACGGCCGGTAGGCCAAAGTGAAATAGTGATTGTTCGGTACAGATGAATTTTAGCGACACCTTACATAAAAATCCGATTTTTAACGTGGTTGCACAACAAGCCGATGCGCTTGGTGTGCAGGCTTATGTCATTGGCGGATTCGTTCGTGATTTGATTTTGGGGCGTCCGTCGAAAGATATTGATATAGTTTGCATTGGTAGTGGTATTGCGCTGGCTGAAGCCGTTGGAAAAGCCCTTCGCACAAACGTGTCCGTATTTCCGAACTTTGGAACTGCGATGCTTAAAGCCACCGCACCGGCGGACGGGCCGGGCGTGGATTTAACCGGCGATGAGGCCTGGGAGGTTGAGTTTGTGGGGGCTCGCAAAGAGTCGTATCGGAGCGAATCGCGTAAACCGATTGTTGAAGATGGAACGCTCGAAGACGATCAGAATCGGCGGGACTTCACCATCAACGCGATGGGGATCAGTCTGAACCGAAATTTAGGATCCGCGGTGGGTTATGGCGAGCTGCTTGATCCATTCGGAGGGTTGAAAGACCTGAAGCGGAAAATTATTCGCACGCCCTTAAATCCCGACATTACGTTTTCCGACGACCCACTTCGGATGATGAGGGCCATTCGCTTTGCCTCGCAGTTAGGCTTTGATATTGAACCGGATACATTCGATGCCATTGTCCGGATGAACGAGCGAATCACTATTGTTTCTCGAGAGCGCGTAACCGACGAACTGAACAAGATTATTCTGTCGTCTACACCTTCGTACGGGTTCAAGTTGCTGTATCATGCCGGGTTGCTGGACCGGATCTTCCCCGAACTGGTTGCGTTGAAAGGCGTTGAAACCATTGAAGGGAAGGGCCATAAAGACAATTTTTACCACACCCTTCAGGTTCTTGATAACATTGCCAATCGGACCGAGCCGACCAGATATGCGGGCGAGGCCGAAAATGAGCTTTGGCTGCGCTGGGCGGCTCTGCTACACGATATCGCGAAACCAGCTACCAAGCGGTTTGATCAGAAGGTTGGCTGGACATTTCATGGACACGAGGACCTGGGTGCCCGCTGGGTACCCGGAATTTTTCGGACTATGAAGCTGCCGCTCAATGAACACATGCGTTTTGTGCAAAGGCTTGTTCGGTTGCACCTGCGGCCCATTGCCTTAACAAAAGAACAAATTACGGACTCGGCCCTGCGCCGGTTGTTAGTGGATGCAGGCGATGATCTCGAAGGGCTCATGGCACTTTGCCGCGCCGACATTACGTCCAAGAATTATGAGCGTGTACAAAAACACCTGCGTAATTTCGACCGGGTTGAGCGCAAATTACACGACCTCGAAGAACGCGATAAGCTTCGTAGTTTTCAGCCGGTTATCACCGGTGAGCTGATCATGGAAACGTTCGGCTTACCCCCGTCCAAAGAAGTTGGCGAGATAAAATCGGTAATGCGCGAAGCCATTCTGGATGGCGTTGTTACGAATTCGCTCGAAGCAGCTTACCCATTTTTACTGGAAGAAGGTCGCAAGCGCGGCTTTACTCCTAAAATAAGAAGTGCCGACTAAAGATTAGCAGGCCTCTAACCGTTAGTTATTTTTCATTCACCACGCTACATTAATGTACTCATGGACAACAATACAAACTTTCGTCGCTTCTTCGGTGCATCTCTCACCATTCTGGGTGTCGTCGTCGTTTTATTTGCTTTAGTGGCTTTTCTGTCAGAAGGACGAGCGGTATTAGGCATGCACGTATCAAAAGCTGAATCAGCTGCCCCCTTCATTGTTGGCATGATCTTCCTCGTTACGGGCGTCAACCTCGTCCGCGAATCGTAGAAAGATAGCTGATGTAGTTAGATAGCCTGTATTATACAATATACATCCGGCATCATTTAGACAGTTTAGCGGTCAGCAGCCACTCGTAGGTGTTGATAGGCTGGGGGAGTCCATCGGGTTTAATCTGGAGGTACATCAAATGCAAATGAGTTGGTGATCGGGATTTATAGGCATTGAAGCCCGTTCGACCCATTTCTGCCAGTTTTTGTCCCGCTTTAACCCATTGTCCCGGCGACACATCGACCTGGCTATTGTGGGCGTAATAAAATAATCCGTTCAGCAGAGGATCATATACCCAGATCCAGTTGCCGCCCCGGTAGTCGGACCCTGGTTTCCAGTCGGTTTCAATAGCCAGTACCAGCCCCTGGCTCATTGCCAGAATATCGACCGGTTTGATCGTTCGGTCGTCAATATTATCCTGATTCCGATCACTGATAAAAATATCCTGAGCGGGATGGCTGCCGCGGACCTTATAATCGAATAAGTCAAATCCGTTGCCCCGGTATCCTTCACCGTGGGTACCACCGATGGCGCTGGTCCCGTACCCGCGAATTGGAAAATTGAAATAGACACCTGTTCGGCGAAGGCTGTCTCGCTGCAGGGAATCCTGCTTGTAGCCTTCCATGCTGCGAAATCGTGTTTGCAGCCCCTGCATAATGTGACTGAACTGGAGCCGGGCCGAGTCGGGACTTATACTTTGTTCCCGAATTTGCGTGTATAAAGTCTGGAACTGCTGGCAATAGGTATACAGCGTAGGCTCATCGGAATTGCTGATAACGACCTGAGAGGAAGCTGCATTCAGACTGCCAATTAACAATGCCCCTAAAATACCTGCTATCCGCATGAACGATGTTAGGTCAATCTTCACCACTGTTTGTATTCGATTCTGACGGTAAAAATACGGAAGTACGGCGATAGCTACGAACAATATTACACCGTGAATGGCTTGTGCACGGGTGCGTTAGCTGGCTTGAAAATTATTTTATGCTTACGGAAGAATTTTTCCGAATGTATTTGGAAAATACATTTATTGTGCCGTCCTTCGCCTAAATTTAAAATAGCAATGCAAACAGGAACTGTAAAATTCTTTAATGAAACCAAAGGGTTTGGTTTTATTAAACCCGATGATGGTGGCGAAGACATTTTTGTACACGCTTCCGGTCTCATCGACCAAATCCGTGAAAACGACAAAGTTAAATTCAATGTCGAACGCGGTAAGAAAGGCTTAAACGCCGTAAACGTCGAAATGGCTTAATCGTAAGATATACCAAGACACCGTTGTAAAAAACATGCCAATTGGCATGTTTTTTTTTGCTCTATCGGTTCGCAAGCTCATTTTTGCAGACTCGTTTGCTCACCAGACTATCATAAGCTATCCGCATAGACGGCCTGATTGATCTAGCACGGAGTGCGCTCCCGACAAACGATCTACTCAAATTTTCGCATGACCCAATCTATTGAGCAACGCGTTGCTGCCCGGCTTAACATACATCTTCGCTCTGTAACAGCCACTATTGACTTACTCAACGGGGGAGCCACGGTTCCATTCATTGCCCGATACCGAAAAGAAGCTACGGCATCAACAACTGGAAATCCTCTCGACGAAATTCAAATCGGTCAAATCAAGGATACGTATCAAAAATTAGTTGACCTCGACAAGCGCCGGGAGGGTATTCTTAAATCCATCGACGAGCAGGGTAAACTCACCCCCGACCTGCGTCAAAAACTCGAAGCGGCTGATTCACTCACCGATCTGGAAGATTTGTATTTGCCATATCGGCAAAAAAGGAAGACCCGCGCCATTCTGGCCATCGAACGTGGACTAGAACCCCTCGCCAACGTAATTATGGCCCAGCGCGAAGTAAACCTGGAGCGCATGGCTCAACGGCATCTCTCCGACGCTGTACCCACCCTGGCTGATGCTTTGCAGGGTGCCCGCGACATTCTGGCCGAGCGAATCAGTGAAGATGCTGACGCTCGCCAGCGGATTCGTAATCTCTTTGAGCGGGAAGCCATTATTCGGTCTGTCGTTAAAAAAGGAAAAGAAACGGAGGGAATAAAATACAAAGACTATTTCGATTTTGCTGAACCGCTCCGTCGAGTTCCATCGCATCGGTTGCTGGCCTTGCGCCGGGGCGAAACCGAAGGGTTCCTGACTGTTGCCATTGGTCCTGATGAAGAAGCGGCCACGCAACGGCTCGAGCGGCAGTTCGTGGCAGACCGCTCGGGGACGCCTGCCTGCAAGGAACAGATGGTGCTGGCCATTCGCGATGGGTACAAGCGGTTGCTCAAGCCTTCGCTTGAAACGGAATTCTCGACTATGTCGAAAGAAAAAGCCGATGCCGAAGCCATCCGGATTTTTGCCGACAATTTGCGCCAACTATTGCTTAGTCCGCCCCTCGGCCAGAAACGCGTTATGGCCATCGATCCCGGTTATCGAACGGGTTGTAAAACAGTCTGTCTAGATGCTCAGGGGAGCTTATTGACAGAAACTGTGCTGTATCTGTCGCATTCTGAATCCCAGAAGCAACAGGCCGTTCAAACCGTTCGAAAGCTTGTATCGCAATATGCCATTGATGCTATTGCCATCGGTAATGGTACTGCCGGACGGGAAACGGAGGAATTTATACAGGGGCTGAATCTGGACAAACCCGTTTTCATGGTAAGTGAGCAGGGGGCGTCCATTTATTCTGCTTCTGAGGTTGCTCGCGAGGAATTTCCGGATCGGGACGTTACCGTTCGTGGAGCCGTTAGTATTGGTCGTCGATTGATGGACCCGCTGGCCGAATTGGTAAAGATTGACCCCAAATCAATTGGCGTTGGGCAATATCAACATGATGTGGATCAGACCGATCTGAAGACCAGCCTGGATACGGTGGTGGAGAGTTGTGTCAACCAGGTAGGTGTATCGCTCAACACGGCGAGTGCTTATCTGTTGCGTTATGTGTCAGGACTGGGTCCCCAACTGGCTGGTAACATTGTTGCCTATCGCGCTGAAAACGGCCCCTTCACCTCCCGCGACCAACTCAGAAAAGTGCCCCGGCTGGGACCGAAAGCCTTCGAGCAATGTGCGGGTTTCCTGCGTATCGAAGGCGCTAAAAATCCCCTTGATAATAGTGCTGTTCACCCCGAGCGCTATGCTGTTGTTGAGCAGATGGCTGTTGACGCGGGGAGTAGAGTCGATGATCTTATCCGTCGGCCCGATTTGCGGCAGCAAATCAATGTCGAAAAATATGTTACCAACGCAGTCGGTATTCCCACACTACGTGATATTCTGGCCGAATTAGCCAAGCCCGGCCGTGATCCGCGTGAGCAACTTTCGGTATTTGAATACGATGTCCGTGTTCGGTCAGTCGATGATTTGCACGAAGGTATGGTACTGGCTGGCGTCGTTACCAACATTACGGCTTTTGGGGCGTTTGTCGACATTGGCGTTAAGCAAGATGGACTTGTCCACGTTTCTCAACTGGCTAATCACTTTGTTTCTGACCCCAAAACGGTGGTGAAAGTATACCAAAAAGTAAAAGTCAAAGTGATGGAGGTCGATAAGGGCCGGAAACGAATTGCATTAACTATGAAATTTTGATAGGTTGCAATAGGTTAATGTGCCTTAACGTTAAAAAATTGCCTACACTACCCTAACCTAATTCCGTATGCAACAACGCTGGTCTCGGGAAATCATGCGTCCCGTACTGCTGAGTGCCTGCCTGCTCGTGTTATTGAGTGCCTGTAATGCACTTCGTTCTTCTGGTCCGTCTGTTAGCCGTCGGCCGGCCTCATCGTCCCGGCCAGTTGCCCATCGATCACCTACTGGTAAAACGCCCAGTCGTTCTTCCGCCGTTCCGGCAAAACCGACGGGCAAAATAGTCGATACCAGAACCTACGAAAATCGCTACGTACCTGAAGTGGTAAAAATTGCCCGTACGTATACTGGAACCCCGTATCGGTCTGGTGGGAATACGTCGGATGGAATCGACTGTTCGGGTTTGGTCTATGCTGTTTTCAACACGGTAGGGCTTAAAATGCCCCGAATATCCTGGCAGCAATCAGAGGTTGGTCATGAAGTCGAAGTGGCTGAAATTTTGCCCGGTGACTTAATTTTTTTCGTGCCCGACAAAGGGCAGGCCGGGTATGTTTCGCACACAGGAATCGTGACTGAAGTGAACGGTGCACAAAATATTCGCTTTATTCACGCGTCTTCTTCACGGGGCGTTCGGGAAGATAATCTATATGCCGATTATTTTAAAGGTCGATTTGTAAAGGCGTTGCGACCATTTTAATGGAGAAAATAAGCATAAAAAAAACCGCTCTAAGAGCGGTTTTTTTTATGGAAAGGTTGTCTACGCAGCGGGTTGAGCGTTGTTAATAAGCTCTTCCCAATGCGTACGATCTTTCTTCTTCAGCTTCATTTCTAAACTCAATGCTTCATTGCGCGTATCAAATGCCTGTGTAAACCGCACCTCCCAGGGCTTTCCATTAGCTGTAACCGGGTTAGTCTTAGCATTATGCTGCCACAAGGTTATTTTCAGGTCTTTGGTCTGGCCAATAAAATACTGGTCGGTAGAGGGGCTGTAAATTATATATACCGTATGCATGAGTGTCGGAAGTATTACCAAAACTACACAATTGATCATACAAAACAAACATTGATTAAGTAAGCGCGTACGTTGGGTTACACGAATAAAAAAAGTAGGATTCGGTTTGGGGCGAAACTATTTTTTACTCATCTTTGCACCCACAAAACACTACTATTGGTGTTTATGGGGGATTAGCTCAGCTGGCTAGAGCGCTTCCATGGCATGGAAGAGGTCATCGGTTCGACTCCGATATTCTCCACTACGTAGCAAATCGACCACTCTCTCAGAGTGGTTTTTTGTTGACTATCAAAAGTAAACCCCGGTAATCGCCTGATTACCGGGGTTTACTTTTGATAGTCTATATGACCTACTGCTGGATCATTTCCGCATCGGCCAATATGTAATTCAACTCATAAATATTGTCAGCATTCAACTTGAGGGTACCCCGAAACGTCCGGCGTTCGTCAGTTTTGAATTTTTTGTCGGACTTTTTGAATTTCAGCGACACAACCGATTCCGGTCCTGCGCCCCCACAAAAGAAGCAGGCGCTATACGGGAAGGCCGATAGTACATAGACATTCGATTCCAGATCTACGGGAAGCACGTAGCCCGTGAGGTCAACCGTTTTGCCGTTTAATTTTTGAATGCCTTGCCCAAACGTTGGGTAGAGCATATATACAGACTCCTCGGCATACCATTTTTTCTTGAACGTGACATCCCGCAGGATTTCCCAGGAGAGCTTCACCGGTTCGGCAGCCATCGAAGGGGCTATGGCTGGCTTAACCCGATTGACAGGCGGCAGGGCCGGACGAAAAGCCGGGGCTGCGAGCGATACGACTAATAAGGCAATTACTAAACGAGTCATGTTGAAGGAAGTCTTATACGCGAAGATACAATGGTAAAAATACAAAAAATATTACTTTTACTAACGGACTTTATCATCAACCACGCTGCTCGTGCCTGATACACTCAACGACAACACAAAAGATGGCTCGGTAATTCCCGTTCGGTTTACCCGGCTGTATATGACACTGCTAATTATTCTGGCCGTTTTGCTGACGGTAGGGCAGGGACTTACGCAATGGCGCCTGCGTGCCGTTCAGGACGAGCTTTGGATCATTCGGTATTCCGCTTTGCAACGGCACCAGAGCCAGCAAATTGTGAAGCAGGTTCTGCAATTGGCAGATGCCAGTGAACAGGGTAATTTTTCGGAGAATGTGGCGGCTTTACGGCAGGTGTTTCCTGTTTTTGAACGCTATCATTTACAAAGTCGGCAGGGGAGGGTTGATAACCCAAAGGTGTATATTGTTAATTCTGATACGGTTCAGCGATTGTACGAAGCCATTCGCCCAGAGTTTGACGCGTTCCGCCAAAGTGCACATCGACTGATGCGACTGCAAACGTTCGAAGAAACCAAAACACCTGAAGTGCAGGCTAGTATCAAACTGATGCTGGCGAATGAAAAGCCATTTTTAGAAGAGATAGATGGTATCGTTCGGGAATATACCACCGAACTCAGGGCTAAATTAACCCGGCTACAATCGATAGAACTCTATTTGTACATCTTCACGGTAGCCGTTCTGATCGGAATAGGATTCTTGATTTTCCGTCCTGCGGCCCGCAGGCTTAAACAGACATTTGCCCAGCTGATTGAAGCAGAAAGCCAGACAACGGCGGCTAATAAAAAACTGCTGAATGCTAATCGTGTACTGAAAGAAACGCGCCAGAAACTGTTTGAGGCCACTAAACTTCAATACCAGCAAGAAATTGACGACCAAAAACTACGGACTTCCTATCTGATCGCCGGACAGGAAGAGGAACGCAAACGGTTATCACGCGACTTGCATGATGGACTCGGTCAGATGCTTACCGCCATCAAGTTACAAATTGAAGGGCTTGAGGCCAGTCTGACCAGAGCGGCCGCAACAGAACAGGTTGGCTCGGCACCGTACGCTAAAAATTTGAAAACGTTGAAGGGTCTGGTAACGCAGACGATTCAGGAAACACGGACGATTTCCAATAATCTAATGCCTAGTGTGCTCAGTGACTTTGGCATTATACCCGCCATAAAAATGCTGGCTGAACAAGATCGGAGCGATTCGTTCGACGTTACGTTTGAAACAAATTTTACTTCCGATATGCCCCGATTGAACAGAAACGTTGAAATCATGCTCTATCGGGTAACCCAGGAAGCTGTGAGTAATGCGGTCAAACACGCAAAACCGTCACATATACATATTGAGTTGAATGAACGAGGAAACTCCTTACAGTTATTAGTCAGTGATGATGGCAAAGGTTTTCAGCTACCCCGGAAAAAACAGGAGAGTGGCGTTCCCAAACAAAAGCCAGAAATAAATGGCGACATAACTGATCCGTCAGAACTACGGCCGCCTTCACAGGGTTTACATAATATGCAGGAACGGACCAAATTGCTAAATGGTAAATTCAAAGTACAATCTGCATTTGGAAAAGGTACTAAAATTCAGGTAAGCATTCCCTATAAATCGCATTTTGCACCCCATGACACCTACTAGAATAATGTTGGTGGACGATCACTCTATCGTTCGTGACGGTATTAGGCTTTTACTTGAACAAGCCGATGGACTGGAAATTATTGATGAAGCCAACGATGGCGAAGAGATTCTCGATAAACTGAAGGTGCTTCAGCCCGATCCGAGTCGGTTGCCCGACTTGATCCTGATGGATATTTCATTGCCTGGTATGTCGGGTATTCAGACGACGCAGGTCATCAGCCGCTTGTATAAAAATGTGCGTGTACTGATGCTGTCAATGCACAACAATGAAGATTACATTTTACGGTCGGTAGAAGCTGGCGCATATGGCTACATTCTGAAAGATTCGTCGTCTGATGAGATGATCAAAGCCATCCGGACCATCGCTGCCGGTGAAAAATACTATAGCTCGCCGGTTGCTTCGATCATTCTGAGCGGCTACATGCAGCAGTTGAAGAAAGGTGATCGACATGGGCGTGCCGAGCGTCAATCGAAACTATCCAATAAGGAAAAAGAGATTTTGCAATTTCTGGTCGATGGCATGAGTAGCCGCGAAATTGCTGAGAAACTGCAATTAAGTGTCCGCACTGTCGATAACCACCGGGCCAATATGATGCGTCGGTTGCAGGTTCGCAATGCGGCTGAACTGGTCAGAATGGCTGTAGAAGACAAGCTCATCTAACTCCTTGGCAATGCTGCTCGCAGAATTGCGAACTTGAAAATTGTTTTTTAGGTTTGCTACCAAAACCGGCTTAATGCCGGTTTTCCATTTAGTAAATACTACATTAATCAGGTAGATTTTGTCAACTAATAAATTCCTATTATCATGTCGTTACGCTTAGGAGATATTGCCCCCGATTTTGAGGCCGATACAACGCAAGGCCATATCCACTTCCACGAGTGGTTAGGTACGTCCTGGGGAATGCTATTTTCGCATCCTGCCGATTTTACACCCGTTTGCACTACAGAATTAGGGCGGACGGCACTTCTGAAAGATGAATTTGGCAAACGTAACGTAAAAGTCATCGCCGTATCGGTGGATGATCTGGAATCACATAATCGCTGGACGCCCGACATTAAGGACGTGACGGGTTCGGAAGTAAACTTCCCGATTATTGCCGATGCTGACCGTCAGGTAGCTACGTTATACGATATGATTCATCCCAATGCCAGTGAAAAAACAACAGTTCGTTCGGTGTTTGTGATTGGTCCCGATAAAAAAATCAAATTGACGCTGACGTATCCAGCCTCAACCGGACGCAATTTCAACGAGCTTATTCGCGTCATTGACTCGCTCCAGTTAACCGCTGACTACCAGGTGGCTACTCCCGCCGACTGGCAACCCGGCGATGATGTCATTGTTACCCCCGCCGTCACCAATGATCAATTGGAAGCTAAATTCCCGAAAGGAGTAACGTTTGTTAAGCCGTATTTACGCACAACACCGCAGCCCAACAAATAGCATTTTGTGACGCAGTGGGGATGCCAACGCCGGGCTAAGAGAAATCTTGCTACCATAACTGGCAAGGCTCCTCTTAGCCCGGTGCGCTTTTTACGAGTGTAGCGGACCGTATGCATACAATACTCGCTTAAAACTATAGTCTTTAAACTTTATGATTCTTCGCTGAGTTAAGTGGTCTGTAGAAAAAAACAAATCACTTAGCGTTATGGCAAAGTCTCAAAACAACAATCCTGAGCACACAGAAGGACCAGTAGCATCAGCTATTGAAGAGCAAACAGCCAAGTTACCATCCGATCTTTTTTTATGGGCGGCACTCGGTTCGATGGGAGTTTCGTTGTATTTGCAATCAATAAACAAGCGTGATCGAAGCCTGTTTGTTGGCCAATGGGCCGCTCCCTTCTTGTTGCTCGGCTTATACAACAAGTTGGTGAAGCTGGAAGGCCACGATTAATAAGACTGTCAAGACTTGATTGAGAAAGCCCTTCATATGTATGGAGGGCTTTTTTATGTTCGTTATGTTCGGCGCTTATGCTGTATTTTTGACCTACTAATTAGAAAACTGCATGAAAACCCGCGTTCTGTTTAAGCTCATCGTTCAGCGATATGGTCTATGGATTGCGGCATTCTTTATCGTGGTGATCACTTTTTGGGTTGTTCGGTCACGTAAGGCCGATCAACTCGACTGGCAATTTGTTCGGGCGTTTGGCATCCGGTTACCCATGCGCTACGGCATTCACGGCATTGACGTATCGCGGCATAACGACCGTATAAACTGGGCACGAGTGAGGCAGATGGAAGCGGACGGTGTTCGGCTTCAGTTCGTGTTCATCAAGGCGACTGAAGGGGCTACATTAGCGGACAAGCATTTTGAAAAAAACTGGCGTGAAGCAAAAAAAACAGCGTTACGGCGGGGAGCCTATCATTTTTATCATCCTACGCGCGACCCACTCAAACAGGCTGCTAACTTCATTCGGACGGTCGACTTGAGCGAGGGCGATTTTGTACCGGTTGTTGACTTCGAAGTAATAAATGGGCAGTCGGATGAAACAATTATCAATGGACTGAGGCTGTGGCTCGAAACGGTTGAAGAGCACTATCACGTGCGGCCCATCATCTACACGAACGGTAACCTTTATAAACGATATATAAAGGACAACTTGAGTGAATACCCACTTTGGATAGCCGACTACTCAGCCAAACACCTTCGGAGTTATGATCCAGACAAACTATACCTTTGGCAACATAACCAAAGTGGCTGGGTTCAGGGTATTCGTGGGCAGGTTGATTTTAATGTATTCGTGATGGATGAAGAGCGAATGAAGGATATTTGTTTATAGTACACGTGTAGAAGTTTCTAACAATATGAACAGGCCGAAGCCCATTCATATACTCACTTTTGTTAAGACGGCCGGTCCAGCTAACCAGTCTTTCGCCTTTTCGCCAAACGCCTTCATATGGGCCATTTGATTGTGAGCCAGCAGGCCGGCCTCATCATTCCAGCGCTCGTGCATAACAAACCGTTCGGGATGGTCGACGCTCTCGTATAATTCGTAGAGTTGGCAGGCGGGTTCGGTTCGAACGTCCAGAACCAATTCGCGCAACGCATTTTTAAGATTGGCTTCAGCGCCAGTTTTGGCTGTGATGTTGGCAAATACTAAAAGAGGCATCAGGAATACGTTTAAATTAACAAAAGCAGAAGAACTCAGAATTTACCGTTGCCAAATTTCCCAGGCTTTTTCGGCCTGTAGTTCCAGCATACGCAATCCATTATGAACGGCGGCACCAGACTCCCGGCCAAGTTTCATGAATTTCGTTTCAGTAGGATTGTAAACCAAATCGTATAGCAGATGACGATCCGTCAACTGATGATAGGGGAGAGCCGGTGCTTCATCAATAGCAGGATAGGTCCCAATGGGAGAGCCGTTGATAATTAACGAGTAATCGCCCAGAATATCAGCTAGCTCGTCGTAGGTAAGGGTATTGTCACTTTTCGTTCGTGACACATAGGTGTACGAAATTCCCAGATCCGCCAAGGCTACCGTAACTGCTTTTGACGCCCCACCTGTACCCAGTACCAGCGCCCGCAGCCCGTCAGTTGAACGACCAAGCAACGTCAGCCAATCGACCAGCGATTGTCGAAAACCGTAATAGTCGGAGTTATAACCGGTTCGGGAACCATCAGCTTCTACTTTAATTACATTAACAGCGCCAATTTTCTCCGCTGATGCATCCAGCCGATCCAAATAAGGAAGAACAGCCTGCTTGTGCGGAATAGTAACATTGATCCCTCGCAAACCAGGCAACGCAAGCAAGTCGGGCAACGCTGTAAGGTCATGCATATCGAACAGATCGTATCGACTGTCGGCAATGCCTTCCCGTTTAAATTTCTCCGTAAAATACCGTTTAGAGAACGAATGTGTAAGCGGAAAGCCGATAAGGCCGTAGCGTGTCATAATACTTGGTTTAAAAACACTATGCCACTGCTGAAAGCAATGGCATAGGTAGCGTCTAACAAAATGCAGAAAGTTTTAACGGGTCCGTTTTTTGAAAAACTCTAAAATGATAGGAACGATCGATAAACCGACGATGCCAAATACGACGAGTTCGAAGTTTTTCTGAACGATCGGGAAGTTTCCAAAAAAGTATCCCAGTAGCGAAATGCTCGTTACCCATAATATAGCACCAAGAATACAGAACTTAATATAAGTTCCATAGCTCATGCTTCCGGCTCCTGCCACAAAGGGGGCAATGGTGCGCACGATTGGAATAAACCGAGCAATGATTACGGTTCGTCCACCATACTTTTCGTAGAACTTTTCTGTTTCAGCGATGTATTCCCGCTTAAAAAACAGGATACGCTCGCGGGACTTGATTTTCGTTCCTAAAAATTTGCCGACAAAATAATTAAGGTTGTCCCCCAGTAAGGCAGCCACAATAAGCAGAGGAATAATTGCCCACACGCTCAATTCATTGGTAGGGCGGGCGGCCAGGGCACCGGCAGCGAACAACAGGGAGTCACCTGGCAGCAGCGGCATCACAATTAATCCCGTTTCGGTAAACACGATCAGAAAGAGAATGGCATACAGCAGTATACCGTACTCGTTTGCCCACAGATCAAGGTAGCGATCAAGGTGAAGCAAAAAGTCAAGTAGCGATTTGATAAGATCCATATGCGTTCCCTACTTGTCTAAAAAATGTAAAAATGTATCACCTCGGAGACCTAACCGAATGGTTTCCAGAGGAATAACTTCATGAGGGGCAATGTTGCCCAGATTTACGTTCGCACCAAGGAGTTTGACGAACCAAACCTGTTGTTCTTTCTGAGGGGCTTCCCACAAAATTTTCTCGAAAGGCACCTGCGTTAAAATTTCTTCAACCAGTCCCTGCCTGACTTCTCCGCTCGATCGGAACAAGCCAACCGTACCTCCTTCGCGGGCTTCACCGATTACTTTCCAGGCACCTGCTTCTAACTCGGCCTTCATCAACTGAATCCATTTGTAAGGCGGAATAATTTTAGCCTCATCTTTGGACCCTACTTCTGAAAGAACGATAACCTGGGTAGCCAGTTGCCGGATATATTCACACTTATCGTCCTGGGTCATTTCAATTGATCCATCAGATACCTCAGCGTGGTCCATGCCGAATTTATCTAACAACCGGCGGTAATCGTCGAACTGATTTCGCACAACAAAGGCTTCAAACAGGGTTCCGCCGAAATATACCGGGATACCTGCTTCGCGGTAGATAGCTAATTTTTCGTTCAGACGTGGAGTAACGAATGAAGTTGCCCAACCTAACTTAACAATGTCTGTGTGGTCAGCAGAGACGGATAGGAAATCCTCGACTTCCCGGAGGCTTAACCCTTTATCCATAACCATAGTCAGCCCGCTTTCACGAGGTTTTACGGTTCGATCGGGTATCTGCGTAAGCGTATAATTCATGAGGAGAAATTACGTAGGCGTGTTAAAACGCCCAAAAGTAGTACAAGTCTTGAAAAACTCCCAAGAAAGTACATAAATAATAGCATGTTATAGACTTTCAGCTTAGTTAAATACTATTTTTGTTTCTATGGATAAGAACATAAATCATCGGCTCGAGTTCTTTCGCACTCGAATAGGGCAGAATATGAGCGAAAGTATATCCCCATTTGGCCGCTGGCTCAATGGTACGATCAGGGATGTGGATTATGGGCGACTAGTGGCTGATTTCACCATTCGTGAAGAGATGACGAATCCGGCTGGGGTTCTGCACGGTGGTGCAGGCGCAGCTATTTTAGATGATTTGATTGGCGCAATGGTCTATTCGCTCGGTCGGGAATATGCTTTTACTTCTGTTAATTTGACCGTTGATTTTTTACATGCGGCTCGCCTGGGTGAACAAGTTAGGGCAACGGCTGAAGTGATTCGGGAAGGGAAAAACATTGTTCATTGCGAAGGTCGAATCGTATCGTCAACGGGCAAGATCATTGCTAAATGTGCGACAAACCTAATTCAGACTTCCATTAAATTAGGATGATGAATGACCAACGACAGTAGAAACTCACCTCTGGTTCGTTACGATTTAAATTCCTGCTCGTCTAAGCGTAGCTAGTTCTACAACTGACTGCATTGTGTTAACGATGTAATAAGGTACAGCCTGCTTACGATCAGGAATAGTAAATCCTGTGTATCATAATCTCTCTGCATCTCAGACCGGCATTGCTTTAGAAATTAGACTACGTATAAGGTAATAGTTCGTGAAAATAGAACGAATTAAGGAAGAAGTAATAAAATGCCGGGTATTTAGTGTTTGTTTACCGGAAGGGCATTGAATTATTTTTTTATCACCTTATTCTTACTATTATTGACCACTAATAAAAAAGTCAGTTTTGAACACAATATCATTTATTGGATGACATTGTGAATAACAGCCTCTAATTAATTTCCTGTCTATCAAACTATAGCATTGAGTACCCTATAAGTTTGATAAACTAGTTTCTTTTATGAGGATGAAGAAAAAAAAACAGATAGATGAATTGAGTTTTGCAATTCAGTCTTAACATTGCATAAAAATAGCGGATTGTGGGGCCGCTTGATGATCTTTTTCATCAAATGACCTGTGTGACCGGTCAAATTTATTTGGCCATAAATTGAGGGATTAAGGTAAATTTTTGTGGATGAACATAAAGTTATGAACAACCTCAAAACATTTTTCAGAAAAGGTAGTCATATAGAGTATTGTGGGTTCTCCAAGTAACCTATGATGAAAAAAAGGCAGGCCGTTCCCTAAATTTCCGTAGTCACATTTGGGAGAATAACAGTTTAGTAACAAACATTGCGTCAAATTAACTCAATAAATATGCGAACATTTATCCAACAACACCCTATGAGGATGCTGGCTGGACTCGTGTTGCTAGGTTTTGCAATACCTTCTGTCAGCCTTGCTCAACAGGCTGACTCAGTCCGGGTTCAACCCGCTACGACAACCGCACCGAGCGGCAGTTATTCACGAGAGAACATCTATCGTTTGGGTAAAGGTGTTTACACCGATACGCTGCGTAGAGGTGATTTCAAAGCGCAAGCCAGTGATGTTGCCGAGCTGGATGATTGCGACACAACCTTCCAGACGTTTATTTTAGTACGACGTCTGTCGCCATGGCGGGTCGGCTTGTATGCCGGTCCTAATTTCGCCTATTGCGGAACATGGGAGAATACCTTTGGCCCCAATAAGCGGGACAATACGCTTTATAATGGCGCAGGCTTCAATATCACAGGCAACGTCGACTACTTCTTGACACCTGCTACCCGTCGGCTTCGTTTTGGTTTAGGAGCTTCTTTCGGTTACCAGAATTACATTACACGCAGCATTTACACAGACTATCTTTACGGTTTAGCCGCGGCTCGCGGGTTCAGCAGAGATCAGGTAACTATTCGTCAACGGGCTTCGGAAGATATGTTCCTGACGGTTGGACCTGTATTAACGTTCACGTTGGCTCGTAGCCGTCGTAATCCCGACGCTACAACGTTCATCGAATTAGGCGCTCGTGGCGGTTTGTTCCGTACCGAAGCCGCTACGATTGCTGCTTACACGCCATCGACTCTATCCTTGCCTTCGGTTCCTTCCTTTGTTGGCGGAGGTGGCTTAGTTCGCTCGGTTAACCCTAGCCCCAGCTTATATCACTTGGGTGCTTTAGGCTCGGTGGCAGTTTTCTTCCCACTGCGTAATAACTGGAACATTGGTGTTCAGGGACAAGGCTTTATTACTCAGTTAAACTACTTGATCATCAACGGCATCGACGATCAACTGTATGAGTTCAAGCGTAAGCATGGTGGTTTTAACGTAGGTTTAGCTGTTCGGAAAGGGTTTGTTCAGAAAAAGCTTATTCCTAAAGCACCTGTTACTTGCCCAACCTGCGAACAGATTCCTGAGTTGAATGTACGTTTCAACGGCGCTTCTCTGAAAGGTGCATCGCTGGCTTTTGTTGATAGCACAAACGCACAGCAATCGGCTCCTGTCAATACAGCCGCAACGGCTCCTGTTATTAGCTGGCGTAGCACGACTCCGAACCCAAGAAACGAAACGTTTACGGCTCGTCTGTATTACCGCGCAGATTCAGTAGTTGCTGGATCAACGGATCAAGTAATTGCTCAGTTGGAAAACACGACCGATACGACGCTTGCTTTCCCAACTGCTTATTTCTCGAATGGCCAGGTAAACCCAGGTTTCTACTACGTAACAGTTCACAACAAGCAGGTTGCTAAATGTGGTACCTGTATGAGCGAAGTTGCTACAACAAGCTTCGCTAGCATTCGTCCACGTAGCAAAGTCGTTGAGTGTGAATACCGCCACAAACTTGAGCGCCTGGAGGTTTACTACCGTACTCCATACACTCGCGAAGTGGCCAACGTATGTTACTGTAACGGAACTGTCACATCGGTTGGTGATACCGTCACACGTCTTCGCTACCGTGGTCTGAACCGTCAACTGGCGAACAGCACTGTTGAGTTCGATACGAATACGGTTATCCTGAATATCCGCGAACTGCCAGGTGGTTTGGCACAGCAACTGCAAGCTGAGAAAGCTAAAATCGAAAGCGGCAATGCGATTCGCTACAAAGGTCGCCGGGTACGTCCACAAGTTCAGTACTTCCGCGCTGTCTTCACTGTAACGAAACTGCCATGCAACGGTCAGCCTGAGCAAGCAGTGGGTAGCTTCAACACAACGATTAGCGACAACAGCTACTCGATCACTGACCTGAAGCCACTGACAGATGAGCAGAAAGCTAAGTTACTGGCTCCTCCAGCACCTGCCAAGAAGAAATCACGCCGGGCTGGTAACAGCGGTCGCCGGTCAGATGTACTCTTCGGTGTTGAATAAGGAAGTAGCACACAAATAGAAAAACCGGGGGCCAACGCTCCCGGTTTTTTTATGTATATAATTATGATTTATACGTGTGTAAAACCCAGCCTGATCAATACAATGCGCCGAATGCGATTATATTTATTACTGTTAACGTGTCAATGTTTCGCAACCATGCTTAACGCGCAATCGCAACCTTCTAGTGGTCACTTGCCCGCCGTTGCATCGACTATGCAAACGTATTCGATTCGGCTAAAGCCGGGGCAGGATTTAAAAAAAGCCCTGGAGACGATCGTTCTGCAGGAACGAATAAGCGCTGGCGCGGTGCTTACCTGTGTAGGTAGCTTAACCGATGTAACATTGCGTCTGGCCAATCAGGAAGCTCCCAGCGTATGGAAAGGTCATTTTGAAATTGTTTCGCTCGTTGGCCTTTTATCGGTCAATGGGAGTCATCTCCATTTATCCGTCTCTGATTCAACGGGTCGAACTCTTGGGGGACACTTGTTGGATGGCTGTATCATTTACACCACGGCCGAATTGGTTATTGGTGTTATGCCTGAACTGATTTATGCCCGAGAGCCGGACCCCACGTTTGGCTACCGGGAGCTGGTGGTTCGGAAGAAACAGAAGAAATAACCGAAAAAGCCATCCTTGACAAGATGGCTTTTCCGGTTATAGTAAAAAATGCATCTAGTTGCGCTTGCTCATTTCATCGCGAATTTTGGCTGCTCGCTCATATTCTTCGTTGCCGAGAGCTTCTTCGAGCATACGTTGTAGCTCTTCCGAAGATGCATTCTTTAATTGATCACCAAAAGACTTCGTTGAGGGCTTATTAGACGAGCGAACAAGTTCTTCCTGCTCTTCCTCTTCATCATTGCCTGTAGCCGTAATGCCAGCCTCCGACAAGATGGACTCATTTGTATATATGGGTACATCGAACCTGATACCGATGGCTATGGCATCGGACGGCCGAGCATCAATAACTGACTCACGAACGCCATCGAAACAGACAATCTTAGCAAAAAAGATGCCTTCTCGCAGATCGGAGATCATAATTTCACGAACGGTAAATTTGAATTGTTCGGCAAATTGCTTGAACAAATCGTGTGTCATGGGCCTGTTGGGCACAATCTTTTCGATTTCTATAGCAATGGCCTGCGCTTCAAACATACCAATGATAATTGGCAATCGTCGGTTGCCATATTCCTCGCCTAATACCAATGCAAACGAACCTGATTGCGATTGGCTGGGCGACAGTCCTAATATTTCCAGCTTAATCTTATCCACGGTGCGAAATTAATAAAAAGTCGTAAGTAATAACGGGGACACCTATTGGTCAGTAAGCTGTAAGTAAAAAATATTTAGTCGCTTACGACTTGCTACCCGTTACCTACAACCATTACAATGCCTGCACTGCTTTTGTCAGACGCGGAAGTATGTCGAAAACATCACCAACGATACCATAATCCGCCGACTTGAAGAATGGGGCGTCAGCATCCTTGTTAATAACAACGATGACCTTCGATGAGTTTACGCCAGCCAAGTGCTGGATAGCCCCGGAAATGCCACAGGCGATATATAAATTGGGGCTAATTTTGATCCCCGTTTGCCCTACGTGTTCGGAGTGAGGCCGCCAGTCGAGGTCTGAAACCGGTTTCGAGCAGGCAGTAGCGGCATGAAGTGCTTTGGCCAGATCTTCAACAATCCCCCAGTTTTCGGGTCCTTTCAAACCTCTACCCGCTGATACGACAAGGTCAGCTTCGGGTAAAAGAATGTCGCCCGACGATTTCTCGGTATTTTTCACAGAAATAGCAAAATCAGCGTCGTTCAGGGCAGGTGCGAAAGCTACTACAGACGCTGCAGCGTCTTTCTCTTCCGGCGTGATGGTGTTTTTCTTAATCGCCAGGATTTTTACGTCAGCTTTCAAATCGTTATAAGCAAATGCTTTGCCCGTGTAAATGCTGCTCTTGACTTGAAAACCGTTGGCTAAGTTGGGTAGTTCGATCACGTTTGCCGCCAGTCCAGCTTTCAATTTACCCGCTAGCCGGGCTGTCATGGCATCGGCCAGTGATGATTTGGCAAGGACAATAACCTTACTACCTTCCTGCTGGGCGGCTGCCGCCACAACGGTAGCGTAAGCCATGCCATTAGGTTCGGTTAGCTTAGCATCAGCGGCATGAAGCACTTTTGTGGCTCCGAACCGACCAGCCGAAGCCAGTTCGGCGTCATCAGCCGGGCCAAGAATAATGGCTGTAGCTGAAGTTCCCGTCATCTCGGCCACTTTGGCACCGTAAAAAATAGCCTCCTGCGAGGATTTCTTGATTTTACCTTCGTCTAATTCAGCAAATATGAGGACAGACATAAAAGAATTTTCGGTTTGTGGTTTTCAGTTTTCAAGCTTGTAATAGAAGCCGTATACCAAAAACCAAGTACAATTATATGACTTTGGCTTCTGTGTGAAGGAGCTGAATGAGTGTTTCGGCCGCATCAGCAGGAATCATTTTAACAGCGCCCCGCGGAGCCGGTAATTCATAGCTGGCAACAGTGGTTAGTTTGTCGGTTCCCGTTGGTTCGACTACCTTGAGCGGTTTGGTCCGGGCGGTCATGATACCACGCATGTTTGGGATTTTCCATTCGGCAATGGGTTCCTGACAGCCCAAGACGAGCGGTAATTTTGCCTCAAGGCTCTCTTTGCCACCCTCGATCTCACGGGTAATTTTGGCCGTATCACCGTCCAGGTCGAGTAACATGACGGGCGAAATAGAGGGAATTCCCAGCATTTCACCAACGATACCATGCACCTGACCGCCATTATAATCGATGGATTCGCGACCCATAAGAATGAGGTCATAACTATTTTCTTTGGCAATGGCAGCAATCTGTTCGGCTACAAAATAAGCGTCGGTCGGCTCGGTATTGACACGAATAGCGTCATCGGCGCCGATGGCCAGGCATTTGCGAATAACGGGCTCGGAATCAGCTTCTCCCACGTTTAATACGGTAATGGTAGCCCCCGTTTTTTCTTTCAGCTCAACGGCTCTTGCCAGCGCATAGTCGTCGTACGGACCCGTAATGAACGTTACTCCCGCTTTATTGAGCTTGGTGTTATTGTCCGTAAAGGCAATTTTGGTGGTGGTGTCCGGCACACTCGTCACACACACTAAAATTTTCATGCTTGTTGGGGTTTTATGGTTGTTATACGGATCCGCAGACAATGAACGGTACCCGGTACCCTTAGCTCATTAGATACGACTCGCTGCGTACGAATCCTTACTTTTACGACTCAAAAGTACAAATACTCTTAAATAAAAGTATGCATGCATACTAATTTTCTCGCACGTATGAATAACGAACGCATCCAACAATTAATTCGATTTGTACAGGAAGAACCAAATGATCCATTCAACGTCTACGCGTTGGCCATGGAATACATGAGTAGTCAGCCAGCGCAGGCTCGTCTTTATTTTGATCAGTTGCTGGCCGAACACCCGGCTTATTTACCAACGTATTACCATGCAGCGGCTCTTTATGCCGAACTGGATGAGCGGGAGCGGGCAGCGGAGTTATACGAGAAAGGAATTTTGCTGGCTAAAGCGCAGCAGAATCAAAAAACGCTTCAGGAACTGGAGCGTGCCCAGCAGGCATTTGACGATGACGACGATGACTGGTGATCGATCGGAACGGTCGCATCGCTTTGCCAGTTATCTCTTTTTTGAGCGTTCAGGTGGGTAAACCAATCAATGGCGGGTGCGGCTTTTTCGCTGTTGCACCAATTCCTGTTTGAACAGAATGGAGACGTTTGCCTGCTCAGGTAGGGTATAATTGACTGCCAGGTAACGGGCATTGGCTACTTTCGGTAGATACACAAATCCTCGTACCGACTCGCCGGGGGCTAGTGTATTTGCCTTCAGGGCCAGTTCGCGCCAGCGGTATTCTTCATAGTCATAGCGTTGCATCCGGTTGGCGAAGGTGCTGTAGTCGATAATTCGTTTAGCAGCCAGACCCTGGTAGGCAACACCGTGCGCGACTCGATTCGTAGCATATTCGCGGTAGGAGCGACTGTTGGATGAGGACGATACATCACTGGCAATGACCGCAACCATCAGAATTGTGTTCAGAACCTTGGCTTTTTTCAGCCGTTTCTCTTCCTGTTTGCGCTTTAGCCCTACACGGCCTGCTTCGTAAGCAGGATCAGCGGCAGCCCGCGAGAGGGCAAGACTTGCGTTAGCTGGTTCTGGCAGCGTATCCTGAGCTGCACCGAGCGCTGTGAAGTGAAAATCGGCCGGATTGACGTCTATGGAGCGGTCGGTACGGTTTTTAACCTCAATGTCAAGGGTCACAAATTCCAGATCTTCCCGTTCGAACGATGCGACAACGCCCACGCCATTCTGTTCCGCTTTCGTGACCGGCCTTCCCTCGACTATAGCGACATCACCCGAAACCGGCTCAAGTCGGTAGGTGGTTGTGAGCGTTGGCGCACAACTATTTAAGGCAATGACCAAACTGCCGGTTGCCAGTGAATACGTCAGAATGGAGAAAACTTTCATGGGTGAATAGGTTACTGCCCGCTTTTAGTTAGCTGATGTAAAGGTACATAAGCAGAGAATTCAATTATGTTAAAGATCAGTTAGTTTATTGGACGGATGATGGTTGTTGAAAAATACTATTCCTTTGTATTGTTTTACTAAGTTCGCCTACCGGTACTGGATCATCAAAAGAGACAGGCAATTGTCTCCTAATTTAGATTGACTTGCTTATGAAGACCCTGGTTTGCCTTACACCCGGTCAGTTTGCCTACGGAGAAGCAAACGTTCCTAGTCTAACACCTGGGAACGCTATACTGAAAATCAGGCAGGTAGGTATTTGTGGGACCGACTTGCACGCGTTCGAGGGAACGCAGCCATATTTTAATTACCCTCGCATTTTAGGCCATGAACTAGCCGCCGAAGTGGTAGCTGTCGATGGGGCTCCCGATTTTCTGCCGGGTGAATCCGTTACCATTATTCCTTACCTGAACTGTACGCACTGCATCGCCTGCCGGTCGGGAAAACCGAACTGTTGCGTATCGTTGCAGGTTGCCGGCGTTCATATGGATGGTGGTATGGTTGAATATCTATCTGTGCCTTCCCGTTTGCTGGTGCATGGAGAAGGGTTGGGTTTCGATGAACTGGCACTGGTAGAACCCCTGGCCATTGGTGCTCACGGTGTTCGTCGGGCAGCGGTGCAGGCTGGTGAATTTGTATTGGTGGTTGGCGCAGGTCCCATTGGTTTAGGGATTATGGAGTTTGCCCGGATTGCCGGAGCAACCGTCATTGCCCTGGACATTAACCCATCCCGACTGACCTTCTGCCGTGATAAACTGAACGTTCCATTTACCATAAATGCTGCCAACGACAACGTACAGGAAGAGTTACGGGTCATTACCAAGGGCGATATGCCTACCGTTGTGATCGATGCCACCGGTAGTTTGCGGGCTATGAACACCGCCTTTTCGTATCTGGCCCACGGTGGTCGGTATGTACTGGTTGGTTTACAGAAGGGAGATATCAGCGTGAACCACCCTGAGTTTCATAAGCGCGAAGCCACACTCATGAGTAGCCGCAATGCTACCAGGGCTGATTTTGAACTTGTTATTTCGAGTATGAAACGTGGCGACATTGACCCCACCACGTACATCACCCATCGCGTCAGTTTCGATCAGGTAGGCAGTGAATTTGCCAATTGGCTTGACCCAGCCAATGAAGTCATTAAAGCAATGGTCGAAATGCCATGAGTAGTAGTCCGAAACGTTTGAGCACCGTCTGCGTGAAACCGGCTTAGGAAATAAACTAATGTAGTGTAAGCATTTATTTTTGGCCTGCTTACAACCAGGAAATCTACGTTTAATCAAGAACGATCACCGATTTGCCAATCAGTTTGCCCCGACGGGCTTCCTGGTAGGCTTTCCTAACGTTGGTTATGGAATATGTCTTATCCAGCACGATTTGCAGGTCAGCTTCGGCTAGCTTCGTTAACGTATTGAGCCCGTCAACAGTCGGCTTCACGATTAGCACGTTGAGTTTTTGCCCGGAAAAGAGATTATTGATGAACGAGTAAATAAGCGTCAGCGGGGAAGGAAGCGTACTGACAAAGACCGCTTTGGGCTTCATCAGGCTTTTTGCCTCCGTGAAAGAAAGCTTGGTAGACAGGTCAATAACTGCGTCGAATCGTTGTTTAAGGAGCTGGATGGGCTGCTTTGTGTAGTCGACTACGGCATCGGCACCCCATTTTGTTGCCTCGGCAACTCCTTTCGTACTGACAACCGCCGTCACCCGGGCACCGCGCTTTTTGGCAACCTGAACCGCAAATACGCCAATCCCGCCGGTAGCCCCGTTGATCAGTACATCCTGGTTAGGGCCAACTCCAGCTAGCTGATCAATGATCTGGAGGGCTGACAGGCCAGTTACGGGTAGGGCGGCTGCCTTTTCGAACGAGATGTTGGCTGGTTTTGGGGCAATATCAGTCTGTTTGACAACAATATAATCGGCCAAAGCTCCGCCCTTGAATACGTCCAGTAAACCAATGACCGCATCACCAGCGGTAAAGCGTGTAACGGCGCTGCCGGTTTGCTCGATAATACCCGAGAAATCGATGCCTACCGATTTGGGGAATGAAGAGCCCGACATCAATTTCATTTCTCCGCCGTATACTTTCCAATCCAGGGGATTGATCGAAACCGCTTTCACCCGGATCAGCAATTGATCCATCTCAATACCTGGCACCGCTTGCTCGGTCAACTCGAGCACGCTTTCGTCGCCAAACTGGTTGTAAATTACTTTTCTCATGTTCCTTGAAGGCATTCCTGAATTTTTCATTGCCGTGTGTTTTTCGTTTACAACACAAAGGTGGGCCTTCTTTAGAACTGTAAATAGCGCAAAAAGCCAGAAGAATAGTCGAATGCGACAAGGCAGGCCAAGCAAGATAGCTACCTGGGCTGTGTTCTTATAAGATGATTGTTCGAGGATGCATACTGGATAATCTGGTTTGTCTGATCGGACTGATTTACGGTCACATCGGGGTATTTTCCGGCCTGGAGCCTACCGAAATTTGTGGCGTATGTCAAACTAAACATCATGGAAAACCACAAAAAACCGTTCACCGTAGGTCCCGAAGAGGGGAAAACCGTTTCTGTTGTTGGAGATACCTATCGAATCCTGATCAGCGGAAAAGACACCGAAGGAGCTTTCGCCACGATCGACATGCTGATTCCGCCCGGCGGTGGACCTGGTCCACATGCCCATGCGGGTTTTGAGGAATCCTTTTACGTAATTGAAGGGGAAATCGAGGTCAAATCCGAGTTCGGTAATTATAAGGCGACCAAAGGTGCCTTCATCACTATTCCTAAAGGGGGCGTCGTGCACGGTTTTAAGAATACCACCCAGCAAACGGCCCATTTGCTTTGCACCGTGGTACCTGCGGGCCTGGAAACGTTCTTCGAGGAAATCGGGCAGCCGGTTGCTCCCGGCCAATTTCTTCCGGTACCCCATTTGGATGAAGCAACCATTAAACAACTACAGGCAATCGCCGAAAAATACGGTCAGCAAGTATTTCCACCCGATTACCTCGGGTAAACAGCGCCTTATGAAACAGAGTATCGCTTCGGGTTTAGGCCGTAATGCTTTTCAAATAGTCGGCTGAAGTGGCTCAGGTTGGAAAAGCCCAGCTCATAGCCCACTTCGCCAACGGAATGCTTTCCCTGTTTTAACAGGAAGGCGGCTTCTTCCATTCTGGCTTGCTGGAAATAGTTATAGATCGTGTTACCGAACGTTTGTTTGAAAAGCTGTTTGAGCTTGGTTTCGCTCATGGCTGCGACTTGTGCCAGCTCACGAATTACCGGGGGCACGCTCAGGTTGCTGATGATCTCATTCCGTATAGACAAGAGTCGTTCCGCATCGGCGCTGTTGATCGTTTGATGGACAGCACTTTCGCGTAAAGACAATTTATGGAAAACCAGATAGAGCAGCTCCTGCACCTTGATCTGCATGTAGAAGTGACTTAGGTGATCATTCATGTCCACGGTGGCCATGTTTTTAAGCAGTAGTTTGGTCTCGGCGGCCATGCGTTCGAAGAAAAGAAAGGAATTTCCGCTGCCGGTAATGGTTTGAAGTACCGAATTGGGTTCGCTGACGGCTAATAGTTCCGTTAAACGGGTCGGCTTGATAGCGACCACTACGTAATGAATCGTTTGCCGGGCGGGAAAGCGGATAGTTGAGCTGAGGTCGTTGGACGTAACCTGAATGGCCGACTCATCGCGCTGAGAAAACAATACCTGCGTGTCATCATTGTAGGCGATCTCAAGGGCCTGCTCGTTGTTGTAGAAAAAGACGGTAATCAGATCATTTCCCTGACCGGATGTATTGCGCTTGATGATAAGATCTTCGTTAAGACAGTAACGGTGTATGGTGATTTTGAAGTCCGGCCCGAACGATAGTTTGCGTATGTACCCCTGCCCCAGATGATTAGGTATCACCAGGAGACCGTTCTTTACAGTTCCCTGTATGTGACGGGCAAAGTAAGTCATAAAGTCAAAATCGGGTGTAGCGTTGAAGCTGAATAGCATGGCAATAGCGTCCTGTGTTGATAACGTTCGGCAATAGTACAAAATCGTCCTGTATTCTTATCGGTGCGTAAACTCGTCAGCGATGGCGGTGGTTGACGTGCCGCCCCGGCAGAGCCTGATCGCATATTTCCTCGGCTTATCCGGTTATACCCGAAGTGGCCATTCGTTAAAAATGAACCAACTGGCCACTACGGGGTTGACAGTACATGGAACGTGGATTTCTGGTCCGCCAAGCCGGAGGGCAAGGGGTGACCAGCGAGCTGTTTTAGCTTTGCCGACAGGAGGGCCATGTTCCGTATAGACATCTACCTCAACATGGAACAATCGATAAAGCCGCACCAGGCCGAACGGGGTCAGAAAACAACCTTGATTGGTATTGCCGTCAATATCGGGCTGGTTTTGGTGAAAGGGCTGGCCGGATGGCTGGGAAATTCGTACGCCCTGGTCGCCGACGCTATGGAGTCGGGGACGGACATCGTCACCTCGATTTTTGTCTGGTTTGGCCTCCGTACTGCGTCCAGGGCTCCCGATCTGGATCATCCGTACGGACATGGGAAAGCCGAACCGTTGGCTGCCATTGTCGTAGCGCTGGCTTTAGTGGGGGCTGCCATCCTGATTGCGGTGCAGAGCATCCATAATATTCAGGTTCCCCACGAAATACCCGCGCCCTTTACGCTGGCTGTTCTGGCGGGCGTAGTTCTGGTGAAGGAGATCCTGTTTCGGCGGATTTCGAAAGTGGGGGCCGAAACCGACAGTAGTGCTGTAAAAGCCGATGCCTGGCATCACCGCAGTGATGCCATCACCTCGCTGACGGCTTTTGTAGGCATTAGTATTGCCCTGATCGGCGGTCCTGGTTACGAAAGTGCCGACGATTGGGCGGCTCTGCTGGCTTCGCTTGTGATCGTTTACAACGCGTACCTGATCTTCCGGCCATCGTTTGGCGAAATTATGGACGAAACACCCGCCGGCGACTGGCAAAACGAACTCAGAGCGCTGGCCTTGAGTGTTCCACAGGTCAAGGGAATCGACAAATATAGGGTTCGGAAAACGGGCTTTGAGTATTTCGTCGATCTGCACGTATTGGTTCCCGGTGATCTTACGGTTAAACAGGGGCATGATATTGCTCATGCCGTCAAAGCGGCTATTCTCAAAGAGAAACCGTCCGTTTATGATGTGCTCGTTCATATTGAGCCCGTCTGAAGGCTTTCGTGAATAAAAATCAGCGGTCTATCGGTAAATACCACTTAACATACTGACCGCCTGGGGAGTCTGGACCTATCTGGACATAAATTCTTAATGCATTTTGTTGAGAGGCTGATTGACATACGATTACCTTTGGGAAGAGACTTTTCTATCCGTTAATCTATTTTAACGTTTAGAAAAACCTCGAGACCAGATCATGAAGCACATTCTCTTCTCCTTTTTTCTCCTTCCCTGTTTTCACCTGGCAGCTCAGCCCAAACCCAGAATCTATACGACCCTGCAAGTGCCGGGACGGGCGGAGTTTTGCAAAATAGATACGAGCGGGCGATCCGTATTACCCAGTGGCCGTTATGTCACCCCTGCCGGTAAAACCATGCGGATCACCAATGACCCTTTCGGGTTGGCACTATCGCCCAATGGGCAACGGGCCGTATCGCTGCACGATGGTGTTCTGACCGTCTATAACCTGAATGAGCTGGCGGCTACCCGTATTCCGGATTATGCCGGTACGATCCCGGCCGCATTGAAAGAAGGTTCGTTTCTGGGTGTGGCATTCGCTCCCGACAACCGCACGGCCTACCTGAGTAATGGCGACAAAGGACGGGTACTTATTTTCGACACGGATCAATACCGAACCATCGACAGTATCGCCCTCGATGGCAATGGCTACACGGATAGCTTCACCTCCGACTTGCTGCTGAATGGGAGTGAATTGCTGGTGCTGGACAGGGCTAATTTCCGACTCGTACGCATCGACCTGACCACCAAACGAATCACCGCTTCGATCCCCACCGGCCGACAACCGTTTGGTCTGGCCATCAGTCCGGATAAAAAACAGGCGTTTGTCGCCAACGTTGGGTTGTATGCGTACCCTAAAGTGCCGGGCGTAACCAAGACCAACAAAGACACGATGGCGCTCAAATTTCCGCCTTATGCCGCTCATACCAAAGAGTCCGCAGAAGGGGTAGAGGTGGAAGGACGCCGGATTCCGGGCTTGGGAAGCCCATTAGTCGATGAAGCGATGAGCGTCTGGACGGTTGATCTGAAGACCAACAAGGTGATCAATAAAGTGAAAACCGGGGTGCAGATTGGGGACATGATTGAGGAGGCTGAGGTAGTCGGTGGCGCATCGCCTAATTCGGTGGTCGTTGGGAGCCGGTATGCTTACGTTTCCAATGCAACGAACGATAACATTTCGATCATTGACTATAAATCGGTTGGCCGTTCCGGTAAAAAGGTAGCGGGCACCATTCCGCTCCGCGTCAACGCAACCCTCGACCGCTATCGGGGACTCATGCCTTTTGGTATGGCCTTAACCAAAGACGAAAAAACGTTGTACGTAACCTTACTGGCGTTCAATGCCGTGGCAGTGGTTGACGTGCCTACGCGCACGGTCCGGGGGCTGATTCCAACCGGATGGGGGCCAACCCGCGTAGCCTTAGCGCCCGGCGACGGACCCGGGCAGATGCTGTACGTGACGTCGGCGCGGGGATACGGTGCAGGCCCTAATGGGGGAGCTACCTTTGTGAAACCACCCCAGGGGACTTACATCGGCGATATTCAGTTGGGTACTTTTCAGGCAATTGCCGTACCGGATGCGGCTCAATTAGCAATTTACACAAAGCAGGTGCTGAACAATACGTACCAGACGGTTACGCTAGCCGACGATGGCCGCAATCCGTTGCCTGTTTTACCAAAAACGCGCCAGTCGCCCATAAAGCACATCGTATACATTACAAAGGAAAACCGGACATACGATGAAGTACTGGGCCAGCTAACGACGGGGCCGGGCTGGACGGCCAATGGCGATTCGACGTTGGCGCGGTTCGGGGTGGGAGTGACCATCAAAAGCCGAATATCGACCAGCCGGGGAGTCAGCGGCCGAACGACGGATCGGCCGGGCGATACAGTACGCGTGACCAACGCCGACGTTATGCCTAACCACGTGCGGGTAGCCAAACAGTTTGCGTTTTCGGATAATTTCTACTGCGATTCTGACGCCAGCATTCATGGTCACCACTGGATGCTGGGTACCATTCCCAACGAATGGGTAGAGGCCAATGCGGCTTCGGCGGGGCGTTTCGATCCCGACTCCAAAGCACCGGGCCGACGGTTTCCCAAGGCATCTGGTGCCATAGATCCCGAAGATTACAATGAGATTGGGGGCTTGTGGGAAGCCTTCGAGCGAAACAAGGTATCGCTGTATAATTTCGGGCAGGCCAACGAATATGCCGGGAACGTGGAGGAGTGGACAACGACTCAGTTTGGAGCGGCTCAGTCGGTGGTGTTTCCCATGCCCAAAGCCGTGTACCCGCATACCTCGCGCGACTTTGCCGGATACAATACCAATGTCCCTGACCAGTATCGGATGGAGCAGTTCGAGCGCGAATTCACGGCTAAGTGGATCAAAGGGAAGCAGCCAATGCCTCAATTTGTGACCATGCAGATACCCAACGATCACGGGGCCGGACCGCGTCCCGACTTCGCTTATCCGTATCTGCACTCCTACATGGCTGATAATGACCTAGCCGTTGGTCGGGTACTGCATTTTCTGTCCCGCACGAAATACTGGAAGAATATGCTTGTCATCATCACCGAAGATGACCCGCAGGGGGGCGTAGACCACATTGATGCACACCGGTCGCTGCTGTTGCTGGCCGGGCCGTACGTTAAGCGTGGGTATGTGTCGCACACGCACGCCAACTTCGGGTCTATTCTGAAAATGATGTACAACATACTGGGTGTGCCGTATGTCAATCAGTACGATCAAACGGCCTCGCTGCTTCAGGACTTCTTCACGGATAAACCGGATTTCAGACCGTACGATGCCGTGCTACCCGATGTGCGGGTGTTTGACCCGAAAGCGGCCATGAAACCGTATAAGAAAACGTTCGACTGGCGTAAGATCCAGAAAGGACCCGAAATGGATGACCGCGCTGACCAGCGCGCCGAACATTATCGACAGCAGAACGGAGCGTATTAACTGTAGTGCCGGTTGATGATCGACGTCGGAACTACCGATTAACCTGGCCATTTCCTTAGCCGCGAGGCCAATTTTGTTTTATCTTGCGCTTTCGTGCCCCAATTTAATTTTGGCCAAACCCGTATTCATCAACATTAACGCAAGCTATTTGTGAAATCTCCTGCCTTCCTTCGGAATCCGACGGCATTCATGCTTTTCGGCGCTACGGCTGCCTTTTGTACCTACGCCTGTATGTACGCCTTTCGTCGGGGTATCACGGCGGTTACGTTTGAGGGGATGGCTTTTGCCGGTATCAGCTATAAAATATGGCTGGTTACGGCGCAGGTCTTTGGCTATGCTATGTCCAAAGGCATTGGTATTAAGGTCGTTTCGGAGATGTCGCCGAGCCGACGGGCCATCAATATCCTGCTGTTCGTCCTGATCGCCTTGCTGGCGTTGCTTGGCTTTGCACTTGTACCCGCTCCCTACAACATCATCTTCCTGTTTCTGAACGGGTTACCCTTAGGCCTGATCTACGGCACCATGCTGGGCTTTCTGGAAGGCAGACGGCAAACGGATGGACTCGTAGCGGGCCTGACAGCTTCGTTTATTTTTGCATCGGGCTTTGTTAAAACGGTGGCGCTGACCATTCGGGCCGATTGGGGCGTGTCGGAATTCTGGTTGCCTTTTGTGACGGGTAGTCTGTTTGTGCTGCCCATGCTGGTGTCTATTTATGCGCTGACCCTGCTGCCGCCCCCCACTGCTGAGGACCGCGCCCTTCGTACCGAGCGTAAGCCAATGGATGCCGACGAGCGCCGAAGCTTTGTCCGAAACTTCAGGCCGGGGCTGGTCCTGCTCATTGCGTCGTATGTGCTGTTATCCGCGTTCCGGGATTTTCGCGACAACTTCGGACCGGAAATTCTGAAAGACGCGGGTGTCGACAATCCGGGTATTTTCGCCAAAACCGAAACCCTGGTTGCTGTCGGGATTCTTATTGTCATGGCGCTGCTCCAGCGGGTTACCAACAATTTTCGGGCGTTTGCGCTGCTTAACTGCCTGATGCTGGCCGGAGGAACGCTGGTTGGCGTCAGTACATACGCCTACTCAACCGGTATGCTGTCGCCAGGCAACTGGTTTTTGTTAACGGGATTGGGTTTATACATGGCCTATGTGCCCTGCAACGGACTGTATTTTGAGCGTCTGATTGCCACGTTCCGCTACGTGAGCACCGTGGGATTCATCGTAACGCTGGCCGATTGGTACGGCTATCTGGGTAGCGTAGCGGTGTTGCTTTATAAGAATTTCGGGCACGCCACGATTAGCTACCGGGAGTTTTTTATGGATGGCGCGTACATTCTATCGGCTGTCTATGGCGTATTGGTAATTGCTTCGTTCATCTATTTTAGCCGCCGATTCAAGGCAAGCATGGCAGTCCGTGAGGTCGAAACGGTGGTCTGAACGGGCTATAGTCTCCTACATTCACTCGCCATTTGGGCGCTTGATCCAGGCCGTCAGGGCGGCAGGCGTACCGAAATCAGGCGAGCCATCGGCTTTCCAGGTAAAGGGCTGCATGCGGATGGAGCGCTGATTGCCGCAGCCCTGTCCCGAGGCTCCGTTGGCATGATAGACTAGCCAGTTCTCCTGTGGTCCGGCGTTAGCGGGTGTGGTGAAAAAGCTATTGTGCCCAACGCCAAACGTACCATTTCCTCCGTTGGGGCCAAAGACCGGCGCGGGCGACTTTGTCCAGGATTTAGCGTCGAGCAGGTTGGCGCTGGTATCGGCGGATAGCTGGCCTAACGCGTAGAAATCGGTTCCGCAGAAACTAGCCGAATAGATCAGGAAAATCTTGTTGCCATGCACCAGAAACTCCGGCCCTTCATTGACACCGAAGCCCTGTTTTTCCCACGCATAGTCAGGCGAGGACAGGCGAAGGCGGGTTGTACCCTGAACGGTATAGGGGTTGGCCAGATTAACCATATAGATGTATTGGGCTCCACCCAAATCGGTTTCCCAACCCGACCAGGCAAAATACAACTGTCCGTTGTTCTGCACCACGGTTCCGTCGATCGCCCATTTGTTGTCGGGTAAGTTGAGCTGCCCCCTGTCGGTCCATGTTCCCTGGGTTGGGTCGGCAGATTCATTTTCGAGGACAAACATACGGTGGGTAGCATCGACGCCGTTGTTATCCGCTGCGTAATAGATGTACCATTTGCCATTGAGGAAATGAAGTTCCGGTGCCCAGATGTCGCGCGAGTTAGGGCCGGTGGCGGGTGGGGTCCAGACGGTTACGGGACGACTCGCGCCCAGCCGACTCATGGCGGCCGTCTTGTAGATGCGCAGGTTATTGCCCGTGGTATGCATGACATAATAGAACCCATCTTTGTAGGTCACCCAGGGGTCGGGGGCCGCCGTCAGCAACGGATTCTGGAACTTCCCGACCGTATCAACCGCCGTAACCGGTGGGTTAGGCGTGGGCGTAGGCTTGTCGGCAGACTGGCAGGCAATAATCAGTAATACGAAGAAAAACAGGTAGTACTTCATCAGGGAGGTAAATGTTTCAGGAGACAGAGATACACAAAGAAATCTCTGTGCTTCTTCGTGCATCTCTGGCCAGTAACAAACTTAATAATTCGGGTTTTGCGTCAGGTTTGGGTTCAGGTCCCGGTCCAGTTGCGGAATGGGTAACAACTCACTTTTGCCTTTCACGAAGGTAGAAAAAGCCGGGTCGCGAACGGCTAACTGCTGACCAAGGTCGCCCCAGCGGGCCAGGTCGTTCCAGCGGTGGCCCTCACCCGACAGTTCCAGCAGGCGCTCATGCTTTAGCTGGGTTAGAAACTGCTCCTGCGTTAGTCCCGGCCTCGCAGCGGTCAATGCAGGCAGGCCCGCCCGTTGCCGCACCTGATCCACATAGGTATAGGCTTGCGTTGTTTTGCCGGTTGCATTCAGGGCTTCGGCATACATCAGCAAGACATCGGCGTACCGGATGTACCGCCAGTTGTTTGGCGAGCGATAGCCTTCATCATTTTTCCAATGGTCGTTCTGGAACTTCCGGAACCAGACGCGTTTGTTCTCCCGGCCATACCGTTGCGTAAATGACTGCCCATAAATCTGGGTGTAATCGGGGCCGCGCACATCGGTCGAGTCAAACAGAAAGGAAGCGTCCAGCCTGGGGTCGCGGGCGCCGGTTGTCGTTTTTTCGGTAAACTCACGCGTTGGCCAGCGCTGGGCTTCGCCATCCGACCAGCCAATACCCGGAGGGCCGAAAAACTGCGCTAGTGAGGTGCCGTAGTTCTGGTTTGGCGTCTCCGTATCATCATCCGTGGTTTCGGCCGTGTTGATCTGAAATTGCCATTCGAAGATCGATTCCCGGTTATTTTCGGTTGTGATCAGGAAATTGTCACGATAGTTTGGCATCAGGGCATATACCGTTTTACCCTCCCCTTCGGCCAGCCACTGCAAAGGGGTAAGGGCTTCGGTATACTTGCGTTGCTGCAGCTGTGCTCTGGCCAGCAACGCATAGGCAGCCCCCCTGGTCGCCCGGCCCAAATCGGCCGACCCATACGTAGTTGGCAAGACGGGAGCCGCTTCGTTCAGGTCTTTTTCAATCTGCGCCCACACCTGCGCAATGGTAGCCGAATTCGGTTTATCGCCAACCACCGACGTTTGCAGAACCAGTGGCACGTTGCCCCAGAGGGTAACCAGGTGGAAGTAATACATGGCCCGCAAAAACTTGGCTTCGCCCAGGTAACGCCCCTTCAGCGTCGCATCCATCTGGATGTTCGGTACGTTGTCGATCACCTGATTGGCGCGGTTGATACCGATATAATTGTCGTTCCAGACAGCGTAGGCATTGCCATAATTATAGTCAGTAATCAGGAACTGATCCATGTTATTGACAATATCGGTAGCGGGGCTCTGGCTCCGGCCTTCGTCAGATCGGATGATGTAATAAAATGGCATCCAGCGCGAAATGCCGCCCCGGTGCATCGTGCTGTACACGGCGTTGACACCCGCCAGCGCATCATCGGCGGTTTTCCAGAACGACTCGGCCGTTACCTGGTTAGGGTTGATAATGTCCAGGCTTCGATCACAACCGACCAGCATCATGGCGGCAGCAATGGTTAACGAAAGGAATCTATTTTTCATCGTATAAAGAGCGAAAGAGTAAACGAGTGAACGAGCGGAAACGGAGTGCAAGAGCGTTTGTTTTCTGCTCATTCTTCATAGCCGGTTTTTCAGCGGTGAGGTAGTATTAGAAATCACAGTTGATGCCAAGGGAGACCACGCGGGGCGAGGGCCAATGTCCAGCATCGACACCCCGTTCCTGAATATTCGATCCTGTCACATCAGGGTCAAGACCCGTGTAGTTGGTGATCGTGAATAGATTCTGACCACTGACATACACGCGGGCATTGCGAATGCTGAGCCGACTGAGCAGTGCCTTGGGCAGCGTATAACCGATCTCAACATTCCGGAAACGGACGTACGAAGCGTTTTCCAGCCAGCGGTCAGTATAGGCGAAATTGTTCGAGATAATGCCCTGATCGCCCGATTCCAGCCCGAGACGCGGGTCGCTGGTGCCCGTATTCGCGGTCGTCCACGGGTTTATATCCCGGCGGAAGTTGGTTAACTGGTAGCTATCCAGTCCCCGCCGAACGTCGTTGTAGACGGTGTACCCGAACACGCCCGTAAGCTGCAGGTTAAGGCTGAATTGCTTGTAAGCTGCGTTGAACTGCGCCCCTGCCTGAAGTTTAGGCCAGGGTGAGCTGACGAACTGGCGGTCATCGTTCTGGGTAATCTGCCCATCACCGTTGGTATCGATGTATTTAACATCGCCGGGCTTCGCATTGGGCTGAATGAGCTGACCGCCGGGCCCCCGGTAGTTATTGATTTCTTCCTGATTCTGGAACAGTCCTGCCGTTTTCAGCACATACCACTGTCCCACCGGCAGGCCCACCTGCGAGCGGGTGTTGCCGCTCTGGATGTAGTTGATTTCCTGCCCCTGGTTGCCCACGTTTTCGACCCGGTTTTTGATGGTCGTGAAGTTGCCCGATACATCCCACTTAACGGGGTGTTCGTTGTTTCGATAGGTAGCCGAGAACTCAACGCCCCTATTGCGGATCGAAGCCGTATTGACGTACGGATTTCCCCGCAGGTTGCCCAGGTAACCCGGTACGGAAAGATTCAGTATGGCATCGTTGGACAGTGAGTTGTAGACGTTAATTTCCGTCGTGATCCGGTTGTTCAGGAAACTGGCCGATACGCCGTAGTTTTGCTGAATTCGTTCTTCCCAGCGTAAGTCCGGGTTGGCCAATTGCGCCTGATAAGCGCCTACACTGGCCGTCTGGTCAATACCAAAAATCGCTCTTGGGTTGTTGTTGATGAACGCCGTATAGGGAAAAGAGCCAAGGGTGGGTACGACAATGCCTAACTTCCCGTAAGACGCATTTAATTTAAGATCAGAAATCCAGTCGACATGGAAGAACTTTTCCTGACTGATACGCCAGGCTGCGGCTACCGACGGGAAAAATCCTGTTCGGTAATTAGACCCAAAGCGTGAATCCTGATCGACCCGGCCGGTTAAGGTTAGCAAATACTTGTCGTTATACGCGTAGTTGATCCGCCCGAGGTAGCCCAGGATCCGGTAATCGTCGGGTGTGCTGCCTGCCGAGTTCGAGATGCCCGTTGCCGCGTTGATGGTGGTAAAATACTGGCCGCCCGCGTAGCCGAGGTTCGTGCGCGACCCGGAGGTAATGTCGCGCCGGGTTGTTTGCTGACTGATACCCAGAACGCCGTTAAGGCTGTGTAAACCAACGGTTTTGTTGAAATTGAGGGTGTGCTCGAATAGAAGGCTCAGGTAGCGCGACCGGTCTTCGCCCACTGAGCTGGGTACCGGTGACGCACTGTACTGGTAGATACCAAGTCGGCGCAGATTCTGCGTGTAATCGAAACTGACTTCCAGACCGGCGTTGGCGCGATAGGTGAGCCAGTCGGCCAGTTTAACGTCGAGATAAGCGTTACCGACCAACTTGGCAAAATTGCTTTTGTTGCTGGCCAGATTGCGAACCGCCACGGGGTTATAGGCATACGTCACTGCGTCAGGATTTCGGCCAATGCCATAGCCCCCCGGATTATTGGCGTCGATATAACTTGGGTCCTGCACGGGAATTACCGGCAGCATACCCGCCATATCGTAAATGGGGTTGCCCGCCGGGAAATTCTGAATATTCGAGTTCGTCAGCACCGCATTTTCGCCGAACGTAAACCGGCCAATCTGACTGCGCGTGTTGATGCGCAGGCTGGCCCGGTCGAAATTACTGCCGATGACGTAGCCGGTATTGTTAAAATAACTTCCCGAAATGAGGTAAGTGCCGGTTTTCGAACCGCCCGATAGCGTCAGGTTGTAATCCTGCAAGCTACCCGTTCGAAGTACCTGATCCTGCCAATTCGTATTGATGTTTGGGTTAAAGGTCCCCGTTGCTACGCTCGACGGGGGCGTTTGTCCGGCGTTCTGATACTGGGTTCGTTGCAGAGCCGCAAAGCCAGACGCATCCATCACATCCCACCGTTTATATACTTGCTGGATGCCGTATTTAGCGGAGAACGACACCCGAATTGGTCCTTCTTTCCCCTGTTTGGTCGTAATGATAATGACGCCGTTGGCCGCCCGTGAGCCGTAGATGGCGGCCGCCGAAGCATCTTTCAAGACCTGGATGGATTCAATGTCATCATTGTTAATGGTTGGGTTCGCATCGGCAATCATACCATCGATAATGTAGAGCGGGTCGGTGTTCAGAAAGCTGGCCACCCCGCGAATCTGGATCGACGCCTGTTGCCCCGGCACACCCGTATTGCGCACTGTAACGCCGGGCGATAAGCCCTGAATAGATTCGGCCAGCGAGTTGGCCGTTACTTTGTTCGCCTGGGTTGAGCTGATTACGTCATTGGCTCCCGTTATATCCCGCTTGCGAACGGTCTGATACCCAATTACAACCACTTCGCTCAGGGTTCGGTCGTCGGGAACCAGCTTGACATTCACAACACCACTGCTACCAATCGGAACGTCCTGGCTGGCATAACCCACGCTGGAAATTGTCAGCGTAGTTGCTGCGTCGCTTACGTTCAATACGAAGTTGCCGTCTGCATCGGTTGTGGCTCCGGTAGTGGTTCCTTTCTCGATGATATTGGCACCGGGTAATCCCTGATTATTCTCGTCCGTTACCTGCCCCGTAATCCGCCTGACCTGCGGAGCGTCGGCTACTTTGGTGGTGATTTCGTTCCGTTCGGGTAGGGATGGCGTGGCCCCTTCTGCTGGCAGACCGGGCCCGACGTTTTTTGGTAGCGCTGCCTGAACGGCAAAAAGTGAATCGTTTACCTTTCGGTAGCGAAGTCCCTGCGCGTCGATTACCTGCGCTAATGCTTGTTCGAGCGAGAGGCCGTCCAGATCGACTTCGGTCTGCCGTCCGGCCAGCAACTGCTCGTCATACGCCACGCTGACGTTGAACCGCCGTTCGAGTTCGGTCAGGGCTTTTTTGAGGGAGCGACTACGGCGGTTGCGCTGAATGGCCGATGCATTGGAGACTGACAGATTTCGGCTGGCAGCGCTTTCAACGGTTGGCTGCGCTCGGGTAAGTAGCTGCGCTATACCCGGTTGCGGCACCGTGTAGATCCCCGCCAACAGCATTGAATAAATAAGATACTGGTTTTTCATAGGATGAGAGATAGGGAAATGAGTCTGGTTAGATCATGGATTGTGGCGTAAACTGATTCGGTCGCCATTCCGCTGGGCGGTCAGGTCGAATGTGAGCGAAAGGGTGGTCAGCAGCGTTTCGATGCTCTGATTCGAAAGGTTACCCGTAAATCGGCGACTGGCCAGATCGCTGTCTTCAAAAACGACCTCCAGGCCATAAGTGTCGTGAAGCTGCTGGGCAATATCACTCAGAGACGTATTGTCGAAAACAAACTGGTGGTTAACCCACGATGTGTGCAGTTGTGGTTTTTCGGTACGGATCGCTACCGCTTCAATGTTGGGCTGACTAGCCGCAAACTGGCCGGGTTTCATGTCGATTACCCGCCCCGACGGTTCATCGGGCTTGGATAGCTGTACCCACCCCTCAACCAGGGTCACGGCCGTATTGCCCCGGCGGGTGTTGACATTAAACTGCGTCCCCAGGACGGTGATATCCAGGCCCGGTGTATGGGTCACAAATTTTACCCGGCCCCCCAGGGCTTTCTTTTTGGTGACGGTAAAATAGCCTTCCCCATCGAGCCAGACCTCCCGCGACTGGTTGTTGCTCCAGGTATCGGAATAGGTAAGGGTTGTGTTGCCGTTTAGTACGACCTTCGACCCATCCGGCAGCGTTACGCTTTTCGTTTCGCCAAAAGCCGTATGGATGTGCCGTTGTCTGGGCATCAGCCGGTAGTAGATCAGCCCACCTGCTATCAGGAGCAGACCCGTCAGCGAGGCTGCTATTTGCCAACCTGATTGCCTGGTGGTGAAGCGCTGCCAGACCGAACGGGGCCGGACAACGGAGGTTGTGGTTTCGTGATCATCGAAAGCTTGGTCGAGAACCTGCCAGATGCGTTGCTGGCTGGCCTCGGTGAGGTCGTCGTAGCGAACGTGGAGGTGAAGCAGAAGTGACGTTGCTTCGTCGATAAGGGCCTGTTGTTCGGGATGCCGGAGCATAACGCCATGCCAGAACGACATCCGCTGCTCATCGGGTTCGAAGACCCATTGGCGGAACGATTCGTCCAGAACAAAATCGTGAAGTGAATACTGACTGTAGTCGGGTTGTTGAGCAGAATTCATTACTGGGAACCGGCTGAAGTATACTCAACAAAGAGCCGTACTACGCTAATTATCCCTCGGTATCCCTGCTTTTTTTCTACTAATTATCGAATGAGTGCTAATAGTAAGAATACGGTCTGTACGGGCATTCGTTTTTGGAGGGACGCAATGGCTTTATAAACGATTTTATAAACAGACGTTTGTTCAATGCCCATAATCCCGGCAATCTCTTCGTAGCTGAGGTTGTCGAAATATTTCAGGAAGAGGGCTTCTTGCTGCCGGGCGGGGAGGTTATTCAATTCCGACAGCAGAAGGGCCGACTGCTCCTGCGAGACCTGCCGATCGAGCCAGGTTGGTTCGTACCGAAACTCAATCCTAAAATCGAGCGTGTCCAATTCATGATCGAACCGTTGCTCTGCGGTCAGCTTGCGGACAATGTCCCGACGCAGGGCGCGCATGAGGTAAAACTTAATGGAATCCGTACGACCTAAGCGCTCGCGGGTTTCCAAAATAGTCAGAAAAAGGTCTTGCAGACAGTCTTCGGTCAACTCCCGATTCTGGGCAATCTTATAGCCGTAATTGTATAAAGTTGGCGCGTATTTGCTGTACAGATAGGCATAGGCGTGCTTGCTGCCACCCAGGAAGTCGTCCCACAGGGCTGCATCAGTTGTGTATAAATAAGCAGTCGTTGAGGCTTCCAATTTTGACCGTCGAGTTGCTGAAAGATTAAATTTACTACTCTTTGTGGGAATAGTAATGTTTGGCGGGATTAACGTGTGTTTTTGTGAGGGCACCAGCAATGTTTGTGGTGTCAAGTTCTTACACCTGACGTTGTGAGGTTTCTTAAAACCTAGTGTATAGGTGTATATAGGTTTTGAGAAACCTAGTTTGTCAGGTTTAAGAATCTGACACCACGATAGCGTTCAACAATGAGCTACTCCAGCACCCAGTTCAACGCCATGACCCCCCCCAGGCCCGATACCGATACCAGCGTTTCCATGATAGACCAGGTTTTTAGCGTATCGACCATCGACAGTTGAAAGTACTCCCGAAAGAGCCAGAAGCCCGTGTCGTTCACGTGGGAGAACATCATGCTACCTGCGCCAATACTTAACACCATCAAATTAGGCTCGACACCCGATGCCGTCAGGAGCGGGGCCACGAATCCGGCCGTTGTGATTCCCGATACCGTCGATGAGCCCACGCATACCCGAATCAGGGCGGCCATGCCCCAGGCCAGTACGTACGGATGCAGGGTGGAGTCCCGCAGGAGGTCGGCTACCGCCTGGTTTACACCACCATCCGTCAGCACCTGTTTGAGGGCGCCTGCCCCGCCAAAGATCAGAAAAAGCATGGCAACGTCTTTGATTGAATCGGCCAGCATAGCCGTTACGGTCGGCATGGACTGGCCCAGCCGAAGGCCCAGCGTAACGCTTGCGACGATGACGGCACAAAACAGGCTCACAACGGGCTCACCGATAAAAAGCAGGACTTGCTGACCAACCGAGCCCGTGGGCAGCAGCGGACTCACGACGGTGCTAAACCCAATGAGCAGAATGGGCAGCAGCACCGTCAGGAAACTCACCACCGTCGAGGGCATCTGCTCTTCGGGTAGGTCGGCTGCGATGAAGGCGGGATTGGGCAAGGTCGTATAGCGTTTTAGCGTACTCCCGAACAATGCCCCGGATACGAGAATGGCCGGAATGGAAACGATGATGCCATAATAGAGCGTTAGGCCCATGTCGGCATGAAACTGCTTAAGAATCGCCAGTGGGGCCGGGTGGGGAGGGAGGTATCCCTGCGTGACGGATAGCGATGCCAGCATCGGCAGGCCGATGTACAGGGCGGGCACCTTGTAGCGGTAGGCCACCGTGATCACAAGTGGGGCTAGCAACATAAACCCAACCGAATAGAAGAGGGGCAAGCCTACAAGGAAGCCTGTTATCAGAAAAGCCCAGCGGGCATGCCGGGTGCCGACCAGCGTCATCATCGTCACGGCAATTCGTTGAGCGGCTCCGCTTTGGGCAACCAGTTTCCCCAGCATGGCTCCCAGCGCAATAATGGCGGTGATCGAGCCCAGGGTGCCCCCAATTCCTTTCTGAATCGCGTCCAGCACCAACAGCGGGGGCAACCCCAGGGCCAGACCAACGCCCAGCGATACGACCAGAAAAGCGAGAAACGCATGTACGCGAACAACCGAAATCAGCGCAATCAGGAGCAGAATACCGAGGAAGGTAATGGTTAGGGGCATAGCAGGCATAAGAAGACTATCCTACAAAGCACAGGAGTTGGTTTTCTCTAATGCAATCGCCCGCTGGCTGTTGGTAGAGCAAAGAAAGAGAACGGATTGTCTGTGCTACGCGCATCCGGTAACATTCTGGCGTAGCATAGGCCAGGAGATGCCTGTGTCGCTTACCTTTCGGCTTTTATTGACGAACCTTACCTTCATGCGATTACATAAAGTACTTCGGAATGCTGTTTTAGGTATAAGTATCATCTGCTCAGCAACCAGCCTGGCTCAGCAAGCAACCGAAATCCGGCGATTTCAACTGGCTCAGGTTCAGCAGGGAGTGGCAGTCGATCAGACCCATTTCTACGTTATCAACAATCATTCGCTGACAAAACATACCAAATCTGACGGCAAGCAGGTTGCCTTCTGGAGCGATACAACGGGTTTTCTCAAGCACATGAACAGCGGGGTTGTCGTTGGCAGGAAGCTTTACTGCACCCACTCGAATTACCCCGACGTGCCCATGGCCAGTTCCATCGAAATCTTCGACACGCGGACGCTGAATCATATTGGCAACCATAGTTTCGGACTGTTTCCCGGCTCCGTAACCTGGGCTGATTTTTATCGGGGCTATTGGTGGGTGGCTTTTGCCAACTACTCGAATAAAGCTTCCGCCGAAGGGCGGGACAATCGCTGGACGACACTGGTTAAGTTTAACGAAAACTGGCAGCAACTTGAATCCTGGACGTTTCCGGCCAATGTGTTACAGGCATTTGCGCCCTATAGCACATCAGGCGGTACCTGGGGACCCGACGGACTCATCTACTGCACTGGTCACGATAAGCCTGAATTATACGTCCTGAAATTACCCGAGCGAGGCTATACGCTACAATACGTAAAAACCATTCCAACCCAGAGCGAAGGGCAGGCATTTGGTATTGACCGAAGCATAACCGGCAAGCTCGTATTTTACGGTATTACCCGCAACGATAATTATGTCATTGTCTCGGTAGTTGAGTGAAGTAATTTCTTAGTGGCCAATGGCACTAAAAATAAAGTATAAAAAAGTAGTCATTAAAGACACGGTAAGTCTAAGCCGATTTTGGGAGCTTATCTTTAGGTTTTTTACATCTATAAATTATATATTGCCGTAATAAACCTATAAACTTTATATGAGTAAGATTTTGATATATTATTCTGTCAACACCAGGCTTGCCTATGAGATCAATGAAAAGTATTATAATAATATGCATTATGTTTGGTGTAGTCCCTTCTTTCATGAAGTAGGTCAACCTGCTTCATCAAACCCCAAAGAGATTTACAAAGAGCTTAGACGAGATGTCGAATCCGAAGATGAGCATAGTGCTAAAATAAGGCAAAATGTGAGTGGCATACGAAGAGGGGCAAGGTTTAAGCATGACAATCGCCTTATCTCATTTACCCAATTTGAAGAAATCAAAGCTATGGTGAATCGAAGCTGGCAGAGGAAAATATTTTCAGATTTTACCCCGTTCATTTATATAATTCCCCATAACGCACACATAGAAACGATTCTTAAACCAGTAGGGCTTAAAGATAAGGCATCGATTCGATCGATAGAGTACCAAATTAAAGAACTTCCCAGAGACCTTTTTGATGTAATCAGCGTTGATTATTAGTGAGGTAATGTTAAAACTTTTTCTATCTTTAGTGCGTTTTTAGCAGCAGACTTGAAGTTATGAACACGATACCAGGAACAGATATATCCACACGTAGGAAACACTCCAGAGAAGCTGCTCACCACTCCGGTACTGATATAAATGTATTCAATCAATTAACCCAGATACAGGAAGATTCAGCCGTTTCCATCATCAATGAGCTGTATAGACTTCTTTCCTATGCTCGTAAGCAAGTGGAAGATATTATTCCTATCGACGATGATTTGTCTGATAACGAGAAAGAAATGTTATCCGATATAATTGACACTATTCATCTTAATACGCTTCGGGACAAGCACAAATTGGATAAGTTGACCCGGGATCTTAATGATGTATTTGATCAGATTACAGGTTTTGGCAATAGAAGCGTACGTAACACTCAAGACACACCCAGATATACATCGCTTGTCCAGACCGGAACTGTGAAGTTCTTTAATGAAACGAAGGGGTTTGGTTTTATTAAGCCAGACAGTTCAGATGAGGATATATTTGTTCATGCGAGCGCGTTAAAAGATCGAATTCACGAGAAGGACAAAGTCAAGTTTGAAGTGGAGCGTGGTAAGAAAGGTTTAAATGCTGTCAATATAGAGTTATGCTAATCTTGCTACTACCGCTTGGCAAGGGCTACGATGTCTTTCACTTCCAGAATTTTCTTTTCATAGCCGATGCTGGCCGCTTTGATCATGGCGAGGGCCAGTTCCTGCAAGGTCGAGAAGCCAGCCGGGTATAGTGCCCGACCAAGGGGATATAACCAGACGATAAACCGGTAATAGCTTTTCACGTTTTTCAGGCCGGGTGTTGGTTTCATAAAGCCAGGTCGCATCATGTAGGCAGTCCGGAACAATCGCATAAGTTCATTTTCGGTAGCGCCCTTGACCCGCGCCCAGGCCAGTCGGCCTTTTTCCGTACTGTCGGTACCTGCCCCCGATACATACTCGAATGTTAGGTCTGGATTCAACTTCGCCAGAAGTTTGGCAAAATTCAGGGTCAGGTCGTACGTCAGATGTCGATACTCGGCGTCGCTCATCCCGACCGATGACACGCCCAGGCAAAAAAAGCAGGCAGTATAACCACTCAACTGGGCTTCAATCGGTGACAGATCGAAGAAGTCTTTCAAGATGATTTCCCTGAGTTTGGGGTGCGATACGCCACCGGGTTTTCGGTTGATGACCAGCACCTGCTCTACATCGGGGTGCAGCAGGCATTCATGCAGGACACCTTCGCCCACCATGCCTGTAGCACCGGTTATAATCGCTCTGATTTTCATCTGGAAACCATTTAGAATGGATTAACTATGTGCCGGTTACGTAGATACGCCAACTTATACAGACCTGTCAACTGACAAACGGGCGTAACTACGTTATGGTTCGTACGCACTGGCAGTACTCAACGATTGCAAACGCCTGCTAGGTAGGTAGTCAATTGCTCAGTTCGTGGAAGATGAATACTTATTTTGTATTGACTATTAATTGAAATGCCAAACAAAATTTTGCAATGAATAGCTTCTGTAGTATGTTTGGTGAGCCAAAATAGGGACTTTCGTTCCTATTGCCACAGTAAGCTACCTAAATTTCTCTAGTCGATACTGCACTGCATGGGGACTCTCTTACCTACTCGCTTTTATTCATTAAAGTCGCTTTTCTTATTGATATTTCATACGCTACTTCTGACTAGCTGCGCCCTGTGCTTACTTGGTTCAGTGGCGATAGCTCAGCAAACCGGTATTCCCAAACCCGAAGAAACGCTGGGCTTTAAAGTCGGGGCGGACTTTCAACTCGCCACCTACGAACAATCCCTGAACTACTTTCAGAAACTCGACCAGGCCAGCGACCTGATGAAGCTGGTCTACGTAGGCGAAACGTCAGAAGGCCGACCCTGGTACTTCGCCCTGATCTCGGCCAAAAAGAACCTGGATAATATCGACAGATACCGGGCCATTGCCCAGCGACTGGCGCATCCGGCGGGCCTGTCGGATGAGGAAGCGAAGAAGCTGTCAATGGAAGGTAAACCGCTGGTACACATCGATGGCGGCCTCCATGCCTCGGAGGTGGCCGGGGCCCAGCATACCCTTTCGCTGGCCTATGAGATGCTCAGCAAGGCCGACGATCCCAAAATAAAGAACATTCTGGATAATGTGGTTCTACTCCTGTGGCCATCCCTCAATCCTGACGGGCAGACGATGGTTGGCGACTGGTATAAGTCGAATGTAGGTACGCCTTTCGAGGTGGCACCAACGCCGTTTCTGTACCAGAAATATGTTGGACACGACAACAACCGCGATGCCTACATGCTCAATATGATTGAATCGCGGGTGGTGACCCGTACCTGGCGCGACTGGGAGCCAACTATTATTTTCGTTCACCACCAGACCTCGCCGTTCCCGACGCGTATCTGGTTGCCGCCCTTTGCCGAACCCATTGCGTCTCAAACGCCCCCGATCATTGCCCGCGAAGTGAACATGATTGGTATGGCTATGGCGCAGGCGCTGGAAAGTAACGGGCAAAAAGGGGCCACTCACATGGGAACTGGTTTCGATGCCTGGTATCCAGGCTACATCGATTACATGCCGGTACTGCAAAACATTCCGGCCTTCTGGACGGAAACAGCGTTGTACAATTACGCAACGCCCCATTTTTACACCGTTCGGGATTTCCCGAAAGACAAAAATGAGTTTCGCGTCGAGTCATTGTATTCCAGCCCCTGGCCCGGTGGCTGGTGGCGCATCAGTGATGCCATTGCGTATATGCAAACGGCTTCGCTGGCAACGCTCGACTATGCCGCTAAATACGGTGACGTGCTCCTGTACAATCGCTATCAGGCGGGACGCAACACCATCAAAAAATACGAACAGGAGCCGCCCTACGCCTACTTTATTCCCCAGAAGCAACGCGACCCCGCCCGACCCGCCGAACTGCTGCGTCGGTTGGCTTTCCACGGAATTCGGATCGGTAAGCTGACGAAAGACGTTGCTTTTGAGGGACGAACCTATGCTAAAGACACCTGGGTAATTCCCATGAATCAGGAGTTTGGGGAGTTGACCAAACAGCTTCTCGATGTGCAGTCGTATCCTGATTTGCGTGAATTTCCCGGTGGTCCACCTGAGCAGCCGTACGATGCGGCCGGATGGACATTGCCTTTACAATTTGAATTGACCGTTATTCCGGCGACAACACCCTTGACCGCTGAGCTTAAAGGAGCGATTCAGTTGGTTAGTGGAACGAGTAAAGACTGGAAAGCGGACGACCGAAAAGATGCGAATCCCGCCGACTTTGTCATGGGTATCGGCTTTGATACAAATCCGGTGTCGGCAGGAATCAAAGCACCCGAAGGCCGCCTGACGGGTTCGGGCACCGTGGTTCAGGTCAACCCGGCCGAAAACAATGCGTTTAAAGTTATTACCCGATCGTTGAAGGCGGGTGGTACGGTCAACTACAACAAAGACAGTCAGCGGTATAGCATTAGTGGAGTAGGAAAAGCCATCCTCGAACCCTGGATAAAAGATTTGGGTGTTACCGGTGAACGAACAACAACGACGGCGGGTGCGACGATAAAACCACGTATTGCCGTCTACAAGCCCTGGACCGCTAGTATGGATGAAGGCTGGACGCACTGGGTTTTGGAGCAGTTTGAGGTTCCATTTGTGAACATCACGAACACCGATGTGCTGATGGGTGATTTAAATGACCGTTTCGATGTAATTTTGCTAGCCTCTGATCGACCAAGAAACATAAAAGATGGATTCGTAAAGGGATCTGTGCCACCGGCTTATGAAGGCGGTTTAGGGGAACAGGGCGGAAGTAACCTGAATAATTTCGTGAGCCAGGGAGGCACACTCGTTTGCCTGAACGCCAGCAGTGATTATGCCATTGAGGCCCTGCATTTGCCCGTCAAAAATGTAGTAGTGGGCGTGAATAGCAAGGATTTCTTTACGGGTGGGTCGCTGCTGGAAATAGAAACGGATGCTATGCACCCGGTCATGGCCGGGATGCCCGTTAGAGCGGCTGTCTTTGTGGAAGGAAGTCCCGTTTTTGCTACGCTTGAGGGATTCCGGGGGCAGGCACTAGCGAAGTTTGCGCCGAGTGGTTCACCGCTTCGGTCGGGTTATCTGCTGGGCGAAAAATTTCTTCATGGATACGCGGCCTCACTGGATGTGCAGCACGGCAAAGGGCATGTTATTCTTCACGGATTCCGGCCCCAGTGGCGCGGACAACCGCTAGGAACCTACCGGGTTTTGCTGAACTCAGTGCTCTATGGAGGGGAACTCGCTAAGGGTAAATACGGCGCGCCGGACTTCTGGAAATCTCCGGCTATTCCTGCTGTAAAGCCGAAGGAGGAGGAGAAGAAGTAATTATGAATTACGTTTTAATCCGTCAAGCAGGTATTCCAGGCCATTCAGTTTAATTTCGTACATCGTTTGCAGCAGCATACCCAGCTTGCCAACTGGAAAGCCTTTCTGTACGAACCACTCCAGGTAGGACATTGGCAATGACCTGATTAGCCAGCCTTTATATTTGCCAAACGGCATTTCATAGTGCAGCAGCTCCCGTAAGATGTCGGTGTTGCCGTGGGCTTGTTCGTTGAGCATAGGTGTCTGAGTCAATCGGCAGAGTAGCTGCCACAAAGTTACATTGCTGATCGGGAGATTGACCCGGTACACAATCAGTTTATATCAACTCACCGCTGATTCCAGCAGTCGGATGGTACCGGCCGTCGCGTCGATTTCGGCGTCGATGCCCAGCGGAACCGTAAACTTATCCCGGATGTGGCCGATCATGGCCCCCGCGTAGGCGGGTTTATCCAGCGGAATAATGTATTCGGTCAGAACATCCTCCAGCGTCAGGGAGCCATACCCGCTGCCGGGGCCACAGTCGCTGCATTTACCAAAAACGAAGCCCGCAATCTGATTCAGAATACCCGATAGTTTGAGCTGCGTGAACATCCTGTCCATCCGGTAAATATCCTCGTGGGTGTCTTCCAGAAACAGAATTGTGTTTTTCCAGTCGGGCAGATACGGCGACCCGATCAGGTGACTAAGCACCGTTAAATTGCCGCCCACCAGTCGGCCGCGGGCCAGTCCGGGTTTGATCGTGGTAATTCGATCCTGGGTCAGCGTGAGGTTGTCGCCTTTTTCGGTTGGGTTGTGCATCGTCAGAACTTCGCCTTCCAGCAGAAGCCGCTTAAACCAGTCGACTGTATAGCCGTTGAAGGTTGCCGATGCTACCGGGCCATGAAACGTTACGAGTCCTGTTTTTGCGTATATGGCCAGCAGTAAGGCCGTTACATCGCTGTAGCCGATCAGAATTTTTGGGTTGCGCTGGATCAGGTCGTAATCCAGCAAAGGCAACAGCCGGGCGCAGCCCCAGCCCCCGTGAATGGCCATTATTGCGCTGACGCTACGGTCGTTGAAGAACGCATGCAGGTCGGAAGCCCGGTCGGCATCGCGTCCGGCCAGGTACCCGTACCGGTCGTATACGTGCGGGCCAACCACCGTTTTAAAGCCGAGCGCCTGAAGTGATTCCTGGGCTATCTGAACGGTTTCGCGACTATAGGCCGGAGCCGCCGGACAACATAAACCAATGGTGTCGCCGGGTCGTAAGCGGGCCGGTTTGATAAGGGTGGGCGGTGACGGGCTGGTTTCCAGCGCCAGGAAGGGTGCCAGGGTGGTGGCCTGTAGAAAGGAACGGCGAGAGGGCATCTGGAGACGAAATAGGTCAAAATTAGTGCAGAAAGATAACCCAAAACAGACGGGTGAGCAAGCAAACGGAGTAGCTAATGCACGTGCCGAACTTTTACCGGAATAAACCATAAATCATTCGTAACCAATAAAACAACCCTGCAATGATCACGAAACTACCGCTTCGATTTATGCTCGCTCTACTGGGCCTGCTCTGGGTGTTTTCGGCTGTGGAAGCCGCTGCGCCCATGACGACGATAACCCAGCTAACTGCCGACTGGCAACGGGCTAAAGAATACACGAAAGAGTATCTGGACGTGATGTCGGAAGACGGTATGAGCTACAAACCCACCCCCGAGATTCGCAGTTTTGCCGATCAGATGCTACACCTGGCTGCCGCCAATTACAATTTCGGGGCGATGGTCAGTGGCAAAGCAAATCCCTTTCAGGGCAAGAAACTGGAAGAGATGAATGAGCTGAAAACAAAAGCGGCTCTTACCAAAACCGTAATGGACAGTTACGATTTTATGCTCGATGCAATCAAAGGCCTAAACGATGCCCAACTGGCGGAGTCCGTGAAAATGGGCCAGCGTGAAATGACACGGGAGGTGTTGCTGGCCAAAGCCTTCGAACACCAGACGCACCACCGGGGCCAGTGCACGATTTACATTCGGATGAAGGGCATAAAGCCGCCTAACGAGAAGTTGTTCTGATGGCAGGTGCGTATGTGCTGTCGGTTACTTATAACCGACAGGTGAGGTTTCTCAAAACCGAATTTATGAAACGAGGTTTTGAGAAACCTCACCTGTCCAATTTAAGAATCGGACCGCACATTCTTTAGTTTTCCGTGGTCCGTGTCCCCACGGAATCGGTGTGTAGGCTGATCACTCAATGAAACGACGCTGGTAAACATACCCAAAAGAAAGTAAGTTAATCAGAGATAGAGGGTCGTCACTTTCCTGAAATCAGGCTGCCGACCCTTTCCACCATTGATGAGAACACCGCCATTACTACTTTATTTTAGTGCGTTATGCCTGCTTGTGCTTCTGGTGCAATGCCAGAAAGTACAACCGCAGGCTCCCAAAGCAGAAGGGTTCGACCCGCTGATTCCCGACCAGATTTCGTACCTGGCTGGGCCTATCACCTTTGATCTTCGGGAATTAGAAAATAAAATCAACCGGGAGCTCGACCCCGTTCTGGTTGGTAAGGAGACAAAAGACGGCAAAACCAAAGGCATCATTTCGTTTCGGGTCAAGCGCCTGGGTCCCGTGCATGTTGAGTACGCCGATCAGCAGGTAAAGTTGTCGGCTCCCCTTCAGATGTGGCTCACTAAACCCTTCAGCCGGGATACCACACCGCCGAAAAAACCCTTCTGCGCCTTAAACGTCAACTTCAAAAGCCCGATCGGCGTAACACCAAACTGGCGGCTGGCGAGTCGGACAAGCTTCACGGACTATACGTGGATAGTAAAGCCCGAATTGCATCTGTTAGGGGGCGGCATTTCGCTGACAAAGCTGGTTCAGAACATACTGGACAAGCACAAGACGGCCATCGAAATGGCCATCGACTCCGCCGTCCATACGCAATTACGACTCGACAACATGGTAAAGCCGATCTGGCGCGATTTGCAAAATCCGCTGCTGATTAGTAAAGCCTATGGGTTGTGGCTCATTCCTAAACCCATCAGTGTTATGACTGGTCCCGTCACTGGTAACGACCGTCAGATCACCACCCCTATTCGGGTTGCCCTCGAAACCCAAACAGAACTTAAACCCAAAGCGCCGGAACATCCGAAGACGCCGTTGCCCATTCTGCAAAAACGAGAGCAGGTCCTGGAAACATCGGACCTGCATGTGCTGAGTTACATTCCCTATGCCGATATCAATCGGATGCTGGCCATCACGACGAACAATAAAGACAAAAAACTGGCGCTCGGCTCGCTGACCATCCACGAGGTGTCGGTTTATGGGGGGCAGCACGCATTAATCGTTAAAGCCAACCTGAGCGGTTTGCTGGACGGAACTGTTTACCTGCGTGGGCGACCTGTTTTCGATACGCTTACCAATACGCTGCGGGTGAACAATCTGGATTTTGACGCTGAAACCTGGAAAGCCGTGTCCGGTGACTCGAACACTGTTTGGCACAAAGGGTTGCGTACGCTGCTGGAAAGTATACTGACCATTCCGCTGGACGATGACATTGCCAAATTGCCAGCCTCCATCGATAAGGCTTTTGAGAAAGGACCGGGCAAAACGACGGATCTGGGCATCAAAACGTTTCGGTTTGTGCCCCAGAAAATAGCCATTCGCCCCGACGGTATTCAGGCGTTAATCAATGTACAATCGAAAATAGGGGTGAAGGTAAATCAACTATAAGGTTGTGCCCGCGGGTTAAAGACCCATACAAGCACGACTCAAACAGCCGAACAATGACTTTATTCGTAACGATTACCGTGCTGGTGGCCGGTTGGTTTCTCTGGCGTTATCTGCAGGATAAGAAAGACAGCGAAGTACTGCCCTTGCCGGATAGCTATCCGCAACTGTTGCAGAAACACGTTTTTTATTACCAGTCGTTGCCCGACGACAAAAAGAAACTGTTCGAAGATCGGGTGAGCTATTTTCTGAACCACGTCACCATCGAGGGGGTGGATACCCCCGTCGATGATCTGGACAAGGTGCTGGTGGCCAGCAGTGCCATTATTCCCATTTTCGGGTTCGCGGACTGGTATTACCCGCTGACCGATGTGCTGCTGTATCAGGATCGCTTCAATGCGGACTATCAAACCACGGGCGACGACCGGAATATTCTGGGTATGGTTGGGGAGGGTGGTGCCTTGCAGAGCACGATGGTGCTGTCGAAACCGGCGTTGCACGAAGGCTTCGCCAATGAAACCAGCAAAGGCAATACGGGGATTCACGAGTTTGTTCACCTGCTCGACAAAGCCGACGGTGCTACCGATGGATTGCCGGAAAATCTGTTGGAGAAAGATCACGTAAAGCCCTGGCTGCAACTCATTCATAAGAGCATTCACGAGATCAAAGCCAACCAGTCCGACATTAACCCGTATGGCGTCACGAACGAAGCTGAATTCTTCGCTGTCGTGTCCGAATATTTTTTCAAACGCCCCGATCTGCTTCAGGAAAAACATCCGCAACTGTTTGCCCGGCTGGAGGAAATTTTCCACCAGAATCCGCTGGAAGCCGACAAATCAGTAGGGCCGACAGACTAGATACGTTCGCCCGATCGGGAAGGTTTTCCTTACCCTTTTTCTTCGCTCAGGTTCATTGAAGGCAATGACACGTTTTGTGGTAAGATCAGAGACGAGCGCGTTGTTGGGTAAATCGAACGGTAAATGTTCTTACAGGAGTTATAACTTTGCCTCGACCGCAGCCGGAAAGGGCATCACCGTCGGCAACAGACTCTATTATTTTCTACCAGCAACTATCATGCATCGTCAATCCGTACCGTTTCGTCATGTTTTTTATTTGTTTCTGGCTCTGAGCACATTCGGGTTCGTCGTGGCTACGCAGGCATACGGCCAGAGTAGTCCGACGGGAACGGGCCGGGTTGAGCGCATAAAAGTGCACGGCAAAGGGCTGGAAGGCAATCTGGCGGGCGATTCGCCGGATCGGGATGTATCGATCTATCTGCCAGCCAGTTATCAGACAGATAAAAAGCGGCATTACCCCGTTATTTATTTTCTGCATGGGTTTACGGACAGCGACGATAAATGGTACGGCCTGACCAAGCACTGGATCAATCTGCCGGCCGTTGTCGACAAAGCAGTCGCTGAGGGCAAAGCGGGCGAGTTTATCATTGTGACACCCAATGCCTACAATCGCTATTTCGGCAGCATGTATTCCAATTCAGTGACGATTGGCAACTGGGAGGATTTTGTCGCTAAAGAATTAGTTGCTTACATCGACAAGCAGTACCGCACCATTCCGCAGGCATCCAGCCGCGGCCTGGCGGGCCACTCGATGGGCGGATACGGTACAATTCGGATTGGGCAGAAGCACCCCGAAATCTTCTCCAGCCTATACCTGTTGAGTCCCTGCTGCATGGTTCCTGACATGAATGGGCCGGGTAATGCTCAAATGGCGACTCGCATGGAAGCGGTTAAGTCCGTCGCGGATCTGGACAAGGCTGATTTCCTGACGAAAGCTATGTTTGCTTCGGCGGCTTCGTGGTCGCCTAACCCCACGAATGCGCCTTTCTTTCTGGATTTGCCGGTGAAGAATGGCGAGCCGCAGCCTATGGTTACGGCCAAATGGGCCGCCAACGCACCGCTGGCCACTCTCGATCAGTATGTTTCGAATATAAAGCAACTTCATGCGCTGGCCTTTGACGCCGGTTCGAAAGATGAAAGCATCGCGGCCAACAACAAGATACTGGATAGCATGCTCACCAACTACCAGATTCCGCATACCTACGAAGAGTACGACGGAGATCATATCAACCGGATTGCGGAACGTATCGAGCAGAAGATGCTGCCCTTCTTTACGGCCAACTTATCGGCAGAGCCCGTGAAAGGCGGCAAAAAAAAGTGATAAAAACAGAGTTCAGGAATGGTTGAAGCCATACCACATGAGGGCAACAATGATGGCCTCTACTAGCCACAAATACAGCGTATTGTCTCGGGTGGCCCGGCGCATCAGATAATCGAAACCAATCATACCGGCAGCCAGGGGAATTCCGAAGATAAATTGCAGAACGTTGTCCCGCTGATCCATGTGTAGAAATCCCTGGCCTATCGCCAGGATACCGATTAGGGCTACAAGTCTAAAGGGCGTTACGAAATTTACTATTCGCTCTATAGTCATCTGTCCAGCAGCTAGTTGTGTAGTGAGTCTATGTATTGATGAGCGTATTTAATTTTGTTTTATGGATGAATACCGCAGGTTGCTCTTTTGGGTATTATGTCATCGTATACATTGAAAGCAACGACAGTCCAGTTTATTTTAACAGGAAATAATAAACGTATGTTTTGATTTAGTCGCTCCTTAGGGTAGTAATGCCTACTTGGTGTGCTACTTCGGCGGACTGGAATGAGCGTGAAGCTCATCCGGAAATAGGGGTACGAGTCAGGGGCCAGGCAATTTCTTGTTTCGGGGATTCTACGACTGCTGTTGAGGAAGTTGAGTTGGCATGACGTTGAGTTGGTTAAGTTTTGTTGTACATTTTTCAGCCTTAACCTATGCCTTACGCCTTTGTTTTAAACCAAAAAAAACAGTGAGGACCTGTCCAGATTCTCGGGCAGGTCCTCACAAAAAAGGTCAATTAAACCGTTTTTCGTTTAGTGGTGTGGGTTGCTTGTGGCGTGGGTAGTCAGTGTAATTTTCATTGTGACTACGAGGAAAAGGCGCTCAGTGCCGCCAGACAGGCTAGTAAGGTGAGCCCATTACGAACATAATTTAACCGGAGCCAGGTGGTTATTAGACGGCTGACGGTGGCTGGCGGTAGCCGATCGGCCTGCTGAAGTTTGATGACCGTGGGAATGAAAAAGGAAAACGTTCCTACTCGTTCGACAAGTGTGATCAGCACGGCGGCAAGCCACCAGTATCGCCCCGTGGCCTGCGACTGCCAGGCAATGACGAGATTCGCCAGGGTGAGAAGCGTAAGCGGTCCCGTTGTGACAAATGCCCAGAATTTTCGGCCCGTATCTACCTCGTGTATGGCCTTCGTATCGACATAATAGCCGGACTCCGCCGATTGGCGGAACCAGAGCGGAAGAATAATTCTGGTTTCGTATACCCCTGCGCCAAAGGCAACGCCCAGGTTCAGAATGAACAAGGCTAACAGGAATGCGGCTATAGGACTCATCGGGCAGTTACTGGCTTGGTTGATCAAACACGGTGTTTTATGTTGATGCCAAAGCTAGATACGGGCGTATGAAGATGCCGGGAAACGGGAGTCAACCCGGAGAAAGCTTTGATAAACAGGCTAAATTGGACGATGGATCTGCGCCGGAAAGTTCCTGGGATGGTCAACTGCTGGTTCAATCGGACGGGCCGTGATGAGTAAAAGGGGCGTAAAAATGGCTTACTGACTACTCGGTTATCAACGTGTAAACTCAGTTCAATGACTACGCTTGAGCAAGTACAGCGGAAAGCACAAAGCCTTAAGGATGCCTTTGAAAAAGTGCAGAGCAATCACTTTTACTGGCAGAAAAAGACCAGGCCTTTGCTGGCAAAAACGTTGCAGCAGATTCAGGAAGCTACTAACCTGAACTGGACATTTCAGGCGTTGTCTGCCGAACTGCTTCGGCTGGTGCTTAATGATGACCTGGGCCAGCAGATCGCCACCCTGTCTTTTCGGTTAACCTACAAAAGTCTCGTATCCGTTGACATGAGCTATTATTCCCAGACGTATCAACCGGAAGCCAAATCGGAGACGTTCCTGAACATCTACAGCCTGGAGCCCGGTCTGGTCGATGAAAGCCTGATTTATACCAGTGTTACCCAGCTCATGGATCAGCTATTGACGGAGTTTGGGTCGCTGCCTGCTACGTATAAAGATCCACGGGCGATACCCAATACGATTCGAATCCGGACGAATACACCGAAGGGATAGCGCCCAGCGCGCTATTTACTTCAGAAACGTATTCAGGTTAGCCTGCGTAACCAGTTGAAACGGGATAAGCGTCTGTTTGTCATACGGTTGCCCTTTAGCCGCTTTAATTGCCGTATCGATGGCTTTAGCGCCCTGCTGCTCGGCATTCTGGAAAACGGTAGCATCCAGCGTGCCTTTCTTTACGGCCTGTAGGGCATCGGGAATGGCGTCGATGCTGACAACAACGACCTTGTCTTTCAGGCCCGCATCGGTCAGGGCTTTTACGGCACCCAGTCCCATTTCATCATTTTGCGCAAAAACGGCGTTGATCTGTGGCCCAAAAGACTGTATCCAGTTTTCCATCAACGCCATCGATTTGGCCCGATCCCATTCACCGGTTTGATGGGCAAGGAGTTTCAGGTTGGGGTACTGCTTCAGCACTTCCCGGGCACCCTGTTCCCGTTTCAGTTGAGCTGCCTGGCCCATGTAGCCGTGCATCATCACCACGTTGCCCTTGCCGCCCAGTTTGTCGGCAATGAATTTCATGGCAATACGCGCGGACTCTACATCATCGGAGCCGACAAAGGCCGACGGTTTCGCGCTGGTTTCCGAGTTTACGTTAATGATCGGAATATGGGCCGCCAACGCCTTGGTCACGGCTGGTGAACTGGCTTCCACTTCGCAGGGATTCATGATAATGGCGTCTACTTTCTGGGCAATGAAGCTCTCGATCTGCTCCACCTGTTTCAACGCCGATCGTTCGGCATCGACGGTAATCAGCTCGACACCAGCCGCCTGGGCTTTTTTGGTCATTTCGTCATTCACGTTGACGATAAACTCGTTCTGCATACTGAGCATGGATACGCCCATCACGAGTTTTTTACGACCGTCACCCTGGCTGGTATCGGAAGTGGCGGACTGGTTACAGCCTGCCAGCAGGAGCGTGAGGCAAAGGGTAGCGAATGAGGTGAATAAACGGTTCATTTTTTCGTAGTGTATGGTCGTGATGGTCAGGATTAATCATTGCCCGATTGATTCATGCTATCGAGCACAACGGCCCCGATGATGATGGTCCCCATGACAAGCTGCTGGTAATAAGACGTTACGTTGAGCAGATCAAGGCCATTACTGATTACGCCGATCAACAATGCCCCGATCAGTGTACCCGTCATGGTTCCGGTGCCGCCGGAGGTGCTGGTGCCGCCAATGATGGCAGCGGCAATGGCATCTAGTTCAAATCCCGTACCGGCGTTGGGCTGGCCCGTTGTAATGCGGGATGTCAGCAGAATACCTGCCAGGGCCGCCAGTCCCCCACAGAGGGTATAAACGACCATTTTGACGTTGGTTAACTGAATGCCCGATGCCTTGGCCGCCTGCTCGTTGCCACCAACAGCATACATGTACCGGCCCAGAACGGTTCGTTTCAGCACGACAGTGCAGACGATAAAAAGCGCAATCAGCGTAATAATGAGTGTTGGTATGCCCAGAATTTTTCCCCCGCCCAGGAAGTTGAACGAATCCGATAAGTTGGAAATGGGACGCCCGTTGCTGAGAATCAGGGCGAGTCCCCGACCGATGGTCATGGTGCCCAGCGTAACAATAAAGGGTGGTACGTTGCTGCGTGTAATGATAAATCCGTTGAAAGCACCGAAGAGCAAACCCGCGCCCAGGCCCGCCAGCACAGGAACGGCCACCGGGTATGTATCCGGATGGGCAAAGGAGGCCGCTACCACACCCGTAACCGCCACCATGGAGCCGATAGACAGGTCGATACCTCCCGTAATGATGACAAACGTAACGCCAAACGCCAGCAAGGCGTTAATGGATACCTGCGTCAGAATAATCATCAGGTTCTGAACCGTCAGAAACTTGGGTGTTGTGAACGAAATGACAAGACAAACAGCCACGAAGGCGACCAGAAGGCCGTATTTTCGGAGGATGCCACCGGGTCTTCGTGTAGACATTTTGTTCGTTTGAGCGAAGGCGGTACTACTGCCGTTTTTCATGGATCGGAAAAAGAAGGGGGCTAGTAAGGGTGCATGGCATAGTGCATGATCGTTTCGGGTGTGGCATCGTTTCGGGAAAGTAGAGCGGTCTGCTTTCCCTGCGATAACACCAGTATCCGATCGCTCAGGCCCAGAATTTCGGGAAGCTCCGATGAAATCAGGATAACCGCCAGACCGTCTGCCGTCAGTTGATTGATCAGTTTATAAATTTCAGCTTTGGCACCAATGTCGATCCCTCGGGTTGGTTCATCCAGAATAATGAGCGCTGGTTTAGAAAGCAGGACTTTGCCAATAATTACTTTTTGCTGATTGCCTCCGCTCAGGTAGGTCACCGGTTGGTTAGGGCTGGCGGCTTTTATCCGCAAATTCGCGACCATGGCATCGGCGGTTTCCGCTTCGTGCCGGGCCTTGATAAAGCCTCTTCTTGCCTGGGTCGCTATGCTCGATAAGGTGATGTTGTGCCTGACCGATAAACGCGGAATGAAACCGAATGCTTTCCGATCTTCGCTCACGTAGCCGATGCCCTGCCGGATCGCGTCATGAGGAGACTGAATGGTTATCGCGTTCCCACGCAGATATAGTTCACCGCTGCTGATCGGGTCCATGCCAAAAATGGCGCGGGCTATTTCGGTTCGCCCGGCACCCATCAGGCCCGCAATGCCGAGAACCTCACCGGCCTGAACGGTGAAGCTGATATCCGAAAAGCTACCGGTTCGGCTGAGGTTCCTGACCGACAGAACCTCGTCTCCTTTGGGGCTGTTGTTAACAGGAAACAAGGTGTCGATCTCCCGACCAACCATCAGCGTTATCAGGGTGCGCTGATTCAGCTCCGAAGCGGGTTTTGTGGCAATGTACTGGCCGTCGCGCAGCACCGTAATGGTATCGGCAATGGCGAAAATCTCGTCCATTTTGTGCGAGATATAAATGATTGCGACGCCTTTTTCCGTCAGCTCCCGGATAAGCCGGAAGAGGGTAGCCACTTCATTGTCGGCGAGGGCCGAGGTGGGTTCGTCCATAATGATCACCTTTGCCTCGTTCGACAGCGCTTTGGCAATCTCAACCATTTGTCGTTCGGCTACACTCAGGTGCTTTAGCTGGACGGTGGGCGCTATGTCCACGCCCAGCTGATTCAGCAGTTCACCCGCTTGGCGTGTCAATTTCCGGTCGTCCAGCCAGCCAAACAGGCTGCGGTTCGTTTCCCGGCCGAGGAAGATGTTTTGAGCCACCGTCAGCTCAGGAACCACCAGTATTTCCTGATGAATCATCGAGATCCCTTTTTTCAGGATGTCGTTAACGTTGTTGGTCGTTAAGGGTTCGCCGTCCATAATGATCTCGCCCGAATCCGGTGTCAGGAGGCCGATCAACAGCTTCATGAAGGTGGATTTGCCCGCTCCATTTTCGCCCATGAGGGCATGGACTTCGCCTTTTCTGACCCTCAACTGGACGTTATCCAGTGCCTTTACCCCCGAAAATGTTTTCGTCAGCCCCGTTACGGTAAGAATAAACTCCTGATCGACATACATACGCTGCTGACTGATAGTAATCCTACTTCAGCCGATACAAGGCGTTTTGTGTCGAATTTTACCCGTACTTTGTCATCTTATGGAATTGTTCATCACCTCGCTGAATTCGGGCAGCAACGGAAATTGCTATTATATTGGAAATGAGCAGGAAGCGGTCCTGATCGATGCCGGGATTTCCTGCCGCGAAACCGAACGGCGAATGGAGCGGCTGGGCCTTTCTCTCCAGAAAGTCAAGGCAATTTTTGTTTCGCATGAGCACGGAGATCACATTCGGGGCATTCCTCAACTGGCCAAAAAATACCAGTTACCCGTTTTTATTACGCCTGGCACCCTGCAAAACTCGGGTTTGCCGCAGACGGGTTTCCCATTGAAAGCCCTGCGGGGCTATGAGCCCATCTGGATTGGTGAGCTGTGCATTACGGCTTTTCCGAAGCACCACGATGCCTCCGACCCGCACAGTTTTGTGGTCGCGGGCCGCCACACCAAAGTAGGTGTTTTCACGGACATTGGTGCGCCCTGCGAACACCTCATTCATCACTTCGGCCAATGCCATGCCGCTTTTCTGGAAGCAAACTACGACGAAGACATGCTGGAGAAAGGTCGGTACCCGTATTTTCTCAAGAACAGAATCAGAGGGGGAAAAGGCCACTTGTCTAACCAGCAGGCTCTGGACCTGTTCCGGACCCATAAGCCTGCTTTCATGAGTCACGTGCTGCTGTCGCACTTGTCGAAAGACAATAACTGTCCGGAGTTATCCAAGGCCTTATTCGACTTCCACCGGGATACGACCGAAGTGATCGTTGCTTCGCGTTATGAGGAAACGCCCGTGTACTCGATCAGAGCAACGCATGCGGTTGGCAAACTGGCCTAAGCTATCGGACAACTAGTTGTTTCGCTCATACTCCACAAAATCGAAGGCTGCCGCGTGGCGCTCGTCGGTAGGGTGGGGGCGTCGGCTCACTTCGGTCCACTCACTTTTGTCGAAGGTTGGGAAATAGGCATCCCCTTCGTAAGTCTGGTGAATTTCGGTCAGGTAAAGCGTGGTCGCTATGGGCAACGCTAGTTTATAAATTTCGGCTCCGCCAATTACGAAGATTTCGTCGGTGGCTTTATCTGCCTTTTTCGCTTCGGCAAGGGCTTGGTCGAGCGTATGCACCACAGTTACGCCGGTAGCCGTAAAATCCGGGTTGCGGGTAATCACGATATTCGTGCGGTTAGGGAGTGGCTTGCCCAGGGCTTCCAGCGATTTACGTCCCATGATGATGGGATGATGGCTGGTTTTGCGTTTGAAAAAAGCAAAGTCGTCGGGCAGGTGCCAGGGCATGTCGTTTTCACGACCAATAACACCATTTTGAGCTACCGCAGCTATTAGACTGATTTTCATAAGGTAAAGAGTGATTGAGCAAATTGCTTAATCCAGCTATATTCACTCATTTATAATTTTTTGCGTTTTCCATCAACTCACGCCAGGTTGCAATAATAATACCTTCTTTTTCGACAAAGGCTTTTGAGGCAGAATTCATATAACGGTTGTTGAATTGGAAATGCCTTTATCGTCCCCATATTCGATTCATAGCTTATGCCATTATTATCGACGTCGGAAATAACGACTTTTTTCCCTTTTAGAAAGCTGAGTTTCTCAGCGTAGGTCTCACTTTAGGCGTTGGTTGTCAACTCGATGAGGTAATAATTAGGAGGAAAAGTAAGAATAGTTTCATAGGGGTATGGTTTAGGGTTGTACAAGTTGCAAATGGCATGCTTATTTAGGTATTGGCCATAATCTTCCCTGCAGATAAAGTTGAAAACTTTGCCTAATATATGCCTGCTGACCAGCAGGGAACCGAGATACAACAAAGGTGTCAAAATCATCGAATAAGGCGTTTGTCACTCGGGAGTAAGGCTTATCTGCCTGCCGGTTTAAAGCGGCCTCTTCATAAACATTCTGCATGGCATAGCGATATGTTTCTTCATCAATTTCTCGCTTAAGGTATTTCAGGAGATGCTTTTTAAGTTTCTCTATTATGTCATCAGTCATGTTTTTACGGTTCTTGATGAGTTCATCTCGTTCGAGGAAGTATAATTCAATTGATTTTTTCCCCCTCTCTGTTTTTGAATCAACTGTTCCGTTGGGTCGAAAAATCAAATGCTTGTCAGGGTCATCTAACTCCGGATTTAGCAATAAAGGGTGTTCAGCAAGTAATATAGACTTGTCGGCCCGGCAACAGTCGTTTGTGGGGAAGCCCTTACTGTCAAGATCAGGTTTCGAAACGCGGTTAGCTTCGTTCTGTAAGGGAAAGCTATGCAACTTTCTGCCATTACATTTCTCACAACTTAAGATAAGGTTACTCCATTCATAGGCTAGCCAATAATAGCCCTCGTGATTAGGGACGTCTTTAACACCCGCTTTAGGACGGAAATGATCTACGCGTAACGAAGCTCCGGCTGACTCGTGGGTTTCACAATAGCCGCATTTATACTTATAAATTTTCCGTAAAGTCTCGATCGTACTGTCACGGTAGTGATAGCTGCTAAAGTTGTGAGTGGCTTTTTCAGCAAGTGCTTTTTGGCGCTGTGCCTGGCACGAATCACTGACAAGTCCTGTAGGTGGATTGTCAAAATCTTTTTGTACGCGAATCATGCGGCCTATTCCTGAAGAAGAGCGGGATATTGAGAAGGGTCGTTGTCGAGTTCGCGAAGTTGTTTATCTATTGCATTATTGGCTACTACTTCGTCGTATGTATCTTCCGTTCTTAATTTTCCTATATCTTCATTTGCGATTGGCCTGATCGTGTCCATATCAAAAATTGGGGAAGTCAGAATAGAGTTAGGCAGTAAGTTGGCCACGTCTATATCGATCCGCTCGACCGTAATGCCTTTTTCTTTAGACCGGTCTAGTTTCAGAAATACTGAGTTTTTAGGCGCACCAAGAATGGGAATAACGCTATGTGTAGCGGCAATAAACTGGATGTTAGGGAAAACTTTCGAGAGTAATGTTGGTAATTGATACTGCCACTTAGGATGTAAATGATTTTCCAGTTCGTCAATCAGCACAATACCCGCCAGTTCACTCAATTGTTTGACGTGAGGTTGCTTACGAATGAATCGAATCAACAGATCACCGATCAAACCAATAATACTCCGAAAGCCAGCCGCTAGCTGATTGAATGGCACAGGATCAAACGTAATTGTTTCGTTATCTTCAGCCCGTTCTACATAAAGTACCTCGTAATCATCCTGCTCATTTTTCTGCACGATAATGTCGGCCAAATGCGGAATCACTTCTCGAAATAAGGCTTTGACCTGGTCCAGTCGTTCGTTTTTTTCCAGATGCCATTCGATCAGTTTACTTTCAATATTGAGCAGAATACCGTCGGGATTGAAAAGTCCATATGTAGTTGAGCTTTTTTCCGCAACTTCATTTTGGCTCATTTTCGCTTGTATCTGCAAGCGAGAAGGGCCATAACAAGCGAGATGTTCGAGTGGAAGAAAGCCGTCACCTTTTGCCCATAAATTATTAATAGTGTTAAAGCTATTGTTGATAAACTCTACACCAATGAATGGATATTCAAATTCAGCTTTCTTCAAGCTAAGCATATCGTTGTGTACACCATATAGCCCAACTGCAATAGATCGTAAGAAGGTTGTTTTACCAAATCCATTTTCGCCACTGATAAAAATCCAATTTGTATCAATTGGAATATTTTCAACCCGACATTCAATAATATCTTGACTATTAACGATTACAATCCGCTTAATGCAAAAGGGTAAACACCGATTGCGCTTATTATAAATGCTATCGGATGGTTCTATAATTAAGACAGGATTCATTGTTTCAACTTGTTTTAATTGCCAATTTACAACAACCCAAATTCACAATTTATTCCCCCGCAAAAACTCTTCGGCGGTCATGCGCCGTTTGCCTTCGGCTTGCAGCGCGTCGATCTGGAGCCAGCCATCGGCCGCTCGAACCAGAATTAGTTTCTTGTTGTCCGAGTAAGCTTCGGCAGGCTCTGCCGCAAAGGGAGACTCGTTTGCCAGCGATACCGCGTAAATCTTGAACACCTTGCCATTGATTTTTGTCCAGGCCGTTGGGTAAGGCGATAAACCCCGTACAAAATTGCGGATCGTGACTGCCGGTTGGTTCCAGTTGATTTCGGTCGTTTCCCGGCTTAGTTTGGGCGCTGGTTTCAGATCGTGGGCCTCGGGTTGTGGCGTACGTGGATACGCGCCGTCCTCGATAGCGTGAACGGTTTTCAGAACCAGATTGGCTCCGCGTTCCATCAATCGATCATGAACCGTTCCGGCCGTGTCGTCAGGATAGATGGGCTCATAATCCTGAAAAATCATCTGCCCCGTGTCGATCTCTTTTTCGATAAAAAAAGTGGTGACGCCCGTTTCGGTTTCTCCATTGATGATGGCCCAGTTGATGGGCGCGGCCCCCCGGTACTGGGGCAGCAATGAGCCGTGTAGGTTAAACGTTCCTATAGTAGGCATGGCCCAGACCACTTCGGGAAGCATCCGAAATGCAACAACGACCTGAAGGTCAGCCTGGTAGCTGGATAATTGTTCCAGAAAGGCAGGGTCGCGGAGTTTTTCGGGCTGCAGAACCGGTAAATTAGCGGCTTCGGCGGCTTTCTTAACGGGGGAGGGCGTAAGCTGAAGCCCGCGTCCGGAGGGCCGGTCGGGTGCTGTCACAACGGCAACAACCTGGCAACCGGCACCCAGAAGGCGTTGGAGGCTGGCAACCGCAAAATCGGGCGTGCCCATAAACACAATGCGAAGGGGCTGTGGCATGAATCAGTAAATCGTTTTTTACGTAGGTCCGCGACTATATGTTGATATAGCCGGGAAGTATTTTTACTTTTGTATCACAAGACGCGTTGCTCCGAACGCCTTGCAAAAGAATGTGACCGGCCAATAAATGGCTTAGCCAATGCGACGAATAAGTTGTTATGTTCCTAAACCGAGCGCTTCGGAAATCCGACGGCGACTCTGACGCGTCTGCAAAGAAAACCAATTTGGTTGCAGAACGGTCGGCGTACCGTTCTTTTTGTTTTTAAGGAGCACACCGAACTAATAAGAATAACGAGTTAGTACTATTATATTATGGCAAAGATTTCATATTACACCGAAGAAGGACTCAACCGGCTTAAGGCTGAACTAGTGGAGCTGAAAACCAAAGGCCGGACGGCTATTGCTCACCAGATTGCTGAAGCGCGTGACAAGGGGGATCTTAGCGAAAATGCTGAGTATGATGCGGCAAAAGATGCGCAGGGCTTACACGAACTGAAAATATCGAAACTCGAAGAAGTCTTGTCGAACGCCCGCGTTCTGGATGAATCCACCATCGATACCTCGCTGGTGTCGGTCTTGTCGAAGGTGAAAATCAAGAACGTGAAAAGCGGGGCAGAAATGCTCTATACGCTGGTTTCCGAGGAAGAAGCCGACCTTAAAGCAGGTCGGATTTCGGTGGGGTCGCCTATCGGAAAAGGACTCCTTGGCAAGCGTGTTGGCGAGACTGCCGAGATCAAAGTACCGGCCGGCGTTCTGGAATTTAAAGTAATCGAGATTGCCCGCTGAGTTTAGCGAATCGTGTAGAATGATAACCAATCGTATGCTGAGTTCTTATTCTGCATTTTTCAGTCAAAACGATACCCGTACTTATGCCTTCTATCTTCTCCCGAATCGTGGCTGGCGAAATTCCGGCCCACAAAATCGCTGAGACCGACGACTATCTGGCTTTTTTAGACGTTATGCCGACGACGACCGGACATACGCTTGTCATTCCTAAAAAAGAGGTAGATTACCTGTTCGATCTGGATGACGAGCTCTATTTGGGTTTGATGGCTTTCGCGAAAAAGGTGGCTCCAGCTATTGAAAAAGCCGTACCCTGTTTGCGTATTGGCGTCGCGGTAGTCGGGCTGGAAGTACCTCATGCCCACGTTCACCTGATACCGATGAACGACCTGGCCGATATGAACTTTCAGAATAAAATGAAGCCAAGTCAGGATGAGCTGGCGGCAACCGCCGAGAAAATCAGACGCTTTTTGTGATTTTTTGGTGGTGTCAGTTTCTTAAAACTGACACCACATTACATTATAAGTAAGAAGGCCCGACAGTTTGACGCTGTCGGGCCTTCTTACTTATAATGATGACGTTGTAATCTTGACGTCCAGGTTACGTTTATTCAACGGCGCCTTCCAGGGTCTTGACAATGCCCAGAGTAAGTAATGAATTTAAGTGTTTCGCAACCGCTTCGCTGAAACCCGGTAGGGTAGTCAGGTCGTCTTGCCAGAGTTTCGTGTCGGACAAAACGCTTTTGACAAAGGCCTGTACGGTGGCTGGCGTACGTTCTTTAACGGTTTTCCAGTCACCATAAAAGTACCCGGCTTTATCATCACGGATGGGATAATTGAGCTTGCCACCGCTTGGCAGGGCAATCTCTCCGAAAAATTGTCCTTTCTCTTCCCGAACGGCTTTCATAAACAGCAAATAGGCCGCAAAACCGAGTGCCATCAGGTTAGGAACTTTGTGGAACTGCTCGTAATACCGTTGCAGTGTCGCTACGTTACGAGCCTGCATTTTAGCCGTTTGCTGGAGTGAAATATTGAGTAGCAAATGGTCGAGGTGCGGGTTCCTGAAGCGATCCAGCACATCGTTGGCAAACTGCTCAACGGCGTCTTTATCCATTCCCGGAATGCCATAATCGGGTACGGTCGGAACAATTTCCCGCAGCATCAGGGACTCAATGAACTTACTCATGGCCGGGTGGAGCATTTCATCGGCAACCGTTTCCAGCCCCAACAGATAGCCCAGTGGCATGGTAAGCGTATGCGTGCCATTGAGTACTCTGAGCTTACGCTCTTTATAGAAATTTATGTCCTCGTCGATAATGATCTGAGGAGTTGATGGCCCCGCAAATGAAAGGGTTTCCCGGACGCGGTCGTCGCCCTCGATAGCCCACAGATGATAGGGCTCGGTAAACGTAAGCAGGTCATCTTCATAACCGGTTTCCTGCTGGACGAGTTGTTGGGCACTTTCGGTAGGGCGGGTAACGATCCGGTCGACGAGCGAATTGCAGAACCGAACGTGAAACTTGAGCCATTTCGTAAATAGTTTGCCCAGTTCATTAAATTGGGCAAGTTGCTCGACGGCATCCCGTAATTTTAGTCCATTGTCGGTAACTAGCTCGGTTGGAATAACCACCAGCCCCTTGGCTTTGGAGCCGCCAACGCTGCGAAACCGTTCGTACAGAAAGGCCGTTAGCTTGGCCGGGAACGACTGCGGTGGGTGTTGGAAAATACTCTCCTCAACGTAGTTCAACCCAATTTCGGTCGTGTTGGAGATGATGATCTGCAGCTTCGGATTCCGCGCCAGTACCAGCACATCATTCCACTGCGTTTGAGCTGCCAACACCCGGCTAATGGCCGAAACAATGGTATTTTCTGATACTTCTTTCCCTTGCTGAAGACCCCGAACGGCAACCGTGTACAGATTGTCCTGCTCCGAAAACTCGTCGGTCTGGCTATCCGTCGATTTGACGACAACGATTGAGCCTTCAAATCGTCCTTCGCTATTGGCTTTCTGTACCAGATAATCAGGTAAGCCGCGCAAAAGGACACCAGTGCCGAACTGTAGAATCTTTTCGGGAAAAACGGGAGCGGGGTGGGTCGAACGGGTTAATTTAGCCATGGTTGGGTGTGCAGCAGGCGGGCCTGCGGTCATCGGTCAGATGGGTTTTTTGTTAACTAAAATTGACGTTTTGCCTTAATTGTTCATAATTCAGCAATAATACGAACTACATCGTTATTCCTGACGGCAATCTTATCAAAAGCGTTATTCGCCAGGCTTATCGCTTCAGTTTGCCGGAACTGTCGCCGTTGGCCAAGTTGTCTACTTCGGCAACGGTGGCCAGATTGACATCCCCCGGAATGGTATGCTTGAGAGCCGACGCGGCTGCGCCAAATTCAATGGCGCGCTGCAAATCGTTGAGCGTCAGCAAACCATAGATCAAGCCCGCCATGTACGCATCGCCCGTGCCGATTCGATCGGTAATGGGGTTGATGTTATAAGTCCGGGATTTGTACACCTCCTGTCCATCGAACAGCTTGGCCGACAACTGGTTGTGCGACGCACTGATCGATCTCCGTTTGGTGTCGGTAACATAGCGTACGTTGGGGAACCGTTTCATCAGGGCTCGTCCCGACTCCTGGAAGTTGCTGCCAACCACGCCATACAGGTCGGAGAAAAGATTCTTACTGCCCAGCACAAGGGTGCATCCTTCGGTTAGAGCAGGCATAATTTCCTGGGGCGTTCGCCCATATTGCCACAGATTACTCCGGTAAACAATGTCGGTAGATACCGGAACGCCCAGCCGATTGGCGGTCTGTATGCCGACCAGCAAACAATCGGCTGCACCCTGCGAGAGGGCAGGCGTAATGCCCGTCCAGTGGAACCAGGAAGCCCCCTGCAAGATAGGTTCCCAGTCAATTTCGTCCGGGTGAATACGGGCAAACGCCGAATCGGCCCGGTCATAAATAATCTGGCTGGCCCGGCTACCGACCCCCGTTTCCAGAAAATACAGACCCAGTCGTCCGTCGCCGTGACGAATGTGCTCCGTACTGACGGCGTATTTACGAAGATAGCCCGAAGCCGCGCGGCCCAGTGCATGGTCTGGAAAGCGAGTAACGTGGGCTGCCTGTAGGCCAAACTGGGCGAGCGACACGGCCACGTTGGCTTCGGTGCCCCCGAAGTGCATTGCTAGCGTGTCGGTTTGGGCAAAGCGTTCGACGCCGGGCGGACTTAGTCGAAGCATTACTTCGCCAAAGGTGACAATTTTCATTGGTCGATGGGGTATAAACGTGACTTGGCAGGAAGCCGCCTTACAACTTCCCATTGATACTATACTCCCTCAGGAGTTCTTCTGTTCGCACCGGCTCTAATTTCGGTAAGACCAGATGAATAATAACAAGCGCGATCAAATACGAGCAACTGGCAATGACAAACATGGGCAGGTAGCCAAAGGCCGTAATAATCCGTCCCGACAACAAGGCCAGCAGAATACCGCCCACGGCGCCGAACATTCCCCCAATACCCGTAACTGAGGCCACTACATTCCGGGGAAACAGATCCGACGCGAAGGTGTACATGTTGGCCGACCATCCTTGATGGGCGGCTGTTGCCAGGGCAATAAAGGCTATGGCAACGGTTAGGCTATTGGTTTGGGCCGCAAAAAAAATCGGGACAACGCACAGGGCACAAATGAGCATCGTGGTTTTTCGGGCGCGGTTGGCCGACCAGCCCCAGCGCATGAACTGCGTGCTGAGCCACCCGAAAAAGACACTGCCCGCATCGGAAACAACGTAAATGATGAGAAACGGGATGCCAAAACTTTTCAGGTCGAGTCGTTCGTTGAGGGCATCGTTTGAGTTGAAAAAATCAGGGAGCCACGACATATAAAACCACCAGATCGGATCGGCCATAAACTTACCGATAGCAAACGCCCACGTTTGCTTATACCCCAGCAACTGCCCCCAGGAAACCTTCAGGGGCGGTAATCGTTCGTCGTCTTTTCGAATGTAAGCCAGCTCTTCGGGCGACACGTTCGGGTTTCGTTCGGGTTTACTGTACATAAACCACCAGAAAATAAGCAGACAGAAACCCAGTATGCCCGTAATTAAAAAGGAACTACGCCAGCCGAATGCCAAGATCAGGTAAGGTACGGCTAGCGCCGTCACAATAATGCCCACGTTGGCCCCCGCATTGAAGAGGCCATTGGCGAAGGAGCGTTCGCGCCGGGGAAACCACTCGGCTATGGTTTTTATGGACGATGGAAAGTTGGCTGCTTCGCCGAGGCCCAGCAGCGCCCGCATCCAGCGTAACCCGGCAATGGTATTGACGAAGGCCGTGAGGACGGCCGCAATGCTCCAGACCAGAATGCCCAGCGAGAAGCCCCGGCGGGTCCCTATCTTGTCGATGAGCCAGCCAACGAGCAGGAAACCAATGGCATAGGCAAATTTAAAAGCCGCATCGACATCGCCATACAGTACTTTGAATCGGTCGGTTGCTTCACGGGTCAGTACGGCATCGGGGGCAACACCCAGCATTTCTTTCCGAAACAACTCATCCGTCATCGTGAACGACAAGACTTGCCGGTCTATGTAATTTATGGTCGTTGCCAGAAAGAGCAACGTGACAATACGCCAGCGAAAACGGCCAGAAGGGATGGGCATTGGCAAATCAACAAAGATTTTTTGGAAGAAAAGCGGGCACGGGTGCTTTTTTACCTTATCAGCGTTGTAAGTTAGTTACCTGTAAAAAAATAGCCCAAAAGCCGGGAGAATTAAACCGGCTTCTGCTTTCATTCGCATGCACATACTCGCTCCCGCTTCCACGTTTCTGTCCGACGACTTTCTGTTGCAAACCGAAACGGCTCGTCGGCTCTACCATGACTATGCCCGGCAGATGCCGATCATGGATTACCACTGCCACCTGCCTCCCGACCAGATTGCCACCGACCGTCAGTTTGAGAACATGACACAGCTTTGGCTCCATGGTGATCATTATAAATGGCGGGCTATGCGTACACATGGCGTTCCTGAGCAGTATTGCACGGGCAATGCGAGCGATTGGGAGAAGTTCGAAAAGTGGGCTGAAACGATTCCCTATACCCTTCGGAACCCGCTTTACCACTGGTCGCACCTGGAATTGAAAAATCCGTTCGGGATTACGGACGTGCTCAATCCGTCAACGGCGCGATCAATCTATGATGCGTGCAATGAACAACTGCCGCAGCTATCTACGCGTGCGTTGCTTACCCATTTCGATGTTCGGGTGGTGTGCACGACCGATGATCCGCTGGATTCGCTGGAGCACCACCGTAACGTGAGTCAGGAGCAGCGTGAGGGCACCACCGCGTTCGGCACGAAAGTGCTGCCCACTTTCCGCCCCGATAAGGCTATGGCCGCCGAAGATCCCATTGCTTTTCGAGCCTATATCCATAAACTGGGTGAGGTGACGAAGCGGGAAATTCTGACCCTGACGGACTACCTCGAAGCGCTGAAAGCCAGGCACGACTACTTTGCCGACATGGGGTGCCGCTTGTCCGACCATGGTCTGGAAATGATCTATGCCGAGCCGTACAAAGAGGGCGACGTTCAGCGGATATTCGACCATTTGCACCGGGGTGTTGTCATTCCACCGGCCGATGTGCTGAAATTCAAATCCTTTATGCTGGTGCAGTTTGCCGAATGGGATCACGAAAAAGGCTGGACGCAGCAATTTCACCTGGGAGCCCTCCGCAACAACAACATCCGCCGACTGCGTGATCTCGGGCCCGATACGGGATGGGACAGCATCGGCGATTTTCCGCAGGCCGCTTCGTTGTCCCGCTTCCTGGGTGGACTGGATGATCGAAATAAGCTCGCTAAAACGATACTGTACAACCTCAATCCGGCCGATAATGAAGTAATGGCCACTATGGTTGGCAACTTCAATGATGGCTCCGTACGGGGGAAAGTGCAGTTTGGCTCCGGCTGGTGGTTTCTCGATCAGAAAGATGGCATGGAGAAACAAATCAATGCCCTCTCGAACATGGGGCTGCTGAGTGCTTTTGTGGGCATGCTCACCGACTCGCGCAGTTTTGTGTCATACAGCCGCCACGAGTATTTCCGGCGGATTCTCTGCAATCTGTTTGGAAACGACATCGAAAATGGGGAGTTACCAAACGATATTGACTGGGTCGGGAAAATTGTTCAGGACATTTGTTACCAGAATGCCGAACAGTATTTTGGTTTCTAAGTGGGATTGAATCCTGTAAAGTCAGTTCCTTATAACTGACTCATGAGGTTTTTTAAAACCGAATCCATGAAACTAGGTTTTGAGAAACCTAACGTGTCGGTTATTTATAACCGACACCACAAAAGGGCCTCTCTAACTTGACCAACATTTTTCCTTTCCGTCAATGACGCACACCTTTGTCGACGTAAACAGCCAGTCTCCGGTACGCTTGCATGTGGTACAGGCCGGACCGACGGAGGGGCCGCTTCTCATTCTGTTGCACGGTTTTCCGGAATTCTGGTATGGCTGGAAACATCAGATTGATGCGTTGGCGGAAGCCGGTTTCTGGGTATGGGCACCCGATCAGCGGGGCTATAACCTCAGTGATAAGCCCGCTGATATCAAGTCGTATGCTCTGGATACCTTGGTCGCTGATGTAATTGGTCTGATTGAGGCCGCCGGGCGACAGAAGGCTGTGATAGTCGGGCACGATTGGGGGGCGGCTGTGGCCTGGTGGACCGCTGTTTCGTTTCCCGAACGGGTCGAACGGCTGGTTGTCCTCAACGTGCCGCATCCGGTTGCCATGAAGAAATTTGCCAGTCGTGATGTCGGTCAGATGCTGCGTAGCTGGTATATCGGCTTTTTTCAGTTGCCGGTCTTGCCCGAATGGTTCGCCCGATTGGGAAACGCGACGGCCCTGGTTAAAACACTACTCGGTAGCAGCCGTCCCGGAACATTCAGGCGAGCGGATTTGATGCAGTATAAAGCTGCCTGGCTGCAGCCGGGGGCCATAAAAGGAATGATCAACTGGTATCGGGCCGCGCTCCGGATACCGCCGGCGAAACGCCCATCCATTCGGGTTACTGTACCGACGTTGTTGATCTGGGGCGTCCGCGATCAATTTCTGAAGCGTGAAATGGCCCAACTCAGTATTGATCTGTGCGATAAAGGTCGCGTAGTTTTTTTCGACCAGGCAACCCATTGGGTTCAGCACGAAGAAGCCAAACGCGTCAATGAATTGATCATAGCGGACTAACCTGTATGCGTTAGCCCGCTATTCCATTTACTGTATTACTGCTTGTAAACCTTTCCGTCTTTCATCACAAACCGGACGGCTTGCAAGGTCTTGATGTTTTGGAGCGGGTTTTCATCTACCGCAATAATGTCGGCAAATTTGCCCGTTTCCACGGAGCCAATTTGGGCATTCATGCCCAGCAGTTTAGCGTTGGTCATCAAAGCCGCTTTGATGGCTTCTACAGGCGGCATCCCCGCTTCGACCATGTACTCGAACTCCTTGGCATTGAAGCCGTGAATGTAAACGCCTGCATCGGTGCCGAACGCGATCTTAACACCCGCTTTGTATGCTTTGGCAAACGTAGCCTGAATTTTAGGGCCGATCGCTAACGCTTTGGGGGTAACCAGGGGCGGGTAGTAGCCAAAGTGCCGGGCCGAATCGGCAGCCGTTTTTCCCGCAATGATCGTTGGGACGTAGTAAGTGCCGTATTTTTTAAATAATTCAATGGCTTCATCGTCCATCAGCGTGCCGTGTTCGATGGTCTGCACCCCCGCCCGGATGGCGCGTTTCATTCCCTCGGCTCCGTGGGCGTGGGCCGCCACCGAAAAACCATAATCCTTGGCGGCATCTACCACCGCCTTAACTTCCTCTTCCGTAAACTGAGCGCCCGAACCATCTTTCGCGTTGCTCAATACGCCACCGGTCGCCGTAATTTTGATCAGATCAGACCCATCTTTATAGCGTTGCCGAACGGCTTTGCGGGCATCTTCCGGGCCGTTGATGACGCCATCCTCCGGGCCGGGGTCGCCCATCAGGTCTTTCCGGTACCCGTTGGTCGGATCGGCGTGGCCGCCCGTTGTGGCAATGGATTTACCAACGGTCAGCACCCGTGGGCCATCGACCAGACCGGCATTGATGGCGTTACGAAGCGACACGTTTACCCCAGAGCCACCCAGATCGCGAACGGTCGTGAAACCAGCCAGTAACGTCGTTTTAGCATATTGAGCCGCCTGATACGCAACGTCGGGTGGATTTTTGGTGAAGCCGTCGATGGCCCCGCCCCGGCGCGTCTGGCCCTCCAGGTGAACGTGCATGTCGATCAGGCCCGGTAAGACGGTTTTCGACTTCATGTCCAACACCCGATCCTGACCGGTGGGGTTGGTATACCCTTTTTGAACAGCGGTGATTTTGTTTCCTTCGACAACGACGGTCATTTGTGGCTGTAAGCCATTGCTGACACCGTCGAAGAGGTTGCCGCAGTGAATTAACGTCCGTTGGGCAAAAAGAGGAGCGGCCAGCAGCGACAGGCCTGCCAGTAAATACAGTTTTCTCATAAAAGAAGTTAGTTGGGTACAAAAAAGGGCTACAACGATGCGTTGCAGCCCTCAAAATACAAAAACCCGTCAAACAATGCTTATAATTTTGATACCTGTACCACTGCCGTTTTGGGTTGTGTCGTAGAGGTAGAGCCTGGAAAAGGATTCACTTCGCGCAGGATCACTTTATAGGTTTCGTTTTTCAGTGAAACGGTCGTTGAGTCGGGTCGCTTGTTTGTGCTCCCCGGATCAGCGCCCAACGACAGTCGGACAGCGGTTGAATCTGAATTTTTTGACAACAGTAAGTTGACTTTTGCCTGCCCCGCCCAGATGCATGTAACATTCAGCGGGCAGCGGCTATCCTGAATCGAATCGGCACGAACGACAACATCCGAACCCAGGCGGCCCGATTGATGTAAGCCGATTGAAATAGAGTCAGAGGGAGTTGTTTCAGATGATTTGCAGGCTGAAAAGAGAAGTGTTCCCGTGATGAGTAAACCAGAAAGTTGTTTTATTGAGTTTAGCATAGTACCGGTGCTTTTTTTATGAGGATACCGGCGCTGGAAAAAGGGTTGCAACGAAGGCCATAAACAACAAAAAAAGTTTGTCACCCGGATGATTCGTTACAACTGCCGGTTAATCTCGCTCAACAAATAATCCTTGGGGTCGCTGAAGTACTCCCAGAACATAACCCCGGCCAAGCCATGTTTTTTTACGTAACGGCACTTGGCTTTTACGGATTCTTCGTCATCGTAGGAGACAAACCGTTTCAGGTCGGCATTGTACAGATAGGGTGCTTTGGCCTTCCGATCCCAATAGCGTTTGTAGGCTGGGTTGGTGAGCAAACTATCTTTGATGAAGCTGTACCCTCCGCCCCGTTCTACTTTTGTGATGGTTCGTGGGTGCGCTTTCGGGTTGCCCGTTTGCAACTGCCAGGCCCGCCCATAAAAGGCAATGCCCAACACGAGCTTTTCGGCCGGAACGCCTGCTTTTTCGTATAGCTTCACGGCTCGGTCGCCTGAAGTTTCATTCTCGACTTTACCCGTTGCGTACAGGTTTGTGTGGTGACCAGCCAGCGGCCCTCCGGTGAAGAAATCGTAGGACATGACATTAATGTAACTCAGGTACTGATGCGCCTTCGCCATGTCGGTATGAGTGAAAATATCGTCAAATCCGGGCAGGGCCGTCGTCACCAGATAATCTTTGCCTGTCTGTTGCTTTAATCCATTCAACTGTTCGCGCAATGCTTTGAACAGCAGGGTAAAGTTTTCCTTGTCTTCGGGCCGAAACACATTGTCTTCGCCCTTCATGCCGGGGTATTCCCAGTCGATGTCGATGCCGTCGAGCTGGTACTCCCGAACAATGTCCACCGCCGAAGCGGCAAAGGCGACACGCCCCGTATCGCTCACGACAGCGTCCGAGAAGTTTTCACTCCAGGCCCAGCCACCAATCGAGATCAGGATTTTGAGGTCGGGATTTCGGAGTTTAAGCTGGTTGAGATGCCTGAAATTGGTCGAGTCGGTAGCGAGGTTATGCAGCCATGCCCGGTTCTTTCGGACATCCACGAAGGCATAGTTGATGTGCGTCAGTTTTTCGGCCGCAATCTTGTCGGTATTCACCAGTCCACGAAACCCGCCAACGTAGGCCAGCACAATTGGTTTGGTTTTAGGGCCAGGTTTGGCCCCCGCAGATAGCCCAATCATCCCAGTCAGTAACGTGAGTAAGTAAACGAATCGAAGCATGAAATGTGTCGGTTTAAGGGTGTCTGCACCCCTGTTAGTGGAGTATTCGCATACCGGTCAAAACGGATTCACCGGTATCTGTGTATGTAAACTCAAAAACAAAGCAACATACTTGTGAGAAACGAAAATTTTGTCAAGTCCACCCATCAGAAACCTAAACAACTCGGTCGAGTTTTGCCAGAGTAAGCTACAGCTTCAATCCTCAGTTTAAAATGGGAGCACTACCTGGTGATTCCAGTGCCATTCAGCAGGCGCAGAAAGGAACGGAAGTCGGTGTTGTGTAAACGTATAATTTCAAACGTGTCATACCGTCCGGGCGTTATCCGTTGCTGAGCTTGACTACGATCGTTATATATCTAGTCACTAATTACCAAACGACACGGACATTATACGAACTGAAGTGCTTATCCCGGCTTAAAATAGTCATATCCTCAACCATTGCCTGAGCAATAATGAGTCGGTCGAAAGGGTCCTTGTGATAGAAAGGAAGTGAGCGGACAACGATCGTATGCGCTACCTGAATTGGTAAAAGATTAATGTTATTTTGACGCGTAAATGCCGATAACTGGTCGAGCGAAACGGATAAGTCGATCTTGCCGCCAATGCTGAGCTTGATAGCAAGCTCCCAGAATGAAGCAACACTGACGAAGTTACTAGTTGACGCATCTTCGATTGCAGTTCGACAGGGTAGACTCAACTCTTGACTGCCTTCCAAGTACCAAATAAGGGTATGCGTATCCAATAAAAAATTCACGGCATGTAATCGCTAAAATCATCTAATGGTGCATCAAAATCGTCCGCCATGAATGTAACGATTCCTTTTGCACTGCCAAAACGAGGTTTCTCAGCAACCGTGTTATGTAACAACCGCATCAAGTCGTCATATACACGCATAAACTGATCATCTGATAAATCCGCGATTTCTTTGACGATATGTATTTTTAGTTCAGCGGGCTGCATAAAAGGACTTTTAACAAATATAATCATTTTACATCTATGTCAAACCGTTAGTCTGAATCCACTTTTGTTGGGCCGAACTCACCCGATTTGGTTGTGCTGCCTGATAAAAGGGTAGTTAAATTCTGATACAATGCAGCCTTTGGGTATAAGCCGAGATAATGATGGCCGATAAACGATGAACCTACCCCTAACCATAACGTTATGAAAAACAGTGTTTTGGTACTTGGTATCAGCTTGCTGATGGCTGGTCTACCGTCGGTTGGGCTGGCGCAGAAAACAAATGCCGAACGATCCCGAATTGCCGCCGAAATGGAGAAATCCGTTCGTACCGAAATGCTTAACTACTGGTATCCGCTGGCGGTCGACAAGGAGTTTGGTGGATTTTTGAGTGCGTTCACCTACGATTTTAAGCCAACGGGAGCGCAGGACAAGATGATCGTGACCCAGGCCCGCCACGTATGGACAACCGCCAAAGCCGCCGAACGTTACCCAGCGGTTGCCCATTACAAGAGCAACGCCCAGCATGGGTTTCAGTTTCTGCGGGATAAACTATGGGACAAAGAATACGGCGGTTTCTATACGCTGGTCGATCGAAAAGGGGCCGTCAAAGGGGTTGGTAACAAAGAAGCCTATGGGAATGCGTTCGGTCTGTATGCGCTGAGTGCCTATTACCACATGTCCAAAGACACGGCTGCGTTAAATCTGGCGAAAAATACGTTCAACTGGCTGGAGCAGCATAGCCACGATCCGGTTTACAAAGGATACTATCAGCACCTGCAACGGAACGGCACACCCATCAAACGGAATGCCGCTGTACCGTCTACCTCCGACCTGGGTTACAAAGATCAGAACAGCTCCATCCACCTGCTCGAAGCACTGACCGAACTGTATGCCGTCTGGCCCGATCCCGTGGTGCGGGAGCGCCTAAACGAAATGCTTCTCCTGATTCGGGATAAAATAACGACGTCCAAAGGCAACCTGGTCTTGTTTTTTCAACCCGACTGGACGCCCGTCTCGTTTCGGGATTCGTCGGAAGCTGTAGTCCTGAAACACCGTAATCTGGACCACGTTTCGTTCGGGCACGACGTCGAAACGGCTTATTTAATGCTCGAAGCGTCTCATGCGCTGGGTCTGAAGAACGATGAAAGGACGCTCCACGTAGGCAAGCGAATGGTTGATCACGCTCTGACGACGGGCTTCGACAAAGCGGTGGGGGGCTTCTATGATCAGGGGTATTATTTCAAGGATAAACCCGGCATGTCGATCATTCGGGAAAGTAAAAACTGGTGGTCACAGGCAGAGGGGCTCAACACGCTGCTGCTGATGGCGAACAAATATCCGAACGATCCCATGCAGTATTTTAACAACTATAAACTGCTTTGGCAGTATTGTCAGACCTATCTGATCGACCACGAACACGGAGATTGGTACGAGGAGGGGCTGGACAAAGATCCCCAGCGCCGTACTGGCCAGAAGGGGCACATCTGGAAAGCGGCCTACCACACCTATCGAGCCCTGACGAGCTGTGTGGATCAATCGCGGGAAAATCCGGCGGGACATTCGGGTAAATAGATTTTATACATACATGATCCAAGTCAAAAATGACCCGTCGAGGAGACGTTTTCTGAAAACATCGGTGGCTTCTCTGGTGGGCACTGTCGGGCTTAATTCCCCCGCCGAAGCCTTCCCATTCTCCGCTGGTAAAGCTCCGTTTCTTCCTCCGTTGGGTGTGTGCGCGCCCTACGAGAAATCGGCTATGCTGAAAGAGCTGGGGTATTCCTTTGTTGAAGAAAGCGTTGGTCGCTTTTTGCTGCCTGATGGGGGGGAGGAAGCGTATGCCCGAAACCTGCAGCAATTAAAAACGACGGGTATGCCCATTCGGTCGTATATCTATTTTTTCCCCGGTAGCTTGAAATCGGTGGGGCCGACGTTACACCACGAGGCTATTTTGCAGCGGGCCGATCTGGCCCTGAAGCGGGCGAAGGAGTGTGGCTCAAAAAATATCGTGTTTGGTAGCGGTGGTTCGCGGGCCATACCCGATGGCTTCGATCGCGACAAAGCAAAAGACCAGCACATTGAGCTTTGCCAGAAAATGGCCCCACTAGCCGAGAAACATGGGGTGACGCTGGCCGTAGAACCGCTTAATCGAAGTGAAACCAACTTTATCAATAGTCTGGCCGAAGGGGTAGAAATTATCCAGGCTGTCAATAATCCGTGGTTCAAGTTGCAGTGCGATATCTACCATATGCTTAAAGACGACGAAAAGCCGGAAGAAATCATCAGGTACAAAGAATACATTGTGCATTGCCATTTGGCCGAGAAACAGAAACGAACGGCCCCCGGCCTGGCGGGCGATGATTTCAGGCCGTACTTCAGAGCCTTGAAAAAAATCAAATACAGCGGTGGCCTATCCCTGGAGTGTAACTGGACTGATTTCGATAAAGAGGTGAAGCAGGGTATTGAAGTGGTCAAACAACAGTTCAGCGAACTTTGAGCAAGTGTTTATGCCCACAGTTCGTGCAGTCCGTGAGGACACGGACCCAGGACGAGCAATCTATGTTACCTGAGCCTAACAGCTTAGGCAGATATGAAATTTATTAACCACATCGGACCGCCGTTTATCCTTAAATACTTCCGCAAAAAAAAGGGACGTTTATTCGGGCTGAGGACTTGGCTATCTTGCTCTACTTTCCGAAATAACGACCGTATATGAAGTCCTTACGCCTTCTGCTTCTGGCCTCTGCCATCTTCATGGCTCAACATAGTTTTGCCAAGCCAACCAAGCCACTCGTCTATGAAGTGAATCTTAACGACCGGGCTACCGATCAGTTCAAGGTGACGCTGCACCTAGATGGGTTGACGGCCGATAATGCCATTTATCAATTTGCATCCACCGCCCCCGGCACTTATCAGATCATGGACATTGGCCGGTATGTTCGGTCGTTCAAGGCATTTGACGGGAAAGGCCGCGAGCTGAAAACGAAACAAATCTCCACCAACCAGTGGCAACTTGACCAGCCGCAAAAGGTCCGTACGGTTCAATATAGCATTCTCGAAACCTGGGATACGCCCGTAAATGAACATAAGCCGTATAACATGTGCGGGACATCCATCGAGAAAGACCATGTGCTCATCAACGGACAGGGGGTGTTTGGGTTTCCGAGTGGCCTGCAGTCGTCGCCCATTGAGGTAAAGCTCGATTACCCGGCTGATTGGTCGGTTGGCACGGCGTTGGAGAAAAATGCGCAGGGTTATTTTACCGCTGCTAATTATGATCGCATAGTCGATTCGCCCATTTTGCTGGGGCGTCTGACCAAAGCCACGACTACAGTTGCCGGGGCGCAGATTGACGTGTATACCTATTCGAAAACAGACAAAATAAAGTCCGATCAATTGTTGACCAATATGCAGTCAATGCTGAATGCGGCTGGTCAGTTTTTAAAGCAGTTGCCCGTTAAGCGCTACACCTTTCTGTACCACTTTGAAGATCAGGACTGGGGTGCCTGGGAGCATTCCTATAGCTCGGAATATGTGATTCGGGAAGACGAATTTTCGAAAAAGCTGGCCGACAACATGACCTCGATTGCCGCCCATGAGTTTTTTCATGTGGTGACTCCGCTCAACATCCACAGCGAAATAATTCAGCAGTTCAACTTTATAACGCCCACCCCATCGGAGCATCTGTGGTTGTACGAAGGCGTAACGGAGTGGGCCAGTGATGCGATGCAGTTGCGTGGTCAGATCATGGACCTGCCTACTTACCTCAGTGAATTAAGCCAGAAAATTGCCTACGATAAAAGTGTCGATACGACTTATAGTCTGAGCAAGTTAGGGTTAACCTGCTACACTGACGAAGGCCAGCGGCAATACGGCAACATTTATGCCCGTGGTGCGCTGGTGGCGGGTTTGCTGGACATCCGCCTGCTCGAACTATCGAACGGAAAGCGGGGGCTACGGGAGGTTATCAATGAACTGGCAACGACCTACGGACCCAATCAGGCGTTTCCGGAAAAAGAATTTTTTGCCATTTTTACCCAGAAAACGTATCCGGAAATCGCTGATTTTTTTAATCGCTATATCAAATCTGCCGAGCCATTACCCTTCCGGGAATACTACGGCAAACTCGGTATCACATATACGCCGTCTGTCCCGACCGGACAAAAAGCGCCTTCTATGGGCATGGGTGTGGGTTTAGTCGACAACAAGATTGTTTTGACAACCCTGGGCGATTCGTTGCGGAAAGCTGGTTTGCAGGAAAAAGACGAATGGATTGCCTACAACGGCCAGCCCGTTTCGCTGGAGACGATGCCAGCCATTCAGAATGAACTCAAAAAACAGGCTGTGGGCGATAGTTATTCGTTGACGGTTAGGCGAAACGGCCAGGAGATAACCGTAAAAAGTACGGTAGGCGAAAAAGAACTGGTCAATAAATACGTTTTTCAGGTCGACCCACAAGCAACACCCGCGCAGCTACAATTGCGTGAAATCTGGCAACGGAACTTATAAAGTCATCTGACGCTGATAAGCCTCACTGATTCTTACAACGAGTCAGTTCAGGCAAAGCGGCACCAGGTATGTCAGTTTATTTTTTGTCGATTTTGCCAGGAGAAGCTCGGCATTGTGCAATGTTTTGACCAGAAAAAGAACCACTTCCTGTTGATAGGCTTGTAGGACAGCATCTACCGTAAAGCTGTCCGCCTGAAACGTTAACATGGACCGATTTAGGGGCAGATTTTCCCGTATTTCTGGCTTAAGAACAACAACAATCGTTTGAGCGTCCTTATACGGGTAAGCATCAGCAACGAAGGGAAGTTGCGAAACAGCAGTAATCTCTTGGGTTAGCCTAGACATAAGTACGGTTGGTTTTGTGTTGCTAATATAGGTCTATTTGGTTTTTAGTGAATAAAAAGTTTACCGATATGTTTAATTGTATATAAAATTTGGGCTAAAGTGGGTTGACCACCTAGACTTTACGCAACGACTTATAGCTATTCATAACTCTTCTTTTGATCGTTACTTTCATGAGCGTACTTCGGAAATGGTTTGGTCCTTTCAAGGATGAAGTTTGGCAACAACTGGCTGCAGAAATAAACGCTGATTACGTTGAAGGCGGTTTCTGGAAAGGTAGCAAGGTTGAAGCGAGTGTTCACGAATGGACAATAACCCTCGATACTTATATGGTATCGACTGGGAAAACACATATTACGTATACCCGCCTAAGAGCACCCTATGTGAACAAGGATGGATTCCGGTTTAAACTATACCGAAAGGGCGTTTTTAGTGGCCTGGGTAAAATGCTGGGAATGCAGGATGTTGAAATCGGCTCTCCCGAATTCGATGAAAACTTCATTATTCAGGGAAATGATGAGGCCAAGCTCCGGCTTTTGTTCCGGCCTTTAAAAATTCAGCAGTTGATCGACGCCCAACCCGCTATCAATCTGGAGGTTAAAGATGACGATGGGTGGCTGTCAACCCAGTTTCCAGAAGAAGTCGACCAACTCGTGTTCAACGTAGTTGGCGTTATTAAAGACGTTGAGCGGCTCAAGTGGCTTTATGAGCTCTTCGCGGAACTTCTTCAGCAACTCTGCCGGATTGGGTCGGCTTACGAGAATGATCCTAATGTAACACTAAGGTGATAGATCGTCGGCCGTTAGTCTGTTACCAAACGAGGGGCTCATGATTTCATGAGCCCCTCGTTTAGTAACAGACTTTTAGATTGGGAAATCAAGCCCGTTAGTTCATGAACAGTGGGTTAAGATGGGCTATTTTGTAGATAGTCGATCTGGCTAGCAGGTCCTCCGCAACGCGTAAGGTATCGGCCAGAAAGAGAACCACTTCCTGTTCGTAAGCCTGAATGACGGCTGGAACGTTAAAGTTATCCGCTTGAAAAGATAAAATCGATCGGTCGGGTGGGAGGCTGCCTCGTAGGGGAAATTTAAGAACGACAATAATCGTCTCGGTGTCTTTGTAAGGATAAGCATCGGCAACAAAGGAGAGATTATTGACGGCGTTGAGTTCAATATCTAACTGAGTCATAGATACAAGCGGTTTAAGATGCAGGATACGGAAAGTAAGGAAGTTGACTGTAAACGACCAATGGCTTAAGTTGATGTTTGTGTTAATTTATGCCGGGAAAAAGAGACTTATTAGACCGCGTTCTTATTGTTTACCCATGTAAAGACTATGAGACGGGTAGATTTGATCAGAGTCACAAGCCAGAAAAACAAAAACAAGGCGCTGGTTGCCCTTGGCTATGTATTCTGTCAGCGCTCACTGGAGCAATGCCAGTAAGTCGGTTTTTGTGAGTGATTTTAAGATAGCGGTGTCCGTTTTGACCAAGTTATCTGCCAGTTCTCGTTTCGCTTCCTGAAGCTCCAGAATCTTTTCCTCGATGGTGTTTGGGCATATCAGCCGAACGGCCACCACATTTTTCCTCTGGCCAATCCGGTAACTTCGGTCGATGGCCTGATTCTCAACGGCCGGGTTCCACCAGGGATCAACCAGATACACATAATCGGCCTGGGTCAGATTCAGGCCCGTGCCCCCCGCTTTCAGGCTGATCAAAAACACGCGAACCGCATTGTCTTCCTGAAACCGAGTCACGCTGGCCGCCCGGTTGGTGGTTTGTCCCGTGAGGTATTCGAAGCCAATCTGTCGAGTTTCCAACTCGGTTCGAATCAGGTCGAGCATAGACACGAATTGTGAGAAAACCAGGATTTTATGGTTCGGGGATTTATTCTCGATCTGTTCGAGAAGCCTATCGATCTTCGCCGACGAATCGCCATAGAATTCCTCGTCGTTGAGCAGCGCCGGGCTGTTGCAGATCTGGCGGAGCTTGGTCAGGCCCTGCAGGACGTGTAAACGCGCCCGGGGAATATCCCCTTCTTTGGTTGTTAACAAAAAATTACGAAACTCCTGTTCGTAGGCATCATACACCCGGCGTTGTTCCATGCCCATTTCGCAATGCAGAATCATTTCCGTTTTGTCGGGAAGCTCCGTGGCTACCTGAGCTTTGGTTCGACGGAGGATGAACGGTTTGATTTTGGCCTGTAGTTCGCGGGCTCGCTGCCGGTCATCGAACTTGTCGATAGGGGTTGAGTAGTGCGCTTTGAAATGGTTGTAGCTGCCCAACAGCCCCGGACAGGCGAAGGAAAGCTGCCCGTAGAGGTCAAAGGTATGATTTTCGATAGGCGTGCCGGTCAGCACAATCCGGTTGCGGGATTGCAGCAGTCGGGCTGCCTGGTAGCGCTGCGATTCCGGATTCTTGATAGCCTGTGATTCATCCAGAAAGATGTAGTTGAATGAATACTCTTTCAGAAAGCGGATTTCGGATAGAAGGGTGCCATAGGATGTAAGGATGATTTCGTATTGATCAAATGCCTTCTTTTTCAGGCTGCGGTTCGCTCCATAAAAGGTCTGAATCCTGAGGTCGGGCGCAAACCTGGCTACTTCGGCCTGCCAGTTGAACAGCAGGGACGTTGGTACAACAATCAGGTTGGTATTGGGCCGGTTTTTAGTTCGCTGCAACAGAATGAAGGCGATAATCTGGATTGTTTTCCCTAATCCCATGTCATCGGCCAGGCACCCGCCCAGTTCGAATTCATCCAGGAAGTTTAACCAGTTCAAGCCTTCTTTCTGGTAATTCCGGAGCGAGGCCCGTAACCCGTCTGGCACGGCAACCGGACGAATCGACTGGAAATCATTGAAATTGCGGGTGAACAACGCTAACTGGTCTTTCACATCGTTCATCAGTTCCTCTTCGGCGTACAGTTCCTGAATACTGGCGAAATTGACCTTCGGGGTTCGAATGCGGTCATCAACGACCTCGCCAGCCTGCATGTAGGCGTTGAAACGAACAAGCCACTCGGCGGGCAAAATGCCCAGTGTTCCGTCGTCGAGCGCGACAAACCGGCTCTTGTTTTTTAGTGCTTTGTGCAGGTGCTTCAGCGAAACCTGCTGCTTGCCGTAAGTTAACCCCAGCGACGTTTCGAACCAGTTCAGGCCACTGCTAACCGTAACCGAAACCTTTGCTTTGTGCGGATTAAGCCTATTGTTTTTGATTGTGTTGAAGCCGAGAAGGCGAATGCCCTGGTTATGCCAGGCGTCGAAAGCGGGCAAAAACCAATGCTCATCCAACAGGTATTTTTTATGGAGGTAGAAACAGGATTGGTGTAGCTGATCGTAAAAATCCGGGTGCTGATTCAGTACGGCCATCGTGAACTGAATTTCAGCTTGCTCGTCGCGCGGTACCAGAAACGACTTTCCTTTGCTGTCGACCGACTGTATCTGGCGTTTCGACAGGACCGGTACCTCAACATGACCATATTTGATGACGGGCGTAATCAGGACGTAATTTTCGGAATCGGACAGGTAAAGGATGCGCTCGCGTTCCTGCGTAAATCCGTTCTCCGCTAGTTGCGCGGGCGTCGCCGGTTTCAGGTAGGCGTAATCGATGGGCACTTGATCGTCAAGTTTGGCCAAAATCGTTTGCCGAAATTCCTCGTATTTCGACTGGTGAATGACAAGGATATTGTTCTTCTTGTTGAAAAACTGAACGACGCGCAGATGAGCCGGATGATCGATTAGATACAGTATATCGTCAAGCAGGATAAAATAATCGTACTTGACGGTTAGTTTGTGGAGCTCATACGACGTGCCATTGATCGTTAATGAGCCCCGAATTTCATAGAAGCTATCGACAAGCCGAACGGTTAAGCGAGGAGCCGTTTTCAGAATTTCCAGCTTTACCGGAACAAGCGAGTGGGCGGTTATATTCTCCGAAACACGGCCCGAATGGTAGAAAACGGACAGTTTCAACGGGTTCTGAGCAATCAGTCGTAAGCTTCCTAGGTCGGTGTCTTCTTTCTTTGACCGGTGATGGTTCTGGAACTTGGCTACGGCCGAATAGAACTTCACATCGGCCAGGCTGTCGGTTCCTGCCAATAAATCGAAAGGCTGGACGGCAGTCAGGGGGTTTTTTATGTTACCATTCCGGGCCGTGGTGGCTTCAAAAAGCTCCAGACAAAAGTGATCGTAGTAGCGGTGCTTTGTAAAAACCAGAATCCGTTTGAGGTTCGGCGGAACTTCCGTGAAAGGTGGTAACGGATGGGCTGACTTGGGCAACAGCGTTGCTGTCAGGTAATCTTTATCGGCCTGCGCCAGCCGTAAAAGTTCAGATCGCCTGGGCCGTATGGTAATCGTCTTGTGATCAATCGCTACCTGAAAAAAGGCATCCACCGAGTGCTCCTCGTCAAGCCCATACTCTTTGGCAACGGGCTTGATTGCTTCCCGACGCTGAACCTCATCAAAAAAAATACGCAGTTCGGGGCGTCGGACGATGGCGGCTAGCACCTGTACCTGGTGCCTGCACAACTTATCTTTAGGCTCGCTGCACATACAGGCAACGTGCAACGATTCGTCCGTTTGCCGGACCACCACGAGGGGAAAGTTCTCCGCATGCGATAGGCTGGTAAATGAGCCCTGATTCAGGTCAATGACCTGCGGTAGAATGTCTTCATACGCTTCAGCCGATGAAACGAATCCGCCACTGTGTCTGGCTAATAGGCTGTTGGTCAGCGTCGAAATTGTGACGGCTTCCAGCCGGTAGTCAACGGCTTCAAGGGGAGGATTCGGCTCATTCATAACATAGCTTCAGTCAGTTGCTCATCCATCATGGATGGCCTGCTTTGGTAGCGAATGACGCGCTCACTGACCAACAGGATAAGCAGGCCCACAATCGCGCAGGTTGTCATCATACCGACCATAGGCATGGCCGTATTGTTATGCAACAGACTAACGGAGGCCGAAATGATGGAGCCAAAGCCCATTCGGAAACTACCCATCAGGGCCGCAGCGCTGCCCGCATGCCGGGTAAAAGGAGCCAACGACAGGGCCGAGGCATTGGGATTTGTTAGCCCCTGGCCGCCCAGAAACAGAAAAAGCATCCCAATAAGGCCATATTGCCCATACCAGCCCGCCCAGGTACCCACGACCAATAGCAGGCCCACGACCGACTGGTAGATCAGCGTGGTCAGAATGATTTGCTGATTGGTAAATCGTTTCAGCAGAAACTGATTCAGTTGCGTAGGAGCGATCAGGGCGATAGCCAGAAACGCGAAGATCCAGCCGTACTCCTGCGCGCTTACATGGTAGCTATTCATGAACACGTCGGATGAGCCCGCCAGATACGCAAAGGGAGCGGCCGTAGCAATGCCACCAACGAGCGCATAGGTCAGGAACTGAGGCTGTTTTAAAACCGTAAAAAAACTGCCTAGTACAGCCTTCGGATGCAATGACAGAGCAGGGTCGGGGAGCCGGCCAGCTGGTAAGACAAAATATACGCCAATGAGAATGAGCGCTGTTATGGCCGCCAGAATAATAAAAATGGAATGCCAGCCAAAGGCCACCGACGCATAACCGCCAACGGTTGGCGCAATCATGGGCGAAACCGCAATGACCAGCGTAAGCAGCGAAAAGACCTGGGCAATCTGGGAGACAGGAAACAAATCGCGCACCAGGGCCTGAGCCGCAACCAGCCCAACACAACCACCCAGCGCCTGTAGAAGCCGCATTGCGATAAGTGTGTGAATAGAGGTGCTCAGGGCACAACCCACCGAAGCCACTATGTACAGACTCAAACCCACATACAGCGGCAGCTTCCGGCCAAACCGATCCAGCAAGGGGCCATAGAGCAGTTGCCCCACCGAAATACCGATCAGATAGGCGGTCAACGACAATTGGACCTGCGAAATCGACGTGTGCAGGTCGCTGGCAATCGCCGGAAAACCCGGCAGGTACATATCAATAGAAAACGGACTGACGGTAGAGAGAGTCCCTAAAATCAGGATAATAACAAAATGCTGTCGGCGAGTCATAAACTCAGAATGAGGTACTTCTTTATAGACGTACCAGCGTAACCGATTGTTCCCTGTAACCCTGCGAATTGCGGGAAGGCGTTGGTGTGGATAGTTTTTCAACGAGATTGGCCTGCGAACGAGCGCGTTTAGACTACCAGCCTCTTTAACAGGAACTCCTGGTGAGTAGATCGCTGGAAATCAGGCCAACTCACTCAATCAAAATGGCGTGAATACCCCATCGTTTGACATATTTTGGTGTCGTATGAACAAACCGGTAGGTAAGTTGCTTATAGACTAATCAGATGATTACTGTAGGCTATAGAAACAAAGTGGGCATACACTAGTTACTACCAATATTAGATTAGATTACATTATGGGTAACCCGCCCACCCCGATCGAGGAAGGTAGTCGGTTAGCAACCTTGAGAAGTTACGATATACTCGATTCCCTTCCTGAAGCTGATTACGATGACATTACACAAATAGCCGCGGCTATTTGTCAAACACCAATCTCCCTAATCAGTCTCGTTGACGACAAAAGACAGTGGTTTAAGTCGGCGCGTGGGCTGGATAAGCAAGAGACTCCACGCGAGTTTGCCTTTTGCGCACATAACATCATTGACCCAAGTACAGCCCTGATCGTTGAAGATTCGCGTCAGGATGTTCGTTTTGCTGACAATCCGCTGGTGACGGGGGATCCCCATATCGTTTTTTACGCCGGAATGCCCTTGGTCGATCCAAGTGGTCACGCACTGGGCTCCCTGTGTGTTATCGACAGAAAGGTCAGAACGCTGGATCAGACGCAATTGGATGCCTTGAAGGTGTTGGCGCAGCAGGTTGTGAAACTGCTCGAATTACGAAAAGCGAATGCGGCTTTGCAAAAGAGCGAGGAGCGTTATCGAACGCTTTCGTCTGAATTAGACCTGCAGGTGCGACACCGAACAAAAGAACTAACCATGGCCAACGAATCGCTTAGTGAAGCGAATGCGTTGCTGAGTCGGTCCAACGAGAACTTACAGCAGTTTGCCTACGTAGCCAGCCACGATTTACAGGAGCCTCTCCGTAAAATTCAACAGTTCGGCGATTTATTGAAGAGTCAGTTTACGTCGGCCTCGGAGCAGGAACGACTCTACGTAGATCGAATGCAGTCGGCCGCCAGCCGAATGTCAACCCTGATCCGGGATTTGCTGAGTCTGTCCCGCATATCGACCCGGCGCGATGCGCGCGTTGCTATCTCACTTAACGAAACCGTCAGTATGGCCCTGCTCGATCTGGACCTGGTGATTCAGGAAACCGGCGCAACTGTGGACGTCGGGGCATTACCGACTTTCGCTGGCGATCATGCCCAGCTAAGGCGGCTTTTTCAGAATTTAGTGAGCAATGCGTTGAAATTTCGCCGGGTGGATGAATCGGGCATTCCGATTGTCCCCCAAATTCAGATAAACGCTCAACTCATCCGGGATACTGATTTGCCTCCTGCGGTGAAACCTGCTCGAACGGCTTCGGCTTACCATCGCATCGATGTGGTGGATAATGGCATTGGCTTCGATGAAAAATACCTGGATCGTATTTTTCAGGTTTTTCAGCGGCTTCATGGTCGGCGTGAATATGCCGGCACCGGCATTGGTCTGGCTATTTGCGAGAAAATAGCGGCTAACCACGAGGGGATAGTCTGGGCGAGTAGCCAGCTTGGTCTAGGATCTACCTTCTTCGTGTATTTACCCGTTCAACAACCGGAAAGCCTGGCGGCTGTTTGACTGAATCAACTGTGAGCCAGTCGATTCAGTCAAACAGTTCTTTACCGTCGGGCACCCGATTTCGCCCCGGCTCCTGTAACGCCTTTGTCCAGTCCGGCTTCGGCTAGTAGCAGCAGCAGAATCCGCTGCATACCCAGATATCCTTTGTCGTTCAGCCACCATTCGTTCAACGAATGTTCTCCTCCACCAATGCCTCCGCTACCGATGGTTACGGCCGGAATACCCAGTGCAATAGGTGTGTTGGCATTTGTGGACGCTACTTCCAATTGAGGAGTTACGTTCATGTAGGACGCTACGGCCATGGCCCGCTGCACGATGGCCGCTGTCTGCTCCGTTTTTCCCGATGGCCGGTCGCCAATTTTTTTAACGTCGACGGTGAGGTCAGGACCTTGCCGTTTCATTCCGTTTTCTTCCGTCAACGCGCGCTGAACCGCCGTCTGCAGTAGCTGGTCCACTTCATTGAGTTTCTCGGGACTTTCGGAACGCATATCTATTTCCATCCACGATTCGTAGGGAATGGCATTCACGGAGGTGCCGCCACCAACAACGCTGACGCTATAGGTGGTTTTCACGCCCTGTCGCGTAACCTTATCTGCCTCCGTTGTGAAGTAATGAATGGCTTTGCCTAAAGCCCCGTGCGGATTGACAATGCCGAACGAGCCATACGAGTGCCCACCGGGCCCTTTGAACGTGATTCGATAGCGATGCGAGCCCAGACCCCGATGAACAATTGTCTGAATACCATCGCCGTCAACGGCGATGTACGAATCGACTTTCTGGCTTCCTTTCCGTAGTAAATGTTTAACACCACGAAGGTCGCCCAAGCCTTCCTCACCCACGGCACCCACAAATAACACATCGGCATCGGTTTCAATAGATGCTTTCTCCATGCCTTTCAAAACGGCCAGAATGGCGGTCAGCCCGCGGGTGTCATCGCCGATACCCGGTGCGTAGAGCGTATCGCCTTTATACTTAACCTTTACATCTGTGCCCTCCGGGAAAACGGTATCTAAGTGTGATTCGACCACAACTGTTCGCTTGCCGGAGCGTCCTTTCCGTTTGGCGATCACATTACTTACTTCGTCGATCCAGACGGAATCGGCGCCCGCTTCTTTTAGCATGGCGGCATATTTCTTGGCCCGTACCCCTTCCTTAAATGGGGGAGACGGCGTTTCGGTCAGATTCAGGTGATCCTGTTTCGTTTGCGGTTCCAGATCGATGAAAATCTGAAACGCTTTTTTCACGGCGGGCTGGTCGCCCAGCGCTTTTACCTCGTCAATGTATCGTTTGTCAACTCCGGCAACTGTCGGGTTTTTTTTGCTGATTTGTTGAGCTATCAGGGGGAGGGTAGTGGAGTAAGCGGCTACAAAAGCCAGCGTGAGTAAAGTACGATTTCGCTTCATGAGGTGAGCGTAAGGGATAAAACGTGCTAAAAGAGATATGAAATTATATTATTCGTAGTCGTTATGATTTTATTTGGCATAAGTAGTTATTATTATGAAAAATAATCATCGTAACGAGGGTAAAGTTATCCTTTATTTGGCTAAATGAAGAAATACTTACTTTGTCTTTTTGCTGTTTATGCAGCAGCTGTTGCCCCATGTGGAGCCCAGGCATTTAAAGCTAAACACCTGCAGGAAGCAACCATTGCCAGCTTGCACGAAGCCATGCAGGCGGGTAAAGTAACCGCCGAGCAACTGGTTCAACTGTATCTGGACCGGATTGAGGCTTATGATAAACAGGGGCCGTACCTAAACGCCATCATTATGGTGAATCCCAAGGCGCTGACCGAAGCCCGACGACTCGACTCGCTTTACAAAGCAACCGGGAAACTGGTGGGGCCGCTGCATGGCATTCCCATTATTGTGAAAGACAATTACGATACCTACGACATGCCGACCACCAATGGGACACTGGCTATGAAGAAGTCGATTCCGCCCGACGATGCCTTTGTCATCAAACGAATTCGAGAAGCAGGAGCGATCATTATTGCCAAGTCGAACCTGGCCGAGTTTGCCATGTCGGGGCAGTTTTCGGTCAGCTCCATTTTGCCTGGATATTCGCGGAATCCTTACGATACCAAGCGCACAACGGCGGGATCGAGTGGGGGAACGGCAGCCGCCGTGACCGCTAATTTTGGCACCATCGGTCTGGGTACCGATACCGGAAGCTCTATTCGTGGGCCAGCCTCCCACCAAAGCCTGGTTGGATTCCGCCCAACATTGGGTCTGGTTAGCCGGGACGGAATTGCTCCGCTGGCGATGACCAACGACACCGGCGGGCCAATTTGCCGAACGGTCGAAGACGCGGTTCGCGTGCTCGATGTGATTGTGGGCTACGATAAAGCCGATACCGTGACCAGGCAAAGTCAGGGTAAGATTCCCCCGACGTACCGGCAGTTTCTGGATAAAAATGGGCTGAAAGGCGCTCGTATCGGTGTATTTCGGCAGATGATTATGCCCAAAAATTCAGATCCACAGGTGTACGCCCTGTTCAACAAGGCATTGGATGAGCTTCGGGCTGCTGGCGCTATTGTGATCGACTCGGTGCGCGTGCCTGAGCTGGATACGATCAACAAATCGTTCGATACCATCCCACAGTTACGGCGCGATTTTAATCTATACTTGGCTAACCTGGGGCCTAATGCTCCGCATAAAACACTGGCGTCCATCATTAAATCGAAGCAGTTTCACCCTTATCTCGAGAAATCATTGCTCGATGCCCAGGCCGACACCCTGGCACCCGAAGCCCATAAAGGGTGGGGGAAGAACCTAGCCTTACGCGAACGGCTACGTCAACTGTTGCTGCGTGCGATGGATTCGTCGCAGGTCGATGTGCTGGTGTATCCATCGTTTAGCTATCCGCCCCGGCTGATCGGAGATTTGAATACACCGTCTGGCACGAACAACAATGCCTTGTCGCCACCAACGGGATTTCCCGCTTTTTCGGTACCGATGGGCTTTACCTACGGTAGCCTGCCTGCCGGTTTGCAGTTCTTCGGCCGACCCTATAGCGAACCAACCCTCATCAAGTTAGTGTACGCCTATGAACAGGCGACACACCATCGACAACCACCCGAAAGCACACCAATTCTTTCGAAGAAAAAGCATAGAAACGGGACAATTCAGTAGCAGCGCTTTTATACAGATATGAAACCAGAAGAGCCCGGTTATGACCGGGCTCTTCTGGTTTCAAACCATACTTCTTCGTTTACACGCCAAGTGGCCCACCCAACGTAACGTTTGAGTCAGTACTGTGCCCTACGTGGCGGCTCTCATGATGGCTGCCGGGGTGCCTCTCTTCTTCCTCCTTCGACCGTGTGTTGACGAATGACTCGGCCAGAATTGTCAGCTTTTTGTCGGTTTCTTTTTCTTCTTCCAGCGTTTTGGCCAGCAACTCGGTCGATTGGTTGAAGTCGAGCATTTTGGCTAACGTAAGTAGAGAGCCATAAGCAGCAATTTCGTAATGCTCAATCTTCTGAGCCGCAATGATGAGCGCGGCATCCCGCGTCAGCGAGCCCGATTCCGTGTCCGTTACCACGCGCTTGGCATCACTGATAAGTCCGTCGATAGCGTCGGCTGTGCGCGTTTCGGTTTTGATACCAATAATTTTAAATATTTCTTCCAATCGCTCTACCTGAAGGCGACTTTGTTCCTGATGCGCTAGAAAAGCAGTACCTACTTCGTCCGTTGTGCTGGCTTCGGCCTGGTCGCCGAGGGCATCGACGGCCCGCTTTTCACTGTAATAAACGCTTTTCAATTCGCTGATAAACAAGTCTCGTAACCCTTCGTCGGTGGTAGAGTCGTTGCCACTAAAAAAACTCGCGATCCTATCTGCAAGAGCTGCCATAACGTTTAATTGAGTTAATGTAAATTGCTTATTAAACGAATTAATGGCTAAATCTATGCCACAATTAACCAAGCTGACGCCATTAAATTTGTTACTTACTAAATGGTAGCCCTTTCTATAGGATTCTCAAAGGAAGCCAGCCTATAGTTTCTCATTATTTATTACCTGTCAGATGGCTCCCAGCCATCCCATTTTGGTGATGAAGTGCGTGTTCAGTAGCCAGCCGCCTGTCCATCTTTCCGCATTTCGCTGGCACCCCGGTAAATTCGATTGATAGTATCCCACTGAATAGCCTGATACCCACCAAAGAAATCTGTGGAAGCCAACTGATGCCCCCGTTTTTCCAGATCGAGCCGGACTTGTGGCGAAATACCACTTTCCAGGGCCAGTCGGCCACCATCGGTCATGAGCGTGCCAATGGGTTCGCTACTGCCCGAGTGACTAAACCTGGCTGCATCACCCGCTTCCTGCACATTCATGCCAAAGTCGATGATGTTGCAAAGCACCTGTAAGTGCCCCTGAGGTTGCATTGCCCCGCCCATAACCCCAAAACTGAGGAATGGCTCCCCATTTTTAGTGACAAAACCGGGAATGATGGTGGAGAAGGGGCGTTTGCCGGGTGCGTAGACATTGGCATGACTCGGCTGCATATTGAAGCTGGTGCCCCGATTGTGAAAGACAAAACCCAGCCCGTCGGGCACCATGCCGCTTCCAAATTCCAGCATGTTGCTCTGGATGAGCGACACCATGTTGCCCTGGTCGTCGGCTACGGTCAGGTAGACGGTGTCGCCAGCCCGCAGGGCCGGGTCTCCTGCATCGAGTCGGCTGGATGCTTTCTGAAGATCAATCAATTTCCGGCGGCTAGCGGCATACTCTTTGGTGAGTAACCAATTGATGGACGGTTTGGCAAAATCGGGGTCGGCATAATATTTGGCACGGTCTTCAAAGGCCAGCTTCTTGGCTTCGACGAGCAGGTGTAAATAATCGGCACTATTATGGCCCATCCGTTTCAGGTCGTAGCCTTCCACTAGGTTGAGCATTTGCAGAACGGCAATTCCTTGCCCATTTGGGGGCAATTCATGGACATCATATCCACGGTAATTTGTCGAGATGGGATCAATCCAGGTACTCTGGTGAGCGGCCAAATCGGCTTTTCGGAGGTAGATGCCGGTCCGACGCGCGTAGCGATCCATGGCATCGGCTACGGCTCCTTTATAAAAAACATCCCGCCCTCCTATCGCTATTTTTTCGTAGGTATCGGCCAGGTCTGGATTCCGGAAAATCTGTCCCTCCATGGGCGCTTTGCCGTTTAGTAGAAACGTACGGCGAAAATTGTCAAGTTCCCGAATGATGGATTCACTGGCGGCTAACCGGGCAGCGGCTACCTGCCACGAGTAGGCAATCACCTGGGGAACGGGTACGCCTTCGCGGGCGTATCGGATGCTTGGCGCCAGCAGGGTACGCATGGGCAGCTTGCCAAAACGCTGGTGTAGGGTAAACCAGCCATCCACCGCCCCCGGCACCGACACCGATAGCGGGCCGTAGAGTGGAATCGTCGGTTGTTTTCCCAATACGGTCTTTAGCGCATCGTATGTCAACCCTTTTGGCGAGCGGCCGCTGGCGTTCAGGCCATGTAATTTGTGCTCTTTGGCCGACCAGACAATGGCAAATAAGTCGCCACCAATGCCGCCATTATTCGGTTCGATAACGCCAAGGGCTGCGTTGGCCGCAATCGCGGCATCGACGGCCGTTCCGCCCTGTTTGAGAATATCCAGTGCAATCTGCGTGGCCAGTGGATGGCTGGTAGCCGCCATTCCATGACGAGCCAGTACAGGGCTTCGTGTGGCAAAGTTGGGGCCTGTGATCCGATCACCTTTATCCGTCGGTTGCCCGTAGAGGTAAGGTGTAATAAGCAGCAGTAGGCCTAAACAATAAGGAATACCAGGGAAATTCATACGGGGAAGGCTATTGAGTGAGCCGGTTTACGAGACGTTAGCTACTAAAAGCCGGTTGGAGAACATGTCTAACCAACTAGCGTGAATTTGTCTGAGCAAACGCAGTCTATGGTACAGACTCTTGACTGAGCCGTGAGGACACGGACCAGTTGATGAGTAATGAATCCGTACTTCACAAACGAACAGGAGGGTTGTGTGTGCACACAACCCTCCTGTTCGGAAAATAGCTTTTATGGCGGTTAATCGTTCTCCCGCAGGTAAACGTTGTTGCTGATTGACTCCAGCCGAACGGTCGGTCCTCCTCCGTTTAGCGTTCCTTCGAGCAGGTAGCCTACAATGGGGTTTTTCTCTTTCTTATTCTTAAAATCGATGGACAGGTTAGAGTAAACTTCACCCGTAATCGTTTTCATCGTCACATTCGCTCCTTTTGCTTTTGGCCAGCCCATGTCGACATAACCACTGATGGTTTTGGCATATACGGGGGCTGTGGCTCCCCGAATATCAATATTGCCGTTGATGGTTTCGAGTTCCAGTTGGGCCTGCCGGGGCAAAAATACCTGATAGTTGAGTTCGCTGCACAGCGTGTACCGGCTACCATCGCGGCCGCTGTTCCAGGAGTGATGCTGACCAGGACAATCTTCCGGTTTGCCCTGTTTGATCATCTCCTGGTCAAAATCGGTTTTGAGCGACACTTCCCCGGCGGTTGAACCGGTGGTGACCAGCAGCGCGTCATTCAGTTTACCCCCATTGATCGTAACGGAAATGCGTACCATGGCCGTTGGTTTATCCCAGTAGCGCACCCGAATGCTGTCGGCAAATTTCAGGTTGAGATTTACGAGTTGGCCGCTGCTGACGGGCAACGTTTTCTCAATGATTTTCTGCCCGAAGGTGGGGCGGATGAGCAATCCAAGCAGAATCAGAAGCAGACTTTTTTTCATGATCGTGAAGCGGGTAGATGTGAATTACTTTTGTTTCCGGATATAGATGTTGCTGGAAATCGTCTTGAGTTGCATCTCAACACCACCGCCGTTTGTGGTGCCATCGATGTCGTGGCCCCCCCCAACTTTCGACATGCCATCCTTTGCTGTTTTCACGCCCAGGTCAAAATCGGTGTACATCTCCCCATTGATTGATCGGAGCTTCAGATTGGCTTTGGTATTGGCGGGAAGTGTAATATCGACCGGGCCATTGATTGTCGAGATGGCCGTTGGTTTCTCCTGGCTCAAGGTCGAGTAAACTATTTTAACCTCCCCGTTAATCGTATTGGCAACAACGGGCCCGGTCACGTTATGGAGGTCCATGGATGCATTGTTAGTCTTGATCTCCAAGTCGCCGTCCATGTTGGCAATGCTGACGTTCGAGCCCTGCCAGTTTACTTCCTGATACAGCAGCGCCACTTTGCGGGGGAGCTTAATGGTATACTTGATTTGTTTGCGCGTTGCTTTTTCAATTCTCAGACCGCCATTTTCGGGCGTTACGGACAGGCCGATGCCCGAATTGTCGACGTTCGTGTTGTAAATCGGTTTTAACCCTTTGGCGCGTTCGGGTGGGGCCTCGTAGCCCGATGAAGCCAGTATAATAACCTCGTCGCTGTTGTGGCCTTCAATTTTGAGTGAAGCCGCGTCCATCTCGATGGTCACTTTCCGGTCTTTGGCATTTGCTAGTTTGGTTTTGTATTCCTGGGCCTGAAGGGTGGTTAAGCTACACAAGAAGCTGGCGCTCAACAGAAGAATCCTGTTCATGATTTGTTGGTTTGATTAATACATTATGCGTTGTACCAAACGGCTTCCGGCTATTTATGGCGCTAGTTAAGCGAATAGGTTAAGTCAGGCCGCCGGGTACAATGAACTGATTTATGAAGGTGAGTTTTGTGCCCGTTTCAATCGGCTGACGCCTTCTTTTGCCTTAAGCCGCACCACATCGAGCAACTGCTGATTCTGGGCTAGCCGGTTCATTTCAACGACCGCCCGTTTCTCCTTGATGGCGACCAGAATCTCGATAAGCGTTATCTGAATATTGGGGTCTGTCTGAATCTGGAGGGATTGAATGAGCGCATCGCGCACATCGGGCTCGTTCTCGAAGCGAGCCAGGGCCTGGCAGGCTGCCAGGCGCACATTCACGTTGGCATCGAAGTTTAAGGTGTTAATGAGTAGCTGCGTGATGGCCTGATCGGCCTGGCTGAGTTCATAGCTCTGATTAACCGCCTGAATGCGTTCGCTGGCTGAGGTTTTAGGCAGTTGCTCAAACGCCAGCACCTTCTTCATTTCCTGAGCAGGCGCCGAGTCGGCCAGGTTTGTATTGGCCTGATCGGCCCGCCAGTTGTTGTAAACGATGCCCCCGGCGAACCCCAGAATGAGTAGCGTTACACTAGCTGCCAGCCGCAGGCTCCAGCTTGTCAGATTACGAAATTGGCTAGTTTCGGGCGGGTTCAGTTTAGCCGCCAGCTGGTTTGTAAAGGCCAGGGAAGGGTGCTGGTTTCGGGCATCGACGAAGTAGCGAAACGGTTCGGCATGGGTCTCTAGATGCGCCGGTAGGTTATCCTGCTGGAAAAACTGGCGTAACTGTTTTTCTTCATCCAACGACGTTTCTCCCTCGTAATATCGCTCCAGCAGTTTTTCAATGTCCTGCTTCATATTCATTGGTTTTTAGGTAATTATCGCGCAGACGCTGACGAGCCCGCGACAAAATCACGCGAATATTATTGATGCTAAGTCCGGTAACCTGTTCAATCTCATCGAATGAATATTCTTCGACATCGCGCAGGTGAAGAATAAATTTCTGTTGGTCCGGTAAGTCGTTGATCAACCGATGCATAAGCCCGGCACTGTCGGCAAATTCCACTTGCTGGTAAGGCGAAACCGCATCCGTCTGTACCTCCGGTAGGTCGGGTCCGTTGGTGGTTTTCTGTCGGGCATGGGCTTTCAATTTATCCAGGCAAATGTTTTTGGTCATTTGCACCGCCAGCGCTTCAACGCTATGATAGGTATCCAACTGTTGTCGATTCGTCCACAGCCGTAGCAACACATCCTGCAACGTATCCTCGGCTTCTTCGCGGTTGCGTAGAAACAACTGCGCCAGCCGAAAAAGGCGTCCCTGAACAGGCAGTATTCGTTGTTTGAAGGCTTGTAGATCCATTTCAATGACAAAGACGACTGAGTTGACTGAACATTACAGCCTGAATCTACTTATTTCGGAAGATATACGTTGGGTAGTATGTAAGCTATTGATAATCAGAAGAATTTTGTTGCCTCATGCAGGAATAAATATTATAGAAAAAGCGTCTCCCAGTCAGAAGACGCCTTTTTTATTGCGAATCAGTAGAATTAAAGTAGGCCAGCAGGCAAGTGTGTTCTGCAGAATACCCTGACGAGAATCGAATGACAAACAAGTTTATACCTTCCTGATCAAATCTAGCAGTTTCCGGTCTAACTTGTAGCCATGCCAGTCGTCATAGGCTACGTCGGTGCGGCCCGAGTTCAGAATGCCGAAGTCGCCGATAAATTCCCATAAAGCAAACCCGATTCCGTTGGTCGACAGGATGTCCAGGACATCGCCAAACCAGGCCAGAAAAACACCGTGGGGCGTTTTGTTCCAGCAGCCACATTCGCCACAGTGAACGCCTACGCCTTTGTTGACCAACTCGATCCAGGGCTGATAGAAGGTTTCCAGCATGGCCCGACTCAGGTATTTGTCGCCCACTTGCCCCGGCCATTTGGGTTCCGGCAGGTGCTCCGGGTCTTTGTTAGCCCAGGGCGCTTTATAATGAGAAATGATCCCCGGATTGTAGCCGCGGCAGCTTTGCGCAATGTCGAGATCGGCAATGGACGGGATCACGGACGAACCCGTGTCGTTCCCATCGGCAATAATGAGGTGCGTTTTGTTTTCTTTCCAGATGGCTTCGGAAGCGGCCAGCGCCACTTTTCGATAGACCTCGCCCGGCACGCTGCTCCGTTTGGCATGCTGATCGTTCATGTCGGCTCGCATGCTGGGTTCGTTCAGCAGGTCGAAGCTAATTTTTGTTGACGATACGTTTTTATACCGTTTGGCCCACATCGCCCAGTGGAAGCAGAACGCATCAAGGGCCGCCTTGTCGGTCCAGAGGTTATACGGCTCATTAAATCCGGCATTGATGCAGTAACCGGGTGCCCGGTGAAGGTTCAGGCTGACGTGCAGGTTATGCTTGTGGGCCAGCGAAACCAACTGATCGATCCGGTCAACGGCTTGCTGATCAATCTGGTACACTTCATCGGGTGTGATGTTCCGGCTCCGGTCAAACTTGAGATAGTAAGGGTACGCCATGGGGAGCCGTATAAAGTCGAAGCCCCAGTCCTGCATCCATTTCAGGTGATCTTCTGTCGTTGCCCGCCGACTGTTGGCCGGGTCAGGGGAGAAAAAATCGAGTAGGTTGAAGCCTTTCCACTTGGGCAGTTTGTTTTTCGTTACTGCCTGCTGGGGCGACGAAGCCAATAGCTCCGACCCGGCTGTGCTGAGGGCTGCAGTAAGCAAACCTGTGTTCTGAATAAATGTCCGTCGTTGCATGATAAAAAGAGGCTGTCCATGGACCGATCTACTTGTGAATTCGCGCCTAACCTAGTGGGAAGGGGCCGCATTCTGGTAAATGAAAGCCGGGCCTGGGTTGCTGACATGGGCAAAGAGGTGGCCGGAAATGATAAGTAAAATTCGGGGTGTTGTCGTCTTATAAGAGGAGTCCAGCATTTTTTGGGTATACTCAGGAAGAGACCAGGAGTAAAAAGCAAAACCCTTAATCATGAAAAAAACCGTTTTCTCGTTGTGCTTAGCCACAACAATAGCCCTGGGTATGACCGATAGCTTTGCCCAGAAAGGCAAGCCGCTGTATACCTTCCCGATTGGCGTTGAGTCGTATACGTACCGGGCTAGTTTTCCCAAGAGTGTCATTGCTACCTTAGATACCATCAAAGCGCTGGGCATTACCGACATGGAAGGTGGTGCCCCTAAAGGAATGACGGGCGCGGAATTTAAAAAACTGTGTGATGAGCGCGGTATCAAAATTTCGGCTACGGGGTCGGGTTACGAGGATATTGTGAAAAACCCGATGGAGGTGGTCAATAAAGCGAAGGAACTGGGCGCTTCGTTCGTCATGGTCGCCTGGATTCCTCACCAGAAGGCAAATTTCAACCTCGACAATGCCAAAAAAGCCGTCGAGGATTTCAATCGGGTAGGCAAAGTGCTGAAAGAAAACGGGCTGACGTTCTGTTACCACAACCACGGCTACGAGTTTCATCCGTACGAAGATGGCACGCTGTATGATTACATCGTCAAGAATACCAATCCTCAGTACGTCTCCTTCGAAATGGACATCCTATGGGCGCAACACGGTGGCGCTGACCCCGTTGCGTTACTGAGAAAGTACGGGAGTCGCTATAAACTGATGCACCTGAAAGATCTCAAAAAAGGCGTTAAAGGAGATCTCACTGGTGGAACCCCTCCCGAAAACGATGTCACGCTGGGCGATGGTCAGGTAAACATTCCGGAAATTATACGCTTAGCCAAAAAAGCGGGTGTTAAGCACTATTACATTGAAGATGAGAGTAATAAGGAATATGAGCAAATGCCTAAAAGCATAGCCTACCTGAAAAGCCTGAAGGAGTAGATGAATTTCGGCAGTAGGGAAGTCGGTTCTGAGGAACCTTCCGAGTCAGCTTTAAGAAGCTGACTTCATGTAAACGAACTGAGATCCCACACGCTTTCACAACAACGGCCGCTAGTCATGTGATTAGCGGCCGTTGTTTGTTTAGATTTTCGTAATTGGTCACTCGATTTGCATGCTTCGTCAGCGACCAGACGCCCATTGTGTCGGACCTTTGTCATGTACTACTTACAAACAAGCACATGAAAACGCTCTTGAAGTCCGAAGAAGTAATCCAGTTTCTGGCCGCTATTTACCTGTTCTCCCACCTGAATTTTACCTGGTGGTGGTTTCCTGCCCTGATCCTGATTCCCGATGTGAGCATGATTGGCTACCTGATCAATCCGGCCATTGGGGCCGTTCTGTACAACATTGCCCATCATAAAGGCCTGGGTATCGTGATTGGACTACTGGGCTTGATGACAGGCAACCAAGTTCTGATGCTGGCGGGTATCATCCTCTTCGCGCATTCGAGCATGGATCGGATGCTGGGCTACGGGCTGAAGTATACCGATAGTTTCAAACACACAAGCCTGGAAACGCTGTAAGCGATTAATATCCTTCCCAACTACCCAATTTTAAAGACCCAAACCGGTTGCCCGGCTAGTTGCTGACGGACTTTATCGGGAATGACAACGCTAAGCCCGTCCTTCGTTTTGGCCATTTTGAGCGATTGAGCAGCACCCAGAACAGTCACTTTGGCCATTGGAGCAACCGTAAGCGCAGGAAGGGTTACGCTGGCCGGCAGTTGCTTTTCGGCATCTGTCGGTAAGTAGGAAGCATAAACTGCTTTGCCGGTCGAAGTGAAGGCCCATTGTCCTTGCCGATAAGGCGCCAGCGGTTTGGTTCCGTAAATGGACTCCCCATTCACGACTATCCATTTGCCAATTTCCTGCAGGCGCTGGTAGGCTTCCTCGTGCCACTCGCCATCAGGACCGGGGGCGATGTTGAGCAACAGATTGCCATTCTTGGCAACGATGTCCACTAGTGTTTGTACCAGCTTCCGGGCCGATTTGAAGTTTTCTTTGGGAACATACGACCAGCTGTTGCCCATAGTCATGCAGCTTTCCCAGGGAATAGGCATGTAGTGGTCAGGAATTGACTGTTCGGGAGTTACGTAGTTCTCGAATTCGCCCGGCACCGTCCGGTCAACAACCAGCAGGCCCGGCTGATGCCGACGAGCCATACCGGCAATGCGCGCCATGTCTATATCCTGATTATAAGGGATGGTTCGTTGCCAGCTAATGGTCGAGTCGATGCTGCTGAACGGACGAACCCAGCCGCCATCGAGCCATAGAATATCTACTTTTCCGTAATCGCTCATTAGCTCTTCGATCTGGTTGTAAGTAAAATCGCTGAATTTTTTCCAGAGATCGGGGCGTTTTTTTGGGTCGTAGCTCACATTTCGATCTTTCGGAGGGAAATAAGGCCACCAGTAATTTTCGGTATGCCAGTCGGGTTTGGAAAAGTACGTGCCCACCATGAAACCCTGCTGCCGAAAAGCGCCCAGAATCTCTTTCGTTACGTTGCTGCGCGGATTCGAGGAGAAAGGAGTTTTGGCATCGGTAATCTTGTAGTCGGTCTGCTTAGTATCGAACATGCAGAAGCCGTCGTGGTGTTTAGTCGTAAAGACCATGTATTTCATGCCGGCTCCTTTGGCGGCATTGGCCCAGCGTTCGGGGTTGAATTTAACCGGGTTAAACGTTGTCTGAAGGTTTTCGTACGCCTTTTTGTAGTCGTACCAATTGGCCGAATGCGGCCCTTTTCGTTCGCACCAGCCTTCATCTTCCGGACAGAGCGACCACGATTCTACAATACCCCATTCGCTGTAGGTGCCCCAGTGCATCAGCAAACCAAACTTTATATCCTGCCAGTTGTCCAGCTTCTGTTTGACCTGAACATCCTTGGGCCAGATGTACTTATCGTGTTTTTGTTCGGTATGCTGCTGGGCAAGCGCTGGTACTGAACTGGAGATGAGTAGTGTAAAAACAAGGTGAGTAAGCTGTTTTTTCATTGATCGGTTGATTCGTCTATAAGTAGGCCGTTGACAGTCAATAATCGCCTGCCGCCTGGCCAATCCATTTCCTGAAGAAACGAAAAAAAACGCTTGGTTCGGCAAATTCCGGCAAATATGCCCTGGTCGTTGTGTTCAGATTTTCGCGTTTGGTCAGTCGATTTGCGTCGTTCGTCAGCGACCACCCGGCGGATTAGCCGGACTTTTGTTACCTACAAACTGACGTACGAAAGACATGAACGAATTACCAACTACGCTTGTTCTGGGCGCAACCGGCAGCATCGGTTATGCCGTAACGACCAACCTGCTCGCCCACCATCTGCCCGTCACTATTCTGGTTCGCAATCGGGCCAAAGCGGAAGCGTTGTTTCAGCAGCAGGCCGCCCTCACCATTGTTGAAGGCGATGTACAGGATGCCGCCTTGCTGAGCCGCCTATCTGTCGGTAAGGATTTTATCTTTCATGGGATCAATTACCCGTACGACAAGTGGTTCGGGAATATGGACAGGGTAACGAACAACGTGATCGACGCGGCTCGACAGGCCCGTTCGGTGATTATCTTTCCGGGTAATGTCTACAATTTTGGCCTCGTAACGGAACCGATCCGGGAGGATAATCAGCCCAATCCCTGCACTCGAAAAGGGCAATTACGTGTCGAGATCGAAGCCCTGCTGGAGCAAGCTGCCAGCGCGGGTAAATGCCGCGTTATGAATGTTCGGTTGCCGGATTTCTGGGGTCCTAACGTCCTGAACGACGGCATCAGGCCGATTTTCGAAAACGCGCTCAAGGGTAAAGCGCTTCCTTGGATTGTGAACGCCGATATTCCTCATCAATTGGTTTATACACCCGATGCCGCCGAACTTATCGTCCGGCTACTCCTGTGGGAGTGGGACAGACGGTCACAACCGGTAACCGGTTCGTATGAAGTCTGGAATTACGGGGGCACTACCGTATCCTCGATGCGGGCCTGGTTCAATCAGATCAGCTCATTAACGGGACGGCCTGCGAAGGTTCAGGTGTATAGTCGCTTTTTACTGAGTGCCCTGGGCTTCATTATGCCCGTGATGCGCGAAGTCAACGAAATGCTTTATCTCTACGAAAATACGATTGTACTCGATGATCAGAAGGTAAAGTCACTATTTCCCGATTTTCAGCCAACGCCCATGAAGCAGGCGTTAACGGAAACGTTAACCTGGTTTGCCCAGCGCAGTAACGTTGACTTCCGGGCCGCATAGCCGAAGGCTGACGAGTTTCGCCTTGATAACACAATCTTGAATTGGGCGGACTTCCAGTCCGGAAGTCCGCGATACTACGCTTGCGCCTGTCGATAAGCACCCGGTGTCTGACCGGTCCATTTTTTGAAGGAACGAAAAAAGACACTCGGTTCGGCAAATCCCAGCAGAAAAGCGATGTCGGTTGTGCTCATCGTTGGCTCGCGCAAGTGCCCGATGGCAAGCTCTTTACGGGTATCATCGAGCAAGTGCTGGTAGGAGGTGCCGGCCTCTTTCAAATGAAGCTGGAGCGTTCGTACACCCATTGCCAGGCGCTCGGCAACGGCGGCCAGGGTGGGCTCTTCGCCTTTCATGAGGGCGATAATTTCCGATTTCACCCGACTGCTCAGCGACGGTGTTCTGAGTTTGTTGAGAATATCGTTGGCGTGCTTGTCGAACAGGATTGACAGCGTTGGGCTGGCGTTCAGAACCGGCAGATCGAGCAGGCTCGCGTTCAGGATCATGGCTGTCTCCGGCGCGTCGAATAGTAAGTTAGCTGGCGAAAAGACCCGTTCGTGTACCGTTGTATTGACGGGCCTTGGGTAGGCAAACCGAACCTCTGTGGCCTCAACGCGATGCCCGGTCAAGGCGCGCATGGCCGCCAGGTAAATTGACAATTCGGAATTGAGCGCGTGCTGTGGGTAAATAATGTCGGCACTGGTTATTTCGAGCGATAGCATGAACTGCGGCTCCGATGTGGCAGACGGCACCAGTTTGCCGGTTGTCCGGATACCTTCACAGGCGATATCCTGATAGTGACAGAGTTTATCAAACGCCTTTCCCAGCGTGGGACTGTGCATCATCACATAGGCCAGTACCCCAATCGCTACCGGATTTATCAGTTCGCCAAGTCGTAATGCCAGGTCAGGGTCGCCGGTTGCCGCGATTACTTCCCGCCAGAGCGCCTGTATTTGCCGAATCAGTACGCGCCCGTCGGGGTCCCGTCGCTGTTCCGGGCTGATACCCACGGCACGCGCCAGGGCATCCGCGTCGGCTCCCTGCTGCTGGGCTACAAATAAAAGCAAATTGATAGACGCAACGGAAAGGGTGTCGTCGGTTAGCTGTCGAGTCATTTAGGGGAAGATTCGTTCGTAACGAATAGCTAATTCAGGGAAGGTTTGGCTGGGAATATCGCCTGATTCATAAATATCTACCAACGCGTATTCTCCGTTCTCCAGCACATAGACGTGAACGATATTTTCTTTCGGAACAACAATCCAGTACTCCTTCACGCCCGATTGCTCATAGAGTTTATATTTTTCGTTGAAGTCCTTCTTGATTGTGCGGGGCGACGTTATTTCAATGACCCAGCCGGGTGCTCCTAAGCAGCCGCTGTCATCTAATTTAGCCTGATCACAAATGATACAAAGATCGGGTTGGACAACGGTATGCAACTGGTCGGGCTTGCGCTCATTCCGGATCGGTAACCGTACATCGAAGGGGGCTGTGTAGATCTGGCAGCGTTGATCACTTAAATAATTGCTTATATCGACCAACAAATGACTGACAGCCAGTTGATGCGCTCGTCTGGGCGCAGGTGAAATGGGGTACAGTTTCCCTTTAATCAGTTCGACGCTTTCGTCGAACTGCCATTTCAGATAGTCGGCGTATGTATATCTGCCCTTGGGGTCGAGTTGCGAGATGTCGGTGATCATACAGGATCCTGGGCAATTTGATGACGCAAGTTCCTAAAATAGTCGGACGCTCGCAACAACCGGCTACCGTACCACGAAAACACTTCGCCGTCCACCAGCAACACCTGCGCCGATGGGCAAATTTGCTGTAATTCTGCTCTGTGTTTCTCGCCAAAAGGGTAGGGTTCCGACGATAAAAAGAGAAGGTCCGGCTGAGCTTTCTGCAGGTCATCGGGTGTGACTTCCGGATAGCGGGTTTGGTCGGCAAACGCGTTCGAAAAGCCAGCTACCGTCAGCATGGCATCGATAAACGTGTCGCTTGCGGCTACCATATACGGGTTTCGCCAGATCAGGTAGGCAACGTTTGGCCGGGATACCGCGTATACGGGAGCAAAATCCCGCTCGATTCGGGTAGCCATCGCTTCCGATTCCCGGCTTTTGCCAACGAGTGAACCCACCTCCCGAATCATACGCAAGGCATCAGGCAGGGTCGTCATGTCCGTGACATGAACAGGATACTGATGCTGAAGTTCCTCGACCTGTTCGCGGGTGTTTTCTTCCTTATTGGCAATGATCAGATCAGGGGCAAGTTCCCGAATCCGGTCCAGCCTGAGGGTCTTGGTGCCGCCAATAAGTGCCTTCTGTTTTACTTTATCGGCTGGGTGAATACAGAACTTTGTGACACCCACAATTTCCTGATCCAACCCAAGGTCGAAGAGCAATTCGGTTTGCGAGGGCACCAGCGAAATAATACGTTTGGGATGCATAGACGGACATTCAGCCAGCAAAAAAGGCGACTCAGACCCTATTTAACAACCTTTAAGAAACTTTTGGTGATGAGTTCTCAAATTAATGCAACGTTTACTGCTGCGATCCTTCATTCAAACAGAAGGTTATGCCTGTATAACGAGAATAAGCCACCGATTACTTACTCTTTATTTCGATGAAACACTACATAATTGCCCTGCTTGCTGCTGGCCTTTGCGCCACGACGCTGTACGGACAGATACCCGCGTCGGGTAAGATCACCTACGAAGGTATGCGCCAGATCGACCGCTCACAAATGCGGATGGTCATTAACGGTCAGGAGGTACAGCCGGGTAGTGCCGGTGCCCCCGATGCGCCCGAAGGAATGCCGGAAGTAATATCGTTCACCCAAAAACTGGTGTTTTCCGGTACCATGGCTAAAGAAGAACGGGATCGCCCGCAGGGAATGATGATGCGCCGGAGCATGGGCGATGGCGGAATGGGTGGTTCCCGCGAGGGGCGGCCACAAACTGCCCGTATGGCGCCACCGTTCGAGCAGCAGACGTATCTGGATCTGGCCAATCGCCAGCGTATCGATGTGCTGGTTGTCAAAAAAGATTCGACGGTTACGGAGATGTACCGCTCCGAGAAACCCATGCCAACCGCTGTTGACTGGACACCGAGCGATAAAACCAAAAAAATTGCGGGGTATGTCTGTCATAAAGGAACCGCTACCCGCCGGAAACAAACTTATACGGTCTGGTACACCACCGATCTGCCCTTTACCTACTCGCCCATTGCTGACCTGACACCGCCCAAAGGCGTTGTGATGCAAATCGAATCGGACAACGAATCGTACAAGGCAACGGGTGTCTCGCTGGAGACCGTAGGCGAAGCGAGCGTACAGCCTCCCAAAGCGGCCAAAAGTGTATCGGCTGAAGAAATGGAACAGATACGTCGGAAAGGAATGGCCGATTTTCGCCAGAAAATGATGCAGAACATGCCAATGCGTAATTAAACGAATTAATGATTTTTTCGTCATAAGGCCGTTCGATGCTGTTTTCTGCGGTGCGTGCGGTCAGCGTTCCGATCTTCACGCACCGCAGAAAACAGACGTAGCCCGGGATAAGCAAACTAAAGAACATGCCATGAAAAACAGACCGTATGGCTCTCCATTCAAGATGAAAAGACAAACTATGCCAGCGTGGTTTTTCTGGAGTATCGTATGTATTTTACATTGTACTGTGTTGATGAACAGGTCGTTGGCCCAGTCGCCGGGTACGCTTCGCGGACAGGTGGTGGATTCACTCACCCGAAAACCACTGCTCGAAGCGTCGGTATCCTTGCTGCTGGCCCGCGATTCGTCGCTGGTTTCGTTTGGTATTACCGATGGGGAGGGGCGCTTCTCGTTCCCTAAAGTTAGCGAGGGGCAATACAGGGTGCTGGTGTCGTATGTAGGGTACCGTAGCCGAGCTAAACGCGTTTCGGTGAGTAGCGCTACCCCAGCAACTGATATGGGTACCATCGATCTGGTGGCGCAATCGCAAACGCTTACGGAAGTATCGGTTCAGGGTGAGCGGGCGCCCATTGCCGTGAAAGGAGATACCCTGGAATTCAACGCCGGTTCGTTTAAAACGCGGCCCAATGCGCAGGTCGAGGATTTGTTGAAGAAATTACCCGGCGTAGAAGTTGATCGGGATGGTAACGTAAAAGCACAGGGGCAGGCCATTACCAAAGTGCTGGTCGACGGGAAACCATTTTTCGGCAATGACCCTAAAATGGCGACGCGAAACCTGCCCGCCGATATTATCGACAAAGTACAGCTCTTCGATCAGGCATCGGAGCAGTCGGCTTTTTCGGGCGTGGACGATGGCGACCGGGAAAAAACCATTAACATCACCACTAAAAAAGATAAGCGCAAGGGTTCCTTTGGCCAGCAGAGTATTGGCGCTGGTCCGAAGCCGGGCGATGATGCGAGATATTCAGGTCGGGTAAGTTTGAATCGCTTCAATAATGGCCAGCAAATTTCAATGCTGGGCATGGCGAATAACGTTAACCAACAGGGGTTTACGGCCTCGGATCTGGGTCTTGGCAATAACTTTGGCGGAGCCGGTCAGGGGCAGGGTGGCGGTGGTGGTAGCAATGCGGTTCGTGGCGGAGCCGGTGGCGGCAGTGGCAATGGTGCCGGTCAGGTGGGCAGCAACGCTATTACGCAATCGTGGGCGGCTGGCATCAATTACCGCGATGGCTGGGGCAAAAAGATCGACGTCGTCAGCAGCTACAACGCCAGCAATACCAACACCCTCACCGATCAGCAAAGCCACCGGGAAAACGTGATTCCCAGTGGTACCGCGGGTACAGTCGTCACACGACCGGATGCTGGCTTTATCCGCGATCAAACCAATGGTTCCGACAATACCAATACGAATCAGCGGGTCAACCTTCGGCTCGATTATCGACTTGATTCAATGACGACGATTCGTGTCATTCCGAGTTTGTCGTGGCTAACATCAACGTATACCAATCAGAGTCAAGCCAGAACCATGACGAATGAGGGCGTTATGGCCAATTCGAGCCTGACGAACTACAACTCAAACGGAAGTGGCTTTACCGGCAATAATTCCCTGTTGTTTTTTCGCAAATTCCAGAAAAAAGGACGGAGCTTTTCGGTTAACTGGAACATCGCGATCAACGATCAGAACAATGAAGGGATCAATAAGTCGGTCAACCAGTTTAACGGCTCATCGACCAGCCTGACGTCGGGCGTCATCACAAAAGATACGCTAACGGGCATCACGACGCAGACCATCAATCAGCGCAACAATCAGCAAACGAACTCCATGACCAACACCGTCAATGTGAGTTATACAGAACCACTGTCGATGCGTCAAACGCTTGAATTTCATTACAATCTGTCCAACAATCATAACACATCAGACCGGGCCGTAAACGATTTTAATGGACTGACGAACCAGTATGATCTCCTGAATAATCAATTGAGCAACAGCTTCGTGAACGACTACGTAACGAATCGGGGCGGATTGACCTGGCAAACGAAGCGGTTGAAATATACCTACGCGTTCGGGCTGGATGCTCAGCAGGCAAGCCTCAACTCCGATAACCTCAGCCGGGATACAAACCTCAACCGAACGTTTTCGAATCTGTTGCCCAATGCGTTGCTGACCTACAATTTTGCCAAAAACCGAAGGCTTCGGTTCAACTACCGAACCCGGATCAACGCGCCGTCGGTAAACCAGTTGCAGCCTGTGCTCAACAATACCAATCCGCTGAACATTCAGGTTGGTAATGCCGACCTGCAACCGGAATACAGCCATACGTTATCCCTGAATTACAATCAGTTTGATGCGGCAACCTTCCGGAACATGTTCGTCTTTCTGAACGCTAGCCGAACGAATAACAAAATTGTCAATTCAACGGTATTCGACCGATCGGGTGCGCAAACAACCAGGCCCATAAACACCAATGGCTATTATACCGTGAACGGCTCGCTGGTATTCGGACGACCGCTCAAACTGGGTGCGCAGAAAACGAACCTGAATTTATCGACCAACATGACCTTTAACCAGGGAACAAGTTTTATCAATAACCAGTCAAACCAGGCGAAAAACTGGCTGATTGGTCAGGGGGTTGGGCTGAGTTCTAATTTTACGGAGAAGCTGGATTTGAATCTGTCGGGAAATATCAACTGGCAGTCGGCGAAGTACTCGCTGCAACCGCAGCAGAATACAACCTTCCTGAATCAGACGGTTACGCTCGATGTCTATTATCAGCTTCCGCTCAACTTCACCTTTTCCACGAACGTTTATTATAATCATTACGGGGGTAGCTCGGCCAGCTATAATCAGTCGTATACGCTCTGGAATGCCACATTGGCCCGCCAGTTATTCAAGCAGAAGCAGGGAGAACTGCGCTTTCAGGCATTTGATTTGCTGAACCAGAATCAGAGCATTGTGCGGAACGTAACCGACACCTATACCGAGGAAGTGCGGAGCCGTGTGCTGAACCGGTACTTCATGATCAGTTTCGTCTACAACCTACGCAGCTTCAGCGCGGGTGTTACGGCTCCCCGAGACCCATTTCAGGAGCGAAACGGAGGAGGACAACGTGGGCAGGGCGGCTTCCGTCGAAACGGCTAATAAAGTGCTTTACCCACAGAGCAGTCCGCCGTTACGGACCACTCTGTGGGTAAAGCACTTACTTTATATATCTAAAATCCTCATTGCCTTTTAAGGCAAGCAATGTTTCGTACATAAGCTTGATAACGTTCTGCACATCATTCATGTGAACCGTTTCGACCGTGGTGTGCATGTATTTGAGCGGAAGCGAAATCAGGGCCGAGGCAATACCTTCGGTGGCATAGGCGAATGCATCGGTGTCCGTACCTGTTGAGCGGCTAACCGCCTGGCGCTGAAACGCAATATTCTGCTGCTCGGCCACGCCGATCAGAAAATCGAGTACATTATTCTGTACAGCTGGTCCGTAGCAAAGTACGGGGCCATCACCGCATTTCAGATCGCCCTGTTCTTTTTTGTCGTACTTCGGCGATTGTGTATCGTGCGTTACGTCGGTGCAGATGGCGAGGTCTGGTTTGAGTCGACGGGCAATCATTTCGGCTCCGCGCAGGCCAATTTCTTCCTGTACGGCATTGACCACATACAGCGTAAAGGGAAGCGTTATATTGTTTTCTTTCAGGAGCCGGGCCACTTCGGCAATCATGAAGCCACCCATGCGGTTATCCAGCGCCCGGCCGACGTAAAACCGGTCGTTCAACTCCATCAGGCCATCCGTAAACGTGCAGACCGTACCCACATGAATACCCATTTCCAGGACTTCCTGCTTGGTCGCTGCGCCTACATCGATGAACAGGTCCGTTACTTTAGGGGCCGTATCTTTCGCCAGGTCACGAACGTGAATGGCTGGCCAGCCAAAAACACCCTCTACTACGCCCTTTTTCGTATGCAGGTTCACCCGCATCGACGGAGCAATGAGCGCATCGGAGCCGCCATTACGCCGGACAAACAGGTAGCCATCGTCGGATATATAATTAACAAACCACGAAATCTCATCGGAGTGGGCTTCAATAACGACTTTATAGTCTTTGCCCGGCCCAATCACCCCAACGGCCGTGCCATAGGTATCGACGATGTATTCATCGGTATAGGGTTTGAGATAATCGAGCCAAATCTGTTGCCCCGACGATTCAAAACCCGTAGGCGAGGCATTATTAAGGTACTGATACAGGAAGTTTTTACTGTGTTCGTTCATTGTGTAATCTATTATTTTGCAATCTCGCAGGTAGCAAATGAAGCAATTAATAACGGATTTCTTTCTGTTTCCTTTGTTTATTCAGCCGTAAAGAGAGGAGAAAAACTAAAACCCAATCCGCTCCCGTTTCTGCTCGACGCCCATCGAGCGCAGAACTTCCATAGCAATCCGGTCGTCGTATTTGCGCTTCCAGTAGTCGGCTTCCAGGCGAAGTTTGTCCAGTTCGAGTTGCTGTTTTTCTACGACCAGACGCAGTGTTTCGAGCTCGTGGCTGGCCAGTTCGTCGGATTTTACTTCAACAACCTGTGCCGTGAGGGCATCGTCGGTGAGCAGCGTCAGGGGCGATATGGCCAAAACGGTCGCAATTTGAGTTAGCCGGGAAAGGGTCAGATCCGTTTTGCCACGTTCAATATCGCCATACGCCGTTGTCGACAGGCCGAGTAGATCGGCCATGTTTTCCTGGGATAAACCGCGTTGTAGCCGTTGTAAACGTATTTTTTCTGCCGGACCACGATTGGTGATAGTGCTCATATCAAGTAACAACGATAAAATCTAAACCTAAACTGACAGGGTTTTTCGTGATGATAACGCAATTTTGTAACGAAACAATTCTCGAACTTACACCAACCGTTCTTGGTTTTCAAATCAAGAAGTAAACCCAATTATGAATTACGAAAAAGAATTCCGCAATTTCGCCGTACATCACATGGGACTCAATGGCCTGTCTGTAGACGGTTATGTGAAACACGCCATTGAAAATAATTCGGTTGAAAACATGACCCGCTCGGTTATTGAAGAGCGGCCCATGAATTTCCGTGAAGTAGACGTGTTCTCACGGCTTATGGCTGACCGTATCATCTTTATGGGCCTGCCCGTAGATGACAATATCGCTAATATCATTGTAGCGCAGTTGCTTTTCCTGGAGTCGGCCGATCCTAAAAAGGATATTCTGATGTACCTCAATAGCCCAGGTGGTTCGGTATACGCTGGTCTGGGTATCTACGACACCATGCAGTATGTTCGTCCGGATGTGGCCACCGTTTGTACAAGTTTAGCTGCGTCTATGGGCGCTGTGCTGCTGGCCGGTGGTGCTGCCGGCAAACGCTCGGCGCTTCCTCACGCCCGTGTTATGATTCACCAGCCATCGGGTGGTGCGCAGGGAACCTCGAAAGACATGCAGGTGACGATGAAAGAAATGCTCGAACTGGAAAAAGATCTGTATCGCATTTTAGCTAGTCACTCAGGTCGTACGTACGAAGAAATCGAACAAGCGTCTGATCGCGATAAATGGTTCAGAGCCGAAGAAGCCAAAGAATACGGTTTGATCGACGAAGTACTACGCCGGGAGAGAGCGGCCTAGCGACCAAATGCCGGGTAACTGACAAACGAATAAGTTGCTTTCGTGTTGGTCACTAACCGTGTATTAACGGGCTGCTGACTACTTTTTCTGGCAACCAATTAATAACTTTGCTAAGACCCAACGACTCAGGTTCGCCTGAGTCGTTTTTTTTGTCGAATTTAGCTTTCCGACTAACAAAGTATTTATACGAACCGTTAACCAGACTCAGGCCGTCGGCGTAATACGCTTTCCGAGCCTGATAACCCCCAGCCTATTTACTCTGCAACCGTTCATGCCACAAATCAGTTGCTCGTTCTGTGGACGACGCAAAAACGAAGTAATGATGCTCCTGTCGGGCATCGACGCCCATATCTGCAATTATTGCATTGAGCAGGGCCATCAGGTGGTGCTGGAAGAAATGCGCCCGAAAAAAAGCGAACCAGCCGAAATCAATATCAAGCTGATCAAACCCGTTGATATGAAACGTCATCTTGACCAATACGTCATTGGTCAGGATGAAGCCAAAAAATCAATTACCGTTGCGGTTTACAATCACTACAAGCGGTTGATGCAGCCGAAAACCAACGATGATGTAACGATCGAAAAATCGAATATCATCATGGTTGGCGAAACCGGTACGGGCAAAACGTACCTGGCCCGCTCGATCGCAAAAATCCTTGAAGTGCCTTTCTGCATCGCCGATGCCACCGTTATTACGGAAGCTGGTTATGTTGGCGAGGATGTTGAAACGATTCTAACCCGCCTGTTGCAGGCGGCCGATTATAATGTGGAAGCGGCCGAACGCGGTATCGTGTACATCGACGAGATCGACAAAATTGCCCGCAAATCCGACAACCCGAGCATTACGCGGGATGTCAGTGGTGAAGGCGTTCAGCAGGCTTTATTAAAATTGCTGGAAGGGTCGGTCGTGAACGTGCCGCCCCAGGGTGGACGTAAACATCCCGACCAACGCCTGATTGCGCTTAACACCGAAAATATCCTTTTCATCTGCGGTGGCGCTTTTGACGGTATTGAGCGGCATATTACAAAGCGGATCAACACTCGACCCATTGGTTTCTCTGGCGACCGACGCCTGAACGACACCTTCGAGCGGGGACATTTGATGCGTTATATTTCGGCGCTCGACCTGAAATCGTTTGGCTTGATTCCCGAACTCATTGGCCGTTTGCCCGTCTTGACGCACCTCGAACCACTCGATCGACACGCGCTCATGCAGATCCTGACAGAGCCCAAAAACGCCATCACAAAACAGTACGACAAACTTTTCAAGATGGAGGGTATTACCCTCCACTGGGATCCCAGCGCTCTGAATTACATCGTCGATCAGGCCTTACAGTATGGGCTGGGTGCCCGTGGGTTACGCTCAATTTGCGAGTCCATTATCAGCGACGCTATGTTCGAGATGCCTTCCCAAACGGGTGTTACTGAACTAACCGTTAGTCTGGAATATGCCCGTGAAAAATTCGGCAAATCCGGCACCCATCAATTCCGTTCAGTCGCCTGATTATTGACAGATTTTTTAAGAAAACAGGCCCGGTTTCTATCAAGAAGCCGGGCCTGTTTTTTATGTCGGACTATGCCAAATATACCGTTCGGGTTGAGTCGCCGTTGAAAGGAAACGGTTCTGCTTAAAAGTTTTAATTATTTTTTTTTGCCTTAAAAAGTAAGCTACAGACTAGTCTATTTTATTGATAGAATGTTGTTTCGATCACTGCCTTCCTGGTATTAAGCCGTTGTTGGGATTCGCTAGTAGCTTATTAACCAATGTATTAATTTTAAATTTTTCCAATAACCGTAATCGAAATTTAGGGGCAAGGCTGCTAATAATACCGAATGCCACAGGGGATTTTGCCGAACAAAATTGATTCGATGGGCCACCGGGCATTTTTATAAACATTCCAATTTAAGCCGAGTAGACTATTTTTTTTGAACAACGCGCCAACAAATGAATAAAGTTATAGTTCATCAGGATGGTAAGTCAAACGTTCACTAATTAAACCATATACTATGACTATGTTCTCCAAACACATTGCTGCTGCACTTTTAGGTGTTGCTGTCCTTTCGTCGTGTAGCCGTCCAGTCGCTTACTTTCAACCCAGCGCCCGGGAGCACTATGCAACAGCGCCAGCAAAAGCTGAACCTGTAGCGCAAACAGAAATCGCTGCTCCAGCCGTTGCGCAGACACCAGCTCCCGCTTCTGTAGCGACACCTTCAGAACAGGTTGCACAGACGACAACAGCCCTGGCACAAGTAGACGCTATGGTGCGCAACGACAGCAAATTAAGTGCCGACAAGACGGTTCAGAAACGTCTGAATAAAGTTCGTACACTGCTGGCTGCTAATTCGGCCAAAGCCGCTCTGGCACCGACCGAAGCGAACGCGCCTAAAAAAATGAATCTGGTGGAGCGGATGATGCTGAAAAAAATGAACAAAAAAATCAGCAAGCAACTGGCACCTGCCAATCCAGAAAAAACGATGGTTAATTCGGGTACACTGGCCGCTGGTGCCGTGTTGGTTATCATCGGTTTACTTCTATTGATTTTAACATCGGGCACGGCGGCTACAGTAGGTCTGGTAGCTGTACTGGTAGGGGCTGTTATTCTGCTTGTCGGTTTGTTATAATCGTCAATTTAGTGATGGCTAAAATCCCCGCCAGCCAACGGAATATCTGGGCTGACGGGGATTTTACCAAGCTTTCGCACTGAATACGCTAATTAGTTTTTACATTTTTCCGGACTCTCCAACAAATTATAGAAGTTATAGTTGTTGAGGATTATATGTCAACCGTTAATTTTTAAACCAATACACTATGAGTACGTTCTCCAAAAACCTTTTTACCGCACTGATTGGTGCCGCCATTCTTTCATCTTGCAGCCGTCCGGTCGCTTATTTCCAACCAACGGCTCGCGAAAATTTTAAATCAGCTCAACCCCAGGCAGTAGCTGCCGTTACACCGGTTGCTGAAGAATCAGTTGCTGCCCAACCTGCTGAAGTTGTTTCAGTAACTCCTGCGACGGCAGCCCCTGCTGAACAACAGCTTGCCCAGACCAAACAGGCGGTAAGTCAGGTAGAAGCTTACGTACGTAATGATAACAAACTGGCTTCGAACAAGAAACTGGCCAAACGCATGGTACGGTTGAACGAAATGCTAGCCACAACAAGCGCTAAAGCTGAGATTGCTACAAACGCTGCTTCGACGAAAAAAATGTCGTTGATGGAACGGGCGATGCTCAAAAAAATCGACAAAAAAATTAAAAACCACGTAGCACCAGATCAAACAAAGGCCATGAGCTCGAATGTTCGTCTGGGCGTAATTATCGGTATCATCGGTCTGCTGTTACTCCTTTTGGGCGGTGGCAGTGTACTGGGTGTTATCGGAGCCATTGGTTTGATCGTTGGTTTGGTACTCATCCTGTTGGGCGTTATCAATAATTCATAGAGACATACATTTCCTGATGAGCCAACTACCCACTATTTGTCTCATCCATGGCCACGGCGTAGATGCTTCCATCTGGGACAGTATCTACGCCGATTTGGTTTTGGATCATGCCGTATTGACACCTGATTTTGCCCGCTTGTCGACCTTGACGACCATCGAGAGCTACGCAGAAGAACTACACAACGTACTGCAGGCTGAAAATGTCGAAAAAGCTGTCCTGGTTGGGCATTCGATGGGTGGTTATATGGCGCTGGCCCTGGCAGCGCAACACCCGGAACTAGTGCAGGGATTGGTGCTCTATCATTCTACGGCCACGGCCGATGATGACACAAAACGGCAGGCCCGGCAGCAGGTAATGAACGCATTACGTGCCGAAGGAACGGCTCCATTTATACAGAAACAGATGCCAAAAATGGTAGCTCCTGCGTATCCGCCCGAGAAAATCGAGGAGTTGGTGAATCGCTACCGGGCCTTACCAGCCGAAGCGCTTATCGCTGGCATGAACGCTATTGCCGGCCGTCCTGACCGAACGGCTGTCCTACGAGATGCAGAATTTCCTGTTTTGCTGGTGTTAGGGCGCGAAGACCAGTTAATTCCATACGACAAAACGGCGCAGCTGGCTGAACTGTCCAGGCAGATTCGTGTCGTTGCCATTGAGCAGGCCGGACACCTAAGCATGATCGAACAACCCGAAGCCGCCATTGGGGTCATTCGTTCGTTTGTTGATGAGCTGTAACGATTGGCCGATAAACTGAATGAAAGGGAGGCTGTTCCAGCTTCCTTTTTGCATTGTGCCCCCTTTTTTAGCCTGATTATCCGTAAACTTGCACCTCATTTATAGGAAAGTACCCGATAGGGCCACCTGTCCGACACGCTTAGATTAACAAGAAAATGGCAGAGCTTTTTAACGTTTATCCGCTATACGATATTGAACCCACTACCGCCAAGGGGAGCTACCTCTGGGATGCCGATGGTACACGTTACCTCGATCTGTACGGTGGTCACGCGGTCATCTCGGTTGGACATACGCATCCGCGCTATGTGAAGGCCCTGACGGATCAGTTGACTAAAATTTCGTTCTATTCGAATTCTGTCCGGATACCGCAGCAGCAGGAGTTGGCTGATAAACTGGGCGCTCTGTCGGACCACCCTGATTATGCGTTGTTTTTATGTAACTCCGGGGCCGAAGCCAACGAAAACGCGCTGAAACTGGCGTCGTTTCATAACGGGCGGACCAACGTTGTGGCCTTCAAAAAATCGTTTCATGGCCGTACGGCCGGCGCCGTTGCTGCTACCGACAATCCGGCCATTGTGGCCCCCATAAACTACAACCAGCACGTTACGTTTCTGCCCTATAACGATTCGCAGGCGGCCCTGGCCGGCATCACGACCGATACCTGCGCCGTCATTGTCGAAGGCATTCAGGGAGTAGGAGGGATACAGGTTGCAACCGACGATTTTCTGCAGACGCTCCGCAAGCGGTGTGATGAAACGGGGGCCATCCTTATTCTGGACGGTGTGCAATGCGGGTATGGCCGATCAGGCAAGTTTTTTTCGCACCAGTTCAGCGGTATCGAAGCCGATATTATTTCGATGGCCAAAGGCATGGGCAATGGCTTTCCCATTGGTGGCATACTTATTTCGCCTAAATTCAAAGCCAGCTATGGCCTGTTGGGAACAACCTTCGGCGGGAATCACCTGGCGTGTACCGCGGCTGTTGCCGTACTGGACATTATGAAAGACGAGGGGCTGATGGAAAACGCGACGCGTATGGGCAACTACTTCATGGATGGCATTCGTCAGATTGGCGGCTATAAAGAGCTGCGCGGCCGGGGGCTGATGATTGGTATCGAGTATGATTTTCCGGTCGATGCACTCCGTAAAACGCTGTTGTTCGAGCATAAGCAATTTACGGGTGTAGCGGGTAAAACGATCATTCGGCTGCTGCCGTCGCTGGCCATTGGCGTCGATGAGGCCGATCAGTTTCTGGAAGCATTACGGCTGTGCTTAAAGACGGAGGTTGTTTAAACGGCAATTGAATTTTCACCAACTTTGGAAAGGTAAAAACGAAAAAGGCGAAGGCTGTTTAACCAATGAACGTATGAAGTTACTGTTCGATTATCTTTGTTAAAACACTGTTGGCTATGAACTGGCAAGATTATATTCAGTCAAACGAAAGTATCCTTTCAGGAAAGCCTGTTATCAAAGGTACTCGACTTTCTGTGGAATTTTTATTGGAACGTCTTGCCGACGGATGGTCAGAGCAGGATTTACTAGATAACTATCCACGTCTCACAAAAGAAGCTATGCAAGCGGTTTTCGCTTACGTTCATGCGACGATGAAAGATAATTTGATCTTTTTTCCAGCCGGAAATTTGCGTCAGGCATCATGATATTTTTAGCTGACGAAAACTTTCCAGTTACCTCTTTCCGCATTTTACTTGAATTAGGTTATGACATAAAGCATGTAGCGTTTGACATGCCTAGTATAGCAGATAGTGACGTAACAGATTTCGCTACTAAAGAAAATCGCATTATTCTTACGTTCGATGGAGACTACGGAACGTTGATTTTTAAGTTTGGTTATCGTCCGCCGGGTGTAGTTTATTTCCGTTTGCAAAACATAAAAGCCGATGAACCCGCTTATTTAATAATAAACTTAGTAAAAGAGGGATACCAGCTTGCCCATATGCATACTGTGGTTGAAAATGATAAGATACGCCAGCGCCGTATCCAGTAGTTTAGTTGCTATTTTTTCCATACTGGGTAAGTGAGTTACCTAACGAGTATAAATGACCAATTTTCTCTCCCTTGCCGACGTCACCAGCATCGATGCCCTGATTCAATCCGGTCTTGCTGCCAAAGCCAATCCCTTTGCCGACCAACTGCTGGGCAAAAATAAAACCATTGGCCTTATTTTCTTTAACTCCAGCCTTCGCACCCGGCTAAGCACGCAGAAAGCGGCCCAGAATCTTGGCATGAACGTCATGACCATGAATGTCGGGCAGGATAGCTGGGGGCTGGAAATGGAAGAGGGCGTATTCATGAATGGCGACAAAGCTGAACATGTTCGGGAAGCGGCTGCGGTTATGGGCCGGTATTGCGACATTATTGGTATTCGCGCTTTTGCTGAACTCAAAGATCGGGACAAGGATTACCGGGAGCAGGTCATGCATCAGTTCGCGGCCTACGCTGGCGTTCCCATCGTTAATCTCGAATCGGCAACCCGTCATCCGCTGCAATCGCTGGCCGACTGCATTACGATTGAGGAAGCAAGACGTACGGACCGACCTAAAGTTGTGCTGACCTGGCTACCGCATTTCAAACCGTTGCCGCAGGCTGTTGCCAATTCCTTTTGCGAGTGGATGAATGCCCGCGCTCAGGCAGGAAAGATCGAGTTTGTTGTGACACATCCGGCTGGCTATGAACTCGCTCCGGAATTCGTTGGGAATGCCCCCGTCATCTATAATCAGCGTGAGGCCTTTGCCGGGGCTGATTTTATTTATGGGAAAAACTGGTCGTCTTATACGCACTACGGGCAGGTACTGACGCAGGACCCCTCCTGGGCCGTCACGATGGATGACATGAACCTGACGGACAACGGCAGATTCATGCATTGCCTCCCCGTTCGCCGTAATTTAAAAGTATCCGATGCCGTGCTCGACAGTCCTCAGTCGCTGGTTATTGAGCAGGCGGCCAACCGCGAATGGTCGGCTCAGGCAGTATTAAAAGAAATTCTAAAAAATGGATAACCTTACGGTCATAAAAATTGGCGGAAATATCATCGATGATCCGGCGGCTCTGAAACGATTTTTAACCGCTTTCTCGGGTTTGCCAGGCGCCAAACTGCTGATTCATGGGGGCGGCAAAGTGGCCACCCAGATGGCCGAAAAGCTGGGGATTCAAACTACTATGGTCGACGGCCGTCGCATTACCGATCAACCCATGCTCGATGTAGTGACCATGGTTTATGGGGGGCTGGTCAACAAGCAAATTGTGGCGAAGCTTCAGGCACTCGACGTGAATGCGATTGGTATGACAGGCGCCGATGCCGGAACGGTACTCGCCAAAAAGCGGCCGGTCAAAGACATCGACTATGGTATGGTTGGTGATATAGAGGAAGTGAACTCCGGGCAAATTCAATTTTTTCTCCGGCAGAGTTTAACGCCGGTTTTTGCGCCAATAACATATTCTCGTTCGGGTGATCTGCTTAATACAAATGCGGACACGATGGCGTCGGCCATTGCTGTGGACATGTGTTGCCACAATACCGTAACCCTGATTTATTGTTTTGAGAAAAAAGGCGTCCTGAGCGACCCGTCGGATGATAACAGCGTTATTAACGTGCTGACTCCAGAACTGTACGCTGAAAACAAGGCCGCTGGTACGATCAATAAGGGAATGATTCCAAAGCTAGACAATGCCTTCAACGCACTGGACAAGGGTGTATCAAAAGTAATTATCTGCCATGCTGATGAACTGGCAACGGCGGTACAGCAGGGTGCCGGAACGACCTTAAAAAAGTAAAGCGGCTGGAAAGCCGCTTTACAATGCGTAGATAAAAGTGAGGGTTAAGGTCGGTTTATTTTTCAGCTAATAAGTGAACAACGCGTCGAATACCCATAAAACGATGCTGGTAGTAGCTTGCATTGAGGTAATCATACCGAACGCCCCCGTTCCAGGCCGAGTGAATGAATTTAATTCGATCGCCGATTACTTCGGTAATCAGGCCGACATGGCCAATCCGATTGCCGCCTGAACTATGGCCCTTGAACAGAATGAGGTCGCCGGGTTGGGCCGATTCTTTATCGATAGCTGCCCCTACATTTCCCTGAGCAGCACTGGAATGGGGAAGCGAAATGCCAAATTTATTGAAGCAGAAGCGGGTAAAACCAGAGCAGTCGAACCCCCGGGTTGTAGTACCCCCGGAGCGGTAACGAATGGAGAGATGCTCTTTGGCGTAGTTGATGACGTTTTTTACGAGGGGAATCTGATCGTAAAAACTTGCCTCGTTTGACGTTGTGGTCGATACGTCAGTCAGGTTGTCAGTTACGGTAGGTACGGTTTGTGCTTGAACGATGCCAAACGAGACAGTACAAAATACTGCCAGGAGCATTTTTCTCATCATAGAATTGAGGTCAAATCCACGTTACGTACTATAAAAGTACTGAATTGCCCGCTATCTACCTATCGTTTGAGGATTATTTTCCACACAGCTTGCCGAATTTTGTCGTGCCAATTTTTCTAATTAGCTGACCGTAAACTATTTGAAGAGCCAAGATTTTCAGATTATTTTTCTGTTAACGGCTTCATACTGGCCGTTTTCACTCATCGAACCAGTAAAAAAAGTGAAGTCCGTAACGATGACCAGCACCATTACGGACTTTACCAGAATCTGTCACTACAGAAAGTGCTACTTAAAACCAATGTGCCCCGATGATGCGGAACGGCCAGGGGATAGATGCCAGAATGAGTAGCAGTCCCAATCCATAAAAAATACCGATCAAGCGTTGTTTCGTGACCGCATCGGCAGCCCGTTTGGAACGAGAATAGCCAATGGTGACCAGGATAATGGCGATCAGCATACCCGTCGTATGTTCTACCGTATAGAACCGGTATAGCTTTTCACTGATCAGTGAAAAATCAACTTTGGGGCTGATAAAAAATAAGGCCAGGCCCAGTAGAAGTTGTGTATGGACCGCAATCAGGGTGAATAAATATAATTTACGGTTACCATCGGTGTAACCGCTGCGTCCCTGCCATTTGCCAATAGCGACAACGACGGCTGCCAGCAACAGAACAAGGGCTATCCAGCGAAGCCCCGAGTGGGCGTGTAGTAATCCAGAATACATGAGTAGCGTGATTTATCGAGCAAATTTAGTTCTTTGGCAAAGAAACAACCAAATGGTCAACTTACACCGCAAATCGGGTGTTTACTACCTATGATTCTTTACAATACGACATACAGCGTTGCCGATGAGGTAGCGTCTGACTGGCTTCGCTGGATGAAACGCTTCTTTCTGCCAGCGGTGATGGCGACCGAATTACCTGTAAGTCACAAAATTCTACGGTTGCTGACTGAACTGGACAATGGCGGCACAACATATTCCGTACAACTCGATTTTAGCAGCATGGCCGACTATGCTGCTTACCAGCAGTACCATGCCGACGCCCTGCGTGAACGGATTCAGCATCGCTTTGGCAATAAGTTTATTTCATTCGATACGTTGCTCGAAGACGCTTAACTCTTTACTATCTTATGCGTTTGCTGATTACGCTTTTTATCGACCGTTAGCAGAAAGGCCGGGAGCAAAATGAGGTTGGAGGCCATGCCCATGAGTAGGGTAATGGAGACCAGAATACCCAGCGCCACGGTTCCCTGGAAGGTTGAGGCCGCAAAAATGGCGAAACCCGCAAATAGAATCATGGCCGTGTAGAACATGCTGATACCCGTATACCGAATCGTTTCGGAAACGGCCTGGTCCAGGTTCATCTTCTGGTTTCGCAACTCGTCCCGGTACTTGGTGATAAAGTAAATGGTCCCATCCGACGATATGCCGAAGGCGATACTAAAAATCAGGATTGTCGATGGCTTCAGGTGGATACCGCAGAAACCCATGATGCCCGCCGTAACAAGCAAGGGCACCACACTGGGCAGAATCGCGATCAGACTTAACCGAACATCGCGCAGGAGAATGATCAGGATAACGGAAACCAGCAAAATAGCCATAACGGTACTTTCGGCCAGGTTGGTAAGCAGGTAGGCATTGCCCCGCGTAAACACAACGCTATTGCCGGTGATGTGGACATCGTACTGGTCGGCAGCCGCCACAGGTTTGCCCGTTGCCCGGTCTATATTGAAAATAGAGTCCGCTTTGGGTTGCAGTTCGTTCAGGAGCTGCGTGGTACGAACCGTACCTACATCGGGCATTTGAAAGCTAATCCGGGTATACCGGAACGTGCTGTCTAGGTAGGCTTTGAAAGCCAGCCCGCCAGCCGCATTTTTAGCTCCTTTCAACTGAGGGGCATACGTGGCCAGCTGGCTTAATTCGAGCGCGCCGGGCAAGGCGTAATATTTTGGATCGCCACCCCGGTAGGCCTGATAAAAGAATTTGACGGCTTCGACCAGCGAAAGGGGCCGGGTAAACTCAGGGTACTTGCCAAATTCCCGTTCGAGTAGTTTGATTTTGGTAAGTGTCTGGGGCGTTAACACCCGACCGGCCCGCTTCGTATCAATGCTGACTTCAAAAGGCATAACGCCCTTGAATCGGCTCTCGATAAATTTTAAGTCCGTATAAATTGGGTCGTTTTTGGGCAGGTCGTCTACGACGAATCCAATCGGATTGATCTGTAGCGCTCCCACGATGGAAATCGCCGTTATGATGGCAATGAAGGTATAAATGGCCGTCCGGCGGGTCCGTACCAGCGTGTCGACCCAGCTTAGAAAACCACTGACCTGCCGACGTTCTAAATGCCCGCGTTGCTTAGGCGTTGGCGTTGTCAGGTAGCTGAAAATGACGGGTACAAGAATAAGCGATACGACATAGGTTGTCATGATACCCAGCGAAGCTACCAGACCAAATTGTACCAGCAGGGGACTGCCTGTAAAATAGAAGACGAAGAAGCCGATACTGGTCGTGATGTTGGCGAAAAAGGTCGTTTCGCCAACTTTCTCGCTAGCAATCAGGAGCGCTTCCTCTCTGCTGCGGTTTCGGTTTAGCTCTTCATGGTACCGATTGAGGAGGAAAATAACGTTTGGCACCCCGATGACAATAATCAGGGGTGGAATAAGCCCTGTCAGCAGGGTAATGTCGTAGCCAAGCAGAACGATGTAGCCCGTCGCCCAGATAACCCCAATGCCGACTACGACGAGTGCCGATAAAACGACCGTTAAGGAGCGGAAAAAGTAAAACAAGATCAGGGCCGTAACCAGGAAAGCCAGTCCCAGAAACAGAAACATTTCTTTACTGACTTTGGCCGAAAATTCGGTGCGGATGTACGGCATCCCCGACATGTGAACCGTGCCGTCAGAAGGAGAGGCCGCAGAACGGGTGTCAAGGGCGTGGTTTCTGCCGAAGGAATCGGCTACGGCTTCGACCTGCCGCACCAGCGCAATCCGGTTCTTGGTATTAACAACCTTCTGATCAAAACTAATGGCCATCAGGTGTGCCTTGCCGCTGCTGTCCGTGACCAGGTTCCGGTAAAATGGCAACGTAGCAATACGGGCTTTCAGACTGTCTAGGTCAGTTTGGGTCGTGAGAAGCGTTGGCGCCAGCGGCCGGATACGAAAGGTATGGGCCGAATCGTCGCGGATGATGTTGTACAGATTTGCATTCGATACTACGTCTTTGATGCCCTCGATGCGCTTGATTTTCTGGCTCAGGGCATACCAGTCCTTAAAGAACCCAAGCTGGTACATACTATCGGTTTCAATCGCCAGCACCATCACGTTACCATCCTGTCCAAACCGCGATTTGAAAGCCTCGTAATATCGATAATCAGGGTCAGTGGCCGGTAATATTTTAGCCAGTTCGTATGAGAGCTTGACCTTGCTGGCCTGGTAGCCCATAAATCCGGTGCTGAGCAAGACTGCCAGGATAAGCAGAACCCTATTTTTTAGAATAAACGAAGAGATACTGTGCCAAATCATACCCGATTAATGCGAAATAAGTCCGCAAGGTACGTAAAAACGGTGGCCCGGCAGGAATCGGACTAACCCAATTGAGAGGTAACAGACTCGCTAAGTTAGAGGCCGCATCCGTTGGCAACAGGGCCTACAAGTAGACGAATGTCGACCGTAAGTGCCTTTGCTTGCCTACTCAACGTATACAACTTATGGTGCATTTTCAATAGAAAATAGGCTAAAAAATAGATTGGCGGAAATAATATTTTCCTGGTAAGCGTGTTGCTTGGCTAATACGATTAAAATCAGTGGTTAAGCCAAACAATAGGCCCTATCTGATGCTTATAGTACTAGATTCCGTAGTAACTAATTATTCCACTATCAACAGTATGGCAACTCATACGAACCGACCCGGCATGATCAATCATAAGCATTCTGATCAAACAGAAACGGACGCATCCGTGTGGGGACACAACCCTAAGAACGTAGCGTTCATCGGCGATTATCTCCCCCGTCAGTGTGGTATCGCTACCTTCACATCAGACCTTTACCTTTCTTACGACTCATTTATACCTGATTCCAGGGCATTGGTTGTATCGGTTAACGATACGCCCGACGGCTACGACTATCCGTCTGAAGTGCGGTATGATTTCTACCAGCACGATCAGAACGCTTACCAGAAAGCGGCTGAGTTTCTGAATTCGAAAGATGTCGATGTTGTCTGCCTCCAGCATGAATATGGCATTTATGGTGGTCCTGCTGGTAACTACATTCTGACCCTGCTTCGTAACCTGACGATGCCCATCGTGACCACTTTCCACACGATTCTGAAAGACCCGAACGAAGACCAGTTGCTGGTGCTGAAAAGCATTGCCGACTTGTCGTCCCGTGTGGTCTGTATGTCGGAGAAAGGCCGCGACTTTTTGATAAACATTTACGAAATACCGGAAGAAAAAATAGATCTTATTCCGCATGGTATTCCTGATATGCCGTTCGTCGATCCGCATTTCTTCAAAGACAAGTTTGGCATGGAGGGAAAACAAACGCTATTGACGTTTGGCCTGCTGTCGCCCAACAAGGGGATTGAAAATGTGATTCGGGCGCTGCCACGGATCGTTGAACAGTACCCAAATGTGGTTTACATGGTGTTGGGCGCTACCCATCCCCATTTGATCAAACATGAAGGGGAGGCTTATCGGGATAGCCTGAAAAAATTAGCCAAGGATTGTGGCGTTCGGGATAATGTCCGGTTCTACAATCAGTTTGTCGAATTGGATGGTCTGCTCGAATACCTGGGGGCGGCTGATATCTACATCACGCCGTACCTGAATCCGGCACAGATCACATCCGGAACGTTGTCGTACGCGTTTGGCTGCGGGAAGGCTGTCGTATCGACGCCCTATTGGCATGCAGAAGAACTGCTGGCCGATGGTCGGGGCGTTCTGGTGCCTTTTGGCGATTCGGATGCGATTGCTACGGAGATCATCGACTTGCTGAGCGACGAGCCGAGACGGCATCAGATCCGCAAGAAAGCGTATATGATGGGGCGCGAGATGATTTGGGAACGCGCTATCCAGGCCTATGCCGATTCGTTTGCTCATGCCCGGCAGGAGCGTATGAGTACGGTCAACAACCAGGCCGTTTACGCGGTTGGGGCGCACAGTAGTCTGGTCTTTAAACTGCCGGCTCTCCGGCTCGATCACCTGTTCCGTTTGACGGATTCAACCGGTATTATCCAGCATGCCCGTCACCATTTGCCCTTTTACGATGAGGGCTATTGCACCGATGACAATGCCCGGGCGCTGATTCTGGCCCTGACGCTTCAAAGTGCGGGCCTGGGTGATCAGAAGCTAGCCAAGGCAGCCGATAATTACTGTGCATTCATCAACCACGCCTATACGGAAGATCACCGGCGTTTTCGAAACTTTATGAGTTACGACCGTCGCTGGCTCGAAGAGTTTGGTTCCGATGACAGTACCGGTCGTACCATTTGGGCGCTTGGCACCTGCATTGGCCGGTCGGCAGACAGAAACACGGTTACGTGGGCCATGAGCCTGTTCGAGAAGGTATTGCCAACGGTGGCGTCTATGTCGTCTCCTCGTTCGTGGGCGTTTGCGCTGCTGGGCATCTATGAGTACCAGAAAAAATTCAACGACGATCGTCTGGCTAAAACGCTCGAGCGTCAGCTACTCGACAAACTTACTTTCCGTTACACCGAAACGGCAACGGAAGACTGGCCCTGGTTCGAGAATACCCTGTCGTACGACAATGCCGTTCTGGCGCATGTCCTGATTCGGTCGAACGATAAACACCTGGTCGATATCGGTCTGAATTCCTTACGCTGGATCATTGGTTTACAGACATCGCCACATGGTCAATTCCAGCCCATTGGCTCAAACGGTTTTTATACCAAAGGGCAAACCCGCGCTTATTTCGACCAGCAGCCGCTGGAAGCGCAGAGTACAATTTCCGCTTGCCTGGCTGCTTATGCGGCTACCGGTGAAGATGAGTGGCATCGAACGGCTATCCGTATCTTTAAATGGTTCTCGGGCTATAATGACCTGGGCCTGCCGCTTTATGATCAGCAAACGGGCGGCTGCCGCGATGGCTTGCACATCGACCGTGTCAATCAGAACCAGGGTGCGGAATCTACCCTCTCTTATTTGTTAGCCCTGGCTGAGTTGTATAAAAGCCAGAAGCAACGGCCTGACGTAAAGTCCGTTAACGTAGCTATGCCAGCTATGATGAATGGGTAAGTAAAAAACAAGATAATAAGTTAGTGAGTGATCAAGTTGTAAAGAGTAAGTAATGTGTGAAGCAGTGTTTACCTTTTGCACATTGAGCGCTTACTAATTATTAATTGGTCATTCACTAACGTATTGATACTAATGAGTATAAAAGCCATTCGGACTGGCATTGTGCTGCGGCCGGACCCAACCCGTGTTTTGTTTCGTCCTTTTGACTTGGGAAGTACGACCAGAACTTTAAAGATCGTGGCCCGTGTGGGAAGTATGACTGATGAAGAGGCCGAACAAAAACTGGATGAAGTAATTCGGGAATTTGGTGGTCGTCATTACAAGCTCGAACGTTTTCTGTTGAATCGGTTCGAGCAGATAAAACCCCACTTGCTGACCGACGAGCCGCTCACCGACGATCGGAAGCTCCTGCTGGGCGCGTATTTCACGATGGAATATTCGCTTGAGTCGGCTGCTTTGTTTAACCCATCCATGATCTGGCACCCCGACCAGACGAATGTTCCTCCCGGCTACAAACGCTTTATTCTGAGTCTGCGGGCAACGGGTGAAGGTCACGTTTCATCGATCTCGTTTCGGATGGGGTACATTGACGAGGCCGGTAAGATTGTTTTACGGCAACCGTCGCGCTATGTAACATCGCCGGAAATTGTGCCCAATCACCGGTTCAACCGGACGATGTTTGAACGTAAACTTTACGAATTGCGGCTGGAAAACAGCATCCAGGAGAAAATGATGGCAGGGCTGGGGGATGAGTTTAGCCTGCCGGAACTGGAAGCACAGATCAAACGTGTACTGGCTCAATATCGCTACAACGCTGAGTATGATACCATCGCGAGCGGTCTGCTGGCCCTGGGCAAATCGAATTACGAAATCCACTTCGACGATGATCAAAGCCTGGACGAGCGGTGTATTTTTCCGACATCGCCAAACGAAACGAACGGCATTGAAGATGCACGGTTTGTCCAGTTTACCGACGACGACGGGCAAGTAACGTTCTATGCTACCTATACCGCTTACAATGGCCGCGTCACGTTTCCGCAACTTCTGGAGACCAAAGACTTTACTCATTTCAGCGTTAGTACGTTAAACGGAGCTGAAGTGTCTAACAAAGGAATGGCCTTGTTCCCCCGTAAAATTGGCGGCAAATATGCCATGATTTCGCGGCAGGACGGAGAGAATATTTACCTGATGTATTCCGACGATCTGTACTTCTGGCAGACGAAAGAACTTATCCTGAAGCCGACTTACAACTGGGAGTATGTGCAACTGGGTAACTGCGGTTCCCCCATCGAGACGGAAGCTGGCTGGCTGGTTCTGAGTCATGGTGTTGGGCCCATGCGTAAATACGCTATCGGGGCTTTCCTGCTTGATCTCAACGACCCCTGCAAGGTTATCGGTCGCACCAGCGAACCCATTCTGAGCCCCGACGAAAACGAACGGGAAGGGTATGTGCCCAACGTTGTTTATAGCTGCGGAGGCCTCATCAACAATGGTGAACTGATCATCCCGTATGCCATGGCTGACTATGCCAGTAGCTTTGCTACGGTGAATGTGGCTGAATTGCTGGCCGAACTCACGGGACAGAATCAGGAGAAGAAAGAAGCAATCGAAGCCCAGTCTGTTTAACTTCTCCTCTGCATAGAGTTGCTTAAGAACAATAAAAATGCCTGCCATTATTGGCAGGCATTTTTATTGTCTAGGGCGTAATGGTACCCACTACTTATACGGAACGGCAATGATTTCGGTATGGTAGTTGGCGCTGATGACCACATTGCTGGGTACCGTTGTAATGCTAAGCGGTATCGCGAAAGGGCCACCTGTGGCAGGAATCTGATTCGGCTGAATGCTAATATTCACCGTCCCGATTCGAGTGCCTGCTTTCACGGTTACCGTTGGGTTCGTCAACTGAAACGCCGTTGACGGCAGTAACTGATAAGCCTTCTTGTTGGCGGTGTTATACGCCGTTAGTGCCGCCTGATCGATCGCCACGCCCACCTGCATGTCCTGCGTTGGTGGATTCGGCGAAGCGATGTTTATATCCATCGGAAAAACGTAAGCGGTTGTGCTCGTTCTTCTCAAGGAATCGGTTGTATTGAGAATACTCCGGTTTGCTACATAAGGAATCTCGGCGACATAGCCAGCACCGGCAAAATCGACGAAGTGTTCATCGTCCTTAAGGCACGAAGTCAGACCAACTGCCAAACTCGCGGCCACGATAATACTAAAGAATTTGTTCATGGTTGTGTGCTTGTTTTGGTTAGGCATTACTTCTCCCAGAAGATTTTGCTCGTAAACTGATTGATCGTACCCTGAGCGCCAACATTGGCTGCGTTCGTGCTGTATTCCCCTGTTGGATACAACAGACGAAGCGGAATTTGCCGCACCGTCGTGCTGGGGTCCTGCGAAATCGGAATAGTGGATGGTAACCCTAAACGCCGGTAATCTGACCAAGCTTCGAACGGAGCCGTTCCGTTTTCCGATGCCCATTTCTGCGTAATAATGGCTTCGATTTTGTTGGTCGAGGCTTCCCAGTTTACGTTTGCTACGCCAGTCTGCGAATAATAGGCCGTTGCTTCAGCGGCCGTACGCCCAACATTAACGAACGACTCCGATATAGCCGACTGATACAAAGTTTTTGGATCACCCGTAATCCAGCCCCGTTGTGCTGCTTCGGCCTGCATGAACAGACTTTCGTGCGATTGCAGAATAGGAGAACTCTGATCAACTTTCTTCAATACGCCTGGTCCAATGTCGGATACCTGACTATTTACCAATACGTCGGTGGTGCCAAAAAGGGTACCATTGAAGTTACTGGTCGTGCCTGCCACGGGACGGTAGTAAGCTCCTAAACGAGGATCATTCGTGTTTTTATAAAATGTGATCCCATAAAGATTCCCTTTGTACTGGTTGTTAAGCGTTGTTGGATTGCCATTGATGGCATAAAACGCCCCATAAAGCGGACTTTGCATGTTTTGCGAGTTTGAGTAACCCGGATTAACAGCCGCATTTTCGCCCGCGCCCAGGAAGCCATAGCCCGAGGCTTTTATAGTCGCTAATTGCGCCTGAACAAACGACGCCCGGTCCGACTTTTCCGACTGACGAAGCAACATGCGCAGCTTCAACGTGTTACCGAACTTGAGCCATTTCTTAATGTCGCCCTGGAACATGATGTCATTTGGACCCGGATTCAGGGTACCATCGCCTTTGGCGAGCAGCGCCATACCCGCATCGATCTGCTTGAAGAGGTCTTCATAAATATCCTGCCCCTTATCGTACGTCGGCAGAATATTAGACGTTCCCTGCAAAGCTGACGTGTACGGAACATCACCATACGTATCGACCAGAATCTGGAAATGCAGGGCTTTCATGATCTTGGCCATACCCTGCAGCAGTGGCTGGCCGAGGGTAGCTCCCTGCGTATCGACGTAGTTATAGTTCTTCAGGTTGAGGTAAGCACTCGTCCAGATACTGTTGTTGAATCCCTGGGTAAACTGGTAGTTCTTGTCCGATGTCGCAATCGAATAGTTACCGCTCCAGTTCCAGTAGCCCATCCACAGGTTCAGGAAATAAAAGTTACCCGCAGCACCACTCGGTGTATTACCCGTAAGATACCAGCCTGTTGTAGCCAGCGCATCCGGCAGTACTAACTGCGGAGTGGCTGCCGTCACCTGGTTTGGGTTATTATTCACTTCCAGGTAGTCTTTGCAACCTGTCATTACCATCAACAGCCCGGCCAGTAAGCCCGCTGTCAGTCGTTTTATATGAATCATCGTTGTTTGCTGAATTAGAAATTAAAATCCAAAGCTGAGCCGGAATCCGTAAAGCCGCGTTGGGGGCGTCTGGTATTCGGTTGTCGTACCGACCGCGTTACTGGTATCGTTGGCGTTTGTACCGCCCGAGAACTCAGGATCGGTGAATACGTTCGTTTTTGGACGAAGCATAATCAGGTTACGACCCGTCAGAGCCACATTCAGCGTTTTGATGAATTTGGTGTAACCCAAAATCGAAGCTGGAATGTTGTAGCTCAGTACCACTTCGCGCAGTTTCCAGAAATCGGCGCTCGTTACGTAGCTCGATGCTGCGTTATGATAACCCGAGTTGGTCCAGAAAACCAGGTTGCCATCTTTGGTCGTTACGTTCGTATTTGGGGTAATACTGGTCGTTGTACCATCTGGATTACTGGAAACCAGCACAGAGTTCGGGAACACAAAATTCTGCCGACCAGCGTAAACCGACCGGATACCCGCTCCCGTAAACTCAAGGGCATTACCCAGGGCATTGTAAATAACGGCACCACCACGGTATTCGACTACGGCTGCCAGCGTCAGGCCTTTGAATTTAAACGTGTTCGTGAAGCCGAAGCGATATTTAGGCTGTGTTGTACCGGCATATCTCAGCGTAGGGTCCAGGATAGGATAGCCTGTGGCGTCTACCACGGGGCGGCCGGCATACTGCCCGCTCGCGTCGTAATTAGGCGCCTTGGGGTCCGTCGTTTGAATACGCTGAATGTCGCTGACAAATAGGGCTGGGTATGCATACCCTTTGGCTGCGTATACGTTCGAGGCACCACCCGTTAGGGTTGGCCGGTAGGGATCAGACCCGTAGGGAATATTAATCCGGGGCAGATCCTGATACAGATCCGTTACCTTGCTGGTCAGGTAGGTGAAGTTTGCGTTGATATCCCAGGAGAAACCACCCGCCTTGACCAGTGGGCTTATTGTCCGCAAGTCCAGTTCAATTCCCTGGTTTTGCATGCTACCCGTGTTGATCAGCGCTGTCGAATAGCCTGTTGCCTGCGAGATGCCGATGGGCACCGTCTGGTTTGTTGTCACGGTATTGTAGTAAACCGCTTCGAGGTTGAACCGATCAAACAAGCCTACTTCTATCCCTACTTCCTTACTATTCGTAAATTCTGGCTTTAGGTTAGGGTCGTTCTGCTGGTTGCTTTGCTCAAAACCCGCCTGGCTACCAAATGGGAAGCCCGTACCTGGGTTGAACACGTTCTGCAACTGATAAGGCGCTACGTTTACCTGACCTACTTTCGACAAGCCGCCCCGGAGTTTAGCATAGCTAAGCACACGGTTGTTTTTCAGCGAAGGAATCAACTCACTCAGGACGATCGATGCATCGACACTTGGGTAGAAGAAGGACCGGTTGCTGGGCGATAAAAGGGAGGTCCAGTCATTGCGGCCTGTTGCGTGGATATACAACGCGTCTTTGTATCCCAATGTCAGGTCACCGAAGGCACCTAGCAGACGGTTTTGGCTGCTGTATTCTGCCAGAGTCGCATTTCCTAACCGGTTAGCGACGTTGTATGTGCCAGGTACGACCAGTGCGCCCGCATAGTCGTAAGTACTGCGCGAATACTCCTGACGAGTTTGCTGACCAAGAATCAGTCGGGTCGTGAAATCACCGAACTTAGGGTTCACCGTAACGAGCAGGTCACCCGTGAAACGGGTTCTCAACTGCGTAGCATCCTGTACGGTGGCATTCGTATGACCACCCGCTGACGAAGCTATGTTACCCGCTTCCCAGGGATCGCCGGTGGCGTAGTCGGAGAACGTCACATCGGCAATATGAGCTTTCAGTTGTGAGTTGTACATCTGTCCGCCTACCCGGTATAACACGCTTAACCAGTTTGTAAACTTGTACGACGCATCAACTGAGCCCTGCAACGTGTATAAGCTGGTGACTTTCCGGGAGTTATCGCCGGTTATCTGCCAGTAAGGGTTTGGGTAATACGCGTTATAAAATCCGTTTACATCGCCGTAAGGAGAGGTGATGTCGTTGAGTGGATAACTGTTCAGGGGTGCCTGTGGCTGTTGGTTCAGCACGTTCCAGTATACAGGTCGGTTCTGGTTGAAGTCACCATTCTCCGTGTTCGTATTCTGATACGTGAACTGCACACTCGCATTCGTCGTAAACTTGTCGACCGACCGGCCGCCCCGGATGCCAATGTTCGTGCGTTGGTATTTGTCGTTGGGAACAACTCCCTTCTGATCAACACGCTGTAAGCTTAAGCCAAAGTAATTCTGGTTATCGCCAATGCGGTACGAAACATCATGCTGCTGCGTAACGCCTGTGTTGAAAAAGGCCTTGCGAGGATCTTTACTGGGCGATGAGTAAGGAATTTTCAGCGTATCGATTCGAACGTTTCCGTTGGCATCCCGAATTTGAACACCGTAGCCAAGTGGTTGGATGGAACCGTCAAACGGCGTACCGAATTGCTGGTTTTCATAAGGTACATACTGCCGGGCATAGTTACGATCATAAAAGGGTTGTGCTTCGCCACCGTTGGCACCAAACTGGGTTTGCAGGCCCGGCATGTACGATATGCTCTCGAACTGCGTATTGTTGGTGTAGGTGATCTGCGGTTTGTTGTTTTTGGTACCGCGTACGGTATTAACGATAAGCGCTCCGTTCGAGGCATCGGAGCCATAAAGCGCTGCGGCACTGGGGCCTTTCAGAACGGTCGTGTTTTCAATGTCATTCGGGTTGATCGATGACAGAAAACTAATGTCTGAAATGACGCCATCGACAACCAGTAATGCCTGGTTGTTGCCCAGAAAAGAGCGGTTGCCGCGTAGCGTAAGCCGGACACCTGCTCCCACACCATTGTTGGTTGTGTTGATCTGCAAGCCGGACACTTTCCCTGTTAATCCGTTGGCTACGTTGATCGGAGCCGCCTGCGTGATCTGGGAGTTGCTGATACGGGCAACTGAAGTCCCTATTTCCCGTTCGGTCCGCTGAATACCCAGAGCAGTTACGACAACCTCATTTAACGTCGACGCATCGGGCGTTAAGACAACATTGACAGCACTACGGTTTCCAACAGCTACATCCTGGGATTTAAAGCCAACAAACGAAAATGTTAATGTAACGGATGGTTCGGCGACGATCCGGTAGTTACCGTTTGCATCGGTTGTTGTTCCCCGCGTTGTGCCTTTGACAATGACACTTACACCGGGCAGACCTGAACCATCATCTGATGAAGTCACACGACCTGTTACTGCCGCATCCTGAGCCAATAATGGCAAGCAGAAAAGGAGCGAAAGTAACCAGCTCCCAATTATAATTTTTCTCATAAAACGTAACGGGTCTTGTTTAGATTGCTGAGTTAAGAAAAGACAAAATTAATGTTTTTTTAGTGAACGAAATGGTAATATACCGGTAATATGGCCGCTTTTTTTAGAAAAACTTTTCTATTACTAATTGGGATGTAAGTGGAAGGGCTAAACTGAAAAATTGTATTTTTAGTATATATACTTAAGTAATGGGGCTAGCTGATTTAAGTAATTGATACGCTTATATTACCTATAAATTCTACTTTTTTCTATTTAACCGATATATTATATGGAATGTTTATGATTAGCTATCTTTTTTCTTTGAATATACCCCTCTGTAGTTCGCTTATTTATACCTGAAAAAAGTGCGTAATTATTAAATTTAGTGATTTGGTCAGAAGTTGATAATACAAACGATTTTGCTAAAGCGATAAGTAACCCAAAATGACCCTGTATTAAAATAAGATTAAAAAAATAAAGTTGGTATATTGTATTTCGCTGTATAACGCTATTATGATTAATAGCGATTTAGTAGAATATTATTTTAAATTTTAGGCTTTATTCAACTATTCGCTAATTCTTTTAGGATGATATTAAAATATTGTATTTAATAGTTTTTTAATAATTTTGCTTAAAGTTTTATACTTAAGTACCACTTCTTAACTTAAACATTGTCGCATGCGTAAATTTCTACTGACACAGTTCATACTGTGCCTACTCGCTATTCCTTTGTTTGCCCAAAACAGGGCCATCACTGGAAAGGTCACTTCATCAGAAGACGGATCGCCACTACCCGGTGTGACTATCCTTATCAAGGGAACCAGCCAGGGAACCACTACCAACTCAGACGGAACGTTCCAGATCAGTGCCGAAAAGGGCGCAACGTTACAGGTTAGCTTTATCGGTTTCGCCACGGAAAGCGTAAAGCTTGACAATCAGACGTCTATTAACCTGGCCTTAAAACCCGACGCTTCGCAACTTCAGGAAATTGTTGTAACGGCCCAGGGTATTCGGAAGAGCCAGCGGGAAATTGGGTACGCTATTTCCAAAGTAGCAACGGAAGATGTAACCGTTGGTCGTTCGCCCCAATTGGCGCAGGCGCTCTCCGGGAAAGTAACGGGTCTGGCCGTGTATAACGTCAACAACAGCGTCGACCCAGCCGTGAAAATCGTTTTGCGTGGGTATCGTTCGCTGACGGGTAACAACGAAGCCCTGGTCGTACTCGATGGTATGCAGACAACCTCAACCATTTTGTCGACGATCAATCCCAACGATATTGAGAGTGTGTCCATTCTGAAAGGTGGTCAGGCAGCTACGCTGTATGGTTCGTCGGGTATCAACGGGGCCATCATTATCACCACCAAGCGGGGGGCAAAAGGCAAGCTGAAAGTGAACTATTCAAACAGCACGAACTTCGAGCAGATCAGCTTCCTGCCTCAGATTCAGGATAAGTACGGTTCGGGTTCGCACTATGCTACGGCGTTCGGTACGGCGGGCTATAAAACGGATTACCTGGCTCGTATGGCTGATAACTGGCGTTCGTACGAAAACCAGCAGTATGGCGATATGTTTGACGGCTCGATGCGGATTCAGGGACGGACGGCCGAAGACGGTAGCCAGCTCATTATTCCGTATTCGGCGGTGAAAGATGCGCGTCGGAAAGCCTTCAATACGGGTGTTTCGGTGAATAACCAGATCAATTTTCAGGGGGGCGACGAAACGAGTTCGTTCTACATGTCGATTGAAAATCAATCCGTAAACGGCATTGTTCCCAATGACAAGAGTGTTCGGACGGGTACGCGTCTATCGGCTACGAAGGAATACGGCAAACTGACGGCCAGCTTCAATGCCGGGTATGTACAGGGCGTTTATAATCGTACGTCATCTGATTTTTACAACGATGTACTCAACCAGCCAGCCAACCTGCCACTAAATGACCTGCGCGACTGGCGGAACAATCCGTTGGCAAACCCGAACGGTTTTTACAATGATTATTACAACAACCCGTATTTCAATGCCGACAACAATCGGTTGAACTACAAGGATGCAAACATAAACGGTAACCTGAGTCTGACACTCAAGGCTACCAACTGGCTGTCGGTCACCAACCGGCTTGGCGTTATGAACAATTCCCGGACGGGTAAGAACACGACGGGTAAGTTTACGTACTCTGACTGGGCTAAGTCCAAGTCATTTATCCCCGCTCCGTTCTTCCGGGATGGTGATGGCACGGGTATTTACCGGGCTATTACAGACGTTCCCGGTTCTGTAAACGATTATTCGGGAACAGAAAACGTCATTAATAACGAATTCCAGATTCAATTAGCGAAAGATCTGGGTCCGCTGTCGAATCGGTTAATTTTAGGTAACAGCCTATACCAGCGCACGACGAACAATATGGCTGTCGGGTCAAGCTCGATCGTCGTACCTGACGTATATAACGTATCAAACCGCCAGGGCATCCTGACGGGTGGACAGATTCTTACGCAGGAACGTCGGCTGGGCTATTACGCCGATTTGACAATGAACTACAAGAACTACCTGATTCTGAACGGTTCATTCCGCTTCGATCAGACATCTAAGTTCTACAAACCAAACCGCGATGCTAGTTTCTGGTCATACCCCTATTATGGAGTGGCCGCTTCATTCATTGCCAGCGACGCTTTCCCGAGCATCAAGAGCGAGTTCCTGAACTACTTCAAGCTACGCGCCAACTACAACAAAAATGCCAACGACAATATTCCGTTGTACGGGCTGGACCTGACCTATCCAAACGGAACAAGCTTTCCATATGGCAACACGGTTGGTCTGACGGTTGGCAATACCCTGCCTGATCCAAACTTAAAACCTGAAACGGTTTATTCGTCCGAAATCGGGGCTGAATTTCAATTGCTAAACAACCGCATCAACGTCGACGTATCGGCCTATACGCAGAATTCTAAAGGGCAGGTAATTACGGTTCGGGTGCCAAACTCGACTGGTTTTCAGAATTTGCTGATCAACGTGGGCGAAACGAAAAACTGGGGCTATGAAGCCGAAGTGAAATACCTGATTGCCCGAGGAGGTAAGTTCTCCTGGGATGCCAGCGTTCGTTATTCGTACAACGACAACAGAGTCGTGGACCTGTACCCAGGTATCAACGAGTTTCAGTATGGTAGTGGAAACGGCGTTACTCCTCTTTCATACGCCAATCTTAACGTAATCAAAGATTCTCGTTTCCCGATCCTAAAAACAGATGGGTATCAGTATGCACCTGATGGCTCAGGTCGTGTATTGGTCAACGCCACAACGGGGTATCCAATACGCAATACCTCCCTACTGCCAAGGGGTGGTGTGTTGCCCCGTCACATTGCTGGTCTGGGTTCCAAAATGGAGTATGGTAACTTTGGATTCACATTCAACTTCGAGTATCGTGGTGGCAACGTCATGTTCAGTGACCTGGGTCGTCAGATGACCTTTACCGGAACGGGTAAGTGGACCGAAGATCGCGCGCCACACATCTTCCCGAACTCGGCCTACCTGGGACCAGATGGAACGACAGTAGTGCCCAACACGAGTGTGAACGTACGCGAAGCCGAGTATTCCCTTTGGGTTGATAACTACCGGTTGATTTCGGAGAACTTCGTTACGCCCGCCTGGTTCATCAAACTTAGAGACATTAACCTGTCGTATCGTCTGCCACAAGGCCTGATGAATAAGACGAAGATCTTCAGCGGAGCCAGTATCGCTTTGTATGGCCGTAATCTGCTCACGATTGTCGATAAGCTGAATTACTACACAGACCCTGAGTTTAGTAGTGTTGGCAATCCATCGCCAGGAAGTCAGGCAACCACATCGCCTACAACGACGTCAGCTCTCGGGATTGGTATCAATACGACCGGCCAGACCCCGCCTGTTCGCCAGTATGGTGTCAACATCAATCTTACTTTCTAGTAACATCAACATTGACTTGATATGAAATTCAAAACACTAATTATAGCTGCCTTAGTGGCAGTGGGTAGTAGTTGTAATACCAAATCATTTCTGGATATTAACACGAATCCAAACCAGTTGCCAACCTCTTCGCCCAACTATGTATTTACGAATGCACTGAATACGACGGCGACGAACATTGCCGGAAATACGAATGTGCAGGGATCAAACGAACTCGGTTTTTACTGGGCTGGTCAATGGTCGCAGGGGAACGGGTATATCATCACGACCACCCAGTTTGCGTATCAATTTACCAATGGCGATTTCAACTATTGGGACACCTATTACGACAATCTGGAAGACTATCAGTTCGTGATCAACAACGCCGATGCGAACAATCAGAAGTTTCTGAAAGGCCCGTCCAAAGTGATGAAAGCAATGCTTTATCAGCAACTGGTCGATTTGTACGGGAATATACCGTATACGGATGCGTTGAAAGCGGCTGCTGTGCTGGCCCCAAAATTCGATGATCAGAAGGCGGTTTATGAGTCGTTGATCACCTCCTTGGATGAGGCCATCGCCGATCTGAAAGCGAATCCATTTACCGGTGGCTTCGGTACGTCGGATCTTGTTTTTAGTGGCAATACCACGAGATGGATTCAATTTGCCAATTCACTGAAAATGCGCATTCTGATTCGCCAGTCCAAAGTTTCCGGCCGGGATGCGTACATCAAGACGGAGGTCAACAAAATTGTGACCGAGGGCTCGGGCTTTATTACGGGAACCGATGTTGGTATTGGTGGTCCATCGTTCTTTCAACCAGCCGCTGGTCAGTTAAATCCTGTCTACGATCGCTGGGGGTACGATGCTACGGGTGCCAAACGGGCCTTGAACAACTACCCTCGGCCAACGCAATTTCTGGTGAATAGCCTCAAAGCAGCTGGTGATACCCTGCGGCTGAAGCGGATTGCGTACGCCAATGGGGGAGAAAACAGCAACACACCCGGTGTGAGTACGAAAGCTGAAATTATGGACAATTATTCGGGAACACCATTTGGCGCCAGTTCAGGCTATTTGCCCGCCAATACCGTTTCTTTAGGACCAAGTTTAATCGTAAAGGGTGAGTACAACCGGGCATACATTATCATGACTGCGTCGGAAATCCAATTCCTGCTGGCCGAAGCCAAGCAACGGTATGCTGATGTAACTCTGCCAAGTGCAGCTAAAGCCTATTTTGAAGAAGGTATCGTCCAGTCGTTCCGTGTTCTGGGTGCCAACACTGCCGGTGCAGCCGCGTTCAAGGGTAGTAAGATTCAGAACTACGATTGGGATGCGTCGACTGATAAACTGGCCGCCATTGCGATCCAGAAATGGATTGCGCTGACCAACTTCAACGGTCTGGAGGCTTGGGCCGAATACCGTCGGACGAACCTGCCGGTTACGCCACAAAGTATTCAGGTACCGGATAACAAACGGCCTGTTCGTCTTTTCTATCCAAACACTGAAGGGGGCTCAAACTCAGCTAATGTGACGGCTCAGGGTAACATTGATGTATTTGCGACCAAGATATTCTGGGATGTAGACTAGTTTTGAGTAGTGGTTTGTTAGAAGGGAGGTCATCAATTCGATGGCCTCCCTTTTTTGTGTTCGGTACGGGCCCCATCGTGAAGGCTGCGCTGAGGTAATGCAGCGTCAGTATATCGGGCTTGGCAGGAAAAGGCTTTTGAGAAGTATAATGGCATAAAAAAAGCGGGTCGACAGTGTCATCCCGCTTTCTGCATTACGCTTTATCCAACTATTAAAATTCGAGTTTTCAAAGAAGCTCATCCGGTTTACTCCTACAGAAAATAGGTCGGTAAATTCTCTACCTGTTCCGCTTGTCGGAAACATCAAAGATTTTGATAAGCCCCTGTATTTAAGGAGGAAATATACTAGTTAAACCACCGTTACCTGATCCTATGGGCTTTTATGTATATTATACGGCATGTATATTGATTAAGCGGTAGGTGATTATTTCTTGATTTACTGTTCCCATTCTAGGCTTTTTCTAAACATAATCTTGTTCAAACGGATAATAAACCTTTTCCCCAAATAGAAGTTAATCTATGAAATAAGCTGACTCAACGCCATGAAAGAGGAAAAGGATGTAGAACGTGAAGATGCCCAAATTACGGGTCGTACCGAAGGTCCGTTTGGTTCCGACGATACCGATGTAGACCGGCAGACTGGTGATAATGTAAATACCTTCGAGCAGGAAAATTCTGCGAATGGACTCGATAGTGAGCAGGTTCGTGGCGGCCAGGATGGACGCAATATTCGGGGTATGGGTAGCATCGATATGGATAGCAAGAATGGTGTAATCCGAATGGGTGACACCACCAATAGCACGATGGAAGTAACCGAAGAGGGAGCCAACGCTGCTGTAGCTGATGAGGTAAAAACGAACACGGCTATGGTCGATGTGACTACGGAGGGGCCTGATGATTATGCGTCTGCTGATCAGATTTCGGTACCCAATGCACAGGAAGAGGCAAAAAAACAGAACGACCAGCAGAAGGACGACAAGGATCAGCAGGAACGTGAAGAGGAAGTAGCTGAAACTGGTACCGATCTCAACAATAAACCGACCTATTAGCGAACGCCTGGGTCATGGCTTTTCTTAAATTCTCAACACTTAACTAATCAACGTTATGAGCGTAAGTAGCAATTCCCGCAAAGAGAGCACAGAGTCGTATGCGGCTCAGCGTATGCACAATACAATGGGTATTCCCCCAGAATTAGCTCAGTTGAACGATAAGAATCTTGATAACGACCTGCCATCCCGTGTAGCCGGTAGCAGTGATGTCGATGTACCGGAAGACTACGTAGATACACAAGCCACGGCAGCGGAGCCCGATCAGGCAACGGGAATCTCAGGCGAAGAAATAGAAGAATCGAAACGGGCTTCCTGGGGGCAGCCTCCTTTGTCTGAAGATGACACCGATACGGCCAATGCCGACTGGAACACCAGTACAACGGATGCAACTATTCCGGCAACTCGTGCGAACGAGCCAGATCGGACATTGGGAAATTCCTAATTGTTTATCCAATTTTATTAACCAGGTATAACTGGATGATAAACGTGAAGCCGTTTTGTTAACGTCTGAAAAGGCGATAGCAGAACGGCTTCACGTTTTTAGTCAATATCAACCTGTTACTGGAATAAATCAGCTAGTTGCTCATCAGCTATTCCGGGGAGCGTCAGTCAACCAAATTTTGACTCAATAACTTGTCTACTGCCGGAGCTGGGAGCAACGCTGCTGCCCGAACCTGCTTTTCGACCTCCGCCAGTCTGTTTCGCATGCCAGGCTGGTCGTAAAAGCGGCTTTCTAGTCGTTGGCGTAACAACGACCGAAACCAGGTCAGTTGTTGTTCCTGCCGTCGACGGTCGCGGTAGCCGTTGGCGGTGGTTAGTTGCTGCTGCTGCTGAATGGTTGCCCAAAGCGTATCGATACCCGCACCCGTAACGGCCGAGCAGGTGAGTATCGGCGGGAACCAGCCATTGCCCGTGGGTGGAAACAGATGAAGCGCATTCTGATACTCCACGCGAGCGCGGTTGGCCTGTTGCTGGTTATCGCCGTCGGCTTTAGTAATGGCCAGTGCGTCGGCCAGTTCCATAATCCCGCGTTTCATTCCCTGCAGTTCATCACCGGCCCCGGCCAGCATGAGCAGGAGAAAGAAATCGACCATGCCATGAACAACCGTTTCTGACTGCCCGACTCCGACGGTTTCCACCAGAATAAGATCGAAACCAGCCGCTTCGCACAGTAGCATTGTTTCGCGGGTGCGATGGCCCACACCGCCCAGTGAGTCGCCGGCCGGAGAAGGGCGTATGTAGGCATCTGGGTTCAGCGAGAGGGTTTCCATGCGTGTTTTGTCGCCCAGCAAACTCCCCCCCGAACGCTGGCTGGTTGGATCGACAGTCAGAACAGCCAGCCGATGGCCCAGTCCCGTTAGGTACGTACCAAACGACTCGATAAAGGTACTTTTGCCAACGCCGGGAACGCCCGTTATGCCGATCCGAACGGACTTACCCGTGTTCGGTAAAATACGCTCCAGAACCTGTTGAGCCAACACCTGGTCATCGGATCTTCGGCTCTCAATAAGGGTAATCGCCTGACTCAGAACCAGTCGGTCGCCAGCGAGTATGCCCGTAGCATAGTAGTCAGGAGCGAAGCGGTGGCGCATTAGCGTAAGTCTTCCGGCGTGGTGATTTTTATGTTCTCGTACGCGCCGTCGATCAGGGTAATCGGGAAACCGGCATAGTCCATCACGCTGGCACAATCGGTAAAGAAAGCCTGCTCCGGGGTTTGAAAAGCCCGCCGGAACAAATCCAGCCGAAAGGTCTGGGGTGTTTGCATTAACCGATACTGACTTCGGTCGACGGCCCGGCTAACCCCATCGTCGCCAACGACCCGAACCGAATCCTTGACCGGTACACAGGTGACAGCCGAGCCTGTTCGGAATGCCGTTTCGAAACTGGTCTGGATAATTTCGGGGGAGACAAACGGCCGGACACCGTCGTGAACAGCGACTAAGCCATCAGGAGCCTCAATGGCATCCAGGCCGTTACGCACCGATTGAAAACGGGTATTCCCCCCCGCCACCGTTTTAATGGCAGGATGGAAGTTGTTTTCGTTGCAGAGCCGATCCCAGATAGCGCGTTCGCGTTCGGGCAGGACGAGGATGATATTGATTTTTTCAGAGGCTGAGCCTCCTGTCGGATCCGAATTCACTGGAAGATCAACGGACAGAAACTGCTCGATTGTGTGCTGAAGAATGGGTTTGCCCTTCAAAAGCAGAAATTGCTTGGGTATGTCGGACTTCATCCGGCTGCCATTTCCCCCCGCCACGATGATAGCAAAGTTGGTCGTTAGGGGAGTGTCCAAAGGGCGATCAAAATCAGTCATAAAAAAAGGGGCACAAGGCCCCAAAATTACTAAAATGACTATTGACTATTCAGGCTGACTGGTTAAATAATCAACATCGCATCGCCATAGCTGAAGAAACGGTATTTCTCCTTGATAGCTACCTGATACGCTTCTTTGATGAGTTCGTGACCACCGAAGGCGCTTGTCATCATGATCAGGATAGACTCCGGCAGGTGCAGGCTCGTCAGCAACGAGTTGGCAATTTTGAAATCGTACGGGGGGAAAATAAATTTATCGGTCCAGCCTTCAACGGGTTTCAGCCGACTGTTGGCCGACACCGACGATTCAATGGCTTTGAGTGATGTAGTCCCTACAGCACATACCCGTTTACCGGCGTCGAGAGCCGTGTTGACAATCTTGGCGGATTCTTCTTCGATCCGGTAGTTTTCCGAATCTGTTTTATGCTTGGTCAAATCTTCTACATCGACCTGACGAAACGTACCCAGGCCAACATGTAAGGTAACGGGAGCAAAATGAACGCCTTTAATTTCCATGCGCTTCATCATGGCGCGGGTAAAGTGCAATCCGGCAGTCGGAGCCGCTACGGCACCTACGTGCTGGGCGAAAACCGTCTGGTAAGCATCGCGGTCGGCTTCTTCGGCTTCCCGGTTCATTTCGCGCGGAATAGGCGTTTCGCCCAATTCATCCACCGCCTTCATAAACTCTTCGTGATTTCCGTCGAATAGAAAGCGAATGGTACGGCCACGCGACGTTGTGTTGTCAATAACTTCGGCAACCAGATCACTGTCGCCAAAATATAGTTTATTACCCACCCGAATCTTACGAGCGGGATCGACCAGGACATCCCAAAGTTTCATTTCGCGGTTCAGTTCCCGCAAAAGGAATACTTCTATTTTAGCCCCTGTTTTTTCTTTATTGCCGTATAACCGTGCCGGAAACACTTTGGTGTTATTGATCACCATCACGTCGCCATCGCTGAAGTAACTCAGCATATCCGAAAACTGCTTGTGTTCAATAGTTTTGGCTTTTCGGTCCACGACCATTAGCCGCGATTCACCCCGCTCAACCGGGTATTTGGCTATAAGACTTTCGGGTAAATCAAATTTGAATTCGGATAACTTCATAATGTGTTAGCACCAAATAGGACGGCGTGTTTTTTGTAAAGGCCGCAAATATAGTGAAAAAGCCTGGAAATTTTTACATGTTCCAGGCTTTTTTCTTGCAAATATCGCGGAAATGACTTATTAGGCCGCTGAAATAGGGTCAATGGGCTTCACGGCCCCGTCCGTATTGACATTGGCGCGATCGGAAACATTGAACTTGGCCATCAGCTCAGGCGATACTTCATTTGCATACGTACCTTGTGCCGATACAAAAACGCCTTTCATACCATTCGAAGCTGTGATGGCATACAGGGTCATTTCGTCGCCAGGGTCAGAGGTTCCTTCGAAGCGGTGAAATTCATCGACGTTAAATTCTTCGCCCCTTAGCTTCGTTTCGGTGCTTATTTCTTCCAGAAAATCTTTTTTAGGACCAAACTCGTGCGTGTATCCGCGGCTCCGAAGGTCTTCCATGGCTTCGGTCAGGGTGGTGAAGTGGTTCATAGGGGTTGAGTGATTTTGTATGTGGGTAGAACGAAAAAGGGGGCCAGATGGTTTTGCCGTGATTTGTTCAACCATACCGTAAAGATCAATCAGGAGTTAAACATTTATCAACATGGGTGATTTATATTTAACAATCCAACTAAACAGCTACAAATTAACTTGCTTCGTATGGTTCGTTCAGCGTACAGACTCCTCGCCCTAACAGCCTGTGTTACGGCCTGTAACACAAGTGATCCCGTATTCGACGCCCCCGTTATTCCCGAACGGATCCCGGTTTCAGCCACCCGGCAATACCCCGAAGGGATAACCTATGCGCCGTCATTCAGTCAATTTCTGATCGGTTCAATTACGCAGGGAAAAGTGGGAACGGTAGATGCAACGGGCCAGTATACCGATTTTATTGCCGACGATAGACAGTTGATCAGCAGCGTTGGTATGAAAGTGCGGAACAACCAGCTTTACGTATGTAATGGTGATCAGGGTGTTTCGGATAAGAGCACGGCCCAAACGGCACTTAAAACGGCCGGGTTATTTATTTATGATCTAACATCCAGGCAGGCCATACGGCGGGTCGATCTGGCGGCCCTCCTGCCAGGAGTCAATCACTACGCCAATGACATCGCCTTCGACGATCAGGGAAATGCATACGTAACGGATTCATTCGCTCCGGTCATCTACAAAGTGCCCGCCGACACATCCAGGGCAAGCATATTTGTAAATTCGCCCCTCTTCAGCGGAGCACAGGGCATCAACCTGAACGGTATCGTTTACCACCCTAATAAATTCCTGATTGTGGTGAAGTCAAATGAGGGAAAGCTCTTCAAAGTCGACCTCACCAATGCGGACAACGTGTCGGAAATAACAGGCGTGACGTTGGTCAACGGCGACGGAATGGTACTGTACAACAATGACTTATACGTTGTGAACGGCCGTAACAAAGTGTCGCAGATACGCAGTACCGATGGCTGGCAAACGGCTTCACTCGTCAAAACAGATTCGGTTGGCTATAATCAGGCCACAACCAATGTACTGGTAAACGACAAGATCTACACGATCAACGCCCGCATCGAAGAGGTGAGTGCCGCTGTAGCTGCCAAAAATCCGGCTCTGCTGCAGGCAAGCGCGTATAGCATCCAGCAGTTCAAATAAGACAGGTCTTTTGGCGCATCGGGTTGCAATCTGATGCGCCAAAAGACCTGTAAGAAACATTCTCTTTGTCGTACTTCTTTCGTCCTTAATCCGGCAATACTTTTATCTGAATGTCTTTGTAGAATACCTTGCTTTTGGGGTCATGGCCCTGTAAGGCAATGGTGCCGCTGCTAAGCTTCTTCCCCGAATTGGCGTTGCTGACACTATCTGCTTCGGTGTAATCATTGATGACCTTGTCATTCACTTTGATAATGACCTTTTTACCCTGCACGATAATGTGTTCGGTATACCACTCCCCATCTTTCACAAATACTTCTTTTACGTCCTGAAGGCCATAAACACTCCCCGTTTTGCGCCAGTCGGTGTGGCTTTGGTTGACCTGAATTTCATACCCCTTGGATGGCCAGCCCGATGGTTGATAAGCCGTGTGAATAAACATGCCGGAGTTTGATCCCGGCATGGTTTTCACCTGGGCTTTCCATTCGAAATTTTTGAAATTGTGGTTGTTGACCGTTCCTTCGTAAAACAAGTGAGCACGTGGTCCGGCTACCACAATGGCGCCGTCCTGAACACTAAAGGTTTCCGGGCTCTCTTCAGTAACTTTCCAGCCATTGAGTGTCTTACCGTCGAAAATGCTGACCCAGCCGCCGGCCGTCGGCCGACTAATAAAACTGATACACAGGCCAAGTGCCACCAGGGCGGCTAAAAAACGGATTGAGTTCGTATGCATAAGATGATCTTTTACTAGTAAAGCACAAACGAGTCTTTAACTAATGTTCATCTATCATCTGACTGCCGGGAATTGCGTCTTGCTTGAAACCAAACAGGATAAAACCTAATTAAATGATCTCATTGTGTAATAGATTAGGGTTGAAAGTAAACCGCTTTACAAATGCCATACCATAAATTTAAGTAACTTGCTTCGCTATTTGACCCGGCTCTGTAGCCGCCTATGTTGCCAATCTGATGCTTTCTGCTTTATCCAGTCAACTTTCTTTATCCCAACTTTTCGATCAACTGCCCGATCTTGTCGTTTGGATGCGGGCTGTGCGCGAACCCGCTGATCAATCGGATGAGTCTGCCGGTGACGACAAAGAATTCAGTGAAAATCCGATCGTTGATTTCGTTATTGACTATGCCAACCCAAAGGCTCAGCATACGATAGCAGGCACCTACACGATCGAAGCAGGCACGTCGGTTCGCCACGGCAATCCTGCCTATCAAGTCTTTAGTGAGCAGACGTTTCATCAGTTGTGTGACGTAGTTGACAGGGGGGGAGCCATGGAGTTCGATTATTTCGATACGGCTCTTGGGCAATGGCTTTCGGTGACCCGTTCTAAAGCGGGCGATGGTGTACTGAGCCTGACCCGCCTGATCACCAAACAAAAACAGCTTACGCTGGAAGCCGAACGCCAGCGCACACTGCTGGATAACGTGCTCAATACATCGCTGATTACGGTATTTGTTTACGAAGCCATCCGCAACGAACAGGGGCAGATTCAGGATTTTAGTGTTCGGCTCGTCAACGAACAGGGCCGGTCGGGTGTGCTGGCTCGTTTGGGAGTTGATGTGGCGGGTAAAACGCTGCTTGAGATAAATCCCGACTCACGGCAGGCGGGTCAGTTTAATTTGTTTTGCCAGGTCATCGAGTCTGGCGAACCCATCCAGGTCGAACAATTCTATCCGGGCCCTCAGGCCTGGTACAACACGTCGATCACGAAGTTGAACGATGGCGTTGTCGTAATAGGAAACGACATTACAGAACAAAAGCAGTCGGCCCTCGAAACCGAGCGCCAGCGTACGCTGCTGGATGGCGTTTTAAATGCATCGCAGGAGGCTATTCTGGTACTGGAAGCCATCCGGGATGAACAGGGCACTGTGACGGATTTCCGCTTTACGCATGCCAATTCGATGGTAACGCATTTACTTAGTTACCCCATCGATACATTTCTTAGCCATACGTTTCGTACGCTGTATCCCGGTTCGCAGGAAATGGCCTTGTTCGATCACTACCGATCGGTAACGGAAACGGGGCAGCCCTACCAGGAGGAGTTGGCTTACAGGCGAAATGGACAGTCCGATTGGTTTCGCGTGGCGGCCGTTAAACTTGGCGATGGGGTTACCTTGTCCATTGCCAATATAACGAAGACCCGTACTGCCGAAAATGCTATACTCAAATCGGCGACCGATTTACAGGCCGTTATCGATATTGCCCAAACAGGAATCTTTGTAATCAGCCCCGTTTACGATGACGAAAAGCGGCTTGTTGATTTTCGGTTCGAGATTGTAAACCGTACGCTGGCCGCTCTGGTTGGTCAGATACCCGCCCGTTTGCAGGGCACTCTACTCTCCAACTGGTTTGTCAGCTACCGTGATACACCGATTTTTGACCATTGCACGTATGTTCTCCACACGGGCGAAGACAGGCATTTTGAGATAAACTACGCTGTCGACGGCTTCGATGAGTGGTTCGACGTAAAGGCCGTACGATTCAACGGCGATGTACTCATTACGTTTACCAATTATACCGAGCTGAAGAGAGTTCAGCACGTACTCGAACAAACCGCCAGTCAGGCAGAACGACAGGCTGAGCTGCTGAATAGTGTACTGGATGGCTCAAGTAGTGGTGTTATTGCGCTTGAGGCCATCCGGGATGAAACGAACCGCATTGTCGATTTCAGCTTTCTGGCGGCCAATCGCAGTTCCACGCTGATTGCGAACTGGAAACCCGATGAAATGATCGGTAGTACGCTGCTGACGATTTTCCCGGGCAATGTGCAAACCGGTTTGTTCGACTTATATGTTCGAACAACCGAAACGGGTGAACCCGGCCGCACCGAAGTCTATTACAATCAGAATGGGTTCGATGTCTGGCTCGACGTATTTAGTCAAAAGCTTGGCGATGGCTTAGTCATTACCTTTACCGATGTATCGGCTACTAAACGGTCGGCCCTGACCATCGAGCAATCAGCCGACGAACTACGCACCGTCATTGATTCGGCTCAGGTGGCTATTTTCCTGATCAATCCCGTCTATAACGCATCGGGTAAAATTGCCGACTTTCGCTTTCGAACGGCTAACCAGATGGTTGCCAGTTATGTTGATCAGGAGCCGGATGCCCTGATGGGCGAGTTAGTCAGTCGATGGTTTCCCGAGTATCTGACCAATGGGTTGTTTCAGCGGTACGTTGCCATCTTTGAAACCGGCCGGACGCAACACTTCAACTTTCATTTTGAAACGAACAACCTTGATTCCTGGGAAAGTTATACGGTTGTCAAGGTTGGGGCTGATATATTGGTGACCTTCTCGGATTTCACCGAACTCAAGAAACTCCAGCAACGACTGGAAGCATCGGCCACCGAGTTGCAAACCGTCATTGATACGTGTCAGACCGGTATATTTTTGTTCACTCCTGTCCGAAACCAGGCGGGTGAGGTCATTGATTTCCGGTTCCGACTGGCCAACCGGCAACTGGCATCGTACGTAGGACAGGAGCCGGAGGTGGTTGTTGGTGCCTTGGGCAGTACCTGGTTTCCGGATTATAAAACCAACGGACTGTTCGAGCGGTATCATAAAACATACGTGACGGGCGAGCCACAACGATTTGATTTTCATTACGATGGTGGCGGAATTGATGCCTGGCTGGATATTATGACCACCAAATCGGGCGATGATGTACTGGTTACGTTTGGTGATTATACGCCCCTGAAGCAACTGCAGCAACAACTGGAAAACTCGGTTACTGATCTGCAGCGGTCAAATAAAAATCTGGAGCAATTTGCTTACATAGCCTCCCACGATTTGCAGGAACCTCTGCGTAAGATTCAGGCATTCGGTGATATTATTCAGTCGCAGTTTGCCCCGGTGATTGGCGATTCGGGTGCTGATATGATTAGTCGGATGCAGTCGGCTGCGGCCCGCATGCAGATATTGATCAAAGATGTACTAGCCTATTCGCGCATTGCAACCAAGCGGGAAACGGTTGGTCCGGTAAACCTCAATCAGGTCGTTGCCGACGTACTGGTCGACATAGAAACGGCCATCAGTGAGAAGAAGGCAATCATAACCGTTGAGCCGTTGCCGACCGTTCGGGGCGATGCGGCCCAGCTACGGCAGCTTTTCCAAAACCTCATTAGTAATGCACTCAAGTTTACCAAAACGGATAAAAACGCCGAGCCGCCTACGATCACGATCGTAAGCCGCCAGGTGCACGGACGTGATCTGGCGGGCGGCTCGTTGATCGCTACGGATGCTGACCGGCGGTTTCACCTGATCGAAATTAACGACAACGGTATCGGGTTTGATCCCAACCAGGCCGAGCGTATTTTCCAGGTGTTTCAGCGGCTTCATGGCCGGAGCGAGTACCAGGGGACGGGCATTGGCCTGGCTATTGTTCAGAAAGTTGTCGACAACCACCAGGGACATATTCTGGCTGAAGGAAGGCCGGGTCTGGGCGCTACATTTCGAATTCTGCTGCCCGTGTGAGGGCGCATCCGGAATGCCAGTTACGCGAAACTGGTCGTCGCGTTCATCATTTTCGTCTTTCAATTCGTTACTTTGGCACTTGAATCAACCGGAAGTCTTCATGCGTACTATCATTTTGGTGTTTTTAGGGATGGCCGCGGCTGCGTGCAAACTCAGCGTACCCAGTGTTTACGATGCCAATTTTGCATCCGATCCGACGGTTAATCCCGTAACGCCCGGTCAAATTGACGAAGCATCGGGTATGGTCGATAGCCGCAGCCAGCCCGGTTCGCTCTGGATCGAGCAGGATAGTGGCAGCCCGGCCGAACTGGCATTGCTGGATTACAATGGAACCATAAAGGGTAAAATTACAATACCAACCCTCGTCAATCGCGATTGGGAGGAGTTATCTTCCGGGCCAGGTCCGCAGGATGGGGTCAACTATCTGTACATCGGTGATATCGGAGACAACAACGCTCAATATCAAGCTGTCCAGATTTATCGGCTACCCGAGCCTGCTTCTTTACAATCGCCAATCACGTCGATTGACCGAATCAATTTTCGGTATCCGCAAGGACCCCGCGATGCCGAAGCCATGTTCGTCGATCCCCAAACGAAAGATATTTATGTGATTTCCAAGCGGGAAGAAAAAGTACACCTCTACGGATTAGCTTATCCACAAAGCACCAGCGACCTGATTACCGCTACCGATTATGGCGAGTTACCTTCGTTCGGGGGCGGCCTGGCCAATTACGTAACGGGGGCGGCTATCTCGCCCGATGGGAAAGAAATTCTGGTCAGAACATACACCACGGTGTATTACTGGAAGCGCGATGGCGGTCAGAGTATTCCGGATGCGCTGCAATATGGCACCCGGCGCTCATTGGTTACCCGGCTGGAGCCTCAGGGAGAAGCGGTCTGTTTCGATAAAGAGGCAAAGGGCTTTTTTACCATTAGTGAACGGGCAAGTGCTTCATCCGTAAATTTATATTACTACGCCAAAAAGTAATGAGTGATTGACTGCGTGGCTGAATAAAAATAAGGCTGGTATTCATTCATTTACTCAATCGCTCAGTCATTCTTCCGCCGAATGGATTCATCAATTCTGATTATAGTCCTGAGTTTATCGGTATTGATTTCCTATGGCTTCGACCTGTTCAGTAGCCGGTTCAAAACACCCTCTGTTTTGTTACTGCTCTTGTTGGGCATGCTGACCCGGCAGGCGACGCAGTATTTCGATGTTCAGGTTCTTTACGTCAATGCCATTTTACCAACGCTGGGTACGCTGGGCCTGATTCTGATTGTGCTGGAAGGGGGGCTCGACCTGGAGCTTCACACCGATCGGTTGAGCGTACTACGGCGAACGCTGCTCGCTTCGTTGCTGGCTATTGTTGGCGGCACCCTGCTCATGGCGGGTATGCTCTACCTGCTTCTGAACGACTCGTTCTACCATTGCCTGATTGCCGCGCTGCCGTTTTCGATCATCAGCAGTACCGCAACGGTTCAGCGGGTAGATCAACTGTCGGGGGGGCAGCGCGAATACGCTGTTTACGAATCGGCCTTTGCCAGTATTCTGGGGATCATGGCCTATAATTTTCTGTTGCTGAGCCGGGATTCGGTCTTGAGCGCGGTATGGCTCTTTGCGCGGGATACGTTTTTTATGGCCATTATTTCCCTGATCTGCTGCTTTTTGCTGCTTTATCTGATTGGCCGAATCAACCATCGCATCAAATTCCTGCCCATCATATCGGTTCTTTTCCTGGTCTACGCACTGGCCGAGATCAACCACCTGTCGTCGCTCCTGCTTATTCTTATTTTCGGTTTGTTTCTCAACAACACGGAATTATTCATTCGCGGCCGACTCAGCCTGATTCTCAAGAATGATCTGTTTGAGAAAGAACTGGATCAACTCAAAAACCTGACGGCTGAAGGTTCTTTTGTCGTGCGCACGTTCTTTTACCTGATCTTGGGCTATGTAACCATTCCTCAGGAGTTGATTGATGTCGACGCGCTGATTGTGAGTGCCTTATTCGTGCTCATCATTATTGGCTGGCGCTGGGTAACGCTTCGGCTGACCTACTGGGGAACATCAGGAGCCTTGCTGTGGATAGCTCCACGGGGCCTGATCACAATTTTACTTTATCTAAACATTCCCGAGGACTTACGATTACAGGGCTTCCGGCAAGGCATACCGCTTCTGGTCGTCGTTTTCCTCTATCTGGTCCTTATGACGGGCATCGTGGGAAAGCGAAAGGCGAAAGCTTGATGAATCATTCCCGCACGTATTTCCAGAAGGCCCACCATCGTCGCGATTGTAAGTACGCCAAGTTCTGTTCGTTGGCGAACGCTTCCCGCTCAAAGCTGATGTTCCGGTACGCCTGATAATGCTGACCATATTGCACCCGGCGAATGAGGTATTCCAGAACATACCAGAAATAGAACAAAACGATACCCAGTTCGGCTTGCTGGCGCAGATGAATTCGTTCGTGGTTGAGGAGGGTAGGCCCTGGATTTGGTTGCTTGACCAAAATAAACGGAAACAGAGCCATCCCATCCGGACCAAGTGAAGCAAGGTGAATGACGAACATAGACGCGGGTAGGTTCATAAGCGGCTAACAAGAATTAGCAAAAAATAGCTCATTATGACAAGTATACTGACGGTTCTCTTTGTAATCGGTTACCTGCTAATTACCCTGGAACATTCCATTAAGATCAACAAGACGGCTACTGCCCTCATTACCGGTATCATTTGCTGGGCAACCTACGCCCTTATGGCAACCGATGCCGAAGCCGTCGGGCATCAACTGGAGCATCACCTGACGGATACCGCTGAAATTTTGTTTTTCCTGATGGGAGCCATGACGGTTGTCGAATTGATTGATGTGCACGATGGGTTTACGCTCATTACTGACCGTATCGCCAGCCGCAATATTCGCACCCTCCTCTGGATTGTAAGCCTGCTCGCCTTCTTCCTGTCGGCTTTGCTGGATAACCTTACGACCGCTATTGTCATGGTGTCGGTAGCCCGTAAATTAATCCGAAATGCCGAAGATCGGCGTGTCGTGGCGGGTATGATTATTCTGGCAGCTAATGCCGGGGGGGCCTGGTCGCCTATTGGCGACGTTACGACCACCATGCTCTGGATTGGTGGCCAGATTACCACGGGCCATATTATCCGCACGGCCTTATTACCCAGTCTGGTTTCTTTACTGGTGCCATTATTCATCCTAACCCGCGTTTACAAATCCAGCACAGACGAAAAACCAGCAACTGCCAGGTCGGGAATTAGCCGACCTTACGTAACGCCCATGTCTCGCCGTGACCGGCGGATTATGCTGGCCATCGGGCTGGGCGGTATGCTGTTCGTACCTATTTTTAAATCAGTCACTCATTTGCCTCCCTACATGGGCATGATGCTGGTGCTTGGTTTCATCTGGGTAGCCTCAGAGATTTTGCACAGCGACAAAGACGAAGCCGAGCGAAAAAAATTTACGGCATCCTACGCCTTAAGCCGGATCGACACGCCCAGTATTCTATTCTTTCTCGGTATTTTGCTGGCCGTTGGGGCATTGGAATCGACGGGTGTACTACGGTCGCTGGCCAGTTCATTGAGCCAAACCGTCGGTCATCTGGACAGTATTGTCCTGCTCATTGGCGTTGCATCGGCGGTGGTCGATAACGTACCCATCGTGGCTGCGGCTATGGGAATGTATGATATGCAGACCTACGCTGTCGATGATAAATTGTGGACATTTCTGGCTTATTGCGCCGGTACGGGCGGCAGTCTGCTGCTGATTGGCTCGGCGGCCGGTGTAGCGGTTATGGGCATGGAAAAGCTGGCGTTTGGCTGGTATCTGCGCAGGATAAGCTGGCTTGCCCTAATTGGCTATGTAACAGGGGCTCTGACCTTTTTAGCCCAGTTCGCGCTGTTGGCCTGATCAATGACGACAAGCATCCGGCCTATTGCTGTTTTAAGGTTTACCCTATATCTTTGACTAGATACATTCGCTGAAAAAATATGAAAAAGCTAGTATTTTTTGTTGGCGTGCTAACCGCGTGCTGGCAATCGGCTCTGGCGCAAACAACGCCAACGGCCGATCAGGTAATCGACAAATACATTGCTGCCATTGGAGGCAAAGACGCTCTGATGAAAGTGACCGATGTGACCACCAGCATGTCCAGCGAAGGGCAGATGGGCGCTATCATGATCACGCGGAAGCAGAAGCTGCCGAACAAGTTTTCTATGGTTATCAATGCCAACGGTATGGAAGTGATGAGGCAGACGGGCGATGGCTCGAAGGTGGCTATGGGAGGCATGCAGGGCAGCCGTACCATTGAGGGGCCAGCTGCCCTGCAGATGACCGCGACCAATACCCTCTTTCCTGAGTTGCACTACACCGAAAACGGGGTGAAAACGACCCTGGTCGGCCCGGAAAAAGTAGACGGCAAAGACACCTACAAACTAAGCCATACAACCGCCGATGGATCGGCTACCTGGACGGATAACTTCGATGCGACGACGGGCCTCAAAGTGCAGTCTGTGGTGACGAATAAATCACAAAGAGGAGAGGAGATGACGTCAACAATGGTGTATTCCGATTATAAAGATGTTAACGGCATCAAATTTCCGATGACGATCCAACAGCAATCGCCCCGTGGGCCCATGACCATGACCATCGATAATGTGAAGATCAATAAAGGCTTGAAAGATTCGGATTTTACGGTGAAGTAATCGAAACTTATATGAAAGCCTCCGGGTGCATTCCACCAGCTTTTGTATAGGCTGAATCGTATAAAGGGTGCCCGGTTAAACCAACGGAAACAAACGACTATATAGGCAATTGAACAACCACCTGCGTTGTGCCTAAAGCGATGCTCTCAATATGTAGAGACCCCTTATTGAACTCTAACAGCTTGTGTGTAATGGCTAGACCCAATCCGAAGCCTTGCTGTTCGTACTTGGGGCGCTCGAATTGCCGGTAAGCAGCTGTTTGTTTGATATCATCCTGATGAAAAGGCTGTCCGTGATTCAGCAGCGTCAATTCATAATAATCTGGTTTTAACTGACCAGTTATATGAATCGATTGATCCTCATCCGAAAACTTAACGGCATTGTCTGTCAGTTCCTCAAGAATGATCGCCAGGTTTTCATGCGAGATACGCAGGTGGGCCTGCTCTAGTTCTATCTGACACGGAATATGCCGATTTTGACGATAGCTTGCCGAAAGTAGATGCTTGTTGAGCGCGTCAACCGTAATATCGGAGTGGCCATTACTGAAAAAGCTGTAGGTGATGTCCGAGGGGTCAACGGTCTGCAATCGGGTAATCAATCGGTTATTGTCCAGCGATCGTTTCAGGCGCAGGCAATTCACTTTGATCATGTCCAGCATCGACAAGTTCTCGGTGCGGCTAAACTCTCCGTAATAATCGATTAATAAGGTAGTAAAGCCCAGTATTCCCGTGAGGGGCGTATTGTATTCGTGGGTAGAGAGGTTTGTCATGGCCCTGAGCTGCTCCTGCAGAAGTTTCTGGGTATTCGCCTTTCGTTGCGCTTCCCGCTGGAGCCTGGCCCGAATGGCTGTCAGCAGGATATCCATCGTAAAAGGCTTTGTCAGGTAGTCGTCGGCGCCCAACGCCATTCCTTTGCGGGTATCCGTCATATCTGCTTTAGCCGTGAGGAACAAAAAGGGCGTGTGGCTCAACAACGGGTTGGCGCGAATGACTTCGAGGGTTTGAAAGCCATCCATTTCGGGCATCATCACATCGCACAGGATCAGGTCTGGCTGCTGCTGCGTAGCCTGTACAATACCTTCTTTTCCGTTGGCGGCTACAAACACAGCAAACCCATTCAGAGCTAACAGCTCAGCTAGGTTCTCCCGAATAAGTGTCTCATCTTCAATTAATAACAATTTCTGCATGACGGTGGGTAGCGCTTCGGATAAATAGTTCAGAAATCAACAGCCGTAAGATTGATAGGGAATTTTGATCGTACAATGCGTGCCCCGGTGCTCTTCGCTTTTAACCGTAAGGCTTCCCCCATGAAGTTCGACAAACTGGCGTGCAATCACCAACCCCAGTCCTGAGCCCTGGATAGTACCGGCGTTGCTGGCTCGAAAAAAGGTATTGAACAGTTGCGACAGTTCGCCGGCCGGAATGCCAATACCTGTATCGACAACGGTTAAGACAAGCTGCTTCGGTTCGAACTGAACGTGCAGGGCCGGGTTCTCACCTGAGAACTTAAACGCGTTGGAAAGTAAGTTGGCCAGCACATGAGTCATTAACTTTTTGTCCAGATATACCAACTGCGGTTGGCCGGTAACCGCAACGACGACCATTCGTTTATCCTGCCGTTCGTCAAAGTGAGTCTGGATCACATCATCAACGAGTTGACTAACGTCGGTTAGTTGAGGGGTATAATCAATTTTACCGGCTTCGATTTTGGCCACATTCAACAGATCGGACAACATACCACTAACATTGAGAATCTGATTTTCAATATTTGCCAAATGGCGTTGAATAACCGGCTGGGCGGCTTCCCTGGGCTGCTCCATGTAAAGCTTCACCAATTCGACACTGGATTGGATAGTGGCAAGTGGCGTGCGAAACTCATGAGATGCCGTAGTCACAAATTTTGATTTCAACTTGTTCAATTCCTGCTCTCTTGCCAGCGACTGCTGCAGTAACATTTCAATTTGTTTCTGAGTAGTAATATCGGTGGCCATACCTACGTAACCCGTTATCATGCCCGATTCATCCCGAAGTGCCGTTCGGGTGAGCACCACTGGCGTACGACGCCCATCTCGACTAATTACCGTAAAATTATCGGGTTGGTTATCAACAAGTAATTTAAATAAGTCGAAGGTTGGTGAAATGGGTCTGCCTAGTTGTTCGGTTAGTTTTTTAGCCTTATTTTCCAGGTCGTCAGGGTCATAAAACATAACCGGATTGTGTTTCCCGATGAGTTCATCGGCACGATAGCCCACCAGTTTTGCAGCTGCTGGATTGACCGTCTGAATGATTCCCTCTGTGTCGGTTGACATGATGGCGACACCCGCATGTTCGAATATTGCTTTTTGTAAGGCCGACAGCTGGTAAATTTCGGTTGTTCGTTCGGAAACCAACTGCGTCAGGTTATCCGTATGAATCTTCAACTCCTGTTCTGTGTTTTTTAGCTGCGTTATATCCTGAGAAGAGAATAAAACGCCATCGCCACAGGGTGTCAGAGTAAACTCACCCCAGATTGTTCGTTGCCCGGATGTATATACTTGTTGGTATTGCTGCGGTTGCTGCGTTTGGATGACAGTTAATAACCGCTCGAAAAAACCATTTTTTACCACTTCCGGGAACACTGATGTCAACAGGTGGCCGGTCATCTGCTCAATCGGCAAACCTGTAAAGGCAGCATTCTCCGAGTTGGTAAAAACGTACTGAAAGTCGACAATCTGATCCTGTTTCCAGACGGATTTCCAGAGTACCAACCCGACAGGGCAGGTATCAACAACGGTTTGAAGCGTCTGATTCGTCCGATTTAGTTCCTGGTTGAGGTTTTTTAGCGTCTGACTGGCTTGGGCGAGCTGCAACTGACTTCGGCGCAGTTGTAGTAGCGAGACTACCTGACGAGCCAGCGCTTTCAAGGTTTCTTCTTGCTGGGCTGACAGTTGTCGGGGTTTATAGTCAAGTACGCACAAGGTTCCCAGTGCCTGCCCTTCTCCATCGACCAGGGGCATACCCGCGTAAAAAAGAATACCATTTTCGTTTGTGACGAATGGATTGGTACTGAACCGCTCGTCGAGACGGGCATCTGTAACAATCATCAGGTGATCTGGTTGGTCGATGGCATAATTGCAGAACGTATCCTGGCGTATAGTTTGCGACAAAGCTAATCCATGTACTGACTTATACCACTGCCGATGATCGTCCAGTAAACCAATCAACGAAATAGGCGTCTGGCAGATATGAGAAGCAATTTGCGTTATTGCATCGTATTCCTGTTCGGGCAATGTATCCAGAATATGGTAGCTGGCCAGGGCGTCTAGCCGTGCTGCTTCTTTGTCAAGTGTTGATGTCGTCATGTCGCTGTCCGGCAGAAACCAAGGCAACCGTTTTAATAAAGATTAAAAAAAGGCTACACAAACATAAACCGATTATGGTGAAAAGTATCACTGAAAATATATATTATAGATTTATAAAATGTTCATAATGAAAACAAATCTGGATGAATGATCGGCACAAGTTAAAGAAAAGTGACATGACCTTATCAAAAAGGCTTACTAGTTTTGCTGAAGCAGGCACCCCGGCTTAAGCTACTTTCAGAGGCTTTCGGAGCACGTTTCAACCATCGTAAGCATGAAATTTAGAAAGGAATTTATTGACGCACTTTCCAACAGCAGAATTGCACATGCAGGCCAATGGCAAGTGGAGGTTCAAAACCTGCTTTCAAACTATATTTTTCTTACCAGTTTGCTGAAAAAAGAGCGGGCCCTTTCTCCCGAGATGGCCGATCGATGCCGGGATTTGCAGAATCAATTGACCCATACGTTAACGCAACTTGTGCATGAGGTAGATGGCTGGAGGAAAATACGGACGCGTCTGACGAAGCGAATCAGGCCCTGCTTCTGCGCCATATCCATAAAATGAGTGAGTTAAACGGGCGTATTTATACGTTCCTTAACCCGCCGGATTCAGCGCCGTAATCTAGTCAGTCAATCGAAGCAATGACTATGTTTCTGCCGATTCCACTCAGGGTGCGCCTGCGCCCGATGAGACTGTCGAAAGCGTAGGGGCGAGACTTGGTGAGCTTCTTTAAAACCAATGGAGAAGTAAGACAGACTGTTGAACCCGCATTGACTGGCAATTTTCTGCAGACTACAATCTGTTTTTTTGCAGCCGGTGTTCCTGTAGAAGCTCACTAAAGTGTTTGGGAAATATTTCTTCAGGTTCCGTTGCAGCGCTGAAAGACTACAAGTGCCTGTTTTCCATTGGCGGCCACGCTGACTTCATAACCCTGTAATTGTAATAACTCGCTGTAGGATAAACCAAAGGGCTACCTTACAGCGAGCGCTGAGTCGGGCTCTACAGATTTTTAATAAATTCTTCCAGCGCGGTCAGGTGGTCCGAAAAAGCTTGCTGACCCGCATCGGTGGCGGAGTAGGTTGTGTTGGGCTTACGCCCAATAAATTGCTTTTGCACAGCCACATAACCGGCTTCTTCCAGAGCACGCAGGTGGGTGGCCAGATTCCCGTCGGTCAGGCCAAGTAGCTCTTTAAGCGCGTTGAAACTCATGAACTCATTGACTACCAGTACCGACATGATGCCTAGCCGTGCTTTGCTTTCAAAGGCTTTATTGAATTGAGCCAGCAGGTCGTTCTTCATTCAGTAGTTCGTTCGTATTTGAAATACATGGCTAGGCCATACACGATGTGCAAAACGCCAAACCCAAGAGCCCAGGTTAGCAGGTTGTAGCCGGGCCAAAACAACGATAGTAGGCCCAGGCCGATTTCGCAGTAGGCCAGCGACTCCACATCGCGAAGGGTATATTTACTGCCATTCAGCAGTGCCAGCCCGTAAAAGATGAGCGTTACCGGAAAGGCCAGCCAGATTAGGTTATACTGCAACAGCGCCAGGCAAAATACGCCACCGGTAGCCAACGGGACAAGCATGCCCCACACTAATCGCTGCGATGATGTATTCCAAACGGTCTGACCCTGGCGTCTGGCCTTTCGAACCGTGAAGTAGCTTCCTGATAACAACGCCAGTACCAGGACGACCAGAGCCACCGTGACCAGAAACTCCCTGACTTCCTGACGATTCATGTGGGTATAATAGGCATCGGAATAATCGTGGCGAAGTGCCGTAAATAAACCCGTCTGTAAGCGTGCCGAGACGATAATGGCCCCTATCAGCGCGATTACGCCTGCCGAAACGCCCGACAAGCCGCTTAGTGACAGAAACTTAGAAGAACGCTCCATCAGGCTACGAATTTCCGTCAGGGTTTGTAGATGTTCGCGCGATTCGTGCATGAGCAAAGGGTAAGCGTTGGAAAGGGTAAATGACAGAAAAGAGAATGTGTTTTATGGGTAAATAAAGGGTAGTACATGGCCGCCGAAAATAATAAGGCCCACCAACACAGCCACGATGGTTAGAATCAGGACCGCGCCGGACGAGAGATCTTTAATGGCTTTGATTTGTGGGTGTAAACCCGGCGATACAAAATCACATAGTTTCTCGATGGCGGTGTTAAACGCTTCGGCCGCCCAAACAAGCCCAATCTGGGTTAAGATGATGGTCCATTCTAAGGGGCTAAGGCCCAGGACAAACCCAGCACCAATAACCAGAATAGCCACCAGTAAATGCACTTTGGCGTTGTTCTCAAACCGAAACAAATCCAGAATGCCCTGCCCCGCAAACCGAAAACTACGCAGCACTTTAGGAAAATCAATCATTTGGCAAATCTAATGCGAAAAGAACAGGCTTTCTAGTTGCCAGACGTCTGATATGTAGCTACCAGCATCAGTGTTTTACGCTTATTGAGCACTGCGCTCGAACTCGTTTTCGTGTTCGATGTACCAATAAAAAGCTACGTACATCAGGAACAGAACAAAGCCGTAAGCGATGGTCAGTTTTATGCTCAGGTGGTCATGATAGGCGCGGGCAATCGCCATCGTTAGTGCCGTCGGACTGGTAAGTACATCCCAACTATTCCACCGGCCAACGCGGCCCAGATAAATACCAAAGCCTGACAGAATCTGGCTGCTTAGGATCAGCGCCCATGTTAGTAAGGTACCCGCCAAGGGCCGAAGCATCCGATGAACGATGAGAATGGAATACAAACCGACCAGCAAGCCCGTTAAGGCAAAAACGAACAGCGCCATGGTGTCGAACCAGAGTAAGGGCTGGTCGATATCCTTGATATGGAACAGATCGGTAATGATGTAAGGAGCATTGGGCAAAAAGGCCAGCCAACTCGCCAGACCACCTGCCAGCAACCATTTATTTCGAAAGCCCGACTGCCGTAAGTCGCGTAAGACCAGCACGACACCCAACGGAAACCAGGCCAGGAACAGGTTCCAGGTCAGCATGATGAAAAACCACCAGTTGCCCGTCAACAAACCCCGTGTCGTTACCAGACAAAGTCCAGTAAGTGTCAGGAGCGCCAGTGCCCGGGTCCCTTTGCCAGGACGGGCGTCGCGAGGAGAGATCATACCGGAAGGGTAAGGAGAGGTTGTGGAGAGATGCATAGTATAAAGTACTTTGTTTTGCAAAGTAAACACATTAATCAAATTGCTGTCAAGCAGACAGGCATAAATATTTTTAGCGATTTAGAATTGATTCGATCTGCTGCCGGAACCAGACTGTCCTTACGAGGTTTTCTTGTCCAAATTTAATTGGGTCAGGTAAAGTGTATAAAATGAGTTCTTCCCGTCCTTTTCCAACGTTATTTGCGTGTGATATATTGACTTTAGGTGTTCTGGTAAATCCGTCAACTGCACTAACCATCGACAGCTGCACTGATCGAATCGCCCCTTCTGCAGCTGTAATCCCGGCTTTCATAGTCCGTTCCTCGTTTTTCCCTTATCTTTACCGTATGACGTTTACTGAAATGACTCCCCGCCGTCGGGAACAACTGATGGCGTTTGACCGGCTTCTAACTATCATGGATGAGTTGCGCGAACAGTGTCCCTGGGATCGCAAACAGACGCTGGATAGCCTGCGCCACCTTACCATCGAGGAAACGTACGAACTCTCCGACGCTATTCTGGAAAACGATTTGCCCGAGATTCGGAAGGAATTGGGTGATATTCAACTACACCTCGTCTTTTATGCCAAAATCGCATCCGAAACGGGCCAGTTCGACATGGCTGATGTCCTGAACGGTATCTGCGACAAGCTCATTCACCGTCACCCGCACATTTATGGCGATTCCAACGGGGGTAAGGTTGTTGCCGAAACGGAAGAGCAGGTGAAAGCGAACTGGGAGCAGCTTAAGCTCAAGGAAGGAAACAAGTCGGTTCTGGGCGGAGTGCCGGGCTCGTTACCTGCTCTGGTGAAGGCAATGCGGATTCAGGAGAAGGCGCGGGGCGCCGGTTTCGACTGGGACGAAAAAGAGCAGGTCTGGCAGAAAGTAGAGGAGGAGATGCAGGAGTTCAAAGCCGAATTCAATGCCGATACGGATGCCGTTATTGACCAGCGACGGGCCGAAGGAGAGTTTGGCGATCTGCTTTTCTCACTTGTCAACTATGCCCGGTTCATCGATATCAATCCGGAAACGGCCCTTGAACGAACCAATAAAAAATTTATTAAACGTTTTCAATACATTGAACAGCAGGCCCGTGCCCAGGGTAAATCGCTAAGCGATATGACGCTGGCCGAAATGGACGTGTACTGGAATGAAGCCAAGAAAGATGTATGAAATAGTATATAGTTTATATTCGTCGCATCATACACGCCCTTACCTGATACACCTTACATCATTCCGCTTCCATTATGCGAATTGCTTTCCTGACTGATTTGCACCTGGGTGCTGACGGTGATCTTGTCCAGAACGTGGATGTCCGGCAAAACTTTTTGATGGCGCTGGACTATCTGGCTGAGTTGAAGCCGAATTGCCTGGTGCTGGGCGGAGATATCTGCGATACAACTGGTAATCAGGAAACGTATGAGTGGGTGAGGATGCAAATCGACAAACTCCCCTTTCCGAACTACATTATTTCGGGTAATCACGATGACCCCGTACTGCTGGCTAGCGTATTCAACAAGCGGCACGATGTACACACGGGCGAATTATATTATGCGTTGCCGCTTGAAGGGCGTCCGGCTCTGTTTTTAGATTCGTCGAAAGGCTTCTTTTCCGATAATCAGTGGGACTGGCTTCGGGAGTATATGCTGGCCTTGCGCGATACGAACGTAGTGATTTTTATGCACCATCCGCCTTTGCCCGCCGATGTCGCCTTTATGGATCGCAAATACGCGTTTCGGCAAAGCGAAGAGTTTCTGGAACTGGTACGCGAACTACCGTGCCATGTAACGGTAATTTGCGGACATTACCATGTAGAAAAGGTTGTTCAACGGGGAAATCTGCTCGTATTACTGACGCCGTCTACGTTCTATCAGATGAAACAGGATGCGCTCGAATTTGCTATCGATAGCTACCGCATCGGCATCCGTGAGGTGAACCTAACCACGCATGGAACAAACAGTGCTGTATTTTATGTCGAGCCTCAAACGGAAGTCTGAGCTACCAATGCTGGCGGGACCAGGTAAACCCTACGCCACGGTAAGGGTTTCTACTTTTTGTATATCCGTAGAGCTACCTGGCTGAAAATCAGCAATTATACGAACGTAAATTCCGTATTTCTTCTCTGTAAAAAGCTGCTCTGTCAGCCGACCTTTGATGAAGTTTTCACCTTTAACGAACTTCTCAAAATGGAAACATCAAAACCGGTCAAAGGCAGTGAGTTTCATGTCCTGCTGGGTGGTCTGAAACTTTCGCCTAAGCTCGAAAATCACATCGCTTCGGAAATTCAACGCGTGGTTGCAGCCGCTTTAACTGATTATCCCAACCCCGACGACCCGGATGGCAATGATGGTCCCGCCGGTGGGCGACGGCCTCATGGTACCGGACGGTTTGGTCCGTACGTAGTCATCCCGTCTAAAGAATGGTTAGGGCGCTGGCTTCAGCTTGTTGGCAAAGATTTCAAGGTTAACCCCGAGCAAATCAATCAAATCGAGCGAAATCTTCAGAAAGGAATTCAACAAATAGGCTGATGTTACAGCCTCAAACCACCTTATGTCCCAGTGCAACGGCTCAGGAAGGGGCGTTGCTGCTGGGCGTGGTCGGCCCCGATCAGTCAGTGCGGTTCCTGCCCGAACCGGCACCAATGACTGCCGACCTAACAGAGGCTGTCACCGCCATCGATCATCCCGAACAGCATTTTCGTTTTGCTAATCGGTGTGTTAAATCGGGCTGTAGTCAATGGCAATCCGGGCGGTGTGGGGTGATCGATCTGGTCATGTCGGTTAATCAGCACTTGGCAGCGCCCATTGCGTTACCGCATTGTGCCATTCGGGCGCAGTGCCGCTGGTATAAACAGACAGGCCCCACGGCCTGTAGTGTCTGTCCATTTATTATTACCGACTCATCGAAAAGTGATGAAGAACGGCTGGCGTATATAGAGAAAGGTGGGTAGCGTATGGTCTATGATGTATGCATATCACCTACACCATGGACCATACGTCATACCTCGTCTTCTATCCTACTGAATAATTCGGAGCTTCTTTCTGAATCGAGATATCGTGCGGGTGGCTTTCGCGGGCACCTGCCGTTGTAATCTTCACGAATTTGGCTTGTTGAAGCGTTGGAATGTCGATAGCACCGCAGTAGCCCATACCGGCTTTCAGGCCGCCTACCATCTGATACACGATTTCCGATACTTTCCCTTTGAACGGAACCCGGCCAACGATACCCTCCGGAACCAGTTTCTTGATGTCATCCTCGGCGTCCTGGAAATACCGGTCTTTAGAGCCATCTTCCATCGCTTCCACCGAGCCCATGCCGCGATAGGTCTTGAACCGACGACCTTCGTACAGAACGATCTCGCCGGGAGCCTCTTCGGTACCGGCCAGAACCGAGCCAATCATAACCGTGCTGGCACCACCGGCCAGCGCTTTTGTGATATCACCCGAGAAACGAATGCCACCGTCGGCAATAACAGGAACGCCCGTACCCTGTAGTGCTTTGGCGGCTTCATACACAGCCGTCAACTGGGGCATGCCAATGCCGGCAATGATCCGGGTAGTGCAGATACTGCCCGGTCCTACGCCAACTTTCACTGCGTCGGCACCGGCATCGGCCAAAGCCTTCGCGCCTTCACCCGTTGCCACGTTACCCGCCATGACCTGTAATTTGGGAAACTGCTGTTTGATACTCCGAACCGCATCCAGAACACCCTTGGAGTGACCATGTGCCGTATCGACACTGATTACGTCAACGCCCGCTTTGACAAGGGCCTCGATGCGCCGGGTTAAATCGGGCGTAACGCCAACGGCCGCTCCGACACGTAACCGCCCCAATTCATCCTTACAGGCATTGGGGTGACTCTTTTTCTTGAGAATGTCTTTGTACGTGATCAGCCCAACCAAATGATAATCGTTGTTGACGATCGGGAGTTTTTCAATCCGGTACTGCTGCAAAATACTCTCGGCTTCTTCGAGCGTCAGCCCTTCGCGTGCCGTAATGAGATTTTCACGCGTCATGATACCGGTAACGGGTTGCGACAGATCACTCTGGAATCGTAGATCGCGGTTGGTGAGGATACCAACCAACTTATTGTTCTCATCCACAACCGGAATACCACCAATTTTGAACTCACGCATGATCTTCAGCGCGTCGGCAAGCGAAGCGGTTTCGAGTAGGGTGATGGGGTCAATGATCATCCCGCTCTCGGAGCGCTTTACTTTCCGAACCTGGTCGGCCTGAGCCTCGATGCTCATGTTTTTGTGGATAATACCGATACCGCCCTCCTGCGCCATCGCAATCGCCAGCGCCGATTCGGTAACGGTGTCCATAGCCGCCGAGATCAGGGGGACATTTAGCTGGATGGTACGGGTGAGTTGGGTAACGGTTTGCGTATCGCGCGGGAGTACCTCCGAATAGGCAGGTAAAAGCAATACGTCGTCGTAGGTGAGAGCCTCGTAGAGAAATTTACTGGTATCTAAGCTCATGGCAAATAGACAAGTGATGTTATTTGCCGGATAAAATTACAAAAAAAATCTGAATGGACCAGGCTTTCTCATAGGATTCCCGGCAATTCTAAAATTTACACCTAAGATTCGCCTTAAAGTCCACAACTCCAGCGATAATCTCAGGTGTAAATCGAACCAGTTGTCTGACTATGACTGCTTTTTTTAATAATTCCTAGTTAAGCTGGATTCGAACCGTTTTGCCGTCATTGCCCACACTGAATTCGCAGTCACTGAATTTTGGCGCTGATAGTTTAGGCCGGAAATCGTTACTGAACCCGTACGGTTCTTTGGGAATGCCGAACATCTTTTTATCCATTTTTCCGTTTCCATTTTCGTCATGGTAAACGGCTATGGCATACGCGCCCGGTTCAACGGAGAAGCTCGTGCGTACCCGTTCGCTGGTAGCATCCACCTTTTTGCCTTCGACGGGTTTCCCTTCGGGGAAATCTTTTCCAGGCCGGAAGAGAGCAACGTATACAGCACCGTTGAGCGTACGAATGTTGTGTACCTCAATGGTTAAGCTGGTTTTTGCGGCAGGAGCCGTTGGCGCTGGTCTGGATGATAGCAGGGCAAAAAGAGAAAGCAAATAGAACATAAATAGAGAGTTTTTCTAAAAACGGATTTATCTTGCAATTATGATAGCCCAATCGTCACCTCCTGTAAAACGCTGGATCACCAAACCCTTCCCGGATTCGGTGGAGCAGCAGGGCGCGATAGAAACATTGACCAATTCGCTCGGGGTTAGTCCATTCCTGGCGGCCCTGTTGATACAACGAGGTGTGCAAACCTACGAAGAAGCGCGGATGTTCTTTCGCCCTGAAATAGATCATTTGCATAACCCGTTCGAAATGAAGGACATGGATCGGGCCATAACGCGCCTGCAAATGGCCATGCTCCCCGAACGGCAGGAGAAAATCCTCATCTATGGCGATTATGATGTGGATGGGACGACATCCGTAGCCCTCGTGTACGGCTTTTTGAAAAACTATCACACGGCCATCGATTATTATATTCCGGACCGGTATAAGGAAGGTTATGGTATTTCGCAGCAGGGTATTCAATGGGCAGCCGATAATGGGTTTACGTTAATTATTGCCTTAGACTGTGGTATCAAGTCGGTCGAGCGGGTAGCCGAAGCAAAGGCCCTTGGCGTTGACTTCATCATTTGTGATCACCACCGTCCGGGCGATGAACTGCCCGATGCAGCCGCTGTGCTGGACCCCAAACGGGACGATTGTGCGTATCCATATAAAGAATTGAGCGGTTGTGGCGTGGGTTTTAAGCTGCTCCATGCATTTTGCCTGCATAAAGAAATTGATCTACGTCAGCTATATCCATGCCTTGATCTGGTAGCGGTCAGCATTGCCTCGGATATTGTACCGGTTACCGGTGAAAACCGGGTTCTAGCGTACTACGGGTTGAAGCAACTGAATTCAGATCCGCGCACGGGGCTGAAGGCGTTGATTAAAATAGCCGGTTTCTCACGGGAGCTGGACATTACCAACCTGGTATTTGGGCTTGGGCCGCGGATCAATGCCGCTGGTCGAATTCAGCACGCTAAAGCAGCCGTGCAGCTTTTACTGGCTGAATCGGAAGAGGAAGCGGACGAGTTTGCGATGGCGATCAACAAACACAACAACAGCCGACGCGAATTTGACAGCAGTATTACGGAACAGGCACTGGCCATGATTCGCGACAATAAGCTATTAACGCAGGCAAAAAGCACGGTCCTTTTCGACGCTACCTGGCACAAAGGAGTTATTGGTATCGTAGCCTCACGCTGCATCGAACACTTTCACCGGCCAACCATTATTCTCACCCAATCGAATGACAAGGCGGCCGGGTCGGCCCGATCGGTGCCGGGTTTCGATGTGTACGAAGCCATTGAAGAATGTTCCGATTTGCTGGAGCAATTTGGCGGGCACACCTTCGCGGCTGGTATGACCATGTCGGTCAGTAACATCGATGCATTCCGTAAAAAATTTGAAGAAGTTGTTTCTCGCACCATCAAGGAGGAACACCTGACCCCACTGATCGACGTTGATTTACCACTGGATTTCAGCGAAATCAACGATAAGCTGTACCGGATCGTGCGGCAAATGGGTCCCTTTGGGCCACATAATATGCAACCCACATTCATGACGGAGGACGTTTATCTGGTTAGTGAGCCAATCATTATGAAAGAGAAACACCTCAAAATAAACGTTCGTCAGGGCAGGGGTGGGCAGACCTTGACGGCCATTGGTTTTGGGTTTGCTCACGTTGCGGATCAACTCCGGCCCGGTCATCCGTTCTCTATCTGTTATCAGGTTGAGCAAAACCATTACAACGGGAATACCACCCTACAGTTGATGTTAAAAGATGTTAGGGCGTAAAGGAACATCGGTTGGTTTATGAACTATACGTTGAAGTAGCCATCGTCGTAGGCGATGCAATAAACGGCATAATCGGCTTTAACCTGATGGGCATATTGTCGGGCATAGTCAATAAGCTGGTCACGCCAGCTGGCATAATCCAGCCCAAAAGCGATTAGTTCGTCGGCAATGGCTGATCCCTGCCGACCACTACTGCGCAACTGCCCCCAGGCGCATAAGTGCCCCATACTGCCAAGCAGATTTTCCAGTTTCTTTACCTTACCACTTAACTCGGTCAGGCTGATCTTGTCTTCGCTGGGCTGAAGTTCACGCAATACATACGACGCACCATCGGGCATCAATAACGGATGAAGTAATGCCGGTGAAGCTGCCTGAATTCGTTTCTGAACTTCAACAATCCGTTCGGCTTCGCTGAACCAAAACGGCTGCTGATCGGCCAGACGAATTTGAAGCGTTGACTGTCGGGCTCGCTTTAAATCCAGCAGGTACTCCCTGCCGGGGCGTCCTGACCCCCGAACCAGAATCATAAATCGTTCAATGCCCAGACTGCCCGTTCCGGCCACACGATGAGCTACATCCAGCACAGAAAAAAAACGAGGATCGGGCTGGCTTTCCGCCCAGCCGTTTATTACGTTGGTAATATGGGTTTTTGTGGCCTGATCAATTTTAGGCGTAAACAACATCCGCTTTCGAAAGAGGGTATGCCGCTTTTTGTATGCAACCCGGCTTTCGAGAAACAAATGCCGTTTCCGGCACTCCACCGAACGAAGCAGCGTGCGAATAATTCCCGTGGCGGTATCCTGTTCCAGTTGCCGGACGTAGCCACGAGCCAGCGCAAGTGCATACGAATCGGTGAAGGTTTTGACCAGATGATCTAGTTCATCCGCGTGTAGGTTCAAGTCATCGGCGGCCACGAACAGGCTACACGTCAGGCGGGCCAGATCGGTCAGATTAGGGGCTAGAATGCACTCATCAAAGTCATTCAGGTCAAAATAGGTGACCCGATTGTCCGCTTTAAACGACCCGAAATTCTCCATGTGGAGGTCGCCGACATTCCATGTTCGCGGAGCATTCCAAAGGAATGAATCGACCGGGATATCCTGATTGAACAGGTGACTGGTTCCCCGAAAAAATCGGAAGGGACTTTCGCGCATAGCCGCATATTTTCGTCTCATCAACACGGGATTTCGGTCAGCGTTGAATAAACGGATACGCCAGGGAGTGGAAGATTCAGCCATAATATTTGTTAATTAACGGGGAATAGCGGGACAGCAACTTAAATATAGTTGCCAGTCGTTGCTATTAGCCCGACCTTTGTGGTACCGGTTGACAGCGTACCAGCGTGTAGCAAGAACGTATAAGAATGATTCTCAGAACTGAAAATTTGATTAAAAAATACGGATCGCGGTTGGTGAACAACAACGTATCCTATCAGGTTGAAACGGGCGAAATTGTAGGGCTGCTGGGGCCAAACGGAGCCGGTAAAACAACGTCGTTCTACATGGCTGTTGGCCTGGTGAAACCCAATAGCGGGAAAGTTTTTATCGACGATATGGATGTGACCGATTTGCCCATGTACAAACGGGCCCGTCTTGGCCTGGGTTACCTGGCGCAGGAAGCCTCCGTATTCCGCGATCTATCGGTTGAAGAAAATGTACTGGCCGTTCTGGAAATGACCGATTTGCCCAAAGCAAAGCAGAAGGAAAAGGTAGAGGAACTGCTTGAAGAATTTAGTCTGACGCACGTTCGGAAAAGCAAAGGAAAGGTGCTTTCCGGAGGGGAGCGCCGACGGACGGAGATTGCCCGTGCGCTGGCCGTTGACCCTAAATTTATTCTGCTCGATGAACCCTTTGCTGGCGTCGATCCAATTGCCGTTGAGGATATTCAGAGTATTGTTGCCAAATTGAAACACCGGAATATTGGCATCCTGATTACTGACCACAATGTGAATGAAACGCTGTCCATCACCGACCGGGCCTATCTGTTATTCGAGGGGAAAATTCTAAAGCAGGGAACTGCCGAGGAATTAGCCAACGATGAACAGGTACGGCGGGTGTACCTTGGACAACATTTCGAACTCAAACGCAAAGTATAATCTGTCCGTCATTTCCGGTATAAGAAGCACGCCTTATCCCAACACCTCGCGCAGCACCGGCAGCGACTTTACTTCGCCTAGGGAGTCAATATGAATGTGGTAGTACGTGACCAGGGCGTCGGCCAGCTCATTCCGGGCAGATCGGTCCAGCTTGATTGGCGTGCCGAAGGGCTGGCGCAGCATCGTATTCAACGCGGTATCCATCTCCTCGTCGGGTAAGAAAGGATATGAGTTTTCGCGGAGCTGACTCTCGAACTCACGCGCACTCTCGGGCCCGAATCCCAAAAAAAACGAAAGCTTGAACAGAAACACGAGGTGAAAATTTTCATAATTTGACTTCGCTTCTTCCAGAAAAACTACCGAATCGACCAGGAAACGGAAAAGTATCGGACTGCCCGTTTCTTCTTTCAGCACTTTGTTGAGCATCTCTGTCACGAACATGGCAATGGTAGACTTGCCCACTTCGAAGGGCAAGCTCTGGAACGGAAAATTAGTTTTGACCTCCGAAAGCCGGGTCAGATCACGGTCACTTTTGAAGTAAACCACCATTTCCAGCAACGTTAACGGCTGAAAAAGCGCAATGCGGTTATTTTTGCTCTTGGCCGTTCGGACACTATTGACAATGTAACTTTGCAAGCCAAACTCTTCCGTGTATACGCGGGCAATGATGGAGGTTTCGCGGTAGCGAATATAACTGAGGGCAATACCCCGTGTTTTTTGCAGCATCTCGGGTTGACAGTAAACTATACAATATAACACCTTTTAGGGATAAATTGGTCTGTTTGTTGGCCAATTACCGCTTAGTTTGTCACTTATGAAACTTTACAAAACTCGTACCGGCATCATCGCTGAATCGCAAAATCAATTTTATTCCATTCCTGGCGCAGATTGGGACGAATTGATCAACCGAGATGATTTGCATGAATTCTTAAACACCCTGACTGCGGTTGCTGAGCCATCGGATGAATACCGGGCGGCAACGTCATCCGGATTGCTCGCACCCATTGGCCGTCAGGAAGTATGGGCATCCGGCGTAACGTACCTACGGAGCCGGGATGCTCGTATGGAGGAGTCGAAAAAGTCAGGAGGAGATAACTTCTACGATCGGGTTTATGATGCTGAGCGGCCCGAATTATTCTTTAAGTCGACATCCGAACGCGTAGTCGGGCCGGGCGCAGCGGTTCGCATTCGGGCCGATTCGAACTGGAATGTGCCAGAACCGGAATTAACGTTATTCGTGACGTCGTCGGGCAAAATTGTAGCGTATACCTGCGGCAACGACATGAGTTCGCGGAGTATCGAAGGCGAAAATCCACTTTATCTACCCCAGGCCAAAAGTTACGATGGAGCTGCGGCCCTGGGCCCATGCCTGTACGTTCCCAATGCACCCATTGCGGCTGATACACAAATCCAACTGGAAATTATCCGGGATGATCAGGCTGCCTTTACCAATAGCATCGCCATCAGTCAGATGAAGCGGCAGCATACCGAACTTGTCTCGTTTCTCTACCGGGAGTGCTCTTTTTCGTACGGTTGCTTCCTGATGACGGGGACGGGTATTGTTCCCCCTGATAATTTCACCCTTCGGTCGGGTGACCAGATTCGGATCACCATCGATGGGATTGGAACGCTGGAAAATACAGTTGCGTAAATGTAGAGACGCATATTTGCGTCTCACTCAGGCACGTCAGTAATATGTGTTTCGTTTCGTCTCTCCACATTGCTGACGCGAATGAGACGCAAGTATGCGTCTCTACGTGGAAATTACCCGAATTCCTTTTTTGACGTCATTTACTTTTTCCCGCAGACTATCCAGGGAGTGGTCCATGACGGTTACGTGGCCCATTTTGCGGAAAGGTTTGGTAATGGCTTTTCCGTAGAAAAAAGGGAAGACGCCCGGCATGGCTAATAGATGTTGCAGGCCTTCGTAAACGGCAGGCCCTGTATGACCCTCTTCGCCAAGCAGGTTGACCATGGCGGCTGGCTGATAGGCCGTGGTGTCGCCGAGTGGGTAGTTCAAGATTGCGCGCCAATGCTGCTCAAACTGAGAGGTAACGTTGGCGCGCATTGTATGGTGGCCGCTGTTGTGCGGACGCGGAGCAACTTCGTTGATCAATACGTTGCCGTGTTTATCCAGAAATAATTCCACAGCCAGCAGCCCTACGATGCCAAAGGCTTCCGTAGTTCGTCGGGCGATGTCCTGCGCTTGTTGATTGATTGTTGCCGAGATTTCCGCCGGAGCAAACAGGTACTCCACTAGATTCAATTCGGGGTGAAACACCATCTCTACCGTTGGAAATGTCTGCATCTCGCCCCGCTCATTACGGGCCACGATTACGGCCAGCTCTTTCTCAAAGTCAACCGCTTTTTCGAGTACGCCGGGAGCATCGAACGCTTTCCCGACATCGGCCACCGACGCAATCCGTTGAACACCACGACCGTCATAGCCATCGCGGCCGAGCTTATGAAAAGCAGGCAGGAAATCGGGCTGTTGAATCTCGAGCAGGGCTACATCGGCCCGAGTGTCGGTTAAAATGAAATCAGCCGTTGGCAGGTTATGGTCGCGATAAAATTGCTTTTGTAATCGCTTGTCCTGAATGATGCGAATGACAGAGGGTTGTGGGAAAACCCGTTTTCCTTCCCGCTCGAGGGCTTCGAGCGCATCTACATTGACGCGTTCAATTTCGATGGTCAGGACATCAACCGCCTGACCAAACTGGTAAACCGTGTCATAATCCGTTAGGGAGCCCTGCGTAAACTGAGTGCAAAGGTGCCGACAGGGAGCTTCGGCGTCGGCATCGAGTACATGAACGCGGAGGTTCCAGTCAATAGAAGCTTGCAAAAGCATGAGGCCAAGCTGGCCCCCGCCGAGAATTCCGATAGTAGGTGTCAAATCAGTTTGTCGTTTGAGGGTTGAACGTTTACCCGTTCGCTTTATAGAACTGCCGGGTGTTCCTGTTCAAACTACAAACTACGGACTTCAAACGACAAACTACAAACGTTAATCTTTCCGCTTAATATCTGAGCCACCAGATTTACTACTTGCCAGCACTTTTCCGTGACCGTAGTAATAGATGTCAGAGCCCCCTGAGGCTTTTAAGCTCATTTCCTTGCTGGCATTGACATACACGTCAGAGCCCCCTGATGAGCTGGCATTACACGTCTCAGCGATGAGTTTACGGGCGTCGAGGTCGGAACCTCCCGAACCACTGGCATTGAGTGTCCGGGCTGAGCCCTGCAGAATCGCATCGGCTCCACCCGATGCCGACACATTTAATCGCTCCGCTCTGAGGTCTAATTTTACGTCAGATCCTCCTGAAGCGTCCACGTTCAGGTCATTAAATGACAGGGTCCCCTGGCCAAATACATCGGAGCCGCCATTGGCCTGCAGATTGGTTAATTGCTTGAAGGTAATATAGGCTTTTACAGAGTTGCCCTGGTTAAAATTCCAGTTCATGCCTTTTCGATCGACGTACAGCTCAAGAACTCCATTTCTGACGCGCGAAACGATCTGGTCTTCTTCCAGCCCTCTTACGTCTAGGGTCAATTTTTCCGAATTGCCCTGTGTCAGGTATACGTCTATACCACTGGTCACGCTCAGGCCCGTAAAACCGGAAACCGTCCGGTCTTTTTTCCATTGGCTGCTGGCCGTATGCGAACCCGCTACCAGCATGAAAAGTACTAGAGCAATTGCTTTCATTGTGTAGATGGTTTTAGCTTTATTAATAGATGACGAAAAAGCAGGTTACGTTGCATGATGAACCCCAAAGGTGTCCGATTTCAACGGTATATTTGTCCGTAAGCGGACGCTGCTGATACGGGTATAGTGGGTAAAATTCTGTCAATTAGAGTTTTATGATTCTGGCACGACGCTTGAACCGCTAAAGAAAAGAATTTTATTTCAACTGTAGAACCATTGATAACGATGACTGTTCGGTCAGCCTACGTTCACCTTCGGATACTTATATCGAATTCGGGTTTTATATCGGCAGGAATGCCATTAACATCAGAAACTCACATAGCCTTAACCTACGCAAAAACCTTTTCAAAAGTAACCAATTATGATTCAACTCCACAACGTCTCTAAATACTACCCGGCTGGCTTCGGACGGACCTATGTGCTGCGTAATATCTCCCTCGATATTGCCCAGGGCGAGTTCGTCTCGATCATGGGACCGTCGGGGTCGGGTAAGTCCACGCTACTGCACATCCTGGGTCTACTGGAAGAGCCATCCGAAGGAGAGTACCTGCTCGACGACCAGCCGGTGCAGAAATTATCCGAGAAAAGACGTACCGAACTCCATCGGACACAAATCGGATTCGTATTTCAGGCCTATCACCTGATTGATGAGTTAACTGTTTACGAAAACATTGAAACCCCTCTACTTTACAAAGGATTGAGCGGCTCCGAACGCAAAAGTCGTGTAGCCGAACTGCTCGACCGATTCAATATTGTGGCCCGAAAAGATTTATTTCCCGCCCAATTATCGGGTGGCCAGCAGCAACTGGTGGGCATTGCCCGGGCGCTGGCGGCACACCCATCCGTCATTTTTGCGGATGAGCCGACGGGCAATCTTCACTCCGATCAGGCCCGTGACATTATGGATATATTTCGGGAGCTAAATCAGAAAGATGGCGTAACCATCGTTCAGGTAACGCACTCCGAATCAAATGCGGAATATGGGTCACGGATTATCCGCCTGAAAGATGGCTGGCTGGAACCTTCAGCGTTGAATGTGACGCCATAGTGCCTTAAGCCGTTCTGCTGCCTCGCCTGACGGACGTATACTGATAGTATTTACCTGAGTCAGCCATTGAATGCCCATTACGTTTGCGCAGAATACGGCTTCGGTTTCGCTCAGTAGTTCAGGTTTGTAAAGGCCCTCCTGCACGGAAATACCCAACGCTGGGGCTGTACGTAAACATTGCTGCCGGACAATGCCGTTGATGCAGCCGGTTTGCAAAGAGGGCGTGTATAAGGTTCCGTGGGCGTACCAGAATAGGGTGGAGGCCAGGCATTCGGCAAGATGACCATCGGTATCGAGCAAGATGACGTCATCGAGTTTATGTTGTTCTTTATACACACCCGCCAGCACGTAGGGAAGGGCATTCAGGGTTTTAAAAGCCGAAACGGGAGATGGCGATAACCGAAAGGCGTCATAAATCCCTGTTTGGGCTTTTTCTGTGATTGAAAAGGCATTTCCGGGCCGCACCGTGATAAGTAGGTTGGCTTCATTCGTGGCAGGTGTGTATAAACCACCAGCTTGCCGCCAAACCTGGATTTTGATTCGGGCGGGCTGACGGGTGAGGTCATTGACCCTGAGAAGGTGTAAAATAGCCGCGTGAACGGTTTCGGACGTCAAGTTTTTGGGTTGTGTAAGCTGTAAGGCCGTCATACCTGCCGATAGGCGGGCATAGTGATCGGGCCAGAACCAGACTCGATTCGCTTCGTAGCGAATGGTTTCGAAGAGGCCGTCGCCGTATTGAAAAGCGCGGTCATTTATTAACAGGCGAAAGTCGCCTTCAGAAAGTATATCCGAATTATAAACCAGAAACATGCTTAGTTTGCGCCGTTTATCCCAAAACGATAGCCGCGCCGAAGGTAAGTTTGTATCATTGAACCATCAAATACTATGAGTATGCAAGTGGCGTGGAAACAGGTGCAGGTTGTAATGACCCTATTGTTAACGACAGGTTTGTCGGCAACGTACGCACAGAATACAGTTTCGGCTGTATCGCCCGGTAGTGGAGTAACTGCAGCGAATCGGCTGAATTTACAGCAGTGTATTGATGTTGCTCAGCAAAACAATATTCAGATTCGGCAGGGGCGTTTGACCATCGCTAACAGCGATTTACAGTTACGGCAGGCACGACTCAACATGCTCCCCACCGCCGTTTTTCAGGGAAATCAGTCCATAAATGGAGGACGTAGCATCAACCCGCAGTCCAACGAATTCGTCCAGCAAACCATTAATTCCAGTAGCTTTCAGTTAAATACGTCCGCTACTTTATATAACGGTGGTGTTCTGCGTAGTACAGTCAAACAAAACGAGGTAGCGCTACAGGCTGGTCAACAGGAATTGAATGCCACCCAAAATAATGTTTCGTTAACGGTTGCTCAGAATTATCTGAATGTACTGGTTGGTAAGGAGCAATTGGCGGTAGCCCAGCGACAGGCTGAAGTCACGCGCGCACAGTTGGAGCGTACACAACGCCTGGTCGATGCCGGTTCGGCACCGGAAGCTAATTTATATGAACTACGGGCTACCTTGGCCAGCAATGAGTTAGATATCGTTACGGCTCAAAATACGCTCGATCTGGCTAAAGTTGCCTTGTTACAGGCCATGAATGTGCCGATTAATCAGGATTTCGATGTCGAATCGATCGTAGTTCCTGATCCGGGCTTGGATCCTTACACGGCATCTGTACAACAGCTTTACGATGTTGCTTCTACGAATTTACCGGAAGTTAAGGGAGCTGACTTGCGGGTCAAGAGCGCCATATTAGGCGTTCAGGTAGCAAAAGGAGGACTTTATCCAACCTTATCCCTGAACGGAAACCTGAGCACGATTTATTCCAGTGCGGCCAATATATCCACGCCAAATGGGCAAGTAGTCGGCCAGGCTACGGTCGGCTATATAACCGATCCTGTAACAGGAACTCAGATTCCGGTCACCTCGCCTATTCCCGGCTATGATCGTAGTGGTATTTCATACGCAACACAGTTAAGTAATAACTTTAGCCAGTCAGCTTCATTATTTTTACGGGTTCCCATTTTCCAGGGGAATCTATCCCGTAACCGGATTACGACGGCTAAAATTCAGCAACAAAATGCTGAATTGACAGCCCTTAATACGAGGCTGACCTTGCGTCAGCAGATTGAAACAGCCTACACGAGCATGCGGGCGGGTGCCAACAAATACCGGGCTACTCAGGTGCAGGTAGCGTCGCTGGAGAAGGCGTTTCAGGTAGCTGAAAGCCGCCTGAACGCTGGCGCTATCAACGCTACCGACTATAGCATTGCCAAAACGAATCTGGATCGTGCCCGGAATAGCCTGGTGCAGGCCAAATACGACTACGTATTCCGAACAAAAATTTTAGATTACTATCAGAACAAACCGCTCAGTTTTAATTAAGTTAGTGAATTAGTGATTGAGTGAATCTATACCACACGTTCATTCTGTTGCTCTTTCACTAATTCCCTAATCATGAAAAAGAAGTCAAGTCGCATTTGGTGGATATTGGGTGGACTGCTGGTCCTACTCGTGGGAGGATTGGTAGCTGCAAAACAGGCGGGTATGCTGGGCAAACCAAAATCAACGGAAGTTGACTTTGCATCGGTCAGGCGTCTCGATATTACCGAACATGTTAGTGCCTCCGGCCGGGTTCAGCCCCAGGTTGAAGTGAAAATTAGCCCCGATGTATCGGGCGAAATCATTGGCCTGTATGTCAACGAGGGCGATCCCGTTAAGGCTGGTCAGCTGCTGTGCCGCATCCGCCCCGACAACTACGAATCACTGCTGGCGCGGGCGCGGGCGGCCGTTAATCAGAGCCGGGCGCAGTTGGAACAGTCGAAAGCATCTGTAGCTCAGTCGAGTGCCCGGCTGATTCGGGCCAAAGCCGATTATGAGCGGAATCGTAAACTGTTTGCGGATAAAGTAATTTCATCCGCTGATTTAGAAACCAGTGAGGCTAATTATAACGTTGCTAGACAGGAGGTTGAAGCGGCCAATGCCAACGTAAGGGCTTCTCAGTTCAACATTCAGAGCGCTGAAGCCAGCCTGCGCGATGCCAACGAAAACCTGCGTAAAACGTCCATCTATTGTCCGGTTAATGGCACTGTTTCCAAGCTCAATATCGAGTTGGGTGAACGCGTCGTAGGGACCTCTCAAATGGCAGGTACCGAAATTATGCGGATAGCCAATTTGCAGAATATGGAAGTCCGGGTCAATGTCAACGAGAATGATATTGTACGGGTAAATCTTGGTGATACGGCTGATATTGAAGTAGATTCTTACACGACCGCCGGACGTAAGTTTAAAGGAGTTGTTTATGAGATTGCCAATACGGCCAACGGCTTGACGAGTTCATCGGGGGCGGCTGCTTCCTTATCGGCCGACGCCGTCACGGAATTCGAGATAAAAGTTAAAATTCTGAATACGTCATACGCCGATCTGCTGGCCTTAAAAGATAAAAAAGGCTATCCTTTCAAACCCGGAATGACGGCTTCGGTCGAGATCATTACGGATCGTAAACCGGGTGTGCTGGCCGTGCCGATTGCGGCCGTAACAACCCGTGCTGCCGACTCATCGGCTATCGATACAGCCGAAACCAAGGAACGATCGAATGGTACCGTTGATGAGAAACCCGCCGATGTTGTCGAGAAGAAAGACCGACCTAAAGAAATTGTCTTTGTGAACGTGGGTGGTAAAGCTATGCAGCGGGAAGTAAAAACGGGTATCAGTGACTTCGAAAATATTGAGATTGTATCGGGCCTGAAAGCTGGCGAGCAAATCATATCCGGCCCGTTCATCGCCGTGTCGAAAAAACTCAAAAATGGCGAGCTGGTGGTAAAGCGTGATCCAAACAAGAACAAGAAAAAAGAGGACGGGAAAGAAGAATAATATGACTCGCCCCTAAAGCAAATGGGTAAGGCTGGAAGGTCTTACCCATTTGCTTTAGGTAGAATTATCATATGGCTAATGGAATCTAATTAGAATCGGGCTGCATTGGCCGGATTTGCCCTGCGACTGCTTTCTTCTTTTCTTTACCCCATGAAAGTAAATCAACCGATTCGGCTGACAATGGTAGGTGGAGGAAGCTGGGCAACTGCACTCGTCAAGATCCTCTCCGAAAACAATGTCAGTGTTAAATGGTGGCTTCGTAAGAAATCCGATGCCGATCACATCAAAAAATTCGGACATAACCCAAGCTACCTGAGCGATGTGCAGATTAACACCCGCAAAGTGAAAGTCTGCACAAAAATTAGAGAGTCCGTCAAGGATAGTGACTATATTATTCTGGCCGTTCCGGCTGCGTTCATCAGCGACGCATTGACCGGCTTGAAACCAGCCGATTTTATTGGCAAATCGGTCGTGTCGGCAATCAAAGGCATGATTCCGGGAGCAAATCAGCTAGTAACCGATTGGGTCAGCGAGCAATATGGCGTTCCGGTGGAGCGGATGTCGGTTATTGCCGGTCCCTGCCATGCTGAAGAGGTTGCCCTTGAAAAAAAATCATACCTCACCATCGCTTCTCAAAACCCGACTTGTGCCGCAGCCGTAGCCGACTTGCTCCGGTGTCGTTTTGTACAAACGACGCCGGTCGATGACATCTACGGCATTGAATACAGTGCCGTTATGAAAAATATCATCGCTCTGGCGTGCGGTATTACCCGCGGGCTGGGTTATGGGGATAATTTTCAGGCCGTGCTGGTATCCAATGCCATGCAGGAAATCAGGCGGTTCGTTGACGCCGTATACCCTAAACACCGTGATCTGAGCGGTTCCGCTTATCTGGGTGATCTGCTGGTAACGGCTTACTCTCCCTTTAGTCGAAACCGCACATTCGGTACGCTTATTGGCCGGGGATACACCATACAATCGGCGCAGGCAGAGATGAACATGATTGCTGAAGGATACTATGCCGTCAAAAGTATTTATGAAGTAAATCAGCAATTCGGCGTCGATATGCCGATTACAAACGCTGTTTATGCTATCCTTTACGAACGGACCGCGCCCACGACTGAAATGAATTTGTTGACGGGCGTGTTAGCCTAATAGTCTTGACAATAAAAAGCCCCCTGACGAGTCAGGGGGCTTTCAACCGTTTATAGCGATGTCGGTAAGATGTACCGGCAGTTGTGCCTTAGCAAAAATTACTTCGCGCTATCAGCAGACATCGTCGAAGCAGAATCCGTAGCCATCGTCGAATCGGTAGCCATCGTCGAAGCAGAATCTGCAGTCGTCGTGGTGGTCGTTTCGGTGCTTTCGGTCTTCTTCGAGCTGCAAGACGTAGCCAGGGCGATCATAGCCATGAAAAAGAAGGCGGATTTCGTGATTGCTTTCATATTTTTGAGGATGTTTTTGTTTAGTGATTACTAATTAATGTCAGTGTTAATACCCTTTAAGGAGAAAGGTAACCCAACTTTTTTTTAATTTTTTTATGGGTTACGTCTCAATCGTTTCCGTATTAAGTAATGACTCAACTCAATGAAGGAAAGTAGGTCGCCCATATTCACCGATGAAGAATTGCTTATGGGTTTGGCCAATGGCTCGGACGACGCATTGACGCAATTGTACCGACGATATTTTCCGATGGTCCTTCACTTCGTTACCAGCAACAGCGGGAATGAAGATGACGCCAAGGATATTTATCAGGAAGCCTTGATTGTGCTGTATGAAAAAGTGAGGAGTGGTTCGCTGGAATTACATTGCCAGTTGAAAACATATCTTTACTCGGTCGGCCGGCGGTTGTGGCTTAAGCAGTTAGCCCAGCGAAGCCGATACATGGTGCGCGATGTGGAAAGACCCGCGACGGATGAATTTGTGACCGGGCAGATTGACGACGATCTAACTGACCACGAAGAACGGGATCGCCAGTTCGATCTGATGGCCGATTCACTCTCCCGGCTCGGCGAACCATGTCGAACGTTGCTAGATGATTTTTACATTCAGCATCTGAGTATGCAGGAGATTACCGAAAAGTTTGGCTATACCAATGCCGATAATGCCAAAACGCAGAAATATAAGTGTCTGATGCGGCTCAAGCGGCTGTTCTTTTCGGAATACAAACAGTAAACGTTGTCAGGTTAATGAGGTATACCGGTTTACCGTAGCTTACCTGCCTGCCTTTTTGTCTGACAACTTGATAACTCTTTTTTGCGATGGACGAAGAAAAAGACATTGAGAATGCGCTGCATGTGTATGGTGAACGAGTTCAGTTCCGGCAAAAACTGAACGCTATTCAAGCGCGTATGGTAATGGACAGCATCCGTCAGGACGCTGCCCATTACCGATCCGAATCTGAGGGGCAGGTACGTTCTCTCTGGAAAACCTACCGGACCACCCTGGCGGTGGCTGCTTCGGCAGCTATTATTACCACGTTCAGCTCTATTTTTCTTTACCGCTCGTACCAGCAGAGCCACAAGCAGGAACAGCAGTATAGCCTGTTGAGCAAAGAGATTCAGGCGGTTAAATCCTCGCAACGTAAGTTGCTGAACGATTACAATGGCCGCGGACGACGCTTGAGTACGAACCCGGCGCAAGTGGCAGGTTCTGGCTTTTTGATTACCGGTGATGGCTATTTCGTTACCAACAATCATATCGTTCGGGATGCCGATTCGGTATACGTTCAAAGTGCGAAAGGCGAGGTGTATAAAGCCCGGGTCGTCTATGCCGATAAAGCGCATGACCTGGCCTTTCTGCAGCTTTGTGATGACAGCGCGTTCCGGTCAATGCCATCCGTTCCGTATAGTTTCGATGCTCACCCGTCGGACCTTGGCGAACGGGTATACACACTGGGCTACCCGCGTGAAGAAATTGTTTACGGCGAAGGCTACCTTAGCTCAGGTACCGGCTACCGGGGCGATTCCACGGCTTATCAGGTCGCCATTGGCGTGAACCCTGGTAACTCGGGTGGTCCGTTATTAGATGAGAAAGGGAATGTAATTGGTATTATCAGTGGTAAACAAACGACGTCGGAAGGAGTCAGTTTTGCGGTGAAGACGAATTACATGATCGAAGCGCTCAATAATATTCCGACCGATTCGCTCAAAGGCCAGCCACTTCGGCTGAATAAAAAGAATGCACTGTCGCATTTATCTCGCAAACAGCAGATCAAGCGCATGCAGGATTACGTGTATCAGGTTAAAGTGTTTAAGCATAAAGATTAGCAAGCCGTGTGTATTCTGGCTATCTGGAAGGATAGAAAAAGCAGAATCCAGCCTGAACAATTGTTCGTTTGTTGAGTTGTTTTGAGGACAAATCAACTCAACTCCTATGAAAAAGTTAACAATGCTGGCGGCTGCACTTTTCGTTTCAGTTGCCCTGGTATCTGCTCAGGACACAAAGCAAAATGCCAAAGAAACGGCCCATCAGGCTAAAGAAACCACGAAAGCAGCCGGTAGAAAAGTAGGGCGCGCGGCCGACAAGGCAGGCGATAAAGTGTCCGACGCTGCTAAAAATACAAAAGAAGATATCAAAGACGGGACCAACAAAACCCTCAACAAGGCGGATCGCAAGATGAAGAAAGCCGAGCGGAAGATGGATAACTCGAAATAAGTAATCTGATATCAACAAAAAACTGTGCCACTACCCAAAGCAGTGGCACAGTTTTTTGTTGATACCAAGCGAACTTCCCCAGGTCGTTGCTGCGTTCTGCTGGCAACTTACTGCTTTATCAAACGGCCTATCAGGACTCATGACCCAATCTGTTTCGGTGCTTTTATTTGGTATCACTCGTGATCTTACCGGCCAGTCAGCGGTTGCTGTACCGCTCAGTGAAGGCGCTTGTGTTGGCGACCTGCTTAGTCAACTACACCAGGACTACCCAGCTCTGGCCGGTATTCGTTCGCTATTGGTAGCGGTTAACGGCGAATATGCCGAACCTGAACAGCTACTTGCTCACCACGACGAAATTGCCCTTATTCCACCTGTCAGCGGAGGCTGATCGCTGCTTAAACTCATTATGATTGCTCTTACTTCTGACCCCATTGATGTTGCCGCAGCCTTAACTTACCTGCAGTCGGAACAAGCCGGGGCCATTGACTTTTTCCTCGGTGTTGTTCGAGACAATACGCAGGAACGTCCGGTAGACCGGCTCGAATACGAAGCGTATGACCGTATGGCGCTTACTGAGATGCAGAAAATTGCGGATGATGCTCGGCAACAGTGGCCCATCTTACGGTACACGATTATTCATCGTAAAGGGACCTTGCAAATTGGTGAAATCGCGGTATTGATCGGTGTAGCTACTGCCCACCGGGCGGCTGCTTTCGAAGCTTGCCGGTATATTATCGACACGATCAAACAAACGGTCCCCATCTGGAAAAAGGAAGTGTTTACCGATGGCGAATCATGGGTAAACGCACACCCGTGAAGAAGGCAATCGACCCCTGTAGCATCCCTGCTACCCCATGCATTACTTAAGAAGGTAGGTGCCTACGATAGGGTAATGGTCGGAATACTTGATGTAGTTAATGGTTTCAAAGTTCAGCACCGTAAATTTCGGATCGTGGAATTGATGGTCGATTCGAATAAATCCCGGTAGATGGTTATACGTAAATCCGAACCCTCGACCGGCATCTTCAAAACTATTCGGTAAGGTTCGGCGCAACCGTTCGTAGACGACACTATAGGGGGTATCGTTATGGTCGCCGGTAACAATAACCGGATAGGGGCTCTCGCGAATGTATCGTTCAACTTTTATAACTTCCTCCCGGCGGTCGGTGAATCCATTGTGCAGCGCGCTCAACACACCCCGCGTTTCGCGCTGAACGCCTTTCATTTCTTTTTGCTTCAGTACTTTGCCAACCCGGATGCCCATCGAATGAAGGTGCACATTAATGATTCGGATGGTATCGCTACCTAGTTTAATATTGGCCCATACAAGGCCATTTTGGGTGCCAAATGCCTCACGTCCAGACGCTACAATGGGGAATTTAGAAAAGATAGCGACACCGATATCGCCATCGGTTGCCTGCGCCATTTCCGGAAATAGAAATGCTGTATCCCTATAACCAGCCTCCCGAAATCGTTTGACAAGATTATAGTCGGGTATAGTTGTCGAATTATAAAACTCCTGGAAGCACTTAATGGGCGCATCATAACGCAATACATAGTTCATCGTTCGGCGGGCCCGTGGCGAACTTTGGTAAAGGTCGTAGGAAGCAGTTAAGTCGAACGATTGAACATTGTAACTGAACACGTTCAGGGGTTGGCCTTTGCCCGAAAACTCGGTTGGGCTATGCCACACAAATGTTCTGGAGCCGAACAAAAGCAGCCCGATGATTAAGGTAACCCCTGAGAGCCAGCTACGCCAGGGCCTGGCCGTCAGCCATAAGCAAACGACGATAAAATTAAGTACCCAGGCCACTGGCAAGGTAATCATGATCATGCTGGCCGACCAGTGTTCTATCTGCAAACTATACAGCAACCAGTAGGCCAGGCAAGTATATAAGACCAGTAGTAAATTAATTGACCACAGCAACGACCGAAAAAAATAGGCGATGAACTGTCCAACTCGCATTCTGAGCGTCATATCGTCGTTATTGAGCGAGACTAATACCTTGAGAAAGCCAAAAATAAGGCATAATGCTCGGAATGCCTGCAATTGCTCCTGTAGGGGGGCTTGCGATGCAAGCATAAACGTATTACCTTTGTGGCACAAAAACCATATGGCATTGATTAAAAAAGGGAGTCGCACTCCCTTTTTTGTTAGCCTTACCTTATGGACGACAAAGCAAAAATCACCGAACTACTGCAACCCTATCTGAACAATGACGAATTTTATATCGTTGATATTCAGGTTGCTGGGAGGCAGGGTGGCCGTTTAAAGGTCACTATTTTATTGGATAGTGACGCCGGCATCAAAATCGATGACTGCGCCGATATTAGCCGTAGGCTGGGCGGGCAGATGGATGAGATGAATTTTTTTGGCGATTCAGCCTTTACGCTCGAAATTTCATCACCCGGAGTCGATTATCCGCTGACGTTCCCCCGGCAGTTTACGCGAAACGTAGGCCGACAGTTAACGGTCACGCTTACGGATGGAAAAATGAGAAAGGGATGGCTGGATTCTGTAGCCGACGATTATATTGTGCTGGATATAGAGGCTGAGAAGCAATCGAAGAGTAAAAAGAAAAAAGACGCCGATTTAGCTGCTGACGTTCCGCCGGTTGGCCTGACGCCGATTCCGTTCGAGCAGATAAAAAAAGCGCACGTAGAAGTATCATTTAAATAGAGTAGTAAGGAGTAAGTCGATACGTTTTAAACCGTTGCCACCAGTTCACTACTGCCGCACAGCTTACTACTCTTGATTTACAGACTTAAGACTTACAGACTGTTTTACTACTATGACCAGTGGACTATTAATAGAATCGTTTGCTGATTTTGCCCGGTCGAAGAACATTGACCGGCCTACCATGATCACTATTCTGGAAGATGTCTTCCGGACGATGATTCGTAAAAAATACGGAACAGACGAAAATTTCGATGTTATTATCAACGCCGAAAGCGGAGATCTGGAAATGTGGAGGACGCGCGAAATTGTTGACGATGATTCGGAGGATATTTGGGATTATGATAAAATCCCCCTCGCCGAAGCGCGTAAAATTCAGGATGACTTTGAAGTAGGCGAACAGGTTGCCGAAGAAGTAAAGCTGGATGACTTTGGCCGTCGGGTTGTGCAAACGGCTCGCCAGACACTCATTCAGAAGATAAAGGACATGGAAAAAGAACTCCTTTATCAAAAATATAAAGATCAGGTTGGCGACCTGGTTAGTGCTGAAGTGTACCAGTTACTGAAGCACGAAATTATCCTGGTCGACAGCGAGAGTAACGAGTTAAGCCTGCCCCGTACGGAACAGATCCCTAAAGATCGTTATCGGAAAGGAGAAGCAGTGAAAGCCGTGATCAGTCGGGTTGATATGCTGAATGGGACACCCAAAATTATCCTGTCGCGTACATCGCCGGTATTTTTAGAGCGTCTTTTTGAAATTGAAGTGCCGGAAATTTACGATGGCCTGATTTCGATTCGTAAGATCGTTCGGGAACCGGGCGAGCGGGCCAAAGTAGCGGTTGAATCGTACGACGACCGTATTGATCCCGTTGGAGCCTGTGTTGGTATGAAAGGATCCCGGATACACGGTATTGTGCGTGAACTCGGCAACGAGAACATCGACGTGATCAATTATACCGAAAACCTTGAACTGCTTATCAGTCGGGCACTTAGCCCGGCCAAAATAAGTTCGATGCAGATCGACCGGGAAACAAAGCGCGTGTCTGTTTTTCTGAAACCCGATCAGGTGTCGCTGGCTATTGGTAAAGGTGGTCAGAACATTAAGCTGGCTGGCCGGTTGGTTGACATGGAAATTGATGTGTTCCGCGACAACGAAGGCCAGGAAGATGATGAAGACGTTGACTTGATGGAATTCTCCGATGAAATCGACGAGTGGATGATTCAGGAGCTGCGCAAAGTTGGTCTTGATACGGCCAAAAGTGTGCTGGCATTGAACAGAGAAGAACTCGTTCGGAGAACGGATCTGGAAGAAGACACCGTTGAGGAGATACTGAATATCCTCAAACAGGAATTTGAATAAACGCACCGATTGTAAAAGAGGAATACTTGTTTAGCATTTATTCCTCTTTTCACACGTTAATTACACCCTAAACGCGTCAATATTGACGCCAAGGGATTTTTATTGTTGGAACTGGTGTTCATACCTTACCAACAACTATTAAATTTGCCGAATATAAACCGAAGTATGGCAGAAGAAAAGTCAATGCGCCTGAGCCAAGTGGCAAAAATTCTCAACAAAGGACTATCCTCTGTTGCGAGTAGTCTGTCTGCCAAAGGGTTTAAGGTTGAAATTAATCCTAACACCAAAATCAACACAGAACAGTTGGAGGTGTTAGCGAAGGAGTATAAATCTACGGAACTCCTGAACGGAACTCGCCGGGCTGAACCGCCGGTTGCAGCCGCCGAGCCACCGCGTCGTCAGGAGGAGGATGTCGTTTTGTACCGTCGTGATGACGCGAGACGTCCAAATGGTGAAAACAAACCAGACTCAGCTCCGGCTGATTTACCTAAACCAGCTCCAGAAGAGCAGAAGCCAGCACCACAAACCGCTCAGACCGGTTTGCCAGGGCTGAAAGTATTGGGTAAAATTGATTTGAATGCCAAGCCTGCTTATTCACAACCTGCTCCGCAAGCGAAAGCGCCCGTACCACAGGAAGTAAAGTCGGCTGTGGTGACACCCGCTGTTGCACCGCCCGCGCCAGCCTTGGCTGTAGAAGCGCCCAAGCCTGTGGCCGCACCCGCACCAACCCCACCTGCTCCAGTAGCACCACCGGTTGTTGCCGAAACGCCCAAGCCAGCGCCAGTACAACCTGTTGAACCTGCTCCTGCACCATCCATTTCTGCGCCAGTTGCTGCCGAACCACAAACCAATGTGGCCAAAGCTGAGACCGCGCTCAAAGAGACGCCTAAGCCAGTAGCCGTTGAATCAACACCTGTTCCTGCTCCGCCAAAAGTGGCTGCAGAACAGCCAGTGGTCCCTGCGCAAGTTCGGCAGGAGGAGGCTAAGCCAGCCGTGCAGGAAAAACAAAGAGAGAATCGACCAGCGGCTACCAGCCAGCCAAAGCCAGAAACTCAGCCAGCTGCTAAAGTGGTCTCTGCTGATGAACCGGAAGCCGCAACCGAGACGATTCGGGCGGCCGGTAGTCACCAGCTAGGTGGATTGAAAATTCTTGGTAAAATCGAGTTGCCCGTCAATAACCCTCGTCAGGGTGGTGGCGGCAATAACATCGATAAGAAAGGAAAGCGCAAACGCATTCGTGGTGGCCGTGAAGGGGGCAGTAATCCCAATCAGCCGAACCAGGGTGGCAGCCAGCCACAAGGACAGGGCGGCAACCGCCCTCCCCGCGAGGGTGATCGTGGCCCGGCCAACCGTACCCAAGGTGATCGTCCACAAGGCGATCGCGCTCCGGCAACCGGCCAACGGGACGCAGCACCGCGTGATGGTAACCGTCAGCAAGGCCAGGGTGATCGTACCGCAGCGCCGGCCAATCGTGCTGGTGGTACTGGTCAGAATCAGGGTGGCAATACTGCCAACCGGGGTGGCGCGGGTAACAATACCAACACAAACAACACCAATCGCTCGGGCGGTGGAACGGGTAATAACGCTAACCGGGGCGGCAACAATGCCAACCGGGGTGGAACGGGCAACAACGCTAACCGGGGAGGAACCGGTCGTCGGGAAGCACCAACGCAAGCCGACGTGCAGAAGTCGATTCAGCAAACGAACGCACGGATGCGCGGTAACACGCCAAACCGTGGGGCCGACCGCCGTCGTGATCGCCGTAGCCAGCGCGAAGAAGATCGTCGCCTACTGAACGAACAGGAGGAACTGGAAGCAAAAACGCTGAAGGTTACTGAGTTCGTATCGGCCAACGATCTGGCGTCGCTGATGGATGTGTCGATCAATGAAGTTATCTCGGTTTGCTTAAACCTGGGTATGTTCGTATCGATCAACCAACGGTTGGATGCAGAAGCGATAACCGTTATTGCCGATGAATTTGGATACGACGTGCAGTTTATCTCCGCTGAAGACGAAACCGAAGCTGGTATCGATGTTGAAGCCGATGAACCAGACGAGTTAACACCACGTGCCCCAATCGTGACCATCATGGGTCACGTTGACCACGGTAAGACGTCTTTGCTTGACTATATCCGTCGCGCTAAAGTTGCGGCTGGCGAAGCCGGTGGTATAACACAGCACATTGGTGCTTATAGTGTGAAACACGATGGCGACCGGATGATCACGTTCCTTGATACACCGGGTCACGAAGCCTTTACGGCCATGCGTGCACGGGGTGCTAAAGTAACAGACGTCGTTATTATTGTGATTGCGGCCGATGACAGCATCATGCCACAGACACGTGAGGCCATCAACCACGCTCAGGTAGCGGGTGTCCCAATTGTATTTGCTTTCTCGAAAGTAGACAAACCGGGTGCTGACACGGAGAAGATCCGGACCGAGCTGGCAGCCATGAACATGCTTGTCGAAGAGTGGGGTGGTAAATACCAGGCGCAGGAAATCTCGTCGAAATCCGGTCTGGGTGTTGACGATCTGCTGGAGAAAGTGTTGCTCGAAGCCGAGTTGCTCGAACTGAAAGCTAATCCATCGCGTCGGGCATTAGGTACCGTCATTGAAGCCTCGCTTGATAAAGGGCGTGGTTACGTTTCGACCGTTCTGGTTGAAAACGGTACGCTTCACCAGGGCGATATTATGCTGGTTGGAGCCCACTATGGTCGTATCCGGGCCATGACAAATGACCGGGGCGAGCGGATTAAAGAAGCGGGCCCATCGCAGCCCGTTCAGATTCTCGGTCTGCCGGGTGCTCCGCAGGCGGGCGATAAATTCAACGTGATGGAAACTGATCGTGAAGCCCGTGAAATTGCGAATAAGCGTGAGCAACTGTTACGTGAGCAAACCTTGCGTACTCGTAAACACATTACACTGGAAGAGATTGGTCGCCGGAAAGCGATCGGTACATTCAAAGAGTTGAATGTGATCGTGAAAGGTGACGTGGACGGATCGGTCGAAGCGCTTTCGGATTCACTCCTGCAACTGTCTACCGCAGAGGTTCAGGTAAATATTATCCACAAAGCAGTTGGCCAGATTTCTGAGTCGGACGTACTGTTGGCCTCGGCTTCAGATGCGGTCATTGTTGGCTTCCAGGTTCGACCCTCGGCCAGTGCCCGGAAACTATCCGAACAGGAGCAGATTGAAATACGTCTGTATTCGATTATCTACGATGCGATCAATGAGGTGAAAGATGCTATGGAAGGGCTGTTAGCGCCAACCGTGGAAGAAGTCATCGTTGGGAATATCGAGGTACGTGATGTCTTCAAGATCAGTAAGATTGGTACCGTGGCTGGTTGTTACGTTACCGAAGGAACGATCAAACGGAATAACAAAATTCGGATCATTCGGGACTTCATTGTGGTGCATACGGGTGAAATCAGCGCCCTGAAACGCTTCAAAGAGGATGTTAGCGAAGTGAAGTTCGGCTACGAATGTGGGCTGAGCGTTCGGAACTTCAATGATATCGAAGTCGGTGATGTAATCGAAAGCTTCGAACTGAAAGAAGTGAAACGGACACTTTAATCACAACCGCGCAGGCGGTCCAGAAATCAGCCCCGGTAGGTTTTCTTACCGGGGCTTTTTTGTATCATGTGGGTTTATCTCAATGCTATGAACGTTCTGACCATTAGTGACCTACACGGACGGACTGTCTGGAAGGGAGTCAATGCCGAGGCATATGATCTCATTATTTTTCTCGGCGATTATACCGACAGTCGGGTTTTTGATGATGAAACGATTTATACGAATCTAGAGACCATCATCCAGCGCAAACAGGAGCAACCTGACAAGTTTGTGTTGCTCATTGGTAATCATGATGCGCAATACCTGCATTATCCCCACTACCGATGTTCAGGCTTTCGCGAGTGGGCGCAACCCGCCCTGAGTGCGTTGTTTGAAGACTACAAGACCTTATTTCAGATTGCCCATCAACAGCGTGATTTTCTCTTCACGCATGCCGGAGTGACGAACAACTGGCTGACTCGCTTCCTGTCAGAAACGGCTTATAATGTAAGCTGGCTTACGTCGGAAACCAATCTGGCCGGATTATTGAATGAAGCTCATCAGCAGCCGGGACGTGTTCGGGATCATCTGTTCGATGTTGGCCCCAGGCGGGGTGGATCTGATCCCTTCGGCGGACCCATATGGGCGGACCGTTCCGAAACAAGAACTGATTTCCTGACTGGCTTTCAGCAGGTTGTCGGTCACACACCAGTAAGCGACTTTATGACGACAGGTAATGAAATGGGTTCTATTACTTATACAGATGTGTTACAAACCAAAACGGCATTTTATGAAATCATAATCCCTGATTAACTTAGGGACTAAAGAAACGAAAGACTTATAGCCAGTCGTTAGTATTAAAAACTGTATTTGCCGAAAATACCCTGAATGAATTTCCTCTATCCTTCTTTTCTGTTTGGTCTGCTGGCTATATCGGTTCCGATTGCCATTCACCTGTTTAATTTTCGGCGAACTCGGCGGGTCTTTTTTACCAATGTAGCCTTGCTCCGGACGGTACAAACCGAAACTAAATCGTTTCGCAGACTAAAGCACTGGCTCATTCTGGCCTGTCGTTGTTTGTTTCTGGCGTTTTTGGTACTGGCATTTGCTCAGCCATTTATTCCCAGCAAAAATAAACTTGGTCTGTCTCGGCAAGGTGTAACAAGTCTGTATGTCGATAACTCGTTCAGTATGCAGAACGAGCGGAACACCAAACGGTATCTCGATATCGCCATCAGTAAACTGGATGAGTTGCTGACGTTGTTTCGTAACGCGACTTCGCTTCAGTTGTTAACCAACGATTTTTCGGTGGCCGAGCAGCAGGCCGGAACGGCCGAATCGGTTCGTGATCGCGTAACGTCTATTCGATTTGCGCACACGCCCCGTACCCTCGAAACCGTTTACCGTCGGCAGCGAAATTTGCTTAGTTCCTTAAATCCCGGTGGTCGAAATCAACTTTTCTGGTTCTCTGATTTTCAGAAAAGTACCGCGGGCGACTTGTCACGGCTTACGATTGATACAACCGATCGGTTGTTTATCGTACCTCTCGATGCTCAATCGACAAAAAATGTCTACGTCGATTCTGTATGGCTTTCTACGCCGTTCATTCGCGAGATGCAGAATAACAGCCTGAACGTGAAGTTGACTAATGCGGGTCGGGAGAATGTCAAGAATCTGGCCGTACGGTTATACCTGGACGATACCCAAACATCAACCGCTTCGGCCACGATAGCCCCCGATGGTACGGCCACGGTTGCGCTCAACTTCAACGTAACGACAAAGGGATACCACCGGGGGCGCATCGTTTTCGAAGATTATCCCATCACGTTCGACAACCAGTATTTCTTCGTCATTGAAGCATCTCCGGCGGTTCGGATTCTGCATCTGTATGAACAAAAGTCGGGTCCATCAGATCGGGCAGCCGATTATGTTGATGCCGTTTATTCCAACGATAGCCTGTTTGTTCGGCGGAGTTTTAGTATACAAAATTTCGATGTAGGCCAGCTGAAAGAAACGGATCTGGTCGTTATGGAGGGCGTTACAGACGTGAGCGGCACACTTCGTACAGAACTGGAACGGTTCGTTCGGCAGGGGGGGAGTTTAGCCATCATCCCGCCAGCAAACCCAAATGTCAGCTCGTATGGTCCTTTCTTACAGACATTAGGCGTTGGAGGTGTGCAGGGTACAACCGCACTGGGTACGGCACCAACGCCGTTGCCCGTAGCTGACCCCGACCGGCGAAATCCGTTCTTCCGCGATGTCTTTCAGCAGAGCTATCAATCGGAACCGCTCAATATGCCCGCTGCCGCACCTGTGTGGCGGTGGAGTGCCGGCGAACGACTGCTGAGTCTGCGTGACGGGAATCCTTTGCTGACTCAGTCAAAGGTCATTGGCGGTACGGCGCAGGGAAACGTTTATGTACTGGCCAGTCCGCTGGCATCGGCCTTTGGTAATCTGGCCGAGCATGCTTTGTTTGTTCCAATTATGTACAAGATGGCGGCTCTCAGTGTTCGGGCGCAGCGCACAGCCTATTCGTTCGATGACAACCTGATAACCATTCCCGTTAGTAATCCATCGGAGCGGGCGGTGTACAAGCTGAAGCATGATAAGCTGGAAATTATTCCTGTACAGCGGATTGTTGGCAATCAGCTTCAGCTCGAAATGCCAAAAAGTAACGAACTGACCGCCGGGCAGGAGGTCGAAGCTGGTTATTACGAGTTACGTCTGAATGATAAAACCGAGCGTCTACTGGCCTTTAACCACGGGAACCAGGAGTCGGCCATGAATTTCTACTCGGCTGATGAATTGCGCAAGATTTTCGTCAATCAGCCGAATGTAGAGGTATTCGACAGCATTCAGGACGGCGATTTCGTGCAGGTATTAGAGCAGGAAAATCTGGGGAAAAGCCTATGGAAATACTTTCTGATCGCTGCTCTGGCGTTTATGTTACTCGAAGTCATACTTGTACGCTTCATGAAAGGCTGATTATTTCCCCAGAAAATAAGTTAAGCTCAGGCGTGCAAAAAAGGGCGTTCCGGGCGTGAAGTGAATTTCCTCTACGGGTGTCGCTTCGCCTTTTAACCGACTCTCGGTATCAAATTGTGTTTCTTTCCAGCGGGTGTTCAGCAGGTTCTGAACAGACAGCCCCAGCATGTACTGGCGACGGCTGTAGTTTACCTGCATGTCGGTTACGAAATAGCCCCTGGCCACAATCGAATTGTCTTCATTGGCGGGGCGGTCGCCCATGTACCGGTACCGAAGAGAACCGCTGATGCCTGAGTTGGTTTGCAGGGAAAAGCCGCCCGTCGATGTACATGTAGGCGCCAAAGGCAGGTAGTTTTGTTGGGGTTCGGCGTCGATGGCGCGCGGACGAGCGGTATTGAGGTCAACATCGGCAAAGAGGTGCTTGGTTAACTGATACCGGGCCGATACATCTATCCCCATTCGCCGTGATCGGCCACTTGGTTCGACAACGCCTTCGTCGCCTACGTAAACGAACTCCTGCTGCATCCACAAATACCAGGCGGCCGCATTGATGATCAGTTTGGGGAGGGGTTTTACGATGACGCCTAAATCGGAGCCGTAAGCGGCTGGTAAAATCTGGCGTCCCTGCTGGGCCACGACTACACGGGTGTCGTTGGAGTGAAATCCTTTGCCGGTATTCAGGTACAGCTGCAGGCGTGGGCTGGCGGTGTAATAAACGTTCAGCTTGGGAGAAACGATGGCTTCCTGGGCGTGCCTGATGCTAATTGGGCTTAGTAGTAAATCTTCGTATTGATTCCGGAAATAATCGACACGAACCCCCGCAATAGCCGTAACCCGATCCGAAAACTGAATGGATTCGTCCAGATAAGCGGCTGCGTTAAGCTCATTAATGTTGCCGAATTGTTTCTGTTCCAGTGTTTCCTGGCGGTCTTTGGTGTGCGACAGTTCCGTGTGGTGCGTTAGATCCTGCCGATACTGTAGTCCCGCGGTTGTTGTAAGTCGGGCGCTTCCCAGGTAGCCTGTTCGCGAAAAACTACCGTTATAGCCGAACAGGTTGCGCTGCTCTTTCTGCCGGATTTGATCGCCATTGATAGAATCTTCCTTAAAAAATGTGAAGTTGGAATACAGTTCAAAAGTATAGTTGCTGTAGAAGAACTGATTTTTGATAATGTGGTTGCGGGGGGTAACCGTAACCAGTTGCACATTAACGTTCGTGCGGCTGGTTTCGCCCCCTTCCGAGGGGTCGATGGAGCCAAAAAATCCGATCAATCCTGCGTCAACGGCCCGGTCCGGAATTTGACCCGAGTGATTCCATTTGCTCCAGAAAGTCGAGCCGGTGAGCGTCAGATTTGTGTTGGCCGATAGGTGACCGTGGTATTTCCCGAGAATGTTGAACCGCTTAAAATGTTGGGGATTGTCGAAGTAAGAGTTCGTATACGAATATTCTGATGCCAGGTAAGCGGATTGATTCTTCGCCCGGCCTTTCTGGCCCAGTAAGTCCAGTGCGGCCACGGCTCGATACGTATCGTACTGCCCCGTTTCGAGTTTAACGAATGAATGGTCGAGAGCGGTTCGCGTGCGAAAATCTACCCAGCCTGCCGTTGCCAGATTGCCCTTATCGGTCTGGTATGGACCTTTCTTGAAGTCAGCACCTTCCACGAGCTCAGGTATGACAAAGTGCAGATCTGCATAGCCTTGTCCATGGGCGTGCGACACCATATTGACCGGCATGCCGTCTACTGTCAGGCGAATATCCGTTCCGTGGTCAAGATCAAAACCACGCAGAAAAATCTGTTCGGCCTTGCCGCCCCCGGCATGCTGGCCGATAAACAAACCCGGTACCAACCGCAGAATTTCCTGCGAGTTCGTGATGGGGCGGAGTTTAATGTCCAGACTGCTGATGAGTTGCTGATCATGCGGTCGCTGCCCGGATACCTGAACCTGCTGCAGTTCGATTGGGGCGCTAGCCAGACTTACTTTAACAAATGTGGTCTGATCATCGGGTACGACGACCGCAACGATCTGTGTTTGAAACCCGATGTGTGAAATCTCAAGCTTATACGGAGCTTCCACCAGTCCATCGAAGCGGAATTGCCCTAGCTCATTGGTTAAGGCTGCTTTACCCAATCCCGTCAGTTGCACTGTAGCCCCCCGTAAGGGCTGGTTGGTCGTTTGGTCGTATACGGTTCCGGCTATGTTGCCTAAATGAGCATAAACGGGAAGAAAGCTTAATACCAGCAATATGGTTGAGTAAATCAGTCGCTCCATGTATAGAGTACGCAAACGTCGGCCGGAGTTTGCAATGCACCACAAAAATAAAGAATGTCGCCCATGTTGATGTCGTAAAACTTTCTCCGGAAGATTCGGGATGATGTGAATGCCCCTGATGATCTAGACTCGGCTACTTTGGGCTGTTTTTTACGTTAAACAGTACCCGCTGGCTACCGGCCTGACCATCCATGGTTAAGCCATTTACTTCCACAACATACGTTCCGGCCTGATCGGAGGTGTAAAACTGAACACGGCTCTTGCCCTGTGCGTCGGTTTTAAGATCCGGATTCCAGTACAACAACGTCCGGGCGTCCGGCAGTCGGCTACTAAATTGTCTGTCTGTCTCGTAGCGGGGCGAATAGAATTCCCGCTGTAGCTGCAACCCGTCGTAATCCAGCCTGAGCGCACTGGGGCTTAGCGGGAAGCCAGCCATGTCGCCTTTGTACGATAGGAAACTAACAAGCCCCGGAAACAAACCCTGACCAATAAGATAGTTATTTGTAATCACGTCGATCTGCTTGATTTTCAGTGGGCTGAAATCGATGATTTTGTCCATGTCGAAAATAGGAACGCCATCCAGGAGCACCAGCGATGGGTCTTCGAAAATAGTCCGGTATGGTTCGTTTAGAACATAGAGCCGGAAATGCCCCTGTTTTTTGCGGGGCATTACGCCCAGCACATATTCCCGCAGGACCTCTTCCATTCTGGGAAAACGCGTATACGCGTCCAGGGCATAGGATTCTTTGGGCGTTCCATAAAAAGCAGAGCTATCTACTGATGGGTATCGATACTGGATGGCCTGATCGCCCCAGTACGTGGCCTGTACCTGCATGGCCACACTGCGATTCAGGAGCTGATCGGCCTGCGACTCGGAAACGGCTAGGTCGGGCAAACGTGTGGCGGACAAGGAACTCGAAAACGGATCGGTTATCGTTAGTTTCAGGAGACTATCCTGCGGATTGGTTTGCACAATGACAGGTTTGGGTCCGTAGAAATCCTGCATTTCAAACCGAATTTGTCCGCTAGCATTGCTTCTGGATACATACAGCCGAACGGGTTTGCCGGGTGATGACAGATAGGTAATGATGTTCGGCATGGGTTTGCCCGATGCGGGGTCTGTTACGGTACCCTCAATAAGCATTCCGTTATGTTCGGGAATAAATCGTTTTTTGGGCGTCTGGGATGTGGTTGTTGTCTGATTGCCCAGAATATCGCTCCACCGAAACCGACGCCAGCCGTGGGTAAGCATCAGGTTGTCGGTGGCCAGGGCCAGGTCAGCGTTTTCGGGTTGTAAATAATAGCTGGGCGATTCGATCTGCCCCTGCAAATCAGATGTCATCCATAAATAACTCAGCAGGTTGCCCGAACCCATGTCGGCCAGTGAATCGAGCCGATAAACTGATACCGACAACGCGGCCTGTTTTGGCTGTGCTGCAGCCGCTTCGACAAGGGCATCCAGCGTTACTTTGGTGCGGGAGGCATATTGTTTCTGGTCAGGTTTGAGATCAATCGTCAGTGGCGTCGTGGGGCGTTTGAAATACAAACGCTCACAAACGGGCTTACGGTCGGCGTCGAAAATGGTCAGGTGGGAGATGCCTTCTCCCAACGCTTTTTTATCAATCAGAAATGTAGTTTCTCGCTCAATTGGCCGCTGTTCGGCAACTTTAATTTCGTTTCGGGTATGAGCAAACAGATACACCGACGAGGCTCCATCCAGATTGGTGTTGACCGTTATTTTCACCTGACCGTTGGCCGCTTCCTCAAGGCGCAGGGTATAGCCCTGAGCGTATACCGTTGGGAGAACCTGGGTAGTCATTCGCCCTTTCTCGTCGGCTATCATGACCCGGTAACGCGTATTGGCCAGTGGCGTGAAGGAAAATTTACCGATACCAAACTTGTGCGGGGCGAATTTCGCCAGGGTATCATTCCGCTCATTCAGCAGCCACCCGCGAACCGCCACGCCATGACCCGAGGCATCGGCCACCTTAAACGCTACATTGCCCGGAAGCCCCTGGACCAGATTCCCGCCTTCGGGAAAAAATTGAATATGGTAATCGGGTGTTTCCCGAAGCAAGGGAAGCCCTAGCGGCTTAAATGGATTGACAACGGTCAGGGTCTTTTCGAAGAAAAATCCAGGGCTAAAATTCTTCATCCAGTTCGTGTAAGCGCGCAGCAGGTACGTTCCCGAATGGAGCGAAGAGGGCAAAAACAGCGTGCCCTTACCGCCGTCTGTGCTGAGGGGCACTTTCGTTTGCAGAACAGACTTATGCTCCTTGTCGAGTAATTCGACGTACGTTACTTTGCTTACATCGAGGGGCTGGTGGCGCGTCCCATCGACATAATACACCTTAAACCACATCGTCTCGCCGGTGAGGTAAAAGGCCTGGTCGGTATGCACAAACAGCTTTTCCTGAAGCGATTGCCGCCGGTAGGTGTCAAATGACTGCATCAGGGCACTGGCCGGTGGCGGTGCCTGGCCAAAGGACCGCAAACCGCTGGCAAGCAGCAGGCTAAAAAATACACGCTGTAGAGAAATCGGCATAAGAAAGCTTGTTCGGCAGAGAGTAATTACTTCCAGAAACTGGGCCTCGTCAGTACACCGCCCAGTAAGCGGCAATCCACGCAAAACTCCGAGGAGACCAGGTATCTACCGGTCTCACCATATTTTTTGATTGGGGCAGACTGAAATTTTATGATATCAGCCTGCGAAAATGTATCGATCACGCAGCCGTCGTAGCCCGTGATCGGACGGAATGGCACGTCAGCATAAGTAATAAAAATTCGTTTGGTTTCCACCGTTCCTACCCGGAAGAAGCCCAGCGCCAGTTCGTTCGGGTTGGTGGTGCAGTGTAGGTTTCCCGTAATCTGCGAGGGCTGAGGATCGAAAATAGAGCCAATGTTCTGCGTTATCTTAGCCAGTTGATCATAATAGTCGAAGCCCGGCTGGCTCAGGGCAAACTGCCTGACAAGAAGGCTGTATTTGACGCTCAGCTTGTTCGAATTACCTGAGACAAAGACCAGCGGGAACTGGCTCACAACATCCTGGCTAAGCCGCGTTGTGGAGGTGGTCATGATGTTGGTGGAGCTGTTGCTGCGCCAGCATTGATTGACGCTGAACGGGCGGTCAACGATTTGGTTATTCTTCAATTCCAGCGTTGAATAAAAAGGCGTAAAGTACTCCCAGGTTTCGTCGTACTCCCAGCGGTAATACCGCGTGCTGTTCTTCGGATCATGGGTGTTCACATTGATCTGGACGCCATTGTCTTCGACCCGCCAGCTAACGCTGTCAATGGGTGGTGTCTGAATCACCGGCACATAGTCCGAGTAGTACTCGACACCCGTTGCCGTCCGCACGTGCAGGCGGTACGTTTCACCCGATATCGGCGTTGCACCCGACAGCGTATAGGTGCCTGCGGTGCCTTCTATCAAGGGAAACGTGGCTTTGCTCTGGCTTTCGATTGTCACGGTAGCCTTCGTTTCCACGGTTGGGGCTTTGGTGTCCGTCAGGTTCTGTGAGCGGGTTAGCTGAATCGTCGATGTAGCGCCCGGTGCACTGTCGAAAAATCCATTTACGACCAGATAACTACCCGGCGATGTAATTTCGGGCGGCCGGTAGGGATCTACGCACCCGCCAACGAGCAGGATAAGCAACCAGGTGAGAATGTTTAGGCATGTATTTCTCATAAACGTAAAGCGCGGTATCACTACTTGTTCGGCTTAAAATCGGAAATTATACGTGACGGATGGTATTGGGTTACCAAAGATCGACAGCTGATAGCCGTTGATGCGCCCATTCTCGGCTTTAAAGTACACCGAATACGCGTTATGCCGGCCCAATAGGTTATAGACCGAAATGGTCCAGGAACTGTGCGCCAGCTTTTTTACTTTATGATTGCCCTCAATGTTCATGGCGATATCGGCGCGGTAATAGTCTGGAATTCGATACTGATTGCGTTCTGAATAAAGCAAACGGGCTGAATTGTCGAGTATATATTTGCCAACCGGCAGGGTAATAGGCCGCCCGGTGCTGTAGGTGAAATTCAGCGACACACTAAACCGGCGGCTTAATTTGTAATTGCTGATCATCGTAAAATCGTGCGGCTTGTCGTAGCTACTGGGGTAAAAATTTCCCTGATTGATGGTTTCGCTGTTCATGGGGCCGTTGGTACGCAGCAGCGTCCGGGCATAGGTGTAACTAAGCCAGCCGTTCAGTTTGCCCGTCGTTTTCTTGAGCAGAAACTCGATTCCGTAGGCTTTGCCCTCGGCCTGCACAACGTCCGTTTCGATGTGGTGATTCAGAATCAGGCTAGCGCCACTCCGGTAGTCGAGCAGGTTTTGAAGGGTTTTATAATACGCTTCGACCGATAGCTCAATGGTGTTATTGCGGTTGTTTTTATAAATGCCCACCGCGTATTGATCGCCTACCTGCGGCTTGATGTTCGGATCGCTGAGTTTCCAGATGTCAGTCGGCGAAATGACGGTCGTGTTCGATAGCATCTGAATATACTGTCGGGTTCGGTTAAAGCTCGCTTTTACGGAAGCCGTGTTCGACAGGGCGTACCGGATGGCCAGCCGATATTCTGGTCCGTGATACGTGGAAATGGCTTTGTTGGCGTTGTAGGAAAGGGTGTCGACAATGGTATTTACCGACTTTGGAAAGCCCGGTGCATATTGGTAGACCGATCCCGGTCCCAAATACGAATAGAAGGAATAGCGCAGGCCTGCACTGATCGACAGCTTTGGGCTAATGTCGAAGCGGTCGCCGATGTATACGGCACTTTCCAGCCCCTGTTCCGTGGGAACCACATCGGGTAAAATCAACGACTCACCACCGCTGGGGCCGAAATTGCCCGGCGATATTTTGTAATGGGTGCCACTGATCCCGAAATCAAGGGCATGTTGATTGGTGGGGTAATAATTGAAATCCGCTTTCAATTGCGACTGCTTGATGGAGAAGGCCAGCTTGTACGCATTAACCGGATTCTTTTCGCTCGACACATCGTATGTATATCCGCTGTAGCTGCCCGTGAATACACTGTACAGTTTATTGGTTATAATGTGTTTCCATTTCAGGGTTGCGGTCTGGTTTTGATAGCGGTAGGCGGTATCGCTGTTGAGCTTGAACCGGTCCTGACTTAAATAGCCCGTCAGGTAGACCGTATTCTTCTCGTTAAAATCATGGGTGATGTGGAGGTTGACGTCGTAAAACTGCGCCTGGCTTTTCTGGAAAGACGCGTTTTGCAGTTGTTTCAGCAACCAGTCGGAATAGGAAGAACGAACCCCCGCAATGAATGACGTTTTGTCTTTGAGTAGGGGACCCTCCAGCGTTAGGCGGCCGGTGAGCAGGCCAATTCCCCCCGATCCAACAAATTTCTTTTTATTGCCATCCCGTGTCTGAACATCCAGCACCGACGATAGCCGCCCGCCGAAACGAGACGGAATAGCACTTTTATAGAGTTCGGCACTCTTGATCATGTCGGGGTTGAAGGCCGAGAAAAAGCCGAACAGGTGCGATGAGTTGTAGATGGTCGCGTCGTTATACAAAATCAGGTTTTGGTCGGTAGCGCCCCCGCGCACATTGAGCCCGGTCGAGCTTTCGCCCACGGTTTTTACGCCGGGCAACGTCTGAATAACCCGCAGTAGATCGGCTTCACCCAGGGCCGTCGGTACCTGCTTGATACTCTTGATATCGACCCGTTCCTGCCCCATCTGAAGGCCGGAGATGTTTTTGTCTTTTTCGGCCTCGATGATCACTTCTTTGAGGGCAATGACATCGTCTTCCATGTCGATATCAAACTTACCATCGGCATACAGGATAATTCGGCGACGGGTATCCTTGAGGCCTATACTTCGCAGTTTAAGGTCATGACGCCCGCGGGGCAACGTGATGGCGTAAAAGCCAAATTGATCCGAAATGGTGCCAATACGAGGGTTGTCCAGATAAACGGCTGCCCCCACGACGGGCTCGCCGGAGGAGGTATTTCGCACATAGCCCGAGAGTGTTGAGCGGCCCGGCCTGATTGGATTGGTGCGTTTACCGATCTCGTATACTTTTGTTTCAGGCTCTACCCGTTTTGGCTGGCTCTCCGTCAGGTACGTCGAATCGACGCCCGAATCCGAGCGCCCCCGGACGAAGAAGCCAATAGGTAATTCGGTGCTGATAGGGCGGGTCGTGGTGATGTAAACGCGTTGCTGATTATCAATGGCAAACGAGTATTTAGTGTCCTTGAAAAGTTGCTGGAGTACAGAGCGGATAGGTTGGTTTTCGATCCGCATATCCACGGCAATGCTATCGGTATCAGCCGGATTGTAAAAAAAACGGTAGGGTGTCTGGGCCTCAATCCGCTCAACAAACTGGCCGAAGCGCAGGTTTGAAAAATCACCACGAATGGGTTTGTCAGACACTGCCTGTCCGGAAACGGTTGTCAGGCAGCAAAGTAGTCCGAGAAAGAGGAAACAGGCGCGGTAAAGTTGAGCCATAATTACTTGGTTAATTCTTCATACCGTTTTGTCAACTGCGTAACCGCTAGTTCTCGCTGGTCGTCGGTAAATTTCAGTTTGTTAGCCCGTATGTATTTACGTAGGTTTTTGGCCTGGTCGGGAAACAGGTTAAGCAGCGAACGCTTACTTTTTACTTCGTGATACACTCCTTCTTTCAGGACGTAAAAGCGGTCTTTGGGGACATACTCTGCCCGATAGGAGCCACTCGAAATATCTTCATGAACGGTTTTTACCCGATGCGACAGGGCTTTGGTCTTGCCAGGGGACAGCACTTCGTAATAGCCTGTTGGCAGGCCCGTTGCGCTATCACCAACGATGCGCGAAAACTGATGGGTTCCCAGCGTAAAGGCAGCTACGTAGTCATTGCGTACCCGCAACCGATACCCACCGCCCGGTGGCTGAACGACTAGTTCGTCCCGAACGATATCATACAGCATTTGCACCTCCTTATACTGCACACCATTATATAGAACTGTGCCTAGCTGAAGACTATCTATTCGATAAAAGGGGTGAATTTTTATGCGGTAATCGTGCGCAATGTACTCGTTGCCTTCGTAAATATGAGCCTGCTCGTAGAGTGTTCGTTCGTAGGCCGCTATGGCCTGATTTCGGGCTACCTGCCCAAACGAGGTATCCGGCGGGGTGCGTTGTCCGGCAGCGGTTGTGGTCAGGTACAGAAGAAAGAGAAGGATAAACGTATAGGGCATGGGCATTCAGGAGGTCATGCGGTAGATGACTTTCTAAAAGTAGCGTAAACTAGGCAAATACTACTCTTTAAGGAGGTATTATCTGCTGATGGACAAACTAATTAATTTCTTTCCCGATGAGTAGAGCTGTCAACATAATCTGCTTAGCAAGCGTTGTTGTATCATTTACACAGGCAGATAGCATCCCTTATCGGCCGTTATATGACCACCTCCTTTAGGGGTGCGAGTATTTAATCGTCTGATGAGTAGCTTGTTAGCGTTTTGCCCGGAAGATAGGAAATCACTGGCAATGATTATATTTACCAATTAGGAGACAGAACTTTGCCCCAGCCCAATGAACCAGATAACTTTGCCTTCAACCGAGTTAGTACAAAATGTATTGATGGCATCGCCCAATGGCGTACTGGTTCTTCAGGCTATCCGGAGTGCCGATGGCAGCTTAATCGATCTGTACATGACGATGATAAACGCTGTCGCTGAACGGGAGTTGGATTGCCCGGCTGTTGAAGCATTGGGTCAGTCGTTCGTTCAGGCCTTCCCCCATTTAGCGGAAAAAAACTTGCTGCAACGGTATCGGAATGTATTGGATACGGGCCAATCGGCTCAGTTCGAGGTTCATTACTTTCGCCCCGGACAGGCGAAGCCTAGCTGGTTAGCCGTATCTGCGGTGCGACTAGAGAAAAATATTCTGATCACGTTTACGGATAGTACCGATGCAAAAACAGATGTTGATGAGGGAGCCATGGCCGATACGATGCGACTTGCCTTCGAGGAGTCGGTCAACGGAATATCTGTTTTTGAAGCCATCCGCGACGAATATGGGCAGGTCAGCGATTTCAAACTGATCATGGTGAATGAAGCCGGATTGAAAATGACAGGCTATCAACGCGACGATGTGGTGGGCCGTACCATGTGGGAAATGTACCCGGCAACGAGTATCAATGGTCTTTTCAAGCAATATGTGCAGGCCTGCGAAACAAACCAGATCATTCACGTAGAACATTACTATCCTGAGTACGACATCTGGCGCGAGGGGAAAATTGTCCCTACTGTAGCGGGCATCATGGTTACCTACAATGATACGACAGCCGTCAGGAAGGCACAGGAAAAGGTTAACCAGCAGGCTCAGCTTCTGGATGTCGCGCTGGAGCATATTCCGGCGGGAGTAGCCGTGGTCGAGCCTGTTTGGCCGGATAGGGGAGAATCTGAATGTATAGTAGACTTTCAGATTGTTAAGGCTAATTCGACGCTGGGATATATTATCGATCGCCCTATATCCGAGGTAGTGGGTCAGCCTATAACCACTACGTTTGCGTGTACCCATGCGGCAACCTTACTTCGTTACTGTACAGAAAGCCTTGGAAAAGAGGTTACGCAGACGTTCGACATGATAGTGAATCAGCAGCCGTATCGAGTTTCGGCAAGGGCGACGGGCGATCAGCTACTTTTATCATTCACCGAAGCAAACTGATTGATTTCTTTTCGTCTGTTCGTTTCTTACTGCGTGCATCAGTCGCTCCGGACAGGATTCGTAGTGGCCTACTCATCACGTTTGTTCTATATACAGTGATCTCGGCCGTACGCTACACAGCCGCTCTATTTCCATTCGCCATAACTTACTGATCCGAATATACCCATCTGCTCCGCTCATGATTAGTATGACTGTTATAACCTAGTATGCATTCTGGTGTTTAAAGTATATAATGTGAAATAATTATAGTATAATTGGACCTGTAGAGCCAAAGATAAACTTGTTCAAGCTTGTCTGTATGACAAGCCTGGAGCGGGTTTGCTTTACCTGATCGTTCTATACGTTAACAGCGAGGAAATAATCTGATACCCTTTAATTGTGCGGCAAATGGCTGGAAAAACTGTACCCTCCGTAAACTCATTACCCAAAAAAACATACCAGACACCCAGCATTAAATTACTGGGGAATGCTAAAAAGCTAACGCTCAAGAGTGGTTCGGCGACCGACGGCTTTGGTACGTTTGTTTAATGTTCGCCAGGGGCAACCCACTAAACCAGCACCGGGTCCACTCGGTAGGCCTTATGGCGAACGAGTGGACCCGGTGCTGGTTCAAGAAGCAAACAGGTTAGCTTTTTTCGCCGGCTCCTGTCATTTGTTCCGTCTGGGCATGGCCCTCGGGTATTGGCGGCCCTAACATGGGTTCGTCACCCATGGGCTGCGCTTTCACCTCCCGGAACTCACCCCGGCCATCCAGCGATGGCCCGTGGGTCCACCGCCGATTGGCCCCAACAGTTGGCTCGGCAGGATCAATATTTGTATTCACAAAGGCATAATTGAATTCCTGGTTCTCCAGACTTTGCGGGAAGCTGTTCGGAATGGGCAGCACATTACGGGCATCGCCGTTACCTAATTCCTCCAGAACGGCCAGCCATTGTTGCTGGTGCATGGTGTCGCGGGCAATCAGAAATGACAGCATGTCTTTCATGCCAGCATCATCCGTTAATTCGTACAGGCGTGTCGCCAGCGTTCGGCCAGTCGCTTCGGCCATAACGTTGGCGTACATATCGGCCGCAATATTTCCCGAACTCACCACCCAGGAACCATTGAAAGGAACGCCGTTGGCATCCGCTGCCAGAGCACCCAGGCCACCCGATAAAAATTGCCGGGGGTCGCCACCACCAACGATTTTTTCCATAATCGGGTCGTTTCCAACAATTGTGTCAATCACGCTACTCGATGCACCTTCCAGATTGAGGGATACCGCCGTAACCAGCATCTCGATATGGGAAATCTCCTCGGTGCCTGTGTCCAGCAGCATATCGCGGTAACGCACGGGACCGCGCGAATTCCACGCCTGGAAAAGGTACTGTAAACACACCCGGATTTCCCCTTCAATACCGCCAATGGCCTGCTGAAGTAAGCGGGCAAACTGTGGGTTGGGTTTGTCAACCCGTACCTTATATTGTAGTTTCTTGTCGTGATAGAACATAATGTTTGAGTAAGGGGTCTATTGGTTAATAGTTTATTTAATTGGTCGGATACAGACAGCCGAACACTAGCAGGTGAACCCTGGCAGCACAGCCGAGGCCGATAAATTGGCGTGGAAATGAGGTAGTGGTCACTTTCCTATAAGCCTACATTGGTGGCCCGGATGTAGGTTCAGGCTGCGTCAGCAAACCCGCTCCCACCTCCAGAAGACCAAACGCAAGATGTGGCCAGACGATGCGTTTGGCGAAACCCAGCAACCAGGGCGAAGCCGCAACCAGGATGCCGCTCAGGGTATCGACGGTTAGGTGTGTCGACATCGGTACTTTTTTTACGACCCCGGCTTCGTAGTCCGTAAAAGCCGATAAGCCCAGTACGGCAGCGCCCGTGCCAAGCGCCACCTGACGAGCTTTATCATTGTCGGCAAAGTCAAACAGCCAGGGTGATGCCATAAAGAGGACACCCGTCGTATAGTCCAGCAAACCATGGACTTTGGTTGGAATCGGTTTCATAAGGTTATCTGGTTTATAATTCAGAGAGATTTCTCTGACTACGTACCCGTCATAACCGGATGCTTTCCGGTCTGTACCACCGGAGAGTTTGCTAATAAGGTAACGGTCATCGGTCCATTCCTTTTTTTGGAAACGGATCCTGATAAGCCTGGCTGACAAGCGACCAGGGCCATTGCCTCACTAGGGTACGACCGGACAGACGTACCCGAGTAGACCCGTGTTGACCATACCTAACCAATGATCGGACTCTTAGCCTGAACAGGCTTCAGCCGGGCAACCAGTACAATGAGCAACCGTACGATAAGTCGATGGCCGCAAAACAGGGTTCAGCAAACCGAGCTGGCCTTGTGGGGCGGCCTGGAGTGCACCGTAAACCGAGTCGGTGATGAGTACCAGGACCAAGTGATTCGAAGCGGTCATCATCAGCGTCCGCAGGATTTAGACCTGATTGCCAGCCTGGGTATTTGTGCGCTGCGCTACCCCGTTTTATGGGAACGAACAGCGCCCAACCACCCTGATGAACTGGACTGGCGCTGGTCCGATGAACGGCTGAACCGCTTGCAGGAGTTGGGTATCGAGCCGATAGTGGGCCTGGTGCACCACGGCTGCGGTCCACGTTATGCTACGTACGACAAACCTGCCTTTGCCAGCGAACTGGCCCGGTATGCGGGGCGTGTTGCGGAGCGATACCCCTGGATAAATGCCTATACACCCGTTAATGAGCCACTAACAACCGCTCGCTTCGGTGGGCTGTATGGTCATTGGTATCCGCATGGGCGTTCCAACCGGGTATTTGTCGAGTTGCTGCTGAATGAGTGCCGGGCTACCGTTCTGGCTATGGCGGAGATCAGAAAGGTCAGGCCCGATGCGCAACTGATTCAAACTGACGATTTAGGCAAGACGCACAGTACGGCGCTGCTTGGGTATCAGGCAGAACTGGAAAACGAACGCCGGTGGCTGAGCTGGGATTTGCTCTGTGGTCGGGTAACGCCTGACCATCCCTTATGGGACTACCTGCGTCGATCGGGGGCGAGTGAGCGCGATCTGTGGTTTCTGGCCGAAAATTCCTGTCCGCCTTCTTTGATCGGCGTCAATCATTACGTGACCAGTGAACGCTACCTGGACCATCGGGTGCATAAGTACCCTCCGCACATGTGCGGGGGAAACGGTCGCCACCGTTATATCGATACGGAAGTGGTGCGCGGAGCGCCCAACCAGCGAACAGGCCTAGGTGGGTTATTGGTCGAGGCCTGGCAACGTTATGGTCTGCCAATGGTCGTTACCGAAGCGCACCTGGGCGACAGGGAAGAGGAACAGATGCGGTGGCTGGGTGAAATCTGGCAACAGGCGCAGCAGGCGAAAGCCGTTGGTGTCGATGTTCGGGCAGTTACGAGTTGGGCTCTGATGGGATTATACGACTGGCATTGCCTGCTTACCCGTCGGGAGAATATTCACGAGCCGGGCGTGTTTAATGTAAGCAGTGGTCAGCCTGAACCAACGGCGCTGGTGTCTATGCTCCAGGGGCTGGCGACCGGAAAGCCTGTTGAGTCACTGGTACCGCCGGGTCTGGGTTGGTGGCAGGTAGAGCCCCGGTTGTCACGTTTGGGATCATCATTCACCAGCGCTTTACAACCCTGTTCGTAAACATGAAAGAAACGTTTACAAACCAGCTTTTGCTGACGAGCAACTCATCTGGTTACAAGGCATAAAAACGCTGGTTCGACCCGTCGATAGGGTCGAACCAGCGTTTCTCGTTGAGGAAGACTATAATTTATCGACGATCTGCCGAGCCACTTTTAAGTGAGTTTTGATGAGTGGATGAGCCGCTTTAGCAACCCCTTTCAGGCTTGCGTCCGATGCATTCGACTCAACCGTTGACATGACCGCATCGAGTTTTTCGTGGCCTTTTACGCCACTCTCGGTTAGGTACAGGCGGTCAAAAGACATTCCCGTCGTACTCTGCAATTTACTCAGCATGGTCTGCGTTTCTGCGTCCGGTCCCGTAGGCAGGGTCATCCCTTTTGCCGTAGCAATTTCCTGGAGCTTAGCCGACAAACCGGTTTGTTCCTCTACTTCGGCCTGTGCCAGAAGCTTGATTTCGGGGCTAGTGGCTTGTTGTACGGCCAGCTTGCTGGCTTCCAATTGCATAACGCCCCCTTTGGCTACCTGGAGCATGAGATCCTGATCAGTCCCGGAGAGTTTTGCGGGGGTAGCCTTCACGGCGGCTACAGCGGCCGCTCCTTTCTTGTTCTGGTTGTCGAACGACGACGTACTTTCTTTGCCCACTGTGGTGGTTGAGCCCGCGTTCATCGTTGCGTTGGCCTGTTGCGCAAACGAAGCGCTTCCAAGCGACAGGGTCATTAGCAGGCCAACTGCCATTACTTTGGTTTTCATAACGTTTTGAGTCTTTGCTCTGGAATAATTAATGATTACTTCTGAGCAACGTCCTGTTTCCTCCTCCTGTTTGTCAATACCTGAAAGAGTAAGGAAATGGGTCTTTATCAACTAAATTACAGCAAAACCAGGCACAGAATATACGTCTACTTTGCGGTGTCCATTGACCTTCAGGGCGGTTCGGGCAAGGTGACGGCATTTCACCAATAGTGATGAAATCAGTCGTTACAGTCAAGCCATTCCCATTTCGTTATAGGAAATGTCAGATATAGGTAAAAAATAAAATTAGGATCTAGATTATCTAGGGTAGTAGTCATTTTTACTCATTGGTCAACCTTCCGGTAAGCATTCCCCGAGGAGGTAATTGACAAAACCTTCTTCAATCTGATTGGTTAGACACAGTGAAATTGACACATTAGACTCAACCCGTATAAACATGGAAGACGAAGATAAAGAAGCCATCATTCGGGCCAAACAGGCCGTTTCGCCCGCAGGGTTGGGCGATCGCTCCGACAAATCAACCACATTACCCGGTAATGATACGCCTGAAGACACCCCGCTTAGCGGTATGGATACCTCACCATCAGACGATGAACTGGATGACGATGAGGCAACGACAACCCATCCAAATCGAAATCGCGACGGGAAAGTCGACATTGGCAAGCCTCCTTATAGTTAACGAATAAGGCTGTGGTGCGTTAGCCCCCGGTAACCGAGAAGGCGTTCCCAGTTGGGAGCGCCTTCTCGGTTACCGGGGGCTAAACTTTTTGGCGCTGCTTACCGAATCAGGCACCTGGGGACCGTTACCTAATTTTAGGGTTATTCTCTGGCGATCGAGGCTTCTGACCAATACATCCTGCTGGTAAATCGACACGGATCCATTACCTAATAAAACCGCTGTTTTGGCTAGTATAATTACGCTGGGTGCCAGAAGACGACGTCGCTTATCTACAGCGACGTTCGATGCTAAACTAGCAGGAGAAATAGTAAATAGATCGTGATTGTTCGGTAAGAATGAATAAATTTATAATCCATTAGACAAGTAGATTAGTTCTACCTGTAACCGACTAATATCTCCCTTCAACTATATGAAAAGTAAAAGCGATCAAGCCAGAATTAAGGCTAACTTCAGCCAGGCCAAAGTGCTGGTCATCGACGACAGTGATGACCACTGGATCCTGATTAGAAAAGCCATGCAGGTATGTCTTTCTGAAGTGACGGCCGTTCGGGCCGCTACTGCCGAACAGGCGCTTGACTGGCTCCAGGAGTGGCAGACCCAAGAGTGGGAATTACCCAAGCTGATCGTGCAGGATTTGTATATGCCGGAGCGGGAAAATGGCTGGGCGTTGCTCAGGGCTATAAAAGAGATGCCTGCCCCGTTGAATCAGATCCCCATTCTCATGCTTAGCTCCTCTACGAGTAACCACGATATTATGGATGCCTACAAGCTCGGCGTTTCCTCGTATGTAACGAAGCCAGGCAGTTATGAAGAATGGATATCCTACTTCCAGGAACTGCGAAACTACTGGTGGGAAACGGTCAGTTTGCCGCCCTTACAGTTTAGTTTATAGCCAATAATTAGCCCGTCTGCATCTGTGGTAATTATGACCACCGGAATGGCTTGCCAGGCGGGTGTATGCGCCAATACGGTCAGTGCTGCGTAGCCTTTTCGGAGGGCCATAGGCCAGTCCATGATCAGCAATGATGGATCGGGATAAACGTCACCATGCAGGGCATCGAGTAGTTGCGATTTTTGCGTAAAGAAATAGATAACGGCCGTTAGGCAGGCTTCGCCGAATGCCTGTCGGTATAGATACTGGTCGTCGTCGGCAATAGATATGATCGGACAGTTAACCCGTTGTGATTGCGTTTTCATAAAGGGTGGCTACTCCTTACACGAACTACGAATTGAACTTACGACAAGTCAGCGGCCTTTTTCAGCTGGTGATGGTTGACAAACTCCTGCAGCAGCGCCAGTACCTGTGGCACCGATTCGAGTCGGTACAGGGCGGAGGTTGCGCCGGGACCAACCTTGATCGTGTGGTGCTCCGGACCCTGAAGGGCTGAAAACATGTCCTCGTCGGTGCGGTCATCGCCAACCGCCAAGACAAATTCGTAGGGGTAAGCCAGGGCCAACTGTCTGGCCATTAGGCCTTTGTCGGTATCCGCATTTTTGACTTCCACCACTTTATTGCCGTCGATGACGCGGAGTTGGTAGGGCAGGAGTACATCGAGCGTGGCGATCATTTCCCGTGAACGGTCGAAGCCAATTTCTTCGCCGACATTTCGGTAGTGCCACACCAGCGAGTGGCTCTTTTCTTCGACGAATGAACCTGCGCAGCGGCTGCAGAAATCAGCCATAAAGGGCCGCACCGTATCCTTCCAGGCATCGTCATCCAGTACCGAACTACGCCAGACACCTTCCTGCCGGAGGTACGTGCCGTGTTCGGCCACGATGTCGATGGGCAGACCATCCAGCCAGCGGTCGAGGGTATCGTGCGCCCGTCCGCTGGTAATCACAACCTTATTGTTGGGAAGGGTCGCCAATTCGCTTAGTAAGTTGAGGAGAGTTGCCGACGGCGCAGCCTGTTCGGGTTTGTCGGTGAATTCGGTGAGTGTACCGTCGTAGTCCAGCAGGAGCAGCCGCGACTGGGCTTTGTCGTAAGCCTCCAGCAGTTTATGTTTATGGCTCCCCCGCAGGTTGCGGCTATGGCCCAACTGCTTGCCTTGTCGTGTGGCGAGCAACCGGTCGAAAAAGTCATTGGCCCACCGCTTAACGTCGTAGTCCTGAACGCGTTGCTGCATAACCCTCATCCGACGCCGTTGTTCTTCGGGCGGCATCGTGAGGGCAACCAGCATCTGTTCGGCTACTTCATATTCGTCCAGCGGATTCACCAGCAGGGCTTCTCCCAGTTCATTGGCTGCCCCCGTCAACTCGCTAAGCAGCAGGACGCCCTGCTCGTCCTGACGCGATGCAATAAATTCTTTCGCCACCAGGTTCATCCCGTCTCGAAGCGGGGTAATCATGGCAACGTCGCAGGCCGTATAGAGCGCCAGCAACTGCGAAAAACGGAGCGATGCATACCGGTATACGATGGGCACCCAGGTTAAGGTAGCGAATTTTCCGTTGATCCGCCCAACGGCCTGTTCGATCATCTGCTTACGCTCACCGTAGGTCTGTATCTCATCCCGTGACGGAATGACGACCAGTATGAACACCAGATTTCCTTTCCAGTCCGGGTGCGTCCCCAGAAATGCCTCCAGAGCGTCCAGACGCTGCATTACGCCTTTGGTATAATCCAGTCGATCTACCGAAAAGATGATCTTGCCCGAATAGGTTGCTTTCAGTTCAGTGCGTTCGGTAACCACATCGGGCTGGTCGAAGGCATCGTGATACAGGTCGTAGTTGATGCCGATTGGAAAGGCCTGGCCCTGCACAAACCGATCCTGATGGGGGATTTTTGCCAGACTGTGCGATAGGCCGAGGTTCAACTGGATGGATTCCAGAAAATGAACCAGGTAATCGTTGGTGTGGAAACCGATCAGGTCGGCCCCCAGAAGACCCGTCAGCAAATAGGTTCGGCATCGCCGGGTCAACAGTCGCAGTAGCTCATTGGACGGGAACGGAATATGCAGAAAAAAGCCAATGGTTGCCCCAGGTGCCCGTTCGCGAATCAGTTGGGGCAAGGCCAGAAAGTGATAATCATGTACCCAGACCATGTCGTTGGGTTGTAGTAGTTCAACGACTTTCTCGCAAACGGTTTGATTCGCAGCCTGATAAGCTTTGAACGTCTCATCGTGATAATCTACGAAAGACGGAAAATAGTGAAACAGCGGCCAAAGTACCGAGTTTGAAAAGCCGTTGTAAAAGCCTTTGTTCGTGGCTTTGTCCAGAAATACGGGGACGTACTCGAAATCGTCATTGACTTCGTGTTTGTGATTTTCCCACATCCGCTGGGTGAAGTCAGCGCATCCGATCCAGAGTGGTTTTTGCGAAGCCGTTCCTAACTCCAGCGATTTGATGGCCGTTACCAGCCCCCCCGACGACGACGTAACCGTTGTTGTTCTATTTTTTGTTTTGATCGAAAAGGGTAACCGATAGGAGATAATAACAAGGCGATTGTTCTTCATAGTGTCTTAAATCAGGCATTTCACGGCATTGGTTAAGGGAATAAACCGTTGTCGCCAATGAAAGGATTTACTAAGACAAAAGGAATTGGAGCAATCGCCCAGACTACCTCACAAAGAAAGGTAGTGGTCCCTTTGATAACGCCTACGCGTCCTCGCCCTGCTTATTCACCACCTGACGTGGCTGCGCCCGAAGGAAGCTTCTGAGGGGAAGTTGTAGGGCCAGCGATGGTTATTTTGCCGTTTTTTACCTGCATGCGATCAATAAACACGACCCGCTCGTCTCCCGTTTTGGCAGTCCGGCCGTGGTAAACGCAGAACATCTCTTTGCCATCCGGCGAATAAGCGATGCTGTTGTGTCCTGTACCGGTCACGACCCCTCCTTCATTGATGTTCTTGGCCAGGATCGGGTTGTCGGCCGATTTTTTAAACGGACCCAAAGGCGATGCGGCCGTAGCGTAGCCAATGGCATAATGCTGGCCGCCAAAGTGATTGGCCGAATACATCATGTAATAGATGTTGTCTTTTTTGAACAGAACCGAACCCTCTGTCCAACGACGGTTTGCTTCATGGGCTGTTACGGACAGGCTTTCCCATTGAGCCTGTTTGTCGCTGAGCTTAACGGGTGGCCGCAACAATAAAACCGGCTGGCCGATGACGCCGGAAAAATCAGGCTTAAGTTCGACGCCATATACCCAGCTTTCTTCAATCTCGTTGTACCACCCTTTCTGGCGAGCCCATTCAGAAACGTCGCTCTTGACGGGGTGCTTGTAGCAGCAGCGCGAGTAGTATAAATAGGCTTTGCCGTTGGTATCAAAAAAGACATTGGCATCGATGATCGGATAGCCCGGATCGAAGACGGGCCGGTTGGTCAGGTCAACAAAGGGGCCGGTTGGTTTGTCGGCAACGGCCACCCCAATGCGGAAATTTTCCTTTTCGTGCGTTGGGTTCACGTTCCACTGGGCACTGTAAAACAGGTAATATTTCCCTTGTACTTCATACACTTCAGGGGCCCAGTAAGCACCTTCCCAACTGGCTTTTGGATCGCTCCAGCCATTTTTGTTATCATGAAAGTACACCTGTCCTTCTTTTTTCCAATTGACCATGTCCGTAGACGAATAAGCGGCAAAGCCCTTGTCGGCGCCCCCTGTGCCATACATATAGTATTTGCCTTTCGTAAACAGCACAAATGGATCGCCGAACTGAACGGGTAGGGGATTCGAAAAGGTAACATTATTGTTGGCCGGGTGCTGGGTGGATTGTGCCCCGGCGGGAAACCAGGCCAGAGCCGCGAAAAAGAGTAATAGTGACAGGAAAGGGTTCATGATAGCCATCGACTCGTTGAGTAACAAAAGTAGGTAAATTGTCCTTACCGAACTTATGCAGAAGGTTAGCCATGAGCCAGTCTTTTCAGTACCTACAAACAGCGTCTATTGTTCTTACTATTCTGTCCTACGTCGTGGGTCTGGCGTTGGGCCCATTACTGACTCTTATTTTCAAATAAAAAATGGGTGGAATCAAACCCCCAAATTGGGCCAAATCGATCCTCTCGTGACTTTTGCAACAGCCACTAGGATTATGTCAAGGGATTAAGAAAAGAAACATATTAAAAGTGCCAATTTAATTGAGTTTGTACACCTAGAGTATGGTTAGTATAATTGGTAAATTGTATTACAGAATTACTAATAGGTCTTTTAAATGAATAACTAACTGTAGGCTGTAATAAGAGCGATAAGGCTGAAGTGAAGCGGTAGTTTAAGCCAACACCAAATAGGCCGCTTATTCTGATTGACTTACTATCCATCTTAGCAGTCTTAGCTAGAAGAGTGCCAATTGAAAAATAGGGAGACAAACGACTCTTAATCATCTGGTAGTTCACTAAAACGGGTGCTTGCCACCCCTCTTGGGTATAAGGAATACGCTCCCCTTGACCGCTCAATACAATCAAATTTGCTTTTCCCCGATAGTAAAGTACCCCTATGGATACGTCCCATTTAGGAGCAAACTGGTAATGGGCGGTCAACCCGAGCGAAGAAGTTTGATTATGCTCATCAACATTGATTATACTATTCGAGCCAAAGAACGTCACATTGGCATGATAGGAATAGGCATTATCAATAAACCAGTACGTAGGTGCAATAGAGATTCGGCTTTGAGCGGATAGGTCTGGAATAGATGCACTAAATACTGCTAGAAAAAATAGTAGAGATTTCATACGATAAGTCAAAAGCTAAAATGTATGGTTTCTTACAAACTGTTATATAAGTGCCGTGGCTGTTGCAAAAGTCAATAGGATTACGAAAAGCCCTATCAGGTAAGCAGGTTTTGTTCTTTAAATGGGGTGAAATTAGCAACTTATTTAAGGCCATTACACCCGTTTCAGACTTTTGCAACAGCCACTGCCGTTATGTTAACCTTTTGACTTAACTATCTTTCTAAGCCAGCTTACTCCTAAAAAAGCAATTATGGCACCTGAGTAAGATACAACTATGTTTATGACATGGCTACCTGACGGATTAGCATGGGTTATTACGAACAGTATTACTCCAAAAAATACGATTATCAAGGCTAATACAAGGCGAACAGTTCTTGTAATCTTCATAAAAGGAAGGTGGATAAATTTGTTGTATAATCAACGTGGCTGTTGCAAAAGTCAGGACCGAATAAAACAGGTATAAAACCAAAGCCCATTCGGGCCCGACTGAAGGCTAAAAACTGCTTGGTTCACCAGCCAGGTTGCCACCATATCGACTTTTGCAACAGCCACTGCCGTTATGTTAACCTAGTCTTTTTAAAGGTATAAGCTGAATTCTTTCTCTACCAGCAGCCTGCCGGATTGAATTACCTGAAAACACCACTTACCAGGCTGCATTTCCCATCCATGTTCAAAGTAAAAATAGTCAAAATTAGATTCACCAATACAACCCGCCTTTGTTTCTATCACTTCGACCGATGATTCGCCAGTAGTAGGATTTATCAGCAACGGATAGCTAATCTGAACATCAAATACTTCGGCGTTTTCCTCTTCTATACCTCTTAAAGAGTATTCCATACCAAACCGTAGTCCTTTCTGTAGTTGAATGGTATCTGTTTTAAGCAAAAATGCGATCGTGTCGCTTTCAAGAAAGTAGCCTGTAATGCTAGCTTGACTAGGTTCTGAGGCTTCACTAGTTACTTCACAAATGCCAAAGTCATTCAAAATGATATCGGTTATCATGGCTCCTTTGGCGCTGGTTAGGAGGTCTCTTGTATAAGTGCCGTGGCTGTTGCAAAAGTCACGAGAGGCTTGATTCCACCCATTCATTTCTAATTTGAAAATAAGAGTCAGTAATGGGAGATCAAGGCTAATACCGACTTTTGCAACAGCCACCATTTTTGTGTTAGGCTACGGCTATCATATACCGTTAACGGGTATATGCGTATAAGCTAGTCAGTTGGCAGGCAAAAGACGGGTTGCCGAATTAACCAATGATCTATAGGGAAATGACAACGTTTTATGTTTGCCTGTTTCTTACTATTGAGAAAGTCCTACCAACACCCGGGCTGGTTCGCTGTATAGGTTGAAGCGGTTGTCGCGGACGAAACCCGCCAGAGTCATGTGCGCTTCTTTGGCCATTTGAACCGCCAGACTCGACGGGGCACCGACAGCCGCCAGCATGGGCACACCCGCCAGCCAGCTTTTCTGGACGAGTTCGACGCCGATCCGGCCACTCAGAAAAATGCCGAACTGGCTCAGCGGCAGCCAGTTTTGCCAGAAAGCAGCCCCGATGAGTTTGTCCAGGGCATTGTGGCGGCCAATGTCTTCCCGAACGATAAGCAACTTACCATTGGCATCGAACAGCGCCGATGCATGAATACCGCCTGTATGGGCAAACGCCCGCTGTGTCTGGCGAACACGGTCGGGTAGAGCATGCAGTATGGCAGGATCGATCGAAATGTCACTTGCAAGCGGTCCAGGCGTAAGGGCCATCACGGCGTCGATGGTTGCTTTGCCGCAGAGGCCGCAACTCGATGAGGTAAACGTATTGCGTTCCAGCCGCGACCAGTCTACCACAACGTCGGGATGCAGTTCAACCCGCAGTACGTTACCCTCCTTATGAGCGTCCTGAACACAGTGCCGACACGAAACAATATCGGTCGGTTTCTGAATAACCCCTTCGGTAAATAAAAAGCCCATGGCCAGTTCTTCATCGTGGCCGGGCGTGCGCATGGTCACCGATACGGGGCGTTGCTGCCGGTCGGTGACTGGCCCGAACCCCAGCCTGATTTCCAGAGGCTCTTCAACCGCCAGCAAGTCGGGCGACTCGACAAGACCTTCGCCGGAAATTTTATGAACGATGATTGGCGCAACGAGAGACATGAGCAGCGTATAGAATTACTGGAAAACAAGTACTGGTAGTAACTCTATACGAGGCTAAATGATTGCGGGGAGATTTAAAAACTAAATGAAGCCGATGCTTTCAGCGCAAACGAATTCAACGGGATACCATTCGGGCCGTCGTCCAGGTAATTGAGCCGGTGAATGGCCTGAACCCGGATTATCTTGAAGATATTATCGATGCCGTAGCCAACTTCCATGTAAGGCTTCTGGCCGTCCAGCGTACCAAAGTAAACGGGTCTTGTTCCGCCCGGTAGTGGTTTGAATGATTCTACATCCTGGTTAGCTTTGGTTTGCGAGCCCCACAGGGCATCGACGTTAGCGACCAGCCGCCAGTTCAGTTTCCGAATGCCTGGAATCCGGTTAAACAGCAGCCCTTCAAACCGGTGCTGAATATGAACAGCCACAAAGCGGTCGCTGACAAATTCGTAAAACTGCATTCGGTTGAAGGTGTTGGTCGTCAGCAGCGGAGTTGGGTTGCCAATGTGCGGAAACAGCAGGGGCGCGGGTAATGTAGAAGGTGTGTACCCGGCCGAAAGGAGGTAGGTCATCCGGCCAAGGGCGCCAAGCCGTAAGGATTGCTGGGCACGCAGGGTCAGCCGGTCATAATTGTACTCGCCCCCCAGCGATTTGGCCCCGTGCGTATACCGAATGGTCAGAACAGGCGCCCGTTTGGTGCCCAGGGTAATTCGGTCGTTGCCATCCATCAGGTATTTTTCTTTGCGAGCCAGCCGTGCCTCAACGGACCAGTAGGCATCAAAAATGTCGGATCGCAGTGCCGACTGATCACCCAGTTCAGGCTCGGTCCGATAATGGAATGGAAAGAGTGGGTCAAAGGTGCGGCTGCCCAGGGTGGCCGTCAGCAAGATGCCTCTGACGGGCTCCGTTTTGAAGAAAACTTCTTTCTGGTAGCTTTGATACCCACCGCGGAAGCGGCCAAACCGGCTCAGGGCGTAAAATATTCGGTTACCGCCAATCAGCTCGGGGGTTAAGCCAAGTCGTTCGAGGTCATTGGCTACCCGCACGCCCAGAATGGTCCAGTGCTGGCGTGAGAACAGGTAATTTATTTCACCCCCGTACTTGAACGCCTTATCCAGTGTTCCGTAAGCGACATACCCGCGAAGCACCCAGTTGCGGCTGAACTGCTCATTGGTCCGGAACCCGATGCGGGTTCGCAAGCCTTCTACACTGTTTACCGCAAATAAATAAGGGTAAGGGCCGATGTCGAACCCACCCACTTTATAAAAACCCGTTACGGCTACTTGCCCCACCGCTTCGGCCATTTTGACGGCCGGAACAGCGCGTAATTTTTCGATGACCTGGCGGGTTTTCTGATCGTCTTTATTGAGTGAATCCGATCCGGCCAATGTACTCTGGACGGTATGCCAGTAGGCTTCATTTGCGGTTGAAACCGTATCGCTGGGCTCGATCGGTTGTTCGTAGAACGTTGCCGGGTGCGGACGGTTGACGATAATGTTACTGTTTCGTAGGGTAACCTGTGCCCTTAGCCCCAGTGATTGCTTGCCAACGCCGGTCAAATCAGCTTTGAGACGAATGCTGACGGGCAACCAGCCCGCCGTAGTTGATGAACCCGACGAATCGGTCGTCGTTTCGAGTTCCTGCTCGATGATAATCTCACGTACATAGTTCAGGTTGGCACCGGAGCCAACGCGGGTTTCAATCTGGCACAGCGCAAACGAGGTGGTATCAATCCAGGCTTTTCCAACAAAGGCCAGGTCTTCCGGACGCTTGGGGTCAAACTGAATTTCGTAGCAAACGTGGTCGCCAATCTGGGTTGTGTCTGCCAGAAAAAAGTCATACCAGTTTTTCCAGTTATCGCCGATGGGCGAGGCAAAATCCTTTCCTAAAATGGGAATGTAATTATCGTAGAAATTCTGATTGACAAGGTTGGTGCCTCCCAACAGTTGCGAGCTTAGACCGGCGTCGTCAACGGCAACACCTTTGATCCGTGTTTTCAGAATGTCTTCCCGCTTGTGTTGCGGGTTAGCTTTGAAATAGTAGCGCGACACCGACTCGGAGGCCAGCAACGGCAACAGCCGATGACCCTCTTTATCAATGATCGAGTCATGTTTACTCATGGCTTCGTTGATCCGCTTAATAAGCGGATTCTTCCGCATGCGATCCGAAACGTGGCTTAGAGCAATGTCCGTTTTTACGTAGCTGTCGTATTCGTAGGCCGAAAGTCGCTTGCGATCGTTGATCGAGCGGTTTTTGCGAAGCTGCCGCAACACGCGCCAGGCCGGGTTTTCGCCGGCCTTGACAGTAACTTCCTGTAAGGAATTGCCGCCCGATTCCAGCTTGATGTCAACGGCCTGACTCGTCCGTTCCGGGTCAATAGCCCGCCGGCTCACTTTGTAGCCCATGGAGCTAACCGCTATCGAATCCGTCAGGATTTTGGCCACCAGCGTGTAACGGCCTTTTTCATCCGTTAAGGCTCCGCTGCGTCGCCCTACCAGCGAGACGCTGGCAAACGGTATAGGGTCACCTGTGTGTGCATCCGTAACCAGCCCGGTCACCGTATACACTGTTTGCGCCTGAGTAGCGGTTGCCGCTCCACTAAGTACTAACCACAATAAGATTAATAAAGAAGGTAACTGTGTCTTCAAGCGTTTTGTCGTCTTGATGTTTCGATTAGCATGGCGAAGATAACATAAATACAGATAGTTACCTGCGGTTACATGTGATGAATTCCCATTAAAAGACGACGAACTGTTGAAACTCCTCTATGGACTGTATTGGGATAACCGTTTATTTATTATTCGTAGGGAGTAAGTAGTTTTTACTAACGTAGATTTTTGTAAACCAGATTTTAGTATTAGCCAACTAACCAGATTCGATCCGCTTCGGCTCCCTGTTCGGTCCACTCTACCAGTACCTGTTGCGACTCCAGGGTATTGACCCGTTTGCCGGTATAATCTGGTTTGATGGGTAGGTCGCGGTTGTAACGCCGGTCGATCAGGACAAGCAACTCCACTTTTCGAGGACGTCCAAACGCGGTCATCGCATCGAGGGCTGCCCGCACCATCCGGCCCGTAGCCAGTACATCATCAACAAGAATGACGCGTTTGTTTTCAATGATGAACGGAACATGGGTTGCGTTGGGGCGCAGGGGCGTATCGCGTCGACGGAAATCGTCCCGATAAAAGGTAGCGTCCAGGTAGCCAAAAGGCACATCGTGTCCCAGCGCCCGGTTCAGTTCGCGGGCTACGCGTTCGGCGAAATAGATGCCCCGTGGCTGTAAGCCCAGAATGACGGTATCATCGAAGTTCTGGTAGTTTTCAATGAGCTGCTGGGCGAGTCGGCTCACAACAATTTCCAGCAATGGACTGGATAAAATTAAGCGCTGTTGATTCATGGGGTAAAAATAGGAGTAAGACGGTCAGATACTGGTTAAAACTCATAAAATCATATAAAGACAAGTCCGTCATTCACCTGCTAACGGCTTGTTGGCCTGATCACGACTTTGTAAACGATGCCCTGACTATTTATTTCGCGTTTCCAACCATTATCAGTTCTGCCTTCATTGTTTATGACCGCTGGGGTGCACTCCTGTATAATCATGCTAATTTTGTGCTCTCCAGTGGAGAGTCGCTCTGGGATAGTCAACGAAATGGTCCGGCCGGTATGTACGTTTACCGGCTCGATTGCCCGTTTCCTGATGGAACACCCGTGACGTATCGCCAGTCGGTAGCCCTTTTATACAGATTGTTTTATGAAATTTCTGATTGTTGGTCTGGGCAATATTGGTCCAGAGTACGCGCTTACCCGCCACAATGCTGGTTTTATGGTTCTCGACCGGTTGGCGGCTCAGCATGGTTTTAGTTTCACGATGACTCGGCTGGCTTACACGGCCAAATGGCAGCATAAAGGCAAGCAGCTTTTCTTTATCAAGCCCACCACGTTTATGAACCTCAGTGGGAAGGCTGTGCTGTATTATATGAAACAGGAGAATATTCCGGTCGAGAATGTGCTGATTATCACGGACGATAAGGATTTGCCATTTGGCAAACTGCGCCTGAAGCCCAAAGGGTCGCCGGGTGGGCACAACGGCCTGCGCAGTATCGACGAATTACTGGGTACGCAGGAGTACGCCCGACTCCGGGTTGGCATTGGTAATAATTTCTCGAAAGGACGGCAGGTTGATTTCGTGCTGGGGGAGTTTCCGGAAGATGAAATGATTCAATTACCCGACTATTTGGACCGGGCCGGGAGTGCAACGCTCGCTTTTTGCACTATGGGGATACAAATGGCCATGAATAATTACAACCAATGATATAACTTTTTAAAGAAAATTGCATTTTTCCTGAATAGTATAAATACATAGTAACTGATATTAATATTAAAATTTTATTTGGTTTGTTGTCATTTTGTTTTAGCGGTAAGTGATTATTAGCAAGAAGGCGGCATAAAATTCGGAAGAAAATTTTGTAAAGGCCATAATGGGTACTTGTACTTTCAAACTTTCTATAGACCTTTGTGCGTTATCTAATCGAAAACAAAATAGAACAAATCAATGAAATCGCGTGTTATCTTTGCATCAGTAGTTCTTGGATTAGGATTAGTGATCACTCAGGCAAACGCGGCTACCACCACCAACACTGATGATAGCCCGGCAGCCACCAAGCCGGCAAGTGCTATGCTTGTCAATGGTTCACAAATGCAGTTTGCTGCATACATGGGACAAAACGTTGGCAAGTTTGCGCAAACTACCAATTGGACAAACTTTATGAGTGTTGTCTCTTTGTATAACCAAAGCCCAGCGGCCGTTCTGAATATCAGTGCTGCCGACCGCGCTAAGTTTAACGAAGCAGCCGCTCAAGTAACGAATACACTGGCCAAGCAAAAAGATGCGAACGCTAGTCTGTGGATGCACCAGGCCGATCACACAACACGCATGATTAATTTCCTTTGGAATGCCAATCAATCTGCTGTTGAAGCCGCTGACATTCAGTAAGATAAATCAAATCCTGATTTCTTTGGGATTTGGAACAGAAAAGAGTAAAAGTTAGTTTTTCATGTAGAAAAGGTTAAGGGTTTAGGAATAGTCAGTATAAGGTTCTCCGCTTCGATCGGGGAACCTTATCTTTTTTTAGGGCCGTTGTAGCGGTCCGATACGCGCTACTGGCTAAGTTCCTCTTTGGGTACGATTACCCGCAACGCTCCAGGATTGATTTCGGCTTTAATCGTAGTCACACGCCCTCGGTATTCGCCATCGACCTGAAAGTAGGCCTTTCGCTGGGTTTCGATCTCCACAGAAGTAGCTGGGTGGATTTCTATTTTTCTAGGATCGAAGGGGCGGTAACGCCAGAAAAGTTTGATAATTTCCCAAAAGGATAATCGGCGGAAGATAACTACCTCGAAGTGCCCATCGAAAGGATTTCCTTCGGGGTTAATAATAGCCCCCGTGCCGTACATCCGGGCATTGGCCAGCACCACCATGAAGGCTGCCCGCTGAATACACTCCTCACCAACTGTAATCGAAACCCGCAATAATCGCCGTTTTTGCAGTACCCTCACGACCCCCCGCAGGTAACCCAGCTTGCCCCGCAGGTTATTTTTTTCATAATAGCGAACGAGTTGTGCATTCAGGCCAATATCGCTTAGGTGTAAGCAGGGATCATTTTCGTTGACCTTAATAATGTCGGTTGCTCTGGGCACTCCGTTGATTAGCAGAGCGAGGCTACCGTTGATGTCGGGTGGAATACCTAATTCGCGGGCCATTCCGTTGGCCGATCCGGCCGGTAATACGCCCAGAGGAATATCCGTTCCCAGCAGAACGGTGGCTACGATTTTTATCGTGCCGTCGCCCCCAACCGCCACCACACAGTCGGGCTTGTGCTGATCGATTTGCTGGCGAATGGTGGCCTCATCCGTTTCTCCGTTCAGGTAGAATTGATGGCAGGTATGCGGTAAGTCGGCAAAAAAATTACCAATGCCATCCTCCCAAACGGTTTTGTCTGTTCCACCCGATACCGGGTTGATTGCAAATAAAAATGTCAACTTCTAAACAGATTATAGGTTATAAAAGGGCTGATACCGATTGAACCTTATGAACACTGCGCAATCTCCTTTCGAGTATAAACAAAAAATAAGCCTGAAGGGTCGAGTAAAACGCTATTTCTTAACATTACTCCGGTTGACAGATCAGCCGGTTGTGAAAGTGTATCGAGGTTTTGGGAACGATAACTCCCTTACAATCTGCGGCCATGTCTTTCGGCAAAGCGCTCTGCCGCGTCAAAAATACCGGGATATTGATTTTATTAACCTTCTGGCTGTCTTGCGGTTATTTCTAGTGCGACCCTATCCGCATACGCTGGTTCGGCTACAGATAGAAAACCAGATTGTGCAGGTTACAGCAGATGCGGATGGGTGTTTTCAGGCCGAAATTCCACTGTCAGCACCGCTACCTCCCGGCTGGCATGCTGTTCGGGCCCAACTCGTTTCTCAGACGTTAACGCCCGAAACTATACTCGCCGAGGGAGAGGGGCAGGTGCTGATTCCGCACCCATCCCGGTTTATGTGCATTTCCGATATCGACGATACGTTTCTGATTTCCCATTCGGCTACCATTGCAAAACGGTTGCTGGTGTTGTTGACCGAGAATGCTCATAGCCGGATGCCATTCGATGGCGTTGTGTCTCATTACCAGTTACTTGCCGGCGTAAATAGGGATACCCTTGCAGCCAATCCATTTTTTTACGTATCAAGCAGTGAATGGAATCTGTACGATTACATTCTGGAGTTTTCACGGAAAAATGGCTTGCCTGAGGGTGTATATCGCCTAAGTCCGCTTAAACGATTGTCGCAGGTATTGAAAACCGGCAAGGGAAAACACCATACGAAGTTTGATCGGATTGCACAGATTCTGCAAACATACCCTGACCAGCAATTTGTTTTACTTGGCGATGACTCTCAACAGGATCCGATCATTTATGAGTCTGTGGTTCAGCGTTACACGCATCAAATTCGCTGCGTTTATATTCGGCAGATACACGCTAAGCATAAAGCCAGGACAATAGAATTGATGGCGAGTATCGAGGCTAAGGGCGTTGCTTCGTGTTACTTTGTTCATAGCGCCGATGCCCGGAAACATTCTCTGGAAATCGGCCTAACTACCCCATAATGCCCATGTATAGAATGATATATACCCGATTGTAAACGGATTTAAGTGGTTAAGTGACGTTAGTATTAGTAAATAAAAACATAATAATGTAAATCATATATATATTTATTGTTCTGAGTGTATATTTTTAACCGGTATTTATGTCTGTTTTAAATATATAATAGAGATATATGGTGTATTTATAGTTTATTTTCATAAAAATTTAATAGATTTAAGTTAATTGTTATTTTTAGGCATTCAAGGGCATAACTGAGCTGTGTAGCTGTTTTATGAAATTTCCGTCTTCACTCAGTGGGGAGCTTACCAGGGCTTAGTTCTGTACTAAAATTATAATTTTATCTATCCTTTTGATTGGTAATCAGTTGATTATCTTCTAGCGCCATGAATACGGATCAGTTTAATCAATTAACCCTTTCCGAACAGGTAGTTTTAATTCCTATTAAAGGGCGCTTTGTTGCTGAACGTCAAGTCAAAAGTCAACTGGTTAAGCTCTATCACTGGGATACTATTTTTTTAGAGATTTACTACCGTTGGCCTGCATCGCGACGTAAAGGAGCCAATTGGGAACCCCTTCGGGTAAATACCTTTGTCAACGGATCGGGCTGTTCGGCTCAATTGTTGCCCTATGTAGACCAAATTAGTCTGGCGGATATCATGCCTTGACAGAGCGGCTTCGTTCCACACAGTTTTTAACCCATTTTCCAGGCTGAGTATCGGCTGCTGGAACATGAAGTTTCGGCTGGCCGATAAAATCAGGATCAGGCAGCCGATACACAACATGTCGCAAACTCACCCCTGAATGGCTTTCAATAGCCCTTACTGGCCCTAATCTATTCTGCCATTCAGCAACGCCTGTCTGTGTTGTCTCTGCCGTAGATTAATGTTATATTGATGAGCTATTCCTCTCAATAGCTGGTGATCTAACGAACAGCAGGGGCTATGAAAAAAACAAATATTGTTTACTGGGTTTTTACGGGCTTATTCGCCTTCGCCATGCTAGGTTCGGCCATACCTGATATTATGGTAGTTCCGATGGCCGTGCAGGGGTTTAAGGAAATAGGTTATCCGACCTATCTAATTCCGTTTCTGGGCGTTGCCAAGCTCCTGGGCGTCATTGCTATACTCGTTCCTGGTTTTCCACGGCTTAAGGAATGGGCGTATGCCGGTTTGTGCTTCGATTTGCTGGGGGCCGCCTACTCCGTCTACAGTGTCGGTAAACCAGTCGGCGACTGGATACCCATGCTGGTATTACTCTTGATTGGGGCTGGTTCCTATAATTTCTACCACAAAAAGAGTCAGCTACAGTCCAGGGTGATGGAGGCTGTTTAGGCTGTACATAACGAAGAAGACGTTTGACAAGCCAGTATGACCTGTTCGCAGAAATCATGCTTGCTCAATCAAACGTCTTCTTCTTGTTTACTTGATCTTGGCGCCCAGATATTCCCGATTCAGCCGGGCTATGTTTTCCAGCGATACGGAAGCGGGACACTCGACCGCGCAGGCACCCGTGAACGAACAGGCGCCAAACCCTTCCGAATCCATTTGGGCAACCATGCGTTCGGCGCGCTGCCGACGTTCTGCCTGTCCTTGCGGAAGCAACGCAAAACGGGATACCTGAGCGCCCACAAACAACATAGCCGATGCATTCTTGCAGGCCGCTACGCAGGCCCCACAGGCAATGCAGGCGGCCGCGTCCATGGTTGTCTCCTGCGTTTCGCGGGAAACCAGAATCTCATTAGCTTCGGGTGCCGATCCTGTGTTGACCGAAATGTAGCCTCCTGCCTGCACGATCCGGTCGAAGGCCGATCGGTCGGTGGACAGATCCTTGACGATGGGGAATCCCCGTGCCCGCCAGGGCTCAACCACAATGGTATCGCCGTCATTGAAGCTACGCATGTATAATTGACAGACAGCCGCTCCGGTTTGAGGACCGTGTGGCCGCCCATTGACGTACATTGAGCAGGAGCCACAAATGCCCTCGCGGCAATCGTGATCGAAGGCAATGATCTGCTCACCCTTATGCGTTAATTGGCCGTTGAGCGTGTCGAACATCTCCAGAAAAGACATATCCGGGTCAATGTCAGCCATTTTATACTCTACTAACTTACCGGGTGTGCTGGCATTTTTCTGCCGCCAGATTTTTAGCGTGACATTCATGCGAAACGACTATTATCTATACCGTTCCTTTGTAATCCCATCGGCCCGCCGACGCGGTGGTCTTTGATGACAACCCCATTGGCGTTTTTCAGTAATCGGCGAGCAAACCGATCGCCTTTGATAATGCCTCGCTCATCAGTCTTTGTCGCTACGTCGTATCGGCCAAACCGGAAGGCAATCATCTTGGATGGTTCGTACTTTTTGTTGAAGTGCTTGAGCAGCCGTTCGCCTATCTTCATGAGTAATGAATGTATGCCTGACAGAAGGAATCGGTTCGCTTATACGAATCGTTTGCGAACGCCGGTCGGCTTCTTCTTGCGGCTCAGCAAAGCGATTACGGCGGTGGTCACCACAACCCCAACCAGTACATTCTGCACGAGTCCTTTTCGGTTATATTTCCAGTCGGCCTTCCAGCCCTTTTCGGCGAAAATGTTAGGAATATGCCCCCGCTTCAGATCATCTACGATTCCCTCCACCACGTTGATCCGGTCGGCAAGAAGCAAGGGGAGCCAGTGGCCGTATTCAGATTCACTGAACGTAAACGCATACCGGCGGATTGCCCCGCTCAGGCCCGCCGGTGGCGATGAGGTGCCAAATACGGCCGTCAGCGAAGGGCGCTCGTTGGAATGAAGCACCTCTACCGTCGCTGGTTGCAGCGGTGGCCGTTCCCAGTTTATCCGCTGATGGTCGTCACCGGTATAATTTTTTATGGGGTAGGTCGGCTCGTTGCGCGGGTCGGCATCTATTCCCCAGCCGTTTATGTGCGAATAATCGCCAGGTGTTTGTTCTGCTATCGGAGTTGGTTCCATACTACGTTGATCTGTTTTATTTTCTGGCGGAGGGGGGAATCAGAATTGGTTTGATGCAGTCGTCCAGTTTGGCCGAAAAAATGTGATAAGCGTCAGCCACTTCTTCCAGCGGTACCCGATGCGTAATAATTTCTTTGGGATTCAACCGGCCCGCCTGAATGTGATCGATGAGTCTGGGCAGCAGGCGTTTGACCGATGCCTGGTTGGCCCGAATCGTGATGCCTTTATTAACGACGTTACCAATAGGGACTAGGTTGTCCGTAGGGCCGTAGACACCTACGATGGAGACAATACCGCCCTTTTTGACGGAATTGATGGCCCAGTGAAGCGCCGTCGCCGAGCCAGCCTGCAGAAGTAATTTCTTACCGGTGATGGTTTGAAGTGGGCTGCCGGATGCATCGCCCCCCACAGCATCGATACAGACATCCGCTCCGAACCAATCGGTGGTTTGCTTGATAAACAGCACCGGGTCTTTCATCGACCGAAAATTATAGGCTTCGCATTGCGCGTATTTACGAACGAAGTCAAGGCGGTAGTCGAGGTGGTCGATAACGATGACACGTCCCGCGCCAAACAGCCACGCACACTTGGCCGCCAGAATGCCCACGGGGCCAGCACCGAAAACGACAACCGTATCGCCTTGTTTGATACCCCCCATTTCGGCCGCCTGATAGCCCGTTGGTACCACGTCGGTCAACAGAACGGCATCATCGTGATCCATCCAGTCGGGAATAATGGTCGGTCCTACATCGGCATAGGGTACCCGAACAAATTCGGCCTGTCCACCATCGTAGCCACCAGCCGTATGCGAATAGCCAAATATGCCACCAACGGCCGTCGCTTCAGGATTGGATTCATGGCAATTGCCGAAGAGCCCCTGTTTACAAAAGGCACACTTTCCGCAGGCTACATTGAAAGGCACAATGACATTGTCGCCGACTTTCAGGTTCTGAACAGACGGGCCGATCTCGTCGACGACCCCGATAAATTCGTGTCCGAAGGTCATGCCTACCCGTGTGTCGGGAACCAGGCCATGGTAAAGGTGTAAATCAGACCCGCAAATGCAGGAGCGGGTTACCCGAACAATGGCATCGTTGGGGTGTAAAATTTCAGGAATGGGTTTCTGAGCGGCCCGTACGCGAAACGGACCTCTGTAGTTCATGGCGAGCATACGTCAGATTGTTAGGTTATGAATTTCTTAGGACTACTGATTCCCGGAGCTTCCTGACGAGGTGCCGCCTGTTTTGCTGCCTTGCTGACTACTTTGTCCGGCGTTTTTACCACCCGATTTGCTGCCCGTCGTACTTTTTCCCTTTGGCGAAGGCGATGAGCCTGAGTTGGCAGATACGCTGGCCGACGCCGAGCCTGTTCCTTTTGAGCTTGCTTTCTGCTCCGCGTCTTTGTTATACGGCACACCTTTGCCCGTTGTCTGGCTGGTATTGGCCTGACGGGCGTTATTTTGCGGGGATGAACTCTGGGTGCCTCGCGTGCTTCCTTTGTTGTTACTGCCTGTGTTGCCACCGGCCTGAGCCCATACGCTCAGTGACCCCAGCAACAGGGCCATGGTGAGTACGATGCCTGCTTTTTTCATACATTCGTCGGTTTAAGAACGTGAGAGCCACGTCCTCATAAAACCAACGCTGTCAGACCATGGGGTAATTAAAGGTGAGAGAGTAAGGTAACGGTCTTGGCGAGTTCAGCCGCCTGTCAGTATTATTTAGGCGTATAGGTAAGCTGAACGACAAGACCCTGATTACCATCCTGATTGGAGCGACGCCAGCCCAGTGCCAGCGGAAGATGCTTTTTTAAGTAGACTTCCACGCCTAGTACCAACTGGCCATATTCGTGGGTGCCGGTGGCCCAGTCGCCCAGAAAATGAACTTTCTCGTACCAGACACCCGCATCGATACCCAAGTGCATCCCAACGGTTGAGCCTTCGGCCAGGTAGCGGTGATTGCCGGCATAGGCCCCGATAACGGCCTGGTAATGATCCTGATCAAAGCTGGCGCCCAGATTCGCGTAGCCCCAGCCTTCCCAGGCGCTGCTGTTTTTTGTCGGGAACAGATTGAGACCCGTTTGCCCGCCAAGGCCAAGATGCAGGGTTTCGGTCAGGTCAATCGTTCGCTGGGCGTTAAAGAGTAGTAAAGGACCGTAAGGCATCTGTAGTGTCGTATCGTTGCGTTGCCAGCTATGCTGCTCGGGCGAATAGTCGAGGTTGTACACGTTCAACCCAACTTCCCAGTTTCGGCCCAGACCAAAATTAACCGTTGTCGACGACCGAACCTGCTCGCCATTGATATCAAACTGCTGCTGCGCCATAATCTTATGCGTTGGCGTTATGTCTGACGAGGGTACGCTGAAAATGGTTTGCTGAGCGAGGGCCGACAGACTCCAGCTTACGAAAGCTCCGAGAAGAAAAAGTTTTTTCATGTTGAGATAAACAAAGGAGGTGTTACACGGAGCTAACCCCGGTGTAGCCTTTATTCGCCCGTTTCCGAATGGGGGGCGTCGACAGGTTTGGATTGGGGTGACCCTTTCTGCCGCAGAAAAATAGACAATACGACAACGGACAGTACGGATAAAAATTCGCTCTGCCAGTTTTGCAGCGACTGGAACCAGAACTCACTCGTCCCCAGAAACTGCCAGAACGACAGTTGTTCGGATTTTCCCATCAGGACCTGCTCTGCATTGTACTGCTTTACCCCGCCCATAGCATGCAGGACAAAAGACAGGCCGAAGAGAAGAAAAAAGGCAATGCTGAGCGAATTCTTGTATAAGGCCAGTATCCAGCCGCCCTTCCGAACGGGCCAGGGAGCGCCCTTCCGGGTAGGCGACGGCTCCCGGTCGACTTCTTCTTCTGAATCCAGACTTTTTGATTCCGAGGAGCCTTTCTGCCGAAGCGATACGGTCAGAATTACATACAACCCCATTTGCAAAAACTCACTCTCCCAGTTTTCGAAAACAGCCTCAATGCAGTGGCCGCTGGTCAGATAAGCACCAAACGTAAGGGGAGACCGTCCGTAATCGCTCAGCTCATTATTGAACTCATGCCAGCCGACAACGAGTTGGCCCAGTAACGTTAAGATCGTAATGACGAGCAGCAGTATGGAAAGGCCATTTTCATATAGAAACTTTTTCATGTGAATGAGCGGTACGAATGGATGAGAGCAGCAGGCAAGGGCGAAACGAAGCCGACCAACTAGAGTAACCGAATCCATTTTCCTTTGTTTTTACTCGAATCTCAAACTTGATTATACAACGAAGCCCCGAATGGTCGGGGCTTCGTCACGAATGAATCAATCAGGAAACTCGGTGTAATCCGTTACCCTTTGGCTACCTCATGGAGCGACTCGGCGCCCACCAGTTTTTTATACAGAGTCAGAGCCTGAGCGACTACCTGATCCATGTTGTAATAACGATACGTACCCAGACGGCCTACAAAGTGAACGCCGGTCTGTTCGTCGGCCAGTTCTTTGTACTGACGGTACAAAGCCGCATTTTCAGGGCGTGGAACCGGATAATACGGATCGCCTTCGTCCTGTGGATACTCGAACGTAAGGCTGGTTTTGGGGTGTTCCTGCCCGGTTAATTTCTTATACTCGGTAATACGCGTATACGCGTGATCGTTTGGATAGTTGACCACCGAAACAGGTTGGTAATCAGGCGTATCGAGTGTCTGGTGATCGAAGCGGAGTGACCGGTAGGGGAGTTTGCCAAAGCAGAAGTCGAAGTACTCGTCGACCGGACCCGTATAGATCAGTTCATCAAACGACAATTGGTCTTTCACCTGCTTGAAGTCGGTGCTCAGCATCTGGTGGATGTTGGGATGATCGACCATTTTTTCGAACATCTTCGTATACCCGTGGAGCGGCATGTACTGAAACTCGTCCGTAAAATAGCGGTCATCCTGGTTGGTACGGGTTGGAATCCGGGAGGTCACCATCTTGTCGAGCTCCGACGGGTCAACGCCCCACTGCTTGCGCGTGTAGCCCCGGAAAAATTTCTCGTATAGATCACGACCGACCTGACTGACAACGACATCTTCGGATGTGCGGATGTCATCAACCTTTTCGCCAACGGTTTTAAAGTATTCTGCCAGTTCTTCGGAGGTGAAGTTATAGCCGTATAGTTTATTAACAGTATCGAGGTTAATGGGAATGGGGAGCAGTTTGCCATCGACCGATGCCAGCACCCGGTGTTCGTAAGGACGCCATTCGGTGAACTGCGACAGGTACGAAAACACGTCGGGCGAATTGGTGTGGAAAATATGCGGCCCGTAGAGGTGAATCAAAATGCCGTCTTCGTTGGGGCAGTCATAGGCGTTTCCGCCAATATGATGACGTTTGTCGATGAGTAGAACTGTTTTTCCGGCCTGACTGGCTAAGCGCTCGGCCAACACACTACCGGCAAACCCGGCGCCAACAATGGCATAATCGTAATGCATAGAAACGAAATTGAATTGGTAACTGATTTATAGGTTCTGCAACGCGAGGCTAATTTCGTTCACATTGCGGGCTAATCTGATTAAAACGTATTGCGCAGGTACAGACACAAAGCAAGTAGCCATCGGTAGCTGCGAGAGGATAAATGAAAGGAATACTCTCCGCTACCCTATACAACTCATAATATAGCCAAATAGTCTTTACGATTGTCAACTCTGTTAGGCTACGGTCCAGTTTATCTGTTTTACGGATTTCTTCCTGACCCGTTTCCTCATTTTGTCAGCAACTCCCGCTAACGGGCTGTTAGACTTGGACGTCAGGCAGACCTGTTCGAATGGGGTAGACCCACCTTGGGTAAGACCCGTCAGGCTGACGGCATAAAACCTGCCTGAAACACTGTAGATATAATTTTTTGCGAATATGATACACCTCACTAATAGCGATCAACGCTCGCTAGGGGTAACCTTCCCGGCCGAAAATCAGGCAAATATCGTGTTGTGGGCACCGCTTGCCAAACACGTGGCTATTAAAATTTATGGCGATCAGGCGGCAATTCCGCTAAAGAAAGAAGAACTGGGGTACTGGCATTTAGCAACCAGCCAGCTCAAACCCGGCGACCTTTACACCTATATTCTTGATGGCCATCGGGAATTCCCCGATCCTACTTCCCTAAGCCAGCCGCAGGGCGTGCATGGTCCCTCGCAGGCGGTCGATACGAAAACGTTTCACTGGGAAGACGATTGCTGGGTAAACCCTTCTCTGGACAGCTATGTCCTTTACGAAATACATACGGGCACATTCACCCAGGAAGGAACCTTTCAGTCATTGGAGAGTAAGCTGGATTATTTGAAAGCCCTGGGCGTAAATGCCATTGAAATCATGCCCGTGGCTCAGTTCTCCGATTCCCGCAACTGGGGCTATGATGGGGTATACACCTATGCCGTTCAGAGTTCCTACGGCGGAGCCGCCGGATTGCAGCACCTTATCAACGCCTGCCATTACAAAGGCATCGCCGTGGTGCTGGACGTAGTTTACAACCACTTCGGTCCTGAAGGCAATTACGTAGGTGAGTTTGGTCCGTACCTGACCGACAGATATTGCACACCTTGGGGAAAGGCCGTTAATTTTGATGACGCCTGGTGCGATGGTGTCCGTCGGTACGTCATTGAAAATGCGCTCATGTGGCTTCGGGATTTTCACGTAGACGCCCTGCGGCTGGATGCCGTTCACGCCATCAAGGATTTCAGCCCGAAACACATCCTTCAGGAACTGCGGGAAGAGGTCGATAAACTCATGGCAAAAACGGGTCGTCGGCACTATCTGATCGTTGAGAATGATCTGAACGACCCTCGCTTTATTAAACCCGTGTCTGAGAATGGATACGGCATGGATTCCCAGTGGAACGACGAATTTCACCATGCCCTGCGGGTTTCTATTGGCGAGGAGCCAATGGGTTACTATAGTGATTTTGAGGGCATCGGTCACCTGGCTAAAGCGTATCAGGATTCCTATGTATACACCGGTCAGTTCTCGGAGGTGCGCCACAAACTCTTTGGCCAGGCGGCCGACACGAATTCAGGCCAGCAGTTCATCGTCTTTTCGCAGAACCATGACCAGGTGGGCAACCGAAAACTGGGTGAGCGGTCGAGCCAACTGTACAGTTATGAGAGCCTCAAGCTAATGGCTGGTGCCGTATTCGTCAGTCCGTACATTCCCCTGCTATTTATGGGCGAAGAATGGGGCGATACCGATCCGTTCTTCTACTTCGTAAGTCATTCCGAACCCGAATTGGTGGATGCCGTTCGGAAAGGCCGTAAAGAAGAATTTGCCGCCTTTCACTCGGAGGGGGAGGTGCCCGATCCGGAAAGTGATGAAACCTACGAACGGGCCAAACTACAGTGGAATTTGCTGGAGCAGGAATCGCACCAGCTTTTACTGCGCTACTATCAGACCCTGATTGCCCTGCGCCAGCAGCTACCGGCCCTGGCCCACCTGGAACGGAACCAGCTCGATGTCAGTGCCGACGAGGAGAAAGAAACCCTGATTCTGCACCGGTGGCACGAGGACCAGCACGTGCTTTGCCTGATGAATTTTTCGGATCAACCACAACCCATATCCCTGCCAGAAGCCGGAGAGGCTGGCGTAGCCTGGAACAAATTGCTCGACTCTGCCGACGCCTTCTGGCAACCCCAATCCCAGGCGGAGGCCAGTTCAGCGCCCGAAACTGTAGCGGTTTCTGAAACAATTCAGATAAAACCCGAGTCGATTATTATATATGCACAACATCATAAAAAATCCCGTTTCCACCTACCGGATCCAATTTCACAGCGGCTTTACCTTTCGTGATTTTGAGCGCGTCATTCCTTATCTGGACAAGCTGGGTGTCCAGACCGTTTATGCATCACCAATATTCGAAGCTGCACCGGGCAGCATGCATGGCTACGATTCCGTAAATCCTCATCGGATAAATCCCGAAATCGGGACTGAAGCGCAGCTCCGCGTCATAAGCAAAGAGCTTACTCGCCGGGGCATGCGCTGGATTCAGGACATTGTTCCCAATCACATGGCTTTCCATCCGCATAACACTTGGCTGATGGATGTGCTGGAGAAAGGTCAACTGTCCCGCTATGCCCGCTTTTTTGATATAGACTGGCAAAGTCCGGTGCACGAAGGCCGTCTGATGGTGCCCTTTCTGGGAAGTCCGCTGGACGAGGTTATCGAGCAGGGCGACTTAAAAATTACGCACAAGGCCGGCACGTTTCGGGTCACTTATTTCGATACGACGTATCCGCTGCACGCCCGCTCTTACGCGACGATTTTGCGGGCGGGTAACGAAAAACCAGGCAAAGCCATTGCCGCCTTGCTGACCCAGCTCGATCAGCTTTTGACGGTCAGCGATCCGGATGCCTACGCGCAGCAAAGTGCCGACTGCCAGGAACTGCTTGCCGGGTTAAAGAGCGATGCCACCAGCCAGGCGTACCTTAAACAGTGCCTAACTACGGTGAACAAGTCGCCTGAACTCGTCAGGCAGATTACCGACGAACAGCCGTACCGGCTCTGTTACCATGCCGAAACCGATCGGCAGATCAACTACCGACGTTTTTTTACGGTCAACGCCCTGATCTGTCTCAACATTCAGGATCCCGTCGTTTTCGAGGCCGTTCATGAATTGCCCAAACGACTGCTCGAAGCCGGCATCTTTCACGGTCTGCGCGTCGACCATATCGATGGACTGTACGACCCCAGCCGATACCTGGAGCGACTGCGGGCGATGGCTGGTCAGGAAGCGTATATCGTTGTCGAAAAAATCCTGCAAAACGACGAACAGCTTCCCCTTCACTGGCCCATTCAGGGAGCCACGGGGTATGCGTACCTGTCGATGGTCAACAACCTGTTCACCCGCACCACCAGCGAGGCTAGTTTTACCCGTTTCTACCATAAGTTGCTGGGCGAGAAAATGGCCGTTCGTCAGGAGCTGTATGACAAGAAATCGTACATCCTGCACGAGAACATGAATGGGGAGCTGGACAATCTGCACGGGCTTTTCCGGTTGCTGGACCTAGGTGATCAGGACAAGCTGTCGGGCATAGCCCCCGAGCAGTTAAAAGCCGCTATCGGAGAATTTTTGATTCAGTGTCCTGTGTATCGGTATTACGGCAATCAGATGCCGCTGAATCCTGAAGAGAGCGATGAGGTGCAGGCAATCATGAATCGAGTCAGGAAGCGTAACCCCGAACTCAGTCCCGCCGTCGATGTGCTGGAAGAAGCCATCGTGCAGAAACCACAGACGGCAGGGGATGACTACAACGAGCGGGCACTTCGGTTTTACCAGCGGTGTATGCAATTTACGGGTCCGCTGACGGCCAAGGGGGTGGAAGATACGCTGATGTATACGTATAACCGCTTCATTGGCCACGACGAGGTCGGTGATTCGCCGGAATATTTTGGGCTGACCGTCGAGGATTTTCATCAGAAGATGCTTGATCGGCAAACGCACTGGCCGCTGGCGCTCAACGCCACCTCAACGCACGATACCAAACGGGGCGAGGATGTACGGAGCCGCCTGAATGTGCTCACCGACCTGACCGACGAGTGGATCGCTACGGCTCAGGAATGGCAGCAGCTCAACCAGGACCTTAAACTGAATGATCCCGACAATGAGGCCATACCCGCCGAAGGGGCTCCGGACCCCAATGGTGAGTACTTTATTTATCAAACGCTGGTGGGCGCTTACCCGATGCCGAATCAGCATGAGGATGATTTCCCCAATCGCCTGACGGAATACCTGCAAAAAGCGATGCGGGAGGCCAAACGTAACTCGACGTACAGTGAACCAAACCTAGCTTACGAAGAAGCGACGAAAACGTTTGCCCTACAGCTACTGGACCAGAAACGGCCTTTCTGGAAGAACTTTCAGGCTTTTCACCGCCGGATAAGTGATTTTGGTATCATTAACTCCCTGGCTCAGGTCGTCCTTAAATGTACCTGCCCCGGCGTACCCGACATTTACCAGGGCTGCGACGGCTGGGACCTGAGCATGGTGGACCCCGATAACCGGCGCCCCGTTGATTTTGCGTCCCGTCAGCAGTGGCTGGATGACCTGATGTCGGCCGATCCGGAGACGATATGGGCGGATCTGTGGGAAAATCGCTACGATGCCCGCATCAAGCTCTGGCTGGTGCATACCCTCCTCACCGAGCGGAATCGACATGCCGAGCTATTTGCCAATGGTCACTACATTCCCTTGCAGGTGGAAGGCCGTTATAAAAAGCACGTGCTGGCCTTTGCCCGGCGGTATGAACAAACCTGGTACGTCGTTGCTGTGCCGTTGGGTGTGGCTCAGTTATGCGGCAAACAGGACGATGTTTTTGGGTTAGACTGGCAGAACACCCGCATCCTCCTACCTGTTGAAGCTCCCGACAAGTGGCGGCATTGTTTGCAAAAAGCGGAAGGTAAAGTCAACGATGGAATCGCCGTTGCCGACTTGTTTGCCGGTTTGCCACTGGCCGTGCTCAAGCTGGAAAAGCGCCCCAGTGAGCGCAAGGCGGGTATTTTGATGCCCATCCCTTCGCTGCCTTCACCATTCGGCATTGGTGATTTTGGGCCGGAAGCGACGGCTTTTGCCGATTTTCTCAGCCGTAGTCAGCAAACCTATTGGCAGGTTTTACCCCTCAATCCAGTGGGTGCCGACTGTGGGTATTCGCCTTACAGTGCTGTATCGAGTATGGCCGGAAATCCACTGTTGCTCAGTCCAGTCTTGCTGGCGCAGGAGGGATTTCTGGGCGAAGCCGATTTGCCGGGTTATCATCAGCCCGTTACAAATCACCTTGATTACAAGGCGGTCAGCCAGCGCAAAAAAGAGTTGCTGGTGAACGCTTACCAAACGGCTCAACGCGACCAGTCGACTAGTCAGGAGTTTGCGTTCTGTCAGTTCTGCGAGCAGGAAGCTTACTGGCTGGACGATTTTGCCCTCTATGCAGTCCTGAAAGAGCAGCATGAGGACAAACCCTGGCATGAGTGGCCGACAGCCTACAAATTTCGGGAGCAACAGGCGCTGGCAACGTTTCGCAACGAACAGGCGGAGGCCATCAACCAAGCAAAATGGCTCCAGTTTGTCTTCGATAGCCAGTGGAAAGCACTGAAAAATTATTGCAACACCATCGGGATTCAACTGTTCGGTGACCTGCCTTTCTACGTAAGCTACGATTCGGCAGATGTATGGGCCAACCCCGACTTGTTTTGCCTCGATAAAGAAGGCAATATGACCAGCGTGGCCGGTGTACCTCCCGATTATTTCAACGCCGACGGGCAGCGCTGGGGCATGCCTATCTTTCGGTGGGATGTGCTGAAAAAACAGAACTACGGGTGGTGGGTTAATCGGCTCCGCAAAAATATGGAGCGCTATGATTTGCTGCGACTGGATCATTTTCGGGCGTTTGCCAGCTATTGGGAAGTACCCGCCGATGAGCCGACGGCCATCCACGGCGAGTGGAAACCCGGTCCCGGCGCCGACTTTTTCAGGCTGTTGCAGCAGGAACTGGGCGATCTGCCGTTTGTGGCCGAAGACCTGGGCAAGATCGACGAGGCTGTGTATGCACTGCGGGATGAATTCGGATTACCCGGCATGAAAGTCATTCAATTTGCTTTTGGCGAGGATATGCCCGAAACGGTCAATAGCATGCACCACCATACGCCGAACTCCATCGCGTATACCGGTACCCACGACAACAACACCAGTATAGGTTGGTATCGGCAGAATGCGAATAAAGAAAACCGCAGCCAATTGGAGCGCTACGTGGGTCACCCGGTTTCGGAAGAGGACGTGCATTTGGTGCTGGCCCGACTCGCGTATGCATCGGTGGCCAATCTTGCCATTCTGCCCTTGGCCGATGTACTGGGGCTGGACGAATCTGCCCGGTTGAATACGCCAGCTTCCACCGCCAGCAACTGGACCTGGCGGCTGCTTCCTGAACAATTAACACCCGCTATTGAACAGCGCCTTCGCGAATTGACGACGGTGTATGACCGGTAGACAAACAAATAATCTTATGCTAAAAATTGGCTATCACGCATCCCACGAGCAATTTAAGCCCAGTACGTTGTTGCACTATGTACAACTGGCGCAGCAGGCGGGCTTCACGGCCTGCTCCTCATCCGACCATTTTCACCCCTGGAGCAACCGGCAGGGCGAAAGTGGCTTTGCCTGGTCCTGGCTAGGCGCGGCTTTGCAGGCTACTTCACTTTCGTTTGGCGTCGTCAACGCGCCAGGACAGCGGTATCATCCGGCCATCATTGCTCAGGCAGCCGCTACGCTGGCCGACATGTTTCCCGAGCGGTTCTGGATGGCCGTTGGTACCGGCCAAGCTCTCAACGAAGCCATTACGGGAGAGAAGTGGCCTGCCAAAGCCGACCGGAATGCCCGGTTGAAAGAATGTGTCGATATTATCCGGGCCTTGTGGGATGGACAAACCGTTACCCACAAGGGGCTGGTGACGGTTGAAGAGGCAACGTTATACAGCCGTCCTGCCATAAAACCGTTAATTTTTGGGGCGGCCGTAACCAGCAAAACAGCCGAATGGGTTGGCAGTTGGGCGGATGGCCTGCTGACCATATCGCAGCCTGCCGACCAACTGCGGGAGGTGGTCGATGCGTTCCGGCGCGGGGGCGGTGCCTGAAAACCGATGCATTTGAAGGTACAACTGTCTTATGCCGATACCCAGGCCGCTGCCCAGCAGGGTGCTTACGATCAATGGCGGGGCAATATTTTTCCAAACGGTATGCTCACCGACCTGCGTCGGCCGGAGCAGTTTGATATGGCCGGCGACCTGGTTAACCTAAATGAGGTTGACAAAATGGTGCGTATTTCGGCCGATACCAGCCAGCACCTTGCGTGGTTACAGGAAGACATAGCCCTGGGGTTCGAGCAGCTCTATCTGCATAATGTCAATCTGGAGCACGAGCGCTTTATCAATGATTTCGGGCAGTACGTACTGCCCGATTTACTCAAGCCCGCTACCGTAGTACAGGCATAGGAACAAGGTCGTATCGCTACGGTCACTATAGCGGTCAGCTTTTGCCCGTCTTACCCACAAATCAGTTTTCACTCAACAACGTATAAACAACTTCTTTTATGACGCATTGGGCAAGGAGCATCTGCGGGCTTTCGCTCGCTTTGCTGGCCGGTTGTCAATCTGGTGTTCGTGACCTTGATTTCATGAACAAGCAGTTTGTGGCCACGTTTAACGTCGACTCGACGAAGGGAATTGATAGCACGAACCTGGCGACACTGAGTGGCTCGAAAGCCATCTACAGCTTCAGCGAAGATGGCAAAGGGACGAATCATATTCAGATGGGTATGTTGTCGAAAGACACGCCCTTCACCTGGAAAGTACAGGGCGATAGCCTGTTCATCGATAACAAACCCTATACGATTAAGCAACAGGATCAGGGATTTACGCTCAAGTCTGATTCGGCCAAGATTTTTCTAAGTCAGCAACAGTAACCGAGTAAGCGGGGCGTAAGCCACGGGGAACAGCACGTTCGCTACGGGTCGACAATCAGTTTAACGTCCGATTCAGTATGGCTTCTTTTTCATCGAACAATCCACTGTGAGTGACCGATCTGATTACGTTTTTGTTCAATCGCTGGGAAACGCTGTTGACTAATTGGCAAACGGCCTATGGAGCGGATGCATCCCTCAAAAAGATTTCCACGCTGACGCGCGCAGAGTTCAATAATCTGATTTCGGTCATTCTTGAGTCGCTGGAGCAGCAGTCGTTGGACCAACCTATCCAGACAGATCCGATATTGGCGGCCACTAGTTCATAAGCAACTCAGGCCGACTGTCGAACCAACTAGTGTGCTGGCTCCCGAGGAAGTTCAACCCGTTAAGTCACTACCCAGCCCTAGTCAGGAGCTGCCCCCTAATCCTTGGCCGGAAGAGTCGGCCAGGCCAGCCGAAATGCATGGCGAAGGAGCAGGTTTACAGATTGTCAAACGACTGAGTGAGTCGGTGGGAGCGAGCGTTGACATTGAACGCATATCCGGACGGGGTACGCTCGTGCGTATTCGAATGCTGATGCAACCGCCCGTATAGCCTTTTCCTCCGCTACAAACTACCTTACTTCGTTGCTACATAAAAGAAATCCAGGCTTCCGGCGGGATCTTTACTCACTACATAATCGGTGTAGTTGATCTGGGCGGCCAGTCCGTCGGCTTGCAGCAGCCGGTTTCGGTTCAGGCGATTCATCAGATCGTAGGGGACCTGCAAAAGTCGGCGGGGCAGGCGGTACTGTAAGTTAAAAATATCGAAGCGCGTCAGTTTTTTAACCGATTCTTTATTCTGCTCATAGTACGTCATCACTTTCTCATTGCCATGAATACCGCGCGTTTCTACCGCTGGGAAGTACTTCGCCATCAGCGCCTTTAATCCATCCGCATAATACTCCCGAACGTGCCAGGGATTGCGGGTGAGGGAGAAGGTTTTATTAACCGTTGTCAGCAGTAATTTTCCACCTGGTTTCAGAACACGATGCGCTTCCTTTATGAATAAATCGTCGTTTTCGATATGCTCAATTACCTGAAAGGTCACGATATAATCGAAGGTGTTGTCGGGTAGGCTACGCAGCGGGGGAATGTTGGCGGCAATAAATGTCGAACTCGGGTACTCGGCGCTGAGGGCGGCAATTAATTCCTCATTTTTATCAATGCCCGTATAGTGATCGGCCGCTTTCGTCAGCAATTCCAGCCCCCGTCCCCAGCCACACCCAATTTCCAGCACCTTACCGCGTACAGTAGCGGCTGCTTCGACATAGGGGAACAGGAGCCGTTGGTGAACCGGATTGTCCGATGCGATTTCGGCAGAGGTAATTTCAGTTGTCTTGTACATGCGTTTGCAATTCAGTGGGCAAAATTACTCTTTTGTATAAGTAAAGAAAAATGAACCGCTTCGGTAACCCAAAATGGGCACTTTTTTCGTTATTACTGGACATTCCTTCATCAGACCCATGAGCCGGGCCGCCGTTGCGGTTTTAGTGACCTTAGGGGTCTAAAAGCTTTAGAGATTACAACATTGTTTATGCGTATTCTATCTGCTTTACTCTTTATTTTTTTCCTGTCAGGAGCCTGTTCATCCAGCAAAAAAACGCAGCAGGCCCGCGCCAATGCGGCCTATGACGCCCGCACAGAAGCGCAGCGACACCAGGTCGGGCCGCGTCAGGCCGAGCCACGCCAGGCCGGACTGGGTCAGGATAATCGCCCGGCAACTCCGCGTTCCGAAGAAACTCAGCGAGGCAACGCTGGTATAGCCCGTGATGATTCTCGGCCTACGGGAACAGTGAGCCAGAATCCGGCACCCGTCAAAGTAATGACGGATGGCCCGGCCCTGGGCACAACGCCAGCGATATCGGGTAAATCTGCCGGTGAATGGATGGTTACGTCGATCAAGGGGAAATTTTTGGCAACCGATACGACCAGCGTTCGGGTGTATATGGACATAACGGCGAAGTCGCCAACGGGCGACCCGGTGCTCGACCCTGCGGCCTTTGTAGAGCATTTTTTGATTGCCTATGTGATGTATCCCGACTACAATAACCGGGAACGGCTGGGGTATGGCACGGTCCCCCTAACGACCCAGAATGTGAGCGCCCAGGGCGATCACTTAACCCTGACGTTTGATGTAAAACGGCCTAAGGAAGCCGCCAGTGCCGTTCTGCTCACGGAGATCACCGAAACGACAAATGGAACAAAAGCCCGTAACGATCTGTCGCTCCGGTTCAAAGCCACCAAACTAAGCGATCGCTTCACGTTGTTTGACAAAGCGGGGAAACTGCCCCACCTGCGTAGCTATGTCAATGTCGGTGATACCGTTATCATTCGGGACGTAAATGGCACCAGCAAACCGTTGTATGGGTTTCGCTATCGGCACGATTTCGAAGCGGCCTCATCGCCGATGAATACCTCACCTCGTCCGGCAGCCAAATCGCTGACCGAGGATTCGACCCTGACTATTTCCACCAACAAACCCTTCGTTATTCCGCGTGAAGGACTTTATTATTTTGTAGAGGATACGACCGATGCGTCTGGTATTGGTCTGGTAGTGGCCGACAAGCGGTTTCCAAAGCTCACCCGCCCCGAAAAACTGATCAAGCCCGTTTTGTACATGAGTACCAGTTCGGAGATCGGCGAACTGAATCAGGCGCAGGATACCAAGAAAGCGTTTGACCGGTATTGGCTGAGTTTAATGTCGGGCAATGAAGAAGTGGCCCGCAAAACCCTGAAGGCGTATTTCGACCGGGTCGAAGAAGCCAACCGGTTGTTTACGAGTTACAAAGAGGGCTGGAAAACGGATAAAGGCATGATTTACATTGTGCTCGGCGCACCCGACCGGGTCCAACGGAACCGCGAACGCGAAGTGTGGGTTTATAATCGCCGGGCCAATGTCTCGGAAGTAAACTTTACCTTTACAAAAAAACCGAATCAATTTGTCGAGGATCATTACGAACTGGTGCGCTTTATTGAGTATCAGCCGGTCTGGTACCCGATTGTCGAAGCATGGAGAACCGGAACAATTCGCGAGTAAACCGCCCCACTAACTCCCGTCCTGGAGGGCATCGGCCCGGTGGGTCAAGACCACAGTTTCGTCCGCAGCCCGACGAGATGGTGTTTGGTATTCAGTCAGTTATTGAAACGCTCAAGTCAGAGCAGCAGATCGATAAATTATACATGGAGAAAGGGATGAGCAATCCCGACATCCAGAATTTAGCGTTTCAGAATCGCGTTACTATCCAGCGCGTGCCGGTCGAGAAACTGGATCGCCTGACCCGCAAAAATCACCAGGGTGTGGTTTGTCTGGTGGCGCAGGTGCAGTACGTCAAGCTCTCGAATGTTATCGCCGACGTGTTTGAGCGGGGTGAAACGCCCTTCTTTCTGCTCCTGGACCGTATTACCGACGTCCGGAACTTCGGCGCTATCGCCCGTACGGCGGAGTGCACAGGTATCCAGTGCATCGTTATTCCGGGTCGGGGTGCTGCTGCGATCAATTCCGATGCTATGAAAACCTCATCGGGCGCATTGAACCATATTTCGGTCTGCCGCGAGCCAGACCTGACGGAAACCGTCAAATATTTGCAGGAGTCAGGCATAACGGTGGTGGCCTGTACCGAAAAATCGAGCCGCGACCTATACGAGCGCAGCACTGATTTGACGGGTCCTATGGCAATCATTATGGGATCGGAGGAAGACGGCATATCGCCCGAGCTACTCCGGATGGTCGATACCCACGTCAAGATTCCACTGCTGGGGGCTGTTGGTTCATTGAACGTATCGGTGGCAACGGGCGTGGTCCTGTACGAAGCCGTACGGCAACGAAGCCTGATGGGTACTGCGGAGAAGGAAAGTTAGTTTTGACCATCACCACCACATAAAAAAAGCACCGGCATTAAAACCGGTGCTTTTTCATTACGCTTTTTTACCTTTTGGTTTCGCTTTGGTGGCTCCCCCTTTTTTGGCTGGGCTGCCATCGAGCGAGTTGATCCAAACGGCTAATTTCATGGCATCTTCCTTTGGTACCTGCTTCATAGCGGCCATTGGTGGATAACCAGGCCAGTGTGCTGGAATTGGGTTATAAATAAGGTTGACGATTTCCTCGTTAGAATATTTCTTCTTGGCTACGTCTGCATAGGCCGGACCTACCAGCCGTTGGTTCGGCCGGTGACAGGCAATACAGGTGTATTTCGTCATCAGGGTATTCATCTCCTCTGGAATATCGGATGGAGCCTGTGCGTTAGCGTCGATAGCGGCCAGGGCCAGCGAAGCCGAAGCGATAAAAATGCCGACTAATTTTTTCATGAGAATCGGGTAAACGATAAATGAACGAACAGATTGATTGAGCTCAATAAGTTAACCGCGCAAAAATAGATGCTTTGGGATGATAACCCAATTTTGAATTCGGTTTTTCCTATTAAACCAAAGATTAGACACTTGTTCCTGAAAAACGTTTAATTATTGTTGAAAATAAAAATTATGCAACCTCTCGACCGCTTTTCGGGCCACGCCAATCTGTATGCTCAATACAGAATCGACTACCCCGCCGACCTATATGAGTTTATTCTATCCTTCGCCAGCGACCATCAAGCTGCCTGGGATTGTGCTACGGGAAACGGACAGGTTGCCGGTGCGCTGGCCGATCGGTTCGATCGGGTTGAGGCTACCGACATCAGCGAAACGCAGCTCTTACTCGCTACCAAAAAGCCTACTATTCACTACCAGATCAGCCGGGCTGAGCAAACGCCCTTTGCTGATCACACCTTCGACCTGATTACGGTAGCGCAGGCCTTGCACTGGTTCGATGTGAACGCTTTTCATGAGGAAGTACGGCGTGTGGGTAAACCCGGAGCAGTTATCGCCGAGTGGGGCTACGGCCTGGTGCAGCTTGGTGCTGGTCTTGACGCTATCCTGCTCGATTTTTACCGGAATCGGATTGGCCCCTACTGGGACCCCCAGCGGAAGCATATTGACAATGCGTATGCAAACTTACCCTTTCCATTTGCCGATGTCCAGCAAGCCGATTTTATCGCCCGTCGAACCTGGTCGCTGGACCGCTTCCTGAATTACCTGCGGACCTGGTCGGCCGTGCGGCAGTACATCCTCGAAAATGAGGAAGATCCTGTCACCGGGCTGGGGGAGGAGCTAAAGCCGCTTTGGGGTGATGATGAGCGCGACGTACAATTTCCTGTTTTTCTACGGGTTGGCCGGATTTTATAACTCCCAAATGACCCGAACGACTTTTCCGCGTACACCAATCGTTTGGAAAAATTCCAGCCAGTGGAGTTGCTGGGGGCCAAGGTGGTCAGTAGGTGATTTGACTTCCACGAAGTCATATTCGCCGTTTTCATTCCAGACCAGCAAGTCGGGGAAGCCACGCGTGTGTTCGCGAACGTTACGGGCCATTTCGAGCAGAATCAGACGCAATTGGACCACGTCCAGCAGCTCAATCATACGCTGAACCAGCGTGAGTAATTCATCTGACCAGTCGACCAGTACGTTGGTAATTCCGTATTTAGCGTTGAACATACGGCCGACATGCTTGCGCCAGTCATCTTTGGTGTCCAGTTCGAGCAGACGTTTTTTCAACAAGTCTTCCCGCTTTGTATAAAAATCAGGCAGGTAAAAGTCCGATGGAGCCCTTTGGAGGGGGTGGTGAATGGCCGATACATTGGCGTCGTAAATAATATCCCAGAAAACCAGCCCAAACAAGCCGCGCCAGGGGTAGTTTTCCGTAAAAGCTGCGTCGAAGTCGTGTTCCAGGTAATAGTTCATCACCCCCGCTTCGACATGGTGGCGGTAAGCCGCCGGGATATTGACACTCTCTGCGTCGGACAGGAAACGTGTTGTGGCTTTGCGGGTGCGTTTTTTCTCGCTCAAACCCAGAATCTTCTCCCGGAAATCGGTGGCAAAATAGCGTTCCTCGGCATTCAACGGATTAACGGCAATTTCATCACAGAGAGCAAGGGCTTCTTCGATCGATCCATTTTTAAACAGCAGGCGAACGCGTCGTTCGCGGGCGGGTACCCGATCCGATAATTCGTAAACGCTGAGTGCCTGTTCGGGCAGCTTTTGTTTTTCCAGAAAAGCACCCACCCGGCACACCAACTTCTGATAGCCCGGAATCGCGATTTCGGTTAATTCGGGGCGGGTTTCGTTCCAGTTCAGAAACCAGTTATAGATATCGTCGGCGGGTGTTTCGGCTTCTTTGAGGTCATAAAATTCTTCATTCGTCAGCGAGATCAACAGTTTGTCTTCTACTTCCTTACGGCTTCGAAAACGGGCCGTTAGTTTACTTTCATCGTAGCGCTCAAAATTGACCATGCCAAGGTCGCGCACCACGAATTCTGTCATGTTGCTGCCCCGATTGCCAAAAAACAGGTATTTGACCATCATCCCTTCGGCCTCGAAGTTCATTCGGATCACTGTCTCGTGGGTGGTGAGGCTCGTAACAACTTCGGCAAAATCAAGTTCATGAAGAGCGTAGCGAACAACATACTCCTTTTTTTCTTTGGCCAGCGGACGGCTTTCTTCCGGCTCCAGCGGGAGGAGATTTACCAACTCCGGCTTCGTAAAAACGCTGAGGGCCAGCTCGCCCATAGACTCGTGATGAGCCGACAGCCGCTCGGCAAATCCAGCCATGAGCAATTCACCGACAGCCGCCGGTAGGTCGGTAATTTCGTTATATTGTAGTTTGTTGACCCGAAAAAAGAGTCCTTTGCGGTTGCTGAACCGGACGTAGAGACATTGCGCATCGAGGCTCAAGGCTTCGAAGCGGTGGATAAAGTCCCACTCGGCATCGTTTAACAGGTTGCCGTAAAGCCGTTTGACAAAGTCCAGCACGTAGCGAAAGTTGTCGAGATAATACCGGGGTGTGAGGATAATCTTCTGTCGTCCGATCATAGAATAACTAGCGTGTACTGCGGATTTCAGGCCGTATACAACATGGTATGAAACCTAAGCCCGTAGGCACAACAACGTACAGTAAGAACAAAAAAACAAGCATTTATGTCCCCAGTCGATGTTCTGAATGAGTTGGGTAAACAAGGTATTTTGCCGCCTGAGCAGCAGACTAAACTTAGTGAAATAGAGCACCAGAGACCTTTTTCGCTCCATTGGGAATTCCGCTCCATGCTCTACATCGGTATTTTACTCCTTAGTTCGGGACTCGGCCTGTTGATCTATGACAACTTCGATCAGATTGGTCAGGGTGCCCTGCTAACGGGAATCGCGGTTGCCTGTGTAAGCTGTTTTTACTTCGCGTGGCGATTTCGCCCCGAATGGACACCGGCTCAGACCCGGAGTCGGTCAACCTTTGGCGATTACGCCCTGATTCTGGCCTGCCTCCTTTTTCTGACCCTCGAAGGGTATGCCCAATATGCCTACAATGTGTTTGGTTCGCGCTACGGGCTAGTAACCCTATTGCCCGCCCTGCTGTTTGTGCCGCTGGCCTACCGGTTCGACCACCGGGGTGTTTTGGGCATGGCCCTGACGGCCCTGATCTCGTGGGTAGGCGTTACGGTCCGGCCATTGGAATTCTACTTTAAAACCAATTTTTTTGACCAGAAAACGGTCTTCTCTGCCATAGGTCTGGCTTTAGTCCTGATTGCCGTAGCCATTGGTCTGGAGCGAAGGAAAATTAAACCTCATTTTACGTATACCTACCTGACCATTGCCGGAAACCTGTTGATGGTGGCGTTGCTGGGGGGCTTGTTCAACTTCGAGGGCATTCGGCTGTGGTTTGCGCTGGGATTAGCTGCGGCCTGTATCGTATTTGATCAATACTCCAGACGCGGTCGCCGGTTGCCGTTGACTGAGGGGGGCAACGGCTCGTTTCTGTTCTTGCTGATGAGTACCGTATATGGCTACATCGGGGTTACTTACCTGTTTTTTCATTACGTGCGCCCGCAGGGCGACGATGCGTATTATTGGTATTTTATCCTGACCGGCATTGCCTTAGTGTATTACCTGATGACCCAACTGCCAAAGGGCAACCGCACCAATGAGAGCCTATAACGAACAATGGATTTATAACCGCGACGTACTGGCGCAGGCGGAACGCTGGCATCGGCAGGAACTGATGACTGACGAGCAGATCAATGCCGTTCGCAAAGCATACCCAGTGTCGTTTCGGCAAACAAACGGCTTTATCGAAATTGGGTTGTTTCTGTTTACGACCGTTGCTATCCTGGCCTGTTACCTGCTGCCTGCCAGTATTTTTTCGACTATGCTCGACAACCCCAAAGCGTATGGTATCTTCAACATAGCGTTTGGTATCGGAGTTGGTCTTGTCGGTGGTCTCCTGATCAATCGGCGACTCCTGTACCGAAATGGTATTGACAATGCCTTTGTGGTTACCCTGACGGGTTTTCTGGCGTTCGGTTTTAACCAGTTTTTGCCAAATGGACTGTCGTTGGCCACCCATTGTCTGTTTACGTTACCACTCCTGCTGGTTATACTCTGGTACTATGGCGATACGCTCATTGCTTTCTTTACCATTGCCACGTTTTACACCGCAATTTTTAACAGCCTGCTAAAAGTAAGTTGGGGAAAAGATGCCTTGCCGTTTGTGATGATGGCGGTTTCGCTCGCGCTTTATGTAATCGTCCGTCAGTTTGTCAATCGGAATACAAGGCAGGTCTATTATGCCGATCCACTGAATCTGGCGCAGTGGTTATCGCTCATTGTGCTGGCGGCCAGCGGTAATTATTTCGTTGTTCGTGAACTGAATGGCCTTTTACTTAAGTCCGGGCCAGGCATAACCAGCCCTACCGAAGCGCCTGAAATTGGGTTATCTGGCTTATTTTGGGCGTTGACATTCATCATTCCGGCCATTTACCTGTGGCAGGGGTTGATGAAGCGCAACCGTATGTTGAACATTCTGGGAATGCTGGGGTTGATTGCGGCCGTCATGACATTTCATGAGTACACTGGATTTGTGCCACTCAATGTCGCCCTAACGCTGGGTGGCCTGGCCCTGATCGGGCTTGCTGTGTTTGGCATACGCTATCTGGCAAGTCCCAAACATGGCTTTACCGACGCGCCGGACGATGATTCGCCAAATGAGCTCTTTCTTAATGCGGCCAGTATGGCGGCTGCTCAGGCTACTGGTCATGTGTCGCACGCACCTAAAGATAACCTACGATACGGTGGGGGCGACTTTGGCGGGGGCGGCAGCGAGGGGAAGTACTGATGTGTATAAAAACGCTTATATTTGTGTATGTAGACGTAGACGTATGCGAACGAACATTGATATAAATGATCAATTGATCCAGAAGGCGCTGGAAATAAGTCATTTAAAGACGAAAAAGGCTGTCGTTGAATTGGCTCTCCAGGAATATATTGATCGGCAGGCTCGTCAGCGGTTGCTTTCTTTATTTGGTAAAGTTGAATGGGCGGTGATTTGAACCAGATGCGCACCGATTCGACGCCTAACGATTGGGATCAATGATTGTTGATACGTCGGTTTGGGAGATGCTTTTCGGGAAGTTCGCAGCAAACAAACAGCCTTAGTCGTAGAGTATACCGTAGCCGATCGACAAATCTATGTGACGCCGACGATCATACAGGAAGTTCTTCAAGGGGTACGAACGGATGATCGATACGCCGTTGTGAAAGAAGGTATGCTGGCCCAATCGCTGTTAAAGCTCGATCCCGTTGAAGCGGCTATTGGGGCGGCTGATCTGTATCGGTCATTGCGCAAAAAAGGGGTAACGATTCGTAAGCCAAACGACTGTTTGATTGCCCATTATGCCATCTTTTACGATATTCCCATTCTGCACAATGACGTTGACTTCGACCAGATTGCGCGTCATACGGCCCTTCGCCTAGTCGTTTAATGGCCTCTACACTAAACTTCCCGCTTGCGTCTGCCTAAAAACTGCTAAGTTTGGCCTCGAAAACAAACGACCATACGCAGTCGCATGAAAACTTTAGATTCCTACAATTTTGCCGGTAAGAAAGCCCTGGTTCGGGTCGACTTCAACGTGCCGCTCGACAAAGCGTTTAACATTACAGACGATACGCGCATCAAGGCGACCATTCCAACCGTTCTGAAAATCGTAAACGATGGTGGTTCGGCTATTCTGATGTCGCACCTTGGTCGGCCGAAAGGAGGCCCTGAAGAGAAATACTCCCTCAAACATTTGTTGCCTGCTCTGGAAGCAGCCTTTGGTCGCGAAGTGAAATTCGCCGACGACTGCATTGGTCAATCAGCTACTGATCTGGCCGCCAGCTTGCAACCGGGCGAAATCCTGCTGCTCGAAAACCTGCGTTTCTATAAAGAAGAAGAGAAGGGCGACGTCGCGTTTGCCGAAAAACTATCGAAACTCGGCGATGTTTGGGTCAACGACGCTTTCGGAACAGCACACCGGGCCCATGCATCGACGGCGGTCATGGGGCAGTTCTTTACCGATCGCGTGGCGGGCTACGTGATGGAAGCTGAACTGGTTAACGCCAAAAAGATTCTGGAAGAAGCCGAGCGGCCATTTACGGCTATCATGGGCGGAGCCAAAATCTCCGATAAGATCCTGATTATTGAAAAACTGCTCGATAAGGTTGATAACCTGATCATTGGCGGTGGAATGACCTATACGTTCACCAAAGCACAGGGTGGCAACATCGGTAAATCACTGCTCGAAGCCGATAAACAGGATTTGGCGTTGGAATTGCTCGAAAAAGCCAAGGCCAAAGGCGTAACTATTTACATGCCATTGGATAACGTTTGTGCCGATGATTTCTCCAACGATGCGAATCGGCAGATTGTTGAAACCGGCCAGATTCCGGACGGCTGGGAAGGTCTCGACATTGGTCCTAAAACTATTGAACTGTTCAAAGACGTCGTGTCAAAATCGAAGACGATTCTCTGGAACGGCCCAATGGGTGTATTCGAATTTGAAAACTTCGCCCATGGCACCAACGCCATTGCTGAAGCCGTTGTGAAGGCAACGGAAGAAAACGGCGCGTTCTCGCTGATCGGCGGTGGTGATTCGGCTTCGGCCATCAACCAGGCTGGTTATGGCGACCGCGTCAGTTATGTATCGACGGGTGGTGGTGCCTTGCTGGAGTATATGGAAGGGAAAACCTTACCGGGCGTTGCTGCACTGGAAGACTAACCAAGTATTTCAGAAACGACAGAATACGAAACGGCCGCTGGCTGTTTGAGGCAAAGACTGACCTGGTCAGAACTCTTTACTCAAACAGCCAGCGGCCGTTTTATACACGTATTGGCTTAATCCATCGCTTTCGCGACTTCCAGTTCCTGTGGCTTTTTCGGAGTGACTTTCTTCTTTGTGAACCGGGCAATGATCCGATCCACGACCAGATACATCGATGGAACTACTAACAGCGTTAATAGGAGCGACGAGGTCAGACCACCGATGATAACCCAGGCCATACCGTTCTTGGTTTCGGCACCGGCACCGCTGGCCAACGCAATGGGCAGCATACCCAGAATCATAGCCAGTGTCGTCATCAGAATAGGCCGTAACCGTTCTTTACCCGCTTCAATCAGCGCATCGACCACATCGTGTCCTTCGGCTTTCAGCTGGTTGGTAAAGTCCACGATCAGGATCGCGTTTTTAGCTACCAGACCGAGCAGCATGATCATCCCCACGATCGAGAAGACGGTCAGACTTTCCATCGTCAGCGCAAGGGCCAACAAGGCACCAACCAAGGCTACTGGAATGGAGAACAAGACGACGAACGGATACACGACGCTCTCGTAGAGGGCCACCATGATGAAATACACCAGCAGAATAGCGATCATCAGCGCCAGCCCCAGGCTACCAAAGGCATCAGACTGCTGTTGCAACTGGCCGAGGTATTGGATATTAACCCCTTCCGGAAGTTTCTGCTGCGCCATTTTGGTTTGGATATCGGTACCCACGGTACCTACCGGGCGACCCACTACCTGGGCATTGATCGTGATCGACGAGAGCCGGTCGATCCGTTCCAGCACGCTTTCTCCAACCTGCTCCTGCACCGTAGCGAACTGCGAAAGCTCAAAGGTTTTCCCCTGGTTGTTAACGAACGTCAGGCGACTAACGTCCTGCGGCTGTGTACGGTCGAACTGATCCAGGCTAACCAGAATGTCGTATTCATTGCCGTTTTGCTTGAACTTCGACTGGTCATTACCACGGAAGGCATTTTGCAGGGCTATCCCTACGTCTGATGCGCTGATGCCCAACTGCGCCATCCGTTCCCGATTCAAACTCACGGTTACTTCGGGTTTGGGATCTTTCACCGAATACTTTACGTCCTGGGTACCGGGCACCGATTCGGTTACCTGCTTAACAATGGCGGCTGCCTTCCGAATGTCGGTTAGGTTCGTGCCCTTCACCGCAATCATGATGGGTGCTTGTGAAGCGCCAACAATGCCGACCGGACTAACGGTTACTTTCACCCCCGGAATGCGTCCGACCTCCTGCTTTAACACCTGACCAAATTCTTCCGTCGATAGTTTCCGCTCTTTCTTGTCAATCAGCTTGACGTTAATATCGGCCAGGTTGCTGTTCGAGGACGTTGCCAATCCGTTACTGCTATACCCGACGTTCGTGAAGACGTTCGTTACTTCGGGATGCTTCATAATGATTTGCTCCGCCCGTTGCGCGATGGTGTTAGTCTGGTAAATAGACGCCGTTGGGGCCAGCTCGACCTGAATGCTCATCTCGCCCTGATCACTTTGCGGCATGAAGGCACCGCCGATGAAACCAGCCGGTACCAGGGCAATGGAACCCACCAGCAAAGCAATAACCGCGAGGAAAATATAGCGTTTGTGACCCAGCACCCAGACCAGAATCTGGCCGTAAGCGTTGGTCAACCGATCCAGGAAACGCTCGAACCCAAGGTTCAGGCTACCCCACAATGACTTTGGATTCAACACTTCGATCTTACCGAAACGCGAAGCCAGCAGGGGAGTCAGCGTGAACGATACCAGTAAGCTCATCAGCGTCGAGAAGACGACGACCAGTGCAAACTCACGCAGAATGTTCCCGATCAATCCGCCCGTCATGGCCAGCGGTACGAATACCACGACGTCGACCAGGGTGATGGCGAGGGCTGTAAATCCGATTTCACTCCGTCCATCCAGAGCGGCCTGCCGTCGATCTTTGCCCATTTCCAGGTGTCGGTTGATGTTTTCCAGGACCACAATCGAGTCATCGACCAGAATACCGACGACCAATGACAGGGCCATTAATGTCATCAGGTTCAACGAGAAACCCATCAGGTACATCAGCGCGAAGGTTGGAATCATGGACGATGGCAACGCAACCAGCACAAACAGAGCCGACCGGAAGCTGTGCAGGAACAGCAGCATGACCAGCGACACGATCAGAACAGCCAGCCCCATATCTTCGACCACCGCGTGGGCCGAGGCCAGGGTGTAAATCGACTGGTCGGAGGCAATGTTGAATTTCAGGCCAATCCTGCTGTACTGCTTCTCCAACTGTTTGATTTTGACCTGTGCGCCCTGGCTCACCGATACGGCATTGGCGTCGGACTGTTTCTGAATCTGCAGACCAATGGACGGTTGTGCGTTGATGTGGTTAATGGCCGTTGGCTTGGTCGACGCGTCGACGACTTCGGCTACATCTTTTAGCAATACCTGACTGCCGTCGGTACGACGGGCCACGATCAAATCCCGCAACCGCTTCACGGTCTGCACGGACGCATCGAACCGAATCGAATACTGCGCTTGCCGCGTTTCCAACTGACCGGCCGGGTAGCTGGCGTTGGCCGCATTGATGGCCTGTGATACCTGGCCAATAGAAATGCCGTAACCGCGTAGTTTTTCCGTATTGACGTTTACCTGAATCTCCCGCTCGTTGCCGCCGACGATATTTACCTGCCCCACGCCGGACACGTTCGACAATTGAGGTTTGATGTCATTGTCGATCAGGTCATACAGCGCCGTTGGCGACATGTTGGCGGTGACGCCCATCCGCAGGACCGGAATCTCGTCGGTCGAGAACTTATTCAGAATAGGGCGGTCAGCCTGGTCGGGCAGTAGGTTAATGATCTGCTCAATTTTGCGCTGGGCATCCTGTTGCGCCAGCGTCGTGTTCACCCCGTTTTTCAACTGGATAACCACGCTCGATGCGCCCTCCTGCGAGGTAGAGGTCATCCGGTCCAGTCCTTCCAGCGACGAAAGCGCTTCCTCAATGCGCTTGGTTACGTTCGTTTCAACCTCATCGGCCGAAGCGCCCCGGTAGGTCGTCACCACGCTGATGACGTTGGCCTCAAATTTAGGCAACAGGTTGTAAGACAGTTGTTGATAACTGAGCGCCCCGAACAAGATCAGGACGGTAAAAATGGTCGTTACCAGCAATGGCCGCTTAACCGCTATTTCAGATATAGACATGGTTTCGGGTAATTATTTTGTGATTTGTACCGGTTTTCCGTCACTCAGGTTCAATTGACCGGTGGTAACCACCTGATCACCAGCCTTCAGGCCGCCGAGTACTTCAATCGAATCGCCAAAGTCCCGGCCTATCGTTATGGTACGACGAACGGCTACGTTGTTATTCACGACGAATACGTAGGGATTTTTGATGCTTTCTACCAGGGCCGAACGGGGAATCTGAAGGGCTTTCTGGTTGGATTTCTGCGAGAAATCGACGTTGACGAACGTACCCGCTTTCAGCCCATTGGCTTTGTCGATGGTGATCTCAACCGGATAGTTGTGTTCATCGCTGCCCTGGGGTGCAATGTAAGACACCCGTCCGTTGAACGTCCGGCCCGGAAATACATCCGCCGACACCTTAACCGTCTGGCCTTCGCGCAGTCCGTACACGTCACTTTCATTGACGGGGACCTGTACTTTCAACCGATCAACATCCAGTACCTGCCCTAATACTTTACCGACGGTAATGTACTCGCCCGGCTCAATGTCTTTCTGCACGATCCGTCCGCCAATAGGGGCTTTCACGTTTGCATCGGCTATTTGCTTTCTGATTTGCTCAGCCTGATTGACGGCGTTTTCGTAGTTGTACTTGGTTTCATTTACCTGGATTTCCGTTGTGGCATTACCGGCCAGAAGCGTGTTATACCGCGTTACATCTTTCTTCAGTCGGTCAATGGAAAGCTGCGTGGCTTCCAGCGACAGTTCTTTAAGCCGGTTGTCCAGTTCAACCAGCGTAGATCCCTGCCTGACCGACGAACCCAGGTTAAAATTGACTTTCGTTACTTTACCCGCTGTTGTCGCAATAATGTCGGCCTCCTTGTAAGGAATCAGATTTCCCGTTTTGACGAGCTGCTGGCTGACGGTGCCTTCTTCGACAGGGGCAACGGTTACCGGAATCGCCACGTTGGTTTGAACGACGGGCTTCTTCTGCTCATCGATCTTTTTCTTGTTCGATGACAGGCGGAAGCCAATCAAAGCGGTAATGGCTACTAAGGCTGCGACGACGATTAGCGTTGTCTTTTTCATGATCTATTGGTCGGTTGTATTGATCAAAGTTGGTTGTAGAAAGCAAGCAGTTTACCCTGCGATTGTTCGAGGTCTAGCCGTGCCTGGTACAGATTGATGAGGGAATTGATGTAATTGGTCCGGGCTTCCCGGTAGGAGTTGTCTGCGTTGATGACGTCAGATAACAGCTTGGTTCCCTGCTTGTACTGTAGCGTTGTGATGTTGTACACTTCCTGCGCCAGCTTCACATTGCGATCATCGTTCTGCACGCTGATTTGTGCCCGCTGAATCTGCGACTGAGCATTGTTGAACTGAAGCCGGTAGGCCGACACGTTTAATTTCTGCTGCTCTTTCTGAGTTAACAGCGTCAGCCGTTGTTGCTTTATCTGAGCGTCGCGCTGAAACCCGTCGAAAATGGGGACGTTCAGCCGGAGGCCAAAACTACCGAAACCCACGAAGTTGGTAAACAGTTTATCGATAGTTTGCGCTCCCAGGTTTACCGTACCGTAGTTAGCGGTCAAACTTAGCGCAGGTAGGTAACCCGCCCGAATGCGTTGCAACTGTAAATCCTGTAACTGAATATTGGTTTCGGCCTGTTGGAACGAAACCAGATTGGCCGCCGAAAATTCGCCCTGTTCCAGCGAAGGCAATTGCGTTAGTAACGTCGAGTCGGACAGGACCAGCGTCTGTTCCTGCGGCATACCCATCTGGTATTTCAACCGATTCATAGCCAGGTTCAGGTCGTTCTCAGCCAGCGTTAACTGCGACTGGGTACTGTTGTAACTGACTTCCGTACGTGTATAATCGACGGGCTGAATAACACCATTGTCGCGCTGTAGTTTCAAGATGTTCAAGACCTGCTGGGTCCGCTCGAGGTTGTCGCGCAGCAAACCGATCTGCTGCTGGGCCACAAAAACCTGGTAATAGTTAGTGGCAATATTATAAATAACATCCTCCTGCGTTTGGCGGGTATTCAGGGCCGCCAACTGCTGGTTGGGTTTATTCGCCTTGATGCCGATCAGCAGAGATCGGTCGAAGATCGTCTGCGTAGCCTGAGCAGTTAGGTTCGTCTGGAACTTTTGGCCGATAATGAATACTTGTGGCTCGGGACCAAATACCCCGGCCGGAATAACACTCTGCTGGAGTTTGATATTATTGGTCGACGTTCCCGTGGCGCTCACCTGCGGTAAATATTGACCCAGTGCCTGACGGGCTTGTTGGTCAGCGGTTTCGATCTGATATTGAGCAATGCGGATGCTGCCAAAATTTTTGAGCCCGTAATCAATGCAATCTTTCAGCCGAAAGTTTGCCGGGGCTGGCACCTGAGGCTGCGCCTGTGCCCACCCTAAACCTGCTGATGCCAGCGTGAAAACTAAGCCAAGTGCAATTAATCGTTTCATAAATCCAATCGTTGATCTGTCTACTGTAGATATATCAACTAATAAAATAAAAAATTATTTTTCTAATAAACCTGCAATCTTCCGGGTTATTCTGGCGAATGTCTCGCGTTCGTCGGTAGTCAGTTGACTCATTACCTCATGATCTATTGTCTCCGTTGTATTCAAAGCCTGTTCAATAATCATTTTTCCAGCGGGTGTCAAGCGAACCAGATTTTTGCGCCGATCATCACTATCAGGAACTATCCGGAGGTAGCCATCCCGTTCTAATGTGCGGATCGAGCGTTGTATGCCCGATTTATCCTTCTGCAAAAAGTTAGCGATCTCCTGCTGTGACAAAAGATCTTCGCCCGAAAAGTACGCTATAAACAAAATCGGAAACTGTTCGATCTGTAGAGTAAAACCCAATCGGGCCAGTTCCCGATTTGCCTTACGTGCCAGTAAATGACTCACATGGCTAACCATAAAAATAGCCTGGGTGCCCATTCGTTCAGCAAACCTAGCCTGAAGTTCTTGTTCTTTTACGAACGTCATCGTGTGCTATAAATTACGTTGTTATATCAACTAGTTTGGTTTGAAAAAGGTTTCGCTTGATTGATAATAATGGAATGGCTTTGGCATCAAGTCTCATTATAGCTGGCTCAGCGCGGCCCGCGCCTTATTGTCTATGCTGTTCTTATACTCATGGCGTTTGAAACGCAGGGCTTTCTGAAAAAATGACCGTGCTTGGGCGCGGTCGTTTTTGTGTTGGTAAATATAGCCCAGTTGTAAAGCCGCTGTTGCTCCGAAAGAAAGCTGGTCCGGTTCGCTCAGGACGAGGGCCCGGTTCAAATAGGGGATAGCCGCATCGTTATCGTTCCGGCGTTGAAAAATGCGCCCCATCCGATAATTGTACTCTGCTTTTTCGACCGTCAGTGGAAAAGCGGCTTCGGTATAAGGGCGTAAATAGGCCAGCGCACTATCCGTAAAACCGCCATCAGAGGCCAGGCGAGCGCGCATCAGTATTTTCTGATTTACAGTACCACCTTTCTGCAAATACGCTTCCGCGAACGTTTGCGCGGCTTTATCCGACTCAACCGTTGTGCGACCAACCGTCGTCACTTTTCTCAGCAGGGGAAGAGTAATGGCTTCGGCCTTATTGGCTAACCAGGCGCACAGAAACAGTTTGTAGTATGAGTCCTTCAGGAAATTGCGCCCTTTGTACATTGTCAGAAAGTGCTGAAAATGAGACGTTGCGGTTGAATAATCACCTTTCTGTAGGAAAATGTCCCCCATAATATTGTCAATGATTGGGAGCGGCAGGTAATTTTTTCCGACTGGCCGGGCTGATAAATAAGCCAGCGCCTGTTCGCTGTGGCCGTTCTTCTGCTCGATCGTAGCCCCAAAAAAATGAAGCAACAGGTTATTGGGGTGGTCGTTTACCAACTGCTTCAACGTTTGACCGTCTGCACTATTGAAGTTCAGCACATAAGCGCGGACCATCAGATCGATCAGTCGGGCTTCGAGGCCAAAAGTCATGTCTTGCTGAGCCCGTACTAATTCCTGCTGTCCCTGCCGAACGTTGCCGTGTAACCCCAACAGGCTGGCAACCCAGGTATAATTATCGGGTACAGAGCCAATCATGACATGCAACGTTCCGAGCGATTTGTAGGTGGGCAGAAAAGCCGGAAAGCGTTTTTGGTTATCAGCCAGTAACTTATAGGCTCGAATCACATCCCAACTGGCGCTCACTTCCTTGCCAAACTTTAACTTAATGAACGCCCAGTGAAGCCGAACTTCAGCCTGCAATATCCGCTGCCAGGGCGAATTAGCGTCTAACGTCTTCAGCGCATCAAGCCGCTCATTTTCCCGGTCACTGATGGCTGAATACAATTGCTCATCGTCAGAGGTGACGAGCCGAAGCATGTCTGCGTAATCATCAACAAAAATACGAACGCCATTCCCCGGCGACTCCGAAGCTAATAAAGTCTGGACGGACTGAACGTCGAGTTTTTGCAGATCGGCATAGGCGCGCTGCAGGCCGGGCGTCCAGTTAAAGTCCTGAGCACCAGCCAGCATCGGCAGGAATAAAAACAAAAACACCGGGTAAAAACCCGGTGCCGTTGCAAAAAAATGTTTCATAAGACTACACGACGTGTTGGTCAGCGCTTCTCTACCGGCCACGGCCTGTTGGCGCTGGTTCGGGGACACCTTCGACATCGGCGAAAATCCGGCCGCAGTGTTCGCAGACGATGATTTTCTTTTTGTCTTTAATGTCTGCCTGGCGCTGGGGAGGTACTACATTGAAGCAACCGCCACAGGCACCGCGTTTCACCATGACCACCGCTAAGCCGTTGAGGGCATTACCGCGAATTTTCTTGTAGGAATTCAACAGACGCGGTTCGATGGTCGTCGCCTGCTCATCGCGTTGTCTGATGATGTCCTTTTCTTCTTCCTGGCTTTCCGAAGTGATCTGGTCAAGTTCCTGCCGTTTGGCTTTCAGGTCTTCTTTCCGTTCGTTGAGAGCTGCCTGGGTCGTTTTGATTTCTTCTTCTTTACCCCGAACCCGAAATTGAGCTTCGTTGGCCCGTTTTTCAACCAACTCGATCTCAAGCGACTGGAGTTCGATTTCTTTAGAAATGGCGTCGAATTCGCGGTTGTTTCGGACGTTCATCTGCTGATCCTTGTACTTGGTGATCAGTTTTTCAGCGTCTTTTTTTGCCACGCGATTGCGTTCAATTTCTTCTTCCAGGGTCTTGATTTCACTCTGAAACTTGCCAATCCGGGTTTCAAAGCCAGCGATATCGTCTTCAAGATCACGGACTTCTTCGGGCAGGCCACCACGAATTTTGATGAGTTCGTCTAATTGAGAATCAAGGGATTGCAGTTTCAGAAGAGCGTCTAATTTTTGCGCAATCGTCAGTTCCATTCGGAATGTAGTTAGTGCTATATGAAGTATCGAACCGGATTCGTGTCCGTTTCCGATAAAATTACCGCAAAAGTAGTGAATTTTTTTGCTAAATGCCCGCTAATTAAGTCTTTGGTGAAGACTTCGCTTTCGTAATGGCCAATATCGCATATGCTGATGCGGTTTTCGGCATCAAAAAATTCGTGATATTTATAATCGGCCGTCACAAAAACATCGGCTCCTGCTCGTATGGCGTCGGGTAACAGGAAACTTCCCACGCCACCACATACCGCTATGCGGCTGATGGGTCGGTCGGGGAGGAGCGTATACCGAATCATGTTCAGGCGCATGTGCTCTTTCAAATAAGAAAGCCACGCGTTTCCCTCCAGTGGCTCGGGCAGATCACCCACAGCGCCTGAGCCCACTTCCTGATGCTGGTTATCGAGGCCAGTGAGGTAATACGCTACTTCTTCATACGGATGCGCCCGGCGTAAGGCCGTGAGTAACTGTCCCTGCTGATGGGTAGGAACAATCACTTCAACACGATTTTCGGCTTCTTCGTGGTATTCGCCTGCATGGCCAACGGTGGGCCGGGCCTTTTCGGAGGCTTGAAAGGTGCCGGTCCCCGAAACACGAAAACTGCAGTTTTTATACTCGCCCACTTGCCCGGCCCCGGCTTCATAAAGAGCATCCAGTACAGTCTGGGTAGCCGCTACAGGAACAAACGTTACCAGCTTGGTCAGGACCTGGCTTTTGGGAGACAGTATCCTGACATTTTGTAGGGTCAACGTCTCGGCAATTTTAAAATTAACGCCCCCGGCTACATTATCGAGGTTGGTGTGGGCCGCGTAAAGGGCAATATCGTGTTTAATTGCTTTAATGACAGTCCGTTCTACGTAGGTTTTACCGGTCAGTTTTTTCAGGCCTCTAAACACGACCGGGTGGTGCGCGACAATGACATTACAGCCTTTAGCAATGGCTTCGTCGACCACGGCCTCAGTCACATCCAGCGTCACCAGAACACCCGTAATGATCGTGTTGGGATCACCGACCAGCAGGCCGACATTATCATAAGATTCCTGATAGGCGAGGGGGGCCAGTGCTTCGATGTGAGCAGCCAGATGACGGATTTGAAACATACGGACAAAGAACGTGAAAAAGCCGTGATCCTGTTCGGGAGTCACGGCTTTTTCGATTTCAGTGCGTTCTAGAGCACTAGTCGACTCGAGCGACCTGGTTTAGAAACGATAGGAAAGTGTTGCCACGAATTGCCGGGGTGGAATCGGCATAATGCTATAACGGTCGTGAATCAGGTAATTCAATTCATTGGTGATGTTCGAAACTTTCGTCAGCAATGAAATTTTCTGATACGTGTATCCCGCCGACAGGTCAAAGGTAGCAAAGCCAGTTAATGGAATCAGGCGGCTAAATTCCGGTGTTTGGCCATAGGTGTTGTTGTTGCCCCCGTATCGGGCACCGGTATAGAAAGCTGACGCCCCCAGTTTAAGGCCCCGTAATACCGACCGATCGACGGTGTAGAAAAGAGTGAAATTGCCCGTATGCGCCGGGTTATTGGTCAGGCGTTCGCCTTCAATGAATGACCCCCTTGCCTGCGATGTTTTCGTATACCGCATGTAATTGTAGCCGTAGCCCGTAATGAAGTATAGGTTTTTCGACAGGGTACCGGTCAAATCAACTTCCAGACCATCACTGGTTGTCTGTCCCGTAAACTCTTTCACGTTTGCGTCCGTATTTGAGGAACCATCCGCTTTAAACAACGCCATTTGCGCCAGATCGCTGTTGACGATGTGGTAGAGCCCAACATTGGCCGTGAGCCGTCCGCCCAAAAACTCATTCTTCACGCCCACTTCATACTGGTCAACAATCGATGGTTTCAGTAGCTGTCCCGTGATATCAACTCCCGAATTGATGGTGAAATTATTGGCGTAACTACCAAAGAATGATGTTGTTTTGGTGGGCTGGTAGATCAGCGCCACCTTTGGCGACAGAGCCGCATCGGTTTTTGTTTCGGCCGTTCCTCTCGTCTCAACTTGCGTGTTCAGATTAAGAATGGTCGTCTGAATGGTTCTTTGTTGTGACCAGCGTAGGCCAACCAATACCTTGACTTTTTCGGTCAGACTAACCAGATCCTGGGCATAAAAACCCAATCGGGTTGACGGCGACGTTGTCCGGGAGATAGCCCTTGCGTCCGGAATGTCGGAACGAGTTTCGAACTTAGTTGGGTCAAGAATATTGATCTTATCGTAGGTCGTTACCGCAACGCCATTGCTGGTGATGGTAAACGTATTGGTTTCGCTAACAATACCAACCAGGTCAGAACCTACCAAAAGTTGGTGGCCAATCGAGCCCGTCGTAAACCGACCATTGAGGTTAGCCTGGCCCGTGTAGTCGTTTTCTGCCGTTTGTGTCCGGCTCAGCGAACGACTCCAGTCGCCATTGGCCGCTACATTGTTGTTGGGTACGCCCGCTCCGTAAGCCGTTACCTTCGTGCCTTGTGCGGAAGCAATGAAGGTCAGTTTCCAGTTGTTGTTGAACGCATGATCGAGGTTGAGTGATCCCGTGGTTTGTTTCAGATTATTATAGGCCCAGGTTGTGTTGATAAACCGAGAACGGGGAACATCCGGAATTAGAGCATCCTGATTGAGATTCAGAGAGCCGATGCCGTTGTCGGGCGTTAGATTCGATTTCAGGTAATCGCCCTGCAGCAGAATCGTTGTCTTCTGGCCAAGCTTGTAGAGCAGAGACGGATTGACATAAACGCGGTTGGTTTTCACGACATCCCGGTAGCTTTTGGCATCCTCATAGGTGCCAACAACCCGAAATGCCAGATTTTTCGCCAGCGGACCATATACATCGACGACGGGTTTGTATAGGCTATAGCTGCCCGCACGCATGGACACCTCACCGCCAAAATTAAATTTTGGTTTTTTGGTAACCATGTTTACGATCAGGCCGCCAGACACGTTACCGTATAAAAGGGATGAACTGCCTTTCAGGACCTCTACCGACTCCAGCGTACTGGCCTCGGGGAAACCCATTGTGTTGGTGATGACCCCGTTTTTGAAAATGTTACCGCCTGCACCAGCGATTCCGATGCTGTACCCACGGGCCGAGAATGTTTCAGCCACACCGCCCCGCTGCTGCGTTAACGAAACGCCACTCACATTTTTGAGGGCATCGCCAAGGCGCGATATCTGTTGATCTTCGATGACAACGCTGCTAACAACGCCCGTCATCTGGGGCATGTCTAGTGGAGACAGGTTGGCTTTACCCATGGTTACGGCTTTGTTGGTAGCCGTAACCTCGACTTCATTGAGTTGATCCGTGTTTTCTGCCAATGTGAAATCAACGTTAGTTGTTTCTCCTGCTTGTACGGAAATCGTTTTCTCTTGCGTTTGCAGGCCCACGAACGTTACGCGTAACGTGTAAATACCCTTATTGATACCCGTCAAACGGAAAGATCCGTCTTCGGCTGTAACCGTGCCTTTACGGATCTCTTTAAAGCCAACGTTAACGAATGAAGCAGCTGTTCCATCGCTGGTTTTAACAACACCTGTAATGGATCCATGATTTTGAGCAAATAGAGGAGTGCCCGGAATGACCAATAACGCTAGTAAACAAAAGTAGAGAGTATAACGAAGTCTCATTTATTTAGATTAATTATAAGTAGCTTCAAATATAAAGTTCCTGTCATGTACGACCAAGAGTTATTTAGAATAATTCTTTATAAGATCAGTAGAGTTATATTTTTTCCGGCAAATGTGAAACTCATCAGAATGAAAGACGAGCTAGTCTGCAGATAAGTCGTTACGGTTAATTTTCGGAGGAGCACAGGCCGATTCATTGAATAGCCACTATGAGGGGCATTTTAGCTGAATTCAGTAAAACAAAATCTTATCATTTATTGATTAATCGGTCAATCGCGTCAGAAGCCTACTACGTATATATGATTATACTTGTCTAGTACAAGTATGTGGACGGTCAGCGAGATGGTTGGCAACGGATAGCTGTTGGTTACAATCTAGGCTACTTGCTCTTGCGTATATGGTTATGCTTTCGGGATTGAAAAACGGTATACTATACATTTCTTTTTGTAGTAATCAGGTCGTTACCACGCCTGTGGGATAGCCTATTTTGCGCTAGTACATTGGAGTACGTGTAAAATTTTGTCGATAAATTAACATATTGATATAAATTGTTATAATTGGCACAGATTATGCAACGAATTGATTGCTTTTTTCCTGCTTCTCCCACAACTCATACCTCTCTGATTATGGATATTCCAGAAGACGACATTGTTTCCAAAACCCTCGATGCGGCTATTAGGGGGCAGCAAGTTGTTCAGATCAGGCTAGAAAATACATGGCGCACCGTAGAGCCCTACCTAATGGGCCTTCACCGGGTTACGCAGGGACCGGTCCTGTATGGCTATTGCCGGGATACTGTTCCGAACTACACGACGCCCAGTAGATGGGAAATTTTTCATCTGGACAAGGTCGATTCTATCGAATTAACGAGCTACTCCTTTTTGCCCCACATTGACTACAAAGGCCGGGTCGAGTCTGTAGAGCCGGTTTTTCGCTTCGTAAAACCGCAGTTGGATGGCGAAGTTCCAGCGTATTGGCCAGTTCAGGTACCTCATTATTTGAGCAGGAAAATTCGGCTACCAAGGTAACGATACGAAAGAAGTTGTCTTTGCCGCCCTGAAGTTCAGGTATTGATCCGACTAGCGTATATAGGCATAGTCGGGCAACACTGATGGATGGGTAATTATAGGTTGTTTTATTAATAAAAGCTTTCCCACACCTGGTATAACTACTACTCTATATGGCTTTTTATGCTGATTCTGAACCAGCGATTGCTGCTGATCTACTTTCCTGGCCACCTTTGCGGGTATATACCGCGAATGCGGGCACTCAATGGATACCTATAGCTGATTTGGTGCATTTGGAGGGTGAAACAAGCTACACATGGCTGCATTGGGCGGATGGACGTCGTCTGTTGGTTCCTTACACGTTAAAATCATTTGAAGCTAAATTACCAACCAACTGGTTTGTTCGCCTGCACCGGCGATATCTGGTCAATCGCCGGTTTATAGAGCGCGTAGATAATGACTTGGAAGGTATATCGGTCTATTTGACGACTGGGATGAAATGCCCAATATCACGTCGTAAATGGCCCCTGGTATACCAGCAAATAGGCTGTTCAAAAAGACGACTGAATTATTGAGTGCCTTGTTGATTGGGATATTCTACAAGGTTTGTAGTCAATAGGATATCCCGTTCGTTGTAAAACCCTGGCATCGCTAGGGTTTTTTGTGTGTAAAGTGCATACTAGCACTAAGTACATAAATACAGCGTACAGCTGGCGATCACTTGACGTTGGCATCAATAACTGGAAAGGAATTTGTCCAAAGCGCCAGGGGTGTAAGTGGCGGACACAGGTAAGAAGGGTTGTTAGAGAAAGGCCAGTGGGGAACCAGAGAAGAAGCGGGCCGACAGAAGCAAAAAAATCAGCCGGCCTACTAAGCGCAGGCCGGTGAAAACCTTCCTCTTTTTATCCGCACATATATACGGGGCATTGGGGAAGGCGGATTTATTCCAATCAAACTTTTTTTCGAAAAGCTATAAATGACACCTTCCGGTTCAATTAACTACTTAAACAAGGCGTTTAAGTTCTTGTCAAGAAAATTACTAAACATCTGATAGACAAATAGCTGACGTTGTTAATTTATATTTATTTAATTTGAGTATTGAGAAAAAAATATTGTTTTTTCAGTTATCTTTATATTTTAAATGAAATATATAAATAGCAAATGTCAAATATAGAAAGTGAAGTAGACCCTATCGAGCCCAAGGCCATAATTCGCTATATGCTCTATACTGATGTTAATCGACGGCGTGCTACCCAGGTCGGGCATGACACCTGGGTTGACCGGGCAACAATATTCGACGATACGTATGACTACGGCACGAAACACAAGCTACTTTTTAGTGAGATCGACGACGAGCCCAGTTACTATGTCGTAGCTATGCCACCTTATATTCGGCAGATGCCGCATCCGGAAAAAGAAGATCAAGTCATACCCATACGGCTCATCTATCTGACAACAGTTGCCTTGTGGCCTTTCTTCGACCCCATAGCGGGTGGGGCATTCGATAAAGCAATGCTTCCGGAATAAACCGGGTGTATTACGATAGGTTATTTATTATAATCTGATCTTAACATGGCCGTTCCCTTGTAGGTCTATCTTTATATGGACAATAGGTAATGTTGAACATCATGTGGAAATAACCAAACGCTGGTCTCTTTGAGGCCAGCGTTTTTTGTTGATCGATTGGGGCTAAACTATCCATTGCGTCAGATTACAAGAATCAGCAAGTAAAAATTGAGTCTTATGGTTCCGCCTTGGTCGGACCGTTGAACACCAGAAAGGTAGAAATTAGCCAATTGGCCTTTTTAACAGGCGGCCCAAGTCAGCGCTGAACTTCTTGTTTATAGACTCGATACAGGGCATAGCGAACCTAACAACAGGGGAGGTTTACCCTGGAAACCCCCTGGTTACCGCAACGTTCAGTCATTTTGTGTCTATCTGTCTATTCCGCTACCCTTGCTCATGAAACAGTTCACCTACCCCGCCTTGCTCCTGACCGTTGGCCTGCTCAGCCTCACTCATCAACCCGTCAATACTGACTGGCCTGAATACAACGGCGGTCCTGATCGTAACCATTTTTCGCCCCTTACGCAGCTAAATTCCGGCAACGTGGCAGGTTTACAGGTCGCCTGGGAATATGCGTCGGGCGGAGTCGATACGCTGAAAAACAACACCCAGATTCAGTGCAACCCGCTTATCATCGACGGCGTCCTATACGGGGTTTCAGCGGGGTCGCAGGCCTTTGCCCTCGACGCGGCCACGGGCAAAGAGCTCTGGAAAACGGCCTTCACCGACGATACCTTTGCCATGAATAGCCGGGGCGTTACCTACTGGACTGATGGGCGGGAGGCCCGCATTTTTTTTGCCTATGGGTCGCTGCTTTACGCCCTCGACGCCCGAACGGGAAAACCAGTAGCCAGTTTTGGCAAGGGCGGGAAAATCAACTTAAAAGAGGGCCTCGCCCGGCCCGGAGCCGACGAGTACGTGGTGAGCAATACGCCCGGCGTAGTGTATAAAAATCTGCTCATCATGGGCCACCGGGTGTCGGAGATTGCCCCGGCCCTGCCCGGCGACGTGCGCGCCTATGATCTGCATACGGGGCGGCTCGTCTGGACGTTCCACACCATTCCACACTCCGGTGAGTACGGAGCCGATACCTGGCCTAAAGACGGCTACCGTAACTTCGGTGGAGCCAACAACTGGATGGGCATGGCCATCGACCGCCAGCGCGGCATTGTTTACGTGCCTACTGGGACGGCGGCATTCGATTTATACGGCAGTACTCGGCCTGGCCAGAACCTGTTCGGCAACAGCCTTATCGCTCTCGATGCGGCCACGGGCAAGCGGCTTTGGCATTTCCAGACAATCCACCACGACATATGGGATCGCGATATTCCGGCTCCGCCTAATTTATTCACCGTCATTCATGGCGGCAAAAAGGTGGATGCCGTTTCGGTTCTATCAAAACAAGGCTTCCTGTTTGTTTTCGACCGGGTCACGGGTAAACCGCTGTTTCCGATCGAAGAACGTCCTATGCCCGCTTCCAGCGTTCCGGGAGAAAAAGCCTGGCCCACTCAACCGATTCCCCTGAAACCCGCGCCGTTTACCCGGCAATCGTTTTTGGAAAGCGATATTAACGATTTTGTCACCGACCGCGACACGATCGTGGCCCAGCTCCGGCGCTGGCAAACAGGTAAGGAGTTTATTCCCCTGCCACTGAGTCCCAACCGGACCGTGTTTTTTCCCGGTACCGATGGTGGCGCACAGTGGGGTGGGGCCGCGGTAGACGAAGCCGGTATTATGTACGTTCCGGCCAAGCAAATTCCGGTCACGATGGCGCTGGTTCCGACGCAAGCTAGTTCGTTGTCAGCACCGCCCGTTGATCGTACCGGTAGCCAACTTTACCAAACCCACTGTGCTGCCTGCCACGGCCAAAACCGCGAAGGCAGTCACGATGGCACCTATCCGGCCCTGACCAGCATTTCCCAAAAACGCAACGAGACGTCCGTAGCCCAGGTTCTGGCCAAAGGGCAGGGTATGATGCCTGCTTTCACCCACCTGAAGGAAACCGAGCGGAAGGCCATTGTGGATTATTTGTTCGGCAGGACGACGTCTGTCGCCAGCAAGGCGGGGCTGAACACTGCGCCCTATCACCATACCGGGTTTACCCGCTGGTACGACCGGGCCGGGTATCCTGTGAGCCGCCCACCCTGGGGTACGCTGACGGCGATCGACCTGAATACGGGCGAGCACCGTTGGCAAGTGCCGCTGGGCGAGTACCCCGAACTGGTGGCGAAGGGCCTGCCCCCGACGGGCACCGACAACTATGGTGCTCCGGCCGTCACGGCGGGTGGGTTGCTGTTCATCGCGTCCTCCCGCGACGAACTGATTCGGGCTTTCGACCGCCAATCGGGCCGTGAACTCTGGCGCGCCAAACTGCCCGCTGCCGGGTATGCTTCGCCAAGTACGTACGCTGTCAATGGTAAGCAATACGTGGTGATTGCCTGCGGGGGCGGTAAACTCAAAACAAAGTCGGGAGATCGATACGTGGCGTTTGCGTTGCCGTAGTTGTGGGGACAGTGGGAGCACGGTGGGTAACGCACATCGCTCGCTCATGTCCCGCCTAATGCATCGTAGCTCTGGTATTGAATCGCCCGTGCAAGGACAATGCGACTGATTGTCAGCGATGAATGAAAATTAGGCTACTGACTTCGAATGGGCGGATAAGGCTCCGAATTCTCATTATCCAATCACTCGTCCAGAAGTCCCGCAGTTACATAAGTTAAGGTAAGTAGCTCGATTGAATCTTACAGCAGTATTGTCGCAAACCTTAGAACGGTATCCATTCGGCGTGTAGTACTCACAAACCAAAGCCGCAAGTATGAACAACCTTAATAAGTCTTCCCGACGACAGTTTATTCGACACGCTACGGTTGCCGGTTCGGGTGCCCTGGCAGGCTCTCCTTTGCTACTGAAACCTTCGCCCAACGACGTAAATCTTGTGCTATCCCAACCAAACTATCCCATGGTACCTGAAAATCAGTCAAGTCAGCCTGGAGAGCAGCCCTTAATCACATTTGCCCGTTGCCTGGCGCAGTATCGGGCTCGTGTTTACGAAGCCTGCAAGATCGAGGAGAATAACCGATTTGGGAAGATGAAGTCTTATGTGGATGGTCAGTTGTCTGAAAACAAACCCATCATCCTGGTTATTGAAGATAATGAGGATCAATTGTTTCTAACACGCTGGGCCTTGCTTCAACGGTTTTCGAATGCGGAGATCGTTTGGCTTTCTGAGGCCACCAGGGTGATGCCTTACCTGGAGTCCTGCCTGCAACAGGAACAAGAATTACCGCAACTGATCCTGGTCGATTTGTATTTACCAGATGCCAGGGAAGGGTTGAACGTCCTGCAACGGGTGAAGTCGCATCCCGTGTGCTGCCGTGTACCGGCCGTTATGCTGAGCTGGTCAAGTGACGCAGAGGATATCGCCAATGCATTCAATTGTTCGGCGGATGCTTATCTGGTCAAGCCCGGCAATTATCGGGACTGGCTGTCCGAATTATCCTTGCTGGATGTGTACTTGAACCGGTCCAGGCTCGTGTGATTGATCAAGCAGGCCTGTACCAGACCGCCTTAGATAAAAAGGTAACAACTTACCGCTATCTCTGTTATACTCATGAGTGCAACTACTTGTTGGTCTGAATAACTGCTCATCAAGCCGATGTCAGTTGTTTTACGTCTTCAAATTTCACGTTCATGAGCAATTCACTGGCCCGTTTCTACAACCGTTTATTTGCCAAATCTATCCCGCCATTACCGTCTTCTGAAGGGCCGATCGCGGTGCAGGCGGACAAGAGCTTCCTGGCTAGCACGAAGACTATACTAAGCGACTCATTCAATGGCTTTATGAATGATCGGGGTTTGAAATTAAGTGCCGCCCTGGCTTATTACACCATTTTTTCCCTGGCTCCTCTACTCGTACTGGTCATCTCCCTGGTGAGTGTGTTTCTGGGTCAGGAAGCGGCTCAAGGTCAGATTTTTGGCCAGATCAACGGGCTGGTCGGCAATGAAGCGGCCAAACAGATTCAGGACATGATCAAAAATGTTAGTCTGTCGGGCAAAACCAATTCGGCCCTGGTCATTGGCATTGTTACCTTGCTGATCGGCGCAACCGGCCTCTTTGGCGAAATTCAGGATTCAGTCAATCTGATCTGGCGCGTCAAAGCCAAGCCCGAGAAGGGCTGGCTCAAGCTGATCCAGGATCGGCTATTATCGTCTTCGCTTATTGTTAGTTTAGGCTTTCTGTTAATGGTCTCCCTGATAATTAATGGGCTGGTACTGGCCTTGAGTGATCACTTAACCCGATTCCTGCCTGGCCTAAGCGTGTATCTGATCAGTGGGCTAAATTTTCTGATCAGTACGGCCGTCATTACGGTTTTGTTCGCGGTCATTTTCAAAGTCCTTCCTGATGCCCAAATTGCCTGGAAAGATGTTCGCTGGGGGGCTCTGTTTACCGCTGGCCTATTTATGATTGGCCGGTATGCTATCGGCCTTTATATCGATACAACCGCCACCAGTTCAGCCTACGGGGCTGCGGGCTCGTTGATCGTTATCTTAACCTGGATTTATTATACCGCGGCTATTCTTTATTTCGGGGCTGAGTTTACGTTGGCTTACGCCAACCATTTCGGTATCAAGATTGAGCCTGCCAAACACGCGGTCTTCATTGAACAAACGGAACGGGAGCGAGAAGTTAAAACCATTCCAACCGAACAGAAGGTAGCCCAGAGCAGGCAATAAAACGTTGTCAACACGGCAAGCAAACTTCCTATACCCTCTCTGAACGATAAGCGTAACGACACGGGCGAACGGTAAAAGGACTTAATTCTCATTTATTAAAAAAATTAACAACCAATGTCTATAGAATTGGTTAGGTAATCAATAGGCTTTCGCTTACGAATTAACTAACCAAAATAGATATGATCTTAAAGATGGATCGGCTTCCCATTGAGTTGCCCACTCCCAAAAACCCTTCGGCCAACGATGCAGCCGCAATTCAAGAACTGTTAGGTGGTAAATTCGGCGAGATGTCTACGCTGATGAACTACACCTTTCAATCGTTCAACTTCCGGGGACGTAAGAAAATACGCCCCTTTTACGATGTTATCGCCAGTATTGCCGGGGAGGAATATGGCCACATCGAAGTCGTTTCCTACGCCATCAATCTGCTGCTGACAGGAACGACGAAACGGGGGCATGATCCGGTACCTGCTCCGCTGGCCGATGCGACCAACTTCCGCAATACGAGTCACTTCATCGCTAGTGGACAAGGTGCCTTACCGCTCGACTCGATGGGTCGCTTCTGGACGGGGGAGAACGTCTTCAGTAGTGGTAATCTGAAGCTGGATTTACTGCATAACTTCTTTCTCGAGTGCGGTGCCCGAGCCAATAAGATACGCGCCTACGAGATGGTCTCCGATCCAACTGCCCGTACAATGGTGGGCTACCTGCTTGTGCGGGGCGGGCTACACGTAGTAGCCTATGCCAAAGCTCTGGAGAAACTGACTGGTGTGGAAGTAACCAAGTTGTTACCCATTCCTCCTCTGAGCAATGATGCTTTCCCGGAAGCCAAGAAGTTTATGGAGCAGAAGCTTCATTTGCAACTTTACACCTTTAGTCAGGAAGATTATAAGCAGGCGGGCCTGATCTGGAATGGTCCCCACCCCGATGATGGTCAGGAATGCGTGGTTATTGAAGGAGCCATGCCGGGCTATGCGGTTCCTGATCTGGAGGAAGAGCCTCAGTTAAATGCACCGGGTGCCGATGACTTCGATCCGCAAATGTTCGCTGACATTGCCAAGAAAATGGGGCTCAAATATGAGTACTAGATAGAGCCTGAAAACACGGGTCTCGCTCTGGTACCAATGATTGATTCGCTTCAGCATTTATAGGTTTCAACGAAAGCCGCTACCGTCAGTCAATTGACTGACGGCAGCGGCTTTCGTTACGTTTGCGACGGTGGGTATTGGGCATTCTACAAGCTCGTCTCTGTTGGGTAATTCCTCGATTCGGAATTAGTTGCCCGCAACAGGGCATAACTCTGACCAGCAATTTCCAACTCTTCGTTGGTTGGGATCACTAAAATTTTAACCGCTGCGTCGGCTCGACTAATGTCCCGAATTGCCCCGGAAGGCGCGCTGTTTTTCTCCGAATCGAGGTGAATGTTCAGAAAGTCCAGACCAGTACAGATCCGCTGGCGCATGGCGCTGTCGTTTTCGCCGACGCCTGCGGTAAAAATCAACGCGTCCAATCCGTTCAGAACGGCGGTGTACGCGCCAATGTATTTTCGGATTCGGTAAGCGTAAATCTCCAGCGCCAGTTCAGCCGCCCGATCTCCTGCTGCCAGCGCTTTACCAACATCACGCATATCACTCATACCCGTCATTCCCTGCATACCCGACTCCTTATTGAGCAACGTATTCACCTCATCAGCGCTGTAGCCTTGCGAAAGCAGGTGGAAAATGACGGCGGGGTCGATATCGCCTGAACGGGTTCCCATAACCAGACCCGCCAGTGGACTAAAGCCCATGCTGGTGTCGATCGACTGACCTGCCCGTACAGCGGTAATGCTACACCCATTCCCCAAATGGATACTGATGAGTTTAGCATCGGGTTTTCCTAACCAGGCCGTGGCTTTCGCACTTACATATTTATGGCTGGTACCATGAAACCCATAAACCCGGATTCGCTCGTTTACGTACAGTGCTTCGGGAAGGGCATATCGAAACGCGTAGGCTGGCATGGTCTGGTGGAAAGCCGTGTCGAAAACAGCGATCTGACTTGCCTTCGGAAACGTTCTCTCGGCAATTTCGATGCATTGATAGTTGACGGGGTTATGAAGCGGAGCCAACGGAAACAGCGCCTTTATCGCTTCTTTAACGGCAGGTGTAATTAACGTGGCGTCGGCAAAGCGTTCGCCCCCATGCACGACCCGGTGGCCAACCACCTGAATCTCATCGGCCGAGTGAATTAAGCCAATCCGGGCATCTGATAACAACTGTAGCATCTGCTGAAGCCCGGCGGCATGGTCAGCGATGGCGGCTTTGTGCTCAATGGTTTGAGCTGGCTCTGTAGTCAGAATTTTATGGCGGATGAAAGCCTCGTCGGTGCCAATTCGTTCAATGAGCCCTGAACAAAGCGGGGTGTCAGCGGGCATGGCGAAGAGCTGGTATTTTAAAGAACTACTGCCCGCGTTGATGACTAACGTATACATAGAATGGAAAAGCAGTGGAGTTATTGGCTATCCTGGCACTGAATGGCCGTAATGACCACGGTATTGAACACGTCATCTACCGTGCAGCCCCGGCTCAGGTCGTTAATGGGTTTATTGAGCCCCTGTAGCATGGGGCCAATCGCCAGCGCCCCCGTTTCGCGTTGAACGGCCTTATAGGTATTATTGCCCGTATTCAAATCCGGGAAAATCAATACACTGGCCCGACCAGCTACGTCGGAGTTGGGTAGTTTCTGGTTACCTACCAGGGGGTCCACAGCCGCGTCGTACTGGATAGGGCCTTCTATTTTAAGATCGGGGCGTTTTTGCCGAACAATGGCCGTAGCCTGCCGGACTTTCTCTACATCTTCGCCTTCGCCCGACGTGCCCGACGAGTACGACAGCATGGCAACGCGCGGCTCGATGCCAAAACGGACGCTGCTTTCGGCCGAGGAGATGGCAATTTCGGCCAATTGAGCGGCCGTCGGGTTTGGATTAACGGCACAGTCGCCAAAAACCGATACGCGGTCGGATAGACACATGAAAAAGACCGACGACACCAGCGACACGCCCGGTTTGGTCTTGATAAATTGCAGCGCTGGCCGGATGGTGTGCTGGGTCGTGTGAACCGCACCCGATACCATGCCATCCGCATGGCCCAGGTAAACCATCATCGTGCCGAAATACGACACATCCAGCATCATATCCCTGGCCATATCGAGGTTCACGTTTTTGGCTTTCCGCAGTTCGTACAGCGTTGTCGCGTAGGCATCATAGTTTTCCGAGGTGGCCGGGTCAATGATGTTGACCACACTGGTGTCAAGCGTTAAGCCCAGTCGTTTGGCGGAGGCCATAATTTCGCCCTCGTTGCCCAGAATAGTCAGGTCAACGATGTTCTGGGCCACCAGCCGAACCGCTGCTTTCAGAATCCGGTCGTCGTTGCCTTCCGGTAAAACAATGTGTTTTTTCTGACTCCGGGCCGCTTTGACGAGCTGATACTGGAACATGTGCGGAGTGATGGCGTCCGAATGAAACGTGACCAGTCGCTCGTCCAGCGCTTTGGTGTCTACGTAGGTCTCGAATACAGTGATCGCCAGTTCGATTTTCCTCCGGTTGTCGGCCGTGATGCGGGAGTGAATGGCTCCTATGGCCGTCGTTGTGCCAAAGGTGCCCTGCTGCACCGTCAGGATGGGAATAACCGTCTGAAGCCCCGCAATCAGGCGGGTAACGGGCTCGTCGGGCACCGTATCGGCGGTCAGCACAATGCCTGCGACTTTGGGATAATTGGCCGACAGATTGGCCTGCAACGCCCCGATGATGATGTCGCCCCGGTCGCCCGGCGTTACGATCAGCACGTTTTCTTTAATGTAGTTCAGGAAGTTGGGCAACATCATGGCTCCCGTCACAAAATTGTCGACCTGATTGGACAACAGGCTTTCGCCCACGAGTACTTTGGCTCCCAGTGCATCCCGTATTTCCTTCATGGTCGGACTTTGCAACTGTTTTTCCCACGGAATGACCGTGAGCATCATGTCGGCGGGGAGTTGCATGCGAAGCAGTTCCCGAACGTCCTCAACCTGCTCCGGCTTTACTCGATTGGCAACCATTCCCAGCACCTGTACCTCCCGGCTTTCGAATCCCTGCAGAGCACTTAGTGCCGAACTGACGATCTGGGCCGTGGATTTCCCTTCCCCAGTAATAATAATGAGAACGGGTGCTCCCAGGTTTTTGGCGATGGCGGCATTGGATTCAAACTCGAAGGCGATGCCTTCGCCTAGAAAATCGCTGCCTTCAATAACCGTAAAGTCACAGGTTTCTTCCAGTTTCTTGTACTTGCTGATGATGGTATTGAGCATCTCGCCCCGCCCTTCCGACTCCATGTGTTGCAGAGCCTCCTGGCGGGTAAACGCGTATGTATCTTCGTAGGCAATGGGTAAAGTAAAGTAGTCCAGAATGGCTTCGATGTGGATCTCCTTCTGACCCGGAATTGGCTGGGTAATAATCGGTTTGAAATAGCCCACTTTCTGCATTTTTCCCAGCAGCCTGTTTACTAACCCCAGTGCCAGTAGCGATTTGCCAGTATAGGGCTCTACCGACGCGATAAATATGGATTTCGTCATAATATGCTTTTAACCTTTTTCGACAGGATTGGCAAGATGAACAGGCTATACACTAGTTCCAAATCTTGTCCGCCCTGTCGAAAGCTTCATCTGTTTCCCAGGTCCAGCTCATTGAGCACAGTCATGTCAAACGGGCTGGTGATGGTACCTTCCTCTTTATAGCCCCGACATAGATGTTGCGATGGTTGGTTCATTTGTAAGTCAGCCGGTGAATCAACCACGGATAACCGTGAAAAGCAAAAAAACGGGTTTATTTTCAGTAAAAAGTAAGTCAAAGGCCGTATCGTCCAGACCACACGGGTGCTCACTGGCCGATGGGTAGTTGGCCGCCCGCCAGTAGGCCTCGATAGCTTGTAACGTTTCGGTAGAAAGGTTAGGGAATGGCTCGGGTTAATTGACTGACATCGCGTTGGTAGAGAAAAAGAGTTGTTTTTGAAGGCGTTACTTAGAACTGAATAGACCGACCGGTTCTCGATAGAATGTGAATCCGATATAATACGGTCGGGGGCGGGGTAGACGGCTCGGGCGTTTCTGAGGGGGGCCACTCGATTGAGGGTAATTCATCATTAAAAAGTGGAGGCTGACGAACACCCAATTGGTGTAGTGCCCACAGCCGTTCATCGCCAGTCAGCTCTTTGGCGACTCCCTGAATCACGACACTCCGCCATAGCGTGGGTGATACCAATTCATCTACCTCGAAGCATACAGTCGGATTTTGGCGAATTAAGCGTGTTTTAGTCCCCTCACGTGTGTGAATATACACGAACTGACCATCATACAGGTAGGTGACCGGAACCAGCGAAATTTCATTGGTTGCGGCACAAGCTAACCGGCCAAACCACTGACTCGTCAACAGGTGCTGCATTAGGTCATCGGTTAAATAGCCAAGCATAGATTACCAGATACGATAGCGGTTTATAAAAAGCAGATCTATCTATACACGCATGTCCCGTATAGGCTGCCACCGTTTAAGCAAAGATAAAGGGTGAGGGTGGGCTGGGGTCTGAGTAGGGTCAGCTGTTGCGTTGATGATTGTCAGGGAACAACCCCAGTTGTCCGCCTACCTTGTGGGCAAATTCGATCATAGACTCACCCACCATGAAAACCCTTGTTTTTGCGACCGATTTTTCCGCCAATTCGCACCGAGCTGCTCGATTTGCGGGTCAGTTAGCCTATGACCTGAAAGCTACCCTGGTTTTAGTCCACGCCTATCACCTCTGGCCGGACAATCCAGCCAAAACGGGTGATTTCCCGCTATCCATAAAAGCCATGCACGATAGCAGCGAAACGAAATTACATAAGCTGGCGGGTGAACTTCGCAACCTACTAGGGCCAACCGTCGCCATCCGGTGCCACGCGCAGGAAGGCCATACCATGAACGCCATCCGTTTGGTGACGAAAACCGAGCAGGCTGATCTGCTGATTATGTCGACGGTAGGGACCGCACCGCAGAGCACGCAACGATTTGGGAGTATTGCCACGGGTATGGTTGCCGAAACGGACGTGCCACTGCTGCTTATTCCGCCGGGGATTAGCTACGCAGGTTTAAAAAACGCCGTGCTGTGCATTGACCTGACTGAGCCACCTAATGCCGTGACCTTCGATCAGGCGTTGCAATTTGCCAAATCGGTTGGCTGCGTGCTGAACGTATTGTGCATCAACGACAAACCCGGCTGGGTCAACATACATGAGCGGGCTGAACACCTGCGTCGGCTGCTGGCTCAGCAACCGCATACGCTCACCATCGAAACCGGAGGAGAGCTTTATGATACGATTCTGACGTTTGCGCACGCCAACAAAACGGACCTGATAATAATGATGCCCCAAATCCGAAGCTGGTTCTGGAAATGGCTGGAGGAGGGCGAAACCCAACGAATGGCCCGTTTAACCGATATCCCGTTACTGGCCATCGTTTAACATTTAATATAAACATCGCTCACGATCAAGTACTCACTTTATGTTACCTACTACAATGAAAGCGGCCGTAGCTCATGCCTATGGCCAACCACTACAACTCGAACAGGTTCCCGTTCCTGCGGTTATTCCTGGCCGCATTCTGGTCAAAGTCGCGGCCTGTGGCGTATGTCATACCGATCTACACGCCATCAACGGCGACTGGCCCGTTAAGGCTACACTGCCCCTGATTCCCGGTCACGAAGGCGTCGGTACGGTTGTCGCTGTCGGCGCTGGTGTAACCAACGTGAAAGAAGGTGATCGCGTCGGCGTCCCCTGGTTATATACGGCCTGCGGCCACTGCGAACACTGTTTTTCGGGCTGGGAAACCCTCTGCGAAAACCAGCAAAATACGGGCTATTCGGTGCAGGGTAGCTACGCCGAATATGTACTGGCTGACCCGAATTACGTAGGCCATCTCCCTGATAACTTGTCCTTTGTTGAGGCTGCTCCCATTCTCTGCGCAGGCGTCACCGTCTACAAAGGACTGAAGGAAACGGATACGAAACCGGGTGAATGGGTGGTTATTTCCGGAATTGGAGGGCTGGGTCATTTAGCCGTGCAATATGCTAAAGCCATGGGTCTGCACGTAGCTGCTGTGGATATTAGTGATGACAAGCTGGCGCTGGCCCAATCGGTGGGGGCTGAGTTAACCATCAACGCAACTGTGGAAGACCCGGTGGCTCGAATTCAGCGAGAAATTCACGGCGCTCATGGTGTGCTGGTAACGGCGGTTTCACGCCCGGCCTTTGCGCAGGGCGTGGGAATGCTACGTCGGCATGGCACATTGTCGCTGGTCGGCCTGCCCCCAGGCGATTTTGATCTGAATATTTTCGATGTGGTGCTGGCTCGTAAAACCGTTCGCGGATCCATAGTCGGTACCCGCCTGGATTTGTCAGAAAGTCTGGCGTTTGCCGCCGACGGGAAAGTAAACGTACACTACCATACCGATCGGCTGGAGAACATCAATCAGGTACTCGCCGACTTGGCCGACGGGCAGATCAACGGACGGGTGGTACTGGAAGTTGCCAACGATTAGCTCTGAAGCTGGTTGAGAATGAAATGCGTGTGAACTGTATGGAACAGGTAAGACTTCCCAGGAAGTCTTACCTGCTTTACGTTATTGGGTGGCGTGGGTTCCGGCCAGGAGTTGCCAGTCCCCAATCGAAAGTTTTCTTCGTTCGTCCTTTCGGACAGTTGACCTCCACAACAAACAAAACTTGACCCTCACAACAAAACTCCCCTCTGGTTTATTCCCCAATTTTGGGCTTGTATTCAAACCAAGAAACAATGAATAATCAAACCGTATTGGTAACCGGGGGAACGGGTTTTGTGGGGATTTACACGATTTTGAGCCTGCTTCAAAAAGGGTACACCGTTAAAACGACCCTACGCTCTCTAGCTAAGAAAGATCAAATCGTTCAGGCCCTGACAGAAGCCGGCATGGTCGATTTTGACAGGCTGTCCTACGTTGAAGCTGACCTAACCTCCGATATGGGTTGGGAGGATGCGGCCGAAGGATGTACGTATGTCTTGCACGTAGCCTCCCCGTTTCCCTTGGTGCAACCTGACGACGAGAACGAACTCATTATACCGGCTCGCGACGGCTCGTTGAGGGTCTTGAAAGCGGCCCAAAAAGCGGGTGTAAAGCGGGTTGTGCTGACCTCTTCATTCGCTGCGATTGGCTACAGTACCGACCCGAACGGGCACATTTTTACGGAGAGCGATTGGACCGACGAAAATGCCCCGGTTCAACCCTACATCAAATCCAAAACAATTGCCGAGAAAGCGGCCTGGGAGTTTATTGCGCAGCAGGGAGCGGGTTTGGAACTAGCCGTTATCAATCCGGTAGGCATTTTTGGCCCCGTTATTGGATGGATTTATCCGGCTTCGTATGAGGGTGTGATCAAAGCGCTCGTTGACGGTACGGTTACCGAAAGCCCCCAATTTACGTTTGGGGTAGTTGATGTGCGGGATGTGGCCGATATTCACATCAGAGCGATGGTGCATCCGGAAGCCAAAGGCCAACGCTTTTTGGCTACGTCAGATGGTGTGGTTAGCTTTTATGACGTAGCCCAGCTTATCAAAAAAGAACGACCGGAAAAAGCTGGTAAGATGGCTGAAATCAACCCTATTGATCCGACATATTACATTCAGATGTCGAATCAAAAATCGCGCGACATTTTGGATTGGCATCCACGAAGCAAAGAAGAAGCGATTCTGGCCAGCCTGGACAGTGAGTTTACGGCGTAAATTTGTGCGCACCTTCAGCCTTCAAAAAATTGATAAACAACCAGATCCATTCCTGCCATTTAGGCCCCGAACTTTCGCCGGAACAATTTATCTCCGACCATTACTTTATGTTCCTGCTGAAGGGATCGATGAAGGCGTATGACGGCAGAAAACACTATGGTATGCAGTCCGGGAATTGCTTCATCGCCCGGAAAAATCATTTGATTCGTTATACCAAATTCAAAGAAAATGACCAGTTTGTCAAGATCATCATCACCTTGGATGAACCCTTCTTAAGACGCTTTACCGAGCGGCATACTTATCCGATAACGCCCTCAATCTATGGCGATTCGTTTCTGTTTGTCAACGAGAACCCATTCATTAAGCAGTATATTCAATCGCTGGAGCCGTATTACTCCAGCGATTCAGCGCTGGATGAAACCTTTGCCGATCTTAAACGGGAAGAGCTATTGCTGATTTTGTTAAGGTCCCAACCCGAGTTGGCCAGTATCTTTTTCAATTTTGGTATTCCCGATAAAATTGATTTGGAAGCGTACATGCAGCAAAATTTTCGCTTCAATGTTAGTCTGGAGCGATTTGCATTCCTGACCGGACGAAGCGTATCATCGTTCAAACGTGATTTCAAAAAAACCTTTGGCATGCCACCTGGAAGCTGGCTCATGAAGAAACGATTGGACGAAGCTTATTTTCAACTCAGCAGTCAACACCAGAAACCAAGCACGGTCTATCTGGAAGTAGGTTTTGAAGACTTGTCCCATTTTTCGTTTGTATTTAAGAAAGCATTTGGCAAAACACCTTCGGAAGTGGCGACAGGCAGGTCGTAAACCACCAGGACAATGTAAATCAGGTCATCCCCGTGAAAGTTAGGAAGATAGCTGTGGCGTAGCGACAAACGAAAAAAGCACTTACCAGAAATGGTAAGTGCTTGATTTTCAGTGGCGGTCCGGACGGGGCTCGAACCCGCGACCCCCTGCGTGACAGGCAGGTATTCTAACCAACTGAACTACCGAACCAACTTTTTGACGTCCGGTTAACGTTGCCGTCTTCCTTTATCGTGGCACAAAAGTAGGCGTTTAGGCTATTCAGTGCAAGGACTCTTCAAAAAAAAATGTGATAAAATTTATCAGCTTTAGCCTATACGTTGGAAATCAGTCGGTTCGTCTTTTAAAATTTTTTTCGGTCGGGCACCAAACAGGATTTTACTTACCCGTAGCCTGTTTGATAGCCGCTACTTCAGCCGGATCGTAAGGAGTTCCATCCTGTTTGAAGACTTCATGAAACCAGATTGAGGGCTCGCGACCATTTACATAAGGCTTTTGCCAGCTATCCCAGGGCATGAAGGTCTGGGTTTTACCCGCCACGAACCCCCAGTTAATCATCCCAACTTTCGCTCGCTTGGCAATGGGCAGGTGAGACTGGAACTTGCTGTTGACGCCCCGCGCCATGTATTCTGTGCAGACAACCGGACGGCCAAACGTAAGCAGCGCCTTAATGGTCTCTTCCAGGGCTTCGGGATTTGAGTATTGATGAAACGTAATAATGTCTGAGTTCTCCATCTGTACTTTTTCCATGGGCGTCCATTTAGCCGGATTTTTCCATTCTTCGGAAGTCCTGAAAACCCACACCCCCGAGGTTAGCGGTTGCGTAGCGCCTGCGGCACGGGCCCATTGAAAAACATGCGGCAACAGTCGCGTTACAATGGCTATTTTTCGGGGTTTCGACAGTTCCGTTTTGATCGTATGGTTTTGTCCGTAACTGTTGTCATTCGTGTTGTCGGGTTCATTCCAGACATCCCAGGCCAGAATACGCTTGTCCTTTTTGAATGCACCGACAACCCCCTTCACATACGCTTCCAGGCGAGGGTACTGTGAAACATCACTGAGCGCATCGGCCCCCGGACTTTGTACCCAACCCGAATTATGGATGCCCGGTGTTGGCTCATGTTGCTTGCCCAGCTTTGGATTGGGGTCCCAGCAGGAATCGAATAAGACAAGCATTGGGCGGATCTTGTGCTTGGCACAAATAGCTAAAAACTGGTCAAGCCGTTTGGTGAACCCGGCGGGGTCTTCCCAAAGTAAGTCGTGCAGAAAGACACGCATGGTATTCATGCCAATCTGTTCGGCCATACCGAGTTCTTTGTCGATCGTAACTGGGTCGAACGTGTCTGCCTGAAACATTTCCAACTCGTTGATGGCGTTGGCCGGGGCATAATTTGAACCGACCAGAAACGGTTCTTTCGCATACCAGGCGTTTGCTTTTGATGACGACCATCGGCCTGTATCGGTGTTTGGCTGCGCCAGCGAAAGGGTGGAAACGAAAAAAAGAAAAAAGATGGTTAAGCGGTTCATAAATAAGTAATTAAGGTTATTGGAAAGTGGCTTAGCGGGAATTGAATGGATTGGCCTGTTAGTTTTCGGCTGGCACGGGCATGGGTGTTCTGGGAGCGGGCCTGCCAAAATTAGGCGAGCCGTCGGGGTTCCAGGTGAAGGGCTGAATATAAGGTGCCCGTTTGTCACCGCAGCCATCATCTGCCGATGCATTCGCGTGGTAAATCATCCAATCCTGTTTGCCATCGGCGGAGCGAAAAAAACCACCGTGACCGGGTGCCCAAACGCCGTTTTCGGGTGCCTGAGCGAAGACGGGGCCTGTGCTTTTTGACCAGCTTTTGGGGTCCAACAGGTCGCCTTTTCCGTCGTGCGTGAGCAGGCCCAGGCAGTAATCGAGCCAGCAGGCGTTGGCCGAATACACAATAAACAATCGGTCATTATGAGGCAGAAACTCCGGTCCTTCATTGACGTATATTTTGGGAACTTCGCCGTTGTTTTGCCAGGCCTGCGGTACATCGCCGTGGCGTTCCCACGGTTGATCGGGTTGTGAAATTTTCACCCGTTTCCCATCCATCGTCCAGGGATTTTTGAGTCGGGCAATGAATATATCCTGTCGGCCATTCGTAGGGCCTTCCCAACCCGACCAGGCTGCATAGAGTTTTCCTTTGTATTCGATAACGGACATATCGATTTCCCAATGGTCGTCTTTATCGCCCAGTTTCCCTTTCATGGTCCATTCGCCCTGCATCGGGTCGGGTGACGGATTCTCTAGCACCCAAACCCGGTGCGAGACGTTATTGACTGAATCGGCCGAGACATAAATGTACCAGCGGTCTTTGCCCTGTTCATCCCGAAAGGAATGAATTTCGGGCGCCCATAAATCCCGCGAGTACGGCTGGCCTTTGGGTGGGGTGTAAATAACTTTATGCTCAGCCGAAGCCAGGTCCGCTACATTCCTGGTTTTCCAGAGGGTTAAGTTGCGGCCGGTGGTATTCATGTAGTAGTACCAGCCATCTTTCTGCAGTACCCAGGGGTCTGGCCCGGAATTTTTAATAGGGTTGGTAAAGGTGCGCTGAGCCAGGAGCGGGTAGCTCATTGCCACAAGAGACACAACGAGGCATAACCGTTGACAGAACTTCATAGAGTGGGAGAATAGTACAAGAAGATAAAGGGGAAAAGCCGATTTTTTAACCCTTCAGGGCGTAAGATATTTCCGGCGACGCTGTCGTACTGGTTGTTAGAGCCTCTACCTGAAAATTTCCCGCCCGGTTGCAGAAAGGGTAGAAGTAGTAGGAGTAGCCGCTGGCTCATCGGCTGGCTTGGCTGGGGCCAATCCGGGCGTATTCCGTTTGCTGCCGAAGAGCCGGTTAAACGAGCGGGTGTAAAGCAAGCTGATGCCGCCACCGGTGGTAATTGTGCTGTTGAAGCTGGTCTGGCTAAGAATGCTTTGCTGGTTTCGGTTATACACTTTTGCCCGCAGGTGACCGTCGGGGGTTACAAAGTATTCCAGTGTCCATTCGCCGAGCAGGCTGGCTGCATTGTACTGACTCTGCCCATACGTAAACCCGCCATCGCGGCTAATACGCAGTCGGTCGTTGAGGAGCCGGTAAGAGAAACGGAGCTGCAGGTTGTTGAGCAGGTTGTCCGTCTGCGTACCACCGGTGAATCCACCAAACGACACACCCACGTCCAGTTTCTCATTCAGATTCGACGCCAGCCGACTGATCTGGTTGGAGAGCAGTTCACTGACACTGTTGGCCACACCGGAGTTTACCTGGCCCTGGTCGAACAGGTTGGTTCCTTCGGAAAGAAGCTGGTTGAACAGGAGAACACTGCTTACCTGACGCGTCAGTTCCTGATCGTTGCTCTGAAGCCGCGACTCAAACGCAGTGACCGCCTGCCGGAAATCGGATGAGGATGGGTACTCTTTAATGTCCAGGTCATAGCTGATGGCGGGTGCGCCGAGTTCGCCGTTTAATTTAATAACCAGGTCGACCGGATACCGGCGGCTCTGATCCGCTCGGGTGTTCGTTGTGGTGCCGCTCGTAGCCAGGAGCGGGGCCAGGGAAGTATATTGCGTGTAAGCCGCTGTTACGTCGAGCAAAGCCCCGTAAGGATCGCCAGTCCAGGTAATGCGGCTATTGGGTCGGATCTGGAATCGTTTGTTAATGATATTCTGGAAGGTGAAGGTGTACTCTCCCTTCTGAATTTCATAATTACCCGTCATCGTGAAATCGCCTTTCGTATCGACTTTCATGGCTACCCGGCCCTGTCCGTAGGCACTGATGATATCGCCCGTTTGGCGATCCAGTTGAATTTCACAATAGGCATCGGGGGTGATATCGAAATTAAAATCCATCTGAATCCTCGACAGATCGAGTTCTCCATCCGCCTTGGTGGTGGTTTGACTGGTCGGCTTTCCAGGTGTTCCGCTGGGAATATGGCTCACAAACCGGATCTGGTCGTCGGCCGCTACGGATGTTGCTCCGTCGAGCGGAATGTAAATCCGGGTACCTTTATTACTGGTCACGTTGGCCCGGACAGTCAGGTTGTTTAAGGGGCCATACAGTTCAGCCCGACCCGTTACAACAGCCTGTCCATAGAAGGCATCGTTGTCGGCGGCCAGCGTATTCATAATCTTGAAGTTCTTCAGATCCGCATCAAAGCCCAGCGTAAAATACCGGAATCCATCGTGGTAAACTCCACCTCTCAACAACGCTGTATTGCCTTGCGGATCACGCAGGGTAAGCTGGCGGGTGATGATCTCACTCTCCCCAAAATAAATCTTATCGTCGAAGGTAAAGTCGGCCTTGAGGTAATCGAATCGACCCCGGCCGCCCTGTACCGTCACGTCACCTTTCAGCACCGGTGCGGCTGGCTTGCCGCTAACGGCTACAACACCCGTGGCAATGCCTCCTAGATTAGAAAACAACCCCTTCGTAAACGGTTCCAGCAGGGATAGACTGGCATTGTTGACTCTGGCGTTCAAGGCCAGGGGATTCGCTTTTTGTTGGGGCGTATAGTTCCCGGTCAGGGTTACCACGTCGGACCCATTGAGATTGACGCGGGCGTCTACATTCAGGCGCTGTGCCTCCTGGTCCCACTCGCCCTGCGCACGGATGTCGCCAATGAGCGCGTTGCCATACGAGAGCTCTCTGACCGATAAGGCGCTTTCCAGAATGGGCGTGTCATACACGTTTCGGATGGCCATGGAGCCGTTCAACGTACCGCCAAGTGTTGTATTCAGGACGGAATTGAGCGAAGCCAGCAGGAAGTTCTGTGCCTCTACGGCCAAGTGTTCGGCAGTGTCGGCCGAGATTTTACCCGATGCCTGAACCAACTGATTTTCGTTTAGCAGCGAGAGATCCCGAATGGTGTATTCACTGCCGACTTTCCTGATCAGACTTTGCGGGTTTAAGGTCCAGTCGCCATCCAGTACGCGCAGTTTTGACTGGCGAAAGGTCAGGTCAATCGCATCGCCTTTAAAGCTCAATTCGCCGTTGAGGTCAGCCCGGTTCACATATCGGCCTACGCTGTCGGCCTGCTCGATGCGACTCGTGAAATCAATATGGTCGACGGCCCACGAAGCTTCTGCCTGAAGATTACGCGTCGGCAGGAGGGAGCTAAACATCTGCCGTTTCGAAGAAATAATGGCCGAGGCCAGCACCTCCTGTCCATACGTAAACTTAGACGTCGTCAGGTCGAGATCACTCTGGCCAAAGCCAATTTTTCCGAATCGCACCGAATCCGTTTTCACGGTCGCCGTCAGAAACGACGTATTGTCGACCGTAAAACGGCCTTCGAGCCGGGTGGCCGGAGCGATGTAAACCGTTGACTTCAAAAAGTCGAGCAAGGGGGCACTATTCTTGGTGATTAACTGATAATCGACGCCGTAACGCTGAGGGGTACCGGCTGACTTCCGGCTGGCCTGGCGCTGTTTCTGCTCATAATACGCTTTCATACCAGCCGCATCGCCCGCAAAGTAAAGCTGGTACTCTTTCGCCAGTTTGGTCAAATCGTCGATGGTGCGCTGTGGCTGAAAAGTGCCCTGCAACCGAGTGGTCAGGAAATCGGAGTCAAGGTCAAAATAACGTTGAGTACCACTGGAATCGGGTGAGGTGCCGGTCGGCCGTTCGATGGTAGAGGCAAGGGTAAGCTTATCGACCGCCAGATGGCGCTCGGGCCGATTCAGGGTCAAAGTCGCCTGGGTAAACACCGCGCTGCCTACAATATCATCCAGTTTGCTACCTTCCAGCTGAACATCCAGCTTTGTTTTAACCACCAGCGAATCGCGCAGGTAGCCCAGTTCACGCAGATCGGCATGGTCGATCATACCCCGCAGATCGTAGCGGTTTTTGGCTGCACTCAACTTGAACTCGCCATCCAGATTGACGGCCAGATTCGGGTCGTTGACCGTAAGATTTCCCTGGAAAAGGCCGTTCTGCAAATTGCCATGCGTCACCACATTGCGGTAAGCGTAACCCTGCCAGCCAAACTGACCAAGCTGCCCGTCGAAATCAATACGGGCTCGTTTTAAATCCGTTCCGTGTCCGGTAATGCGGCCTTCGCCGTCAAGTTTGCCAAATTCATCGGGCTGGTTCAGCAACTGGCCAAGGTCCACACGCTCGCCTTTCAGATTGGCTGTATAGGTCGTCAGATCAGGCGTATCGGCTAGTTTCAGAACAAGGTCACCCGTTACGTTACCAATGCTGGTTTTAACCGTTCCTTTGGTTTTGAAATCATCGAAAGCACCTGCAAACGTGGCATTGAAGGTAACCAAGCCTAACTTCTGAATGGTCCGGTTAAAGGATGAGTCGGGGTAATACTGCCGAATATCGGCCATGTTGACGGTGGAGGGCGTAAACGCGAAATCAACTGTTGTCTTATCCATGTCGGGCAAGCCCTTCCAGGCCAGATCGCCTGTCAGCTGGCTGCGGCCACCGGGGCCAAACCGGAGATCGGTACGCCGAAGCTGAAAGTCGTTGACGGTGCCAATAAAGATGCCGCTGAGCAACCAGGTTTCGTTCAGTCCGCGCAGGTAATCCGAAAAGAACCCCAGATCTTTCGACTCTACTTTGCTGTTGCGGAAGTTGGCTTTCAGCAGTACCCGGCTGTTAAAATCACCAAAAGCGGAAGGCTTGTCGTAAAAAAACGTCAGTTCGTTGCGAATGATCGAGTTGCCAATGTGGGCGTACAGCCGCCCCAACTCCATTTTGGTATTGCAGTACAGAAAGCGCGTATCCAACTGCCGGATTTTTATTCGGGAGTCGCGGTCAATGCCGGATAACCCCTTGGCATCGAACGCAATGGTGTCGCCCAGTACTAAGAAATCGCTCACCTCAGCGGTAAGGTGCTGAAGCGTAAAGTGATTGTAATCGAAGCTGGCCCGGTTGTGCAGGAACGGTTCACGTGGGTCTTCGAGGGTGTAGGCACCCTCAACCAAATGAATGTGACCAATGGTAAACGGAACGTTCTGGTTGGGTATGCTGGGTTTGGTTGGATCGGACGTTAGCTCTTCAATGCGCGCAATGAAATCATCCAGGTTGGTGTCGCCGTTTTTTGGATTTTTGATCATCCTGACATCGGGCTTGTATAAAACCACCTCATCCAGATGGATATTGTGAGCCGATGAATCCAGCAGATTTTTGAGGTTGTAATCGGCATCGAGCCGCTTCACTGTAATCATTGGCCGTCCCTGGCGGTCTTTGATCCGAACGCCTTCGAGCGTTAATGAATCGAACCACTTGATGGAAACGCCCTCAATGTCAACCGGAAAGAGAAGTTTGGCCGACAACCATTCGGCACCTTTTTGAGCAAGCCGGGTTTGTACGGCCGGAAGCTGGAGACTCAGTAGAATGCCCAAAGCCAAACCGATCACCGTGAGGACCAGGTAAAGCAGTGTTTTAAGAAATATGGCGAAAAACTGACGCATCCGGGGTGGAAATGCCTAATCTACAACAAATAACGGGAAATGAGCACACCTTTGACTGTATAAACGAGTGAACGGTTTAATCACAACTTCCATTGTTGTAGTATAGAAATCATTATCCATTAGTTTTGTACGGTGAACATTTTAGCCATTGAGTCTTCCTGCGACGAGACGTCGGCGGCAGTTTTAGCCAACGGGCATCTTTTGTCGAACGTAATTGCTACTCAGTTAATTCATGAACAATACGGTGGCGTTGTGCCGGAGCTGGCCTCAAGGGCTCACCAGCAGCATATTCTGCCCGTGGTTGAGCGGGCATTAGCCGACGCAAAGTTACCTAAAAATGAGCTATCGGCCATTGCTTTTACGCGTGGGCCCGGTTTGCTGGGATCGTTGCTGGTGGGAACTTCCTTCGCCAAAGCAATGGCCCTGGGCCTGAATATCCCGCTTATTGAAGTAAACCATATGCAGGCGCATGTGTTGGCGCACTTCATTGAAGCGCCCCGGCCGGCCTTTCCATTTCTGTGCTTGACCGTAAGCGGAGGGCACACCCAGATCGTGCGCGTCGATGGGCCACTGAACATGGCCGTTTTGGGGCAGACTCTGGATGATGCCGTGGGCGAAGCGTTCGATAAATCGGCCAAGTTGCTCGGCCTGCCTTATCCCGGTGGCCCACTGATTGATAAGTATGCCAAAGAAGGTAACCCGCTTGCGTTCAGGTTTCCCATGAGCGAAATGGCCAATCTTGATTTTTCGTTTAGTGGTATTAAAACTGCCATCCTGTATTTTTTGCGGGATAATATGAAAACCAACACGGAGTTCATTGCCCAGAATCTACCCGATATTTGCGCGAGTATTCAGTATACGCTGGTCCAGATGTTGCTAACGAAACTGAAGCGGGCGGCTCGGGAAACGGGCATTCGGGACATTGCCATTGCCGGGGGCGTATCGGCCAACAGCGGATTGCGAACGGCCCTTACACAGCTCGGTCAGGCGCAGGGCTGGAACATATATATTCCTCGGTTTGAGTACTGTACGGACAATGCCGCTATGATCGCTATGGCCGCCCAGTTCAAATACGAACTGGGCGAATTCACGGCGCAAACCGTTAGCCCCATGCCACGAATGAGTATGTGAGAAATGGACGCAAAACCACAAACTGTGATGATTATTTCTGAACTCTTAATCTATCCGATCAAGTCACTGGGTGCTATTTCTGTAACCGAGACGGTCGTTGAGGGGAAAGGATTTCGCTACGACCGGCGATTTATGCTGGTTGATCCCCATGGCGATTTTATGACCCAGCGTACCCATCACCAGATGGCCCTGCTGGCTGTGGCTATGGATGGTACCGTCGGGTTACGTGTCTGGCACCGCCATCGCCCAGACGATGTGCTGACGCTTCCGCTGGCCTTACCGATAGAAGCCGAGGGTGAAACAATAGGGGTTAACATTTGGGATAGCAGCAACGTGCCTGCGCTGGTGGTCAGCCCTGAAGCCGACCAGTGGTTCAGCCGCGTTCTTGAAAAACCCTGCCGCCTGGTCTACATGCCCGAAACGACCCATCGCGATGTGGACCCCTATTATGCCCGCGAGAATGATGCCGTAAGCTTTGCCGATGGATATCCTTATCTGCTCATTGGCCAGGCATCGCTCGATCACCTGAATCGGCGGCTGGAGGAACCAATTACGATGCTGCGTTTCCGGCCGAACATTGTGGTTGCCGGGAGTTTGCCAAACGAAGAAGATGCCTGGCAGCACTTTCGAATTGGCGATGTGGATTTCTTTGGGGTTAAGCCCTGCGCCCGTTGCGTCTTAACGACCATTGATCCCGAAACGGGGCAGAAGGGTAGGGAGCCGTTGCGGACGCTGGCAACGTATCGCCAGTGGAAACACAAAATTTTGTTTGGTCAAAATGTGCTGGCCAAACCAACCGGCGAACTCACTCTGGGAACGTTACGGGTGGGGCAGGCCATTGAGGTACTTAACCGGCAGGAGCCCTGGCTAACTCCACCTGAACCGTTTTAACTCCGCCGGGTTACTGATTCGCAGACAGCAACAAAAGTCCGGGCTTGTGTCTGTGTTATTTACAAACAAAACGTAGCGGGGCCTGTCGTGTCGACTCCGCTTCATGACAAATTACATCCTTTGCTCAATTATTTACGTACCGTTTACTACCTGAGCTTTCCCGTCGTTATGGGAGCTGTATTATCCAATCGCATGGCTACACGTCTGTCCGACGTCGATCCGGTGCATTGGGCTACACCCATCGTGCTGGCCCTGGTTGTGTTTATTATCTACACCGTTGATCGTCTGCTCGATGTCCGAAAGCACAGTGTCGATCCGGGCAGCCAACCGCTCACGGCCCGTCATCGGTTTCATCGTACGCACGCTGCTTTGCTTTGGCGGGTAGTGATCGGGGCGGCTATCGGAACGTTTATACTCCTGTTTTTTCTGCCAGCGAGTGTCATCAAATTTGGCCTTGTGCTGGGCGGAATTTGTGTGGCTTATGTGGTCATGGTGTTTCGGCTTCCGGCCCGTCATCCGGCGCTATTACTGAAGGAGCCTCTGGTGGCTCTATTGTATACGGCTGGTGTGTGGGGAAGTGTCTGGGTGCAACGGCCTTCGGTGAGTACCATCGAAGTTGTTCAGGGGGCCATGTTTGCGGGTATCGCATTGCAAAACCTACTGTTGTTTGCCGTTATGGAGCAACTTGAAATACCTGAGCAACCAACCTTTTCGCTGGCAACGGCCTGGGGATTAGGTCGTTGCGATTTAATTCTGCGCTGGCTGGCACTGGTCATTGTGCTGACGGGTTTTGCCCTCTGTTTCCTGACCGCTGACCGATTTGCCCAGCGGTCAGGACTGATGCTCTCGTTGATGAGCGTAACTTTATACGGCATTCAGCGATATCCTGACTACTTTCTCAAAAATGAACGGTATCGCTGGCTAGGCGATGGCGTGTTCTGGATGCCCATGCTGGTGCTATAACGAGTTGGATCGGACAGGACACTGTTTAGTCAACGAATGCCGTTTCTTTCAGATAGTGCGCTCCGCTATCCTGATCGATGAATAGGGTGGCGTTTGGGTGTGACCGTAAAATAGTTGCCGGATATGTCTCCGAAATAGGGTCGGATAGCGTATGGTTGATGGCTTCGGCTTTGTGGCTGGCTGGTACCATGCAAAACAGATACCGGGCGCGTACCAGCGCCGGAATGGTTAACGTAAGCGCGTATTCCGGGACCTGCTCCAGGGAAACAAAGCAGGCATCATGAACCTGTTGCTGCCGGCTGGTCAAATCCAACTGGACTTTTTTAACCAGGTCCGGGTCGTTAAAGTCGGCTACGTGCGGATCGTTGAATGCAATGTGGCAGTTCTCCCCAATGCCCATGCAGACAATATCCGTCGGGTATTGTTCGAGCAGGGCGCTATAACGCAGGCATTCCTGTTGTGAATCCACAGCGTTGCCATCCAGGTAATACACCTCTTTTATGGGCACTTTATCAAAAAGCTGCTCTTTCAGGTACGCCCCAAAACGTTGCGGAGCATCCGCTGGCAAACCCATGTATTCATCCATGTGGAACCCCCGGATTCGGCTCCAGTCCAAGTCGGCCTCCTGTGTCAAGGCGGTCAAAAATTCATTTTGTGAAGGGGCAGAGGCAAAAATGATGTTGACGAAATCCTGTGATAAGTGCAACTCTCTGATTTGGGTGGCAACGGCCTGAGCAGCCTGTTGGCCAAGTTGTTGTCGGTTCGTGAATAAGTTGACCTGAAGCTGGTCAACGGTGAACGTGCGGCTGGCCTGCTTGGATAAAAAGGTCATTTGGTTCGTGTTGAGTTAGTTGAATAGATAATTTTTCCGTTGACAAGCGTTGCTGCGACAGTCAGATTGTCGTCGAAAATGACCAGATCCGCGTCTTTACCAACCATCAGCGATCCTTTACGTGCGTCAACGCCCATGATACGCGCGGGCGTGGTGCTGGCCATTCGAACAGCTTCCAGAAGCGGCACATCCGCCAGCCGGACCATCTGCCGAACGAGCTGATTGGTCGTGGCAACGCTCCCGGCAAACGAACTGCGGTCGGGCAGTTTGGCCACGCCGTCTTCGACAATGACCTTCAGGCCATCTTTCAGCGAACCCAGTACACTTTCACCTTCGGGCATACCGGCGGCCCGCATGGCATCGGTAATCAGCGCTGTTCGGTCGGCTCCTTTGATCTTATACACCAGCTTGAGCAAAGGCGGGGGCAAATGGACGCCATCCGCAATGATCTCAACATCCATATCGAGTAGATAAGCGCTTTCAATAACACCGGCATACCGAAAGGCATTCCGGCGCGTTACGCCCGACATGGCTGAGTAGAGATGGGTAGCCAGCGTATAGCCACTCTCGTAGGCCGCCAGAACGTCCTCGTAGATCGCATCGGTATGGGCCACCGCGGCAATAATGCCTTTTTCGCGCAGGCGACGGCCAAAGGGAATGGCACCCTGTAGCTCGGGTGCAGCACTCCAGCGAACAATGGAGGAGGAATACGCCAGAATTTCTTCGTATTCCCGTGGATCAGGGTTACGGATGTAACGCGGGTCCTGCGCCCCCCGTTGACTCAACGCAAAGTAGGGGCCTTCCAGATGAATACCCAGAAAACCAGCCCCCTGGTGATTGGCTCGATTAGCGCGCTCATATACATCCAGGGTTTGCAGGAGGTCATCTTTCTCGGCCGTCAGCGTAGTTGGCACCAGCGACGTAGTGCCGTAGCGGGCGTGAAGGTTCGCAATGTTGAGAAACGCTTCTTCCGTACCATCCATGAAGTCGTGTCCGCCCCCACCATGTACGTGAATATCAATGAAACCAGGCGCCACATAATTGCCTCGGGCATCCAGTTCAGTTGCCTCGGGCACGTCTACATCGCGCTCATGAATGCCCTGAATGAGGCCATCCTCCAGAACGAGGGTTCCGCCCCGGATATAGCGATAGGGCGTAACCAGGGTGCCGTTGCTAATTTTTAAAAGTCCCATTTGCGTGGCTGATGCCCTTTTTGGGCGTAAAAAACCAGGTAAAGGTAACAGGGAAACAGTACCCAATAGGCAGTACGCAGATCGAACCGATCGGCAAAATAGCCGTAGAAGAGAGGCATGATCGCATTTCCGCAAAGACCCATAATCAAGATGGACGCGCCCAACTTCGTGAACCGCCCCAATCCATCCAGCGCCAGTGGCCAGATGCCCGCCCAGATCAGCGAATTGGCCAGCCCCAGCAAGACCACGAACCAGATCGACACATCCGTTTGATGCCCTAAAAAGGAGAAGGCTCCTCTGGTAAAAATGATGAGTAACGTAAAGCCGGTGCCCAGCAGGGTGCATATTCGCAGGGCGTTTACCTGGCTGATAAATCGGGGAATGGCAATAATTCCGATCACATACCCGCAAATGGTACAGAAAAGGGTGTACGAGGGAAATACCTTGGCTTCCAGCAAACTAATACCCATTGAACCAGCGTAGCCAATAATGGTATCAATGGCAATGACCTGGGTGCCTACGTGCAGGAAAATAGCCAACGCACCCAGAATCAGGTGAGGAAATTGCAAAATGCTGGTTTTCCCCGCGTTGGCAGTCGCTACGTCCGGGCTTTCCTGTTCGGTGTTCAGCTCGGGGAGGGGAGAGCGGTAAACCAGATAGCCCAGCACAAACAGGAAAATTCCCAGTACGGTATAGGGCGGAATTACCCGCCGGACAAGCTCATCCAGAGCCGCCCCCCGTTGGGCAACGCCCATTGTGCTTAGCTGAGCGAAGAGGTCCGTATCCGTAGGACGCAGAATGACCGCGGCAAAAACGAGGGGCGATAAAATACCCGCGGCTTTGTTGCAAATGCCCATTATGCTGATTCGTTGCGCTGCCCGCTCCGTTGGGCCGAGCATGGTCACATAAGGATTGGCCGCCGTTTGCAGAATGGCCAGACCGATGCCAATCGTAAACAGACCCATCAGAAAGATTTCGTACGTACGGGTCTGGGCAGCGGGGATGAAAATGAATGCACCCAGGGCCATTGCCCAGAAGCCGATCATCATGCCTTTTTTAAAACCAACGGCTTTCAACAGGTAGGAGGCCGGAATGGACATAATGAAGTAGGCAATGTAGAAAGCAAAAGCCACCAGATAAGCCTGGAAACTTGTTAGCTCACAGGCAATCTTGAAATAAGGAATCAGGATGGAGTTTACCCAGGAAACGAATCCAAAAATAAAAAACATCAGCCCAACGAGCAGCATGGAAATGGTGGTCCCGCGTTTGTTAAGCCTGTGGTCGTCAATGGCCAGGGAGTTCATGTCGGTTATAGAGTAACGAGTAATGATGAGTACCCATCAGACGGTCGGCTCCCAACCTTTCTGGTAGTCTCGTCGCCAAAGTTTTTCGGCTTCTTTGTTATTGATAATATGCCCGTTGGCGGGGTCGGTGGTGAGCATCCCGCCCGACCGTAAGGCAATATTCCCTAACTGGCAAAGCAACGTGCTCTGGTGACCACCGACAATATCCGAGGCCAGCGCCGTTCCTTTTCGTATGCTATCGAAAAAGTTCTGAAGGTGAATGGCATCCAGCGCCTGCGACGGATTCATCTTGTTGCGGGGATCAATGGGAAGGTCATTTTTTACTTCTTTCACCAGCTTGTTCTCCAGATCGAAAATCTTGTAGGAGTTGCCTGATTCGATCAGGAGCGAACCGGTATCTCCGTAGAACATAACGCCTACGCTAGTACCTTCGACGGTTCGTCCGTTGCAGCTTCGCCCCTCCCAGGTTATGGCCGTATTGTTGGGAAATTCCAGCGTAATGACCTGCGTATCCGGCGCTTCCCAGTCGTCTTTATAGCGATAGCGGCCACCGGAAGAGGTCACTTTTGTCGGGAATGTTACGCCCATACCCCAGCGCATCAGGTCAACCATGTGCGTACCATTATTCAACGCTTCACCCGTGCCCCAGTGCCATAGCCAGTGCCAGTTGTAGTGAATGAGGTTGTCTTTGTACGCTTTTCTGGGCGCTGGCCCCTGCCACAGATCGTAGTCTAGCCAGGCAGGAACAGCTACCGCTTTGCCGACACCAATCGATGCCCGATTATTGGTATACCACCCTTTGGCAAAATAAGGTCGCCCAATGACGCCGGTCTGTACCGCCCCAATGGCCTGAGCCACGTTGGGCCATGACCGGCGCTGGTTACCCATTTGAATGACATTCTTGTATTTCTTCGCGGCTGCCAGCAGCAGTTCGCCCTCGTGCGGATTATGACTGCACGGCTTTTCCAGATAGACGTGTTTACCCGCTTTAGAAGCCAGAATGGCTGCGGGCGCGTGCCAGTGATCGGGAGCGGCTACGACCAGCGCGTCTATGTCTTTATCGTCCAGCGCCTTTCGGAAATCAGGCTGATTCTTTGGTTTCCGTTTTTGTGCTCCTTCAACAACCGTTATGCATTTGTCGGCGGCCCGCGTATCGACATCCGATACAGCGATGACCTCACAATTCGGCTGGAGCGCAAAATTTTCTGCCAGTGCCAGCCCACGGCTGTTAACACCCATCATGCCCACCCGCACTTTTTCGTTGGCCCCCAGAATACGGGCGTAACTTTGGGGACTGAAACCAGGTAAAACACCCCCCACCGACAAGGCTGCGGTAGAGAGTAGGCTTTTTCGGATAAAATCTCTGCGGGAATCGGTAGGCGTGATGGGTTCCGTAGTTTTCATAGTTGTATTCGTAAAAAACAGGTCGGGTTTCGTTAAAAAGGAAAAGGATTACGGCTTCAGGTTGGCCATCACGCTGGCCAGCGTAACGGGCGTTCCGCCCCGGCGTTTACTTTCATCAGCCGCTTCCATAAACGCAAAAATTTCGGTGGTTTCCTCCGGTGAAACCGGGACTTTCCCTGTTTCGAAATAAGCAATGATTTCTTTGAGCAACGGTTCGTAGCCTCCGTAGGGTCCCAGCCGAACATTTCCATTTCGGGTGTAGACCGTGCCACCGTAGTCGTGCTTGCCCGTTCGCGTACCTCGAAACGTTCCAAGGCGTCCATCGGCCCAGGTTCCCACAACGATGTCTGTATCGTTGGTATGCACCCGAATTACCTCCCGACAACCGGTACCCATCACCGTATAAAGTGTTTCGACACCATGAACGCCGTACCAGAAAAAATCGGGATGTGTTTTCTCCAGCACCGCCGGACTAAATGTGTCGGCTCCCAGTACCTGGCTTCTGTCAATAGTCTCAATGCCTGTGATGTAGCGAAGGGATGAGGCCGAGAAGACGGGTATTCCGTAGGTTTTGGAAGCCGCAAAAATAGCCACTACATCGGCAAGCGAGGCTGCGATGGGTTTGTCAATAAACACGCGTTTGCCGGCTTTCAATACCTGGATCGCCTGCTCACGATGCAACCGCCCGTCGTTTGTTTCGAGCAGAACAACATCGACTTTTCGTAAGAGAGCATCGATGGAATCAACGATCTCGACATGTAGTTTCTTCACTTCGTCCGTGTAGGCCGGAATGCGTGTTGTGCTGCTTTCGATGTCTTTACTGCCGTATGGATAAGCCGCTACAACTTTATACCCTGCATACGCTGGATTCGCTTCCGGGGCATTCAGCACTTTCGTGAACGCTGTACTATGAGACGTGTCCAGCCCAATAATACCAACCCGTTTCCCTTTCTCAACTGCCTGGTTGTTTGCCCAGATCGATGCAGGCATGCTGATCGATACGCTTCCCAGCGCCATATTTTTCAAAAATGTTCTTCGGGCGTACGGCCGGGTTTTCATGCGAGCAGGGGCTAATTCTTACTAAAAAGACATAACAGCACGAGATTTACGGGTGCGCGCCCGTAAATCTCCAGAAACAATTAGTTTGTCAGGGTAATAACCTCAAAACTGCCGACTAAAACCGGGTAATACAAAACCGACTTTGGTCAACAGAGCCTCTTTTGTCCAGGAGCTGTCATGGCTATTTTTGCTGCCGAATTAAATTGACCTTTGCTGGATGCATATCGACCACATTGCCTTATGGGTTCGCGACCTTAACCCGATGCGAACCTTCTACGAAACGTATTTTGGGGCTACCGCCAATAAGATCTACACGAACGTCAGAAAAGGGTTTTCGTCGTATTTTCTGACGTTTCCGGATGGCGGTTCACGGCTGGAAATCATGCAGATGCCGGGTATACCGGATACGAAAAATGAGGCCCTTCTGCAATTCATGGGCCTCATTCATTTTGCCATTTCCGTGGGCAGCAAAGATGCCGTTGATGCGCTGACCCATCGGCTCAGGACGGATGGGTATACTATTGTCGGAGAGCCCCGGCATACGGGCGATGGCTATTACGAGAGTGTTGTTCTTGACCCCGAAGAAAATCGAATCGAAATAACTGCCTAGAGGCTGGTTGTTTCGTCTGCCAGGGCTTTCACAGCTATCGGCTTGGCCTTCACCGTTTCTTTTACATCGCGTTGCGTCAGGATGTCCAGAATGATGTCGGTCATATATTCCCGTTTGTTGAATACAATGTCGTGGCGGTTTTCGGGAAGAATAAACTGCTTCACTTCTGCATTGACCAAATGATGTTGAGCAAATGAAACGTTGGTAGGATAAACCAGCTCGTCGCGCTGTCCGTGCAGCATCGTGATCCTCGCCCGAATTTTTGGCCAGTCCGGCAAGATGGCTTCCAGCGCGTGCCGATGGGCCAGCTTTTCATCGTTGGCCAGCCGAAGCAGGGGTGGAACTCCCCAATGAATAAGCGGACTGTCGGCAAAATAACTGATGGGGTACGTTCGCTCCAGGCCTGGCCCCAGCGCCGACGAAACGAACACAACGTGATCGACACGATCCGGGTTGTTCATCGCCAGGCGGGCCGTTACGGAGCCGCCATACGATGAGCCAACAATCATTAGATATGGCGCATTCTTGTAGCGATTAATGAGTGGCTGCAAGAATTCTGCCTGACGGATGATCGACGTTTCGACCCGACCAAAATCGGAATATCCATACCCCGGCCGGTCAACCGCTACCAAACGGGCACGACTCAGAAGCGTTGTATCTTTGAAAAATTCATTGAAGAAAGACAACGAACTGGGGGCTCCGTGCACAAATAACACAACGGGCAAAGCAGAATCGGCGGCCGGAGCAGGCGTTTCCATAAACCGAATGGTTCTGGGAGTCTGTGAGCCGGGATCGGTAACCTGATAGTAATGGACAACTGGACGAATAGGCTGTTCTTTAAACTCCTCCGCCAGCTCCTGATCTGTTTGCCGGGAGTCGACAAACCAGGCGACAACCAGTACGCCAACAGCCAGAATAAGTATCGTAAGGATTGCCCAGCGAAAAACCCGTGTGAATAGTTTCATAACTTCATTGTGTATATGAATAACTCTCAATACCCGGCTAAAAGTTTAGCAAATTATTGCCCATTCCGTTTGAGATTATTTACTGGTACATTCATTTTTCAGGAAAAAAGGCAAGGACCAGACCCATTGATGCCTCAAATGGGGCTTTTTGAAATAGCCGGTAGACTATTGTAGACGATCGAAGATGCTGAAAGTCAATAGGTCTGCATGTAGTGAGGAAAATTCCTTACTCATGCAGACCTATTGACTGAAAAAGCCGGTCTTTTAATGAATTGGTTACTGATTTCTTGTCGTATCGGGCGGAGTGGTCGGATCTGGAGCAGGCGCAACGGGTACAAACGTTGAGTCACTCACGTCACTCGATGTGTCGGTAGAGTCAGATTCTGACGTTGTTTCTTCGTCGTCAGAATAGCCACAGTTCAGGTATTCTTTTGTAATGCCTTCTGCTTTCGGAAACGGGCCCTGTAGGTTCTTGAACTTAGGATCACGGTAGACCTTTTCCAGAAAACTGCCAACGAGCGGCAAAGCTGTTTTGGCTCCTTCGCCCAGATCTGTGGAACGGAAGTGGATACTTCGGTCATCGCCACCGACCCACGCACCAACGATCAGATTATTGGATACCCCCACAAACCAGCCGTCGGAGTTGTTGGAGGTTGTTCCCGTTTTGCCCCCCATTTCATTATGGTTTTTAAACAGGTCGAACGACCACAGATTCTGCGATGTACCCCCCGATTCCTGCAGGCCTCCCTGCAGCATGTAGCGCATAAGAAAAGCTGTTTCGGAACTGATTGCTCGTTTATGCTGGCTCGTAAACGTCTCGATAACGTTACCATCCCGGTCTTCGATTCGCTGAACAATGATCGGTTCGGTCGATTCGCCATCGTTTACGAATGTACAATAGGCGGCAACCAGTTCATAAAGAGAAACATCGGATGAGCCCAGGCCGATAGAGGGCACGGCTTCCAGGCGGCTTTTAATGCCCATCCGGTGTGCATACTGAGCGACACGTTCGGGAGTAACTCGGTCGGTCAACTGGGCCGTGATGGAGTTGACCGATCGGGCCATAGCCCGGCGTAAAGTCATGTTCGAGTACGAGTAATAGCCGGTCGAATTCTTGGGCTCCCACACCTTATCCTCGCCATTTTCGCGGTATTCCTTTCGGAATGGCCTGTCCTGTATCCGGTCGCAGGGACTCAGGTTGATGAGGGTATCATCAATCGCGGTGGTATAAACGAATGGTTTGAAGGTCGAGCCGGGTTGTCGTTTGCCCTGCTTGACGTGGTCATATTTGAAATAATCGTAATCCAAACCACCAACCCAGGCCCGGATGTAGCCCGTACGCGGGTCCATAGCCACCATTCCCGATTGCAGAAAACGTTTGTAATAAGCAATGGAATCGTAGGGCGTCATCTCGACAGAGTCGTAGCCCCGTTTGTTACTCCAGCTAAACACCCGCATCTTGTACTTCACATTCTTCATATAGTACATGATGGAGTCCGGATACAGGGGCATAAACCGTCGACTGAGGGATTTATAGCGTTCGGTTCGGCGGGCAACGGAGTCGATGAAGCCCGGAATTTCGTCCCCATCTTCGTTTGTCCAGGGCTTTCGATCCCGCCAGTGGTTATCGAACGAACGCTGGAGCTGCTTCATTTTCTCGCTGGTCGCTTCTTCGGCATAGGTCTGCATCCGCGAGTCGATGGTGGTTATGATGCGCAGGCCATCCGTATACAGGTCATAACCGTTTTCTTCGCCCCACTTTTTTACGTAATCCTGCACCACGTTTTTCAGGTAGCTGGCGGGGCCGGAGTAGGGGTTTTCGGGTGTAAACTCGGTTACCAGGGGCAAGGCGCTGATGGAGTCGGCCTGGGCTTTGGTCAGAAATTTATACTTTGCCATTTGCCCCAGCACGATGTTCCGACGTTCGCGGGAACGCTGCGGATTTTTGAGTGGGTTGTAATTCGTTGTCGCTTTTTGCAGCCCCACCAGTACGGCTCCTTCCTGCACGTTCAGACTGTCGGGGGCTTTGTTGAAAAACGTACGGGCCGCTGTTTTCAGGCCAAATGCATTGCTGCCAAAATCAACCGTATTAAAATAATAGGTGATGATTTCATCTTTCGAAAAATTCCGCTCCAGCTTGAGCGCCATCAGCCACTCCTTCGATTTGTAAATAACTTTTCGAATAAATGGAATGCGCGTCAATAAACCTGTGCTGGTTTTTCGGCGGGTCTTGAAAAGGTTTTTCGCCAGTTGCTGGGTGATGGTCGAGCCACCACCATCGCGGCCAAAGCTAACCACCGCCCGGCCAATAGCGCGGGGGTCGACACCACTATGGTCGTAAAACCTGACATCTTCGGTGGCGATCAATGCATTGATCAGTTGCTTTGGAATGTTTTCGTACTTAATGGGCGTCCGGTTTTCGGCGTAGAATTTGCCGATCATTACCCCATCCTGTGAATAGATTTCGGATGATTGGTTGAGCTTGGGGTTCTTCAGCTCTTCAACGCTGGGCATTGCTCCCGTTAGATACAGAAAGTTGTAGTTGAGGACAAACACATAAAGCCCCAGGAGCAATGAAATCCAGAGCGCGCCTTTCGTGCCGTTTTTGAGAACAGGGTAATACCAGGAATCGGGATCGATGTACCGATGAACAAACGAACGAAACTGATTGCGGTAGCCACGGTAGGTACTGACCCAGGCATTGACGCGCTCTTCACCCGCGACGCGCACTAGGTGATGGCCAACTCTACGCCTGACATTGCCTGCTAATTTTTGACGTCGTCTAAATTCGCCAAAAGCGTGCCGAACAGCGCGGAATCGCTCCCTGTATTGACTCATGCGTTAATAGTCGAAGAATAACCTAATTAATTCAGTGTTGGCTTGGGATAACGATGCCAACGTCCCGGTAGCACCGAATCGGTGACCGTCGAAAACACATTTCGGGTCCAACCAGACCGGGCCAATCCAGGCCGGGCCTCAAATATAACGTATTTTCGACCGATGTGATATACGAAAGCCGGGCCGCTTGCACGACCCGGCTGATTTTGACCTGGTTATTTTAGCCGAAACCAGAAAAATAATATTGGAGAAGAATGATTGGATCGTTTCCCGATTCAATTGGTCTATTTCTTCTCGAAAGTCATGGCAACGCCATTCATGCAATAACGAAGACCCGTAGGTTTCGGTCCATCATTAAACACGTGGCCCAGATGCCCGCCACACACGGAGCACATAACTTCTGTACGCACCATACCATAGGTCTTATCCGTCGTTTCTTTGACCGCCGTTTTGCTTATCGGCATATAAAAGCTGGGCCAGCCCGTTCCGGAGTCAAACTTAGTGTCTGAAGAGAATAGCGGGCTGTGACAACCGGCACAGTAGAAGGTGCCGTGGTCGTGAATGTCGTTGAGCGGACTGGTGAATGCCCGTTCGGTGCCGTGCTCACGCAGGACCGAAAACTGACTGGGTGTTAACAATTTCTTCCACTCGGCTTCAGTCTTCACGACACGACGGGGTGGGGTATCATTTGTTGTAAACGCCAGTGCCGAGAACAGGCAGGCCGATAGAACCAGTGACAGGAGAAGCTTCATATTGTCTTTGTTGTTTTGTAGTTATTCTTTTGACTTGCTATACGGAACTGAAACTGCTCTTTAATTGAAGAGGATTTCCTCTCCCGTAATGTACCACCGCTTCAGAACGTTGATGCCATGACGCTGTTCAGAAAATAGACGCACCGAGCAAAGCCCTATGCAGGTAAAACAGGAAAGATGCGGGTTCCGTTCAGGCCTTTACCGGGGCCATTGCAAGCAGCGTCGAGAGGGTAGGTGTTGGGCTACCTCCCCGTTTTTCCACTGTTACGGCGAAGGCCTCGGCCTGACCAACAGAGCGATTCAGCCGCTGAATCAGATCAGAAGACGGTAACACATCGAACACGCCGGCGTCAACGGGTTTGCCACCGACCATGTACCAGAGCTGATATTGCTTGTCGGCTGGCAAAGGCGGCAGTGACTGAACCTGTACAGCAACCTGATGGGTTTGGCTGTTCCAGAAAACAAGCATAGATCCCTGCGGAGCCTTATCGTTTCCTTTCAGTTCCAGCGTTCGGGTGCCCGGCTGGCGCAGAACGGCCAGTGCCTGATCGGCCTGCATTTTCTGATCGCGTAACTGGCGGACTTCGGCCTGCATTTTGTTATTGTCGGAACGGAAATCAGCCAGTGTTTTCTGGTTTGTCCGTAATTGCGACAGCAGGAAGAAGGAGAACAAAAGCAATAACAGACCCATCGATGCGGCTACGATCCAGGTAACCCGAAAGGTAGGGGATGAGTTAGTCGTCGTATCGACCGGCATTGGCCGAACAATCGTCTCACGCACAGGCTTTTCGAAATCGAGCTGGGCCATCAGTTTCGCCTTAACCGATTCGGGGGGCTCAACGCTGTGCATAAGCGCGTAACTCTCAAGAACTTCTGAGAGCTGATCGAGCTCTTGGCGTATGTCAGGATAAATAGACGACAGGCACTCGACCTCGCGTCGCTCCTGGTCGCTCACCGCACCCATGACGTAAGACTCTAAGATACCAGATGCTATATACTCCGTGACGTTCATGATTTAAATAATTGCTTTAGTTCCTGCAACGCAGCCCTGACCCGGGTTTTGACGGTTCCCAGGGGCAGATTCAGTTCTTCGGCGGCTTCTTCGTGGGTATATCCCCCAAAATAAACCAGATCGATCAACTGTTTTCGGTCGGGCCTTAACTGGTTGACAACTTCCTTGATACCAATATGATCGGGGTTGGGCTGTTCCGTATTGTGTTGCCGGTCAACAATATGTACGTTCTCCTCGTCGGTTCGGATTGCGGCAAAGGGTTGTGTTTTGCGGGAGCGCAGCGAATCAATAGCCGTATTTCTGGCTACATTCAGCATCCAGGTGAATAGACGGCCCTTACTGGCGTCGTACGCATCCAGGTTTTTCCAGATTTTAATGAAGATGTCCTGCAGGAGATCGGCTGCCTGATCGTCGTCGCGCACAATGCGTAGCACAACGCCGTACAGAGCAGGCGAATATTGATCGTAGAGCCATTGAAATGCCTGCTGATCACGCTGGGTGAGCTTATCAATCAGGACACTTTCTGAAACTAGAGAAGACTGGCGTTTCACGAGGTGGGTGTTAAAGGAGCCAAATATATAGAGAATTTCAAAAAATGAACTGTTTCAAGCCTGATAAAGTAAAATGCTTGCGAAAGGGAATTTGTTTCTACTATTGACTATACAAAGTTTAGGGCATAACGCATGAACAAAATGCATTATGCCCTAAATTTTACTTGATTACTACGGCTTCGTTTAGGCTCATCGAAAAGCCTCCACGCCTGATTTAGGCTTCAACACGGTAGAGATGCCGTACACAACACCGTTCGACTGACCATGATCCATCCCGTCGACGGTGGCGGTGTTGCCCTGATCATCCGTAATTGTCATGCGCCCATTCGACTCCTGGACCGTTAAAGTAGCCCCTGACAGGGTTTTTAACTGGGCTTTACCGTTACCGGATTTGATTTGCTTGCTGAGTTCATCGGTGCTTAATGTACCGCTCACCACATGATAGGCTAGCAATTGTTTCAAGGCTGCCCGGTTACTGCCGTCCAACAAAGCGCCCTGAGCGGTCGACGAAAGTTTTTTAAACGCGTCATTCGTTGGAGCAAAGAGTGTATAGGGGCCACTGCCTTTCAACGTTTCCCACATATCGGCCGATTGCAAGGCGTTTTGCAGGGTTACGTAATTTGGCGACGAGGAAATAAAATCGCCGATGCTCGTATTACGAACGGTGCTCCCCGACTTTACGGCGGGCTCCTTACTATTTTTCATGCCTGATACCGCTTCGGCTGCACCTGCGTTCGAATCAGTTGCCCCCGTATTGGGAGAATAGGCACCGCCTGTGCTACCCGATGAGCTTCGGACCGCGCTATTAGTCTGTCCATTGCTCACTTGATCGGCGGGAGTAGGCGCCGTCATTGTGTTTGGATTGCTCCCGGCACCGGTTGGGGCGTTCGTTACGTTATTGCTATTGTAATTCGTCGTGTTACTGCTGTTGACCGCCGTGCCTTCGCTGGCCGAACTTTTCCGATAATCGGCGTCCTGTGACGATGTATTTGTGGTGCCTGCATTGGTCGACGCCTGATTGGTCAGCTTCCGGTTGCGCTTCATGGCTCGTTTTTGTTCACGGGATGGTTTGGCCGACAGGGAATCGGTTGTGATGGCTCCCTGCGGATACGTGGTCGAAGTGGCCGCTCCCGTGGGCGTTGTCTGGGCCCAACTGGGCGTTGCCAGTAGCGCAGTTCCTAACGCTAGGAGGCTTAAAGGTTGGTTGATTTTCATAACGTTGTCTAGTCAAAATGAATACAGGATTCATCCTACTGGAACCGAGTTAGGGGCAAAAAGTTTGTGAATTTGTATCTATTGTTTGCCTAAAGGCGGGTAGATTTGCCCGCATCACAGCAAACCACAAAACTTGATTTATGCAGTCCATTCTTCCCGCGCCCACCCAACCTATTAAGCCCGGCACCAGCACCGGACAATACTTCTGGCACACGACTGATGCCGCCACGGATCAATCCAGAAAAACAATCGACTCCTACTCACCGGCCGATGGCCAACTGATTGCCCGCGTGACCACATCGACCCGGATTGATTATGACCAGGTGGTTGAAACCGCCCAGGCTGCTTTTGCCGAATGGCGATTGGTTCCGGCACCCCGACGGGGCGAGATCGTTCGGCAAATGGGGGAACAGTTTCGGCGCTATAAACGGGAACTCGGCACCCTGGTGAGCTATGAAATGGGAAAATCCCTGCAGGAGGGATTAGGCGAGGTACAGGAAATTATCGATATCTGCGATTTTGCCGTTGGACAGTCGCGGCAGTTGTATGGCCTATCGATGCACTCCGAACGGCCGGCTCACCGAATGCTGGAACAGTGGCATCCTTTGGGGGTTGTCGGCATTATTTCTGCGTTTAATTTTCCCGTCGCCGTCTGGTCCTGGAATGCCATGCTGGCCTGGATTTGTGGCGATGTCTGCATCTGGAAACCATCCGAAAAAACGCCACTCACCGCCCTGGCCTGTCAGCAGATTATTGGCGACGTGTTACGAAACAACGATGTTCCCGAAGGCGTGTCCTGTCTGATTACCGGCGGACGTGACGCTGGCGAATGGCTGGCCCGTGACCCGCGGGTAGCGCTGGTGTCGGCAACGGGCAGCACCCGCATGGGAAAGGCCGTTGCCGAAGCGGTAGCCGGACGGTTGGGCAAAAGCCTGCTCGAATTGGGCGGCAACAACGCAATCATCGTGTCGGAGCATGCCGATCTTGATCTGGCGATTCCGGCCATTGTGTTTGGCGCCGTTGGCACGGCCGGACAACGGTGTACCAGCACCCGGCGGATCATTGTGCAGGAGCGCATTTATGACGACGTAAAAAACCGACTCCGGAATGCATATGCTCAACTGCGTATAGGAAGTCCGTTAGATGAATCCTTTCATGTGGGCCCGGTTATTGATCAGGCAGCCGTACACAGTTACCAACTGGCTGTTCAGGAAATTCTTGCGTCGGGCGGAACGTTTGTGGTCGAGCCGGGGCTTATCGAAGGATTGGGCTTTGAATCAGGCTGTTACGTCCGTCCGTGCGTAGCTGAAGCGGAAAACCAATGGCCGGTTGTGCAGCGGGAAACCTTCGCCCCCATTCTGTATATGCTGAAATACACAACGCTCGATGACGCCATCAGGCAGCAAAACAGCGTACCCCAGGGCTTATCGTCCGCCATTTTTACCCTGAACATGCGCGAAGCCGAACAGTTTCTGGCCGTTACCGGGTCGGATTGCGGTATTGCCAATGTGAATATCGGTACATCGGGTGCCGAAATTGGTGGGGCTTTCGGGGGCGAAAAGGAAACGGGGGGCGGCCGCGAATCGGGCTCCGACGCCTGGAAAGCCTACATGCGTCGACAAACCAACACCATCAACTACGGAACCACCATGCCGCTGGCCCAGGGAATAACGTTTGAACTGTAGAGCAGGCGCTTCCACAAGGTTACGTGGTGTCAGTTTCTAAAAACTGACAAGAGAGGTTTCTCAAAACCGAATTAAGTAAACGAGGTTTTGAGAAACCTCTTCTGTCGGTTATAAGTAACCGACAGCATAAAGGACGATCTTTCCCTAAAGGAGTAAACACCTCATTTCACCATCACTGGCGTTCCTTCGCCAGTAAGCACGTACCGCATATTCATCGTTGGGAATTTAGTGGCTATTTCGGCGAGTGACTCGCTGCTGAGATAGGTTTTATTGCCGATGTGCCGGTAGAATTTTTCCCGGCTATACCCCATCTCCTTCGCCAGGCGGTAGACCGATACCTCCTGTGCGGCCAATGCTTCTTTGAGCCATTTTCCCTGAATGTTGGTCTTTTTTTCTCGTCGTCCCGCCATAAAACAAAGGTAAAAAATATATGTATTTTTTGTTGTATATGAGTATTGTTTGTAGTATATTTAATACATGAAAAACGCCGAAAAAACAGACAAAAATTACCTCGATTTAGGGCAACTTATGGATAGCTCAACGCCCTTTACGCCCCAGCCATGCATCTATTATTTGATTGATGCCAGGAATGAAGTTGTGTACATAGGGCAGACGATAAACCTGGAAGCCCGGCTACGGGAACACAAGGTGGCGGGCCTGAACTTCGTCCGATTTCGGTTCTTTGAATGCGAAGAGTGTGATCTGGATCGACTGCAACAGGGCGCTATTGCCCGGCTCAACCCTGTGCTCAACAAACCGCAGAAAACCAAATCGACATCGGGGAATCTGAGCAAGCAGTTGATTTGCCTGAAGTATAACATTACGCCCATCGCCTTCGAACGGCTTCGGGAATCGTTTGGGCTGCATGCGACCAGTTCGTTTGGGAATGTGAAGTATTATAAACCCGAACATGTGGAAGCCTGGGTTCGGCGATTTAAGGGGTTGGTGTTATCGGGCAGGCATGTGCTACAGGCCAAGCCTACCTATCTGGCAGTCGGGATCAGCACCCGAACCAAACAAATTCAGCTTTACACGAAGCAGTGACATGCATTGTTGGTGATCACCAGTCGCCAAGACGGGGAAGACGCCGGTTCACTGACCGTTTCCTTTACCGAAGCTCCATCGGCAACGATTCTGGTCGGCAGCAAATAGTATGGATGAGCTACTGAGCAACTTTAATTAAAAATGATAAGGTTTTTACTTGATCTCCCGACAGCCGATATTATCATTATTGCGGGTAACTCAATTCAAAAAGTAGAAATCTACTTTGTAGCCGATTTTCTCGAAATTGAGAAAAATGAAAATGCTGAATTTAAACCATCCATCAAGGACATTTTTGAAGATTTACTGAATTACTGGAAGTCTCTTGTAAACGAAGATCCAGAGGAGGTATTTCTGATATATGATTTATCCGATCAATACATTTCAGCTTTTCATTTAAAAAAGTTTGATTTCAAGGGGAGGCAGTACGTAAGACTAACCAAAGAGTATACGGAAGATCTTTCTGGCTGGTCAGTGGATAAAAGTACAAGTCTCTCGGAGTTGAAAAGTAAAAGATGGGAAGTTGACAACGATTTTGCTATGCAGGCTAATCAGAACACTATTTTGCGGGGGATTGATTGGAGTTTAGAAAACTTACGAATCAACACCAATCCCATTAACCTGTAAAGACAAAATAGGTCGCTTCCCATCGACAGAATGGTCATTCCAACAGAAAGTGTGCTGCCTGAATGAATCAGTAAAGATTCAATTACTTTTTTGTTAACTTGCTCGCTATCAGTTTGTAAGGTTGTTAGTTGCCACATTAAACGATGTATCATTACTAATTAGCTAAAAAACGGTATGCAAACACAAACGTCAAATTTCAAAAACCAGGCAGGTGTTAAGATTTTTACAAGGACCTGGCTACCTGATGAAAATGCTCGTGGAATAATCGTAATTACGCATGGCTTAAATTCGCATAGCGGCTACTACCAATGGACAGCCGAACAATTTACTGCCCAGAATTATGCCGTCTATTCACTGGACCAACAAGGTCGCGGGCAATCCGAAGGAGAACGATTTTATACTGACAATATTTACGATGCCGTTGCTGACGTAGATTATATAGTTGACCTGGCTAAAAAAGAACAGCCCAATTTACCGGTGTTTATATTGGGGCACAGTGCCGGTGGTGTTTTGGCATGTCTTTACACGTTGGAACACCAGGAGAAATTAAACGGGCTGATTTGTGAAAGCTTTGCCTTTAAAGTACCTGCGCCAGATTTTGCTTTGGCTGTTTTGAAAGGTATAAGTCATATTGCACCGCATTTGCATACCATAAAACTCAAAAATGAAGATTTTTCGAGAAATCCTGACGTGGTAGCCTTCATGAATAATGACCCACTGATTGCGGACGAATCTCAGCCGAGTAAAACAATGGAACAATTGGTAAAAGCCGATGAAAGGTTAGAGCAAGAGTTTTCCAAAATTACCTTCCCGGTTTTTATTTTACACGGAACGGATGACAAAGCTACCAAGCCAGGTGGTAGCCAATTTTTTTACGATAATGTAGGGTCGACAGACAAAACCCTTAAACTTTATGAAGGGCATTATCACGATTTATTAAACGACTTAGACAAGGAAATTGTCATGAATGACATTGTCGAGTGGGTGAAAACCCGAAGTTAAAAAAGGCGAACGCGCAAGTATGGCAACTCATCTTTTGTGCATCAGGTAAGTAGTAACTGACCGGTTATAACAGAAGTCGGTTCAGGTTTTCCAATGGGAAGCGAACGTTCAGGCAAAGTCTGCCCAATAGGCGTTTGTCGCTGGAAAAAAGCATAGCTTTGGGTAATGCATATACTGAACGACAATCAACACATACCGCTTTATTCGTTAGAGCCAGACGATATAGGGGCTAATAAGCAGTTTAGAGTATACAACTTTGACGGCAGCCTGCCCAGTCAGTCCGATCTTCTCATACCGCATCGAAAGGATCATTATTTACTCGTTTTTATCCGGCGGGCGGGTTCCACCCGCCAGTGGATAGACATGGCACCCTATACAATTCAGGACAACAGCGTTTACTTTACGGGTCCCAATCAAATCATTGTAAAAGAAGGATTTAATCAGCTATGGAGTACGGGTATTGCGTTTACGAAGGAGTTTCTGTCTTTTCAGGAAAATGCTTCGCTGAGCAAGCTGCCTATTCTGCAAAATCCTCAGAACGGCCATGAATTACGGCTGACGGAGGCTGATGTGAACGTCGTGGAGGACATGCTGACCAAGATCAATGGCGAGTATCGGCAGCCCGGCGAATGGCAGCAACGCATGCTGACTGCCTACCTGACGGTGCTGCTGACGTATTTGAGCCGACTCTATACAGAGCAGTTTGCGGGCAATCCGTTTTCGGCCGACAAGCTTTTGCTGAAGAAATACCACGCTCAGATTGACGAGCACTTTCGCGATCTGCATCAGGTAAGTGAGTATGCATCCTTGCTCAATGTATCTGCCGGGTATTTAAGTGAGGTGGTAAAGGCCCAAAGTGGCAAACCGGCCATTACGCACATTCATGAGCGCCTGGTATTGGAAGCCCGGCGTTTACTGTTTCATACGCAGCATTCGCTCAAGGAAATCGCCTTTGATCTCGGTTTTTCGGACGCGTCTTACTTTACCCGTTTCTTTAAGCGCGAGACAGACGTAACCCCGGCGGAGTATCGGACCAGCATCCGTGAAATGTACCAGTAATACCGATAAATGTGTTTCAACTGTTGACAGGGGCTGCCGTAGTTTTGCCCTATAAACAAATGAAACATGAAAACAGCACTGATAACAGGAGCAAACAAAAGCATTGGCTTTGAAACGGCCAGACAATTACTGCAACAGGGCTATTTTGTCTACCTGGGCAGCCGGGATGGGCAAAAAGGGCAGCAGGCGGTTAGCCAGCTACAATCAGAAGGCTTAACCCAGGTAGAAGCCATTGAAATCGATGTCGATAACGTTGAGTCCATAAAAGCGGCCCGCGAAGTGCTTGGCCAGAAAACGCAGACATTGGATGTACTAATCAACAATGCCGGTATCCATGGGGCCATGGCCCAGACGACACCGGAAGCGGATGCCCGTGTATTCAGGCAGGTATTCGAAACGAATTTTTTTGGCGTCATCGACGTGACACAGACGTTTATTGATCTGCTGAAGCAGTCACCCGAACCACGGATCGTTAACGTTACCTCGGGTCTGGGTTCGCTTACCCTGCATAGTGATCCCGCATGGAAATATTATGCGGTTAAGCCCGCTAGTTACGTTACGTCGAAAGCGGCTCTCAACGCATATACCCTTGTGCTGGCCTACGACCTGCGCAACACATCGTTCAAGGTAAATGCTGTTGACCCAGGCTATACCGCTACAGATTTTAACAATCACTCCGGGCCCGGAACCGTGCCCGATGCGGCTGCCAGAGTAGTCAAAGCCGCTATGCTAGGGCCCGATGGTCCGACAGGCCAATTCTTTAGCGACGATAACGTACCAGAAACCGGGATTAGCCCCTGGTAATTGGGGAGATACAGCAAGACCAATCAGGGCCGGGCGATTCTGCCATTTTAACCGCTAATGACTCAGAAGCGCCCGCCCATTCCTCTTATGGCTGATTATATAGTTTATTCTGTTGGGGTTAGGTGACAGATTGTCGGATTATCTGAGCTGTCGACGGGTGAACAGGGCCTTGGAACAGTTCATGATCAGCCTGTGGTTTACACGTAAACCAACAAGATAATGGAAACGAACTTTGTAACGTTTGCCGACCAGGCCTCGCAGCCCGGTGGGAGGGCAGAACAGGATTCCGCTCTGCTGGATGCCTATTCAACTACTGTGGTTACGGTAGCCAAAAAAGTTAGCCCATCCGTTGTTCAGATAAAAGTTAGTGGTCGGGCTACGAACCGAACCGAAATTGACCTTAAACGAGGCCGTCCCGATCGGGACAATACCGATGGGGGTACAGGATCGGGATTTATTATTTCGACCGATGGCTATATCATCACCAATAACCATGTAGTGGCCGGGGCTAATAAGATCGTGGTGGCCGTAGCCGCTCGTGCCGATGAACCTAGCCGCGATTATGAGGCTACGCTTATCGGGCGCGACCCCGCCACCGATATTGCCGTTATTAAAATCTACGCGGATGGTCTGAAAGCAATTCGCTTCGCAGATTCGAAACAGGTGCAGGTTGGCCAGATCGCCATTGCCATTGGTAATCCCTATGGATTTCAGTATTCGTTGACGGCTGGTGTCGTAAGTGCCCTTGGCCGAACACTGCGGTCTGAATCCGGGCGGCTCATTGATGATGTTATTCAGACGGATGCTGCGCTCAATCCCGGTAATTCCGGGGGGCCTCTGGTGGATGCCAATGGCGATGTCATTGGGGTCAATACTGCCGTTATACTGCCTGCTCAGGGGCTTTGCTTTGCCGTTTCGTCGAACCTGGCTGCGTTTGTGGCGGGCAAGCTCATTATGCACGGACGGGTTCGCCGGGGGTATCTGGGCATTGCCGGTCAACTCATCAACCTAACCGAGCGCATCAAACTCTACAATCAGCTGACAGCAAAAACGGGGGTTATCGTGGCCAGTGTTGAGGCCGATGGCGTTGCGGGAAACAGCCAGTTGCATCAGGGCGATATTATTGTTGGGTTCAATGGCCAGCCCATCGCTACGATGGACGACCTGCACCGACTGCTTACAGACGAGACGATCGGTAACCGTATTCCAGTATCGGTATTACGGGAAAACCGACAAATCAGCCTTTATGTGATTCCGGGTGAGTTGAATTAAGGAGAGCCGTGTATTTTGTCCAGGCTGATTTGCTGGATGAGATACACGATTTCTTCCTCGTTTGTAATGCCCTTGTTTTCGACAGCTCCGCCAATCGGCGGCTGATCATCTGCTTTGTTAAGCCACCAAACTAATTTTTTTCAATCTTCTTTCGCGTTTGATGGTTAGTCTATAAACGCTGCTACTTACGCTCGTGTAAGTCGGCGGAAGAAAGGTATTTTCAACGTTTGCTTTTTTCACTATGGCTAACAAATCGGTTGATCTCGACCAACTCAGTATTGATACCATCCGACTCCTGTCGATTGATGCTGTTCAGAAAGCGAATTCAGGCCACCCTGGTCTGCCACTTGGTGCGGCCCCCATGGCGTATGTGCTCTGGTCGCGCTTTTTGCGGTTTAACCCGCAAGATCCTCACTGGCCCGATCGCGACCGGTTCGTCTTGTCGGCAGGACATGGTTCGGCCTTGTTATATAGTTTGCTTCACCTCTATGGGTATGACCTTTCGTTGGATGATGTGAAGAATTTTCGGCAGCTTCACTCGCGGACACCGGGGCATCCTGAATCGAATTTGACGCCGGGCGTTGAGGTAACTACCGGTCCGCTGGGCCAGGGGTTTGCCAACGGAGTAGGCATGGCTATGGCCGAAGCCTTTCTGGCAGCAAATTACAATCAGGAAGGCCATTCGATTATGGATCACTACACCTATTCCATCGTTAGTGATGGTGATTTGATGGAAGGGATTGCCTCCGAAGCGGCTTCGCTGGCCGGCCACCTGAAATTGGGAAAGTTGATTTATTTATACGACGACAATCTGATTTCTCTGGACGGGCCTACTAATCTGGCCTTTACGGAGGATCGAATGGCGCGTTTTGCGGCTTACGGCTGGCACATTCAGCATGTAGCGGATGGGAATGATGTAGAAGCTATTGATCAGGCCATTCGGGCCGCTCAGGCCGAAACCGATCGCCCGTCCATTATTGCCGTACGCACCATCATCGGTTTCGGGAGTCCGCAGGAGGGGACCAGTAAAGTACACGGTAGCCCACTGGGTGAAGAAAATGTGCGTAAAACGAAAGAGTTTTATGGCTGGGACCCAGACAAAACGTTTTTTATTCCAGACGAGGTAAAACCTCATTTGCTGGAAGCCGGAAAACGGGGTGCCGATTTACAGGCCGATTGGCAGAAGCGGTTTGATGCTTACCAAAGTCAGTTTCCGCAAGAAGCCGAAACGTTTACCATTTCCTTTGCGGGTAAACTCCCTCAGGATTGGGAGGCCGATCTGCCTTTGTTTGCTCCCGCCGATGGTCCGCTGGCAACCCGGCAGGCTTCAGGCAAAGCCCTGGAAGCGCTGAAGAAACGGGTTCCTTATCTGTTTGGCGGTTCGGCCGATCTGGCTTCTTCGAACGATATGCCAACGAAAGGCGATGTTAGTTTTCAGCCGGGACATTACGAAAATTCGAATATCTGGTTCGGCGTGCGGGAGCATGCGATGGGGGCGGCCCTCAACGGTATGGCTCAGCATGGGGGCGTACACCCGTATGGCGGCACCTTCCTGAACTTCTCTGATTACATGCGGGGCGCTATTCGACTCACTGCCCTGGCCGAATCGTCGGCTACGTTTGTGTTTACGCACGACAGCATCGGTTTGGGCGAAGATGGCCCAACGCACCAGCCTGTAGAGCAGTTCGTTTCGTTACGGACAATTCCGAATATCGTCGTGATTCGCCCTGCCGACGCCAACGAAACCGTCGAAGCCTGGCGTGTGGCCATGCAGCAGCCCAAAAGTCCGGTTGTGCTGATTCTTTCCCGGCAGAAGTTACCCGTCATTGATCAAGGCAAGTACGGATCGGCACGGGGACTTGAAAAGGGAGCTTACATTCTAAGTGAAGCGGAAGGAACCCCCCAACTGATTCTGATTGCGACCGGTTCTGAAGTATCCCTGGTTATGAATGCGCAGGCAGAATTGAAAAAACAGGGTATCGAGGCACGAGTAGTGAGCATGCCATCCTGGGAATTGTTTGAACAGCAGGACCAGGCGTATCACCATGAGGTGCTGCCGCCATCAATTCGCAAGCGGCTGGCCGTGGAAATGGGCTCGCCCATTGGGTGGCATAAATACGTCACGGATGAAGGCACGACAATTAGTATGAATCGGTTTGGCTTATCGGGGCCGGGCGAAGAAGTGATGGCCTACTTTGGCTTCACGACGGAGAATGTCGTAAACGTGGCGAAAGCCGTTCTGGAAGGGCGCCCCGAAGGAATAGAAAAAAAAGAGATCCTATCCTGATGCAAGGCTGACATAAAAAAAGCCCTCCAGCGCGTTGGAGGGCTTTTTTTATACATATCATTTGTCTTACAAGTAGTCAATAATTCGACGGCCAACAATGCCGTTTTGCAGCTCTCTGCGCAAGACCGCCTTACGACGGCGCGGATGGGTCGACAGGACCATAACCCGCATTTTGAGCGTAAAGCTGACCAGCATGTATAACCCAAACAAACAGCCCAGGATTATTAAGGACAGGGTGTTTGAGATATTACGGTGCAGGAGCAGAAACATAACCGTGTTAAGCAAGGAGATTCCGCACAGAACAGCCGTTGCTGCCACGTGCGACAGACCGTTATCCAGCAGAATGTGGTGCATGTGATTCCGGTCGGCTGAAAAGGGCGAGCGGCCTGCCAAAATCCTGACCAGAAAGACCCGCAAGGTATCAAAAATGGGTACAATTAAAATGACAATAGCAATGATTGGCGCATTGAAAAAAGCGGTTGGCTCGTACCGATAGGCTGCGTTTAAGTTAACGAAGCGGACGGCAAAGAACGCCAGCATGAAACCGATGATCAGGGAGCCGGTATTGCCCATGAAAATCTTACTGGTTTTTGAAAAATTGAACCGCAGGAAACCCAGCAATCCACCCGCTAAGGTGAAAGCCATGCAGGCCATCGTAAAATGATTCGTCAACAAAAACCAGGCACCGAACGTACCACTGGCAATGGTTGAAATACCTCCTGCCAGACCATCGATACCGTCGATGAGGTTGATGGCATTGATAAGGGTGATGAAAATGAAGCAGGTTAGAAAAATACTGATTACGGGTTCAATGTGGTGAAATCCCATAATGCCATACATATAATCGACCCGGAGATCACCGAACAAGATGAGAATCATGGCCGCCAGGACCTGAAACATGAGTTTCTTGGCTGGGTCGATGCCTACCAGATCATCCTTGATGCCGATGAAGAAGAGGATCGTCATTCCGGCAATGGACAAATTCGTGGTGTAAATGTCGGTTTGGTCGATGCTGGGCCACAGGAAATAGGCAATCAGTATGGCCGCAAAGATCGCGATGCCCCCAAATGTGGGCGTTGGCGTTGAGTGCGACCGGCGGGCGCCGGGATTTTCCATCAGCGATTTCAATTCAGAAATCTTGATGATAACGGGTATGGCAACAACGGCAACAAAGCACGCTACCAGGAAAGATAGCACGCATTGATACAGCCCGAACGTAAAATGCTCGTCACCGAATTTATTTTGTAAGAACGCAATCAACAAGTCTATATTCATAAGGCGGGACGTTTAGAAACTTAATTCTCGCAAAATCGTACTGGTGATCTGGCAAGGAACGCTACCCAACACAAAACGGAACACCCAATTGGGGTCCTAAGGAGCGTAAAGTTTATTGTATTATTTAGTTAAACTAGTAAAATCTGATTGAACGGCATTCGTTAACTGTCAAACATTTCGGGCGGTTTGCTCACATATTGTTTGAGCTTGCGTAAGGGCTTAAGCCAAAACGTAAAAAAATAAGGTTTTAGATCATTGAGTTGCCAGGCTAGCTGATCTTCGCGGTTGGCCCGAAGTCGGTTCTGTAAACTACTGTTGCTGATTCCTCCTACCCGCATGACAATGGTCACTTCATTCATGTAAGCCAGACTTGCTTTATTCTTGTGGATGAAGCGTAGCATCAATTCGTAATCGGCAGCACTCTTCATATCGAGCCGAAACAGGCCGTATTGTTCATACAACCGGCGCTTGGCAAAAAATGATAAGTGTCCTGGCATCCATCCCCATAAAAAGGCATTTTCGCTGTACCAGCCTGACCGCCAGTAGCGTTTCAGCTTTCGGGTATCATTCCGGTCTACGTAAAGCATATCCCCATAGACGGCATCGCTGCCCGTTTTCTCAAACGTGGCAACCATGTTCTCAATGACGCGATTATGTCGGTAAAAGTCGTCGGCATTTAATAAACCGATGACCTCTCCCGTTGCCAGCCGGATCCCTTTGTTCATCGCATCATACAGGCCCTTATCCGGTTCCGAAATAAATCTGGCAACTTTCGTGCCGTATGATTTTACGATGTCTACCGTACCGTCGGTCGATTTTCCGTCTACTATAATATACTCGATGTCCGTGTAGGTTTGGGTCAGAATTGATTCGATACAATCCCGAACAAATTCAGCCCCATTGTACACAACAGTTATGATCGATACTTTCACGCCTTGATGTTTCGTTGCCGGACCCAAACGGCCGGATTCCCCTGATAAATACCATACGCTTCCAGCGAACGGGTAGCAACCGAGTTAACGGACAGCACCGCATGTGATTCGCAGCGAACACCGGCACAAACGACCGATCTGGCCCCGATCCAGACGCCATCAGCCAACGTAATGGGCCGGGTCGTCAAATCGAACGTTGACCGGCTGTAATCGTGGTTGCCGGTCAGTAATAAGGCACCCTGCGATAGACAGACATTGTTGCCAATGTGCACCTCGCTCAGGTTGTCAATCCAGACCTGCTCACCAATCCAGACTTCGTTTCCTACATGAAGTAACCAGGGATATTTAATATTTACACCGGGCTTCACCACGACCTTGTTGCCAATTTTGGCACCGAATAGGCGTAGAATGGCTAGTTTAAGGGAAATAGGCAGTGGCAGGTAGGTATTAATAAAAATTGAATTGGTGATAAACCAGAGAATTATTTTCCAGCGTGGACCAGGATTGTACCAACTGATATTGAATCGGGATAGATCCGTTTTCCCATTTTGCTGGTCTGGTTTATGACTGGCCAACCCGCTCGGGTCGGTTTGGTCGAAGGTCTTTGCCATATTCCGTCAGGAAATAATTGATGATTGCGTCTTTATCGGTACCAACCCGAATGCTTACTTCCAGCAGTTTGGCATCGACAAGAAAACGATACCAGAGTGCCTGAAGGGAACACCAGACAAAGCCGGGCCGCCCGTCCAGGAACCCCATTCGAATAAAATACCGGTAGATGAAGTATAGAATTGGCCGTGTAAATAGGGGGAGCGACGCATATTTTTCCTTTAGAAAGCGCATGCGTTGATCCTGGGTGCCAAATAAATTGGCCTCAACCGTCTCGGCCTGATCGAACTGGTACCGGTAATTAAGCAGATTGATCATTTCCAGAATGGTGTAATGATTATGCTTTTGGGTCCACCAGGTCAAATTGTTGAGGTTATGGTCGACGATATCGTGCGAAAACTGGATCGACTCGCCTTTAGTGAGTTTAATGTGCTCATCGTGCCAAACCTGCTCACAGAACCCATCGCCCCGTCGCCACAGCCGAAGCAGCCAAATAGGATAAAACCCACCGTGACGCATCCAGCGATTCAGAAAAAACACGCGCCGTTTCACGTAAACTCCGCCTACATTCGTGGGCAATCCGGCAAGTCGTTGATTAATCTCCCCGGCTAATTCGGGCATCACGTACTCATCGGCATCCATCCGCATCAGCCAGGCGGTCTCAAAAGGGGTATGCTCAATCCCGTAATTGAATTGAGTCGCGTAGTTAACCCAGGCGTTCTGAACGACCGTAGCGCCCAGCGACCGAGCGATCTCGACCGTTCTATCGGTTGAAAATGAGTCGACTATAAATATTTTATTCGTAAACGGAAGCAAGCTCTGTAGACAGCGAGTAATGTGTTTTTCCTCGTTGTGTGTCAGAATAATGACGGATACGTCGGTCATACTCTATGTTACCATCGAAGCGAAAAAATGGCTTTTTCTGATACAGTTTTGGTGTAAAGGCTTTATTTTTACTCGTCTTTTACCGACCGAGAAATTATGCAATATTATAACTTTTTTTATAGTCCGCAAAGCTAATGAATAGACTTTACATAGGTGTCATATTGTTTTTGTACTATTTCTCAGCCTCAGGTCAGGTTAATTTTCAGCAACTACCCCGTGAACTCCAACTCTACCCCCGCGATACCAGTAACCAGGCTGTTGTGACGATAAGTGGTACGATGAATGCCCGTGGTTACAGCAAAATAGGCGTACAGGTATTCCGGGAAGATTCACTGCTAAACGTAATCAGTCGGGCGCTGGTGCCCACGGATAGTGCTACTGCCTTTGCGTTCTCGCCTGTTATCAAAGCCGAACCGGCTGAATACGCGTTTCGCGTATTTATCTATAAAAATTCCGATTCGACTCTGGTGGCCAGCGCGAGTCGGGTAGTTTGCGGAGATGTGTACATACTGGACGGACAGTCTAATGTGCTAGCCCTTACGGATCTTGATGCCTTATATTCCTTCAATTTCAATGATAAATACCTGCGCAATGTAACCTATCCGTATCTGGGCTCCCCAACCCAGATGAGCTGGTATCCGGCCAAGCAGCCATTCGGCAGTGTAGGAGGCTATGGCCTTACCCTGCAGCGGCTGATTCTCGAAAATTTTGGCATCCCAACCTGCATAATGAACGGAGGGAAAGGCGGTACGGATATTGTCACGTTGACGGATCGGGACCCGATTAATCACGCTAATCCGATTACGCCTTATGGCGACCTGCTGAACCGGGCAAGGTGGGCGGGTGTCGCGAAACAGACAAAAGCCATTATCTGGAAGCAGGGCGAGGAAGATGCTGGCAGTGCGCTTCCCGGTTATCCCGCGAAGTTTGCCAAGCTCTATAATCAGTTCCGGGAAGACTATGGGAACGCCCGAATTTACGTTGGGCAGATCAACATACTAGCCAATCCTACGGATAGTGCAGCCGCTCTTCGCGATTTTCAGCGACGTACAAAATACCTCTTTGCGAACCTGGAAACCATCGCTACCGTAGGAACGCCGGGTTACGACGGGGTTCACTATAGCGGGGTGGCTCACCAGCGACTGGCCTACGAGCAGTTTCGGCTTATCGCCCGAGACATTTATGGCTCGAAGGATACGGTACAGATCAACTCGCCCGATATAAAGAAAACGTTTTATAACAACCGGAAAGATTCCATTACGCTGGTGTTTGATGATCAGATGCAGATGGTCTGGAAGAAGGACACCACCTTTTATAATTTTGCCACTGGGGCGCAGATCGCCTACCGACAACAGAAAGATTTTTTTTACCTGGATGGACAGTCGGGCCTGGTTACGGATGGCTCGGCCAAAGGTAACCGGGTTACCCTTAGCCTGAAGCAACCCGCTACGGCTAAGAAGCTTCGGTATCTACCCGCTTTTTTCTCCGACACGGCCTCTCCATTCTATGACGGGCCTACCCTCCGGAATACGCGGGGTATGCGGGCATTTTCATTCGATGCCGTCTCCATTGCCGACGCCATCGCCCCTGTGACAACCCTGGCAGCAAGGCCTATTTCGGAAAAACAGATTCAATTGAACTGGACAGCGTCTGCCGGATCACAGACGCAGTTTCTGGAGCGGGCCGATGACACGCCGACAACGTTCAATCTAATTGCCACGCTGAACGGCACGACGAATACCTTCACCGATACTAATATCGCCAACATGTTTGGTACATACTATTACCGGTTGCGTGCGCTCAGTGCGGTCTCCGAATCGACTTACAGCAACGTGATCAGCGCACGGCCACTGGTGCTGGGTGTTGAACCAACGGAGCCCGTGGTGCAACTGTATCCGAACCCGGTAGCGACCGACCGTACGCTCTATGTGCAGACGGATCTGGTTACGATCACGGATATCATTGTGCGGGATGTACTTGGCCAGGCCGTGAAGCGCTGGCATGGGTCAGCCCGAAAAAACCTGTCAATCGCTCTAAATGAGCTAGAAGCGGGTGTTTATCTGGTCGAGCTCCAAACGGCCGATGGGCAACCGCTCCGCCGGAAAGTGGTGGTTCGTTGATAAACGAATACTGGCTTTCTGGTCGGAATATGTAGTTTTGTGTCTCCAATACTATCTGACCGTTTATGCGCCTTGTGATTCTTACGCAGGATGACCCGTTCTACCTCGCTCGTAATATTGATTATCTACTCAAAAAATTGCCACCGTATGCCGAAGTTGTAGCAACGGTCGTGTTCGACGTATCGCCCTTCGGTAAGCGGGAAAGTTTCAGCGAAAAAATAAAGAAAACGTACGATATTTTTGGCTTACCCTTCTTCTTGCGGTACGGCTTCAAATTCGTTGCCTCCAAGCTGGATAGCCGAAACAATGTTCGCAAAGTGCTGTCTGACAGGAATATCCCGCTGATTCATATAGAGGGGAATATCAATAAAGACGAAAACCTGGACAAACTCAGAGAGTATAAGCCCGATCTGTTCGTTTCGATTGCCGGGAATCAGATTTTTAAACGCAAACTACTGGATGTAGCCACGCATGGCTGTATTAACTTACACACCGCACTGTTACCCAAATATCGGGGGTTGATGCCATCCTTCTGGGTTCTCAAAAACGGCGAGACACATACGGGCGTTTCGGTATTTTTCGTTGACGAAGGCATTGATAATGGTCCGATTCTGGTGCAGACTAAACTCGCTATCGGGAACATGAGCCAGGCCGAGTTAATCGATGTGACGAAGAAGATGGGGATGGATGCTATCCTTGAAGCCATCGATAAAGTGCACACGGGCAAGTATGAGTTGATCGAGAACGACGCGTCTCAGATGACTTATTTCACGTTCCCCACCCGCGATGATGTCAAAGCCTTTCTGGCAGCTGGAAAACGGTTTTATTGATCAAAACCGATAAGTTAAATACATTGTAAGTTTAGCTTTTTGTCATTCCGACGATAGGAGGAATCTTAAGATTAACTGACGCTCAAGTAAGGATAATTTAAGATTCCTCCTATCGTCGGAATGACAAAAACTAAACTTATAGTATATTAAGAAAGAACCTATTTTAGGTCACGGGCTAATAGTTGGCTGCTGTTATTAGTGAGCAGTTTACTCAGGTACTACATTGTACAATTCATGAATATACTGACGTTTGATATTGAAGAGTGGTTTCATATTCTCGATAATGCATCGACCCGTACGGAAGCTGAATGGAGCCGGTACGAGACGCGGATTTACCAGAATATGGATCGCATTTTCCAGCTTTTAGAAGACACCAACAGTCGGGCGACTTTCTTTTGCCTGGGTTGGGTGGCCGATAAACATCCCGATGTAATCCGGAGAATCGATGCGGCTGGCTACGAAATCGCGACACACTCCTACGCACACCAGTTAGCTTATGAACAAACACCGGCTGAATTTCAGGCCGATCTGGAGCGCTCTATCAAACATTTGCAGGATTTAACCGGGAAAAAAGTCCGTTCGTATCGGGCACCGGGTTTCTCGATCAAAGAATTTAACCGCTGGGTATTTCCCATTCTGCTGGAGCAGGGTATTGAGATCGACTGCTCGGTATTCTCGGCCCGGCGTTCGCACGGGGGCGACGCATCGCTGAATATGTTTGAACCGGGTTACCTGAACGTAGAGGGTACGTTATTGAAAGAATTTCCGATCAATACGGCCGCTGTACTGGGGCAAGACTTGATCTTTTCGGGCGGAGGGTACTTCAGACTCTTTCCGTACCGGGTCATCAAAGGCTTTATGCGACGCTCCGATTATGTGATGACCTACTTTCATCCCCGCGACTTCGATGCCGGGCAACCCATGATTCCGGGCCTGAGCCGAGCCCGGCAGTTCAAGTCGTATTATGGGCTGGAAAACTGTCTGCCCAAGCTTAAGAAACTATTGCTGGAGTTTCCTTTCGTCGATTTATCCGAAGCGGAGAAACAGGTCGACTGGGCCAATGTGATCCGTCGGGATGTGAAAAAGTAGCTTACTTCTTCTTTACGACCTTGGTGTATTCGTCCAGCAACTGCTTGGCAACAATATCAATATCGTATTTAGCCTTCAGTAAAGCCGTCGCGTTCTTACTAACCTGCAAGCGCAGCTGATCGTTGCTCAGAAGCTTTTCCAGCCCGTCCCGGACGGCTTCTGGCGTTAAACTGGTTAGCAGCCCGGCCGCTTCGTGGGCTCGGATCGTTTCGCCAAAGCCGACCCGGTCCGACACCAGGGTGGGGGTTCCGGCTGCCATTGCTTCGAGCACAGCCATCGAAAAACCTTCCGAATAGGAGGGAAGCGTGAATAAGTCAGCATCGGCCAGGGCGGCTTTCTTGTCATCGCCCGTTAGCATACCAACCATTCGGATAAAATCGCCCAGGTTATGCTGATCGATGAATTGACGGGCTGTTGCTTCATACCCATCGTCGGAGCCCGCCAGGGCCAGTACGGTATCCGGATGATGCTGGACATACTCCCGGAAGCCAGGTAACAGCAAATCAAGCCCTTTCTTGGCGTTCAGACGGCTCATGAACAAGACTAATTTCTTGTCCATGGGCAGGCCAAATTTCTGGCGGAAACTACCTTTTGGTGGAAGCGCCGTGAAATCGCTCATCTTTACCCCGTTGGGAATGATAACGATGTTGGGATGCGCATGTCCGAGGTAGCGTATTACATCGGCCTCCTCGTCGATATTGTTTATCTGAACCAGATCCGCGCGCTGCAAATAGGCTTTTTGCGCCAGCGTATCCATAATCTGTTTCTTCCAGTTGTTGTGCGCATACACCCAACGGTCCAGTACACCATGAATGGTGATCACTTTGGCAACGGATTTGTCAATCATGAAAGGTGCCAGTACACCAAAGTGCCATAACCCATGGCAATGAATCAGATCATATTCGTGCGCATGCTGCTTCAGGAATTGATATAGTTCGAGTGAAAATTCACGAAAAAAACGACTGACAACCGGTGTTCGCTGGCACAGAATTAGCCGGGCCCCATCGGGCAGCGGATAAGGTTTTTCGCCGGGAGAAATTGGACTAAGAATATCTACCTGATGCCCATACCGGAGTACGACTTCTGTATGATCGAAGATGATCTTGGGGGGACCACCCGCTTGCCAGGTGTAAGCACAAATATTTAAAATTCGCATATATACCGCGAAATAACCGGTTTGTTCTTGATTTTACGAAAGACTACAGCGAAGGCTGCGTATCAGATGGATTGTGCCGTTGGGACAACAGCGAACTCTTCGTGTTTATTGACGGGTGGTTTGTTCGATAAATAGGCCGGAAATAAATGCTCGACGCCAACAAACCGGATCATAAGAGATAGCGGAAACCAGAACGATATTTCGTTGGGGCGCCCATTGGTAAACAACTGAACGAACAGAAGCAGGTAGAAGTAAGCCAGAAAGGTGCTTAAGTCATTTGGGTTAGTACGCATGATCCGTATAGCATCGTAGAAAATCAATCCATTGATGCTGCCGAACAAAATCAAGCCCAGTATGCCGTGATTGGTAAACGCTTCAATAATAGGTACATCCAGATACGTATACTTGTAGCCATAACCGAGAATGAGCATGTGGATGTGATCGCCGGACAACGAGTTGCTCAGAAATATACCACTCACCGATCGGTTAGCCGCCGAATCATCAAGAACGGCCTGGTAATCAGCTCCCTGCGCCTTCATACCCAGCAGCGCATATACGTTATCCAGGTTTTTCGCCAGGAAGCCTGACACATAATCGTACAGGACGAGGTAAATCGTGTAATACCGCTGAAAAAAGTAAATGATGCCCATAAAGCCAACGACCATAATCAGGATGGGTATGGGTTTGACAAGACTACGGACGGCTGAGCGAATCTGCGTGGGCCGAACGTTGAAATACATGAATAAAATGACGGCCAGAATCAGCGCCACGATGGCCGATCGGGTTTGGGTTAGCACCAGTACGGCCAGGTTGACGGCCCCGGCAAAGAAACAAAGCAGTTTGAGAATAGCGTTGGATTTCGTTTGGAACAAACCAATACCGCAGGCAATGATACCGATGAACGCATTTCGGGAAAATACGTGCGGGTTACCAGAGCCTTCGTCCCCGTTGTTGAGGGTAATGGTTGCCCGTTGCCCAATGGCCCACGTAGGGTCGGTTATCAGGGCGTAAATAAGCCCCAGATTTGATACCAGGGTAAACAGAACAACAATCGGGATAAAGACCGGAATGATGTCGTTGGGAATATTGATCAGCAGAAACAGAAAAATCAGTATATAGGCGAAGTAGATCATATCCTTGTCATAATCCTCAAAGCCAGGCACTCCGTTAAAGAAGAACATGTAGAAGATAATGAGCAGCAGAAAGGTAATTCCCAGCCAGAAGGTGGTTGTATTCGGTCGATACAGCCGACGAAATATAGTAAACGGCACCATTAGTACCAGACCGCCCGCCAGGGCAACCGCCGTAAAGGTTGTGCTCGCCGGAGCCAGTTTCATGGTTTCCCGAAAAAAGAAAATAAGCGGGTAACCATCCACAATAATACAGATACCAACAACCATTCGCATATAGTTGAGTTTCTGCACAAAGCGAATGAAATTGTTCATGTAAGCTTACTGGTTTATAAGTTGTACTGTGTCGTTTTTAAACTAATGGCGGCAAAGAAGCGCCGGGCTACTCTACTGCCTGGACCGGCTCAAGCGTAGCCGATGCTGAACGTATCTAAACTCACCTTTTAGGACAAACGTCAGTAGTTTACGTAACCGGCTGTACCGTTGCCAGAAAGACGCGCTCAGGCCCGAGGTTAGCATCGGCTGGTATCTGTCCCGTACTATCTGGTGCTCCTGTAGCCCGACGGTAGCCGCTATGGTCGACGATTTAGCGTCGGGCTGCACCCGAAATCCACCCCAGAAGCCGTTTACGTGCCGGAAGCGCATACCCGGCTGAACGCCCAGCCGAGCCACAATTTCGTAATCGATCACGAACCGAAGGCTTTCATCGAGCATACCATACTGAATAAGCCGCTCACGGCGGATAAACAGGGATTGATTGAACACCTGCATACCTTCGTAAATGTGGCATTCGATCGAAAAGTCCGGTGCCCGCATCTCTTCCAGAATAACGTCTTCTTCATCCGTAATGTACATGTCGCCGAAAAAAACATCGGTATCCGGTGCTTTACGCCAGGCATCGGCTACGCAAAACAGAGCGTTTGGCGCAAACACATCATCCGAATTCTGAAAGGCGACATAATCACCCGTTGCCCGCCGGAAGCCTTTGTTGATTGCATCCGTCTGGCCTTTGTCTTTCTCGCTGACCCAGCCCGCCAGATACGGCTCGTATTTTTTTATGATGTCCAGGCTACCATCCGTAGACCCGCCATCCATGATAAAATACTCCAGATTTGGGTAGTGCTGATTGAGCACGCTTAAAATGGTGCGTTCCAGATACGGTGCCTGATTATAGGAAGGCGTGACGATCGTTAATTTCGGGTACGCCTGTGCGTTTGCTGGTTTAGCCTGCGGGTGGTAGGGTTGCGTTACAAACGAATGAAGTGATTGGGATACCTGGCTCATACCGTCGATTAAGAGAGAGATTTATAGACCTCTAATGTCTGCTGGGCCGTTTTGTCACACGAAAAATTGCGCAACCGCTCCCTGCCTTTCTGGCTTAATTCGGCATGAAGGGTATCATCCGTCAGTACGCGTTCAACCGCGTCGGCCATGGAATCATCGTCTTCCGGATCGAAATACAAGGCGGCATCGCCCCCCACTTCGGGTAGTGAACTTCGATCGCTCAACACCACCGGGCAACCACTGCTGTAAGCTTCCAGAACCGGGATGCCGAAGCCTTCGTTGAGCGATGGAAACACAAACGCCCGGGCGTGTCGATAAAGCGCAATTAGGCTGGTATCGTTAGCGGGGCGATAGTGTACCCGGTTCGCAAGCCCGGATGCGTAAAACAAAGCTTGTTCAGCCTGATTGAAGGCCCCTCCGCCCGCACAAATAAGGTGCAAATCGGGATGGCGATGCAAGACAGGTTGAATGGCCCGAAAGAAGCCATCGAAGTTTTTGTACAGTCCACGTTTGCCCACGTAAAGCAGATAGGGCGCTGCCAGCGGGGCGGCAAGCGTTTCGGAGGCTGGTAGCGACTCCCCCAGGGTTGTGCCCAGATGAATCACTTTTATCTTTTCTGGCTCCACGGGAAAAAAACGCAGAATTTCCTGCTTGGAGAATTCGGAAACCGAAATGATGCAATCGGCCCGGCGCATTAACTGCTTTTTGAGTTCGTACAATCCTTCGCCTACTTCTGGATACTGCTTGCCATAGCGTTCGCTGGTGGCGTCGTGAAACGTGAGCACAAACGGCTTGGTACCCAGGGCATTCAAAAAGTACTTATGGTAATAAGTGGGGTGGAAAATGTCAAATTTGCCCGCCTTGATTCGTTGAAGGCTATACAGCCGGTTCAGCACGGAGGCAATTCGGTGGGCGTTCCGGACCCGCGCCAGACTCCGATAGCGAAGATGGCGACTGAACGACGTTTGATCGAGGTATTCGTTATTGGATAACCGAAGCGACAGTTCAAAATCAATGTCGGATCGTTTAGCAAAAGAACGCATCAATTCGAAAAAATAACGGGAAACGCCCCCGTAGGATACCCCCGTAAACGATTGATGGTCGTAGAGTACTTTCATGAAGGGAAATCTACAAGCCAGTCGGGTTGTATTTTTCTGAGATGATTTACTGGCAAAAATAGTCTTATTGATTGATAAAACCTTAGCTGTCGGTTATTATTCCGTGAACGGCTTCAGTTTATGACAGGAAGGTATACGCGATCAATAAAACGATTCAGGCGTCGCAGGGATTCTCGGGCAGTGTATCGCCAGCCGCGTAATACGACCGGTTCCGGCTGCTGTCCATAGGCGGGTTTTATCGAGCCAACGGCCAGTGCCTGGTGTTCTTTTAAACGTTGACGATAGCTAGCTAACAAGGATTCGACCGCCAGTTGCTGGGGAAGCTGAAGCCGGTTCTGGTGAGGAAAAAAACCTTCGTCAGGATTTTCCAGGCCTTTGAAATTAACGAACTGTAAGGGCTGATTATCTCCTCCGGGACCAGAGACCCGCCAGGTGCTGCCTTCTTTTCGGATGGTGCGTTCGGGGAGATTCCACAGAGCAACATGCCATCCCGGATTTCGGATAAGGCGCACATCCCGAAAAAAAACGGGTACGTGCATCAACCAAAGCTGATCCAGACACTGACCGGCACAGAAGTCAATAAAGGCCCGCTCCCGCACCCGGTCATCCCACCAGGCCAACAAGCGGTCGGTTTCCGCTGATCGGCGAAAAGCCAGAAAGTCAGCGCTGTATAACCCCACGTTCTGGAAAAACTTTTCATCTGGCCAGCAGGAATCACCGGGGCTTTTTGTGATGAAGGGCGTGATCAGCGCTGTCGATGTGGCGAGTTGTTCCCAGACAGGCACTAGCGATCCCAAAAATAAAATAGCCGGGTCGGCATATACCAGTTCATTTTCCTGAGGGAAGCGCTTGAACGCTTCTCTGATGAACAGGGGCTTGCAGGCAGCCGCAAACTCAGTAGGGGTATACCTGGCGGACAGAGCTTCCAGGTCTGTGGGTGTGAGCAGTTCCTGTATAGCCAGCAGTGGATACGGGGAGATAAAGCCAGGGGGCAACTGGGCCGGGTCGTCGACCAGGCCAATCAAAACCAGCGGTTTATCGGTTGATGGTGTCGAATGATGACTGAAACTGTCGCCCAGCGCGAGCGCCTGGGGCAGTTGACGGATAGTACAGATCGTTAGTAGCACAGTGGGTACAAAACTACATCATTCGAGTATATCGCCCAAAATAGCCAGGTAGGGCGCATACCAGTTGGCCGACGCATCGGCATAGCGTCGATAATTTCCGAGTCTGACACTGCCCAGAACGGGCGCTAGTCGCTTCAGTCGATTGTTGGGCAGGTTACCGCGCATGGTAAAATGAGCCAGCCGTCGGTAGAGTTGCGAAAAACCAGGTGCATTGGCTGGTAACCGGCTGATCAACAGTTGGTTTAGTTTGGTTAGCTGCGCCTGTTTCAACTGCAATGGGGCCAGTTTCTGGGTTCGTTGTCGGGTAACCCGCTTCCGAACCAGTACGGTCTCCGGGGCTTCCTGGGCGCGTACGCCTATTTGCTGCTGAACATGTGTTCGGTACAGTTGCAGCGGTTTGTTGATGTACGCAATCCGGTTGCTGGCCGCAGCGACCAGGGCAATCCAGCCGTCGTAAATGTAATCGCCGGGCAGATCGGTTGGGATGGGTAACACGTAACTAAGGAACGATTTCCTGACAACCGACGCACAGCCCATCATTCGATTGCCGTCAAGTAAGACTTCCATCGACTCGCCCGATTGCCAGCGTTCCTGAGCCGTTGAGTCGAATCGAACAACTTCCCACATTCGGCCCTGCTTGTTTTGCAGGTGTTCATCCGTAACCCAGGCGTCACAGAAAGCCACCTGTATGTCGGGGTTATCGACCATGTACTGCGTTATTGTCGCTATTTTCTCGGGTAGCCAGAAATCGTCCTGATCACAGATAAAAATCAGATCACCGGTGCAGGCGGATAAGGCCCGTTCAAAATTTTTGTTCGATCCCAGCCGCGCCGGATTATCAAGAATGCGCACGGAAAAGGGAGCCTTTGCCGCCAACCTGGCGATGAAGTCTGTCGTGCCATCGGTTGACTGATCATCGCTGATGACAACTTCATCGGGCAACAGGTCCTGCTCCAGCAAACTCTGCCATTGGGTCGGCAAATAAGCCGTACCGTTGTACGTGCAGAGGGCAATAGAAATAGACGGACGGATGGAGTGGGTCATGTAAACGATCAGATTTGATAGCCATATCTGGCAAAAATAGGACGCCAGTAGTCAGTCCCGTGAATGTCCCAGGCATGGCAGCCAAAGGGTAACTTACCCTGATTATAGTGTTCTATCGCCCATTCGGGATAAAACTCAATGGAAAAATGCAGGGCTTTCCGATAAGAAGGTATCCGAAGATGCGGCCAATAGCGATTTACTTCAATGCTCCAGAAAACATCCTCATGGTACTGGTGCATGGCGATCTGGTTGTACTCCGCAATTTTCCGCTCGAATCGCTTTAGTTGCTTCAGCATGGCCGGTACGCGCCGGAGGGTCAGGCCTCCATTGCCAACGCCGTTCAGGTTAATGATTTCGCGGGGCGTTATGCCGTCGGTTTTTTTGAGGTTGAGCCAGGTGGCCACGCGCTTCCGAAGCGTAAAGTCGAGTTGATCGAGCCAGCCCGTAAAATCCCGATCGCGCAACCAGGGCGCACCGATGTAGTCATACTGCTGCTGGCACCAATAAGTCAGATCATCCTGAAAAACGAAGGCATCCAGTTGGTGAATAAGCAAATACTCCTGGTCGGAAAACGCTTCGTAAAACTCCTCGGAAAGCATTAGCCGATTATAGCCGTCGATACTAGTGAAGTAACTAGCATCGAACGTTCGAACCTGCAGCGAAGGCGCAATCTGGCGGTAAGCCGAAACATCGAGCGAATGCGGAGCCGCCAGCAGGATCGGGTAATTGCCTAATACCCGAACACATTGGGTCAGCGCGATCTGCTCGTAGTTAGTGAGTTGAGGTTTATAGACCGGTAAAACGACATTTACGCGCGCGGATGGTGGCTGCTTCATACAAGTTTGGACTGGCCCAGTTGTCTTTGCGTAGCTTCCTGCACCCAGGTGTAAGGCAGATCAGCACACGGATGGCCGAAATCATTCAAGACCGTGATGCCTTCACCCCGTTTGTATCGGCCAGAGTAGGGAAGATAATCAACAAAGTCGAACAACTGACCCAACAGAATAATGGCTTCGGTATTCATGGCGTTCGCCATATGGGCCGGACCACTGTCAATACCAATAAACAGGTCGGCTCCCCGAATTACTTCGGCTGTTTCCAGTAAGCGAAGTTTGCCACAAAGGCTGATACTACGCGGATCATCTATGGTAATCGTGGTTGCTTGCCCAACTTCAATGACCGGGTACGGGTAAGTGTCCAGCAGCCACCTGACCAGTTTGTTCCAGTTGGCGGCAGGCCAGTCTTTTAAAATATGGCTCGACTGGCAATGAATGACAATGGCGTGATCGGGTAAATTCCGGGCTTTTACGGCTTGCCGTATGGCGTCTGGAATATACATTTTCGGCTCACCGGTCAGAGCGGGCAGACCAGCCGCCTGCGAAAACGTAGACAACAAATCCCCCCGATCCAGGTAGTTGTCGAATGTTAACCCGATGTTGTCGGCGGTTGGGTTAACGGGATCTTCCGGACAATATTTACACTTGCGGTGCGAAATATGCATGTTATACACCTGGTCGTAAATGCCCGACCGCAATAACTGCACCCGTTCGCCGGGGCATTTCTCCAGCAGAAAACCGTCGAGATTCGGGTTATATTTAACCAAGTCAACAAAAGGCTCACGGACGACCCAGATGATGTAGCCGTTGGGGTGAAGTCGACGTACTTCTCTGGCTACCGGTTCACAGGCAATGATGTCGCCCATTTGTTCCGACAGGATGATAGCCACCAACGGGCGATCGCCCAGCCGTGCCTTGAGCAAACGCAGCCGAATGTATTTCATCGCAACCGACCAGAATTTCCCAATGATGTGGGTGATCTTGTGGTAGCGATGTATCCAAAGATCTTTAAAGCGCGGTCCTTCAGTCATAGCTAGCGAGATTCTAAGAGCGCGATGACTTTGGTGAACGGCATCTTCAGCAGTTTCCGGACCCGTACGTAACGCGCTACCGTAGGCGGCTTTATGTAAACGCAGGGGTAGGCCCGGTACAATTCATTGTGATTGGCCAGTAACCGGGTCCGATATAAATCAAACAAGGGTCTAACATCGGGCCGCTGCTGCTCTGGCCGGTCGAGGTAACGAGCCGCCGTCGCAGTTGTACCAGGACTTGCAAAACCAAAGCGCGTCTGGTGCTTGGAAATATCGTCCGGCTTATTGGGGTTGTAGCCGCTGAAATGGAAAAATTGCAACAATTCTGCTGTTTCTGCTGAATCACGTTCCCGGCTGTTGCTTACCAGCCACTCGCCCTGATCGTTCTGACTGCTATACCGTTCGTGCAGATTCCAGTAAGCCATATTGTAGCCCAAATGATGATCAATAAGAACGTTTTCGTGATAAACCGGAGCGAAGTTCACCCAATGTTGATCAACAAAAAGACCGGCACAGAGGTCAATCCGGCATTCGTACACCAATCGGTCTTTCCACCAATCAACGAATTGGCGGGCGGTAGCGTTGTTACTCAGTCCAATAAAGCCAAGATTGTAAATGCCCGTATTGAGGTGGTGCTGTTCATTCGGCAGCTCCCAGTCGGGAATGGGCGATAATGTATGCGGGGTCAGTACGAGGCTGTACTTGGTCAGTGCGTCGTTTAGTTCGCGCAGCGGCTGAAACACGATAATGTCCGGGTCAAAATAAATGACCTGGCTGGCATCGGGATACGTTTTGTAAAGGTAATCGATGTAAAAAGGCTTCACCGCCGTGTTCAGCTCCGTTATATCATACCGGTCGCACATAGCCGCGAAAGCAGGAATCCCGATGGTATGCACTTCGACCATCGGGTAATCGGGTATCAGTGCATCGGGTAACCTGGCGTCACTTAGCTTATCAACCAGGCCGATCAGATACAGGTAATCGGGATTAGTTTCCCGCAGCGAATCGCCCAGGGTCCGGGCCTGGGCCAGATAATTTATGGAGCAGATTGTAAACGCAATGGTCATAGAGCAGGCACGGCAGAGCAGACAGATTGGGGTAAGCCGTTGCTTAGTGCCGGGTCAGTTTAGTAAACAAAGTTACAAGAGTTTCGATGCTTTGTTGCGCCGGATGTCGTTCCAGAATTTTCTGACCCAGCCGTTTGCCCATTGCCTGGCGCAATTCGGGGGTGTGGAGTAGCTCAAGGACCCGACTACTCATGGCATCGAGATCGAGATAAGGAACAACGAATCCACCATCGGTCTCGATCAGTTCGGGCGAGCCACCGGCCTTGTCGAAACACACAACGGGCACATGACATAAACCAGCCTCAAATACGACGAGCGGGTAGGGGTCTTCGCGGGAGCAAAGCACGAAAACGTCGAATCGGCTCATATACCGCAGCACATCCGGTGTGGGCTGAATCAAATGCACTCGGTCTGCCAGACCCGCCTTGCGAATATCGACCAGTAGATCATCACGCAGCGTACCTTCAGGGACACCCACCCACACAAAATGAATCGGTTGGCTGGCATTGGTTTCCCGGCCAATGACCTGTCGAGCCAGCGTAACGAAGAGGTCATTGCCTTTTCGCCATTCGGCATTTCCGCAGCCGCCCACAATGAGTGCGTCGTCGGGTAGGCCTACCGACGGATAAAGGCTGGGTTGTTCAAGGGCTTTCTGTACGTTTCGTTCCAGCGAAGGCGTATCGATCAGCGTATAAAGGATAATGCGGGCGGGGTCGAAACCGTGTTCGTCCGCGTAATAAGCGGCCGTCGCTTTCGATACGGACAGCAACTGAGTAGTCCGACTCAACAGATAAGCCAGTTCATTGGGGCGGGTGTATATCCGCACCGACATGTCCAGCTCGTGCACGAAGGTAACGACCGGCGTCTTTTCCGGAATATCCAACTGGCCAAACCAACGGCTGCTCGTTACGGTGTTAACCAGGACCAGGTCAAACGTATCCAGCGCCAGCTCCGCTCCGATTTCGCGCTGCCGGGCCTTTTGCTTCCGTTCATAAAACTGCTCCCAGAGTCCCAGCTTTCCCAAGACTTTATCCGCCAGGTCATTGACTACGAAGCGGTCAGGGGCAGGCCATAGTGTGACCGGACAAATAGCTCTGTATTCGTCCAGCAGCGGACCGCCTTCGCCCAAAAGCAAATGCATCGACAGGCCTTCTGCCTTGAGTAAACGCATCAGGTTCAGTAAGACAAGCTGTGCTCCAGCCCGGTTGGCATCGTGGCCGATGAGAAGAGTTTTCAGGGTATAGAGGTTGGTTTACGGTTTTTTGATATACGGTAACCCGTAAACTTAGTACGCTTCGTAACTGGGTTTGGGCAGCTTTTTGGCGGGGTTGCCAAGATAGAGGCCCCACTCGTCGGTGTCTTTATAAACAGCCGAAGCCATGCCCACAAGCGTACCCGTGCCGATATGAAGAAAATCCCGGATGGTGCTGTTTACCCCAAAAAAGCAATATGGTTCGATAACGCAATGCCCGGACATGACTACATGTGACGTGAAGAAAACATGGTCTTTTATCTGGCCATGGTGCCCAATGTGGTTACCGCTCCAGAGCACAACGTTGTTGCCAATAGTAGTAAAGGGCTGAATGGTGTTGTCTTCCAGAATGAAGCAGTTTTCGCCGATCTGGTTGCCAAACAACGTCGCCTTCGAACTGATGTAGGAAATAAACTCGTAGCCTTTTGCTTTGGCTTCGAGGTAGATCCGTTCGCGGTTACGGTTCATATTCCGCCCGGTCATGGGCGCGAAAAACTTGTATTCCTGGGGTGGAAACAGCGTTTCTACATCTTCAAACGCGACCAACGGTAATCCCTGGAATTCGGTTCCGGTCATGTATTCACGGCTAACGGTGAAAGCCGCTACATCGTGTTCCGAGTCGTTTGTCAGGTAAAAGTGGGCCAGCTCAGCCGTATCCATTACCCCGAAAATAATAACCTTTGCCATGAGTGAATGATTGAATGAGTGAATCATAGAATGATTGAATAGCTGGCGCATTCACTCACTCTATGATTCATAATTAAACAAGCTCGTATTCCCCCAACAACACCCGAACGCTGTCGATGTCGTTAAACATCAGGACGTCCAGAATCGAGAGCCAGGGCACAAAATCACTGCGGCCAAACTGTGGGTACTGTACCGGTTTGGCCTTTATGAAATATAAGCTGATGCCGCTTTCTTCGAAAGTTGGCTTATCGTATAGTTCGATGCCCCCAATTGGATTGATGTACCGGGTGGCGTTCTCCTGCCGACAAATATCCAGTATGCGCTCCTGTGCTTTCAAGTCTGCATTTGAATAAATCGACGAAGAGGCAACCAACCGGGTTGTAATGCCCAGGTATTGATTAAGTTCGACGAGACTAAAGTAGACTAAGTCGGCAATGGAATCGGTGGTAAAATTGATTATTTTTTCGGTGATCGGCATAACCTGCTGGTAACAGGGGGCTTTTCGGTATCCCTGCTCAATGGTTTTCAGCAGTTTACTGCGCCACTTCGGATCGTCGGCCAAGTGTACTTCGTTGATACGTTTGTTCTGGCTGGCATCTTTGAGGGGTACGGTAAACAGGTGCTCCTGCCCGTTGATCAGCAAGCGGTTACGGTTTATCCAACCCCGGTTGATGAACGATACGTCATCGTACAGAACGAACGTATCGACAGCATTCATCAGTTGCATGTAGCCGATGTAAGGCAGGAAATAAGGCTGCATGATGGCAAGCGTCATCGGCGTATCAATTAGTGCAGTTTTCGTAAGTAATAATCTTCGCCCGGTACAATCATCAGGGCACGCATGGTGGTATCTGTCCCTAAGCGTATATCGCCGGGCTGCGGTGTTATCACACTTTTGTCGAAGAAAAGATAATCCGCATTTTTGGGAATTGGCTTCAACCCCTGTTCGAACGGGTGAATGGCAATTAGTCGGCGGGATAGCTCAGGACCATAAAGCGGATATTCGTAATCATCGTTGATGGTGGCCAGAGCCACGGTTGCGTTGGCCGGTACCAGTTCATCGAAGCGTTTGTAGGGAATGTAGGTATCCGGGCGTCCAATCGTCATCTGGCGAATGCGGTCAGCCTGAAAGGCCGATGGGAACGTGATTCCATCGGGAGCTGTCCAGGCAAACGGCAGAGCACGGGTATTCAGGAAAACGCACATCAGCGCCGACAGACAACCCAGCCCCGTAACAAGACCGACATAAGCTTTCCAGACAGTTCGCTTAGACACATCGACGGATGTACGAGGATGCAGGAAAATCAAGGCTAAAAATGTGACGCCGAATAAGCCGGTTTCAATGAAGTAACGTCCTTTGAATGGATCATAAGGAGCCGAGTAGGAGAGAGCCGCGAAATGAAGCAGCAAAGCTATCCCCAGATACAGGTGGGGCGTTGACCGAACAAAGCCAACCAGTACCAGCACTACTAGAGGAAGTATCAGGCCAAAACCAAAAATACCCCAGTACGGATTGGCATTATAAAAGACAAACTTACGGTCGAACGCAAAGGGCTGAATAGAGAAGTCGGTTTCTTCGTCCAGCCGCATGTGCAGTTTATCTTCGACCAGTACCAGGGGCTGGCGCATGGCATGGTTGAGGGTAGCCCCTGCTTTAACATTTCGAATGCCATCCAGATTAATATGATCGAAACCATACCGAACCAGATTCCGGCTTCCCTGTTCCAGCAAATTGCCCAATGATCCGGCTCGCTCTACCGACTGATGTTTGAGTGCCGTTGGCGGACCAATGGGATGCCCGAATACCTCGATGTTTTTGAGATAACCCGTTGGCAATGTCCATAAGCACACACCCACGATGATGGCCCCTGCCAGCCGCCAGGTTCTGCCGAAGGTGATGGCCAGCGAACGCGACAGGAAAACCGTATAGATCATGATGACGAACACGGAGGGAAGCAGCAGGGCGAAGGTGATCTTGTGCCCAAACGCAATGCCAAACGCCATACCGGCCAGGTACAGATAGCGATAATCGGCCGTCTGCTGCGCTGCCGTGCTCCGATACGTAAACAGCATGTACAGCAGAACGCTCAGATAAGCCGTCAGCACGATATCCGTTTCGGTGGTAATGGCCTGCATGAGAAAATCGGGCAGCAGGGCGTAGGCTAAAGCGCAGAAAAAACTGGCCGATAACCGATTCTGACCGATGCGCTGGACAATGCCGAATACGGCCACAATGGCTGTCCAATAACTCAGATGATGAATAAATTTGAAGCCGTTTTCAAAATGACCGGTCATCAAAAATGTGTATATCTGAAGCGTACACACACTTTTTGGGTAGGTATCGATGTTCCAGTTGGTCCCCCCGAAGTGCCGCATCGTACCCCGTTGCACATATTGCATGACTCGGTTCAGATGGCCCGTCATGCTGTCCCATTCGTTCGGTACGGTAAACAGCACCAGCAACAAATTGGTCACGGCAATAATAGCCAGTGTTACGAACAGAATGGAGAAGAGAAACCGGGGATAGGACGATAATCCACCAAACCAGGTCCGGCCGGTTTGCCAGCGTTCCTGAAGAAGCTGCCTGACCGAAAACCGTTCCTGACGGGGAATTAGGAACGTTATGAGGGTTCCTAGTACTGTTGCGGTAATGAATACCGAACCAGCCCAAACGACTGAACTGGCTGTTTGATAAAGTGCCGACAGAATAAAGCCGGTCAGAATAACGCTCCCGGCGCCCAGTAAGAAGGTCGTTAACCACCATTCGGTTAGGGATCGCCGACACACACGCGACGATAACCGACCGACATAAATGACAAACAGTACGAGCGAAAGAAAATAGAGAATACTCATAATGACTGCTGTTTCTGACAGGGTTAACCCTGTCAGAAAAATACGCCTGAAAATGCACCTGGCAGCGAGCCGGTCAGTAAGCAGGTATCAACCAGTTGTTGCTATACACTTTCGGGTACAGTAGCAACGACCAGATTAACGATAGAAGCAATTCGGTCGATATCAGATTCGGCTAAATCGGGATACATGGGCAGGCAGAGCACCCGAAGCGCTACATCCTCCGACACAGGGCAGGGCTGAGCGGTATCGGAGCCGGGAGCAAACGTAAAGTCCAGCGTGTTGAGCGACGGGTAAAAATACCGCCGGGGCATTACTTCATCGGCTTTCAAGGCATCCATCACCCGCAGCAGTACTTCTTCCGACTCAAAGACAACCGGGTAATAGGCATAATTATACTCCACGCCAGGCAGTAACGAGGGCCGGGTGATTTTACTGAAATCCAGTCGACTGTCGTAAAACCCAAACCGTTCTTTTCGGGCCGCAATCAATTCCGGAACTTTCGGCAGGACGCATAGCCCCATGGCGGCATGTAACTCCGAGTTTTTGGCGTTGATTCCCACGCCGAAATACGTATCGTTCTGGTGGCCGAACGAACGGAAATGATGCAGCTTTTCGGCCATCTCACCGTCGTTGGTCACAATGCAACCGCCTTCGACCGTGTGAAAAACTTTGGTGGCGTGAAAACTACAGGTGCTTAGATCACCATAACTTAAAATGGACTGACCCTTATAACGAGCCCCAAATGTGTGGGCTGCGTCGTAAATAACTTTTAAGTTGTACTTGGTCGCAATGGCCTGAATCTCGTCAATACGGCAGGCATTACCATACACATGCGTAGCCATGATGGCCTGTGTGTTTTCCGTGATGAGCGACTCAATTTTATCGGGATCGATGTTATAATCGTCGGGACTTATGTCTGCAAAAATGGGGGTACAACCTTCCCACAGCAGGGCATTGGTTGTGGCGACATACGAAAAAGGCGTCGTGATGACTTCTTTCTTAATATCCAGCGCCTTTAAGGCCAGTTGCAGAACAATGGTTCCGTTGGTACAGAACTTCAGGTATTTTACACCCAGAAACTCCTTTAGTTCATCCTCCAGCTTTCGGACAAGGGGGCCGTCGTTGGTTAAATGAACACGCTCCCAAATCCCTTTCAAGTACGTAGTATACTCGTCGAGATCTGGCAGATATGATTTAGTGACGTTGATCATCAATCAATAATGGGATAAGAGTCAACACATAAGAAAAGGCGTTAACAATTCTTTGTAAACGGTCAACACAACTTTATTTACTGTTCACTCGTGACAGGTTCCAGCATTTTCGTGTGGAAGGGAAACTGGGGGCGCACATAACCCGGCCATTTGCCATACCAGGCAATTCCTTCCCGGTAATCTTCCACATCAAAGGTAATACCTTCTTCCATAACGTAGAGAGGAGTTACGGTATCCTTAACGATCATCATCGAGATTGTATAAGAGCCATCGTTCAGGAAATATCCCGGAATCGTGCATTCGCCGACAATAAGCCCTTTGCCATATGGCTGCGAAAGCGTTCCGATATTAAAGATACACTCCCCCGTCATTGAGTTGAGGTGCAGGCTTAAGTTCAGATTGGCGTGGTCCATCAAGTTCCAGAATTCAAATCGAAACTTCATCGATGTCCGAACATCAATATGGGTGAGTTCGTCCACATAATCGGGCACAAGTTCAATGCGCCGAACACGAACCAGGTCATTGCCGGGGGCTTCTTCGGGCGTAGCCCATTCACGGACAAGCCGCGTTTTCGATACTTTGCTCAGGTAAGAGGCAATAACCTGGTTGGTTTCGCCCTGTTCAATAAGCCGTCCTTTTTCGAAGTAGAGCGTCTTGTTACACAGTGCCTGCACGGCGGTGAGGTTGTGGCTCACGAAGATGATTGTCCGGCCGCTGGCCGAATTGTCCCGCATTTTGCCGAGGCTTTTTTTCTGGAATTCGGCATCGCCTACGGCCAGTACCTCATCGACAATCATAATTTCGGGGTCCAGGTGGGCGGAGATGGCAAAACCCAGCCGGACATACATGCCGGACGAATACCGTTTTACGGGCGTATCCAGAAACTTTTCGACACCCGCGAAGGCCACAATTTCGTCGAACTGCTTCCGAATTTCACTGCGGCTCATGCCAAGCAGCGATCCGTTCAGGTAGATATTCTCCCGTCCGGTTAACTCCGGGTGAAAACCCGTACCCACTTCAAGCAAACTGGCTACCCGCCCCTTGATGCGTACCGTGCCGGTAGTCGGTTCGATAATTTTACTCAGGATTTTGAGGATGGTCGATTTGCCCGCCCCATTGTGCCCAACAATCCCGACTCGGTCGCCCTGTTCGATGGCAAAGTTGACATCCCGTAAGGCCCAGAATTCTTCATGCGTAACGGCATTCTGGTCTTTCTTACTGCCGAACATGGTCCGGAAGTTTTCCGCAATCACATCACGCAGCGTGTTGGCACCCTTGCCCTTCTGGTGGTCAATGATGTATTGCTTGCTTATATTTTCGACAGTAATAACAGACATAAGTTGGTCTCATTTACGCGCTACCCTGTACGCTCGCACAGATAAAACGTAATACATTAAATATCATCAACAAAAGTATTTTCGCGTTTACGAAAAAAGTAAAGCGACAAAAATAAGCAGACGCCCACGATACTAACCGATATGAGCAGACTTTGTGGATTAAAGTACGCTTTTTCGCCAAGCAAAGACCAGCGAAAGCCATCGATTATACCAACCAAGGGGTTCATCCAGTAAAACGGATACCAGAATTCATTCGATTTTCCTTCGACAAGGCGGCTACTGTAGGCAATTGGACAGATGTAAAAGCCGACCTGAACAATAAACGGAATAAGCTGGCCTATATCCCTGAATTTTACGTTTACGGCGGCAAAGAAAAGACCGAAAGCAAACGAAGCCAGCAGTGCCAGCGCAATGAACGCGGGCAGCAGGAGCAGGTGCCAGTCGGGTATAAAGCGGTACCAGATGGCCAGTACGATAAACAACCCCAATGATACCAGAAAGTCGATGAAACTAACGGCTACCGAGCTGATGGGCATGATAAGCCGGGGAAAATATACCTTGGTAACGAGGTTGGAGTTCATGGTGACGCTGTTACTGATCTGCGTAAAAGCGGTCGAGAAGAACGTCCAGACGGTGATACCACCGAGCACCATCAACGGATAAGGAATACCCGGATCGGCGGGGAGTTTCGCAATCTTGCTGAAAACGAACACCATGATCATCATGGTGATCAGCGGGCGAATTAGCCCCCAGGCAGTGCCCAGGGCGGTTTGCTTGTATCGTACGGATACATCCCGCATCGACAGAATGAACATCAGCTCGCGGTTTCTCCAGAGATCCCGCCAGTAATGCCGCTCAGAGCGACCAGGTTGAATGATAACTTCGTGGGTTTTCAAAATTGGTGGTAATGAGAAAATCAGGAAATAAAACGAGTAGGGTTAATCTTTCATTACGGAGCGGTACGTCTCCCGAAGAAAAATAACGATAAGCGACAGAACAAGGCCTAAAACAATACCGATCTGCATACCCGCTGTTTTAATAATCTCCCGATACAAGGGATAATAAACAGGCTTGATAATGGTGAAGAGCGGTGTCTCCCGAATAAGCGATAAGCGCATGTTATCGGCTTGTGTAAGCGCCTGGTAATACAACGTTGTCAGGAAGCTGGAGTTGCGGGTCAGTTTGCTTTCTCTGATTCGAGCCTGGGCCACGATAAGCTGCTGATTCTGATCCATGTACTCGGCCAGCGAATTCTCCGTACCCGAAATGCGTTTGGCCAGGGAGTCGGCTCGTGAGGTAAGAAGGTCATACATCTCACGGGTCTTCTTTGTTTGTTTTTTCTGGTAATCAGCCTCAATCGTTTTCAGGTGATTGGTCAGAAAAGTAGCGGCCAGCCGTTCATCCTCCATAAAGCTACTTAGCTCCATAAAGGACGATTTCCGTTCCGGTTGTTTCACGGCCATTTCCGTTCCAATGCGGGTATAAATATCCGACATGGCAAGCTGTTCCAGTTTCGTGTATTCGTTCGGGAGTTTAGCCCGCTTAAAATAAAAAGCGCGAAGGGAATCGTTGTCTTCCCATTCCTTATCCCGTATGCCACTATGGCGTATATAATAATTGACCAGCAGTGTATCTTTCCCGTTGATCGTATCGGTCTGCATGAGTGTTTTCTCAACGACTGGCCTAGACTTGGCATAAATCAGAAAGTTGTCACCCACAAAAATATTGGCATCGGGTGCGCCTGAACTTAACCCGAAAGCACCGGCTAACTGCCCTAGTTCTCCCCCGAAGCCACCGCCCGATGAACCCCCACCCAGGTTAAACATAATGGTACCTGTGTAGGTAATTTTCGTCTTATGGGCCAGATCGTAGATGAAGCCAATAGTCCCACCAATGGCGACCAGTATGAGCAGTAATTTCCAGTTACGCTGAAAGACGTACTTTAGTTGGGCAATACGCAATACCACAGACTTCGGCGAAATCTGGTCAGGAGGCAGCGGACGGGAGGCCGCCAGTTGGTTCGTATTAACTGTATCGTTTTCGTTTATAGAAGCCATACACGGAAAAATGCCTGTTTATTGAACTCGGGTGATCAGGAGAAGGGTAGTGACGAGGGTTAACAACGAACCGGCTATGCCAACGGTCGACCCTAATATTTGCTGAGCCGTCAGCGGAACTGCTGTCCGCTTTGGAATGACAATTTCAGAGCCTGGCTCAACCCGTGGATACACATTGAAGAACATAAACTTGCGCGTCCGGTCAACGGAGCCATTGGCATAAATAACGAAGGCCCGTTTGCGTTGCGACTTAGAGGTGAAACCGCCTGTTTGTGAAATGTAATCCTGGAAGGTCTGCCCGTTTCTGAATTTAACGGTATTGGGTAGTTGTACTTCGCCCTGTATACGTACCGTTTCAAGTAATTTCGGGATACGCAGTGTATCGCCTTCCTGAAGGAGAATATCTTCAGAAGAACCCGGTTTTTCCAGAATTTTCTTCAGGTTAATGCCAATGGCTTCGGAGGTGCTGGGTGAAATCACTTCGGTTTCAACAACCGTTTTGGTCGCATTGTCGGCAACTTCTTCAATGGCTTTTTGTCTTCTCCTCAGCTCCTCATTGCTCAGCCTGATGGGGCGGATAAGTGTTGCCCCTTCTACGTAAGCCTGTGGCGTCAGACCGCCTGCCTGAGTAACGAGATCGGAAATCTTCTGATCTTTTGATCGAATAGGGTACGATCCGGGAATGATTACCTCACCCGCCACAAACGCGTAGGTCTGAACGGCGTAGTTTGGCGACCGGCGCACAATGATCTGATCGAAGGGTTCCAGAATGAAATCTCGGTTGCTATCGGTACTGATGGACAGATCACGGTTCACATTGAAGCGAAATGTCTCTGCAATCTGGGCCGATGGGGAACGGGGATCCGCGTCTTTTTTCCGGCGGATAACCTCGACCATTGATGCCGCTGCCGACTCTTTCAGACCACCAGCCCGTAGCAGGATATCGTTCAGGGTCATGTTGGCCATGTAGGGCATTCCCGGATCGGGCAAATTTACTTCGCCAAGTATTGACACCGTTGCCTGCTGTGCCAGGTCAAAGCGCGATGGAATAATAACCTGATCTTCACGTTGCAACGGAACATCGGGATCGGTACCGGCCAATACATTTGCCAGATTGATCGACAAGTTTTCAATGGCCAGATCTTCCCGCGTCCGAACAATCGTAATGCGTCCGGTAAACGCATCGCCTTTAAGTCCCTCGGCCGTATTGATGAGTTGCTTGAGGGTACGGTTGTTATCAAGCGAGTATTGCCCTGTTCGGAAGACAGCGCCTTCAATGGTAACCTGGTTTTCGAAACGGTCAAGTAACCGCTCAACGTTAACAATATCACCATCCTGCATGACGAACGTCTTAAATTCCGGCGTCGTCACATCGATCACTTTTATCTCGCGATCGGTAAGCCGGGTTACCTTCAGGCGGTTTTTGTAAGCCTGGGCCGCAAAATCACCCGCGTAGAAAAGGAGACGTTCCAGTGTTTCACCGGGAATCATCTCAAAAATATTAGCCCGTTTTACCGTGCCCGTAATTTCTACTTTTTCAAGAAAGGTCGTAAACCGGATGTTGTCGTTGTCCTGCAGACGAAAGTCGTTGCGTTGGATACCATTCAGCAGATAATCATACAGGTCAAGCGTAGCTACTATTTTATTATTACGAATGAGCTGAACCTTGCGGTATGAGCCTATATCGTTGGGGCCGCCTGCCTGGTAAATGGCATTCATAACGGTCGACAAAGATGAGAGCGTGTAGGTGCCGGGGCGTACGGCATCGCCGGTAACCGTTACACGTATACTACGGATCGTTCCGCCCAGAGAGACTTCCAGAAATGTATTTTGTGGGCCATAGGACGAGGTACGCAGCCCGACAAACCGCTTTGAGAGCCGGGAGATAATCCGCGCTTTCATTTGCTCGACAGTCAGACCGGATACCGAAACGGGGCCAATACCTGTCGCCTGCGCAAAATAAACATTGCCATCGGGCGAAACGGTTTGGCTAAAGTCGGCTTCCGAATAACCGTACATTTGAATATTTAGCTGATCGCCAGGGCCAACAACATAATTTCGGGGCGTTGCTATATTCATATTCGGTTCGAACGTCTTCTGCATAGCGGGATCGTTGAAGAGCGAATACCCGAACGTTTTTCGACGCTTTTCTTCCGCTTCGCGACGTTGCGCCCGTTCGGCACCGGCTTCGATTAACTCCTCGTTGGTTTGCGGACCCTGATCGGTCGTATCGGCTAACGAAGTCTGTCCGGCCCCCTGCCTTGGCTGCGCTGATGGCGACACACGTCCTTTAACGCCTTGTTGTGTCTGTGTCTGACCTTGTCCCTGGCCCTGGCCTTGCCCCTGACCGGAACGCGCTTTTAGTTGTTGCTGAACGTTGGCGGGAAGGTTATTGGTATTAACGCCCTGAGGCAGGGCTGTTCCTGCTGGCAAACCGGATTGTGCTCCCGGACGAGCCATACCAGGAGACGTTGTTGTGCCCGCTGCTGACGGAACAACAACTTGTGCCTGTGCCGTTATCCCAATTGCTGATAGGAATAGAATAGCTACACGACCACTGAACCGGCGTTGAGCGAAAGTGACAACAAAAAGAAAAAATTTTGGCGATAAGACGTGGAAAATTCTTAGATTTTGCATATTTTTAAGATGTCGAACGGCTCGGCTACAGTAAAGATGAAGCCATTATCTAACGAATAATCAGCTTGAGTAGTACACAGTGCAGTTCAGTCGGCAAAGTAAGCGAACTTTTGTTGGATTGTAAACAGTTTCATATTGTGCGGTGATTTTTTATCCTTCCGTAAGACAGGTATAATTTTTCTAATGTTTGGTTAAAATGGCTCCTACGCCTTACAGCCCCTTTTCGTCTTTAGTTAACTAGTTCATATGGCAGAATTGCTCAATCAGTCTGTTCAGTACAATGAAGATAGCATCCGATCCCTGGATTGGCGCGAACACATCCGCCTGCGCCCCGGTATGTATATTGGTAAGCTCGGCGACGGGTCGGCAGCCGATGACGGGATCTATGTTCTTATAAAAGAAACCATCGACAATTGCATTGATGAGCATGTGATGGGCTTTGGTAAAATCATTGATGTGCGCGTAACAGACCATCGGGTGGAAGTGCGCGACTATGGCCGCGGTATTCCACTGGGTAAGGTGGTAGAAGTCGTTTCCAAGATTAATACGGGCGGTAAATACGATTCCGGAGCTTTCCAGAAATCGGTTGGCCTCAACGGTGTAGGGACCAAAGCCGTCAATGCTCTGTCGACTTATTTCCGGGTTCAGGCTTTTCGGGACGGGCGCACGGTCTGGGCCGAATTTGAACGGGGTGAGCTCAAACAGCGGGGCGAAGACGTGACGAATGAGCGTAACGGAACGCTCATCTGCTTCGAACCGGACGATTCTGTGTTTAAGCATTTTCATTTCATTCCCCAGTTTCTGGAAAATATGATCTGGAATTATTGCTATCTGAATGCAGGCCTTACGATATCGTTCAACAAGCAGAAGTACATATCGCAAAACGGGTTACTCGATCTGCTGCGCGACAAGACCAAAAAAGACGAAGAATCACTGCGTTACCCGATCATCCACCTGAAAGGCAATGACCTGGAAATTGCCATGACACACGGCAACCAGTATGGCGAAGAGTATTATTCGTTTGTCAATGGTCAGTATACAACCCAGGGCGGAACTCACCTGAACGCACTCAAAGAAGCAGTTGTTGAAACGGTTCGGCGTCACTTCGACAAAAACTACGAGGTATCGGATATCCGTTCATCCATCATCGCGGCCATCAGTATTCGGGTTCAGGAGCCCGTCTTCGAATCACAGACGAAAACAAAGCTTGGGTCGCAGAATATGTCTCCCGAGCAAAACGCGCAGTCGGTCAGTTCATTTGTCAAAGAGTTCGTTAAAGAACGGCTGGACAACTTTCTGCACCAAAATCCTGCCGTTCGGGAAGCGCTCAAGAAGCGAATCGAACAGTCGGAACGGGAACGTAAAGAACTCGCCGGTATCAAGAAACTGGCCAATGATCGTGCCAAAAAGGCAAGTCTGCACAACAAAAAGCTGCGCGATTGCCGTAACCACCTGCCCGACCTGAAAGCGGAGGATCGCTATCAGTCAACGCTGTTTATTACCGAGGGCGACTCGGCCAGCGGATCGATCACGAAATCACGGAATGTGCAGTCTCAGGCCGTCTTTAGCCTGCGGGGTAAACCACTCAATTGCTTTGGCCTGACCAAGAAAGTGGTTTATGAAAACGAAGAATTCAACCTGCTTCAGCACGCTTTGGATATTGAGGAAGGTTTGGAAGGATTGCGATATAATCGTATTGTCATCGCAACCGATGCCGACGTAGACGGGATGCACATTCGCTTGCTGATGTTGACGTTCTTTCTCCAGTTTTTTCCGGATCTGGTGCGAAACGGCCATTTATATATTCTGGAAACCCCGTTGTTCCGCGTACGAAATCCGAAAAACCATAAGGAAACAACCTACTGTTATTCGGAAGAAGAAAAACAGGCGGGTATCGACAAGCTGACCAAAGGCGGGAAAAAAGTAGAAATAACCCGGTTCAAAGGATTGGGGGAGATTTCACCGGACGAATTTGGCTTGTTCATCGGCGAAAACATGCGTCTCGAACCCGTCATTATGGAAATGGAAACTTCCGTTCCCAAATTACTAAGCTATTACATGGGCAAAAACACGCCCGACCGTCAACGCTTTATTATCGACAATCTGCGCATTGAAAAAGATGTCGATGAGGTCGCTTTAGTATAAGTTTTAGCGGTCAGGTCTAGCAGTCATAAGTCGTAAGTCGTAAGTTTGTCAACTGGAGGTAGTGAACAACTACTTATCACGGCAAGACCTACGACTTACGCTTTTTTTTATGACTTTAGAGTCCCTCCGTAATGACATTGACGCCCTCGACGATCAACTTCTGACGCTGCTGAACAAGCGCATGGAACTGGTCCGTAAAGTAGGCGAACTCAAACGCTCAACGAACACCGTTATCTACCGGCCTGAACGGGAAAAACAGATTTTAGATCGGTTGGATGAGCAAAATAATGGCCTCCTGAACCGACCAGCCATCGAGGCTATCTTTCTGGAAATCTTTGCCGTATCCCGTAATCTTGAACTACCGGAGCGGGTAGCCTATCTGGGTCCGGAAGGCAGTTTCACGCATCAGGCCGCCGAAAGCCGTTTCGGAGCGATGAGTGCGTACATGGCTCTGCCAACCATACGCTCCGTGTTTGAGAGCGTCGAAACGGGTCGGGTTCGGTTTGGAGTGGTGCCCATTGAAAACAACCAGGAAGGTGTTGTTGAGGAAGCCATCGATTTGCTGCTGGAGAAGGATCTGCGTATTGCCGCTGAAGTGCAAATTCCGGTCCATTTTACTTTTGCAACCAAAGCAGAGAATTTAGCGGACATTACGCACATTTATTCCAAAGACATCGCCTTCCGGCAATGCAGCCGTTTTCTGAATGACTACTTCGATGAGTTGAAGGCCGAACTTGTGCCGGTAGAATCGACGTCTAAAGCGGCTAAACTGGCTACACAACAGCCCAACACGGCGGCTATCTGTTCGCACATTGCGGCTAAATTGTTCGATGTGCCGGTGTTGTTCGATAACATTGAAGACAGTGATCTCAACCGGACGCGTTTCCTGATTCTGGCTAAAGACTTCGTCAATCAGCCAAGTGGCCACGATAAAACGACGTTGATTGCCCGTTTGCCCAACACCCAGTCGCCCGGTGTACTGGCTGATTTCCTGCAGGAATTCAACGCCCGAAATATCAACCTGACTAAAATTGAGAGTCGCCCACTGCGGGATGGTGCTACGTTCCGGTATTGGTTTTTGCTCGAATGCGAAGGCCACGCCACCGATCCGGATTTGCACGAGATCTTGAACCACCACTCCGCCGAAGTGAAGCTGCTGGGGAGTTACGTTCGGGTAAGTTAAACAGGGGTAGCCGTTATTCGTTTTATAAAAAACCTTACACCAATGGAAGCCAACCCATCATCTGAAAACCCTGAAAAGCTCGATCGCATTGTCGAAGCCCGGATGAAACTCAAACGTCGGTTTGAGGATAAAATGGCTCAGACGCCCTCCGTGGCCGATCGGATGGATGGACCCGAAAAACCACGGGGTTCCGGCCCGCTCAATCGGCATGGCATGCCTACTGTGCCAATCGGGCAAACCGTTACGACGAAGTGGCCTGTGCTTGATCTGGGTTACCAGCCGGGGATTCCGCTCGATAAGTGGCAGCTAAACATCGACGGAGAAGTCAATCATCCCGTCCGACTCAAATGGGACGATTTGATGGCGCTGCCACAGGTGGAAGATATCAGCGATTTTCATTGTGTGACGACCTGGTCGCGCCTGAACGTTCCCTGGGTAGGAGTACGCTTTATGGATCTGGCCGCGCTGGTCGATCCAAAAGGTACGGCTACGCATGTGATGTGTTACGGCTATGATGGTTATTCAACGAATGTTTCGCTGGAAGAAGCCCTCAAACCCGACGTACTGCTCGTACATACTGCCGACGGAAAACCGTTGACGCAGGAACATGGCGGGCCACTCCGCATGATTACACCCCAGTTATACGCCTGGAAGGGGTCCAAATGGATCAAGCGCATTGAGTTTCTCGACAAAAACCAGCTTGGCTTCTGGGAGGAACGAGGCTATTCAAACACCGCCTATCCCTGGCGGAACGACCGATACAGTTAACCCTGTAGAGACGTATACTTGCGTCTCTCCTCCGATGCGTCAGCCATTATTAAGTAGAGACGCGAATACGCGTTTCTACAAGGTTATGATTCAATAAAACCGTAGCACAGCATGTGGCAGATGGTCATTTGGGCGTCTTCTACGCGGCCATAATGTTCATCCTGAATAATGATGGACTCGTGAGCAAGGTCGGCCAGGCGTCCGCCTTTTCCCCCAACGAGCGCAATGGTTGTCAGCTCATTGTCATTTGCCCATTGAACTGCCTTGACTACGTTGGGCGAGTTACCGCTTACGCTCAGTGTCAAGACCAGATCGCCGGGGCGGGCGTAGTTGTGGAGCTGCCGCACATACACATCTTCGTAAGCGTAATCGTTGCCCAGGGCCGTAATCCAGGATACATTCTCATTAAGCGACAGGCATCGGAAACGACGTCCCATCCTGTCCGATGCGCTTTTGCCGAGGTCGGTGATGAAGTGCGATACATTCGACGCGCTTCCTCCATTGCCAAAAGCGAAAAGCTGCCGATCCTCTGCCCAGCATTTTTTGATAAGTTCTATGATATGCTCGACCTTTTCGATTGGAATGGCATCGTAAGCCTGTTTCTGCCGGTCGATATACTGTTTAAAATAGGTTTGGTTCATGGTTTTAGGAATAACGAGTCGTGAATGAAGAGTAAAGAATAGAGAGGTTCTTTTTTAGCATAGGCTCAACGCATCATTCATAACGCTTCGCCAACATTAACGCACCCACCGGTACAGCATCTTCGCCCAACTTGGCTAATAGCACAACAGGAGGTGGCTGAAATGATTTCATGACAAAACGGGGAAGCGTTTGCCGAACGGCCGCCCGGAGGGGTTCGCCAATGAGCGACAAGCCACCACCCAACACAATAGCGTCCGGGTGAAACAAATGCGTCACGTGGGAAAGTCCCAACGCTAGAACCGAACCGATCTGTTCAATCAGCATCCGGGCAACGGGATCACTGGCTTCGTAAGCCGGATGTAAAAACCGGGCTTCTTTGCCAACAGAGCCCGACGCATGTGCCTGCTGAACCGCCAGCTTCAACGCCGAATCGTCGGGCAGTTGCGGAAGCAGGTCTCTTATCTGCTGATCTACTGCCCAGCCCGACACCGTCTGCTCGATGGTTTGACCCGGCAATGGTTTCCCATCCGCACTTTCGCTGGGCGGCACGAGCCATAAATGGCCGATCTCAGCTTCGCCCGGCATAGCTCCGTGGTATACCGTCTTGTTAATCACCATTCCGCCCCCAACGCCACTACCAAGCGTAACGTAAAATACACGACTAAAACCCGTGGCTACACCGTACCGGGCTTCGCCCAGGGCCGCCACATTGGCGTCGTTCTCGACCTGTATCGAAGCGTTCGGTAAAAGGTCTCTAAGCCAGCCCGCCAGATCAACATCCGCCCAGCCACCAATCTGGTGGGAGGTCGCAATCCGCCCCGTTTGCCAATCGACCGGACCGCCGAAACCAACGCCAACTGCCAGGGGTGGTTCGGTCAATTGGCCAATGGTCAGGGCAATCTGCTTCCGGATTCCGTCGGCACCCTGTTCCGGATCAATGGCGTAACGGAACCGCTGAGCAATCTTCCCATGACTGTCACCGGTTACTAGCTGCAATTTTGTTCCGCCAATTTCAATACCAAGATTCATAGAGGATGGGTAATTTTTTTACTGGTTAACGGGAAGTTTGGGAAGAGATTATTACGCTGCTCATTAACTACTTACTGCTCCGGCCCATCGAGGCCCGACCGAGGTAAATCTCATCGCCTTTCAGCGTGATGGTCGTGTAAAACGAATACCCATTCTGAACATAGCGCATCATGACCTTATTGGTTTGATTCGGCTGAGCATAGGCTTTGCTGGCGGCTATCAAGATCTGATTACCATTCACAATGGCCCGCACAAACGGAACATCGTGGGTTTTGAGCTGATTTGCATTGTATTTGTACCATGTCTGACCCCCGTCGTAGGAACATTCGGTCGCTTCATTCAGGTAAGTTTCCCGCCCGTTGAACAAATCACCATGGTGCTTAAAAAGGCGCCACAGGCCATGAACATAATGTTCGTAACAGGTATAATTTCGATCGTTACCAACACCTTTCTGTTCTGGATCGCTTGGAGAAGGTTGATCAGGTACTAAATCGGTATGATCATCCCAGAATAAAGCCCCGTAAGCCCCTGTAAACCAATAGAAAATTCCCATTCCTTCGGCTACGGCAGGCGGAGCGGCATGTTCCGCTTTACGACTATTGGGCAGCTCACTTTGCGTATTGAACAGCCATTGCCAGGCAATCCGCTTCTTGGGTGATAGTTTCATGTTGACTTCCTGCTCGCCCAGAAGAGCGGCCAGCCAGTGGCGATCATTATCGCCGGTATGCCGAATCGAGTAATCAAAGTCAGGGTACACATAATAGGTGCCCGGCATCTGAAAATCAGCATAGTCGCCAAATGATTTACCCACAATATCGTCGGGCATTCCGCGCTGGCGGCTGTTGTTCGTATGGCGGGCAGGCATCGTCCAGAGCCATTCGGGCGTAGCTTTATAGTCTTCCGCTCTCGAATAGCCAACACTGTTGTGTAAAACCGGTGCAATGGAGCCTACCAGCGTTTGCGGGCTGACGTTCTCCTTGATCGTTTTGATCATGTAGGTATACAGATTGGCCTGCTCCTGCCGATTGCCTACACTGGTATTGTCATTCTCGATATCCAGAAAAATGAATCCGTACGTATTTTTCATACCACCGGGTGGGCAGTCACCAAAGCCAAAGCAACCTCCGCTAAGTTCGGTGGATGCCTGAAACAAAGTATTTCGGTTCAGCGGCCCTGGTCGGGCGCCGGGCGCTGCGGGGGCTGCTCGATAGAGTGTTTCGCCCGCTTTCTCACTGTTTTCGGCCCAAGACAGCCCAAAGGCGTCCCTGAAGTAGCCCCGGTAAACGATCCAGGCGCGCTGGCTTAGCTGCAGTGCGCTTTTCCAGCCTTTTGCCGGGAAACCATCTTTCCATAATTCGACGCCGGGCACCATGCGGGTTTGGTCGACGGCGGAGAAACCGCGCCGGAAAATCTTTGTTCGATCCTGCTGTACGTGGAGGTTACGACCAGCCCCGCAAAAAGTAATTGTTTTGGTGGCGGGTAACGTAAAGTCGCTAACAATGTCCAGGCTATAAAATCCTTTACGGGTGCTGGGAGTGGGTGTAAAGCGGGATCGGGGAGTAGGCGCCAGGGCTGTTTGCGCGGGCAGCGGACCCTGCAGGCGAACGGCCTCTACCGGAGCCGATTCGTTCGATTGCCAGTACCAGTAGCCCGTACCCGCTAAACTAATCGCTAAACCCAGGGCAAGTAATTTCATAAGTGACTTCAAGATGGTTGGGGTTGTAATGGACGGTAACTACGTTACACCGTACCCGTACCAGTAAGACGAGGGGCAACCGAAATTGCCCCGTCGTGATCATCCGTCGTACGTTGATTTATTCCTGATCGATATACCGCTTCGTGATGGGTTGATACGAATCAATACGGCGATCGCGGAAATAGGGCCAGGTGGTACGGTATTTCTCCGAAAGAGCCAGGTCAACCGACTGAACATGAACAAGCTCCTGGTCATGAGGAGCCAGGTAAAGCAATGACCCAAAAGGATTGGACACGAACGAGCCACCCCAAAACTGCTGATCGGCCTCACGACCAACGCGGTTCACGGCAACAACATGCACACCATTTGCAATCGCATGGCTCCGCTGAATGGTCTGCCAGGCATTGTATTGTTCGGTGTTCTGAGCTGAATCCGGTTCGTTGGTATCCCAGCCGATAGCGGTGGGGTAGAAAAGAATTTCAGCACCCATCAGGGCGGTGATGCGGGCTGCTTCGGGATACCACTGGTCCCAGCAGATCAGGACGCCAATCCGGGCAAACTTGGTATCGAACACTTTATACCCCAGATCGCCGGGCGTAAAGTAAAATTTCTCGTAATAGCCAGGATCGTCCGGGATATGCATCTTCCGGTATTTGCCTAGATAGGTTCCGTCAGCATCCAGAACGGCAGTCGTGTTGTGGTACAAACCCTGCGCCCGTTTCTCGAACAGCGACGCAATAATAACAACACCTAACTCACCGGCCAACTGCGCCAGCCGGTCGGTGGTGGGTCCGGGGATGGCTTCGGCCAAACCAAAATTATGATGGTCTTCGACATCGCAGAAGTACAGCGACGTAAATAACTCCTGCAGGCAAACGATTTGGGCGCCTTTCTGAGCGGCTTCGCGAATGCCGTCGATGGCTTTCTGAATATTGGCCTCGACATCTGCCGAGCAACTCATCTGCACTAAACCGATATTAACGTTCTTGGACATGGTACAAAAGTAGGGGGTTCTTCACGGATAGCCCCAACTTTCAACAAAAAGCTTATCGGACGGGTTCGGTGGGAAAGATTTTGAAAGCTGGCGCTAACGTTTCTGGTTTGGGGTTCGTAGTTTGCACTACTAAACCTCGTTCGAACGACCGACGCGTCAGACGACCATCCGGAACCTAAAAACAACATAGTTATGACCTCTCGCAGAACCTTCCTGCATCAAACGGCACTTACCGGCGTTGCCGCAGCCATAGCACCCAATGCACTTTGGGCGAGCACCAAACCCGCCAAGGATAAATTGGGCGTGGCCCTGGTTGGCCTGGGCTACTACAGTACCGATCTGCTGGCTCCGGCGTTGCAGAAAACGAAAAATTGCTACCTGGCCGGCATCGTAACGGGTACGCCCGCCAAAGCCGAAAAATGGAAAAAACAGTACAACATCCCCGACAAAAACATTTATTCATACCAGACCTTCGGCCAGATTGCCAACAACCCCGACATTGATGTTATCTACGTGGTTTTGCCGCCGTCTATGCACGAGGAATACGTAGTCCGGGCGGCTAAAGCAGGAAAACACGTCTGGGTGGAAAAGCCAATGGCGGTTACGGCCAGGGAGTGTCAGAACATGATTGACGCCTGTAAGAAGAACAACGTATCGCTGGCCGTTGGCTACCGACTTCACCACGAGCCCAATACGCAGGAGTATGTGAAGGCACTGCGGGATGGTAAGATTGGCAAAATCCAGATGGTCAGTTGCTCTGCAGGCTATCAGGACAACCGTACCGATCACTGGAAGCAGAAGAAAGAAATGGGGGGCGGTGTCATGTACGACATGGGCGTGTATGTGTTGCAGGGAGCCCGGCTGGCAACGGGGGAGGAGCCGATTGCCGTAACGGCGCAGCAATACACGACCCGACCCGACATCTATAAAAATGGGCTCGATGAGACGACAATGGCCCAGCTAGTGTTTCCGAGTGGCGCGCGCGCGGCCGTTCAGTCCAGTTATGGGATGAATATGAACTTTCTGGATGTGACGGGTAGCAAAGGTACGCTGCGTATGGAGCCCTACTCTGCTTACAATGGTCAGAAAGGGGTATGGAGTGGCAATAGTGGCAAAATCGAGCACCCTTACGAAGTACCCTGGCAGCAGACCAAACAAATGGACGACGATGCCGAAGCCATCATGAATAAAAAGCCGATGCTGGTGCCGGGTGAAGAAGGGCTACGTGATATAAAAATCGTAGAGGCCATCTACGAAGCTGCCCGAACGGGCAAGCAGGTGAAGATTAGTTGACAATATTTATAATTAAACTCAAATCGTCCGATTAGACAAGTACACTGTATTGTAGCGTGTTATCCGGTATGGTGTTTTAGTTGTATTGTATGGCTGTTTTTGTTGTGGTATATAAAGTCGGGCGGCTCATTTGGTGAGCCGCCCGCTTTTCGTTTATTTCGCTTGTCAACCCCGTATGCTCATGCAACCTGCCGATTTCACCAGCCTTTCCGCCGACCAGCAACTCGATACCCTTTATTTTACGGGTGACATTCTCGCCAATCGCTACGAAGGCGAAAATGTATTCCTGCTCTACAATCTGCGCGATTTCTACGTTGAACTGCGCTACGACGCCTATAACAACAACCTGCATCAGGTGACGGCGTTTCGGGATATGGGCAAGTTAGAACCTTACCTGCCGTATCTGTCTCTTTAGATCCTGATTTTCTGGCGTACCAAATTAAGCCACTGTTCCCGGCCTTCACACGTCCAGTGCGTATCGCTCTTTAGGTAAGGCGATTGTGGGCTTGCCTTGAATGCTTCGTATATATTGATCGTTGGCACCCGCAGGTTGGGGTGTTGCTGAATCCGTTCGATCAGGTGGTTGTACGCCCCGCGATTCGCTTCTACAATACTGGCTTTGTTTGGAATCATTGAGAAGTACACGGCATCGAAGCCAAGCCGTTTGTACCGTTCCGCAACGGAGTTGATGCTGTCGACCAAAACCGTAACGTCCTGATCCGATACATGGGCGAATGAGGAATTCAGTGTCTTGGACGTATCGGTATCACTCCGCAGAAATATGTTTCTGTGGTCTTTCGATAAACTAACGCTCGAACTTTCCCGATTGAACCAGTTCAGCGTTAAGCTTGCTTTCAGCTCTTTGAACCAAAAAGCCCAGTCACGACTGAATAGGGTCGATTCAAGCCGTTCTTCCATATCACTGCGGTGAAACTCGTTACTGAGTCGCTGGCGCAGCGGGAGCTTCGGAGTGGGCGTTTTGGCGGTATCGGTCTGAACAACGAACTCGTTGATGGGTCGGCGGAAGTGATCGCGGATATGCCGTTCTACCGATTCCATCAGCAGCACATTCTGCTTGGTGGGGTCAAGCTGTACCCGTTGCTGAAAGTCCCACGCTACGCGCTGAAAGTGACTCACCCGAAAGTCGGACTGGCTGAGTCGTTCCGGTTCGGAAAAGCTATCGCCAATAATATAGAGATGAGTCGAAGCCGTATCACTTGACCGGTTGACCGATGCACAAACGGGTTTGGGCTCTTTAAACTGAGGCAGCGCCGAAAGCCGGTACAGGTCGCCAAAGCGGTAATCGTCCACCACAATGCCGACCTTGTAGAGTCCGTGCAAGACGGTACTCGACAGGCCACCACTCCAGAGAACGAGGGCAACTACTAAAAGGGTATAGCGTAAAACGCGCATGACTGAAGGAGGGAGGCCATCGTATGACCTTTATTCCCGACTTAATTTTACCTTAATCGAATACTGAATAATTGAACTGCCTGCTGGGCACCACTTAGAATATATAATTCATTGGTGCGTTCATCGAATTGCAGCGCAACGGGAAAATCGCTTGGAATCGGTCGATCGTTTAAAATTCGGCCATTCAGATCGTAAAGCATCGTGAAACCGCCCGATTTAACGCTAACCAACTCGACCCCAGCCCCAAGCCGGTGGTACCGGATGTTGTTGCGGCCGGATTGCAGGGCACGGACATCGAACCGGCGCTGTCCCTGCTGATCCAGCACCGCAATTTCGGTATCGGTTGTGCGGAGGAGTAACCAGTTCGTTTGGTCTTCATCCGGGAATAACCGGAAATAGCCCCGCCGAATGGGCCGATACAACTGAATTCGCTTTGCGATCAGGCCATTTGCATTGATCGTTAACAGTTGCCCTTCGTCGGTAATGGACCGAATCTGCGTTTGTCCGGGTGGCAGGAGTGCCGGGCCAACAAACCGGATTTCGGGCTCTTCTTCATTCGTCCGCTCAATTTTGGTGGGGAAGTGCGGATACTGCGTTCCGTTTTCCCGCCAGTGGTTCAGAGTACCATCCGCCTGCATCGCGAGGATATCCATGCCCGATGGCGTCACCAGCACCTGAAATGGAAGCTGCAGGACGCCTTTATGAGGAGCCGTCATGAGCCGTACAAAAGTTCGGCGCTGTCGGTCGAGGGCGTAAATATGGCCATCTTCGTGGGCGGCCAAAGCAACCATATTCCGCTGCTGGCTGCCCCGTGGCCGGGCCAGAAAAGTGGGGTCAATACCCTTCGGCAGGGGGATCGCCTGTAGGGCCACCTGTTTACTGATGCGAACGGGGTCGGCCACATACAGGGTCCGGTCCGTCATGAACAGGTACTGCAACCGGCCGTTGTTCAGAAAGTCTACGCCCAGAGCATTGCTGCGAATGGGGCCATCGGTATTGTTCTGCACCAGCTTATCGCCATCGGGGGTTACCAGTACAAACTGATTGGCATTGTTCTGGGCATAAAACTGAGCCGAACTGTCGCTCAGGTTGCCCGTTACGATAGGGGCCGAAATGAGTGGCGCGTTGAACTCGGTCTTCTTCTGAAGAAGAACCTTATTGAGGACCGCCCGGCTGGCTGGGCGGGTCGTGCGGCCCAGTATGACCGTCGATTGAATATTTTCATTTCCGTAGCTAGCCTGATATGCCATGTTTTCCAGATTGGCCAGCGCCGATGTACCCGTTGCTGGATCCACCTGATCGAGCAGGTTTTGCCAGCCCAGGGGCCAACTGGCAAGTACGCTTCGCTGACCCCGATTTAGTCGGGCAAAAGCCGTGAAATTGGCTGGACGCAGGGTTGAGTTCAATAACTCGGCCTGACGGGCGTCGGCCGTCCAGACGGCGCCCCGCTGTACTTGTTGCAGGTAATCCTGCAACGCATCTTCGCTATTGGCCACGATCAGCGAGGTACCATGCTGGGTGATCCAGCTTTGGGTGAAGCCCGAAAATAAGCTGCTAAAGAGCGACGCGGGCAATTCCGGGATATTGAGCAACAGGATTTTATGGCCCAGATAGCTTTTCGGGTCTGTCGCTATTTTTGCCCCCGACCGAAGTGCTACCTGTTGATAGGCATTCGCCAGTTTTTTGCCATCCTGAGCGGTCAAAATCAACACTTGACGCAAGGCACCCGTCGGCGATTCCAGGCGGCACAGCATGATATCGGGTCCCAGTGACTGATACAGTGATTTGGTTTCGGGGGCTATCTGCTTGAACCGATCCCGCAGAAAATCGCTGGACGCTGAGCTTAACAGGTTACTAAGTGATTTTCCAAACTGGGGCGCATCGCTGATGCCGATATGATATAAAGTAGCCGTTGTTTGTGGAATCAGATGGGCGTATTGGATACGCCGGGGCGTTTGACGCGCAAACAAAGCCGCTACATCCTGCCGGTTACCAATCTGGTCAACGGCGTATCCAATCAGGTGAGAACGTGAAGCTGATTGCCGAAATTGAAGATTTAGTTCCTCCGGTAGAAAGAGCCTGACCAGCGAACCGACGTTGCTAAACAACGACTGAAGCACTTCGGGTCGTACGGATAGCCCCGCCAGGTGGTCACCATCGATCCGGAAGTCTGGCTCGGCAGCGGTCAGTTTCAGCGACTGGTGCATCCGTTTGGCCACATTCTCGATTAGAATACCTGATTCACTACCCACCAGAAAACCATCAGTCAGAATGAAAGAACCAACGGGTTCATTGCCCCTGGCAACCAAATCAAGGATTTTTTCACCGGCAAACATGTGATTAAGGACCCGATATTGCCGGGGATCCGGATTGGTAAGGCGGTTCAGAAATGCCTGGTCCTGAGCCGTTATCGGGACGTAGAAAATGAAATCGAGCGTTGTCTTGGAAATCGAGTGCAGCGAGTACCGGATGTTCCGCCCGGAAACGAACTTGAGTACCGTGGCGGTATCGGCCGTCGCATAAAGAAACCGGTCTAGTTTCTGACGGGCTTCGTCAAAGACGGGCAGTTGCCGGAGCGAAAGCTGGGTACGCAGGACGCGGGCCGAAACCGTGTCCTGGAGCCGGTCGCTGGCCAAGACCAGTAGAGCACCGGGTGGCACCAGTGAACCCACGGTCCGACTTGCCGGAAAAAACTGTCGGTACCCCAGCCAGCCACCAACAAGCAGCAGTACGGCACCGACAGCAATCCAGAGACTTCGTTTCATTTAATACTGAAGAGGAATTATAAGCCGCCTTACACGTTTCGGTTGACCAGCATAGACTAGCCCACGCATCAGCTTACCGAAAACTAACGATAGACACCGTAACGTGTTCAGGCCGTTACAGGCTCAGGTTTTTTCAACGCTTTTACCTTGCTGCTCAGGTCAAGCCGGAACTGGGCGAGTTCCTTAAAACTCTGGATACACACTTTGAGCAGTTTCCACTTCAAAATGGAAACCGTTCCCGTTAGCCGCTCTTTGTGCGTAATCGGAATATCGAACGTGTTGTAGCCTGCTTTTTTCGCCATGACCGCCAGGAAAATATTGGGTGCGAACGGCGTTGGGTCGGGAAGTTGAGCCAGCAGTTTACGCAGGAATGTACCCCGAATCAGCCGGAATGGAATATTGCTGTCCATGATATACGTTCCGTAAATAAACGCAATGCTCAGCCGGAGAATACGCGTGATAATTAACCGGGCCGGGGCATCATACCGTTCTTCACGATAGCCCAGGATAAACGGTGACTCGTTCCGTCTGGCCCATAGCTTGCCGAAATCGTCGGTAATAAACTGATCGTCGCTATCCGTCTGGAAAATATATTCCGAATCCAGCGCAACTGCCTGCCGGTATCCATTGACGACCGCGTTACCATGTCCACCGTTTGGTTGATGCACGACCATGAGCTTAGGGTAACGGTCTTTTATTTGATCTAAGATAGCCCCTGTTTTATCGCGGGAGCCGTCATTGACGACAATTAAACGGGTATTTTCGGTAGGGAACTGGCGGATCAACAAATCAGTCCACTGCTTGACAACAGCTTCGATAACTTCTTCTTCGTTGTAAGCCGGCATTACAATTGACAGCAGGAGACTCATACTTGCTTGACTAGTGAAAACAGATTAATGTACAACAGATGCGGGCATCAGATAAACCAGAAAGGAGCTATCAACTCATTTCTTACAGGCGCAGTATCCCGTGTTCTGGCTTGTACATTTACTAAATAAACGCAAATATATGAAATTGTTGATGGCTAAATGCCCTATCCGGGCAGTACCTTAGTGAGTGGTCGGGCCAGAAATGGTTATTAATCGAGTCTGGCTCACCATCATATCAGTACGAATAACGATCCTTCAGATCATTAATTGGTTTTTCGATCAAATACCAGGAGAGGGTTGCCAGAATAATCGTAAGGGACAGATAAAAAGAAAACGGGAAGAAATACGAACTATTCAAAAAGGGCATTATGTCGGACAGCCGGCGCCAGGCACGTAGCGTAAAGTGCGTTGGCTGCGTATGAAATACATTGAAAATAAAGTTGTGGAACAAATACAAGCCGTAGCTGATGCGGCCCATGTATTGACTAACCGGGTGTTCGAGCAGCCATTTCATAGGTCCCTTAAAACCAATGATGGCGTGACCGATCAGGAAGAAACCGATTAGTGATGCAAACAGGCGTTCCCAAACCTCCGACACAATGTTGTGATAGCCTCTTGGCGAATCTAGGGATATCCAGTTATTGAGATAAACGACAGCGGCAAAAACGAGTATACTGAGCCAGACGCCGATAGACGGGGTGAAAACCCGAACGAGCCAGTCGCGCCGGTATAACCACCCATAAGCCATGATGGCCCCCAAACCAAATGAGTCCAGACAAGTCGGCGTCGAGACATATTCGATAAACCAGGGTAGCCGAAGTCTATACAGCACATAGCGTAAGGCAACGCTGCCAATAATCATCAGAATTGACAGTGCAGGTATGAACCGGCGGGGAACGAAAAAGAGTAATAGGGGGAAAATGAGATAGACCTGCTCTTCAACGGCCAGTGACCATAGGTGATCGACGGTACCCATCCAGGTTTGGTTGATGGCGATGTAAATGTTGGTGCCGTACAGGGCCAGCCAGCCGATGGTCCGGCGGACGGGCGGCTCATTGATCAGGTAAAGAACGAACAGCGTAATGTAGTAAATCGGGAAAATACGAAGCGTTCGGCGGATGTAGAACGTCTTCAGGTACTTCCCCAGGCCACCCTGCGGCTGATTGCTTAGTTTGTCTTTGCTCGACAGCAGAATACGGGTGATTAGAAAACCGCTCAGGACAAAGAAAATAGTAACGCCCAGGGCACCTAATGGCAACCCATCGACCCGACCCACCATCCAGTGATCGAATAAAACCATTCCAACGGCCAGAAACCGGATGCCATCCAACTGCCGGAAGTGATTTAGCGTTGGGCGAGCGGTTGTCGTTGTTGGCATGGGTGATTGACTGGACGAATCGGGCGAATGACTTTGATTGGGAATCAACGGAAAATTTGATTAACGAATAACGATTTGACTTTCAGGGTTTACCAGTTTTTGGCTTCTACTGTTGTAGGCGGACCGGATGATACGATGGTTTGGTTTGTCGGGCGAAGTTCGTAGGTGTCTGCGCCGGAAACAATCAGCACAAATAACTGATAGGTGCCTGCATCCATTTCGGCTGACTGAACCGTGCTCTCAAAACCGTTGGTAAATAAATGGACCGGTATAAAACGAGCTTTCAGTATCGACTGCTGGTTTTGCCAGACGGGAAATAAATATGTTCGTCTGGGCGAACGGGCTACTAAATAAGCACCCGCATCACCGAGTCCCTGGGCGGCTACAGTTGTATTGGTTATGGTAAAGCCACCAGGTAATTTGGTTAGGCGAACGACTAAAGCCGTTTGTTGCCCCGCTCCGTAGATGACCGGCAGCGCCTTATCGTAGAACGCTGGTGTTGGTGGCGTATATCGTTGCGAAACAGAATCTAACGAGAACGTCGCATTGCTGGATGAATGCGTCCAGTTGAATTGGTTCGTGGTGAGCCAGTGCCGCCACCAGATAGTTTCGTTCAGAAAGGAAAAATAGGAGAGTACCGCGAAAAGTACACTACTGACCAAGCCACCAAACAGCCACCAGCGTGCGGCTGGCTTAGGCAATGCGACTGCACCATACAAATACAGTAGCGCCAGGCACGTAAGCGAATACATTTTATAGCGGCTGGTGATGAGCAAGTCGATTCCCGCTCCGGTACGAGCCCAGGCAACAACGGCCGAAGTGCCCAGAATAAATGCCGCACAAGTCCAGAAAAACGCAGTGATTGGCGGGAGAGAATGAGCGGGTTTATTGCCAACGAGCTTCGGCGCCAGCAAACGGCGGAATAGCTCAACCAGCGCCAGTCGACTCGTCCATACACTCCACCCTGTGCTACCTATCATCAACAGGGTCATCAGGCCACCGAGCAGGATACAGGTCCGGAGCGGAGAATGGGTTGGTAATGCTTCCGCAGCCGCACCAATAACGGCAAACCAGCCTTTGCTTAACTCAATCACGCCTGGTTTGACATACTTCACGCCATCCGGTTTTTCGAAGCCAGCAAAGTAAAGGGCCACCACGACAGCTGCACCAACCAGCCAGCCAACAATAGGAGCTAACGATTTACGAGTCGTAGCGCCGATAAAAGCTGGTAGCCTTAGTATCAGAATCAGAAAGCCCAGGGGCCAAACCATCAGGCCGTTGCCGCTCGTTATGGTGGCCAGCACACCTGCCACAAACGCCAGTCGCCAGTGGGTTGTGTAGCTCAGGAAATAGAACGCAGCAATCACCCACAAGACAACCGAGAAGTTTTGCAGAGCGGCCATGCCCCAGAACATATTCTCCCACTGCGACAGATTAAAGAGAAGCCAGGCGATGGGCACCGCATAAAGCGCTGATTGGCCGGATAAATCGGGCCGGGAGCGACGCAGTGCTGCCGTAAAAACCCACAGTAAACCAACCAGACTCAGGTTGCCCACCAGCATCAGGTGAACGTAATCCAGTTTGCCGGACAACTGATAGTCGAGTAGGGAAACGAGCCGGTCATAAACAATCCGGTGTTCGTTGTGCTGTTTGAAAAGCTGGTAAATTTTGCCGGTCAACGTTGGGTCCTGGTCGAAGTTGAACAGGAAAGCCCGTAAGGCATGATCATCCCACTTTGGAATATTCACTGCATACTGTTGCCAGATTAACCCAAAAACCAGAATCGGCAGTCCAAGCAACGCCCAGCCCAATCCGGGCAACCACCGTTGGAGTATCGACGGCTTGCCGGAGCGATAGGCGTTGTTCGTTGCGGGCTGTTCTGTTGTCACAATCAATACCGGTATTTGGTGCCTTCAAAGTCAAAAATAGTAATACGCTTCCCCGAGTTTCCTTTCACCAGAATAATCCGGTCGGTCTGGGTCGTATCCATGCGCTGGTAATAGGTTGCATCCTTGGGCAGGTACAAGTTCGTGTACTGCGCGTCGATAATCGAGTGGGTGGTATACGTATTTTCGACTTCATCGCGGGGGGCCGTTCGAGCAGATGGATACAGAACGGTATCGCCTGGTGCATACAGCTCCTTTATCCGGTCAGCCGCCGTATTGTACGGATTTGCTATCCGATAACGCCCGTAATAGGTGTATTTGGGTGCCTGGTCTTCATAAATCCGGTATAACAGTTCGACCAGGTAATAGCTCTGAACCAGCAGCACGGCTACCAGTGTCAGGCGCAGATACGTTGGCTGCCGAAATACCTGGCGGATAATCAGACCGACCAAAATCACACTATACGGAAACGAAAAACCCGAATACCGTTGCATCAGGCCATACGTATGGTCGTTGCGGAACGCGATGGCAATGATGAACAGGGTCGGAAACGTACTCAGTAAAACAAGAAAAAAAATCAGGCGCCGATCGGATCGATTTGTGTAGTCAGCCGCTGCCTGATACAGCATATAGTAGAACACGGGGGTAGCCGCTGCCGCCAGTAATCGGAGCGATGGAATCGTGTAGAGGGCAAAACCCGCCACCAGCAATACCGGAACGGCAATGCTCACCCAGGTGGGAACAGTACGCCCCCGGCCAAATCGGTGAATGATAAAGACGGCCACGCAGCCGAGCGCAAAGGCAATGATCAGATTTCGGAATGCCAGCGTTTCGGACGAAAGCCCGTTGGAAAACATCATCAGATCGGACCAGAGCGGAATCGACTTCTTGACGACGTTCGGAATGGTAGCAGGTAAAATAATATTGAAACCGTTGTTGTACGGATTCGTATACGCAAGTCCCCGGTAAAGCTGGGCCTGATATGCCAAGGTCTGGAGCGTATATTTTCCCCCACCGAAAATAAACCACGGAAGAATCAGCCCTACCGTACCACTGATAACGCTTAACCCCAACCCGATATAAGTTTTCAAATTGCGGTTGAACAGAAACAGGTAGATACCGTGGCACATGAATACTGTAACGGCCAGGTAATGACCCAGTACCGCCAGTGCAAACGACAGCCCATAGCCGATATACATCCCAACGGGATTTTTCCCTTCGGCGCGCCGGTCGAGGATGCGCAGAAAGAGATACGTACCCAGCATGGTGATGAAAATGGTCATGCAATAATTGCGGGCCATGTGGCTGTATGCAATGAAAAACGGTTCGATGGCCGACAGAAAAGCACAGAGGAGGGCTAACGACTCCGACCGAAAATAGCGTTTCGTTAATAAATAGGTCAGACCGACAATGAGGGTGCTGAAAATAATGGAGGGCATTCGGATAGACAGGTCGCTCATGCCGAAAAACTGAACCCACGCCCACAGCAGGGCATAGTGCGAGGCACTGTTACCGATGTCATTCTGAATGATGGCCCGAATGTAGTCGTGGAGGTGTTTTTCTTTCCAGAACTCCTTGGGGGTGAAGTAGGTCTTGCCGGGCGTAAAGAATACGTCGTGCTGGTTAAAACCCTCCAGCGATACCCCGGCGATATTGATCAGGGTGAACTTCTCATCCAGATAGAGCCCATGAACGCTGGATTTGTAGAGTCGAAGCCCCAGCGCAAGAACTAGTATCAGAACAAGCAGTAAGCGTGGAGAACTTAACTGGGCAAATAAACCGGAACGACTGTCGTTCATCATGCGGTCAGTAGTGAGTGAATGCGGCATTTGGGCGCAAAGGTAAGTCACTACCTGCTGGTTTTACAATTTCAGGATCGTGAATTCTACTCGTCGGTTCAGTTTGCGCTTCTCTTCGGTTTCGTTACTGGCTATGGGTTTGCTGGGTCCCCAGGCCTTCGTCTGGATACGAGCAGGAGGAATTCCCTTGGTTAGCAGATACTCCTTCACGACCCGTACCCGGTCTTCGGCAAGCTTCATATTTGGCTCCCAATCGCCCTGATTGTCGGTATGCCCTTCAACGAGCAACTCCATGTCGGGGTACTTTTCCAACATATCCACCACGCGATCCAGCTCCGTATCGGCGCCGGGTAGCAACGCAAACTGGCTCTGCTGGAACAGGACTTCGCGCATCGTTATCTTCTGACCGGCTTCGATCTTAACCAGCAAAATACTCTTTCTAATATCGCGGAAGCGTTTGTCTCTGCTCAGGTCGATGGTTTCGGTCGTCGGGAAGTAGCCTTCCCGGCTAGCGGTAAGCGTATAGGCTTTCTGCGTAGGCAGGATAAGTTTAAACTCACCGGACTCTGGGTTGTAATCAACTTTGTCCAGTCCTTTCTGATCGCCGACTACATTCGACACGATTTGTGACGGAACGGGTTTTTTGCTTTTCGAATCAAGCACCGTTCCGGTGATAATGGCGACCGGCTCAGGTTTGATGGCGGGATACAGCTTAAGCCGAAAAATATCGTCTTCGCCCAGCGACCCGCTTCGGGAACTCAGGTAGGCATAGTCGCCCGAGGCCGGAATGGTAAAATACCCGTCCCATTCATTCGTGTTTATGCCTGGACCGAGGTTTTCCGGTTCACTCCAGTTCCCCCAGGAGTCATCGAGTCGACGAGAGACAAAGATGTCGCCATTGCCCAAACCCGGATGCCCGGCCGATGTAAAGTAAAGCGTCCGGCCGTCGGCCGCCAGAAACGGCGAGCTTTCAAAGTCGGCCGAATTGATGACGTTGCCCAACGATACCGGCTCCGACCAGGTCGTATCCGTCTTTTTCAACGAAACGTAAAGATCGCGGTCGCCACGGGTATCTTTTCGCTGAACGGCCAGAATAATGGCCCGGCCATCGGGCGAGACGCAAAACTCAAGTTGATTCTTTTCGTGCAGGTTGTAGTTTTTGGCAATTTGGCACTCAACGGGTCTTGACCAGCCTGCCTTGGTACGCGTCGATTTCGATATGCCGAAGATCATGCTCCCATCCGGGCGGTATACATTAATGAGGTAAGCGGTTCGCCCATCGGCAGACATACCGCTGATGGCATTGTCGCCTGCGTTGTTGATCGGCGAGCCAATGTTCACGGCCTCGCTCCAGCCCGCCGGGTTTCCGCCAACGCCTGACTCAAGCGTTGAGAACCAGACATCCTGCCGGTCAGACGCGCCAATGTTAGCCTTATTGAAGTTTCGGGTGAAATAAAGCGTTCGGCCATCGGGCGAGATGACCGGTGCTACTTCCTGCCCCACGGAATTGACCGTTTTACCCAGGTTCTCTTTCTTGATCTCTTTCGGTATGTCTTTGGCGACAATGATGTTGACCGTAATGGGTTTCAGTTCGTCGGAAATACCGATTCCATCAATCTGATTCGGGCCTTTCAGGGCTGCCCCATTGATTATCACCTTTACCTGCTGGCACACTAGGGCTGAATCTTTAGGGAAGATACGCAGGATCGGGTCTGTGCGGGGCTGAATGCTGGTGGCTGCGTAGACGATATGCTCGGCTCCTTTTTCGTCGATAGCAATTACTTTTACAATGGAGCCAGCGTTTACATTTTCAGCGACAGCAATCTGCCGGGCCCGCATGGGTTTCGCAAAGCCTACCTGAATCCATTCGTCGGCAGTACCATCGGCATAAAAAGGTGCCCAGGCGCATGGACTTTCGCCCATATCGGGTAGTTTGTTGGGGCGCCCCAGCGCCTGAATGGCTTTATACTGTTCGCCGTAATTTTCTCCTTTTTTCTCCGATGAGACGCCAATAACCCTGCTTGCCCATTGTATTGAACTAAGCGTTTGCCGTTGGGACTCTCCCTTAACCTCCGATGATTTTGGCTCCGTCGGGCTGCGTTCGTCCAGGCTGCGTTCAGTCGGGCGCATCCCGCTTTGTTGCGCGAGCCCTGCAAAGGAGATTAGTAAAAGGCTGCAAAAGAAAAGGTTACGTTGCGGATGCATAAAAAAAGCGCGCTATAAGCTCCAATATAAGCAGCAAATCCTATTGAAAAAAAACATACTTGATAAGTGGCCATAACCGAATGAGGGCAGGCGATGCGCAGCATCTCGGGTTATGACAACTGACTAATTTGTCATCACCCGGTATTCCCAGGGCTTCATCGTTACCGTCATTTCCGGCTTCAGTTCAACGGGCTGATGGCTAAAAACGTCGGTGTAAGTGCCCGTATAACCATCCCCGCCCAGTCGTATCGTCTGCGGTTTATCGCCCAGATTCAGAACAACCGTGACGCGGTCATTATCACGTTGCCGGTAAAATGCATAAACCTTATCGTCGTGATCAGTCGGTATTTTTATCAGTTTCCCCCCCGCAAGTCCATTCCAGAGCGCGCGGTTGCGGTGCTTTAGGGTCAGTAAGGTTTTGAAAAAATCACTTTTCGCATAGCTTCCCCACACGATCGTGTCTTTCTCAAAAAAGGCCAGTCGCTTGTTAAGGTTCGCTTCCATCCCGTTGTAAACCAGGGGCATTCCTTCCAGGGTGCTGCTCAAGACAAAAAAAGCATCGGCTGATGGACCGAAGGATTCGTCCAGGGTGCCGTTTTGTGTGTTTTCGTCATGGTTTTGCGTAAACAGCATCTGGTAGTACCATTTTGGAAAACGTTTCTGATTGGCTTCGCGCAGGGAGTCGATCTTATCCGCCGTGCGAGCCCCTTTGGCAACGGCTTTCATCATGGTGTGCATACTCCAGCCGTAGTTCATGTTAAAGCAGCTCTTGAACTGGTCGGGCTCATCTTCCCATTCCGCCAGCATAAACACCGTCTTGATCTTGTCTAGCTGCGGGCGTACTTCAGCCCAGAAGTCATTCGGAACAAAACCGGCTACGTCGCAGCGATACCCATCGATACTGCATTCTTTGACCCAGTATTGCATGGCGTCGATCATGCCTTTCCGCATGTCCGGATTATCATAATTTAAATCCGCAACATCGGTCCAGTCGGTTGGCTTACCGGTTTTGGGGTCCACTGGCGTTGTCATTTTGCCGCGTATCTTCGTGTACCAGTCCGGGTGCTCGGTTATCCAGACATGGTCCCATCCGGTATGATTGGGTACCCAGTCCAGCACGATCCGTAGTCCCAGCGTGTGTGCCCGGTTCACCAGCGATTTGAAATCGTCCAGGGTACCGTAGTCGGGGTTTACGCTTTTGTAATCGGCAACGGCATAAGGGCTACCCAGGGTGCCTTTCTTATTTTTCTGACTGATGGGGTAAATAGGCATTAGCCAGAGAATATCCACACCCAGTTCTTTCAGGCGGGGCAATTGTGCTTCGATGGCTTTGAAGTTTCCTTCACGGGAGAACTGGCGCGTGTTGACTTCGTAAATGGTCGCATTTTTGGCCCAGTCGGGGGCGGGCGGTGCCCCCAGGGTGGTCGTATCGGTATCTGGATTCTCTTCTTGGCTTGATTGAGTATTGCGGCAGGCAGTTGTCAGCAACAACGCACTTAGCAAGACAGTCAGGTATGATTTCTTCATGGAATTGATTCCCGTCAATTAGATTAGGCGTTACGGAAAATGATCAGGCTACCAGTGGCTGGCGGCTATGCTTCAATTGGCGAATGGCACTTACGGGATCTTTGGCACCAAAAATAGAATTACCGGCGACCAGCATATCCGTACCGGCACGAAGCAACGCGTCTGCATTGGCCAGACTCACACCGCCGTCTACCTCAATAAGGGCGGGACATTGGTTCGCTATTAACACCTGTTTCAGGTCCGCAACTTTTCGAAGCGTGTGGGGTATGAACGATTGTCCGCCAAAGCCTGGATTGACAGACATAATCAAAATGACGTCGATTTGCTCGAGCACATCGACCAGACCACTGATGGGCGTGTGCGGATTGAGAGCCACGCCAGCCTTGCAGCCCAGTTCCCGAATGCGGGTCAGGGTGCGATGCAGGTGCGGACAGGCTTCATAGTGAACGTGAATCACCGAGGCCCCGCCATCCGCGAACGCATCCAAGTAACGGTCCGGGTCCGTAATCATCAAATGCACGTCAACCGGTTTTGTGCAGTGCTTGCGAACGGCATCGAGCAGTGGAAAGCCAAAGGAGATGTTGGGCACAAATACACCGTCCATGACATCAAAATGAAGATAATCAGCCTCACTTCCGTTAACCAGTTCCAAATCGCGTTGAAGATTGGCAAAGTCGGCCGCAAGCAGCGAAGGAGCAATGAGAGGCTGTGTCATAGACTATAAGGAAATCGTCGTCAGGGGTTGGGTAAACGTTGTGCGTCCGATTGATCGCGAAAACGATTCACGACAAAAGGATTACCAAGGATACGCCACTTTTTTTATCCCGTAAAAGTACCTTTTTTTGGATGAACGAAGAAACAAAACCAATGTTGCCCGTTTAGAATTATGAGTAGTCGATAGGTGATAAGTGATAAGTAGGATAAGTCATGCGTGACGGACCGACATGGATGTTGCTTTCGGAGCGCCCACTTATACCTCACGATGGACTCATTTACCATTTATTAAGCCTATGAATCCCCAGGAACGCATTGCCCAACTGACTGATCGACTAAACTATTACAACCACCAATACTACCAGAATAGTGTTTCGGAAGTAGATGACTTTACGTTCGATAAACTATTAGCCGAATTGGCGTCTCTTGAGAAGCAGTATCCCGAGCTTCGTCAGCCTGATTCGCCCACAGCCCGTGTAGGCGGTACCATAAGCAAGGAGTTCAAGACCGTGTACCACCGGTTTCCGATGCTTTCCCTGGGCAATACCTATTCCGAAGAAGACCTTGTCGAATTCGACAAACGGGTTCAGAAAGGACTGAATGGACAAGCCTACGAATACATCTGTGAATTAAAATTCGACGGTGTGGCGCTGAGCATGACCTATGAAAACGGGGTGCTCGTGCAGGGAGCCACGCGGGGCGATGGTGTCCGGGGCGATGATATCACCAACAATATCCGGACAATTCGCACGGTGCCGCTACGGATTCACAAAACGGATGTGCCAGCCTTGTTTGAGGTTCGGGGCGAGGGGTTCATGCCGTTGGCTGAGTTTGATCGGATCAATAAAGAGCGGGAAGATATTGGCGAAGCCTTACTGGCCAATCCGCGCAATGCTGCGTCGGGTACCTTTAAACAGCAGGACTCAACGGCGGTTGCCAAACGGCGGCTGGACTGTTTCTTATACTCGTTTCTGTCGGACGTTGATGTTTTTCACACGCACGAAGAAAGCTTGGTTGCGCTGAAAGAGTGGGGCTTCAACGTGTCCCAAACCTGGCGTAAATGCGCGGATATCCGGGAAGTGATGCTGTACATCAACGAATGGGATACGAAGCGATTTGAGCTTCCGCTCAATACGGACGGTATCGTTATTAAAGTGAATCGCTACGATCAGCAGCGGGATCTGGGCTACACCGCCAAAAGTCCGCGCTGGGCCATTGCCTTCAAATACAAAGCCCTGGCTGCCAGCACGACCCTGAACGGAATTCAGTACCAGGTCGGGCGAACCGGGGCCGTGACGCCCGTTGCCTTGCTAACGCCCGTGTTGCTGGCTGGAACCGTTGTTAAGCGGGCTTCGCTCCACAATTCAAACGAAATTGAGCGGCTGGGGGTCAGGCTTCACGATACTGTTTTTGTGGAAAAAGGGGGAGAGATCATTCCGAAAATTACGGGCGTCGATTTGAACCGGCGTACCGAAAAAAGTGAGCCCATCGTCTACCCAACAACCTGCCCAGCTTGCGGAACGGCTCTGATCCGGAAAGAAGGCGAAGCGCATTTTTATTGTCCTAACGAACGCGGCTGCCCACCCCAGCGGCAGGCCCGGTTCGAGCACTTTATCCAGCGCAGAGCCATGAATATCGAGAGCCTGGGCGAAGGGAAAATCGAGCTGCTCATAGACCGGGGCCTGGTGCAAACACCGGCCGATCTTTATAAACTGACCGCTGGTGATTTATTGGGTATTGAGAAAACATTTCTCGATGAAGAAACGGGTAAAAAGCGAATTGTCAGTTTCCGGGAGAAAACGGTCGACAATATCCTGACGGCCATCGAACGCTCGAAAGCGCAGCCCCTGCCCAATGTTCTGTTTGCACTGGGTATACGGTACGTGGGCAACACGACCGCAGAGAAACTAACGGATTATTTTGGGTCGATGGATGTCATCATGAACGCCAGTTCGGAAGCGCTGCTGGCCGTCCCCGACACTGGCCCACGTATTGCGGAGAGCGTGGTGGCGTGGTTTGCCGATTCGGATAACCGGGCGTATGTGGAGAATCTTCGGGCGGCCGGATTGCAATTCGTTGGCGAGAAGAAAGTGGTGGAGCAGGAGGGAGACTCGCTGGCCGGGAAAACGTTTCTGTATACGGGGACCTTCGAAAATTTCAGCCGTGAAGAACTCGAATCCCGCATTGAAGCCAACGGTGGCCGACTGCTCAGCGGGATTTCCAAGAAGCTGAATTACCTGATTGTGGGTGAAAATGCAGGACCATCCAAAGTCGAGAAAGCCCGAAAATTAAACGTACCGATGATTGGTGAAGATGAGTTTATGGCCATGCTGACCGTGTAAACGGGATTGGTACTGAATGCGTTATCTTTGTAGACCGACAAACCCACCGAACTATGGAAGCCACAACCAACTTTGACGACATCCGCGTTATTCTTAAAGAAATCGCAGAACAACAACGAAACAATGAACGAGAAATAAGCCGGGTTACCAAGATTGTAGGTGACATTGGTAACAAGTTCGGCAGCTTTACTGAAGGCATGGCGTTTCCTTCGATGGAAAAAGTATTGCGGAAGCAGTTCGGGATGACGACCATTACTACCAATTACAAAACCGAATATGGTTCGGATACGCTGGAAGTTGATGTATTGGGTATGGCAAATGGTGACGTAAATGCGGTTGTGCTGGTGGAAGTGAAAAGTCATCTTAAAGACCGGGATATTGACCAGCTATTGAAAAGCCTCGACCGTTTCAGGCGGTTTCACCCGGAGTATGCTCATAAAAAACTGTTCGGTATTCTGGCTTGTGTGCAAGGGTCCAAAGAGGTCAGGGATAAGGCAATGGCTTCCGGTTTATACGTAGCGTCTATCCACGACGAGGTATTCGAGTTAAAAACACCCGCTTACTTCGTGCCCAGAGATTTCTCGCTGACAATGACGGCTTAAACGCGTGACTCCCGCCTAAATTCACGTAACTTTGCGATAATAAATTCCTGTTTCCAGTTAACTAATGGATACTCGTAGCCAATACGGTAAATTTCACGGCGTAGGCGTCGCCATTGTGACGCCCTTCAATGCCGATTATTCAATTGATTTCGACGGCTTTGGCCGCATCGTCCGGCACATCTCCGATGGGGGCGTTCGTTATATCGTCCTGCAGGGCACAACCGGCGAATCGCCAACGGTGACTAAGCAGGAGAAGAAACAGCTATTGCAATACCTGAAGGAAAACAACCCCAAGAACCTGCCCATCGTTTTCGGGGTAGGCGGTAATGTTACGGCCGATGTTGTGGCGGGCATGAAGGATATTGACTTCAATGGAGTCGACGCAATACTGTCTGTTTGCCCGTATTACAATAAACCTGGAAAACGCGGTGTCATCGAGCATTTTACCCGTGTCGCCGACGCCAGTCCTGTACCGGTTATTCTGTATAACATTCCGTTTCGAACGGGCATCAATATGAGTGCCGAAACCATTTGCGAGTTGGCTCAGCACCCGAATATTATCGGGGTCAAAGAAGCCTCCTGCGTGATCGAGCAGTGCATGGAGATTGCCCGCGACAAACCCGATGATTTTCTGCTTATATCGGGCGATGATGTGCAGGCCGTGCCCATTATCAGTATTGGTGGCATAGGCGTGATGTCTGTTATCGCCAACGCGTTCCCCGCCAAATTTACGGGCTTGATCGAAGCCGCGTTGCAGGGCGATTTTACCTTCGCCCGGAAGGAGCTTGGCCATTTCCTGCGCATCGATCCACTGCTGTACGAAGAAGGCAATCCAGTGGGCGTAAAAAATATTCTTGAGCTAATGGGTCTCATATCGGCGGAGGTCCGCCTGCCGCTGATGAAAGCATCGGACGACTTGAGTGAGCGCCAGCGTGCCGTACTTCAGCGCGATAACTTGCTGGAACTGGTAGCTTAAGGCGTTTTATTAAATTTCGGTTAAACTTACCCCGTATAAAGCAACATGACGATTCCAGGCCTGGAATCGTCATGTTGCTTTATACGTAAATAAGCTGTTACGAATTTCGGCCGCCACCGCCAAAGAGCTTCGATATAAGCCAAATGACAATGCCAAGAACCACAATGACGCCAATAATACCCGTGTAGGCACCGGCTTTAAATATATCGCCAATAGCTTCACAGCTGGTTAGAAACAAGGTCAGCAAGACGGCTACGAGAGCTGATGGAAAAAAACGCAGAAGAGTTTTCATAAAACGTTGACTAGTTATAGTGTAGTTAACAGCCACTCGCCAATCGGCGAATTGTCAATTAAACAGGCACAAACACAGTTTGTTTAAAACCCAATGCGTTAGAGATTCCACCAATATGTCCACTTCAGCACCAGCGCCCGGTTCTTTACCGAAAAGAACCCCGGTACATCCTGACCGATCTGGGCTGAGTTGGGCAAATAGTTATCCGTATAAACCAGGAAAAAGTCGGAGGCAGGCTTATAACGCCACTGCACGCGGGCATTGACGTTCATATTCTTTTGTTGTTCATTGTACTGCACAAAGGTGGTCAGGTAAAGCGTATTGGTCAGCGTTACGTCAAATCGGGGGCCAACCAGCCAGAACGTCGTTTGGCCCCAGGGCTGGGGCAACCGAATGTCGTTGTAACTGGCACTGGCCGCCAGACTCACGTAGGGCTGGAACCGATAGCCCAGGTCGGCCGTCAGGTTCAGCCGGGTACCATTGTCGTAATAGCCTCCGTAACGGGATGAAAAGCCGTACGTGAATACGCTCTGTGGCTTCGAGTCAAAATCCGTTCCCCAGGCTGTCCAGTTGTGTTGCGTGCCGGTCGCCAGCGTTTGCCGTCCGGTATTGGTAGGGTCGAAGGGTTGTAGTAAGCGCACATAGTCGGTTGCGACCCAACCCGTAAAGACACTTTTGCTCCGAAACGTAACGACGTAACTAAGCATCGTTTCGTTGTCGCTTTGCCGGCCGGCCGGGTCGAAGAAATAGGTCGATACGGCGGTCGGGCCGTGGCTTAGCACACCGCTGGCCGTTGGAAGAAATGTATAGCCAAGAGTGCCTGTTACCCGCTCGTACCCCCGGCGAGGCACGTAACCCGCTTCGGCGGTGTAGTTCTTTCCAACCGACTCTACCTGTCCGCCAATGAGCCACCGTCGGGTATTATACTGCAAGTTAGCGGCATAAACGGCGTCGCTGCCGGATTGGTCTGTACCGCTCACCTCCGGGCTGAACGACTTAACATACAGAGCCTTACCCGACCAAAAATTATTCGCCGAGGCTAGGTTGTATTCCAGCCCGATATTCCGGTTGTAGCGGGTATACGCTGGCTTGTCGGTCGTTGGGTTGTATGCGAGAGATTCTTTATTGACGAACATCATGCCTATGTTCGACCGGGCGAATATGCGTCGTTGCAGGGCCACAACGGCGAAGTTCTGGGCTGGCAGCGACTCTACACCAGTACCCGAATAATCGACGCTTCCCGTTTGCATGTCCATGATGCCAATGCGCCAGTCTTTATTGAGTTTACCGCTCAACCGGGCTCCGAAACGGATAGGGACTCCACCGAGGCCAATCCGGCGGCTGAAAAAAGGACGAATGGTCGAATACCCGAAGTTGGTGAACTGGTCGCCATTTTCAAGGAAGAACTGCCGCTTTTCGGGAAAAAATAGCTCATATCGATCCAGGTTCGTCACCTGCTGATCGACATCCACCTGCGAAAAATCCGGGTTAACGGTTAGGTCTAGATTCAGGGAAGACGTAACGGCGACTTTGGCATCCAGCCCCGCATCGAAGCGGTTCTGGGTCGGTACGCCATTCTGATAGTCGCGGTTTATAGCGCTTAGGGCATACGGAATGAGAGAAATGTTAGGGCCGGGCTGTGGTGGTGGCTGATCCCAGACCAGAACACCCGTCAGGGCCAGCGAAGCCGTTGGAAACTGGCGCTGGATAGGCGTCCAGGACGACTTTTCGGTTGTTTTTAAATCCTGCCGACTAAAGTTAATTCCCCAGCGAGAGATGCCTCGTTTGTAGCGGATTGTCTTGAAGGGAATGGCCAGTTCGAGTACATACCGATCGGCGTAGTTCTTGACGGAAGAGGTCCATTTGTTATCCCAGCTTAGGTTTGCTTTGCCCCCTTCGTAGAGTAAACCATCCCACTGCGCTCCAGCCGCATTGGTGCCAAACGTAAACCCATTTGTCTGGTCATCAAAGGTGTCCATGAAGAAGATGAAGTTATCATTCTTGCCAAAGGCCCAGTCACGACGCAGCGATTCCACAATGTAGGGACCTGCCACGTTGCCATGATAACAAACGGCGCTTAGATAAATATGGTGGTCGTCGTAGGCCATCCGAACATCGGTTCGAACCTTAGCACGACTCGTATCCATAGGCAATACCATCCAAAAATCAGACGCTACTTCGGCAGCCTGCCAGGCGGGTTCATCAACGGTTCCATCGATAACAATGGGCGATGTTGCCCGGCTGATGTGTAACTGATATTGTTCATTTTTCTTCTGGGCCAGCAGCGGGGCAACCCCAAGAAACGATAGTAAAGTTGAAAGAAGCAGTAAACGTCTCACCAAGCAATTGCGTTATAGGTCGATGACAAAAGGGACATACGTATTGATTTTACCCCACATGAGGTCAAAATAAAGACGCAACGATACGTTCATCGTTGCGTCTCTACGTTTTAGGAAAGAAACCAACTTTAATTGCCAACCATAAACACGGCGTTGCCAAACAGGAGCTTGCCATTGTACCAGAAGCCCCGGAACAAGGGGTCGTCGGCTAGGTAAACGACACTACCCCGACCCAGCTCCTGAACGCCCATCACCAACGTGTTTTTCAACTTCTCTTTGGCGTTTTTACCGGAAAAACCGGCCACGTAATTGTTCGTTTTGAAGTAGCCCACATTCCAGCCATCTTTCAGGAAGTCAAAATTATAGGCATTCTGCACCAGCGAGTAGTAGCCACCCGACAGACCAAAGCCGAGCGGGTGCGACGTGTCGACATCGACCCGGTAAATACTTCCCGGAATGTCGTCGGCTATGGCTGTCCGTTCGCGGTCAATGTACAGCTTCAGGGAGTCCAGCATACTGCCTTTATCTTTGCCTTTGTCTTTATCCTTACCGTCCTTCTCTTTCAAGTCAAACCCATCTTTCCCGGCCAGGAAGGCTGCGGCCCGCTCCATAGCAATCAGTTTGCCTCCTGCCCGTACCCATTCCTTGATGGAGGCTAAATTTTTCTCGGTCAGGTAGCGCCCGTAGTTGTAGTTTGTCGGCAGAATCAGCACGTCCAGTTTGTTCCACTGCACGTTTCCAAGTGTGTTGATATCGATCAGGGCAACGGGGTAATTCAATTCCTGATCGAAGAAATGCCACACTTCGCCCGCTGATGGCGGAGGGGTGCCTTCGCCAAGAACGACACCAACCCGGGGGGCCTTCAAACCGGTCACGAAGTCTGAACCAAAATCCGATCCTTTGCTCACGAAGCCCGTTTGAACCGGCGTCAGGTCAGCGCCTGTTTTTGTTGCTTCAGCCCGAACGAGTGCGTCGAAGCGTTCGCCAAAGCGTTCATTGCCAGCTCTGGTGACAATAAGGGTGCCTGATGGATAAGTCTTGTTTTCAACATCAAAAGGCTTTTCGGCTGCCCGAACCCTGATTTTTTGCTTCAGCAATCCCGCCAGCATTTGCACCGCTGGTAATGACTGCCAACGTACGAGATACGCATAAGGCCGGGATGTAGTGGTCGTTGTGGCTGAACTACTACCGGTAGATGACTGCGCATTTCCTGGGTTAATCCGTGTCGTCAGACCGTAGGTTTGCAGTCCGAACGCATAAGGCAACGACCAGGCCGTGATGTCGTAGGTCGCCGAGTCTTCCAGGGCCGAGTTTTGTTCAAACAGAATTTTTAGCAGCGTCGATTTAGGCTGATAGGCACTGATCACGATGTCATCGGCCGCAACCGATACGTTCTTGTCGTTTTTCTGAGTGGTGTAGTTAAATCCACTTGCCACCGTCTGGGCTTTTCCCGAGTAGCCGTAACTAATTTTGTTCCGCTCCAGGAGTTGCTGTAATGCTTTCAGGCGGCCGGCATCGCCATTGGATTTAATAACGTAGCTTTTGTATGCCCCAATGGGTGTATTGCGCGATTTATCAAAAAACTGCCCAAACTCCTTCACGATCTCGGCGGGCCGGTCGGCCACCGATTCCAACGTGGCTATGCTGGATGCTACGTGGTGGTCGATGCGCTGGCGCAGGGTCAGGGTATCCCCATCGGCTTTTTCGATAGCCAAACCTGCCCGGCCACTGCCGCCTTGCTCAAAGGTCATACCAATGGCCCCGTTGTAGGTTGGGTAAGTGTCGCCATAGCTGGGGTAAAATAGATCAAAACGTTCGCGGGTGTAATAGAGCCAGCCATTTTTATCGAAGTAGCGGCTGCAATAATCACCAATGGTTTGCTGAAACTTCCGCTGGAAAGGCGTAATATCTTCGTGGTACGGCTTGGCCGATGGCGCAAAATAATAAGGACTTTCCACGCCCATTTCGTGGAAGTCACCGTGCAAATGGGGCATCCACTGCTGGTACAGGGCCATGCGCTGCTGCGTGATTTCCTGCGTTTGCCAGGCCCAGTCGCGGTTAGGGTCAAACAGGTAATGGGTATACCGACCACCTGGCCAGGGTTCGTTGTGTTCGCGGGCGGAGGGCGTTGGGTCGGGTGTGCGACCCACCATCTGGTTGTACCAGTTTACGTACCGATCATGCCCGTCGGGATTTAAACCTGGATCGAGAATAACCACGGTTGTGTTCATGATTTTCTGCGATACCGCGTCTGACGAGCTAAGCAGTCGATACAGTACGTCCAAGAACGTTTCGGAGCTGACGGCTTCGTTGCCGTGAACATTATAACTCAGCCAGGCAATAGGCGGTTGGGCCGCGGCTGTCGGATTCCCATCCATCAGGCCAATGCGCTTCAGGTTGTTGGTCCGGATTTCTTCCAGCCGGTTCATATTTTCTTCCGACCCAATCGCAACAACCATTAACTGGCGACCTTCGTAAGTGGTGCCATACGGAATAAGTTTGATGCGTTTTGGAAGTTGGCGGGCTACCTGTTCGGCATAAGCCAGAACGCGGTAGTGAGGAGTAAACCGTTCACCAATCTGATAGCCAAGGAATTTAGCGGGTGAATCGACCGGAGTAGAGGAAGTTGACTGGGCAGAAGCCGACTCGGACTGACTAATCAATGATGCGACTGTCAGCACCGCAAGCAGCAAAACGTGTTTCATGTAGGTGATGAAAAAAAATTAAATGCTAACCACCTCAAAAATAGCACTAAAACACTCAGGAACCCTTTTTTTGAAAAAATTTTAGTAGCAGCTATTGCATTTTAAAAACATCACCTTACCTTTGCACCACGATTCGCCAACACAGCGGCAGCAAGCCAAAAGGTTGGGTCTTTTAAACAAGACGGCCGATTCGTCTAGCGGTTAGGACATCGCCCTTTCACGGCGGTAACACGGGTTCGATTCCCGTATCGGTCACTGTCCAATGACTAAAAAGCCCACCTGAAAGGTGGGCTTTTTTTATGGTCAAACCTTACTTTTTATAACTCACTCGGTAGATAACGCCATTGTTATCGTCCGAAAACAGGAGGGAGCCGTCGGGCATCGTGGCTATGCCTACCGGACGGCCAAACTGAGCCTGGTTGTTATCGACCACAAAACCAGTCACCAGATTATCGATCCGGACAGGTTTACCACCCTCGAAATGCACCCGCACAACATTGTAACCCGAAGGCTGGCTCCGATTCCAGGAGCCGCGCATCGTAGCGATGGCATCATTCTGGTATTCAGCCGGAAAACCACTCGTGGCACTGGCACTTGCTGTATAGAAGACCATCCCCAGTGGAGCCGCGTGGGCATCGTATTGTAGAACGGGTAGCGTAGTTTTCGCTAAGATCTGCGCATAGGTCGTATCACCCATCGGTCTGGGATGCGGATTATAGTTGCCATCGCCGTAGATGTAAGGCCAGCCATAAAAAGCCCCGTCTTTAATGACATTCAATTCTTCTTTCTGTTGCTCATCGCCCAGCCAGTCAATACCGTGGTCGAAACCGTAAAGCTCTTTCGTTTCTGGATGCCAGCCGAAGCCGATGGTATTGCGCAACCCTTTAGCAAAAATTCGACGGCCTGTTCCATCTGGATTAGCCCGTAAGATGGTCGCATTTTCCGGGTTTGAATCGGCACAGGCATTGCAGGTGCTTCCTACCGTAATGTACATAAAGCCATCCGGTCCGAAGGCGATCGTTCGGTTGGGGTGTTGTCCGGCGTCGGGCAAATTGCCAATCAATTGTTGAGGGGTGCCCAGCGTACCGTCGGCATTAATGGTGGCCGAGAATACCTCATGAATCGCGACCAGATACATTTTACCCGAGTAAATCGTCAGGCCATGCACATCTTTGATCGTTGCGACTACTTGTTTCTGATCGGCCTGCCCGTCGTTATTGGTGTCGCGAAGTAAGGTAACGGTCCCCGCTTCACGGCTCGTTACATACACATTTCCGGTTTCACTAACGGTCAACATCCGTGGTTTGCCAAGCTGATCGGCGAATTTGGCGATGCTAAAACCGGTTGGTAGCTTAAGTTGCGCTATGCGGGCATCGGTGGCCTGCACCAGGGCGGGCTCGAAAACATTCCCCTGTACCTGGGCCGTGGTGGGCTGTTGGTTCGTTTCCGGAATCTGAGTGTTGAACACCTCATCTTTACTGCAGGAGATTAGTAACGACGTGGCAACTATACTCCACAGCATCATTGGTTTGACTACGTTTTTCATCTGTTCTTTGGTTATCTATAACATTGAGATTTGCGTTGTTTGTTGATGATTGATGGAAAGTCACCATTCATTAAAAAGCAATTAATATTCTCAGAACATGGAAAACCCAGTCATGTTCAAGCTTTCATGTAAAAGAAGTTGTCTAAAGTTATGGGCTGATCGAATGCAAAACGGACCACAGAAGTTGATTGGGTGTCGAATCCATCTTACTTACCGTAGTCCGTGCAATTGCTCAGCG
>NZ_BAAHBR010000002.1:0-427297 GCF_054776575.1 Spirosoma humi
CGCTGAGCAATTGCACGGACTACGGTAAGTAAGATGGATTCGACACCCAATCAACTTCTGTGGTCCGTTTTGCATTCGATCAGCCCATAACTTTAGACAACTTCAATAAATAACTACTCAGTCAAACGGGCCAGAGATGTAATTATATGCCTAATGCTTTCAGAATTTTATCGGCATCGAATGTCTCAATTGAGGGGAAATAAATGTCGTAGGCCTCCTGCTGAAGTTTAATCGAATAGGTTCGGTGGAAAAAGTAACGACCGTATTTGATGACGTAATTGAGTATGAAGAAGCGATAAGCTTCGGGCAGAAAACGAATTTCACTTTCTGTCAATGGAAACACCCGATGATATTCCTTCAGGAATAATAAAAAGCGGTCCTCCATCAACGGTCCGATGACATAACTAAACACCGTTCGGTCGCCTGCATTGGAAACAACCCGGCTAAAGAAATAGAAATCCATGACCCGGTAGCTGATTCTGAACCAGTCATAATCCCAGCGAGAATACAGCTCAAGGTTATCGGTAACGGAAAAATTGCCGATGTTCCAATCCACAAAAACAGGCATGGTTTCAACCGATTTGGCAACCAGTTTCTGCCGATTTTCCAGGAACAGCTCACACTGCCGTTTCAATTCATCGGTATGCATCCGGTGTTCAAACTGACCGGTTTCGGTTTCCAGCAAGTCGAGCAAATCCCAGATGTCTGAGCGTAACGTTTTGCTGGATTTAGGCAATACCGGACTAACGCGGGAACAGGCTTTATGGAATCGGGCTACCTCCCGGCCAAGCATTCGAATGTGGTGTTCTTCCAGCCGTCGGGGTAATTTCAACTGGATCCGAATGGGGTTATAGAATACAACCCAGGCGTCTAGAAAACCGTCTTTGTGCCGATAGGTATATACCTGGCCGTCCCGGACCAGTGATTTCGCCAGTACGTTTTCGAATGGGTAAAGCAGATTATTGGCTAACGCGTGGATGATCCGATGATCTTCCAGAAACTGTTCGTAGGTACCGAAATAGGAGAGCTTGGCAATAATACGATCACCATCTTCAAACGTAACTCTGAAAACGTGATTGGTCGAAACCTTAGCGCTAATGTCTTCGATGGTCTGTATTTGCACCGATCCATCAAATTCTGCCCAGGCTTTTTTTATAATAGATGAATAATCAACGAGACGCATTAAATAATTTCAAAATATCGTTTCAATTCCCAGTCGCTCACCTGCCGAATATACTGTCGCCATTCCCAGTCGCGCGTACGGGTAAAGTGGTCAACAAACTCTGAACCAAACAGTTCAGTCGCTACCGATGAATTTGCCATAACCTCGGTAGCATCGGCCAGATTTCTAGGCAAAGTGCCGTTGCTCGTGTCAGTGTATCCATTGCCAACCGAAGCCGGGATGTCGAGCGATAGCTTATGGCGGATACCGTACAGGCCGGATGCCAGGGATGCGGCAATGGCCAGATAAGGGTTCGTGTCGGCACCCGATACCCGGTGCTCCACGCGGGTATAGGCTTCCTTATGGTTGAGAACCCGGAGCGCCGTTGTTCGATTATCAATCGACCAAGTGACTGTAGTCGGTGCCCAGGCGCCTTCTACCAGCCGTTTATAGCTATTGACGGTTGGTGCAAACATGGGTGTAATATGAGGCAGGCAGTATAACTGCCCGGCTATGAACTGGCGCATCAGTTCGCTCATGTGGTTGGGGGCGGCAGGGTCATAAAACAGATTTTTCGTCTGTTCCGGATTCCAGAGGCTTTGGTGGACATGGCCGCTACAACCGGGTAAATCGGCATTCCACTTCGCCATAAATGTAGCTACGATACCATGCCGGTAGGCAATTTCTTTAACAGCCGTTTTGAAAAGAGTGGCTTTGTCGGCCGCCCGGACAACCTCATCGTGCATGATGGCCGCTTCATATACCCCCGGCCCGGTTTCTGTATGCAGGCCTTCGGGCGAAACGTCATACTGCGCCAGTAAATCGAATAGATCGTGATAGAATTGACTCTCGAGCGAAGGACGCAGAATGGAGTACCCGAACATGCCAGGGGTGAGAGGCTCCAGTTGCTGGAAATTTTTATCCTGCAAGCTTCTGGGGGTTTCCCGGAAATTGAACCACTCAAATTCCTGGGCGTACTCGGCATGAAAGCCCATATCCTGACACTGACCCGCTATGCGTTTAAGCAGGCTACGCGGACAGGCAGCCAAGGCATACGGGTTAGGCTGGCCAGTCGAACCAGGGCTGAAATCTGCGATAAAAAAAGGAATATTGTCTTCCCAGGGAATCTGGCGAAAGGTGGTCAGATCAAGGCGAACCGGCGCATCGGGGTAACCAGAGTGCCAGCCGGTAGTTTTTCCATTGTCATAGGGTGCATCGGCCAAATCCCATCCCCAAACAACATCACAAAAACCAAAGCCATCGGTCAAACCGTCCAGAAATTTCTGGCGGTGAATGATTTTGCCCCGCAACACGCCGTCGATATCAGTAAATGCATATTTGATTTTCGGACTGTCGCTTTGATTGATGAAGTCGATGATGTCTTGCTGGTTCATGGATTCCCTATGTGTAGAGGCCTAATCCGTACGTTTTCGTCTAGGGTATTTTATGTCTGCAAAACCACCTGATGAGGAGCTGCCATAGACGATAACGCTACATTGAGGTTGACCAAAGGTACTGACATCGTCCCAAATTTTGCCCATGTCCTCCCAAAGTTGAGGACGTTCCTATACCCGACTGGATTGAAAAAGTAAGCGGCACCAGCTTACCATCGGTAAAACACTGGTGCCGCTCTGTGGAAACTACCATGATGAGTTGCTGAAAGGTAAAAGTACGGAACGGCCGGAAGCGGTTCTGCAGGTTACTTCACATTATCCAGATTAAAGTGAAGACCACTGTTTTCGCGACGCGCCATGGCCATTTTAATAACCAGATACGCTACTTCAATCATGTTTCGAAGTTCGCAAATAGGCACCGATACCTTTGACTGACGATAAAGCTCTTCGTGTTCCAGGTAAATAAGCTCCAGCCGATCCAAAGCTCGTTTCAAACGCCGATTGGTTCGCACAATGCCGACATAGTTGGACATGATCGACTCCAGCTCCTTTTTCATTTCGGTGACTAGTACCAGTTCTTCGGGGTGAGTTGTACCGGCATCGTTCCAGGCTGGAATATTGTCGGGTAAAACGGCCTGATCGAGTAACTCGACGGTTTTCTCGTAGGCCCGGTGGCCAAATACAACGGCTTCGAGCAACGAGTTCGATGCCAGTCGGTTAGCGCCGTGCAGGCCGGTGCAGGAGCATTCTCCCACGGCATACAGAAACTGGATATTCGTTTGGCCCCATTCGTTCACCCGAATCCCTCCGCAGAGGTAGTGTTGCGCCGGTACAACCGGGATGTAGTCTTTCCGTAAGTCGAGCCCCAGATGGTCGCGGCAGTAGGCCGTGATGTTGGGAAAGTGTTCAATAAATTTCTCGTAGTCGCAGTGGGTTACGTCCAGATAAACGTGGGGATCACCGGCCTTTTTCATCTCGGAGTCGATGGCACGAGCCACAATGTCGCGCGGGGCCAGCGACAGGCGCGGGTCATAATTTTCCATGAAGGTTTCCCCTTTGCGCGTACGAAGAATGCCCCCAAAACCGCGTACGGCTTCAGAAATGAGGAAATTGGGTTTCTTGCCCGGTTCATACAACGCGGTGGGGTGAAACTGGATAAACTCCATGTCCTTTCCTATCCCTTTGGCGCGGTACGCCATCGCAATGCCGTCGCCGGTAGCAATGTTGGGATTGGTTGTGTTCTGGTATATATTGCCGATACCGCCCGTGGCAAGGAGCGTCGTTTTGGCCAAAAACAGCTCAACCTTACCGGTTTGTGTATTCAGCACATAGGCTCCGAAACATTTGTTGTCGGTATCGTACCGATGAACCGTTTCGCCAAGCTGGTGCCGGGTGATCAGTTCAACAGCGTAGAAATGAGTAAATATCTCGATTGATTTCAGCGAGTTTGCCTTTTCGAGCAGAGCCCGCTCAATTTCCGCGCCGGTGATGTCTTTGAAATGGAGTATTCGAAAGTCGGAGTGCCCACCTTCCTTGGCCAGGTCGTATTCGTCGCCATCGTGTTCTTTGTCGAAGCGCGTGCCGTAGCTGATCAATTCCTGAATGCGGCCGGGGCCCTCGTTCACCACGATCTCGACAATGTGCCGGTCACTCAAGAAATCACCTGCCACCATCGTGTCTTCGATATGCTTTTCGAACGAGTCATCCTCCGACCAAACAGCTGCGATACCTCCCTGCGCGTATTTAGTGTTGGTTTCGTCGGCCTGCACTTTGGTGATGACACCGATGCGAATGTCCTGCTGCAACTTCTCGAAGTGCATGGCCAGCTTGGTGGCGTAACTCAGGCCCGCAATACCGGAGCCAATAACTAGAAAATCGAATTGATGGGGCATTGGTGTTTTATTTGGCGGGTCTAATGCCTAATCGGCAACAAACGAGTAATCATCCCGCTTGAGCATAGACAACTTCATTTCTTACGGTTTCCGACGCAAACAGAAAGCAGGCAAATATAGCTTCCTCAGTAACGCACGGGTATGAGTCTAACAACTGATGCATTGTTTCGCCCTTCCCCAATTTCTCCAACATTAAATCAACTGGAATACGTGTCTCTTTAATGACAGGCTTACCAAACATAATTGTTGGGTCTGATACAATATACTCTCGCCAGTTCATAGTTCTGATGATTGTTAACCGTTAACCTGTATTCACGCTAACTACTTACTCAACTCCAGCATCCGCGCTACGGATTCATATGCCTTTACCCGCACATCTTCCGGGACAATGATTTCCGGTTGTTCGTAGAGCATGGCGTTGTAAACCTTCTCCATGGTATTCATCTTCATATAAGGGCACTCCGAACAAGCGCAGGTGTTGTTTTGGCTGGCCGGTGCCGGAATGATCTTTTTATGCGGCACTGCTTCCTTCATCTTGTGCAGAATACCCGCTTCGGTTCCCACAATGAATGTTTGCTCGGGACTATCGACCACATATTTGAGCAAGGCAGTTGTCGAGCCTACAAAATCGGCTTCGCTCAGAATATGCTCCTGGCACTCGGGGTGAGCAATAAACTTCGCTTCCGGGTAGTCAGCCCTGAGCTTGTGCAGTTTCTCCAGCGAAATGTCGATGTGGACAATGCAGGCGCCATCCCAAAGTACCATCTCACGACCCGTTTTCTTCGCTACAAAACGGCCAAGATTGGCGTCGGGCGCAAAAATAATTTTCTGATCTTTGGGTAAGCTCTCGACGATTTTTAGCGCATTGGACGAGGTGACGATAATATCCGATAATGCCTTTATTTCGGCCGAGCAGTTGATGTACGACAGCACAATATGGTCGGGGTACTGCGCTTTAAACTCGGCAAATTTGTCGGCCGGGGCCGAGTCGGCGAGTGAACAACCCGCGTTGAGGTCGGGAATAACTACTTTTTTCTCCGGCGACAGGACCTTGGCCGTTTCGCCCATGAAATGTACACCACAGAATACAATCATATCGGCGGGTGTCGCGGCTGCCTGCTGTGATAAACCAAGGCTATCGCCAATGTAGTCGGCTATATCCTGGATGGCCCCATCTACGTAATAGTGTGCGAGGATAACCGCATTCTTTTCTTTCTTGAGCCGATTGATTTCGGCCACTAAATCTATGTCTTCAGCAACGGGCTTATTCACATACCCTACACGTTGAACTTCTTCCAGGAGTGCTTCCATTGGTGGTTTTACAAACGATTTTATAGTAAACAACGAATGTGGCTAAAATGTCACGGTATCAGGAACAACCCCGCGGATTCCGTCGACATCAGGTTAGAATAATTCCGGTTGCGACTCAAGGCAGCCTGGATGATAAAAGATAAAAAATTGTCGGGCCAGCAAACAGCGCAAATGGCAAGTGGGGCGAATTTCAGTAAATCAGTCGGGCTTTCAAACAACAACCCTCATTTGATTAGTTTTGGCATAAAGCCGACCTGTTCATGACCGACGATTTTCTTCAGCTCCGTATTGTTCGTATTCATTCAGAGACGTCAGATGCCAAAAGCTACTTTCTTGAGTCTGTGGACGGTCGACCCGTTCAGCATCGTGCCGGCCAATTTCTGACACTCCTGCTGTTGCATAATGGGCATGAAGTCCGTCGATCGTACTCGCTTAGTTCGGCGGCAAACGAGCGGCTACGCCTGACGATTAAGCGAATTCAGAATGGAGAGATTTCGCGTTATTTGCTCGATACGTTGCGGGTCGGAGATGTGTTGACCAGTCTGCATCCGGCAGGGCGTTTCATTCTCGATGAAAACCTGCCGGGCGATCTGGTTATGTTGGGGGCGGGCAGTGGCATAACACCGTTGTTCGCCATAATCAAACAAGTTTTATGGACGGAACCGCACCGGCGCATAACACTGCTGTATAGCAACAGCACAGAACGAACCATTATTTTTCGGGATGAACTCAACGATCTTCAGCGCCAGTACTCTGATCGGTTTCGGCTGTTGAACTTATTAAGTGATCCCGCTGAGGACTGGACCGGCCTGCGTGGACGATTAAATAATGTAATGCTTGAGCGATTGCTGCCCGATTTAGTGGGTGCATCGGATCCGCGAACGCTTGGCTTCTACACCTGTGGTCCTGCCGATTACATGCGGATGATCCAATTCACCATTGTTTTCAGTGGGTTTCGTCCAGATCAGATTCGCCGGGAAAATTTCGTCATTGAACCGGTTGTTTTAACCCCTCCGCCCCTTATTGCCCAGGATCGGACGGTATTGCTCCGTATCCGGCGACGCGAGGCCGAAACCCGTGAGGTCGATATTCAGGTGCCAGCGTATAAATCTATTTTACAGGCCGCATTGGATGAAGGGATCGCGTTACCTTACAGTTGCCGGGGTGGACGCTGCTCAACCTGCGTAGCCCGTTGCCAATCGGGAAGCGTCCACATGACGATCAACGACGTATTGACGGAGCGGGACCTCCGGGAAGGCTGGGTACTCACCTGTACCGGTTACCCAGAGAGTGATGGGGTAGTAATTGAAATAGGCGTAACGTCGTAGTTCAGCATTCCCACATTCTGTCTGCATAACTTCTGCTTGCTATGCGGACAGAATGTAGGAATGCTGAACCAAGGCATTACACTTTTGTTTTCAGAAACTGAATGACCACATCCAGCCCTTTTTGGTAATGGTTGTTGTTAGGTATCACAATGTCGGCTTCGGCACGGTAGGGTTTGATAAATTGCCGGTAGGTGGGTTTAACATGGTATTTCCAGCGGTACATGACGTCGTCCAGGTCATAGCCACGTTCTTCCGCGTCTCGTTTCACGCGCCGTTCGAGTTTGATGCTGTTCTTGGCATCGATGAATATTTTTAAATCCATTTGGTCGGCCAGTTCACGGAAGTGAAAAACGAAGATGCCTTCGACAATGATGATTGGCGCGGGCTGAAATGTCAGCATCTTCGGGACGATATTCGGATTGTTGAAGGTGTATTCTTTCTGAACGATGGTTTCGCCTTTACTAAGCTGGCCGATATGCTGTGCGTAGAGGTGATGGTCAATCGTTTCAGGTAGGTCGAAATTATGTATTCCCTGGTCGTCTACCGGAATTACATCGCGGCTGAGGTAATAATTATCCTGCGAAATCAGGCAAATCTGGTCACTGTTGAAGGCGTTGAGAACACCTTTTAGAAAAGACGTTTTCCCTGAAGCACTGCCGCCGGTGATGCCGACAATAAACGGTTTGGTGGTCATGTTTTCGGTAAAGAACTACGTATCAAAGATAGCAGGAGATGAAGGATCAATAAAAAAAGCGGTCCACCTGGATAAAGTGAATCGCTTTCAACCAAAAAGAGGTATTGCTTAGAGTACTATCGCTTCGGCAAGAACGAGTACTTTATTTTGAAGTACTTCAACGACGCCACCATCAACCGTGAAGGTTTGCTGACCCGAAGCGGTTTGCACGACAACTTGTCCTTTATCGAGCGTACTGACTAAGGGCGCATGGTTGTTTAAAACCTGGAATTGCCCCTGGGTACCTGGAAATGTAACGGCATTGGCCTCCCCGGAAAAAACTTTACGGTCGGGCGTGATAATGTCTACTGTCATACAAGAAAGATGTATGATGTATGATATATGATGTATGATATATAATCGAAAATACTCGTCATATACTACACATCATACATCATACATCTTTTTATAAAGCTCCTTTTACAAAATTAAGTAAGCTACTGATTTCGCTTTTCGCAGCAGGTTCAGCCGCTTTGGCTACCAGTCCGCCCTGGTCAAGTTTACCAACGGTTGCCATAGCTGTTGATAGCAACGATTTGCCTGCCGATGATGAACTACCGCCCAGCCCTGACAACGCACTACCGATACCCGACAAGCCACTCGTTAGCTGACTGCCTTTCCCCAGTAAAGAGCCAGCAGCTAAAATGCCTTCCAGCTTATTACCCCCTGAGGCAAGTTTAGCCAGACTGACCGCTTTTCCTAAAACACCACTGCCTAAGGCACCGGTTGGAATCAGAGGAAGCAATGCTTTTAGCTTACTCGCCTGAGCCAGCAACTTGTCTTTGAACGATGTGGGCTTAGCTTGTGCTTCAGCTTCCAGGCCACTAATACCCGCCTGAAGTTCCTGCGTTGTCGTAGCTTTGTCGCCCTTATCCAGAGCGGCCACGGCCTTGTCTAAATGAGTATCCGTCGCATTGGCATCGCCCTGTACCGGCGCTGAAGCGGCTACCCCAGCCGAAAAGGATGTATCCTTAATCGCGCCACCCACCGTTGGTGAGGTTGGTGCTGAGGGGGTGGCCGGTGTCGTAACCTGAGCCATGGCGGCAATCGTCAGACTGCTTGCCAAAAGGGTTATTCCAACCCTCAATCGAATCGTTTTCATAAAACAGATTTGTTTTAACTACCAAACTAATTTGAATTGAGAGAGGAAAGGAAGGTAACCTATAACCTAGTCGGCAAGTAAATAGCTATTTGCCGACTAGGTTCAGAGCGTAACGATCTACTGGCCGGACTCTTTCAGAAGCCGTTCGCCTTTGGCAACAGCATCTTCAATTGTACCAACCAGGTTGAATGCCGCTTCAGGCAAGTGGTCATACTTACCGTCAATGATCTGGTTAAAGCCTTTGATCGTATCTTCGATAGGGACAAGAACACCTTTTAAACCGGTGAACTGTTCCGCTACGAAGAACGGTTGCGACAGGAAGCGTTGTACCCGACGGGCGCGGCTTACGATCAATTTGTCTTCTTCCGATAATTCTTCCAGACCCAGAATGGCGATAATGTCCTGCAATTCTTTGTAGCGTTGCAGAATTTCTTTTACGCGCTGCGCTGTGTTGTAATGTTCGTCGCCCAGAATTTCGGCCGACAGAATCCGTGAAGTAGAATCGAGTGGATCCACGGCTGGATAGATACCCAGCTCGGAGATTTTACGGCTCAATACGGTCGTAGCATCTAAGTGAGCAAAGGTGGTAGCCGGAGCCGGGTCAGTCAAGTCATCGGCAGGTACATAAACGGCCTGTACCGATGTGATCGAACCCCGTTTGGTCGATGTGATCCGCTCCTGCATGACGCCCATTTCAGTAGCCAGCGTCGGCTGATATCCTACGGCTGATGGCATACGACCCAAAAGAGCCGATACCTCAGAACCTGCCTGCGTAAAGCGGAAAATGTTGTCAACGAAGAACAGAATGTCACGGCCTTCGCCTTCACCGTCGCCATCGCGGAAGTGCTCAGCAATGGTCAGACCTGACAGGGCTACCCGGGCACGTGCTCCCGGTGGCTCGTTCATCTGACCAAACACGAATGTCGCCTGGCTGTTGGTCATTTCGGCCAAATCAACTTTCGACAGATCCCATCCGCCTTCTTCCATTGAATGTTTGAACGCGTCACCATACCGGATGATACCCGCTTCGATCATTTCACGCAGCAGGTCATTTCCCTCACGGGTACGCTCGCCTACACCCGCAAATACAGACAGACCTGCATAGGCTTTGGCGATATTGTTGATCAATTCCTGAATCAATACAGTTTTACCAACACCGGCACCACCGAAGAGACCGATTTTACCACCTTTCGCGTACGGCTCCAGCAGGTCGATCACTTTAATACCGGTGAACAGAACTTCGGTCGAAGTCGCCAGGTCTTCAAATTTTGGTGCAGCACGGTGGATGGGTAGGCCAACTCCCGTCGTGGTAGGCTGTGGAATGCCGTCAATGGCTTCGCCAACGACGTTGAAAAGCCGACCCCGGATACCTTCACCCGTTGGCATCGTAATCTGATGGCCAAGGTCAGTAACATCTATACCACGGTATAGACCATCCGTCGAGTCCATCGCGATTGTCCGAACACGGTCTTCGCCGAGGTGTTGCTGAACTTCCAGAATGACCTGTTGTCCATTGGCTTTAGTTACTTTGAGGGCGTCCAGGATGGCGGGAATCCGTGAGCCTTCGCCCTCGAAACTCACGTCCACGACCGGCCCGATTATTTGCGTAATCTTACCCGTATTGACTGCCGTTGCCGTACTCATTTGTATAAGATATTCTTTTAATTATATGTTGCCCATCGTTTGGGACTGCAAAAGTAGGAGAAAAACTGCGTAAGGTCAAGGATCGGCCCAGTCATTTTCGCGCTGATTCTTACCGGAATAGGTTTGGCAATAAGGTTTTTACGATAAAAAGTAAACAAAAGCGGCTTCGAGCGGATTTGTACAAAAACAAGTCTATGGTTGGCTGATGTTCGGCTGCTACTGATGGCGTACGAACATCCCATGACAATTTGTATCCATTGATGAGGTGTATGCATGGAGTTTGTCTCATGCACAAATGGGGATGAAGTACGAACTAAGACCCGTATACACAGCTCATTGCTGTTGACTCACAACTTTTCTTTTCATGCTGCAACAACGTTCAAGTGGCTTACTGCTCCATATCACATCACTGCCTTCGGCCCACGGCGTTGGCGATTTAGGACCTGAAGCCTATCGATTTGCCGATTTTCTGGCCGAAGCTGGACAGACCTACTGGCAAATTTTACCCTTAACACCCGTTGATCCGGGTGCTGGCTTTTCGCCCTACAGCAGCCCATCGGCTTTCGCAGGTAACACCTTACTGGTTAGCCTTGAAAAACTGGCGGACGAGGGGTTGCTGGACCCGGAGGAGTTAGCGGTCTTTAATAAACAACCCATTCGTGATGTCATTATAACGGAAGTCTCTGAAACACTGGACGATGGCGCGGACACCATTATAGCGGCTCCCCTCACAACGGCTCCGTCTGCACTGCATGCCGCCTGGATTAAAAAGCGGCCCTTGCTGGAGCAGGCTGCCCAAACGTTTCTGCGTGAATCAACACCGGGTCAACAAAGTGACTATGACCGGTTTTGTAGCTGGCAAGCCGATTGGCTCGACGATTACGCGCTTTTCTCCGCGTTGCAGGAGGCAACGGGCGAGCCTTTCTGGATACGATGGCCTGCGGCTATTGTACGGCGCGAGCCCGCTGAACTGGAGCGGCAGCGGGAATTGCTGCGCGATCGAATCGAAATAATTAAAGTGCTGCAATATTTTTTCATGCGGCAGTGGAATGAACTGATCGCTTACTGCTATGCCCGGAAAATTCACCTTATGGGTGATATCCCTATCTACGTCCAGTTGAATAGCGCCGATGTTTGGTCGAACCCGACTCTGTTCAAGCTGGATGACGATTTTCAGCCACTGTTCGTGGCTGGTGCCCCCCCCGACTATTTTAGTGAAGATGGCCAGCGCTGGGGCAACCCTATTTACGATTGGGCCGAGCATGAACGCACCGGATTTGCTTGGTGGATGCGCCGGTTGCGGCACCAGATGTCCTTGTACAGTTTAACCCGACTGGACCATTTTCTGGGCTTTGCCGTTTATTGGGAGATCCCGGCTGGTGAACCGACGGCTAAAGTGGGCGAATGGGTTAAAGCACCGATTGAAGCATTCATGCACGCCATGCACCGGCAATTTGTGCAGTTACCCGTTATAGGTGAAGATCTGGGCGCTAAAGCAGCCGAGATTCAGGCGTATCTGCGTCACTACGGTATTCCGGGTATGCGGGTTGTTCAGTTCGGGTTTGGTGAGGATATGCCGACATCTACCTATGCCGTACACAACCACTCCGAAAATTTTGTTGTGTACTCGGGTACGCACGACAACAATACAACACTAGGCTGGTTCCGGGAATCCGACGACGAACTTCGCCAGCGATTAAACGAATACATTGGTATCGAGATAACGGAAAAGAATGTCGTAGACCAGATTTGCCGCCTGACCATGCAGTCGGTGGCGCGGTTGGCGATCCTTCCCATTCAGGACGTTCTCAACCTCGACGAAACAAATCGGATGAATACGCCCGGTGCGGGTGGACGGAGTTGGCAATGGCGTTTGAATTCCGGTCAACTGACAGACGAGGTTGCGGAGAAGCTGCTGAAACTGACAAAGATGACGGGTAGGGGATAGCTTTTGAAAAACCTATGTCGTTTAGCGACACTAACCCGGCGCTAACTGCGTTTCTTTTTCATGTCATCCTTATTTTTCTGGAAAGATTGGAGCCGTCCGCATCGGCTTACCTATCTGTTTAGCCTCATTATCTTCATTGTCAGTATTGTCGCACTGGCTGTTGTCTGGTCGAAGGGGCTTGGTAATGTTGTTCACTGGGATGTACTAAGTGAGCTTAATGAACTGCCTATTACGTTTCATCGCTTCTCCGACGGCTTGCTCGACTACGCTGTCGATGGAAAAGCATATGCCGTTTCGGAACAATTTATTCCCTCGGGTATGCAGGTGCGGCCGCCCGTAGCCACAGGCTTCTTGGTTGGTATATGCCTTTCGTTTGTGCTTCTGATGAGTGCCATTACCCGGTTTAGCCGGATACGCTACCTGATCAGTATGGCTGTGCTCATACTCGGTTTAGCTTTCTTTCGGTGGGAAATGCTCGACATACCAGGGCTGAGCAACAATTACCTGTTTCTGCTATTGACATTTGTCTTCGGGTCAATCAGCTACTACTTCCATGCGTTCCGGCCAGATTTTACCCTTATTTTTCGGGCAGGTGTCTTCGTAGCTCTTACCGCTCTTATCGTGGGGGTTCTGGGTATATTGTCGCCCGTAAAATTCCCGGCTTTGGTCGTTGTGAGTTACGGAATGCCGGTGCTACTGGTTTTTAGTATCGGGTTTATTTTCTTCATTGCTACCGAAATTATTGCCGGGCTGGTTTGGCTAACATCGGCCGACCGTTCAGAAACATCTGACGGCCCATCTGGCCAACGGCGGGTTCTGGGGATGAATAACTTTCTGTTTATCAGTTTTTTATACCTAATCAATCTAGTTCTCATCTGGCTTAAAAACACCAAGTCTATTGACTGGGATGTATTGGCTATCAGCCCATTTGTGCTTTATCTTATTTCCGTCACGCTGGGCGTATGGGGTTTTCGACGGTTGATCGAACAGCAGGAGGCCTTCTCATTTCGGGATGCCGGGGCCTATTTCTATTTGGGGATGGCGTTACTCACCACGCTCACGATCGGTTACGCTTTCGCTACGGCCAACGATCCATTGGTAGAGATGTTCGAGGATGTGATTGTCTATACGCACCTGGCGATGGGCGTGGCTTTTGTGGCCTATATTCTGATAAATTTCTGGCCAATCTTTCAACAGAATCTGCCCGTTTATCGGATTCTTTACAAACCCAAACGACTTGAGTTAAGCTTGTTTCGGGTAGTGGGCGTGTTTGGGGTCGTTGTGTTGATCGCGTCGGGCGGGGCCATTGCTTTTCGACAGAGTATAGCGGGCTATTTTAACGGGCTGGGCGATCTGTACACGGCTACCAATGAGCCCCGATCTGCCAATGCATTTTATCAGCTTGCCCTGGAGCAGGAGTTTCAGAACCATAAGTCGAACTATGCGCTGGCCTCGCTGGCCTTGTCGCAGAACAATCAAACGGCGGCTGCATTCTTTTTTCAGCAGGCACTTCTGAAACAACCAAACCCCCAGGATTATGCGGGACTAAGCCAGATATACCTGCAGACAAACTTATTTTTTGAGGCCGTAAAAGCACTCCAGCGGGGTATTCGGGCATTTCCCCAAAGTGGTGAGCTACGGAATAATCTTGGATTCCTGTACGCCCGGACAAGCGTAGCCGACTCGGCTTATTATTATTTAAAATCGGCAACGACGCAAGCAGGTCGAGATGAGATACCCGAATCGAATCTGTTGGCACTTTACGCCCGTAATCCTAAGATTCTGTCGGCCGATTCAAGCTTGCTTTCGGACAGGAAAGATCTGTCTCACGAATCATATCAGGCCAACGCCCTCGCTCTTCAGCTGATCACATTTGGAAACATTACCCAAGTGGCTAAACCCACTTGGCTGTCGACCGAAGCGGCTGAGCAAGGCTTAAGCGTTGGACGTTTTGCCAGCTTATACAACTACACACTAGCCGAACAAAATCCTGACAGCTCCATAACGGGTAGACTTCAGCGTCTATCAGAAAATCCTATCAACCAGGATTTTACGGACGATTTGTTACTCGCCCGTGCGGTGGGCGAATACAAGCGACATAATCAGCCCGTTGCCTTTAGCCTGTTGAGTCAACTGGCGGAGAATGATCAGCGTAACGGCCCGGCCTATCGATCCATAACGGGCTTATGGCTATTGGAGCAGGGACTGTACCATCAGGCAGCCGACACATTCGGCTCAAATTCAGATACCACGTCGATCTACTATCGGGCCGTGGCCTATACCAAAGCCCATGATCCTGCCCTGGCGCAGTCATTTTGGGAAATATCAGCCAAAAATGATTCCGCTGTGGCGGCTTTGAAGCAAGTACTTTATCAGGAACGCCAGCCAAAAACGGATCTGGAAAAGGCGTTTTACGCCATGTACCGAATCGATGATCTCAACCGGGGAGCCAACTGGGAGACCATTCTGGACCCCAGCCTGAAAACAGTGGCGGGCGTTGCCCTGATAGACGATTACCTTGATCAAATGCAGTGGCGAAACGCGCAGTTGGTGTTGTCGGGCTTGCCCAGTGCCAAACAGGTAAGCCCTATCGCGACCTCGCTGCGAAATGTGGCAGCCATTCGTTTATCGGCTTTCCGACGGAGTGTTGGTTCAGCGGAAACGATGGCCAGGGAGTTTATCCTGCCGCAGCATCAGGCTGAGCGGGATTATTGGTTAGGACAAACGTACGAACGTATCCGGCGCATCGATCTGGCGCAGAAAATGTATCGGCAAGCGCTTCAGCTCGCGCCCCTAAACGCTCGGATCGTTACGGCGGCTGCCCAACTTGCCCAGCAGAAAAACCAAACGAAACCGGCATACGACCTCGTCTTGACGGCCCTTCCCTTCAACGAAGATAATGCTGATCTGCTCAAAACATACATTACGTTGTGTCTGGCGTTAAGCTTGCCCGATTATGCAGAAAGTGGCCTGACGAAACTCCGGGCGGCTACAACTCCCACCGATTATCAGGCATTTATGGCGACTTATCAGGAAAAATTAGCGTCAATCGAAAAGAGTAGAGAGAAGTTTCTACAATAAAGTAGATTTGTTTATTCAGCCTTGCCGAACTATGAATATTATTGAAACCCGCAGTATTGCCAAACGTTATGTTATGGGTACTGAAGTTGTCGACGCGCTCAAGACCATTACCATTAGTATTCAGAAGGGGGAGTATGTAGCGTTTATGGGCCCATCTGGTTCGGGGAAGTCTACGCTGATGAACATAGTCGGCTGTCTGGATTCACCGACCTCGGGTCAGTATATTCTGAACAATCAGGACGTGAGTAGCATGCGTGAAAACGACTTGGCTGAGGTAAGAAATAAAGAAATCGGCTTCGTTTTCCAGACATTTAACCTGTTACCCCGCCAAACGTCGCTTGAAAACGTGGCCCTGCCGCTCATTTATGCGGGTTATAGCAAAGCCGACCGCACTGAAAAGGCAATGATGGCCCTGAAAAATGTTGGGTTGGAAAACCGGGCTGGCCACCGGCCAAACGAGCTTTCGGGTGGACAGCGGCAACGGGTGGCCGTTGCTCGGGCGCTGGTCAACGACCCAAGTATTCTGCTCGCCGATGAGCCAACGGGTAATCTCGATACCAAAACATCCTACGAAATTATGGACCTCTTTGACCAGATTCATAGCAAGGGGAACACGGTAATCATGGTTACCCACGAAGAAGATATAGCCGAATACGCCCACCGTATCATTCGACTCCGCGATGGCCTCATTGAAACAGATCGACTGAACACGAATATCCGGAAAGCCCAGGTGCTGATGCAATCACTACAACAAGAATAACATTATCCGTCTTTTTGACTTTTTATTCAGCCCAGCTAGTAACGTGTAGTATAGAAGCTTACGTTACTAGCTGGGCTGGGTCGTTTTATGCCTTCAAATTTATTTTTCTGCCTGTTTCTGCGGCCTGATAAACAGCCTGCAAGAGTTTGACGTCGCGTAGGCCTTCAGCACCGGTAACGTGGTCGGGCAATTGTTTTCCATCGAGAAGGTCTTTACAAACGCCATCCATGTGGGCGGCCTGATGGTTGACAACCGGTTGTTCGATTGGCCCTTTGCTGGTCATTCCTTTAAGTGGACCATAGCCAAAAGCGGGCGATAACTCGAACCAGCCTTTCTCGCAGGAAGCCCTAAGCCGCTCTACACCCGCGGTATAGCTTGTCGTTGAGTTGGAAACGGCTCCGCTCGGAAACTGGAACTGCCAGAACATGGTCTCTTCAACGTCTTTGAATTTATCGGGCTCGGTTTTAGGTGAAAACTGAGCGGTTACCGAAATCGGCTCTTCGCCCGTTACGTACCGTGCACCCTGAATGGCATAGATCCCAACATCCATAAGAGGGCCACCACCCGCCATGGACTTCTTCATCCGCCACTGCGTTGGATCACCAATGCGGAACCCATCACTGCTTTCTACAAACTTGACCGCTCCAAACACTTTCTCCTGGCCAAGTCGAATCACTTCTTTCGTGAATGGCTCGTAGTGCAGCCGGTAGCCAACAGCTAACTGTTTGTTTGCCTTTTTACAGGCGTCAATCATGTTCTGACAGGCTTTGGGCATAATCGCCAGTGGTTTTTCACAAATGACGTGTTTTCCCGCCTGCGCTGCGCGAATCACATACTCCTCGTGCATGGAGTTGGGCAGTACAACGTACACTACGTCAATGTCCTTGTTGTCGGCAATCCGGTCAAAGGTTTTGTAGTCATAGACATTTTCCTTTGGAATATTATACTTCTTCATCCATTCGTCGGCCTTGGCAGGCGTACCAGTCACGATGCCGGCCAGACGGCAGTTCTGGGTTAATTGCAAGGCCGGAGCTAGCTGATTTTTGCTATAACTTCCCAGGCCGACCAGCGCGATACCCAATTTGCGACCCGGCTGCGATAGACCTGCCTTGTCGAGATTATTGGCCAGTGAGTAAATTCGGCTCTGCCCATTCTGCAAAGAAAGCGTCTCGCCATAGCCAAGAAGCGGTAATGACAAGGCCGAGGCACCTGCACCAAGATTACGTAGAAACGTGCGCCGGGAGTTGAAGTCTTGATTTTTCATGAATAGCCGTTTGAATAGACTCATTGATACCTTGTTGGTTAAACAGGCGTTGGAGTCATAAAAAAAAGCACCGAAGCCGGATTTTCTACCAGTTTCGGTGCCAAGTTATTGTAGGTTAATTAAGCTACTCCTAGAAAATATATTTATTCTCAGCAATCATCGCGTCGGCAATCTGGCGACGCGCATCTTTAAGGTTCATTGGGTCTATTTTCGTAAACCGTTTCAAGCCCATCAGCATGCCGCGTAGCTCATCGCCTTCCGCAAACGACGTAATCGCCGACCGTCCGGAATTATTGACCTTCTCAACTGCTTCGTGCAGATAAACCAGCGCCATCTGCTTTTGAAGGGCAACGGCTTCTTCTCCTTTGATACCGATGAGCTTTTCAACCCTTAACAAAACTGACTCAGCTACGTAGATTTCAATAGCCATATCGGCCACGTTCATCAAAATTTCCTGCTCGTTCGAGAGGTTCATCATGAACTTCTGCACAGCAGCACCCGCCACCATCAAGGCAGCTTTCTTCAGGTTCCGAATAACTTTTTTCTCCGCCACAAATTCGCCTTCTTCTTCCTCCGCATTAAAATCGGGAATAGACATGATCTCTTTGGCAACGGCCATTGCCGGTCCCATTAAGTCAAGTTCACCCTTCATGGCGCGCTTCAGCAGCATGTCCACGACGAGCATCCGATTAATTTCGTTCGTACCTTCAAAAATCCGGTTAATACGTGCGTCGCGGTAAGCCCGATCCATTGGGGCATCGGCCGAATAGCCCATACCGCCGTATACCTGAACACCTTCGTCAACGACATAATCCAGGGCTTCTGAGCCATGCACTTTCATAATGGCACACTCAATAGAAAACTGCTCCAGTGCTTTTAACTTGGCCGAAGCGTCATCCAGGCCCTGGCTTTTAAGATCTTCGATCAGGTCATCGATGTTCTGGCCAGCCCGATAAGAAGCCGTTTCGGACGCGTATACTTTCAGGGCCATCTCGGCTAGTTTGTGCTTGATCGCGCCAAACTGAGAAATAGCCGTTTTAAATTGTTTCCGCTCATTCGAATAGCGAATGGCGTTATTGATCACTTCTTTCGAACCGCCTACCGCAGCAATACCCAGCTTGATCCGACCGATATTGAGAATATTAACGGCGATCTTGAAGCCGTTACCACGCTCTGATAACAGGTTTTCGACGGGTACTTTATAGTCATTGAAGAAAATCTGGCGGGTGTCGGAGCCTTTGATCCCCATTTTATGCTCCGGTTCGTTCATCGTGATACCTTCGTAACCACGCTCGACAATGAAAGCTGACAGGTTTTTATCATCGTCAATTTTGGCGAAGACAATGTAGACATCAGCGAAACCACCGTTGGTAATCCACATTTTCTGCCCATTTAGCACATAATGGGAACCATCCTCGGACAATGTTGCTTTGGTTTTCCCCGAGTTAGCATCTGACCCGGAATCGGGCTCTGTTAAGCAATAAGCAGCTTTCCACTCACCGGATGCCAGCTTTGGAAGGTATTTTGACTTCTGATCTTCATTGCCATAGTAGACAATCGGTAACGTGCCGATACCCGTATGAGCCGACAACGCCACTGAAAATGAATGACCTGCCCCCGTCACTTCAGCGACCAGCATAGAGGTATTGAAATTCGTGCCAAAGCCGCCGTATTGTTCAGGGACTGAAGTGCCAAGAATACCTAGTTCACCTGCTTTATCCATTAATGATGAAATTAGTTCCGGCGATTTAGCATTATCAATTTCATTCAGACGTGGCCAAATTTCTCGCTCCAGAAATTCGCGGCAGGTAGCCGCAATCATCTGCTGCTCTTCGGTAAATTCTTCAGGAATAAAAACCTGTGATGCCTGCGTTTCTTTGATCAGAAATTCGCCCCCTTTCAGGGAAGCTTTAGGTTCTGCCGCGATCATATTGAAAAGAGTTTATTATGCTTGCATACTAATTCGTTAACAAATAAAATCAATTCGAAAGTAGTATGCAAGCATACTAATAATATTTTCTGTGTAAACAATCCTACCGATTTCCAGAAAGGCAAACGTATTCAGAAAACCCTTTTAACATGAAAACCGGATACTGGAAGCCAGTATCCGGTTCAAAAAACATTACGACATTTAATTAAGCCGCTCAAAAATTCCGGCAACACCCTGACCGCCACCGACACAGGCAGAAACCATCCCATACTTCTGATCCCGACGGCGCATTTCATTGAGTAGCTGCACCGACAGTCGCGCACCCGTTGAACCAAGGGCGTGGCCCAGCGCAATAGCACCACCATTTGGATTTATCTTACCGGGATCGAGCCCTAATTCCTGAATAACGGCTAAGGACTGAGCCGCAAAGGCTTCGTTTAATTCAATAAGATCAATATCATCCTGTTTGAGTCCACCTTTCTTCAGCGCGATGGGAATAGCCGCAACAGGTCCAATACCCATAATTTTAGGCTCGACACCGGCTGTCGCATAGGATACCATGCGCGCTATGGGTTGTAGATTCAACTCATTGACCAAACGTTCGGACATCACGACAACAAATGCGGCTCCGTCGGAAGTTTGCGATGAATTACCCGCCGTAACGGATCCACCAGCCGCGAATACGGGCTTTAATTTAGCCAGGCCTTCAGCACTCGTATCTTTACGAGGACCTTCGTCTTGTGTAACCGTCCATTCGCGGGTTTTCTTTTTATTACTTTCTGCGTCGAAATACGTTTCGCTTACCTTGATAGGGACGATTTCGTCCGTGAACTTTCCGTCTTTCTGAGCTGCCAGCGCTTTTTGGTGGGAAGCATAGGCAAACTCATCCTGCGCATCGCGGCTAATGTTGAATTGCTGAGCAACCTGTTCAGCAGTAAGGCCCATGCCAATGTAATAATCGGGATGCGCTTTGGCAATTTCGTAGTTGAGCGCTGTTTTCCAGCCCATGACTGGCACCATCGACATGGATTCTGTGCCACCAGCAATAATACAGTCGGCCAAGCCAGCGTGAATTTTGGCGGAGGCAATGGCAATCGCTTCCAGCCCAGAGCCGCAATAACGATTGATTGTCATACCGGGGACACTATTAGGTAGCGAAAGCAAGGCAATATAGCGGGCAATCTGCATGCCTTGCTCAGCTTCGGGCACAGCGTTACCAACAATAAGGTCTTCAACACGAGCCGGGTCAAGCGAAGGGACCTGACTTAATAAATGCTTTATCACTTCAGCCGCCATATCGTCAGGGCGGGTAAAACGGAGACCTCCGCGTGGTGCTTTACCCACGGCTGTACGGTATCCGGCTACAATGTATGCGTCCATAAAAATGCGATGTTGATTTACTGATTAAGCGGACATCTCAAGGCAATAACTTATTTCTTAGTCGAAAAATTACACGTGATCTGCACATTATTATGCAAGCATACTATTTTCTTTTGATATGTGCAACTTACAAGTATCAGACGTTCCGGAAAACAAAAAGCCGCTCCCATGAGCGGCTTTTGAATGCAAATTAATGAATAAATTAGAAAGACCCGATCATTAGAAATGGCGGTCACCTGCTTCACGTTTGCCAAGCATAACTGCGCCCACCATCGCTACCAGAAATAGTACAGAGGCTAATTCGAAAGGCAAAATGTAGTCGCTGTATAGTAGCTGACCCAGGTTTTCCACTAGTCCTGTTTTATTACTGAAAGTTGCGGGGCTTACCGTTGGCACTTGAGCACTTTTAGCGCGGAAAATTGTGATCAGCATAATCATCAATATACCGCCTACAACCACTGAAGCCATTTTGGTCAGATTCGTTTTCGACTCTTCGTCTTCTTTCCGCAAGTTCAAAAACATGATCGTGAACAGAAATAAGACCATGATGGCACCAGCATAGACAATTATATTCACCGCTGCCAAAAACTGGGCATTCAGCAGGATGTAATGGCCCGAAAGACAGAAGAATGTGGCGATTAACGCCAGGACGCTATAAATAGGATTTCGGGCGGTTACAACACCAATCGCGCTGAACAGCGTAAGGACCGTTAAACCCAGAAACAGATAGCCGGTTGGGGTCAACGTTTTGAAGAAGGTAATGAATTCAGTCATAGCTCAATCGAATAGAGAATGGTAGGGAAACAACGGGCGGCTAGGTAGCCGCCCGTGTTAGGCTTGGTTCGGTTGGGGTGGTCTGCACTTCGGAATTGGCAATCCGGATATACCGGTCGTCCATTTTCTCGACCAGCTTATCTTTCCCAAAAATGACATCTTCACGTTCCATGAAAACCGGAACCATTCGGTCATGGCGCAGATAAACGGCTTGTTTGGGGCAGGCTTCTTCGCACAGACCGCAGAAAATACAACGGAGCATATTGATCTCGTAAACCGCTGCGTATTTTTCTTCCCGGTATAATCCTTCTTCTCCCTTTTTGCGTTCTGCCGCCACCATCGATATGGCTTCGGCGGGGCAGGCAACAGCGCATAACCCACAGGCTGTGCAACGTTCCCGACCCTGCTCATCACGCTTTAATACATGGTGACCACGATAAATGGGACCCAGGTATTTTTTTACCTCAGGATACTGAATCGTAGGTTTTTTGCGGAAAAAGTGGCTGATCGTGATGGCCAGCCCGCCTACGATGGCAGGTAGGTACATCTTCTCGGCCAGCGTCATTTCCTTATTGCTGACTTGTTTGGAGCGATTCGTTAACTGCATGTTAGTTTGTTTTTCGATACAGGTCGCTGTTAAACCCCTTGCGGTATAGCTTCCCGTTTCGGGGCCTTTGCCGACGATACCATGACCATGACAACCATCACGACAACAATGAGCCAAGTGGCGTATTTGAAATTGAACAACAGACCCGCTCCGGTTAAAATGACGTTCAGAATCGACAGGGGAATGAGTGTTTTCCAACCTAGATTCATCAGCTGGTCATAGCGGAAGCGTGGCAGCGTCCAGCGAACCCACATAAAAAAGAAGATGAAAAAGAAGATTTTGCCGAAGAATACGATAAAGCCAATAGCCGTTGCAATGTTGTGACCGGTAATAGCCCCCATCGATTTTTCGAGTGCGTTACCGACTTCGTTCATGAATGGATAATGGAATCCACCAAAATACAATGACGAAATAAACGCTGACGAAACAAACATATTGATGTACTCGGCAAACAGATAAAAGCCCAGTTTCATAGAGCTATATTCTGTATGGTAGCCGCCCACTAATTCCGTTTCGCACTCGGGCAAATCGAAAGGGGTACGGTTACATTCGGCAAACGAACAAGTCAGGAAAATAATGAACCCGATTGGCTGCGTGAAGATATTCCACTCGAAGAAACCGGCTTGCTGGTCGACAATGGCTCGTACGGATAACGAACCGGTCATCATTAGAATAGCGATCAGGGATAGTCCCAGGGCAATTTCATAACTGATGTTTTGCGAAGCAGCCCGAATAGCACCTAAAAGCGAAAACTTGTTATTCGATGCCCAGCCACCCACCATCACGCCATAAACGCCCAGCGATACAATGCCGAAGATGTACAATACGCCGATATTGATCTCGATTCCCTGAACAGGAATGGAATAATTATCGAACCGGATGCTGTCTCCAAAAGGAATAACGGCGCTCGACATCAGCGCGGTCAACATAGCAAGGCAAGGACCTAGGATGAACAACCACTTGCTTGCCTGCGACGGAATGAAATCTTCCTTAAAGAACATCTTACCCGCATCGGCAATGGGTTGCAACAAGCCCCAGGGACCTGCCCGGTTTGGGCCAAGGCGATCTTGCAGAAAGGCTGCAACTTTACGCTCAGCGTACGTTGAATAAGTCGCAATCAGAAGCGTTATCCCGAATATGACCAGGATAATGATGCCTTTTACGAGTAATATGGTTAAGTCCATTTTTTAACGTTTTTGGTTTTTTGTTCTCAGTTGGTTTCCAGGTAACTATTGTATGGCCGCCAGCAGAAAACCGTAAACTACATACCAACTGTTATCAAGGTTCTGGCGCTAAAGCGGATGGCAATACGTTGGCAAACCGTTCGGCGGGTAGTTGCTGAATCGATAATTGCGAAGTATCACGTTCATCGTGAATCGGCTTGTAATCGGCGGCTGCCAGGCGCTCACCAAAACTGGGTTTGATTGTATCGGCGCGGTATTTATTTGCAGAAATAACCGAACTCCGGGATATTTTGGTTGGCCCCTCAATGGTCCAGTCGCTCGTTTTCTTCGTTTCGAAGCGGCAGGTATTGCAAATAAACTCGGTTACCTCGTTCCACTCATTCTTGCGGGCCGTTACCCGAATAACATCTTCTCCCCGGTACCACAGAGTCACTTTTCCCGAGCAGGTCGGACAGTTGCGGTGGGCATCGACGGGCTTCGTAAACCATACCCGGTTTTTGAAGCGGTATGTTTTATCCGTTAACGCGCCAACGGGACATACATCAATAACGTTTCCGGAGAAATCATTATCGATAGCCTTCTCGATGTACGTGCTGATTTCTGATGCATCACCCCGGTTCATCACCCCATGAACCCGTTTGTTGGTAATCTGGTCGGCCGTATATACGCAACGGTAGCACAGAATACAGCGTGTCATATGCAATTGTATGTACGGGCCAATATCCCGTTTCTCAAACGTCCGGCGGTCTTCTTCGTAACGAGTTGTCGACTTGCCGTGATCGAAGGCAAAGTTCTGTAGATCACACTCCCCGGCCTGATCACAGACCGGGCAATCGAGTGGGTGGTTGATCAACAGAAATTCAACGATCCCATTACGGGCATCAATCACCTGCGGGCTGGTTTCGTTTTCGACAATCATGCCGTCCTGAACCGCCGTCAGGCATGACGCAACCAGTTTTGGCATAGGTCGTGGATCTTTTGCCGACCCCGCTGCCACCCGTACTAAACACGCCCGGCATTTGCCGCCACTCCCTTTCAACGGTTGGTAGTAGCACATGGCCGGAGGAGCTACCGCCGGACCTATTTTGCGAGCGGCCTGTAAAATGGTCGTTCCCGGCTCCACTTCAACTTCAATTCCGTCAATAGTGACTTTTAACAGTTGCGGCTTTACGTCTTCCATATAGTGTGCTGCGGCAATGATACCGCAAATCAATCTGTTCTTAAACGGCATATAGCCGCAGTGTAATTAGACCAAAGCCATATCGCCCCGATAAACAGCGCCTGGTTGGGTTGCTTCGGTCGGGTGGTCGATGTGCCATTGGAATTCATCCCGGAAATGCCGGATAGCGCTGGCAACTGGCCAGGCAGCTGCATCGCCCAGTGGACAAATGGTATTGCCTTCAATTTTCTTTGCTACATCGACCAGCAAATCAATATCCTGCTGATGGCCGTGGCCGTATTCAATTCGGTGGAGAACTTTTTCCATCCAGCCCGTACCTTCACGGCAGGGGCTACACTGTCCGCAGGACTCGTGGTGATAGAAACGCGAGAAATTCCAGGTGTTGCGCACGATGCAGGACGTTTCGTCGAAAACGATAAAACCACCTGACCCCAACATGGTACCGGTGGCAAAACCTCCATCGGAAAGAGACTCATAAGACATCAATCGCTTTTCGCCATTCGCCAAGGTTAAGGCCAGATTAGCAGGCAAAATGGGGACGGATGAGCCACCTGCGACGAGCGCCTTAAACTTATGACCCGGCCGAATCCCTCCGCACCATTCGTCGGCGTAAATAAAATCCTCGACCGGAACACCAAGATCAATTTCGTAAACACCGGGTTTGTTAATATGGCCCGACGCCGAAATCAGTTTGGTCCCCGTGCTACGACCAATACCGATGGCTGCGTAGGCATCGCCACCGTTGTTAACGATCCATGACGTTGTGGCAATGGATTCAACATTATTCACCACCGTTGGGCTTTGGTACAGTCCTTTTACAGCCGGGAAGGGGGGCTTATTTCGGGGATTACCGCGTTTTCCTTCCAGCGATTCGAGCAAGGCTGTTTCTTCACCGCAGATGTACGCGCCACCGCCGGGTTGAACGACTAATTCAAGATCATAGCCGCTTCCCAGAATATTTTTGCCCAAAAAACCCTTTGCTTTGGCTTCGGCAATGGCTTTTTCGAGAATGTTGATAACATACATCAGCTCACCCCGTACGTAGATGAACGACTTGTTCGCTCCCAGTGCAAACGACGAGATGATCATCCCTTCGATAAGCAGATGGGGAATGTTCTTCATCAGGTAGTGGTCCTTGAACGTACCCGGCTCCGATTCATCGGCATTGCAGACAAGGTAACGGGGAACGCCTTCGGGCTTGGCCAGAAAGCTCCACTTCATACCCATCGGGAATCCGGCTCCACCCCGGCCCCGAACACCTGCTTTCTTCACCTCTTCAACAATGGCGTCGGGCGTCATTGTCTTGATTGCCTTTTCAACGGCCGTATAGCCGCCCTGTTTCCGGTACACATCGAAGGTCTCGATGCCGGGAACGTTGATATGTTCGGTTAATATCTTGGTCGCCATAGTGGGTTATTTCGACAATTCGTCAATGATCTCATCCACCCGTTCGTTGGTGAGGTGCATGTAATATTTTTCCCGCACCTGGAATACCGGCCCCATACCACAGGCTGCCAAACACTCAACTTCCTTTAGCGTAAACTGACCGTCTACAGTTGTTTGCCCGGTGTCAATACCCAGCCGTTGCTTCAGGTGAGCGTATACGTCTTCACCACCCATCAAGCAACATGGGCCTGTACGGCAGTATTCAATAACGTGTTTGCCAACCGGGTTGAGGTGGTACATGGTATAGAAGGAGGCTACCTCATACACTTCAATCGGCTGGATATCGAGCATTCGGGCTACATGGTCCATGCCTTCGGGGCTGGTCCAGCCTTCCTGCTCCTGCAACAAATGTAGCAATGGCAACAGGGCCGATTTTTGCTTGCCTTCCGGGTAGCGGGCGATGATTTCCTGCGCTTTAGCAACCCGCTCGGGCGTAAATGTTACAGCGGAATTATTTGTCTCAGTCGTCATTATTTACAGCAGGTATTCAGCATCAAAAACTTCATCCCAGGTTAGTTCAGCTGGTTCAAATGTATCGTTTTTGGAAAGATTCATTTCAGCTTTGGCTCCCTCGATAGCCGTACTCATAGTTCGCTGCCAAACGCTTTCAACATAGTCGCGATTGGGCGATGGCATATATTCTTGTAGTTCTCTAATTTCCTGTCTCGCATTTACTATAGTACGAACCCAATTGGTACTACGCTTTTCTGGTTGGTATTTCCATGTAAGAATATGAACCATCAATCGACGTGGCTGACTGCTTAAGGCATGCCGTTCGGCTCTTCCCATAGCTTAATACAGCCCATTTAATCCTTCCCCAGCTTCTTCGTAATTGTGCTCATCAACAAGTTGGCGAATCAGCCCAACCGTATTCAGATGAGATGTTGTTACTAGCTCTTCCCAATCGACTTTCATGGCCAATTGTGTTTTAGATTACGCGTCTAGCTCACCGGCAATGACGTTCATGCTACTCATGATCACGATAGCATCCGACAGAGTCAGTCCTTTACACATTTCCGGGTAAGCCTGGTAATAAATAAAGCACGGCCGACGGAAGTGCAGGCGATATGGGGCTCGGCCACCATCGCTGATCAGGTAGAAGCCTAGCTCACCATTGCCGCCTTCAACCGCATGGTAAACTTCACCAACAGGGGCATCGATTTCGCCCATCACAATTTTGAAGTGATAAATGAGCGCTTCCATGTTCTTATAAACCTCCTGTTTAGGAGGTAAATAATACTGAGGGGCGTCGGCGAAATATGAACCCTCGGGCAGGTTGTCGATTGCCTGTTGAATGATTCGCAGACTTTGCTTCATTTCCTCGTTTCGAACCATGAAGCGATCATAGGTGTCGCCACTTTGGCCAACCGGAATGTCGAATTCGAAGTCTTCGTACGACGAGTAAGGATTCATAACCCGTACATCGTAATCGACACCCGCAGCCCGGAGATTAGGGCCTGTGAAACCGTAACTCAAGGCCCGCTCAGCTGAAATAGCCCCGACGTTGACGACGCGATCCATGAAAATCCGGTTGCGGTTGAACAGGTTCTCGAATTCAGCCAGTACTTTCGGAAAGCGAACGAGCAACTCTTTTATTTTGCGAATAGCTGTAGGAGACAGGTCCCGCTCCATACCACCAATGCGACCCATGTTGGTCGTCAGGCGGGCTCCACAAACTTCTTCGTAAATTTCGTAAATGTTTTCCCGCTCCTGGTAGATGTACAGGAAGCCGGTAAATGCCCCCGTATCCACCCCCAATATACCGTTGCAGATGAGGTGATCGGCCAATCGGGCCAATTCCATCATAATAACGCGAATATACTGCGCCCGTTTGGGGACCTCAACGCCCAGCAACTTTTCTACTGTCATGTGCCAACCCATGTTATTAATGGGCGACGAACAGTAGTTCATGCGATCGGTGAGGGTTGTAATCTGGTAAAAAGGGCGACGTTCGGCAATTTTCTCAAATGCTCGGTGGATGTAGCCAATTGTTTGCTCTCCCGACACGATTTTCTCACCATCCATTTGGAGGATGTTCTGGAAAATACCGTGCGTTGCCGGGTGAGTCGGGCCAAGGTTAAGGGTAGTCAGTTCGTTGACGTATTGAACCGGACCCTGCTCAGCAGGCAAGTTTTTATTCGCTATATCGAGTTCTTCGGAAACCATAGTTAAAAAGCGAAAGAGCGAAAGAGTGAAAGAATGACGAGTAGCTGATTTTCAACGCTCTTTCATTCTTTCGCTCTTTCACTAATATTTATCGTCCAAACAGAGCATCAATTTTATCTTCTCGGGTTGCGTCTTCGAGTGGATACTCTTTACGCATGGGGTGGTAGTCCATTTCTTCCATATTCAGGATCCGGCGTAAGTCGGGATGACCATCGAAGAGAATACCAAATAGATCGAAAGTTTCACGCTCCATCCAGTTCGCACTGGCGTAGAGCGGAATCATCGTTGGGATGTGAAGATCCTCTTTGGCTAGGTAGACTTTAATCCGCACCCGGAAATTATTAGGCAGGCTATGCAAGTGATAGACCACACAAAACTCCTTTCCGGTCGAATCCGGATAATGAATCGCCGTAATATCGGTAAGAAAGCCGATTTTCAGTGTTGGATGCTCTTGCAGGTACTTAACGAGCGGAATAATCTGATCCCGGCTGGTCGAACACGTTAACAGGTTGTACGGATCATCAAAGTCCGTAACACTTTCGCCAAACTGGTTTATTAGTATCTGCGCAACCTCTTCGTTGGTCAGCATTATCAGGGAGTGAATGGGTGACTAAGCAAACCAGGAGATGGAGCCGAAATTGTGACGTTCCGTCTCTCATCCATGAGTTGCTATTTATTGAATGCTATAAGAATTCAGCAACTTGGTGTATTCCTCTGTATTGCGCCGACGGAGCGACTCGTTTTTGGCTAGCTCCTGCAACTGCATCACACCATCCAGAATTTGTTCAGGACGTGGTGGGCAACCTGGCACATACACGTCAACTGGAATGATGCGATCGATTCCCTGCAGAACGCTGTATGTATCAAAAATACCGCCACTTGACGCACAGGCACCAATAGCGATAACCCAGCGGGGCTCGGCCATTTGAAGGTATACCTGCTTGACGATTGGTCCCATTTTTTTTGCAATCGTGCCGGCTACCAACAGCATATCGGCCTGACGGGGAGAGAAGCTGGGCCGCTCTGATCCGAATCGGGCCAGATCGTAATGGGAAGCCATGGTCGACATGAATTCGATACCGCAGCACGAAGTCGCAAAGGGTAAGGGCCAAAGCGAATTTGCCCTGGCGAGTCCAATAATTTTATCGAACGAAGTAGCCGAAAATCCCGGGCCATCATAACTCGCGGGGGCCTCAGCCAGCTTAATATCAGTTGCCATAAAAAACACGTCCGCTGTTGCGGTTATAGTTGCTTACTGTAACAACGAATAAATATGTTCTAAAATTCATTTAAATGCTTATTCCCAATTCAAAACTCCCTTGCGAATCACGTAGTAAAAACCCGCTAGAAGCAGCCCCATGAACAGCACCATTTCAATAAATCCAGTTACACCCAACCCCTTGAAATTAACAGCCCAGGGATACAGAAAGATAACTTCAACGTCGAATAGGACGAACAGAATGGCAATCAGGAAATATTTGATCGAAATCGGAGTACGGGCGTCACCCTGTACAGGAATACCACATTCGAACGGATCATCTTTTTTCTGACTGTTGCGCTTCGGTCCGATTGAGTGTGTAACAATCATCGTCGTTACGATGAAGCCAAGTGCCAGACCCAGTTGAATAAGCACCGGTAAATAATCGGCCGGAAGATAAGTTGCGTTCATAGTAGTAGTTGACAGGAACAGCGCAAAGGTAGCGATAAAACCAATAAAGCTATTTACCTACGCATAGGCGTTCGTTCCACTATCTTTCAAAGATAAGCCACAAGAGTTATTTTATCAACTCTAAACAAGCAGATTAGAAGGGCTAAAAGGCAGAAGCCGCCTTATACAAGGCGGCTTCTGCAACTAAGGTCTGAGAATAACGCTATCTGTTAATAATAATACGCCGGGATATATCGAAACTAGCCGAACGGACCCGGATGAGGTAAATGCCCTGAGCCAGGCCTGAAACATCAATCGCTTTACGTTCATCGAGAGAGGGTACCTGGGTGGAAAAAAGTTCTTGACCACTCAACGAGAAGATACTGACATCTGCGTTTTTAAGATCTTCAATAGTTTCTATTGTGACCGAACCTGTGGTGGCTGGGTTTGGATAGACGCTCAAACCGCCGTTGGACCGGTCGAACGTAAAGGCTTTAGGAACGCTGAAATCAGAGTAGCACGTTAGGGTCGAACTGTTCGGCAAAGTGTAGGTTGTTTGCGTGCGGGCCGAATAGTTGGCCGAAACGACGACTTTCACTACGGCACTTCTTTGGGGAATCACTTCTGCCCCCCGGCGCCAGTCGAATAAGTCGGGTTGACCACCTGTTGGGACTGGCAAAACAGCCTGCAAACTATAAGCTCCGATTTGCTCGACGCTGGGTACGGGTACCTTAGGGCGCACATTTAAAGTTATCGTAGCAGGCTGAGCTGATTTACAGCCATAAACGTTTACCGCCTGTACCGAATAGGTTCCTGATTGATTCAGATTGATCGTTTTGCTAACGGTTGTCGTCGTGCTTACACTCCAAATGCCCGTACTGTTTGCCGACGTATTGGCCAGAAGGGATAAACTAGAATCGGCACAAACCTGTAGTTGATTAGCCACCACAGTACCTGGTTGGCTGGCCAGCGATAGAGTCGGTGTCGTTGGCTGAATAGGGCTTTGTACATCAAGCGCTGGTGACAGATAAGTATTGCCTACTTTGTCTTTCAGGACGGCGCGATAAACACCTGATTGATTAACCGTAATGTTCTGGGTCTTCTGTCCTGAATTCCAGGTATATGAATTGTATAGGCTAGGCAAACTGAGTGTGATGGAATTATTATTGGTTGCGCAGGCTACATTAATGACTGGCTGTGGTAAAGGTGGTAAGGGGCGTGAACTGGAGAAAAAAACGGCGTTCATACTCGCAAACCAAGCCTGTCCCAAATCATTCAGGCCTTTATCGCCTGGATTGTTGGTTGTCCGGTTGCCGAAATGGACATCATCGAAGCGCGGAATCTGGATATTATCCGTAAATGGACCGGCAAACACGTTGTTATTGTACGTGTTGATCACATCGTTTTGTGCCTGAATAATATCCTGACTGACCTGGCCATTGTTATACGACGAACGGGCCAAGACCCAGGCAGGATATCGGTCGGTATCGCCCCGTGTTTTATTAACCAGGTACTGCATATTATCGGCATAATCTTTCCGGGTAGAGTGCAGCGGGAAGTTATCGAACTCGCCCTGTTGCCACAAAACGGCTCTTAACCCCTGGAGCGAGCAGTAATACCGCAACGCTATAACCAAATTAGCATAAGGCATGCCCGTTGGAAAATTTTCGTTGGGCGTGCCCAAGGCAAACAGGTTCTTTGTGATCTTACCATCGGCGCTTTCCCGCCAGTTCTGAATGGTAGTGCCCTGCCAGGCTGTGTTGATGAATAAGACAGGAACATTGTATTGCTTCACAAGTAAATCGCCCAGATAGCCCCAGCACCAGGCACTTTGGCCACGAGGTCCAATCAATGACGTGGCCGTCAACTGTTGGAAAGTTGGTGCCGGTGGGTCGCCAAGCGAGTTAGCGGTGCTATTGTCGTACGTTACACAGTTGACCCGATCGTCGCCAGCACCCACGGCGCCATAGTTCTGAAAACCCTGCGCGTTTGACTGACCCGTTATAATGAATACTTCGCCAATGCCTACTTTACGAATGACATCAGTGCCGGTAGCCACACCACCCGTGAATGCCTGAACTTCCAACCGATACCAGCCTCCTCTAGCTCGCAATGCACCTTGAAAAATACCTCCCTGTGGGTTTTTCTGGATAGTGACCCAGTTGGTATTGGTTCCCTGACCACTTTCCTCCGCCTGAACACGAGCCTGCACACTGTCGGCGGGCTGGTATAAGCTTCCTGACAAATAAATCGTGCTAGTATTATCGTTTTCACGCTGAAAAATAGCCCTACTTTCGGGGTATGTAATTTTTATTACCTGGCTAGCCGTCTGAGCTGATACCGATGTACTAACGGCCATCAAACTGACTGCTAACAGGTAATGTAGAAAATAACGGTTTCTCATTTTTTGTTTTTCAATAACTTTTGAATTGAGCTACTACCACAAGTGGCTACTAAATACTGGTCTACGCAAAAACAGACCGCTATTTAGTATAGATTAAGGTACTAAATGGCGAAAACGTTTTCCCGATAAAGTGCAAAATTAAGGCTAATTTCTATGATTAAACGGCCACTAGACGATTAATATTACAATCCAACTAGAATTCGCTTGGAAACGTCGAAGTCGGCAGCCTGAACGCGAAGAATATAAGAACCAGACGGAAGGGCCGTTAAGACAAGCTGTTTACGTTCATCAAATACCGGAACAGCGGCTGTCAGCGTTACCTGGCCAGTCAATGTATAAACGGTAACAGTAGCATTGGTAAGATTGAACTGGGTTTCCAGAGTCAAAATCTTATCCGGGTTTGGGTTTGGATAGATACTCAGTCCTCTATTGTTGGGGTCGATCGTAAAGGTGATTGGCGACGATGGGGTCGAAAAACAGGTCAGTGTTTGCGAATAAACAATAGAGGAGCGGGCGGTATAAACTCCCGATTGGTTTGCTTTAATTATAGCTGTTTGAGCAGCTAGGGAGTCGGTACCCCGACGCCAGCGAAATTGAGTTCCATTCGTTGAACTCACAGCCTCGAGGGTATAGGTACCGATCACGTTTATGGTTGGAGCAGGAGGGAGAGGTCTCGTTTCAACGGCAATTGAGCCTGCCTGTAACGATCGGCATCCATTTACATCACGAACGCTGGCCGAGTAACTACCCGGAGTGCCTGTTGTAATTCGCTGCGTTGAATCGCCGGTACTCCAAAAAACCGTATAAGGCCCATCGACCCGCAACGTGGCGCGGTCTCCCTCACATATAATTGGGGATGGGTTGGCCAATATGACTGGTGTCGCAGGCAATGGGTTAACTTTTACGGCCAGAACAGAAGAGTAAGGTGACAAACAGCCATTCTGGTCACGAGCCTGTGCCGCGTAATTGCCTGATGTACCAACGATAATACTCTTATCTGTTTGACCGCTCGACCAAACGATATCAATTGGGCTACTCGCATTTAAGGTTACCCGATTACCATCGCAAAAAGTGGTTGCTCCCACTGCCGAAACCGAAGGGATGTCTGGTAAGGGATTTACCTTGATCGTTACAACGTCTGACTGGACGGATGTACACCCGAATTCATTCGTGGTCCGTACCGCAAAATTGCCCGACTGGTTAAGTGTAATGCTCTGGCTATTTTGGCCGCTCGTCCATTGATAAGCTACGTTCTGGGGCGCCGTTAGAACAATATTGCGATCGGCACAGAATGTAGTTGGACCACTTGTCGCGATGACAGGCTTAGCGGGTACTGGATTCGCCGTTACCGTAATTGTGTTGGATTGGGCCGATGTGCAACCGTTCTGGTCGGTGACGGTCAAAAAATAATTTCCTGAATTACCAACGCTGATCACCTTACCGTTTTGTCCGTCACTCCAGTTGTACCGAATATTATCGGCGCTGGCCCGTAGTGTGGTATTGTCGCCCTGGCAGAACGTTGTTGATTTCTCATTGGAGATTGTGGGTGTAGGTGGTAATGGATTTACACTAACGTTCAGGGTATTTGACGTGAAATCACACCCACTTACATCCCGATAACGAACATAGTATATGCCTGCTGAAACCGTAGAGAAGTTTCTTGAGGTAGCTACTGTTTGATTGTTCTGCTGATTTAACCAGGTTACGTTATCATAATTTGTTGTTAGAGCCAGGCTACTGCCGATGCAAACAGATGGTGGGCGGTTGTCGGTCGTAGCTGCTACCGGGGCATCCGATACCCTGACCTGCCCCGTAAAAAGGGTATTTCCCTGGGCATCTTTCACTTTAGCACGGTAAGTCCCTGCACCTTTGGTAATCGTATTACCCGACTCGCCCGACTCCCACTGAACGCTTGAAAACGCGCCGTTCACGGACAGCGTCAGATTATTGTTGCTGGCGCAGGCAACCGAGAGCGTAGGGGATAGCTTCGGGCTCGATGGAGTTGAACTCTGAAAAAAAGCATCATTTAAACTGCCATTCCAGGCGTTGGCAACTTCAATCAGACCGTTAAAGTCGAAGTGAAATCCTTCGGGATCATTGAGAGGAGGACGGTTTCGTGGTACCTGAATAGCATCCGTAGAAGGACCAGCGAAAACATTGGCAGTTGAGGAAATAACCTGGTTCTGCCCTGCAATAATGTTAGCATCGACACCGAAATTATCCCCATACGAAGACCTGGTAATAACCCAGGGAATAGCTTGCCCAAAATCCGAGCGGCTACGGGCAATTACTGCCTGAAGCTGCCTTACGTATTGACTAGTCGGAACATTTAGCAGATTATCTGTTTCCCCCTGTTCCCAGAGAACGGCCCGAACGCCGAGCGAACTGGCATAAAATTGCAGCGCGATTTTAAGATTTATATAAGGCTGACGAGGTAAATAGGCACCACCCGGGCCATAAGCTGCACCGCCGTCTGGAGCACTATCACTCCAGTTTTGAGACGATGTGCCGGTATAGGCCGCATTAAAAAACATAACCGGGACGTTCAGGCGTTTTACCAAAAGGTCGCCGAGTTGGCCCCAGCACCAGCTCCCTACTCCCCTGGGGGCAATAGTGAAGCCGGGCGAATTATCAAGTAGCGTGTAAACCGGAACCGCCGGGTCGTTTGGAAAACCATTGTCAGGATATCGGTAGTTTACACAATTTACCCGGTCGTTTTGTGGGTTGGGCGCATTTTGGTGTATTCCCTGTGCGTTTGATTGGCCGGCTACTATAAATACCTCGCCAATGCCCACTCGTTCAACGGTTGTTATATTGCCGACTTGCTGGTCGCCGTTCATACCCCGCACTTCCAAATTATACCAGCCACCTGATCCGACTATATCGCCTGCAAATACCCCACCCGCGGTATTATTCTGAATAGTTCGCCAATCTATTGAGGTGCCTTGTCCATCACGTGCTTGCAACCGTGCTTCTACTCGGGTTATCGACGCCGTATAATAACCCGTGATGCGGATGGTCGCCTGATTGGCATTATTTCGCTGAAGAACCGCTCGATTTGTAGGAAAAGAAACCTGAATTTGGGCTATTGCCAGAAATGGGAGCAATAAAATAAAGGCCGTACCTAAAGTTACGGAGACGTTTTTCATAATAATTAAAGGCGCAACTAGCCTAATAGGCTAGTTGTTGATAAACAAATATGGGTATGATCAGACTGGCTCGATACTTGTTAGATTTTGCCAGATAATATCCTTCAATTCATCCAGGCCTCGCTGGCTCACCGCTGAGACATAAGCAACGGGTACTTTTTTGGGTAAATCATTAGCCAGTTTAAGGCGGGCTTCCTCGTCAATGAGGTCAATCTTTGTAATAGCCAGCATGCGGGTTTTGTCCATCAACTCTGGATTGAATTCTCGCAGCTCGTTTAATAACGTATTATATTCCTGCCGGATATTTTCTGATGTCGCTGAAATCAAAAAAAGTAAGATAGAGTTGCGTTCAATGTGGCGAAGAAAGCGTAACCCTAATCCCTTGCCCTGCGAAGCGCCTTCAATAATACCCGGTATATCGGCCATTACGAACGATTTGTAATCTCTATACGCTACGACCCCCAAATTAGGAACAAGGGTTGTAAACGGGTAGTCGGCAATTTCGGGCCGGGCTGCCGATAATACAGATAGTAATGTTGATTTGCCCGCATTTGGAAACCCTACCAACCCAACATCAGCTAATAATTTTAGCTCTAGTACGACCCATTCTTCGCGGCCAGGTTCACCAGGTTGCGCATAGTCAGGGGCCTGTTGTGTAGGTGTTTTGAAATGGTCATTGCCCATACCGCCCCTTCCACCAGGGAAAAGAATAATTTCCTGACCATCTTCCGTGATTTCGGCTAATTTTTCGCTCGTTTCCGGATCCCGGGCAATTGTGCCAAGCGGCACTTCCAAAATGACATCTTCACCCTGAGCACCACTCCGACGACCACCTTCGCCTGCCACACCGTTACCCGCCTTTACGTGCTTTCTATATTTTAAGTGTAAAAGCGTCCAGAGCTGCGAATTACCCCGTAGAATAATGTGACCGCCCCGGCCACCATCCCCGCCATCGGGACCACCTTTTGGGGTATGCTTTTCCCGACGAAAATGAACAGAACCAGCACCGCCCGCACCCGAACGGCAATTTATTTTTACGTAATCAATGAAATTTGATGAAGCCATAGTTACTAATTACTGCCCATTCGACTCATCAATTTGATGACATATTTTCTCGAAAATAGTGTCGATCTCGCCAATGCCGTCGATGGCTGCGAATTTCCCCTGCTGACTGTAATAGTCAGCTACTGGAGCAGTTTTGTCATTGTATTCTTTTACCCGACGACGAATCAATTCTTCGTTTTGATCATCTGGTCGGCCGGAAGTTTGTCCCCGGAGTAAAAGTCGCCGAGTTAATTCTTCACTATCTACGACCAGCGCAATCATTTTGGTGATTTTCGTATTATGCTGGCTTAAAAGCTCATCCAGTGCCTGAGCCTGTGGCACCGTTCTTGGAAATCCATCAAAAATAAATCCCGCAGCCGAAGTTGCTGAAACAGATTTATTTTCCTGTAATTTACTCTCAATCATACCGATGACCACCTCATCAGGCACCAGTAAACCTTGATCCATTAATTGTTTGGCCTGTAAGCCGAGTTCAGTCCCGGCTGCAATCTGGGATCGTAACAGATCACCTGTTGACAGGTGAATCAGGTTATACTTTTTGATTAAATACTCGCTTTGGGTTCCTTTCCCGGCACCCGGGGGGCCAAACAGTACAAGATTAAGCATACGGTTTTAATGGTAGTGTCGATCAGTCGAAAAATGCGCTCGCAAAGTTACGATACCCTTTGATAAAATTGCTGTATTCCCTGATAGCCACCCGCTTTATTCCAAAAAACAAAAAAAGCGCAGGTGTTAAACCTACGCTTTTATAACTTGAAATCAGAAAATTCATTTATTTACTGGCCACTTTCTTTTTAACAGGTGCTTTCGGACTAGGCTTAGCCGTTGGTGTTGGCGCAGCCTTAGGCCCTTCCAATGCCCGTTTGACGCTCTCGTCATTAGGGTCAATAGCCAGCACTTTATCGAAATACTCTTTAGCTTTAGTATCGTCTTTCTTCAAGAGAGCGAATCCAGCCAGTGCTTTATAAGCCGTTACCAGATAACGCCTGTAATCCGTTTTATCCGTCGAGTCTGGCGATAATGCCTGCTCAATGAATTTTTCGTACAATGGACCTGCTAAACTAGCTGCTTTCTCTTGTTCTTTCGGATAGGCGTAATAGTTAGCTCCTGCACGATAGTAATAAGCCAGCGGGTACTTTTTGCCGTCTGCTTCAATTTTCTGTGCCATTAAGGCAAAAGCTGAATCAGCCCGCAAATAGTACTGTTGTTTTACCTGACGAATCTGCGCGGTATCCATCGGAGCAGCCGAACTGTCCCGGCCAACCCGTGGCGCATACTGATAATTAGCAAGACCTAACCACAAGTAATCATTGTTTTGTGGTTTTTTGTCATTCTGAATCGTCTTGGCATAATAATTAGCCGCCTTATCGTAACGCTTGGTCTCATAATATTTCTTACCAATCTCACGATAAAGGTTCTCCGTTGTGTCCATTGGAGCTGCTTTCTCCAGGTTAACAATACTCAGCGAATCTCCCTCTGGTGTACCCAGTTGCGCTTCGGCCCGTCCCAGGTATTTGTAATCGTCGGCCATTACTTTTTGTGGTGCCGTTGAAATGAACCGGTTGAGCGCTTCAACGGATTCAGCATTTTTACCCAGAGCACTGTAAGACCATCCGTACATTCGGTCGATGATTGGGTTGTTAACCTTCCCTTTGAGTTGATCCAAATAAGCAACAGCTCCCTGATAATCCTGCGCCAGGAATTTGTAGCGAGCTACATCAAGTAACTGCTCAGGATCTGTCGTTCCACTTTTCTGTACATACAGTTCATAGTTTTGAGCGGCTGGCTTATACGCACGGGAGTTAGCCAGAGCATCAGCGTATGCACGATATGTAGGAGCAAATTCGGGATCGCTTTGGATAGCCAGTTTGAAAAACTCCTGTGCTTTCGCGTAGTTTTTACCGCGTAGGTATAAACGGCCAATCTTGTAATTAGCTTCAGCCAGATTAGGACTAATCGCCAGAGCATTTTCATACTTCGTAATGGCGTTACCACCATCATTTTTCAGGAAGTATGCATCGCCCATCAACATTTCGATTTCGGCGTTTTCGTTCTTTTTATCCTTCTCGTCGGCAACCGTCAGTAAGCTTAACGCAGCTGCCGGATCATTTTGCTTTGGCTGATCCGAAAGGGTGTACATTTCAGCAGCACGAATCAGAACGTCCTGATTCTTACTTTTCGTTTGCGCAACGGCATTATCAATTAACGACTTAGCTGTTGCTCCATCACCTTTAGCCAGGGCCACACCTGCCAGGCCAATATTGTTCAATTGGTTTTTAGCATCGGCAGCGGCTCCTTTTTCGAACGTCGCTTTTGCCTTATCCAATTGCCCACTTCTCAGGTAATAATAGCCCAGATAAAACTGATTGTCAGCCGTCGGCGAGCTGGTGGCCAACTGCGTTAGCGTTTGCCCCGCCTTATTATATCGCTCAGCCTCTACATCTTTCAAGGCTGTCTGGACGTCCTGCGCCATCAAAGGGGCCGCCATAGTTGCCCCTACGAACAGGATGGTCATCAGCGATTGCTTCTGGTTGTTCATCATGTAATTCAAGTTGGAAATTAGGGAATTTGGTTAGTACCTATTAAACGAATTAGCAAATCTAAAAAATTGCAGATAAACCCAAAAACTTACTTATTTAGTTAGATTTATTATGCGATCATACGGAATTCTGGGCCAAAGGCCCAATTTACGAATGATTAGCGAACCTGCATCTCGGGCAATGTAGTTTATTAGTCCTCCGCCCAATCCAGGGTGCGTTTCACGGCTTAATATATAGACGGGTCTACGCAAGGGATAACGCTGCATGCCTAAATCTTCCTGAAATGGTTGAAAGTAATCATCGCGTTTTGTTGGATTCAGCTTATCCGACACGCCCATGACACGCAAGTCCCTGGCTAATTCTACTGAAAGAGGTTCATCGCTATCGCTAATCCAATTGACGCCGATGAAGCCCAATGCCGATGGATTCTTGCGCACAAAGTTTATAACTTCTCGATTTGAGCGCGTCGTGAAGATTCGTATGTTATTAACATTTTTGACCTTGAAGGTGTTCAAAACAAACTCTAAATTACTGGAATTGTTGTTATCGAATACCAGTGTGATTGGGCTGTTTTGATTACCATTTTTTAGCTGGTTCCAGGTCTTCGTCTGCCCACTAAAAATGCGCTGTAAGTCAGTCATGGTAATCAGGCTATCTGTATTGGCCTTGTTAACAATGAGTGCTACACCATCGGTCGCAATTTTCTCGGTCGCTCCTCTGATTTTACTTTTGTCAAGTACAGCACGCTCACTCGGTCTTAGTGGACGGGTCGTAAAGACTAATCGGGCACTGTCATGAAGCATCATATTGATAGCTTCCTGCTCAGGCTTATAGACAACATCGAAATGAACGTTTGGGTAAATACCAGCGTAAGCCGATGTCAATTGAGTGACTAGTGGTTGGAATGATTCATCGGCTGCGATAACGATGTTTCCGCGCGAAGGGTTGTCTAACGGCGGTTTGCCATTGCCACAGCCCATCAAACCAGCCAATAAGGCAATGGACAAAAGTTGTCTAATCATCTTCCTGAAAGCGTTGATAGGCCCGGTACGCCCGAAAGGCGCCATAAATAAGTAGCAACGCTCCCATACTATACCGAAACGGGCCGGGCTCTGGGAGCACCCCAAAAGACTGAGAGGAGGCAATCAGTCCGATGCCTCCTCCCAAGTATGCCAGTGAAGCCAATACTGAAATATACAGCGTTAGCCGCGCTGGACCTCGATTTTGTCCGCGCATAGGGTTTATTCCAGCGTGAAGTTGATCGGTAGGTTGTATTTTACCCGAACCGGCCGACCTGATTGTTTACCAGGACGCCATTTCGGCATACCTTTTACTACGCGTTGCGCTTCTTCATCTGTGCCAAAGCCCAGACCTTTCAGCACCTGTACATCCTGAATACTACCATCCGTGTTAACAACGAAGCTGACAAACACACGTCCTGAAACGTTAGCCCGTTGAGCTGCTGCCGGATAACGAAGGTTTTTGCTTAGGTATTGACCAAGAGCAGCCATACCACCGCTAAACTCAGGTTGCTGTTCTACTACCGTAAAGATTTCCTCTTCTTTCGGGGCAGCCTCCACGGCAACTTCCACTTTGGTTGGAGCGGCCGATGCTTCAGGAGCGGCAATGATGTTTTCGGCATTGGGGTCACCTTCCTGCGTTTTTTCGGCAGCTACAGCTTCCTTCAATTCCTCAACAGCCGGTGGTGGCGTTTCTTCGGGTACTTCCTCATCCGGTTTCACTTCCGGCGGGAGGAATTTCACCGTGTTCACCTTCGGTAGTTCTACCGGTGGTGGTGGCGGTGGTGGCGGTTCGTTCGGATCAATAGGCGGTGGTGGAAGCTTCATCAAGTCCACCTCGACCATTGCCTGTTCGGTTTTCTCCGGAGTTAGAGCGGTAATGATCGTTGGAGTCAATACGCCTAAGGTGAACAGGATACCACCGATGACCAGGGCCCGTGTTACAGTTTTAGGGTACGATTTCCGCAAATCATAGGCACCATACGCTTGGTTCCGGTTGGCAAATACGATATCATCGAGTGTTGCCTTGGAGTCTAGTTCTGCCATGGTGTTATGCGTCTAATTTTACTTTGTCTTTGAGAAGCTTCTTCTCGTCCGGAGTGAGTACATCCACCAGGGCATACCGCTTGAGTTTGGTGATAGCCATTTCGTCCAGCACATCAACCATGTTCTTGTACGTCGACTGCTTGGTTGGCTTAATAACTACCACAAACTTTTCGCCACCTACTTTCCGGGCATTTTCCTGAAGTGCCTGGCGGAATTCGTAGCCATAACCAACGGTCTTCACTTCAGGGTCTTCGTTAGCCGCTTTACCGAAAATGTAATGCGCTTTGTTGTCTTTCCCCAGAAAGATCGTCATTACGTTGGATGCCTTGATCGGCTCCGTTTCCTCTGTTTTTGTTTTATCCGGCACGTTGAGCGTCATCGAAGATGGTTTGCTCAGGGTAGTGGCCAGAATGAAGAAGGTAATCAGGAGAAATCCCAGGTCGACCATGGGCGTCATATCCACACGGGTTGACGCTTTCTTGGACCGTACCTTACCACCATCATGCTTACCACCACCACCGCCGGTATTAATTTCTGCCATGTTTTCTTAACAGATTCGCGTGGTGAAAATCAACTATAGTCGCAATCGCTAGGCAATTAATCAGCTTTCCAACCAGCCGGGGGGGCTTCTGTGCCCGTGATCAGGTTGAATTTGTTGATGTTTTGCGCTTGTAGCGTAGCCAGTACATTCTTGAACTCGGGGAATTTAGCGAGGTTATCGCCTTTCAACGCAATTCGAAGATTGTTGTTGGCCTTCCGGGCATTGTAAACCCATTCTTTCAATTCATTCGTTGGCGCTGCGCCGGTCGAATCGGTTGGGATGCCAGGTTGTTTTACTTTTGCCTGTTGTTCTTTAGGAAGGTTCAGGTAAGATTTCAACTGATTGATCGGCAGACCGAAGTTCGACATTAGAGAAAACTCTTTCTTTTCATTGTTCGAAAAAGAAAGCCCTTTGGCGGCAGCAATGTTATCCAGCATAGCAATGCGGTTTTGCGCATTGTCAATACCGAAATAGACTTTGCCATCTCTACCAAGACCAATGGTCATGATATCGTTATCGGGGACCTTGATTCCGGAGATGGACGAAGGTGTTTCGATGGCGGCAGCATCCTGCGACCGGAACTGGGCCGTTAGGATAAAGAACGTCAACAAAAGGAACGCCACGTCGCACATCGCGGTCATGTCCACAGAGGAACTGGCGCGTTTTACTTTAACTGCTGGCATAATTTGTACTTAAATTTTAATAATGAGCGGCAAAATTCTGCTGAATGCTCAGGCCGATTTCGTCGATGTTGTACGTCAGTACATCGATACGGCTCGTAAAGTAGCTATACATGATCGTAGCGATAGCGGCTGTACCGATACCCAGAGCCGTGTTTACAAGGGCTTCAGAGATACCCGTTGAGAGCGCTCCTGTATCAGGCTGTCCTGTAGCACCCATGGCTGCGAAAGCGCGAATCATACCAAGTACCGTTCCTAGCAGGGCGATCAGTGTCGAAACCGAAGCCAGCGTAGCAATGATGGTCAGGTTTTTTTCCAGCATTGGCAACTCAAGTGTCGTCGCTTCTTCTACTTCTTTCTGCAGAGCTACCAGTTTCTGCTCTTTATCCAACTGCGTGTCGGTAGCTAACTGCTGATACTTAACAAGGGCTGTTTTCACAACGTTACCGATCGAACCTTTCTGACGGTCGCACTCCTGGATAGCAGCGGCAACTTCATTACGATCAAGCTGGCTTTTGATTTTCCGAACGAAATCATCGATAGAACCCGAACCGTTTGCGCGGCCGATGGTGATGAAACGCTCAATCGAGAATACCAGTACCGTTAGAAAACAGGTAAATAAAATTGGTACGATAAAGCCTCCCTTGTAAACCGTACCGAAGTAGTCACCTGGAAGTGGTTCTTTCGTATTGTCGCCTTCCTGGAAGTGGCTGCCATCACCGAAGACGAACATGTACGTCAGGATACCGATCAGCAACAATACCGGAATTACGAACGCGGGGTTAAGACCACCTGACTTCTTTTTTGGTGCCGCTGCTTTGGCGGGTGCTGGAGAAGGAGTTTGTGTTTTCATTGGAACTGGACTGTAGGGTTAAATATTAAAAGTTGGTTTACCCGGTAAAAAAAGTGAAAAATTTAGACTCTTTCGGTTTGTGCATCTAAATTTTTAAAGGAAATGCCTTCAAACCTCCACAAAAATATGTGTTTTCTGCCAATAACCACACAATTCTTAAAGTCTATTGTTTCTCCTTAATTGCAGTCCAGCAACATATTGTTGGATAGAACTCACTTCTTAACCGAATGCCTGCCTTTGGCAACGGCTACCTAACGTCTTGTTTCTCAACCATCGCACCGAAAAAAAAATGTTCGGAGGCCTTATTCATAACGGGTTAGGGCGGAGCGTAGGTCATAAAATAATTGTTAAGATTATTGAAAGGCGCTTTTCAAAACAGCTTTTTAATTCTCTTAGGATAGATGCTGCAGCCTTCTTAATTCCATAAAAAGAGTTGAAATTTATTTGCGTGTCTTAAGAAAACAGCAGACTCTCGACCCCTTGGGAGAGGCATAACACGCAGGGGAATCCTATTGAAAGGGCAAAAAAAAGAGAGATGCAATGGTTGCATCTCTCTCAAACTACTGTCGGGAAGGCGGGATTCGAACCCACGACCTCTTGCACCCCATGCAAGCACGCTACCGGACTGCGCTACATCCCGAATCGGTTCGCAAAGGTAGTGAAGAGTGTAGAATGAACAATGAAGAATAACGAATATTTATACACTTCATCGCTCATCCTACACGCTTACTTAATTCTTGCTACTTCCCTGGGCGGCTGGCGGCTGAGTCGCCCGTTTCTGCTGCTGCATTGGATTAGGGGCTGCACCACCTCCCCGCTGTTGTTGCTTAAACAGCTGGAACCGGGTGGGTTGGGCCATCCGTGGGAATGCGTTATTTTCTATATCTATATCCGCGATTTCCTGATAAGGATCAAGAATCCACTGGGTCACTTTCTTGGGTGTTGCAATCACTTTTTTGATCGACACATCGTTGAAGCGCCAGATTTCGGCCGGGAAACGAGCTACCGAGTCAGTGCCGTCTTCAAACTGCATACGAATGATCACTGGCATGGGTAAGCCCCCTTTGTTTTTCAGCGACAGCGTATAGAAATTCGTAGCCGCATTCGTTTCAAGCGTTTTGCGCTCGTCGGCGCTTAAAGACGACAGATAGTCCTGGTATTTTTTCTTATCCGCGTCAGTGACCGTGTAAGGGTCGTAGTTGTTGTAAAAATCCTTCATGGTAGAGTCTTTCGCAACAACCGTTTCGGCCTGTGTAGCCGCATCCCGCTGCTTGCTGATGGTACCAGCGCGACGTTTTGCTTCGGCACGGGCTGCGGCTTTCGTTACTTCTGGATTACCCGAATCAACCTGGAACCAATCTACTTCGACCAGATCCTGATCGACCGGCTCAACGCCGTAAAACCAGCCTTTCCAAAACCAATCCAGATCAACCCCGGAGGCATCTTCCAGCGTGCGGAAGAAATCAGCCGGCTCGGGTGATTTAAATGCCCATCGGCGAGCGTACTCTTTGAAAGCGTAGTCGAACAACTCACGACCCATTACCGTTTCGCGCAGAATATTCAGGGCTGTTGCGGGTTTGGCGTAGGCATTTGGCCCAAGGCCAATGACGTTGTCGGACGATGTCATGATTGGAGACAGTACCGATTTGTCTGACTTCATATAATCGACAATGTACTGGGGTTCTCCCCGGCGGCTGGGAAAGTTATAGTCCCATTCTTTTTCAGCCAGATATTGGCAAAATGTGTTTAGCCCTTCGTCCATCCAGGTCCACTGACGTTCGTCGGAGTTGACAATCATGGGGAAGAAGTTGTGACCCACTTCGTGGATAATAACCCCGATCATACCCGCCTTGGTCTGCTCAGAGTAAGTACCGTCCGCTTCTGGTCGACCGCCGTTGAAGGAAATCATGGGGTATTCCATACCACCGCCAGCCGTGGCGTGGCAGGAGATTGCTACCGGGTAAGGGTATTTAATGGTCCGGTTACCGTACGATTTCAGTGTATGCTCAACCACACGGGTTGAGTATTGCCCCCAAAGTGGATTGCCCTCTTTCGCATAGTACGACATCGACCAGATTTTACGACCGTCGCCATAAACATCCGTCTGCATGGCGTCCCAGATAAACCGGCGGCTACTGGCAAAGGCAAAGTCACGTACATTTTTTGCGTCAAATACCCACGTTTTCTTGCTTACTTTATCGCCGGGCTTGGTTTTCAAAGCGGCCTCTGCTTCCTCCTGCGTTACGATAACGACTGGTTTCTTCGATGTAGATGCCTGTGCCAAGCGCTTCTGTTGCGTAGCCGAAAGTACCTGCTTATAGTTCTGGCATTCGCCGGTAGCACCAACAATGTGATCAGCGGGCGCCGTGATCGCTACTTTGTAATTGCCGAAGATGAGGGTAAACTCCCCCTGACCCAGAAACTGCTTGTTCTGCCAGCCATTAACATCGTTATACGCGCACAAACGTGGGAACCAGTGAGCAATGAAGTAGTTATAGTTGCCATCTTTGGCAAAAAACTCCATGCCACTACGTCCGTAGTATTCCGTGACAAAGTAATTCCAGTCAACATTGAACGAATAGCTCCCACCCGGCTTGATAGCTGCCGGCAGATCAACCCGCATCATGGTTTGGTTGATTGTGTACTTCAAGGCCGTACCCGACTTGGCATCTTTTACGGAGACAATTTTGTAGCCGTATTTGTCGGAAGCCTGCTGGCTGCTGCGTTCACGTACCGACGTCAGGTTTTGCAGTTGTGCGAAACTCATACCGCTTTCGTTGACGCCCCCGGTCCGGGTCATGCTTCCCGTAGAACCTTTAGCGAACAGATTCTGGTCGAGCTGAAGCCAGATGAACGGTAATTCGTCCGTCGAATTGTTATGGTACGTAACCGTTTCGGTACCGATGATTTTCTGATTCGCGTCGTCAAGTTCGACTTTGATATCATAGTCGGCGCGGTTCTGAAAATAATCCTTGCCAGGAGCACCGGAGGCTGTTCGGAAGGTATTCGGCGTAGGCAGAATCGGACCGAGCTGCTCAAAACGATTGTTGGCGTTTTGCGTAGGGGCCGTGGGTGCCTGTGCCATCGAAGCGGCCGACCAAAAGGCTAGGCCAGCCATCAACACGAGTTTTCTCATAGTTTATTGAAAGTTAAGATTCGTTAGTTTCGACCAGTGCCTTGTTTCGCCGGTGACTGCTGCCGCTGTTGTTGCATTGGATTTGGCGCAGTACCACCTCCCCGCTGCTGTTGCTTAAATAGCTGGAAACGAGTTGGCTGCGAAACCGGTGGAAAGGTGTTGTCTTCGGTGTTTATATCCGCTATCTCGTAGAAGGGGTCGAGTGTCCATTGCTTCACTTTCTTGTTGGTAGCAATCACTTTTTTGATCGACACGTCATTGAAGCGCCAGATTTCGGCTGGGAAACGGGCTACGGAATCCGTCCCATCTTCAAATTCCATCCGGACAATCACCGGCATGGGGATACCCCCTTTATTTTTCAGCGACAGCGTGTAAAAGTTTGTCCCTGCTTCGGCCATAGCCCGCTCTTCGGCCGATAGTGTGGCCAGATAGTCCTGGTATTTTTTGCGGTCTTCGTCGGTAACAGCGTATGGATCGTAGCGATTGTAAAAGTCTTTCATCGTGCTATCCTGCGCCACCACCGTCTGATCTTTGCTCAGCGCATCCCGCTGCTTGCTGATCGTATTCGCTCGTTTCTGCGCGGCAGCGCGGGCTTCGGCTTTCGTTACTTCCGGGTTTTGTGAATTTGGCTGAAACCAATCCACCTTTACCAGCGACTGATCAACGGGCTGTACGCCGTAGAACCAGCCTTTCCAGAACCAATCCAGGTCAACGCCTGAAGCATCTTCCATTGTTCGGAAAAAGTCGGCTGGTTCGGGCGATTTGAACGCCCACCGGCGAGCGTACTCTTTGAAGGCATAGTCGAACAGTTCACGACCCATCACCGTTTCACGCAGAATATTCAGGGCCGTTGCTGGTTTACTGTAGGCGTTTGGCCCAAAAGTACCCGGCAGAATGTTGTCCGAGCTACTCATAATGGGCATTTGCTTGGTCGAATCGAGCTGCATGTACGGAACGATAGACTGGGGCTCGATACCCCGCGCCGGGAAGTTGGCATCCCACTCCAGACAGGCCAATCCTTCCAGAAAACTATTCAGGCCTTCATCCATCCACGACCATTGCCGTTCGTCGGAATTAACGATCATCGGGAAGAAATTGTGTCCTACTTCGTGAATGACTACCAGAATCAGGAAGTTTTTGGTGCCTTGCGAATACGTACCGTCTTCTTCAGGCCGAGCTCCGTTGAAGCACATCATCGGGTATTCCATGCCACCAACGGGACCATGAACGGAATAAGCAACCGGATATGGGTAACCGATTGTCCGGCGAGAATAGGACCGTAACGTATGCGCGACGAGCCGGGTGGAATATTGGCCCCAAAGCGGATTTGCTTCTTTGGGATAGAGCGACATCGCCCAGACCTTTTTTCCCTCAATTGTTGGGTTCAAGGCATCCCAGATAAATTTACGGCTGCTCGAAAACGCAAAATCGCGAACGTTATCGGCTTTATAAATCCAGGTTTTCGTGCCCGTTGGCTTGCCTTTTTCGGCGGCTTCCGCTTCGGCCTGTGTCACAATGAGCGTTGGATTTTCGCCGGGTTTATCGCCTTTGCCTTTTGCTTCGTTCCAGCGTTTCTGCTGGGTAGCGGTCAGTACTTGAGCCGGGTTTTGTAACTCGCCGGTTGCACCAACAACGTGATCGTTGGGAACGGTCAGAGCTACTTTGTAATTGCCGAAAATGAGGGTGAACTCACCCTGACCCAGAAACTGCTTGTTCTGCCAGCCATTTACGTCATTATACGCGCAAAGGCGCGGAAACCACTGCGCAATTTCATACACGTAGTTACCATCTTTCGGGAAGAATTCGTACCCCGACCGGCCGCCAACGTTTTTAGCGTCGATGATGTTGAAATTCCAGTCAATAGAAAAGGTCACAGTCTTACCCGGTGCTACAGCCTGTGGCAGGTCGACCCGCATCATGGTTTGATTGATCGTGTATTTCAGGGCTTTGCCGGCCTGGTCACGAACGGAGGTGATTTTGTGCCCATAATCTTTTCCGACCAGTGCTGCGCTGGGATCTATCTGCCGCAGCGAAGAGCCCTGTTCGGGGTTGATACTGCTGGTCTTGGCGACATTGCCAGTAGCATCGGGCCGGAACAAATTCTGATCCAGCTGCAACCATAAAAAAGGAAGCGCATCGCCTGAATTATTATGGTAGGTGATGGTTTCCGATCCCGTGATTTTCTGTTTTGTATCGTCGAGCGTAGCCTTTATATCATAATCGGCGCGGTTCTGGAAGTAATCTTTTCCGGGGGCGCCCGATGCTGTTCGGAAGGTATTCGGCGTGGGTAGAATGGGGCCGAGCTGCTCGAAGCGTGTGTTAGCATGCTGTGTTGGGGCTTGCGCCTGCACCAATCCTAGCGGAATGGCCAAACTCGCCACCAGCAAAACTATCTTTTGCATAAGTTAGATTGTAGTTGTTGATAAGAGAGGTAAAAGTACGAAAAAAAGAGATTGTGCGGTTTTTGAATATGATGAGCGGAGATGCTTTATGTTTCTCTTCACTTCATCAATTCGCGTAGATACTCATTATTGATAATCAGTGATAACGCCATGCCTGCAACAAGGCCCGATACGACGAGTGTCCAGCGTAAACGGCTGCGTTTGAGTATATCAATAAGGATAAAGGCCAGCCCGAGAATGAGGCTTACAATAACCAACTGGCCCAATTCCAGGCCAATATTAAACGCCAGCAGTGGTTTAACAATAGCAGCTTCGTGGCCGAGCAGACTTCGCAGGTAGTTGGAGAACCCCATGCCATGAATCAGTCCGAAGGCTAGGGCAAGAATATATCGCCCGGAGCGATATGTTGGTGGTGTGATTGACGATCTCGATCTGGATTCCTGAAAGGAAAAGTTAATAATGGCGGTAATCAGAATGGTAATTGGAATGAGTAGCTCGATCAGGGCCGTTTTGTAATGAATGAGCTGAAGCGTTGCCAGCGCCAGTGTGATAGAGTGGCCAATGGTGAAAGCCGTAACTAGTATAAGCACCTGACGCCATTCCCGAACGGTGTAAATGGCACATAGTGCGACAACAAATAAAATATGGTCGTAACCGCTGGGATCCGTAATATGGTCGAAGCCTAAGCGGAGATAAATGAGAAAATCGTCCATGCGCTATTCCTTGAACCAGCCTGCGTACATGACATAGTTATTGGCCGTTCTGCTGAACACCTCGGCCTGCTCGGGCGAAACCGCTTTCAGGAATCGGGCCGGATTGCCCGCGTAAATAGTGCCGGGCGGAACAACAGTATGCTGAGTAACAATGGCACCGGCGGCAATGATGCTGCCCGTACCAATAACTGCCCCGTCCATCACAATGGCGCCCATGCCAATCAGCACATTATCCTCAACGGTGCAGCCATGAACGACGGCATTATGGGCAATCGATACACTGTTGCCAATAACGGTTTTGTGCCGTTGATAGGTGCAGTGAATCACCGCCCCATCCTGAATATTGGTTCGGTCGCCAATCGTAATGCTGTTGACATCCCCCCGCACAACCGCGTTGAACCAGACTGTGCAGTCGCGCCCCATGATAACCTCGCCAACGATCGTTGCGTTGTCGGCATACCAGCAGTTTTCGCCGAATTGGGGGTGGTTTCCCCGAACAGATTTAATGAGTGCCATAACGCAAAGATAGGTCTCTGACGTGGTATGTACCGTATCGTTTCAGTCGCTTACGAAAAAAGGGCTGATTCATCGAACCAGCCCTTCCTGTACAATCTTAATCAATTACTTGTTTTTCTCTAACTTCTCGGCGGCTTTGTCAAGATCCTTGCCTAGGTCGTCGATCATTTTAGACGTCTCTTTCTTCACTTTATCGAAATCGTCAGAACTCGAGCGCTGCACTTTATAGTACGAATCAGCTAATTGACGACGTTTGTCTTCGAGGTCTTTCACGCGATCTTCGCGTTTCCGGCGATCCCTCTTGCTTTCGTTTTTTACTTCGGCTTTCGCATCGTCAAGTTGCTTGTCAACTTTGTCCATCTGCTCCGAAATACGATCTGTCAAATCACGCTTGTCGCGGTCCGAACTCTGGTCGTTGGACTGACCACTGTTGCGGTTGTTGTCCCGGCTGTCGCCGTTGTTTCGGTCGTCGCGATTATCGGAATTACGACGGCTGTCGCGGTCGTTGGACGAGTTTGAGTTACGATCGTCGGAGCGATAGTTATCCTGGCGGCTGTTGCGATCATTAGTTTGATCATTGCGGTCGTCATCCCGGCGATTATCCCGATTATCATTCCGACGGTCGTCGTTCATGTTCCGGTAATCCCGGTCGTTGTCGCGTCCATCCCGCATACGGTCGTCATTCCGGCGGTTATCATTCCGATCGTTCGACGAGTAACGATCATCGTTCTGACGGTCATAATTACGGTTATCATTCCGGTAGTTATCCGACCGGCCGTTGTCTGAGTCGCGGAAATTACGGCTATCGTAGCGGTCGTTCGATGAGCGGTCATTGTAAGAACTGCGTCGGTCATCGTACCGATCATCATTGCGGTTATTGCTTGACCGGTCGTCGTAGCGATCATTGTACGAATCGCGGGAGTTCCGATTGTCGTAGCGGTCGTTCGATGACCGGTCATCATAGCGATCATTATAGGAATCGCGCCGGCTATATGAACGATCGTTGTAGTCGCGGTCCCGGTCATTGTACGAATCCTGCCGATCATACGAGCGGCTGCTATATGGATTGTTGTACGAATCGCTACCAGACATCCGGTTTGGGCCGTCTGAGTTATCACTGCGGTAACCCATCCGATCATCTGACCGATACGGATTCCGGTACGAGCTATTTTCCTGCGAACCACGTGAGTCGTTCCGGCTCATGCGGTCATCGTCCCGATCTCTGTTTCGACGGCTGAAGATACCCCCTTCATCGTCGTCGTAGCTCCGGCGGGCTTTCGGACGCTGTTGGCTTCTTGAATCCCGTTGAACAATGTCTTCCCGGCTATTCTCATTATTTCCGTAAATCAGTCGCTCCGTTGACGCGCAGGAGGATAAACCTGCCATTGCCACTAAAAGAGCACCTACTACCCATGTTTTGCGTTTCATAACGTTAGTATCATTGTGTTGAGTATATCTTTAAAATCAGCCAGACGATGTGTCAACGCTGTTTTTGTCTGATATAACAACGACACAGAGTAAATGTTAGGAATTAGTCTGTCTAAATGCCCGCTAGCGAATGAGTATAGTTCCCGCCCCATTGTAACTACGATACTCAGCATTGTACATAGCATCGGCCGAAACCGGACCCACCACAAAGCGCCCTTTCGACACGGCGCGTGCCAGGTAATAAAATGTTCGTTCGGCACCGGTGGCTGTCGTGTAAAAATTGATCCGGTCGTCGCGCAGATCAAAATGTGAAGGACGGTCCAGCGCGCCGGTCGCTGACTTGCCAATCCAGGTCATATCCCCGGCATCGCGTCCCGGTGCTCCGGTAAGGCGTGGGTTTTCCACTTCCAGTCCGGCGGGTAGCAAATCGGTTACCACCACGTTTTCAACATTCAGGCCATTCATACTGGTCAACGTAATTTTTACGACAACCAGATCATTCTGACGAATCGCATTAATTGGTTTCCCGTCGCGGCTAAGGTATTGTCGCCGAACCCGTAAACCATTGTCTTCCTCGCTGATTCTGCCGTTTGCCGGTACGCCTTCGCTCTGCGCAAAATAATAGACGTTACCGGAGCCTTTGGCACTCAGGCTAAGGGGCACGTTGGTCGGAACCCGTTTTATGTTCAGTAACGCGGTGCTCATCGTGCCAAGTGGTTTTCCGGCGGCTGTCAAGGTGGCGGTGGCTGTACTGCCAGCTGTTTGGCGCGCCAGTTTACCGAGTGCCAAGAAAGAGAACGCAGCTTCCTGCGTGTTAAGGTAGATGCTCTGTTTGAGGGTATTGGCTAACTGTCGGGCTAGAACTGGAATCTGGATATTATCGCGGTCGGTATCTACAAGGGCGTCGAGGACGAGGGCTAAGTTTCGTAAAGGCGATGCATAACTCCCGCCCGTTTGCCGCCCCGTGGTAGTATCCGAGAACCGCTTCGGTAGGAGAGCCGCGTAGCTGCGGGTGTCGCCAATACGGAAGAAGGCCGACGCCAGCAGATAGCGACTATCTGGTGTCAACGAGGCTACATTCTGCTTGTAATAGTTCATGGCCGACCGATTGGGCTTACCCGCTACCGCAAGCGCATAAAGTGCGTAGACACTGGTGCGACTTGTTACCTGACTTACGGTTCGGCTCGACTGACCTTCACGCACTGTAACCGCATTTTCGGTGGCGGGGCTGTTGGTAAGGGTTGTCAGATAGTCGATGGCTGAACTTAGCACCGATGAGCGCACTTCGTAGCCCGCTTCCTGGGCTTCGGCCAGAAAATGCACGGCATAGGCCGTAACCCAGGGGTCGACGGTTGAACCTGTCGTTGAACCATCTACGACCATGCCAGGCCACATACTAAACCCGCCGTTCTGTATTTGAAGCCCCTCGACTTTCTGAATTGCCTGCCGGACGTTGGAGGTCGGATTCAAATCGCTGTCGCCTGCCCGAACGAAGTATGTGTTGGCCGATAGCTGTTTGGATAAATCCGCAAAGTACAGTTGCGGAAAAGCTTTGGAAAGGGTCTGTTCCAGGCAGCCGTGTGGGTAACCCAGCAGGTAGGATAGTTCCCGGCCATACTGTGCAACCGGTGACCGGCTCAGCGTCAGGCTTGCCTGAGCGGTTCCGGGCAGAAAGCCATTGGCCAACTGGAGTGTTTGGGTCGATCCGGCAGCGACGGCACCCGCTAGCGTAGTTTTTTGCAACGAGGCCGCCGGGCGAACCGTAACGTCCGTTTTCTCCGTAAAGGTTTCGTTAAGGCTCTTGACCGTTACGGTAATGGCTCCGGCTCCGATTGCCTGTTTGGCCGAAATGCGAAACAGAGCGCGACTTTCCCGACCCGGTTGAATGGTTAGTTTCTGCATACGCACACTATCGGCTACCAATGGACCTGTCAGCATTAGACCGGCAGTGACCGTAACCGCCTGTTTGGTGGTGTTGATAAGGTTGACGGGCAACTCCAGGTTATCGCCGGGCGTTAAAAAACGGGGGACGCCGGTGCTGATAACGATGGGGTCCGCTACTTTCATGTTGGTATTGGCCGATCCGAAGGCGTTGTTCTTATAAGCAACGGCCATGACACGCAAATCGCCCGAAAACTGCGGAATGTCTATCGCAAATTCGGCTTCACCATCAGAGCCGGTTTCCAGAATGCCACTCCATAGCGCCACCAGACGAACACGCCCATTGCTGAGCGGATTAACCCGCCGTTCCAGGTCATAGCCATCGCCCCCAACACTCGATCTTGACTTTAGCGAAAGTTCGGGATAAAGCAGGGCATACAAGTCATGGCTATCTACCTCCAGGGCACGTTTCTGGTAAAAAAAGCCATGTGGATCCGGCGTTTTAAAGTTTTTTAATTGCAAAATACCCTCGTCGACAACGGCCACCGTTACCTGGGCGTTAGCCGCCGTTTTGATTCGAATAGTCTGCTTCGTTTTCGAGCGGGATTGTCCAACGGTGGTGAGGGTTACGGGAAGCTTTGTATCTGGGTCCTGTACCGAAACCGGGGCAAACCCGTGTGCCACCGTGAGGGGAAGGTTTGTGCCATCAATGGACCGGATAAGCGTAGCCGTGACGTACACATTGGGCAGATGATCCGTTCCCACCGAAAAGCTCCACTCCGCCGATTTGTTGTTGGTGGTAAGCCAGTGTTGTTCAAGCACGCGGTTGCGCTCCACGGTTACCAGTAGCTTGCCATCGAAGGGAGCTTTGAAAAGTACTTTTGCTTTGTCGCCGGTCTGGTAGGCGGGTTTGTCGAGCGTCATGAGCACCTGACCTTCCTGACTGACATCGAACGATGAAGCCGAAGTACTCCCAAAGCCATAGGCATAAAAACGGGTGGTCGCGTAAGCCGCTGCCACTGCGCCCGGCCGACGAACGCGAATTTCATATTCGCCGGAAACCGTTGGAACATACCGGAATGCCGCTTTCCCGGATTTGAACAGTAACGTGTTGGCGTACACCTGTTTCTCCCGGCGTTTGGTCGTGTATTTGATGCGGGATTGATCTCCATTACCTTCTTTTTCGATCACTGTCTGGTACTCGTAGCGGACAACCTCAACTAGTGCCGAAGCCGCCGAACGTATCTGGCCAGCCGGATCAAGGGCAACCAGATCGGCCGCGAGAGGGGTGTTGGTGGCAACGTAACTGTTGGGTATCCGTACGCCAAAAAAAGTATCCTGCGTCAGAACGTTCAGCCGCCGAAGCCGATTGACTGGGCGACCATTTTCATCAAAGACCGTGACGAAGAGTTTGCCTTCCAGCAAGCCAATGTCCTGATAAAGTGCTGAGATTGGGAATTTTTCGCTTGCCTGCCCGCTGGCATTCGTTCGGCCCTGGCGTACCTCTTTTGGAAATACATCGGTTTTGGCTTCACCATTTGTTGGCGACAGGCCGTTGGCGATGCTAAAATCATAGTCGCCGAAACCTTTGGGCGCAAACGCCTTCCGTTTCAGTTGCAGCTCCACTTCGTAAGCCCGGTCGGATGCGGGTGGGCCGAATAAATTCATTGCTGTGAGCGAAAGCGTGACCGTTTGCCCCGATTTGTAGATCGCGGGTATAGCTGGGTCAACCTGTCGATCCATCGTCACATCTACCTTGATCCGATCGGGCACAAACTCTTCGACGCTGATTGGCTCCGATGTCAGCAGGATATTGTTGGCATTCAATACCTCAACGGTATACGTGCCGGTCACGGCCGCCGGATCGAGTAGTACATCAGTAGCCACGGCACCCTGCGCATTGGTCGTTTTGCGGAATATCCGAACTTCACGGCCATTGGGGGCCAGAAGGCGGACCAGTACGGGTACTTCGCCTACGCTTTGCCAGCTCTGCGACCGGATAATGGTATTGATGTGTATCGTTTCGCCGGGGCGGTAAATGTTACGGTCACCGTACACAAACGCATCGAAACCGGATTCATTATCCCGCTTGCCGTCGACCTCAAACCGGGATGTTTCGACTTGTGTATCGGGCAAAAACAGAAAGTTGAAATCGTCCTGATCCGATAGCCTTACAGCCGCCGTATTGGTAATGCTGGCCGTTATGAGAGCGATCTTGAAGCCAGGGGCCTTCTCGCTTACCTTCTCGAATCTGACGAAGCCCGTGCCATCCGTTTTCAGTGTATATACCGATTGGTTGTTGCTGCTGATCAGGGTGATCTCAACGCTCTGCAAGGGTTCGCCGGTTCGGATCGAGTTGGCCCAAACCAGTACTTCGTCGTTTGTATGGCGCGCTACCAACCCAATGTCAGATACCGACACGAGCTGGCTCGCCTGCAAATAGGCTTCGTTCTTCGATGATACGGAGACGAGATAGACACCTCGTAAGGGATGCTCCCGAAAGGTAGTATTATAGTCGGGCAGGGCCAGATTTAACGCCGACACGCCCCTTACTTTGGGCAAATCGGCGGTTTCGACGGTTTTGTTGACGAGCACATCACTTAGGTCGCCCGCGTCATCGTCGCTGTAAGTAAACGATCCGGATGGCCCCCACTCCCCGTTGGCTTTTTCTTTATACTCTTCGTACCGGTTTGCGCGTAAATAATTCAGGATGTTATTCTCATATACTTTCGCAATCTTGACCTGTACTTTGGGGACATTAACGATGCTAAGGCCAATATTCCGGGCGCCTTTCGACGATAGGTATAGGGCTTTCTTATTGGCAAACTGAATGCTGGCGGGCATTTTCCCAAAAAACAGATCACGGGTTGTCGGCTCCTCCAGTTTTGTTCCCAAAACGCCCCGGATCTGGTCGGTCAGTGTTAGGACATAGGTGTCTGTCTCGGTGAAATGTCCGCGGATCACGAAGCCATTCTCCGTTAGTTCAGCCGTTGTTTCAACCTGTGGCTGAATGGTGTAGTACTGACTAAGTTCCCCGGCCTGTAATTCCTGCGTCGTAATGATCTTGACGACACCCGTATTATTGTCGAAACTTGTTTGTACATCGGCGATTTCAACCTTGTAGCGGGATGGTAGTGTACTGGTTTCTTCGATGGCCTCTTTGCTAACGAAGGCTGTGTTTGGCACCTTTATCCCTTTACTTAGTTTTATGGACAGGGGCTGCTCGTTTTTCAGGGCGGGCGCATTCGTGAGCGTTAAGCCAATCGAATTTTGCGCATCGTTTGGTGTGCTTAATACCGTGAGCGGTTTTTCGTCCGACGAAACGGCTACTTTTTCAACTACGTTTGCGGCCGAAACCGGATAGTTGAAATTCAGGCGGGTTTTGGCAACGGGCTGCCCCGTTTCCCGAGCGCGCGCCCACCAGTTTTCGACGCCCGTCAGTTGCAGATACGGGGTATGAAAGGCAATGGCTTCGCCCGAAACAGTCAGGTCTTTTTTGTCAGAATTCTTCAGTAAATCGGTGGTCAGCTCGGCCCGGTAGTCCGTGGCAGGATCAAAGGCAAGGGTGGGCGAGAACACCAGTTCGTTGGGAGCCGTCCATTTGAACTTCCCCCGTACAGCCGGAATAAAGCGTATATACTGTGTTGAGTCCCAATCACCAAACTGACTGGTCGGACCGACGTTTTTGTTGAACGTAAAGGTCAAATTCTGGGTCTGCTGAACTTCGTCGTCGAAGTTGCGCCCGACAACTGAGACGTCGCTGAACGGTAAGCGCGAACATTGGGAGAGAAGAGAAAATAGCAGGCTAATGATGAGGACGTTGCGAAGGTAGGGTAAGGTTTGCATGAACGGTGGTTGTGAGGTGCCGAAGATAGACGAAAATGCCCATTCAGGATTAGTGAATGGGCTGAATTTTAGGGTTTCACTTACTGAACGGTGACTAGCGCGTGGGCGTAAACTGTACATTGACGATTTTCCAGATGCCCGCTTGTTTGGCGATCATCACCGAAAACGTAACGCTACTGTCAAAGGCCTGGCCCTGAATGTTGCCCTTCGATTTCCAGTTGCCGGTCATCACTGCCGAGTCGTTATTGTACTCGCGCGTGACCTCATCCGAAACGGTGCCTGTTTCGATAATGATCGCTCCGTCACTCACACCCTGTACCAGTAAGTCGCCGTCTACGGACTGCCCATCGAAGCTGATGACATCCAGGTCGCTCGAAATGACCCGCTCTAGTGTCTTGCTGTCTTCATCGAGCAAAGCTTTGAAGAACATATGGCCAAGCGCCGTAGGGTCCTGTGACGTTGTTGGCTGTTGCGCCGAAGCGGTAGTCGTAAACAAGAGGCTAATCAGCAGAAAGAAAGCGTAGTTCATTGCGTAGTTAATTAACTTTTTGCGGGGAAAGTGTCCATAAATTATGGAAAAGCAAAATCGGTAGACCGTTACTCATTTTTGATAATCACCCGAATATCCCGGCTCTGTCCCCGGTCGTCGGCGCAGGAAACTTTTAGCTGCCCGGGTCGTGGTTTGAAAAAGACGGCTTCCGTTGGTTTTGCCCGACGGTATAGTTTGTCGTTCAAATACCAGAATACCGTTTGTACACCCGTCGGAGCCTGACAGGCCAGTTCTAACTCGGTTTGTTGTTTGGGATTAATGAAGTACTCGCTTCCGTCATTCAAACTTGTGATTACGGGTCCCGCCTGACCGGCATTCTGACTGCCAAACACGCGTTCACAAGCTGGATTATGGGGCGGGACGGCTTCAACCGGGATATTTTGGCTCTGGTAAAACGCCCTGATCTCGGGGGATAGATTTGGATAATCCCGACGAACGGCGCCAGAATCGGGCAGGCAGTGAGCGCAGTAAGAAAGTGTACTGGCGCCGTTGGTGAAAACGGCTGTCCGGTGCTGGCATCGCCGATACCGGGAAACGCCCATGATGCAATAGTCGGTTACCGGATTCAGACAGAACTCCCCTGGAACGTCGCCCGATTCGGGGCAAATAAGTCGGCTGCTTAGTTTGAAGGCTGCTTTCGGCACCTTGAACCAACCCGCCGGTGAATTATAATCCAGCACATTAAAAAGCTGAAACAGTAACGGCGTCGCTGTGTTGGCTCCACTCAGCTCAGCCACTCCCACACCCGAAAAATTGCCAACCCAAACCCCAACCGTGTACCGCTGATTGTACCCAATGCTCCAGGCGTCGCGCCGACCGTATGAGGTGCCGGTTTTCCAGGCGATCCGTGGCAGGTGATAGCTATTGTCGAAATTGTTCGGTAAGTCAGGGCGGGTAATTTGGGTAAGCGTATGCGTAACAAGATAGGCGGCTTCGGGGGAGAGGAGAGGAGTTGGCTCCGTTCGGTGTTCCGACGAGCTGAACTGCAGAGGACTTACCCGGCCCGCATTCGCCAGACCCGTATACAAGCGAGTTATCTCTTCCAGCGTAACGCCACAGCCGCCCAGAATCATGGACAGGCCCAGGGCTTTTGCCTGTTTCCGAATGGCTGAAAAACCCGCTTTCTGGAGCGTTGAAACAAGCGTCGGAGTGCCTATTTCCTTCAATAAAGCAACCGCCGGAATGTTGAGTGAGTTGGCCAGTGCAAATTCTGCCGTAACGGGGCCGTTGAATCGTCGGTCGTAGTTGTCGGGTTCGTAGCCGCCGAAGTTGGTAGGCACGTCAGCCAGTTTTGTTTTGGGCGTAATGATGCCCGCATCGAACGCCAAGCCATATAGCAATGGTTTTAGGGCACTACCCGGCGACCGGACTGCCCGGACACCATCGACCTGTCCGCCGTCGAACGCATTACCAAAATCGGCTGAGCCGACATAGGCAACGACTTCACGAGATTGGTTATCCACAATTAACACGGCCGAATTGTGGATATTGTAGGCTCGAATACGTTTGGCATACTGCTGGACCAGCCGCTCAGTCGTCGACTGGATCGCTGGCGCAAGAACTGAATGAACAATGGGTACATTGGGGTTTTCCCGGCGCAGCCGACGCGACAAGTGCGGAGCCAGTTGGGGTGCTTCCCGCCGGTAAGCCGTAAGGGGTTCGTTCAGGGCGTCGGCGATGGTGGTTTCACCAAAAAGGTGGCTCGTTCGGAAACGGCGCAGCCAGCGGTTTCGCTCCTGCACGACAAGCGCGTTATGTATGCCCAATCGTAAGCTCGATGGCCGGTTTGGAATAATGGTCAGCGTTGTCAGTTCGGCCAGGCTCAGCAAGGCCGGTGCTTTGCCAAAATACAGCAATGACGCCGATTTGAGCCCTTCGATATTGCCGCCGTATGGAATCAGATTCAGGTACAACTGCAGAATCTCGTCCTTCGAGTAATGGAGTTCAAGTTGCAGGGCTCTGAATAGCTCGACAAACTTGCTGGCATAGGTGCGTTCGCGTGGTTCGAGCAGCCGAACGGTTTGCATGGTAATGGTCGAGGCACCTGACGTGCGTCGGCCTGTGAGTATGTTTCGGGCAGCGGCCCGGATCATCGCTATAGGATTGACACCCGGATGGTACCAGAAATATTTATCTTCTTTGAACAGGATGGCGTTGCGAAGAGCGGGCGTAATTTCGTCCAGCTCGGCATACATTCGCCATTTGTCGTCGCGGCTCAGAAAGGCGTGTAGAATAGAGCCATCACGGGCCGTAATGATGGTTGAGTAGGGAACGCGGTTCCGGATGGGAAAGAAAAAATCCAGGCCGAAAAAAATCAATAGCGCCACGAGAAGGGTTTTCATCAGACGGTATTGCCACAACCGGTTGATGATACCGCGTACATAGCTCATTAGTAATCCGAACATTGCCATACAGTGTGTTACTTCTCGGTATCCTTCGGTCTCAGAGAAGAATGCCTGCATTCCTTGACCAACGAAACCTTACGTAGAAAATGACCATTCAATTCTTTGGTGCAGCCCGAACGGTAACGGGCAGTAAGCACCTGATTACCACCACCAGCGGTACACAGATTCTGCTCGATTGCGGGTTATTTCAGGGTATTGATACCGACGAGCTTAACCAGCAGTTTGGCTTTGATCCGGCACAGGTCGACTATATGGTGCTTTCGCACGCCCATATCGACCATACCGGGCTGATTCCCCGATTGGTACGGCAGGGGTTTCAGGGACCAATTTACACGACTTCATCCACAATTGACCTCTGTGAGGTGATGCTCATGGACAGCGCCCGAATTCAGGAGCGCGATCTTGAGCGGGTCAACCAGCGACGTACCCGGCGGGGGCAGGCCGCAATTGAGCCTTTATACGATGAAGATGATGTAAAAAAGGCACTTGATCAGATGCAGGCTGTCGATTATGACAAACCCTTTGTTATTTGCGATGGGGTGACGGCTCTATTGACCGATGCAGGGCATCTGCTCGGGAGTGCATCGGTCAGCCTGACGATCCGGGAAGGAGAGGTGGAGAAAAAACTATTCTTTAGTGGCGACATTGGTCGTCCCGACGATAAAATTCTGCGTTCGCCCCAGCCGTTTCCCCAGGCTGATTACATCATCTGCGAATCGACTTACGGCGACCGACTTCACGAAGCCGAGCCTGACATGAAAGCCCATTTACTGCGTATTGTGCAGCAAACCTGCGTAGAAGGGCGGGGGAAACTGATCATTCCGGCTTTCGCCGTCGACCGGACGCAGGAGTTGATTTACGCGCTTGATCAGTTATCGAGCGAAGGACGATTGCCGAAATTACCCGTTTACATCGATAGCCCGATGTCGGTAAAAGCTACGGATGTTATGCGCGATCATGAGGAAGATTTCAATCCCGATATTCTGGCATATATCAAGAAAGATGGTGACGCCTTTCAGTTTCCCAATTTGCACTACGTTACCGATGTCGAGGAATCGAAGGCGATCAATGATCTGAAGGAGCCCTGTATCATTATTGCGCCGTCGGGTATGGCCGAAGCTGGCCGGATCAAGCATCACATCAAGAACAACATCGGCAAGGCCAATACAACCATTCTGCTCGTTGGGTATGCCTCTCCTAACAGCTTAGGTGGTGCCCTGAAGCGGGGCGACAAAGAAGTGACCATTTTCGGCGAGCGGTATGCCGTTGTTGCTCAGGTTGCCATTATGGACTCCTTCTCGGCACATGGCGATTATCGGGAGATGCTTCACTTCCTGAGTTGCCAGGATGCGGCCAAGGTTAAATCGTTATTTCTCGTGCACGGCGACTATGAAAAGCAATTGATCTGGAAAGAGCATTTGCAGGCAGCTGGATTTCAGCACATCGAGATTCCGGAGATGCGCCAGAAAGTAAGCTTGTAATGCCGTTTTCAATGTAGGCGCAGCTTTTATATAATCCCCGTAAAACACAAATCCCCCGGCTTGCAAGCCGGGGGATTTGTGTTTGCGAAAACAGGAACACCGTCAGGTGAACCGTACCCGAGCGAAACGACGATTTAAAACAGCACGATACATTTTGCCAAACTGGACGTAACACCAGCGTTTAAGTTGCTTTACCTCTTTTGGAATGAGCATTTTGATGGCTTTAGCCAGCTCTTTATCAAAAAGATTTTTATCAAAACTGACCTTCTGAAGGATCGTTTTGATATACTCAAGCATGGAAAGCATAGGGTAACATATTTTCGGTTGAAGAAGCTAGGATAGTAAGGGAGGTTGGACAGTTCATTCTTATCTTTGATACCTTAATTCGTAACGGCTGATTTCATACATTGTTGCTCAAAATTAATAATGTTTCTTGTAATATTCCGAAAAGTTGTTGTATTATTTTTTTGTTTCCTCTTCTCGGGATTTGGGCAATCTATTGATAATCTGTCATCTATTGAATTAGGCGTAACAACTTTTCCGATTGAACGGCCCTTTACCATTTCGCTCATCATTCCGAACAGCGAAACGCGTGCCACAGTTACGTTTCCTGACATCGCGGGTTTTCTCAAAAAAGGCACATCGACCAGTGTAACGCCAATCGAATCAGGCGGAAAAACGACTATTAGTCAGGTTATTACGCAGAATTACCTGGCAAAATCACCCGGCCGTTTCCGACTGCCTCCCTTTTCAATTATGGTAAATGGTGAAACAGTACGGTCGGAAGGAGCGACTCTACTTGTCCAGGCATCGGCAAATTTGTCAGTACCGGGTAGTGCAACACTCAATACCATAGCGGTAGTACCCGAAGGAGCGGCATTTTTGTCACTTCGGGCATCCAGACAAGCTATCTATACCGGTGCTGAGGTAGGACTGACGTTGTCGTTTTTTGTCGCTGACAATTATCCCTACGAACTTAGCTTTCAGGCGCTCGATAAACAGCTACAGGCAATCGTTAAAAAGATTCGTCCGGCCAATTCCTGGGAGGAAAACATGCCGATCAATGACCTGAAGCCGATTCCGGTTGTCATCCGTAAAAAGAAGTTTAGAGAGTACCGGATTTTTCAGTCGGTATTCTTTCCATTGTCCAATCAATCGTTGCGTATTCCTGCGGTGTCGCTTCAACTAAACCGTCGGCCGGTTATTGGTCCGCCAGCCTCCCAACCCGAAACGGCCGTTTTTACCAGTCGGCCTCTTACGATCAGCGTTAAGTCGTTGCCGACTCATCCCTTGCGAGGCCGCGTACCGGTGGGAACGTTTCGGCTGGAAGAATCCTTGGAGCGGCAGCGTGTAGTGGCTGGAAAGAGTGTACGCTATACGTTTTCTGTTTCAGGAAAGGGTAATATAGCCACTTTACCAGAACCTGCATTACTGAGTGGGCGATCCGAAATAGATGTCTTTCCGCCAGAAGCAAAGCACACAATTACGCATGGCGGCAATGAAATAACGGGTCGGAAAACGTTTACGTATTACATTGTGCCGCACCAGAATGGGCCGGTTTCGTTGGCGAATTATTTTCAGTGGATTTATTTCGACCCGCAAACGGGGCGTTATGATACGCTTCGGCCGCAGTTACAGCTTCAGGTGGGGGGCAGCGGATCGGGCGTTGCAACGAACGCGGCCGTGGCCGGTAGTTCAGTGGTTACGAACGGCGAAACTGTTCCGGGGGCACCGCTGGTCAATTCGATTTACGCTGGCATTGACCGAATGGACAGCACTCGGCAACCCGTTAGCGTACCGGTACTTATTCGGTCAGTAGCGAACGTATTGATTTTGATAATGTTGCTGGGGATGGTTTTTGTATTGGTTAGAAAATAGACATAAGAAGCAAAATGGACAGCTGAAAGACAGCTTGTCTTTTGGTTACTAATCGGGGGTGAAACTCCAAACTAGGTAGCATGAGTAGTACGTACGGAACATTATTCAAGATTTCTACATTCGGTGAATCGCACGGGTCCGCCATTGGTGTTGTTATTGATGGCTGCCCCGCAGGGCTGGCGTTTGATACTGATTTTATTCAACAGGAGTTGGACCGGCGGAAGCCTGGCCAATCGCGGATTACAACCCAACGGCGCGAAGCCGACGAGTTTGACGTGCTGTCCGGCGTTTTTGAGGGTTACACGCAGGGAACCCCTATTGCCCTGGTCATTCGGAATACCGATCAGCGGAGTAAAGATTATGGGCATATTTCGGAGCAGTTTCGGCCCTCCCACGCTGATTACACCTACCAGACCAAATACGGCTCGCGGGATTATAGAGGAGGGGGCCGGTCGTCGGCGCGCGAAACCGCAGCCCGTGTCGCGGCCGGGGCCGTGGCTAAATTACTGCTCGCTCAGGTGGGTGTCCAGATTACCGCGTACGTCTCGCAGGTTGGTAAACTGAAGCTCGAAAAAACCTATTCCGAGCTAAATCTGGCGCTTGCCGAAGAGAATGCCGTTCGTTGCCCTGATCCTGAAACGGCTGAGCAGATGTTTCAGTACATCGATGGCATTCGTAAACAGGGCGATTCCATTGGCGGCATTGTCGATTGCGTCGTTACGGGCCTGCCCGCTGGTCTGGGCGAACCTGTGTTCGATAAGCTCCATGCCGAACTGGGTAAAGCCATGCTCAGTATCAATGCGGTGAAAGGTTTCGAATACGGTAGCGGGTTCGACGGTGTAGAACAGCTTGGTTCTGAACACAATGACGAATTCTATATGGATGAAAACGGGCGGGTTCGCACCAAAACAAACCAGTCGGGGGGCATTCAGGGAGGAATCAGCAATGGCGAGGATATCTATTTTCGAACGGCTTTCAAACCCGTTGCCACCATTATGCAGGACCAGGACAGTGTCGACGTGCATGGACAGCCTGTAACGGTATCGGGAAAAGGTCGGCATGACCCCTGCGTGGTTCCCCGTGCCGTTCCCATTGTCGAAGCTATGGCCGCTCTGGTGCTGGTCGACATGTATTTGCGAAACAAAGCGGCCAAGGTGTAAACTGCCTCGATCCAATCAAAATTGGTATCTTTGACTAACCAGCAATGCTCAACATGGAAACAACAGCAACGCCTTCTCGTAAAAAACGCCTATCGGCTCCGCAGACAGTTACTGAGTTTGAGAAGTGGCTTGCGCGTAAAAAAACCGATGCAAACTACGAGTTTGTACGGGGGCGTATTATCAAAAAGCCACCCATGAAGCAGGAGGAGTTATTTATTGTTGATTTTTTAGTGCGTCAGTTCATAAAATCTGGCGCTTTTGAGCAAGGTGGTAATTTACTCACCGAGTTCGATTCGTATGTGGATGCGTTTCGCAAACGAGTGCCTGATCTGGCTTTTTTCAGTAGAGAGCAAATAAAAGCAACACGGGCAGGAGAACGTGTAATGCCAACTTTTACAATCGAAATACTTTCCGATTCTGAACCGCAGAATGATGTGCTCGAAAAAGTACAGGATTATTTCGATGCGGGTGTTAAACTGGTGTGGTATATCGCGCCGAAACAGCAGAAGATATACGCTTATACTTCGCCCGACGACATTAAAGTCTATAAGGGCCAGGATGTGTGTTCGGCCACGCCTGTTGTACCTGACTTCCAGTTTGTCATTCAGGATTTGTTTCAATCCTAATCACAAGCCTGTCGATCAGCGGCAGGCAATGCCGTCCATTAATTGGCTGGCTCGATTTATTTTTTCTTGAAGACAGCCTGCATAATGGCGAAGCCCAAAAAAGCAAAGCCAATGGCCTGCGCTGAAATGCCGATGGTTAGTAGTGTACCTGTTGCTTCCCATTGGTGGCTTTTACCATAAGCACCTGCCAGCGTTAGGGCCAGGCCTGTAAGCCAGAAACCGGCTGCCAGCAGGATAAATTTATTTTTGATAGTAACCATTGGTTGGTCAATTCTGAATGACTGCCTGCACAACTATTTTGAACACCCGTTCCTCTTTTCGCTTCCTTGCCAGCCTGATCCTTGCTGTTAGCCTTGTGCCGGAACTGGTCATTGCACAACCCGGCTTGGCTCGTTTTTCGTTCCGCCGGGGACTGATGGGCACGCAGTTCAATGTCATTTTTTATGCACCGGATAGTCTGACGGCCCAGCGGGCTAATGCGGCTGTCAATGCCCGCATGGACTCGCTCAACCAAATTATGAGCGATTATCTGGACGGTTCCGAAATAAATGAGCTATCAAAAATGGCGGGCTCTCGGAAATGGGTACCCGTGTCGGCCGATCTGTTTGCCGTTTTACAAAAAGGAAAACGGATTGCCAGCCACTCGAACGGGCGCTTCGATCCAACGGTTGGCCCTTTGTCTTTACTATGGCGACGGGCCGTTCGACGGAAAGAGTTTCCAACCAATAAAGAACGGCGCCGAGCCCGACAGGCGGTGGGGTACAAGCTTATGGAGTTGGACAGCCTGACCCGTTCCGTGCGTTTGCGCCGAGCGGGCATGCGGCTGGATGTGGGTGGCATAGGACAGGGGTTTGCCGTTGATGAAGCCCTGAAAACGCTTCACCGATTCGGTATTCAATCGTCGCTAGTCGACATTGGCGGGGATATTCTGGCCGACGAGGCACCTCCGGGAAGCCCGGGCTGGCGGGTAAGCATTGGCTCAGGCAAACCCGGTGATGCCGACACGACAACAATTTTACTTCGAAAAGCAGCTATAACCACCTCCGGCGATACCTATCGCTTCCTGGAAAACAAAGGTCAGCGGTACTCGCATATTATGGACCCGCGTTCAGGATTAGGCCTTCGGCACTTTGTTCAGGCCGCGGTATGGGCACCCGATGGCTACCGGGCCGATGCGCTCACGAAAGTTTTCAGTGTAGCAGGCCTTCGCAAAAGCCGTTGGCTGGTGAAGCGTTTTCCGGGTGTGAAACTGTTGATTCTGGAAAATAAAAAGGGCCGATTACGCAAATGGCAATCGGCCCCCTTCACTTAATTTCCATTTTATACCGTTACCGTTTTGCCCGGCACAGCAATGGGGTATAATCCATTCGCATCGGGTAGGCTTTTCGGCATGGCATCCCAGGCAAGTTTGTCCGGGAAAAGATCGATTTGTGAGTTCAGGGCTTCATCCCACTTGACAACTTTGCCCGAATAGGTAGCCATGCGGCCCATAATGGCAGTCATGGTGCTCTTGGCTACGCGTTCGGCATCCGAGAACTTGTATTGGCCTTTGGCAATCGCATCGAACAGTTCGTCGTGCTCAATTTGGTAGGGGTTACCATCGCTTTTGGCGTTATGGCTGTAAATAGGCTGGCCATTGTAGCCTAGCAGGGCACTGGTCTTCTTTTCCATGCCTTCTACCTTCCCTTTTGTGCCCAGGAACATTTCGTCTACCCGGCTGTAGGTTCCTTCGTAGTGGCGGCATTGGCTATTGATAGTCGTACCATCGGCATAAACGAAATCGACGATGTGGTGATCGAAAATTTCGCCGTAATCTTTACCCGTCCGAACCTGCCGGCCACCCGTTCCCTGACAGGAAACCGGATAACTGTTTTTTACCCAGTTCGCGACGTCGATGTTGTGAACGTGCTGCTCATTTATGTGGTCGCCACAGAGCCAGTTGAAATAATACCAGTTGCGCATCTGGTAGTCCATTTCACTTTGGTTGGGTTTGCGAGGCTTCTGCCAAACGCCACCACTGATCCAGTACACCTGGCCGCCTACGATATCGCCCAAAGCCCCATCGTGAATGCGCTTGATCATCTCGCGGTAGCTTGGCTGGTACCGCCGTTGCAGCCCGACCACCACATTCAGTTTTTTTCGTTTCGCTTCTTCTGCCGCTGCCAGTACCCGCCGAACGCCCGGTGCATCGGTTGCAACGGGCTTTTCCATGAATACCTGCTTGTTCTGGCGAACGGCTTCCTCAAAATGGCTGGGCCGGAAACCCGGCGGTGTCGCCAGAATAACGACATCGGCCAGGGCTATCGCCTGCTTGTAGGCATCGAACCCCACAAATTTATGATCTTCCGGTATATCTACTTTGGGTGAACCATCGGCTGCTTTGAGGCCCCGTTCCGTCAAGGCTTTGTAGGCATCATCCAGCCGATCACGGAAGGCATCCGCCAGGGCTACGATTTTAACATTTTGCTTGGTGTTCAGCGCCTGTTGAGCGGCCCCCGTGCCACGGCCTCCACACCCGATCAACGCCACTTTTATGGTATCGTTTACCGAAAAATGGTAACCTGGATTGCCCGCTGCTTTGGTTTGGAAAGGCAGACTTCCTAGCAGCGCACTACCGGTTAGCAGGCCAGATGCCTTAAGGAAATCCCGGCGTGCCTGGTTCGATTCAGTTGTCATATATAGAAGAAATTTCGGTTGAGAAAGTTGTCTGATACTAAAGGGAATACAAATTTAAATTTACTAATTGACGCGCTAAATGAAACCTACAATTTATACATGAGGCTACTGTAATTTATTAATTACAAGAAAAATTTGTACGAAATGGGGTCTTATCCGTATGTTTAGCGCCTGAGATAAGTTTGTAACGAACATCCTACTTGTAACTATAGATCTATGAGAAAAAATGCTACTTATTTAAGGCTGTTTCTCGGTTTGCTCAGCATCTTAAGTATCGATGCTATTGCTCAGACCAGAATTGCCGGGAAGGTGACAGATGATGCGAAAAAAGAAGAATTAGTCGGCATTAGCATCGCTGTAAAGGGCAAAGTTATCGGGACCATTACGGATCAGAAAGGTAACTTTTCGTTGACCACAACCACACCGACGCCGTTCACAATCGCTGTTTCGGCGGTGGGCTTTCAACCGCAGGAATTTGTCATTAATGGTAACCGAACCGACCTCAACGTAAGCCTGAAAGAACAGGTAACCATTGGGCAAGAGGTTGTCGTTTCTGCCTCACGAGTGGAAGAAAGTGTACTCAAGTCGCCGGTATCCGTTGAGCGGTTGGATATCCGCACGTTTCAATCTACACCAGCGGCCACGTTCTACGACGCCCTGCAGAACATTAAAGGTGTGGATATGAGTACTCAAAGCCTGACGTTCAAATCAGTTAACGTGCGTGGATTTGGCTCAAATGGTAATACACGGGTGGTGCAACTGCTGGATGGTATGGACAATCAGGCGCCCGGCCTTAACTTCTCGGTAGGGAACATTGCCGGAGTGTCGGAGCTTGATCTGGAAAGTGTTGAACTGTTACCGGGGGCGGCTTCGGCACTCTACGGCCCGAATGCGATTAACGGCTTACTGCTGATGAATTCAAAAAGCCCTTTTCTTTACCAGGGTCTGAGTGCCTACGTGAAAGGGGGCGTTATGAATGCCAGCAACCGGTCGACCGCTACGACTCCATTCTACGATGCCGCTTTTCGCTACGCAAAGGCGTTTAACAACAAACTGGCAATCAAAGTTGGCGTTTCGTACCTGACGGCAAAAGACTGGCAGGCGACTGACTACCGGGATCAGGGGTTTTCAAATGGATACAACCTGGAGACCGGCACCCGAGCCAATAATCCTGGCTACGATGGTGTAAATATTTACGGCGATGCCAGCGCCAATCTTTATTCCAACCTGTTGGGAAATGGTCAGCCCGGAACAGGCGCGAATGGCACATCGGCTGTTCTGGGCGCTATTGCTACCACCCAGATTCCACAAGCGGGCAACGCCACCTTACCGCAACTAACGGGATTGACGCCACAGCAAATTTTCAATAACATCATCCCCAACCTGAATATTTCGCGGACGGGTTATCAGGAAAGTGATCTGGTCAATTACAACGCTACAAACCTGAAGCTGAACGGAGCGCTTCATTACCGGTTGAATGACAATGTAGAAGCCATTGTGCAGGCAAACTGGGGTACCGGAACAACCGTTTATACGGGTGCTGACCGCTATTACATCAAAGGCTTCAAGCTGGGCCAGTACAAGCTTGAATTGCGGGGTTCTAACTTCTTTGTCAGGGCTTACACCACACAGGAGCGCTCGGGAGATGCCTACGCTACGGCTATTCTGGGGCAGGGGATCAATGAAGCCTGGAGCGGTAGCGCATCCACGTGGTTCCCTACCTATTTTGGAACATACGCCCAATCCGCCTTGCTGGGGTACGCGGGTGCTTACCTGACGGCGCGTGGGGCGGGACAGGCCCCCGAGGCTGCATTGTCGGCGGCACAGACGTATATAAACAGCCAGCAAACAGCCCTGTTGAATCAGGCTCGTGGAGCGGCCGATCAGGGCCGGTTGTTGCCGGGTACGGCTGGTTTCCAGAAGGCCTTCGATGCCGTAACCGGCAAGCCAATTCCAGGCGATGCAACGGGTGTCGGCGCCCGGTTCCTGGACAAAACCAACCTGTACCATGGCGAGGTGATGTACAACTTCACAAAGCTGATTGACCCGAAAACGGTTGAGTTGATCGTGGGTGGAAACGTTCGTCGGTATGCGTTGAACTCAGAAGGTACACTGTTTGCTCGTGACGAGAATGGTAAAGAGTTTACCATCGACGAATTTGGTGCGTATGCGCAAGCATCGAAAACGCTGGTCGACATCTTGAAATTAACCGGTTCTATTCGCTACGACAAGAACCAGAACTTCAAGGCGCAGGTAAGCCCTCGTTTTTCGGCCGTGCTGACGGTTGCCAAAACGCACAACTTCCGGGCGTCGTTTCAGCGGGGTTTTCGGATACCTACCACCCAGGATCAATATATTGACCTGAATACCCCAACTGCCCGGCTCATTGGCGGGTTGCCGTTTTTTAAAGATAAATATAACCTTAATGCCAACCCGACATATACCCTCCAATCTGTGCAGGCATTTGGTGCAGCCTTACAGAAGGGCGGAACGGCTGCTTTGCCGCAGGCACTTTCTCTTCTGCAAAAAACACCGAACCTGGGCTATGATCCGGAACGCGTAGAAACGTATGAGGTTGGTTACAAAGGTCTTATCGGTAAAAGATTGTTTATCGATGCGTATTACTATTACAACCGTTTCCTGAACTTCCTGGGTAGCCAGATTGTTGTGCAGGGCAAATCGCCGGTGTCATTGGCGGATCCCGTCTCGACGTTGCAACTGATCAGCGGATCAACCCGTTCTGTGTATTCATACCCAACCAATTCGCCCACACAATTGAAAAATGCAGGCTGGGCCGTTGGAGCAGAATATGTGTTGCCCGGCAACTACACGGTTGGTGCCAACGTGTCGTCGAATTATTTGATTGATAAAGACAAAATTCCGACGGGATTCGTCACCTTCTTCAATACGCCAAAATATCGGTATAATCTGTCGTTCGGTAACCGGAATGTAGGCGGTACGGGTTTTGGCTTCAATGTGGTGTATCGTCAGCAGGATTCGTTCTTGTGGGAGGGTAGTTTCGGTAGTACAGAGGCAACGGCTCGCCAGCAGACAATCATTCCGGCCTACAGCACGCTCGATGCACAGGTGAGTAAAAAACTTACCGGCTTCAAGTCTATTCTTAAAGTGGGTGGTACTAACCTGACCGGCAAACTGTATACGCAGGCCTGGGGGAATCCCAGCGTTGGCTCGATGTACTACATCAGCCTGACATTCGATCAGTTGATGAACTAAAGTAGTCTGCTTAGTCGCTTTTTTAGTGCCCTGTTTTCGTTGAAATCAGGGCACTTTTTGTTCAACACAAGCAGTCGTCTTCCGAACTTTTAGCCGGTTTCTGTCCTTTCCCAAATAAGTCAGAACCCGTTCGCGATTCGTGCCATGCGTGGCCGCCTGAATCGGTGCAGGGCAAAAACGAAAGCCTGTTAGCCAGTACGCTATTGAGTAACGCTACTTCTCCAGATCAACCGTCCGATACCGCATCGGCTGCTTTGCCCCGTAATTTGACGCTCCTGCAAGGCACAGCGTTGAATATGATCGATATGGTTGGCATTGGTCCCTTCGTGGTGCTGCCACTGGTGATCAAAACCCTGGGCGGTCCCCTTTTCATGTGGGCTTGGGTATTGGGTGCGTTTGTTTCGCTGATTGATGCGTTTGTCTGGGCCGAGTTAGGAGCCGCGTTTCCACAGGCTGGCGGCAGTTATAATTTTCTGAAAATTTCCTATGGCGAACGGCGCTGGGGCCGTTTGCTGTCATTTCTGTACGTCTGGCAAACGCTCATTCAGGCACCATTGGTCATGGCCTCCGGAGCTATTGGTTTCGCGCAATACGCATCGTACCTGATGCCATTGGATGAGTGGCAACGCAAAGGCGTGTCGGGAGCGGCTGTCCTGATCATTATTGCTCTTTTATACAGGAAGATTGACTCAATTGGTAAAATTGGTCTGGTTATGTGGGGCGCTGTTCTGCTGACACTTGGCTGGATCATTATTGGCGGGTTGAGCAATGCCCGGATTCCCCTGGCCGATACATTCCAGTCAATTGGCTCAGTGAGTGGCGGCTTACTGGCTGCCGGGTTGGGGCAGGCATCTGTCAAAACCATTTACTGCTATCTGGGCTACTACAATGTTTGCCACCTGGGCAGCGAGATTCAGAAGCCCACCCGGAATATCCCGGTCAGTATGTTTATCTCGATTGTTGGCATCGCAGGTTTGTATCTGCTTATGAATCTGAGCGTTGTCAGTGTTGTGCCCTGGCAGATTGCCCAGAATAGTAATTTCATCGTCAGTACGTTTGTCGAGACGCTTTATGGACCCGGTGCCGCGAAACTCGCTACGATTTTGGTGTTGCTGGTTGCTTTTTCTTCGCTTTTTGCCGTTTTGCTCGGTTACTCACGCGTGCCCTATGCAGCTGCAGTGGACGGTCAGTTCTTCAAAGTATTCGCCAAGCTTCACCCAACCCGTCAATTCCCCTATGTGTCGCTGCTTTTTCTGGGCGGGCTGGGCTTCGTATTTAGCCTATTATTTCGGCTGGGCGACGTAATTACGGCCATTCTGGCCATGCGAATCGTCATCCAGTTTGTTGGGCAGGCAATCGGTCTGATGCTGCTTCACCGTCGGCGGGCTGCTTCTGAATTCCCTTTCCGGATGCCGCTTTATCCAATACCTGTGCTGCTGGCTATTGGCGTCTGGCTCTTTATCTTTTTCTCAACGGGCCTAACGTTCATGTTATCGGGGATAACCGTCATCGGGTTAGGAGTCGTTGCTTTCCTTGTCACGGCGGGCGTTCGAAAGCAATGGCCCTTCGAAAAATAGATGGGCATTTGCTGTTTGATGCACCATGCTGAAATCAGGGTAGCCCGACCCGCAAGTCTATTGCGGCAATGTCATCTTCACCGTTGAGGTTGTTGGCCGTTGGCGTTACGGAACCTGGTTTCGAATCAGGGTCAGCTACCGCCGATGACCAGATCTGAGCCGCGTTGGTTAGGTAGCCTGCTGAAGTGGTTATTGCTGTGAAGACTACCTGCTTGGCTGTATTGGCCGCTAATGAGGCAATTGTTCCGTCGATAATCGTGTAACCTGCTCCGGTACCTACTATACCAAAACCGGAAGGCGATTGCGTTAAGGTTAGTCCGCGCAACGTATCCCGGATAATAATGTTTGTCGCAGTCAAGCCGCCTTCATTCCTGACATTAACGGTGAAGGTAACTGACTGGCCCACGGCCGGTGTTCGCAGATCGACAGCCATTGCCAGAGACAGATCCGCTTTGGCTGGATCGGGGTCTGGCTGACTCGATGCAACTGCCGGTAAGGAAACCTGGTTTGGATTTGGCGAACTATACACAAGGCCGGTGCTGGCTAAGGTACGAATGTCGACCGAGGCTGCGTCATCCTGTCCATCGCCGGTACCGGATCCTGGCTGACTATCGGGGTCGGGTAGACTGCTGGTCATAATTTGAGCGGCATTCACAAAAGTGCCTCCCCGGCTTGGAAAGAGATGATAAGTAAATGTAGCAGACTGGCCATTTGCCAGTGATAAATTGCCCCCGCTAACGGCCGTACCAGAATTGACAACATTCGCATCGCCACTGAAAAAGCTCACATTGGCCGGTAGCCGGTTTTGCCAGCTAATACCCGTTGCGTCATCGGGGCCGGCGTTGTGGATAGTCAATGAATAACTGATGAGTTGATTCGTTGCTAGCGTTCGGCTACTACTTCGCAGGGACAGACTAAGATCGGCCGAAGCAGGAACAGGACTGACTACGTTTAGTGTGTAGTCTTCGGTCTCCCCGTATGAATACGTTCCGCAGGGGTTGTCAGGAATTGTCGAGTAAACCGTGAGAACCCGGATGGATAATGCCCCGGCAGATAGGCTGGCGGGTAAGCTGAGGTTACCCATAAATTGTCCGATAACGTTGCCATTCGGTGTTTGAAACAGACGCTCGCCCTGATTGTCGTTAAAAATACCATCCCGGTTCAGATCCGCCCAAATCGTTACGCCCTGGGTGTAATTTGCGTACAGAAAATTGCCAGATACAGGTACATACGTGCCGGCCAGCACAGTGGTCGATGTGGTGAAAGTCCCGTAGCCATTTGGTGAGCAACCTGAGTTCTGGCTTAGTGCAACATTATTTACCGATATCGTAGAGAATCCAACCGGATAATCACAGGCATAAGTAATAGATGGACGGCAGCTTGGTGTTCGAATGCTGATTGATTGGCTAATGCTCGCTGTCGTTGAATTCGATGGTTTAACCCGATAATAGTAAGTTGTTAGTGGGACAATTTTCGTATCCGTGAAGGTAGTCATATCGGGCCCTACACCACCAATTGGTAAAAAACCTGACGTCGGAGATCGGGAGCGCTCAATGAAATAACCCATTTCGTTCGTTCCGTTGTCTCGCCAGGTCAGCAAGATGCTGCTGCCGCTGATAGAAGCCGCCAGATTGGTTGGCGCTGATACAACTGTCGGTGGACAGTCGAGTGAGTAAGCCGTATGTGTTTGGCGTAAAGCCAGTGCCGCCTGCATTCGATCATACTGCCCTGCGGTAAAGTCGTGTACGCAGGGGAAATAATAGGACATGATGTTTGATATAGACGGGTTGTAGGGTAGTCCGTTGGCGTCGCGGGCCGTACTGTTCGGGTCGTATTGTGGACAACCATCTATGTAGGTGAGGTTAGCTCCTGGAACATTGTAGGGGTCTGCAGGCGTATCACACAGGTAATCACCTTCTATCGTGCAGTTGGCTCCGGGCCCCCGCGTTACCAGTTCAAGAGTGGTTCCTGACCCTAATGTGCCATTTCCAGAACGCTGACCAAATGTATGGACGAGGTTGAAATTGTGGCCTAACTCATGAGGAATCAGCCGGTTGCCCATATCTTCCTCATTGTTGATCTCATTCAAGATGAACGAACGGGTCGAAGAAATGCTATTTGCCGGGTAGTATGCGTAGCCCCCCGCGCCTGAAGCAAAGGAGTTGACATAATACTGATTCATGGCATTTGTTACATCATGTCCCTGAGTAACAAGCATTTCATTGCTGAAGCTGTTGAACTCGGTGTCATTATCGATGTAATCGGGGGAGGTTCCGCAAAAATAGAATTGTATACCAAACCCATTCAACAAGTAATAACTATTCGTTACTGCTATTACCTGATTGATACTCCTCAGCGACATACCACCAGTACCATCGCTTCTTCGAAGAATATGGGGACGAATGGGGACATAGGTGATACTGGCGAACGCAGCATTTGAAGCTTTTTTGTTGGCCAATGCCTGTGCTGCCTGTGCATTAAGTTCTTTCCACTGTTCTGCTGTTAAATCGGGGACAGCACATAGAGGAGGATCGGTATGGGTAGCGCGTTGGGCCAGAAGAACGGACGGTAGCAGTAGCCATATAGTTAATAAGTGTAGATATTTTCCCATTTCGAACCATTTAATAGGAAAATATCTACAAAAATTATGCCTTACTACGCCTGTTTTAGGCGCCTGTACTTACAAGTAGAAAACAACTGTTTATCTTATAATAAGAACAGGTGACATTTGACGGAGGCAACGTAACGCAGTATTGGATTATAAGGCTGGATTGGTCACCTTATTCGGATAATGCTTCAGATGCCTGAATTATAGTTTACAAAAGAGCATCAAATAAAATTTCGGCCGGGTGTTGCGATTTTCGATTTGTACCATCTTTTATCTGATGGCGGCAGGAAGTGCCAGGAGCGGCAATAATCACGCTATCAGGCTGTTGACGAACGGTGGGAAATAAGACCAGCTCCCCAACTTTCATAGAGACATCGTAGTGCTCGGCTTCGTACCCAAATGAACCAGCCATGCCGCAACAACCCGATGGAATCAGCTGCACGGTGTAATTTTTGGGCAATGACAACACCTTTTTGCCCGGCACCAGTGACGAAACCGCTTTTTGCTGACAATGCCCGTGTAGTTTGATTAACCGGGTTTCGGTTGTGAACTGTTCGGGTTTAATATGACCAGCATCCAGTTCCCGAGCTAAAAACTCTTCAAAGGTTAGGGCGTGTTCGGCAATACGTTTGGCATCGGCAATCAACGATTCATCAACCAGGTCCGGATACTCATCCCGGAATGTCAATATTGCCGAGGGTTCCAGGCCAACCAGTGGCGTTTCGGCTGAAACTGCATCTTTCAACAAACGGATGTTCTTTTCGGCCAGCGTTTTGGCATAGGTAAGCATTCCCTTCGATAAAGCAGCGCGCCCACTCTCGCCATGCTGAGGCATGATGATGGTATAACCCAGGCGCTCAAACAACTGAACGGCTTTTTGCCCAACCTCAACGTCGTTATAATTGGTAAACTCGTCGCAGAAAAGCAGGAGTGATCGGCCAGATGGCCTCGTCGTTTTTTGCGCGCTATGGCGGTCAGAAAACCACTTTTTCAGGGTTGTTTTACCCATCATGGGCATTGTTCTGTCGGGGTGAAAGCCAACCAGCCGATTGGCCATGCGCCGGAGTGAAGGCGTACCCAGAACGCCATTCCAGGCCCAGGGAGCAATAGATGCCAGACTGGACAGGCGGGCAAAATTGGCAATCAACCGTGAACGGACAGGAATACCGTTCGATTCGTAGTAATGCTGTAAAAACTCCGCTTTCAGTTTGGCCACGTCCACATTGGATGGGCACTCATTTTTACAGCCTTTACACGACAGACAAAGGTCATACGTCGCCTTTATTTCCTCATGATCGAAGCGGTTTTCCTTGGGGGAGCGGGTGAGCATTTCCCGCAGAATGTTGGCTCGTGCTCGTGTTGTGTCTTTCTCATCGCGGGTAGCCATGTAGCTCGGGCACATAGTGCCGCCCGAAGCCTCTGTTTTACGGCAATCGCCCGAGCCGTTGCACTGCTCCGCATGCTGGAGAACATCCTGATCTTTATACCGGAAATACGTTTTGAACGCAGGCGTTTGCTGACCGGCTTCATACCGCAGAAACGTGTCCATGGGTGGCGTTTCAACGATCTTGCCCGGATTGAAAATGCCGGCCGGGTCCCAAGTATGCTTAATTTGCCGCATCAATTCATAGTTGTGCGGTCCGACCATTTTCGGGATAAACTCGCCCCGAAGCCGTCCATCGCCGTGTTCTCCCGATAATGATCCGTCGTATTTTTTTACCAGTGTGGCAATTTCTTCCGCGATCATCCGGTATTGCCGGTGGCCTTCTTCCGTTTTGAGGTTGATAATTGGCCGCAAATGCAACTCGCCCGAACCCGCGTGGGCATAATGCACCGAATGCATGTGATGCCTGGTCAGAATCTCGTTGAAATCACGAATGTAATCGGGTAGGTCAACAACGTCAACGGCTGTATCTTCAATCACCGCGACCGCTTTTTCATCGCCGGGCAAGTTGCCCAACAAGCCCAGACCCGCCTTGCGAAGCGTCCATATTTTCTTCGTATCCTCACCAAAGAGTAACGGATAATGATACCCCATGTTCTCCGCTTGCATATCAGCGACCATAACCGCCGAGAGTTGCTCAATTTCGGCTCTTGTCTCGCGGGATAGGTCAACGACCAGAATAATTGGAAAATGATCGGTGGGTGTTTTCTGAACGAAGAAGCTGTTTTTTCGTTGCTCGGGGTTTGTATCAGCCCGTTCCAGAATGATATCGTCGATCAACTCAACCGCGTAGGGTTTGTATTTCAGGGCGATCAGCGTAGCACGCAAAGCCTCGTCGATGGAATGGCAATGCACGCATACCAACCCGCTTTCCTTAGGTGGTAGTGGAACGATATTCAACTTTATTTCGGTCAGGAAACACAATGTCCCCTCCGAACCAGCAATCAGCTTGGCCATGTTGAACAGCTCACCTTCCGGGGCAAACGGCTGCATGTCGAGCAAGACATCCAGCGCATACCCCGTATTGCGTCGTTCAATGGTTTTCTTGGGGAAATTCCGCCGTATTTCTTCCTGATTGGCGGCATCCGATAAAATGGCGTTTGCCTTCAGAAGAATCTTGTCGGCCAGCGTAGCTGACCCATTCTTACGACTTGCTTCACTAACCTGTTTGGTAAAGTCCCAGCCACTAACCGGACCAAATTCAGCTTCTGACCCATCGGCCAGCAACACCTTTACCGACAGCGTATGTTCACGGGTATCCCGGTACACAACCGAGTTTGAACCGCACGAGTTGTTGCCCACCATACCACCAATCATGGCCCGGTTTGCGGTGGATGTTTCGGGCCCAAAATAAAGGCCGTAAGGTTTAAGAAACTGGTTCAACTCATCCCGAATAACACCCGGCTGTACGCGCACCCACCGCTCTTCGGGATTGACCTCCAATATCCGGGTAAAATGCTTCGATACGTCGACAACGATTCCACTACCGACAACCTGTCCAGCCAGCGATGTTCCCGCTGTACGGGGAATCAGCGCCGTTTTATGCTCATTCGCAAAAGCGATCAGCGTCTTGAGATCGTCAACTGTTTTAGGGATAGCAACGGCGCTGGGCATCTCCCGATAAGCCGATGCATCGGTTGCATACAGGGTCCGATAGGTTGTATCGTCGAAGAGATCACCGGTTAACTGGCTGGCTAAATTTTTAAGGGGTTCCACACTCATAGAAACACACAAACTGCGTATTGACTGTCAGGCAATGAAATAGTTAGACAAAAGTAGAGGTAAATACTACATTTTTTTGAGTTGGTAGAGTAAAAAATGAGGACAAGGTGTTTGCTGATAAAATTATATTTAAGATCAATTGATTTATATCGTAAGCTGCTGATAGTTAAGTGATAAAGATTTGTAATATAATGCAAAAACGTGGAATAATATTAAATAGGCTATTTATTTTAACAAATATTTTGATACGATTTTGCCAAGAATTACTCGCATTTTAACCTCATTGCATTTGTATTTTCGTCTTATCCTGATGTAATTCGCCGACTGGTTCAGGTTTTATTCAATAAATTCTCGCCAAGTTAATAGAAACCAAGTGCGTAGACACATCCTTTTTGTAGAATCGTGCACCTGGAATCAGCCGAGAATGCAAGGGTAAAACTCAATCACATTGCGAATCAATATTTATTCATTTTTACTGCAAACCTATGATGGACAAATCCTACAAATTGAGTCACTTCGGTGGTAACGTAGGTCAGGTTGGTGTTTGCCAACCCCAGGCATCAACTCAAAAGGCTTTTTTTAGCTTTTTGGCGATGCTGCTAATGGTACTGTTGCTGGGTAACACCTCAGCGTGGGCGCAAGGGCGCACTGTAACAGGGAAAGTATCGGATCCAACCGGTTTTGGCTTACCCGGTGTTAGCGTTCAGATCAAAGGAACGACACGGGGGACAAACACCAATGCGGATGGTGTGTACACACTAACGGATGTGCCGGATAATGCAACAATTATACTTAGCTTCATCGGCTACACAACGCAGGAGATAGCCGTTGGAAGTCGCGCTACGGTTGATGTTAAGCTTGTTGACGACACCAAGGCACTGCAGGAAGTGGTGGTAATTGGGTATGGTACACAAAAAGCAAAAGACGTTACCGGCTCGGTAGCTACGCTGGGACCGAAAGACTTCAACAAAGGGGTTATTTCGTCGCCCGAACAATTGCTGCAGGGTCGTGTCGCGGGTGTGCAAATCACACCGGCCAGCGGAGAGCCAGGTGCCGCCAACAACATCCAGATTCGGGGTGCTGTGTCGCTGCGGGGTGGTAATACACCTTTGTACGTAGTTGATGGGGTTCCACTCGATGGGGGTGACTTCAGCAGTGGTACGCCCGATTTCGGTACGGGTACAACAACGGCTCGTAACCCACTGTCGTTCCTGAACCCAAGCGATATCGAAAACATCTCGGTATTGAAAGATGCTTCGGCGGCTGCCATCTATGGTGCACGGGGTGCTAATGGTGTGGTTCTGATTACGACCCGGAAAGGGAAAGCGGGAGCACCACAATTCAACTTCTCCGCTTCTGCTGCGGTATCGACGTCGTTGAAAAAGTACGATCTGCTATCGCCCACCGACTTTCTGGCGGGTGTAAAAGCAGCCGGTGGTGATCCGACATTGACAACAGTGAATGCAGGTGCATCGACCAACTGGCAGGATCAGATTCTGCGTACGGGTGTTTCGCAGATTTACAACGCCAGCTTTGGCGGTGGTACCAACGATACGCGTTACCTGTTCTCTCTGGGTTATCAGGATCAGCAGGGGCTTGTAAAAGGAACAGGTCAGAAGCGGATTACGGGTCGTATCAACGCGTCGCAGGATCTGTTTAACAAAAAAGTAACGATAGCTGTCAACGCGACGACTTCGTCAGTGACGGACCAATATGCATTGACTGGTAACCAGGCAGGCGCCTTAGGCAACCTGTTCGGGGCTATGATCAAGGCTAACCCGACGTACCCGGTTTTTGCCAATAGCAGCGATACCGCGTCTTATTATCAATTGGCGGGTGGTTCGTACCGTAACCCACGGGCTATGCTGGATTACTACCACGACAAAGGCGTTACGAATCGTACGCTGGCTAACGTGAGTGCGACCTGGACCATTATGGATGGCTTGTCGCTCAAAGCAAACTTCGGTGTAGATAACTCTACTTCGACTCGGACAACGACTATCGACTCCCGTCTGAATGGACAGTTCAACGTTCCTCTGGGCTCGGTAACGAATCCAGTGTACGCAGACCCGAATACGGGACTAGGCGGAGCGGCTTATATTAATAACCTGAATCGCTTGTCTAAACTGGTCGAGTACACGGCAAACTACAATAAAAACGTAGGACCCGGTGTACTCGAAGCGGTCGCAGGTTTTGCCTATCAGACTTTCGGAACACGGACGAGTTACATAGCTGCCAGCCGTTTCCCATTCAACGAATCGGTAATCGATTATGCCGATAACATTGGGTCTGCCAACACCCTGACGGGAACGGCCATCGGCGGTGGTTCAACACGGAACCAAAATGACCTGCAGTCATACTTTGGCCGGGTTAATTACAACCTCAAAGAAAAATACCTGTTGACCGCAACCGTACGGGTGGATGGCTCGTCGCGTTTCGGTATCAACAACAAATACGGAACCTTCCCATCGGTGGCGGCTGCCTGGCGGTTATCGCAGGAGAGCTTTGTTCCGAAGAACATTTTCGATGATCTGAAACTCCGGGCTAACTACGGGGTCGTGGGTAACCAGGACTTTACCGGTGGGGCATCAAAAATCATCTATACCTATAACAATACTGGAGCGCAGGTTCAGCAGAACAACCCGAACCCGGATTTGAAGTGGGAGCAGAACACAACAACGGGTGTTGGTATCGACTTCAGCGTGCTGAAAGGCAGACTTGCTGGTTCGATCGACTACTATCACCGTGCTGGTTCGAACACGCTGTTGCAGGTGTTCTACGCTCAACCTGCTCCGGTTAACTACAAATGGATCAACCTGCCAGGCGAAATCGTTAGTAAAGGTATAGAGCTGAACTTGACGTACCAAGTAGTTCAAAAGCAGCAGTTCGGCTGGGAAGCTTTGTTTAACCTGACCACCGTTGATGTTAAAGCCCAGAATATTTCTACCGACCAGGCTGTGGGCGCGATTAGCGGACAGGGCCTATCGGGGGCCTACGCAGAACGGATTACCAGCGGTTATCCCCCATTTGCCTTCTTTATCCCGACTTTTACGGGCTATGATGCCAATGGATACTCGACCTATGCCGATAACGGCCGGTCCAATTATCAGGGAAGTCCGTTTGCTAAACTGCGCCTAGGTTTAACGAACAACTTCACGTTTGGTCAGTGGACCGCCAGCCTTTTTGTGAACGGTCAGTTTGGTGGAAAAATTTACAACAACACTGCCAACGCCCTGTTTGCGAAAGGTGCGCTTAAGAATGCTGGCAACGTCACCTACGATGTGGCAAACAGCCCAGAGAATGGCCTGAACCCGGCTTCGGTATCGACTCGTTTCCTGGAGAAGAGTGATTATGTGCGGATTACGAACCTGACAATTTCACGTCGGTTTGACCTACCTCAGGGTGGCTTTGCCAAATCACTGTCGCTGTCGCTCACGGGCCAGAACCTGTTCATCTTCACGGGCTATACAGGGTTGAATCCAGATGTTAACACGGTTACGTTCAACAACAATGGTAATGGTATTCCATCGCTGGGTATCGATTATACGCCTTACCCAACGCCCCGTACGGTAACACTGGGATTAAATGTTGGATTTTAAGCAATCTTAAAGGCCTTCTGTTCGTATCTACTGACCAGATGGGTTGGACATGGACAGAAGGCACAACACACTACTTATTTTTATACAAAATGAACGTATCTAAATATCAGACCATTGGAATACTGACTGCCACCTTATTGATTGGCTCGTTCGGTATCAATGGTTGCACAAACCTGGACGATAAAGTGTTTGGATCGCTTTCATCGACGGATGCTACACTCGGGGCTGTTACATTGGACCCGGCTGCTACGTTGCAGGGGGCTTATCAGGCCCTGTATCCCATTGCCAATAGTCAGGGCCGTGCTTACGCATTGGAAGAACACCCTTCTGATGAGATGATGGGGCCAACGCGTGGCACCGACTGGGACGATTTTGGTGTTTGGCGTAAACTGCACCAGCACACCTGGGACTCGCAACACGTGGAGGTCCTGAATGCCTGGAATGACTTGAACACGGGCGCTTTCCGCGCTACACAGGCTGTTTATGCCGCAGGATCGAATCAGGCGCTAGTTGCTCAGGCAAAGTTCCTGCGCGGTTTCTTTACGTCTTACATCGTGGATTTGTTCGGCCGCACACCTGTCCGTCAAGTTACGGATGCTGCCGACGCCAATCCAGCCGTGCTGAGTCGTCAGGCTGCGTCTAACTTCGCTATTTCTGATCTGCGTGCTGCCTTCAACGCGCTGCCTACATATACCACTGGAACAGCTAACGTTGCTACCAAAGAAGCAGCCGCAACTATGCTGGCTAAAATGTACCTGAACCGGGCCGTTTATAACAACGCCCCAACCAGCCCGGCGGGTCCCTACACGTTTGCGAAAGCAGATATGGACTCAGCCGTGTATTTTGCTAATCAGGTGATTTCTTCAGCCAAGTTTGCCCTGACTGCAAAAGGTAAATACTTCGATAACTTCCACTGGGACAACGATGCCCGTTCACAGGAATTGATTTTTACCATTCAGAACACCTCGACGGCCCAGCCAGGCAGCGTTCAGAACCGTTATTTCATGACGGAGCACTACAACCAGTACATCGGTGCCTGGAACGGCTTCACAACGCTGGCAGACTTCTATAACAGCTTCGAAGCAACCGACGAACGCCGTAGCGCGTCTCCTTCTGACTTGACGCCCAAAACTGGTTTGACCGCTGGTTTTCAGGTTGGTCAGCAGTATGGAGCGCCTGCTTCAGGGAGCACCGCACTGGTTCCGTTGAAGGATCGTAGTGGTAACCCACTGGTCTTCACGCCAGCCGTTAACATCGCTTTGGCCAACGAAGTGGCCGGTATCCGGGTGCTCAAGTACCTGCCCAATCCGCTCAGCTACAATAACCCGACCAATGATTACGTGTTCCTGCGTTATGCGGACGTTCTGCTGATGAAAGCTGAAGCGATTGCGCGCGGTGGTACCGATCCGCAGGGGCAGACTGCCGCTGGTATCGTAAATAACCTGCGGACAACACGGGGCGCGTCGACGCTGTCAACCGTTGACCTGCCTGCTATCTTGGCCGAACGTGGCCGTGAACTGTACTGGGAAGGCTGGCGCCGGAGCGACCAGATTCGCTTTGGGGTATTTACAAACCCGGTTGATCAGCGCCCAACCAAATCGCCTGATACTGCCGTATTGTTCCCATTCCCGCAACAGGCTATCGACAGTAACCCCAATCTGCAGCCGCAGAATACCGGGTACTAAACGAGCCTGGTTCGAAAACCAAAACAGCAGCCCGGTATTGGGCTGCTGTTTTGGTTTCTTAGCCATAGAAATAGCGACGGTGGCCATAAAAAAGTAAACAATTATATCGTTGTTGCATCAACGGAGGAAAGATATTGACGTTTTAAAAAAAGCCATGTGGGATAGAAATCGATATTCTGACACACTGGCGGCTTCGATTGAATACGTAGCTTGATTAATTTACCGAAAAAATGAATAAGAAATTAGGCTTGCTGGTCATCTGCCTGAGTGGACTACTGGCATGTCATACGGATCCCGAACCACTTTTTGAGAATTTACCAGCCTCTGAAACCGGGGTGGACTTCGTAAACCGGAGTCTGGATAAAAAAGACTTCAATATTTTCAACTACCGCAATTTCTACAACGGTGGGGGCGTCGCGATCGGCGATGTGAATAATGATGGACTGCCGGACCTGTTTCTGACCTCCAACTTCGAAGCCAACAAATTGTACCTCAACAAAGGCGGGATGAAGTTTGACGATGTAACCACGAAGGCAGGCATTGTCGGTAAAAAGTTCTGGTCGACAGGCGTCACCTTTGCGGATATCAACGGCGATGGATTACTGGATATTTATGTCTGTAATTCGGGTAGCCGCGATGAACGTGGCAACCAGTTATACATCAACCAGGGGGTAAAGAACGGCGTACCCGTCTTTGTCGAAAAAGCCAGGGAATATGGGTTGTTTGACGGTGGCTTTTCGACCCACGCGGCCTTCTTCGACTATGACCGTGATGGCGACCTGGACATGTATTTGCTCAACAATAGCTTCACGCCCATGGATCGGCTGGGATTTGCTAACATGCGGGATACCCGCGACCGACTGGGCGGGGATAAGCTGTTTCGTAATGAAGGACCAGGTAAGCCGTTCAGGGATGTGAGCGCCGAAGCAGGGATTTACGGTAGTTTGATCGGTTTCGGGCTGGGCATTACCATTGGCGATGTGAACAACGATAACTGGCCGGATATTTACATCTCGAACGATTTCTACGAGCGCGATTACTTATACATAAATCAGCAGAACGGCACCTTCAAAGAAGATATCGAGAACGAGATGGGACATATCAGCCTGGCATCGATGGGGGCCGATATTGCCGATGTCAACAACGATGGAAATCTGGATATTTTCGTAACAGACATGTTGCCGGATGATGATTACCGTCTGAAAACCACGACGGCCTTCGATAGCTATGAGCTGAATGAACTGAAAGAAACCCGTGATTTTTATCATCAGGACTCCCGAAATATGCTTCACCTCAACAACGGCGACGGCACATTCTCGGAGATCGGACGCATGGCGGGCACCAGCGCAACCGACTGGAGCTGGGGGGCCTTGTTGTTCGATATGGACATGGACGGAAAGAAGGACGTGTTTGTGGCTAACGGTATCCTGAAAGATTTGACGGATCAGGACTATATCGCTTATCTGGCTGACAACCCCGATCTGCAATCCATGATCCAGGGGACCAAAAAGTTTGATTACAAAGACTATGTCAACAAAATGAGTTCTAGCCCCATTCCGAACTATGCTTTTCGGAACACCGGCAACGGCATGCAGTACGAAAACAAAGCCGCCGATTGGGGTTTGGGCGAGCCTAATTTCTCAAATGGCTCGGCCTACGGCGATCTGGACAACGACGGCGACCTCGATCTGGTGGTGAATAACAATGATTCGCCCGTGTCGATCTTCAAAAATACGTCGGTAGAAAAAGAGAAGAAGGCTTTTTTGCGCGTACAGCTTAAAGGGGGAGCTCAGAATCCAAACGCTATTGGAGCCAAAGTATATGTCTATCAGGGTAAGGAAATGCAATACCTGCAGCAAATGCCCAACCGGGGATTTCAGTCGTCGGTAGACCTGACCATGGTCTTTGGTTTGGGGGGGGATGTGGCAGGGAAGCGGCCAAGTATCGATTCGCTCGTTGTTGTCTGGCCCGACCGTTTTAATGGTGTCGATAAGAAACAGGTCATTCGGAAACCCGCTATCAATACTACGCTGCAACTGTCGTACAAAAATGCGGATCAAATAGCGTTGCCACCTGCCAAACCAAATGCGGCTACACGCTTATTTACCGACGTAACGCAGGCCGTTAAGCTCGATTACGTGCATAAGGAAAATGACTTCGTCGACTACAATCGGGATGGTCTGTTGAAGCAACTCCTCTCGCGCGAAGGGCCCGCGCTGGCGGTTGGCGATATTAACGGCGATGGCCTGGACGACGTTTTTCTGGGTGGTGCGGCTAATATGCCCCGGTCTTTATATGTGCAGCAACCGGGAGGCACTTTTATTCTCCAGAAACAGCCGTTTCTGCTTGATGCGATCTATTCTGAAGATGTCGCGGCCACCTTTTTTGATGCTGATGGCGACAATGATCTGGATTTATATGTGGCAACGGGTGGCAACGAATTCGACGATGTTACATACCTGGCAGACCGGTTTTATCGAAACGATGGAAAAGGAAATCTTACCTGGGACAGAACCATGCCGCGTAGTTTGAACAACAACTCCTGTGTTGCTGCCGCCGATTTCGATCTGGATGGCGATCAGGATTTATTCGTGGGTAGCCGGATGGTGTCGGGGCAGTACGGCCAGAATCCTGACCAGTTGTTCATGGTAAACGATGGAAAAGGAAATTTTAGGAAAGCAACGCCGGAACTCATGCCATTCGCCAAGGAGATTGGTATGGTGAAAGACGCCGTCTGGGCGGATATCGATCATGACAAATACCCCGATTTGATCCTGGTGGGCGACTGGATGCCCATCACTATTTTGAAAAATAAACAGGGGAAAGGGTTTGAACGTGTCGAAAATGACATGCTGGCCAATTCGGGTGGCTGGTGGAATACGATTCATGCGGCCGACCTCGACAATGATGGTGATATGGATTTTGTACTTGGCAACCTTGGTCTGAACAGTCGAATGATGGCGACGGGTACGCAACCGGCTCATTTATATGGCAATGATTTTGACCGCAATGGCTCCTATGAACAAATTATCACGTGCTATCGGCCGGGCCCCGACGGAAAAGCGCACGAGTGTGTAGTGGTGCAAAAGCCTGATTTACAAAAACGGATTCCGTCCATTAAGACGAAATACATAAAGCATACTGATTACGCAAAAGCCAGCTTTACCGATATTTTCTCGGCCCAGCAGCGAGAGGGAATGACCGTGAAGACTGCTCAAATGGCCGAAACATCTGTCCTGATCAATGACGGAAAAGGTAATTTTACGCTCGAAGCTTTACCCATACAGGCGCAAACGTCGCCCATTCAGGCCATCTTAACGGGAGACTATAACCACGATGGGAAAACCGATATTTTGTTGACGGGAAACTTCTTCGATGTGCTGACCGAAGTGGGCCGGTATGATGCCAACTATGGATTGCTATTACTCGGCAACGGGCAGGGAAAGGATGGCAAGTTGAGGTTTACCGGCACGAAACCCGAGCAGACGGGCTTTTTCGTGCGTGGGCAGATTCGGCGGATGCTAGCTGCCCGTGGGGCAAATGGAAGCCAGTTTATTGTATTGGCCAAAAATAACGATCGTGCGCAGGTCCTCGCGATCTCGAAAGGCGGTAAACCATGATACGATCCCTGTTCGTTTTTGCTGGTTGCATGCTTTTCCTGGCGGGTTGCTCGTCGGGGCCAACGGTGCAGGAAAAGCCACTTTTTCTGCCACTGGACTCGGCACAAACGGGTGTTAGCTTCCGCAATGAATTACGTAATACCGATAGCCTGTCTATTCTGGATTACCTCTATTTTTACAATGGTGGCGGTGTTGCCGTTGGTGATCTGAACAACGATGGATTGACCGATCTCTACTTCGTCTCCAACCAGGGATCCAACAAACTTTACCTAAATAAGGGGAAGTTTGTTTTTACGGATATAACTACCCAGAGCGGGACAACGGGCCGGGCCGACTGGCAAACGGGTGTAACGATGGCTGATGTCAATGGAGATGGATGGCTCGATATATATGTGTGTGCCGTTAATCAGTTCAAAGGCTTAAAGGGCGTTAATGAACTGTACATCAACAATGGGCCTGGCAAGGATGGTATCCCGACGTTTACCGAACGAGCCGCTGAGTATGGACTGGCATTTGCCGGTTTTTCTACCCAGGCTGCTTTTTTTGATTACGATCACGACGGGGACTTAGATTGTTTTCTGCTGAACCATGCGGTTCATACATCCCGCAGTTTCGATAAGGTGTCGACCCGTAATAACCGGAATCGCGAATCGGGCGATTACCTGTTTCGCAACGATGGCGTTCAGACTGGCCGGGCGCATTTCACGGACGTAAGTGAGCAGGCGGGTATTTTTGGCGCAGCCATGGGCTATGGCCTGGGCATTGCCGTGGCCGATTTAAACAATGACGGCTGGGAAGACCTGTATGTGTCCAACGACTTTCACGAGGATGATTATTATTACGTCAATAACCACAAGGGGGGCTTTGTTGAGTCGGTCCGGCAGGCGTTTGCGCATACGAGCCGATTCTCGATGGGAAACGACGTAGCCGATGTGAATAATGATGGTTTCCCGGATGTGATGACCCTCGACATGTATCCGGCTGATGAGGTCGTCGAGAAATCCTCTCAGGGCGAAGATCCGCTGGATATTTATCGCTATAAACTTTCGTATGGCTACATGAATCAGTATAGCCGTAACTGCCTGCAGCTTAGCCTGTCTGGAAAAAGATTTATGGATATTGGCGTAATGGCCGGGGTAGCCGCAACGGATTGGAGCTGGGCACCTTTATTGGCCGATTACGATAATGATGGCCTTAAAGATCTATTCGTTGCCAACGGTATTGCCCGTCGGCCAAACAACCTCGATTACATTAAATACATCTCCAACGGCTCGTTGCAGAGCGAATTGAGGGCTTCTTCGCGACTGGATGATAAAGCAATTCAGCTCATGCCCGAGGGCAAAGTTCACAATTACCTGTATCGGGGAACACCCAGCCTTGAGTTCGAAGACAAGTCGGCGGTCTGGGGTTTCGAGACGCCAACGCTTTCGTGCGGGGCCGCTTACGCTGACCTGGACAACGACGGCGATCTGGACTTGGTTACGAACAACATAAACGATCTCGCCGGATTGTACCGGAATGAGGCAACGACGTTGTTTCCGACGAATACGCATTTGACGGTCAGGCTCAAGGGCGATTCGCCCAACACATTTGGTGTGGGGGCTAAAGTCATCCTAAAATATAGTGACTCCCTGCAGTTTCAGCAGTTGATGCCCACCCGAGGATTCGAATCAGCGGTGGCCCCCGAATTACTGTTTGGTCTGGGCAAACGGTCGGTCGTCGATTCGCTTATTGTGATCTGGCCAAGTGGGCGAATGGAAATTCAGCAGAATGTTAAGGCGAATCAGGTTGTGACCCTTCGGCAGGCAAACGCCCGGCTGGACGGCACTGCCTATCGCTACACCATTGACCCGGGTAAGCCGCTGTTCGCTGATGTGACAAAGGCCGATTCAATGCCATACCACCATCACGAAAATGCCGATTATTTCGACTTCGTTCGTGAGTCGTTAATGCCGTTCAAAGTCTCCACCGAAGGGCCGCATCTGGCCGTGGGTGATGTGAACGGGGATGGCCGGGATGATATCTATGCCGGAGGGGCTCGCTGGCAGACGGGGAGTTTACTGATTCAGCAACCCAACGGTAAGTTTACTCCATCGGCTCAACCTGACTTTAGAAAGGACTCTGTCTACGAGGATGTAGACGCCGTTTTCTTCGATGCCGATGGCGATAAGGATCTGGACTTGTACGTTGTTTCGGGAGGCAATGAGTTTTATAACAAAATGCCGGAGCAGTTCGACCGACTTTATGTGAACGATGGTCGGGGTAATTTCAGCCGATTGGCCAGTGCACTTCCGCCCATGTATGACAATAAAAGCTGCGTTCGGCCAATAGACATTGACAAAGATGGTGACTTGGATTTGTTTGTTGGGGGCCGGGTGGTTGGCATGGCCTATGGAAAATCACCGAGTTCTTACTTGTTGATTAATGATGGCAAGAAGGGTAGTCAACCACACTTCTCAGACAAAACCGATGAGATAGCATCCGATTTGCGCAAAGCAGGCATGATAACGGACGCCGTCTGGGCTGATTATGATGGGGATAACGATGCCGATTTGATTGTAGCGGGTGACTGGATGCCAATCCGCATGTTTGCCAATGAGAACGGAAAGCTCTCGGAGGTGAAATCCATTACAGACAAGAGTACGCCCTTGAATGGGTTCTTCCAGCGAATCATTGCGGCCGACTTTGATAAAGATGGCGACATTGACTTGATGGTAGGTAATTTAGGGACGAACACCAAGCTGCGCAAAACGCCCGATTCGCAGTTGCGGATGTGGGTGAAAGATGTCGATAATAACCAAAGCACGGATCAGATTATTGCTTACAATCGTGGCAAAGAATGGTTTCCCTTAGCGTTTAAAGATGAGTTGGGTAAGCAAATGCCCAGTATTGTTAACAAACGATTTACGGACTACGTATCCTTTGCCGGTAAACCGATCAACGCTGTTTTCTCCGACGATGATCTGAAAGGAGCCGATGAGCTTACAGTCAACCAATTTGCATCCGTATACCTGGAAAATGTAAACGGAAAATTTGTCGTTCATGCGTTACCTATGCTGGCTCAGGTCTCAAAATTATTCGCTCTACAAGCAATTGATATTGATCAGGATGGTGATCTGGACGTGCTGGGTGGTGGTAATTTTTATGGCGTAAGTACGTATCAGGGGCGCTACGACGCCAATTATGGCCTGGTATTGCGCAACGACGGCAATGGTAAATTTGTAGCGCTCTCGCCCGTTGATTCGGGGTTTCTGCTTACTGGCGAAGTCCGGGATATTCGCACGGTACGCACAGCCATAGGTACGTTGATCCTGGTTGCCCGAAACGATGCTGGCTTGCAACTATTCAGGCCGTTGTGAGAGAAACGCTGTTTTTGTAAGTAAGATCAATCTTTATTTGGTCTGGTATTTTCCACTAATTTTGTAAAAATGAATCAATTACGGTGTGATTGATTTCCACGTAAACTTGTCACCTGCACTATGAATAATACGCTTCGCTTTGGCTATCTGCTGGCTTTTCTGCTGGTTGGATTAACCGGTTGCCAGAAGCCCGCATCTCCCGCTGAATACAATGCAAAGGCTGCTAACCCCGAATATTATAATTCGGCTTTGAACAAATTAACGGAAGTTATTATCCACGACATTTTTTCGCCACCCGTTGCCAGCCGAATTTATTCGTATGCAAACTTAGCTGGCTACGAAGCGCTCGTTCCTTTCGATCCCCAATACGAGTCGCTGGGCGGTAAATTAAAGCGATTTCAGAGTGGACCGAAGCCAGAAACCGGAAAAGAGTACTGCTTCCCGTTGGCCAGTACCCGCGCGTTTATGACCGTTGCACGGGCGCTGACGTTCTCGGTTGATTTCTACGACGAATTCGAAAAGCCATTTTATGAGCAGTACAAAAAAGACGGTGTTCCTGAAGAAGTGTATGACCGCTCCATGGCCTATGGCGAAGCCGTAGCGAAGCATATTCTGGACTACGCGGCCAAGGATAATTACAAACAAACCCGAGGATTCAAACACACCGTTACGAATGAAGAAGGCTCGTGGGTCCCTACGCCACCGGCTTACATGGACGCGGCTGAGCCTCAATGGAATAAGCTTCGTTGCTGGGCTATGGATACCTGCAATCAGTTTATGCCGCCACGGCCCTTTCCCTATAGCCTGGCCAAGGGTAGCCCTTACGAAAAAGAGCTGGATGAAGTTTATCAGATTGGTAAAAACCTCGACAAACAAAAGCAGGATATTGCCTATTTCTGGGACGATAATGCCTTTGTTATGAATGTGGCGGGGCACGTCATGTATGCCAGCAAAAAAATGACACCGGGTGGTCACTGGCTGGCAATTGCTCAGACGATTGCCCGTAAGCAAAAGCTCACGATGATGCAAACCGTCGAAGCCTACGCACTTACGTCGTTTGCTTTAAGTGACGGGTTTATATCCTGCTGGGATGAGAAGTACCGCAGCAAAACGGTTCGGCCCGAAACGGTCATCAATAAATCGTTTGATCCAAAATGGACACCTTTTCTGCAAACCCCCCCCTTTCCCGAATACCCTAGTGGGCACAGTGTTATTTCTACCGCGGCCGCTACGGTTCTAACCAATCTGATAGGTGATAATATCGCCTTTACCGATTCTACAGAATTTGCCTATGGGCATGGCGTTCGGTCCTTCACCTCTATCCGAAATGCCGCCGACGAAGCGTCAATCAGCCGGTTATACGGCGGCATTCATTACCGATCAGCCCTTATGAACGGACAGGTCGAGGGTGAAAAGGTAGGGAAGTGGGTCGTCGAAAAAATTCGTACCCGCAAAACGGGCGTAGCGCAACGATAGAACCGTCGTTGCCACATACTATATTGACGGGTCGGGAAAGAAGGTCTGGCTTGTTACAAATCCCGTTATTCACCTGAACGAACAGCCACGCTATACTTGAAAATGATGCTGATAAAATAAAATAGGCAGTTTACAAATAGAGTACCTCAACAAGTTAGGAGATGGTAATCTGTTGTAAACTGCTTATCTTTCTTACCATTGCGCAACGGGCATATGGGTAGACTGAAGTTCCAGCTGGACATCTTTTGCACTAACAGCCAGTTTATTCAGAGAGATGTAAATGGTTTTTATCGCACTCTCGATCCGCTGCCAGCCTTCTTCACTTCGCAGATCAATACCAATCATTGTACGATCGTTTTGGGCCATTATGGTCAGGTACGTCATGGCACCAAGGATAACGGCTGAGATAGCCTGCGTGTCAGCTCCTTTTACAAATGAAAGTTGACTAACGAGCCTGGTTAATTCTTCATCCTGAGCTTTGGCTGTTGTTTCGGCAATTGAATCGTTCTCAATGACACTTGCCTTGAGCACTTCGCGGGCTGCCTTGAACGTGCGGAAATATCTATAGGTCTGAATAACCTGACGATACCAGATCCTGGCTACATCAGAGTCGTGAAGCGGGCGAATTTGGTCCAGGATGGCTGGCGTAAAGACCGGAAATAGTTTTCCCATTTTCACATAGTACTCCAATAAGCCTTCCATTCCCCCAAAATATCGGTAGATCAGAACCTTGCTGACATTCGCCTTCTCTGCAATGCGATTAACACCTACCCCTTCCAATCCCCTCTCCGAGATCACTTCTTCCAAGGCTTCAACTATACGTTGTGTAGTCTTTGTCCGATTACGTCTTACTTTCTCGTCTGTCTCCATACTAATCGTATTCATAGAAATTAAGTATATGTCACCCCCTTGGACTAAGTCTACCTGCCAAAGTCACTTTAGTAAACTTTTATTTACTGAATTATCAATGATGGTTTATCTATATAGAACTTATCTAGAATCATCATTATAAGTAGTAGTTAAAAAATAATCTCAATTATTTGTATTTATGATATTTTTAATTATATTATTTAATTATAGTTGCAGTAATTAGTCTGCATTTTAACGGAAATTGGCTAATTAAGGTAACTAGCGGGTATACTAGTCAATTTTTACTTGATGTGGGAAAAAGTGAGAATTATAGCCTAAAAAGTACGTGTAGGCCATGCTCATCGCCTAGGTATACTAGACAAATTGAGCGCATTGGTAACGTTAACCATACCTTCGGAATACCAATAGAACCGGTTTGCCCAAAGCGAATAAACAGGGTTCATGTATACTGATAAGCCCACCAGATCAAAAGGCCCTGTAAGGGCAGCCGCCCCCAACGAAGCCAGGCAGGAAGCTTGTTGAAGCGACTTGCCATGGCCATGTAGATATTAGCGGGAAACACGGCAATTAGCAGGAATATGAGTCCCCAGGCCGATAGTGTTCGGGTAGCCGGAAAGAGGAGCCCGATACCCAGAACGATTTCGGCAATGCCACTCAAGACAACCATCAGATTGTGAGCGGGAATATAGGGCGGCATAATAGCCAGATAAGTCTTGGGGCTAATGAAGTGGTTTGCACCAGCAGCAATATAGACAATCGCCTGAAGATAAAGGCCTAGGTTAGCCATAGAAATGGTGAGGGGTTTGGTACAAGTAGGCTACTTAGTTAAACGAATCCGTTTATTAGGTACCACCATCGCTTTTCCTTCATCTTTACTCAATAATATGCCCCACAAAGCCGGCTGTATTGTCCAGAATCAGACCACCCCGCCGAAAGCCCAATCCGCAGGCTTCGCCCGCGTAGAAGACACCCGCCTGGTAAGCGTTACCGGCCTGGTCCTTCGGAAACTCAACGTATTCCTGGTAGATTTTCGGATAGTCGCCGTAGTCGCCTTCTGTAGTCTGGCGCTCGCTGCCATCGGTGTTCAGGATGCGCGTATTGGCCCCTTCCCGTCCAAACAAGACTTTTTCAACGCAGGGCTTGCCAACCAGCGGTTTGGTGTCTGTTTCGAGCAAAAGGGGGTGATTGGGGTATAACTCCCACAAAATTTTCAGAATATATTTCGATTGGAAGAGGAGCGTGTAGGCTGGATTTAGCACGACGGCGAGCCGCTTACGGACAATTTCGGTCAGGATTTGAAGTAATTCGGGTTCTTCTTCGGCGATCGACTCCCAGGGTACGAGTTTGAACCAAAAATCCAGTTTTTCGAATTCTCCGTTTTTAGGATTCTGCCAGAAAATGCCTTCTTCCGCCGAAAAGTCGACATTATCGACAAAGTCGAGCTCTATGTCGAAGCCTGCTTCACGAGCGGCTTCGCCCAGTAAAGCCACATTGGCATCATCCTCGGGAACGTCCCGAATGGCCGAAAGGAGGAGTGTAGGTTGTAAGTCCGGATTTACCGCCAGCAATTCTTCAAACTGGCCAGTCAATGTCTCGAACAGTGAGTTGAACTGCTGACTTTCATCAAGACCGTTTGCCCGCAAATGCGCATGTTGCACAACGGCCGTTTCGGGCAGGCAAGTGGCTGTATCGGCGTTAAATTCAATAAGTTTGATGTTGGCATTGCTCCCAACGCCCCCGGCCAGATCGAAACGGCCGTACAGATGAATGTGTCGGTCATCATTCCATGTCAGGGTAATCAGCTCAACAAGGTTGGCAGGAATACCCAGCTCCGCAAAACGATTTTCGTCGATCACATGCTGCCCGGCAGCAATGAACATCTCGAACAATTCGTTGGCGGCTTCATAATAGGCATCGGCTTCGGCCGGTGTTACGGTAACAACTTCATTAGTCAAGTAAGGAGCTGTATCCTGACCAAGCATCCAATCCCAACCTAGGTTTCGCAACTGGGCATCGGGTTGTGTCGTTAGTTTCTTTAGCAAAATCATCGTCATCAATAAATTAGAGTAGGTGGATTACGATTACTGAAAAAACAAACCGTAATTCGTGTTGGAACGGCCAGGATCACTGCCGTGCCCTGCGATCGTTCCTAATCGTTCTGTAAATCTCGCTTAACCAAATGATTCGAACGTATTTATTTTTAGTTGGCGTGTTACTCTGCCTGACAGTCGGTGGAGTAAATGGACAGCCGGCCACCAAAAGTCAACCGGTTTCTGTTATTTTCGATACCGATATGGGGCCCGATTACGACGACGTAGGGGCTATAACCATGCTACACGCCTTCGCTGATGTAGGCCAGGCCAGGATTCTGGCCACTATAGCCAGCACCAATTATTCGAACGTTGCGCCGGTACTGAGCGTATTGAATACATACTTCAATCGGCCAGATGTGCCCATCGGTGTGCCAAAGGGAAAGGCTATCAGTGACAGAGACACGCAGCATTGGTCTGATACACTGGTGGCCCGCTATCCACACGCCGTTAAGTCAAACGAGGCTACGCCCGATGCTGTGGCTTTATATCGCCAGATTCTGGCCAAACAGCCTGACCATAGTGTTACCGTCATTACGGTTGGCTTTCTGACAAATCTGGCTGATCTGCTCAACTCCCCAGCCGATCAGTATTCCAATTTGTCGGGCAAAGCGTTGGCTGCCCAAAAGATCAAACAAGTGGTTAGCATGGCGGGTAAATTTCCGGCGGGTCGGGAGTATAACGTATTCAGAGATAGTACATCCTCAAGAATTGTATTTTCCAACTGGCCGACACCGATCCTGATGAGTGGATTTGAAATTGGCGAGCAGATTCATTCGGGCTTGCCACTTACGCAAAACGCTCGTATTCAGCATAGCCCCGTGAAAGATGTATTCCGGATTTCGTTGCCCAAAGCGGCTGAAGATAAAAACGGGCGGATGAGCTGGGATCAGACCGCCGTTTTGGTTGGCGTGAACGGGTATGAGCCTTATTACACTGTTAAGTCGGGCCGATTGACCATGAATCCGGATGGGTCAAATGGATGGGACAGTTCGGGAAAAGGGCATCAGTATCTGGTCGTTAAAATGCCCGTTTCTCAAGTGGAGAAACTGATCAACACCCTCATGCAGCATCAACCCCGGAAGTAGCTTCCAGCTCATAAATACTTCCGGCTATTTGGGTTAGACCGAGTGATTTTGGGCTCGTTTGTGTTTTCTTGTTATATGACAGATTTAATAAAGGACGCGCTTCGCAAAGCGGCTATGTTTTGCGCCTACCAGGAACGCACTCAGCAGGAGGTTCGGGAGCGGCTCAAAGAATGGGGCGTTTCGGGCGATGATGCCGAGGAGGTCATTGCCGAATTAATCCAGCAGAATTACCTGAACGAAGAGCGGTTCGCCAAATCGTTTGCGGGTGGTAAATTTCGGGTAAAAGGCTGGGGACGGCGCAAGATCAAGCAACAATTGCAGCAGCGTGGTATTTCGGGGTATAACCTCGATCAGGCCATGAAAGAAATTGCGCCGGACGACTACCGCGAAACACTGGCCGATCTGTTGACTAAAAAACGGCAAAGCCTGCGCGATGACAATCCACTCGTTGTGAAACAGAAGCTCGTTCGTTATGCGCTCAGCAAAGGGTACGAATCGGAGTTGATATTTACCGTATTGAACGGCGAGGAGTAGAGCCTGCCCGACCGTAAGATTTTTAATTTTTGATTCATTCATTTGCTCACCTAATGCCTCGACTATTTCTGGAAACTGAACGGATGGCCAACCTGACCAGTGGTCTCGGACAGCTTTGTTTACATTTGGGCCGCGAACTGGTACGCCAGAAACCACCCGGCTGGGAACTGACGTTTTTGGTTACCCGTGATCAGGTGGGTATTTTTGGGCCGTCGGTTACGTACCGAATCGCCAGTCGCTGGAATCGGATATGGCGTTTCTGGAAATTCGACATCTGGCATTGCCTGTATCAGGATACATACATTTATCCGATTCGGTCAACCCGGTTTATGTATACGATTCTGGACCTTAATTATCTGGCGCTTACCCAGTACTCGGTCCAGCGCAAAGAGCGCCGTAAGAAACGGTATCAGGCACGGATCAATCAGGCACAAGCCATAACGACAATTTCAGCTTACGTAGCGCAGGATGTTCGCCGGCAGTTGGTAGTTCCTGATCAAACTCCCGTGAACGTTATTTACTGTGGAGTCGATATTCCGGAACAGGTTCCTGTGACGCCACCGGCCGTTGAGCCGGGTGGTCCGTTCCTGTTTTTTATCGGCATGCTGCAATCCTACAAAAATGTGCACACCATGCTGCCCATCCTGGCGGCTAATCCCGATTACTGGCTAGTGCTGGCTGGTCCCGACAAGCCGGACTATAGCCAGACAATCCGTGAGCAGGCACAGCAACTGGGCGTGTCGAATCGACTATTGATGCCGGGGCCCATCAGTGAATCGACAAAATGGTGGTTTTATACCCACTGTGATGCATTTTTATTTCCTTCCCTTTTGGAGGGTTTCGGTATTCCTGTCGTTGAAGCGATGGCTTTCGGGAAGCCTGTCTTTAGTTCTACCCTGACAAGTTTGCCGGAGGTAGGCGGTTCTGAAGCGTTCTATTTCCCGTCATTCGATGCTGAAACAGTGGTCGAAACCTTTGGGAAAGGTATGGAAATGTATCGAAATGATGCCGCAATGCCGGACCGTCTGCGGGTGCAAAGTCAGAAATTCCGGTGGGAAATTGCTGCCACCGAATACTGGAAACTCTATCAGGATCTTATGCGAATACCCAACCCCTGACTACGCCCGACGGGGTGACAATCTTACTGGCGCGTGGCTTCCAGTGCGTAACAAAACGAGTTGATAGGCGAGCGGGTAGTGGTGTAGCCCAGCGACTGAATGTAGCGGTCAAAGGCATCGATATTGTTCAGGTGCTCGTCCAGGTTGTGTACTTCGATTGCCATCTTTTTCGCCCGCCTGATTAGCTCAGGACTGGTGTTGTAGATAATATCGTATTCGCTTCCTTCGCAGTCCATTTTCAGTAAATCGATGGCAGCCAGATTATTTTTCTCAATGATGTCGGTAAGGGTTATACAGGGCACCATGATTTTTTGGCCATTGTTTGCATGAAAGGCGGAAAAGACAGAAGCCACAACCTGACTCTTGTCTTCGGCTTCAATGAAGAGTTCCAGTTGGTCGATGGGCGTTCCCGTTACGGCCATTGAAAAAAGGTATATACTCTGCGCAAGTCGGGGGTTCTGTTGCAGCGTACGCTGCAGGGTTTTTACATTAGCCGGTACGGGTTCATAGGCGTAAATAGTTGCCTTCTCAATTTTGGACAACAACTGAATGTCGAAAAAACCGACATTGGCACCAATATCAATTACGACTGGCGCCTTGGGTAAGGTGCTAACCAGGTCGTCCATCTCATAGACATCTACCATGAATATCTCTTTGAATATCAGGTAAAGACTTGGAGGCACCTCAAAACGAATGGGAAACGGTTTCGTAGTGAAAAACAAGTCCTGTTTATGGCGGGCTACTTTATGGAGTAGGTATTCGCCAGGATTTGCAATATGTTTCCACAGCCTGAAATACCGGCTAATTCCCTCTACTGCCATGCGTTGGTCCGTGTAATGAACTACAAAGTAAAAAATATTAACTGAAGCTATCCTACAATAAACTGTAATTCAAGGAAGAAAGCCCGCCGAACGGTTTATGTCTGCTTAATGAACCGGGGGCATTTCTGAGTAAACTACTAGTACACATAATACAACGGTAAAGTCGCGGGTCACCTTCATACGTTGATTTTGCCAATAGGGTAGCAACGTTTCCTTCAGAAGAGTGAGTTAGTAAGTTTATCAAACCTGTTTAAATTTACAGGACATATTGACTACCTATGCGTTTTCAACGATTACTGGACTATTTTACCTTACCCCGTTTAATACGGCTCTACATTGGCCTTTTTTGTCTGGTTGCCGTCCATCAATACTTGTTGTTGCATCAATACAATAACTACCTGATGTTTGCCCGGCCATTTCACAACCTGCTATTAGATAAAAGTATATACGGTTTACACCCGAATTTATACGAAGATAATTACAAGTACAGTCCCACGTTTGCCTGGCTTATGGGCCCATTTTACTACCTGCCTGATTGGCTGGGAACAATCTTGTGGAACCTGCTGAATACCGTTGTCTTACTGGCTGGCGTTTGGTTCTATTTGTCCGATGAAAAAGAACCCGCTGTTCAACGGCGGGTTGCTCTCCTTATTATTATACTTGAAGCGCTCATCACGGCCCAAAATCTTCAAAGCAACAACCTTATTGTCGGCTCCATGTTGCTCGGGTTGTATTTCCTGCGAAACGAGCGCGTCTGGCAAGCCGCTTTTTTCTTCGTTTTATGCGGTTTTATTAAGTTTTACGGGATGGCAGCGGCAGGTTTCTTTTTATTCTATCCCAGAAAACCGCAGTTTATTTTAGCCATGATTTGTTGGATAGTTCTGTTCGGTATTGCTCCGTTAACCCTTATTCCGCTCAACCATTTATTGGCTGAATACCAGGAGTGGTTTCATGTTGTTGTCGTCAGTAAACTAGGCTTACAAGTTTCAGTAATGGGTATAGCCCAGGCCTGGTTCGGCATGGCCAAGACAGACGAAAACTACCGGATTATCGAATCGATTGGCGCAACACTTTTCCTCTTGCCCTTCCTTCGATTTAGCCTTTGGCATAACAAATTATTTCAACGGCGTATGATCGCCTACTTTTTCCTGTTTATTATCGTCTTCAATAAAATGGCGGAATCGCCTACGTATGTATTAGCGGTAACTGGCGTTGCTCTTTGGTGGGTGACCCTTACAACACCTACACAACTTGACAAAATACTCTTGGCGCTGGTCATCGTGTTCACCTCGCTTTCGCCAACGGATCTGTTTCCGCAAGTTGTTCAGAAACAAGTCTTTCAGCCATATAATGTCAAAGCACTCGCTTGTCTGTTGGTATGGGGAAGAGTTCAGTATCAGATATGGACTCAGCCTGCCGGAAAAGAGCAGTCGGTAGTACCGGCCATATAGTTCTTACTACAATTGGTAATCCGCGAAGGTGTCTATTTTCTCAGCCACGTAGTGGTTTATCTCGGTACGTTCACTAATTAGTTTATTAAAGTCTGTATCGTTCGGCACAAAACTGTGCGGAGCCGTGTACGAACTGTGGTCAAAAGAAAGAAAAGTCCCAATCTGGAGTAATTTCAGATTGGGACTTTTCTTTCTTTTGTTTACCAATTTTTAAAAATCAGCGTCGAACGTGATGCCTTTTGGCTCTTCGACAACGGCGATAGGCACTGGATTTTCAACGCCCTGTGGCTGCGAAGCAGCTGCTTTCATGGCTTTGAACTTGGACATAACCTCGCCCCGCTGGTACTCACCAACCCGCTTTTCGAAGAAGTTTGTTTTTCCCTGCAACGAAATCATATCCATGAAGTCGAATGGATTAGATACGTTGTACAGTTTCCGTAGTCCAAGAGTCGTGAGCAGATGATCAGCCACGAAAGCAATGTACTGCTTCATCAACTCGGCGTTCATGCCAATAAGCGATACGGGAAGGGCATCGGCCACAAATTCCTGCTCAATTTCGACCGCGTTACGGATGATGTCGTAGATCTGCGATTCGGGCAGTTTATTGGCGATGTGATCTGTGTAGAGCATACAGGCAAAGTCACGGTGCAGGCCCTCATCGCGTGAGATAAGCTCGTTCGAAAAGGTCAGGCCGGGCATCATGCCTCGTTTCTTTAGCCAGTATATGGAGCAGAACGAGCCTGAGAAGAAAATGCCTTCGACAACGGCGAAAGCAATGAGCCGCTCGGCAAACGAACCATTGTCGATCCAGCGCAATGCCCATTCCGCTTTTTTCTGCACACACGGAATCGTGTCGATGGCATTCAGAAGCCGGTCTTTTTCGGACGCGTCTTTAATGTAGGTGTCAATTAGCAACGAATATGTCTCTGAGTGGATATTTTCCATCATAATCTGGAATCCATAGAAACATTTGGCTTCGGCATACTGCACTTCCGACAGAAAGTTGACCGCCAGGTTTTCGTTGACGATCCCGTCTGAAGCGGCAAAAAAGGCCAGAACGTGCGAGATAAAATGGCGTTCACCATCGTTCAGGCTGTTCCAGTCCTTCATATCCTGGCCAAGGTCAATTTCTTCGGCTGTCCAGAACGAGGCTTCGTGGGTTTTGTAGTATTCCCAAATATCCCAGTGTTTAATCGGAAACAGCACAAAACGGCCTTTGTCTTCTTCTAAGATCGGTTCGATCACATCATTCTGTACCATAGCAATTGGAATGCGGTTTATGTGGAGATAACCAGCCAGATAGACTGATTAAAGCGATAACTGATGAGTAAGTTCAAGCTAACAAAATTACGATTTCTGCCCACTCCTGCAAGCTAATTTGGTAGGGTAATCGACATGAGATAAATAGTGGAGAGGGACAAAGGACACGTAATCAGTAGACTATACCAGAGGGTAGTAAGGAAGTTCTTGAAATAGTTCAGTATTTGAGATAGAAACCGACTTAACGTTAAGGGTGGGTTAAATTGGCCTGAATCCCCGGGGAATCAGTAAGGCAATTTGCCTTCTACTAACTGCTTGTCATCGCAATCAGTGTCTTTGGCCTTACTTTAAACTCTCTTAGAAGGGGATGATGTTTAACATACAGAACTCTGAGCCGTATGTCCTTGGGCTACTGCTTTCTAAATTATGCCAAACGACATTGTGAGACTAAAAAGAATAGTCATGTAATGTTCGTCACGATAACCAATTTTTAAGACTTGATTTCCGATGTAGTACTTGCCGTCTTCACACAAATTAGCCCTGACAGGTGTAACATTGTGGTCAAGTGAATAGGCGTTTAGATCGGTACGTTCTGCGATGTAACGAGTTACAAGGACAAAGCCTTTCTTAACTCGATAACCGTATAAGCATGGCGGTCTGACCAGCGAGGCAATGTTGCCCTTTGCCAACTTTTGGCTCTATAGTTTTGTATTCAGGGTAAGCAAGATTCGTTAAGGTGCCGTAAGTCATTTGTTGAAACGATTTAAACGATACTCGAGAAATTCCTTTCTCGGTTGATATGTCTTAGGAAGTTGAATCGATTTGTGTTCAAAATGACCGAAGAATCGCTGAAAAATATCTTTCGAGACGTCTTCTTTTAATCGTCTCGAAATTAACACTTTATAATCTGTGTCAATGCAAATCAATCCAGTTTCGTAAGCGCGGTCATACAAATGTGACAAGCAAATACCATTTTCTGGATTTAATCTTTCTTCTTTATTGACAGCCCAAGGGATAATATGTCCAGCTATTAACAACTCAGGTTGGTTTAAGCCCGAAATAGCACATCGATTCGCATACGTTTTTAAAATTATTTTTCGAAAAACGTTTTGATTAACTCTTGTTTTGATAGATCTGATTTTGTAGTCCCCTTTTAAATCAGAAACTAGAAAATCAGTATTAGTATAAATTTCTTCTAGTGTTTTTTGTTGATAACTAGCTACTATTTGTTCACTTTCGCAAATTATATCTTCTTTATTAGACGTAAATACATTCTATATTGACTGTATTTGTTCTGCACCTTCTTCTAAGCCAATCATGCCATGCTGCTTATTGTAGGGATCAACAAAAGCAAAATTGTTTAATCTCATTGCAACAGAGCTATCGCTTTTCCCAAGTAAGCTCGCTAATATTTTAATTTCTTTATTATTTGGGTCAAATTTTTCCGGTGGTAATTTTAAATATAAATTAAAAACAGCTAGTAGCTGATTTCTAGTCCAAAGATCGGATACTGTTTTGTGAGTTGTATCAGCGTAGTACTCATTCAGGTGAAATATGAATTTACTTGGATGCTGAGACTCTAATTCTATGCTAACTATCTCAATCTTACCAAAGTATATAAAATCAGTATGATGAATCGCTCTGAAGAATAGATGAATTTCTTCGCCATTAGACCACGCATTCACCATTCGACTTTCTGCAAAGTGATCATTTGGTACTTCCCAATGTAAATATTCATCTAATAGTTTATCGGCGTATTTAGCCAAAGAGCCTTGTTTTTCAGCGGTGACAAACAAAATAATTTTTGAGTCTCCCTTGGGAGTTACTACACCACGAGCGAGGGCTTGAAAGGCGGCATAGCCCCACGCTTCTGCTAAAAATTTACGAGAGTAGTCTTTGCCTATTATTATTAAATCGAAAGAAACAAGCATTTAAAGAGGAAGCCGATAATCGTACATTTATGATCAAATATATTTATTGTATCTCATTAATGGTAGATATAAGTTTACTTTCATTTCCGGCCTCCCAGCGTTTGTTTCCGTTGATTTTTTCATGCCACCAATCTGTACGAGTCTTAGGGACAATGAAGTAGAGGCAACTTTCATGGCTATGAAGAAAGCAGCCAGGTACGAAAATAACGGTTTTGTATTTTGGGTGTGCGTTTGAGAATTGGGGGCGTTTCGCCCCCAATAATTTGGCCGTTGTCATACGTCCTATAAATAGGGATTAGCATAACTACGTTGCTTTCGATTAAACGATAGTTATTCCCTTCTTTGCCAGGTACGCGCCAATATTAAACACATGGCCGTCCATGATTTCTACGTCTTTATCCCAGTTTACCGTTTCAATCCGTTCGGGTGTAGCAACGATAATGACCTGCGCGTCGGTCAGCACCCAAATGAGTTTATGAACCCCAAAATCAAAGAGTTTACGCGTTTTTTTGTAAATATAACCCGACTCGGTCATGTCGGTTACATCGGCCTCAATATCAATTTCAAGAGCAATCCGGGGCGGTACATCTGCATACTTTTTTGAGATTTTGGCGGGCGTTAGTACGGTCTGGTCATAAATGGCAATATCATTAGCCAGATTATTGCGGTGGTCGATATGGACTCCTGGTTCGCCGGTCAATACAAAATAGACATCATCATCTAAAAATGAGAAAATAACCTTCATAAGATGCGATACAATGACTAACTGCAAGGTGCTGGCCCCCATAATTTCTTCGATTGTTTTTTTCCCTGACAATACGTCCCGATAGCCTTTCCGATAGATAGGCTTGCCGTCCATGATTTCGTAAATCAGGCTTTCAGGAATTTTGCCTTTAGGGCGGGGAGCCGGTCGGCGGGGAGTATCGTAGGCAACGGCCATAACAAATTCAGGACAGTATAGCCAAAGATAGGAAAATCGTAGCACATGGTTCGTGTAAAAACCAGTCGTCTGCCGGGAAACTACCCCCGGCCGTTTTACGTTGTTGTTTAGAATGAGCCAACCGAACGTGACAGAAGAAAAAGCGACCGAGCGTCAGGCCGGTCTGACTGATATAGAGCTAACGGGATACGACCAGATTGAAGTGCTGGGTGCCCGCGAACACAACCTCAAAAACATTGACGTCGTTATTCCCCGCAACAAGCTGGTTGTCGTAACGGGCATCAGCGGAAGTGGTAAGTCGTCACTCGCTTTTGATACGATTTATGCCGAAGGCCAGCGCCGATACATGGAAAGCTTCTCGGCCTACGCCCGCTCGTTTATCGGCGATATGGAACGGCCCGATGTCGATAAAATCAACGGCCTCAGCCCGGTGATTTCCATTGAGCAGAAAACAACGTCCAAGAACCCACGATCAACGGTGGGAACAACGACCGAGATTTACGACTTTCTGCGTTTGCTCTACGCCCGGGCCGGCGAAGCGTTTTCGTATGTAACGGGTCGCAAAATGGAGCGCCAGTCGCAGGATCAGATTATCGACATCATTCTGGGGCAATACGCCGGTCAGAAAATAACCCTCCTGGCACCGATTATCAGAAGCCGGAAAGGGCATTACCGCGAATTATTCGTGCAGATTGCCAAGACGGGCTACACGAAAGTTCGGGTGGATGGTGTGGTGCAGGACATTGTGCCAAAGATGCAACTGGACCGCTACAAGATCCACGATATCGAAATTGTTATTGACCGACTCGTGCCAAAAGTAGAAGACAGGTACCGGCTCAGCCAGTCGATTCAAACGTCGATGAAACAGGGGAAAGGCGCTATGCAGATGCTGGATGGAAATGGCCAGTTGGTTTATTTCTCGCAGAACCTAATGGATCCGGAATCCGGTATTAGCTATGATGAGCCATCGCCGAACTCGTTTTCGTTTAACTCGCCCTACGGGGCTTGTCCGGTCTGTAACGGATTAGGCGTCGTTGAGGAAATCACGGAAGAATCGGTTATTCCTGACAAATCGCTGAGCATTAGCCGTGGTGCTATTGCGCCACTGGGCGAGTATCGGGAGTTGTGGATATTCAAAGAGATTGAAGCAATTCTGAAAAAATACAAACTTAACCTGACCACGCCGGTCGTTAAGTTTCCGGAAGAACTGCTGCATGCACTCATGCACGGTACGGAAGAAGAAGCCACGGTGCCTTCGAAAAAGTACGTTGGTGAAGATTATTACAGCTTTAAGTTTGAAGGAATCGTTAATTTTCTGAAACGACAGCAGGAAAATAGCACCGACAAAATTCAGGAATGGCTTAAAGATTTTATGGTCATCAAGCCCTGTCCCGAATGTGCGGGAGCCCGGCTCAAAAAGGAATCGCTGTATTTCAAAATTGACCAGAAAAACATCTCTGAGCTGGCTCGCATGGACATTTCCGAACTGACGGAATGGTTTAACGGGTTGGAGGATCGATTGACAGATCGCCAGAAAATCATTGGCAAGGAAATTCTGAAAGAGATTCGGAAACGCATCGGTTTTCTGCTCGATATTGGCCTCGACTACCTGACTCTCGATCGTCCGTTACGTACCTTGTCGGGTGGCGAAGCGCAGCGTATTCGCCTAGCTACGCAAATCGGTACCCAGTTGGTGGGCGTTCTCTACATCATGGATGAACCGAGTATCGGTCTACACCAGCGGGACAACGTCAAACTGATTGATTCGCTGAAAAATCTGCGCGATTTAGGCAACACGGTTCTGGTCGTTGAACACGATAAAGACATGATGCTCGAATCAGACTTCATACTCGACATCGGCCCCGGTGCCGGGCGGCATGGAGGGCAGGTGGTTAATCAGGGAACACCCGATGAATTTCTGAAAAACCAGTATGTCGGCAATGCGGGTAGCAGCACAACTGCTGACTACCTGAGTGGTCGTCGGGCTATTGAGGTACCAGCCGAACGGCGAAAAGGTAACGGTAAGTTTTTGATCATCAAGAACGCCAGTGGGAACAACCTAAAAAACGTAACCCTCAAACTACCCCTGGGCCGAATGGTGACCATTACGGGTGTATCGGGAAGCGGCAAATCATCGCTCATTCACGAAACACTATTTCCGGTTTTGAACCGCCATTTCTACCGGTCGAAACGGGAGCCATTACCCTTCAAATCGGTGGACGGACTGGAGCATTTGGACAAAGTAATCGAGGTCGACCAGTCGCCCATTGGCCGGACACCCCGCTCCAATCCAGCTACATACACAGGTATGTTCTCCGAGATCAGGACCTTATTCGCTGAGCTACCGGAAGCCAAAATTCGGGGTTACAAACCGGGACGGTTCTCGTTTAACGTGAAGGGTGGCCGTTGCGAAGATTGCGAAGGCGCGGGGATGAAAAAGATTGAGATGGAGTTTCTGCCCGATGTTCATGTCATGTGCGAAACCTGCAAGGGCAAGCGCTTCAATCGGGAAACGCTCGAAGTTCGTTTCAAAGGGAAATCCATTGCCGATGTGCTCGATATGACGGTTGAACAGTCGCTTGATTTTTTCGCCAGTCAGCCTAAAATTCTTCGTAAGGTGAGTACACTGAACGACGTGGGCCTTGGATACATTACGCTCGGCCAACACGCTACAACCTTATCGGGTGGGGAGGCTCAGCGCGTGAAGCTTGCCGAAGAGTTGTCCAAGAAAGATACGGGTAAGACGCTGTACATTCTGGATGAACCGACTACGGGGCTTCACTTCCAGGACATCGCGCACCTGCTCGACGTGCTGAATAAACTCGCTGACAAGGGAAATACGGTCTTAATCATCGAGCACAATCTGGACGTTATCAAGGTATCGGATCATCTCATCGACCTTGGTCCCGAGGGGGGCAACAAAGGCGGTTTCATCATTGCCGAAGGCACACCCGAAAAAGTCGCTGAGGTGAAGGGAAGTTATACCGGCAAGTTTTTGAAGATGGAGTTGGAGGGGTAAGAAGCCGCAAAATCCAGTATCTTCGCTGGTACGAAAACAACCTGCGAAAATTGATTTATGCGTAATTCCTCTTTCTACATTTTATTACTGGTACTGGTCGTTCTGGACGCCTGGCTGCTGGCACACCCCAACCTGATTGGTCAGGCTGGGGTGTTCTTTTTTGAGTATACGTATCTCGAAACCTTTCCCAAAGCATTGGGTACCGTGGCAGTTGTTGTGGGACTGTCGCTGCTGATTTCCTGGGCCATCGGGCAACTGAGCAAACCTGTATCCATTGGGGTCACCGTTGCTTTACTGGCCGCATCGGCCTATTATTTGTTTCAAAGCTTCACTCAGTATAATACAGGTATCTACAAACTCACGGGCGCTGGTTTCCGGGCGGGGGCCATCCTGCTCCCTGGGCTGATTGTCCTCGTATTTGGCGAAAGCCTGCTTCGGCGATTGCGGTAATTAATTGTACCCGACAGCCTCTTGCTGTCGGTGTGTAGTGTGTTTTCTGTAGTTTACACGCCGACAGCAAGAGGCTGTCGGGTACAAAAAGGGCATATATGAATGAGCCTTACCGTGACTTTTACCGGACTAAACTACCGCACATTCAGCCGTTAGGTGGAACGTTCTTTGTGACGTTTCGGCTCGCCGATTCGCTGCCGCAATCAATCAAAAAGGCATTACAGGAAGAGTTTGATTGGCAGTATAAACAGCTTTTGACGCAGCCTGATTCTAACCCAGATCAACTGGATAAGTTGCATCGCCAGTTCTTTGGTCGCTATGATAGGGTGCTCGATAAAATCGACAACGGCCCGCATTACTTAAGGCTCGATGCAATTGCTCATATCGTGGCTAACGCACTTCATTATTTTGACGAAAAAAAGTGCGATTTGATTGCTTTTACCATCATGTCAAATCATGTACATGCGGTCTTTACGCTTCACTCAGCTTCTGAAGCAAAACCAAGTATCACGCTTGATAAGGTGATGCATAGCCTAAAAAGCTTCACTGCTAATAAGTGCAATGAGCTACTTGACAGAACGGGTGCTTTCTGGGAGCACGAAAGCTACGACCGGCTCGTGCGCGACCGCAATGAACTCTGCCGAATTGTACAATATATCTTACAAAATCCTGTAAAAGCGGGCCTCTGCCAACGGTGGCAAGATTGGGAATACTCTTACATAAAACCTGACTATAATGACTTTGAGTAAGTGGCTACTAATGTTCTTGCTTGTACCCGACAGCATCTTGCTGTCGGCATATACAACAAAACCCTTTATTACACACCGACAGCAAGATGCTGTCGGGTACCTGCTCCGCCCCGACCGGGTTTTCGACGGCGAAACCGTTCACGAAGGATGGGTGGTCCGTGTGAAAGGGGATAAAATCGAAGCGGTAGGTCCAACAGCCTCCGTATCTGCCGATGGAGTCGAACCGGTCGATTTGAAAGGAATGACGTTGATGCCGGGCTTGATCGAAGGGCATTCGCATTTGTTGCTGCACCCCTACAACGAAACGCCCTGGGATGATCAGGTACTGAAAGAAGCCCGTTCGTTGCGGGTAGCCCGCGCAACGGTTCATGCCCAGAAAACACTACAGGCGGGCTTCACAACTGTACGGGATTTAGGGACCGAAGGTGCCGAATATGATGATGTTGGTCTGAAGCAAGCTATCCATCAGGGAATCATCGCCGGTCCCCGCATGATTGTGGTGACAAAAGCGCTCATTGCCACGGGGAGCTATGGTCCGAAAGGGTTTGGCCCCGACATTGCCGTGCCGCAGGGGGCCGAAGAAGCCGACGGACACGATGCGCTGATCCAGGCAGTTCGGCGGCAGATTGGCAAAGGAGCCGATGCCATAAAAATCTATGCCGATTACCGCTGGGGATTGATGGCCGAAGCACGCCCAACTTTCACACTCGATGAGCTAAAGCTGATTGTGGAGGTGGCCCGGAGCAGCGGCCGGGGTGTAGTGGCCCATGCGGGTACGGCCGAGGGTATGCGTCGGGCCATTCTGGCTGGTTGCGAAACCGTTGAGCATGGTGACGCCGGAACGCCCGAAATTTTTGCGTTAATGAAACAACATGGTACCGCACTTTGTCCTACACTAGCCGCGGGCGACGCCATCAGCCAATATCGCGGCTGGAAGAAAGGGCAGGATGCGGAGCCTGAGCGTATGAAACAAAAGCGGGCTACGTTCAAACAGGCTCTGGATGCGGGCGTAACTATTTGCGCGGGGGGCGATGTTGGCGTATTCAGCCACGGCGATAATGCCCGTGAGCTCGTATTGATGGTCGATTACGGCATGAAGCCTCTCGCTGTCATGCGCTCCGTTACCTCGACCAATGCCGATGTATTTCACCTGGCTGACCGGGGGCGCGTACGGGCTGGTTTACTGGCCGACCTGGTGGCCGTGGAGGGCGACCCAACCAAAACAATTACCGACGTACAGCGGGTGCGAATGGTGATGAAAGGGGGTAATTTCTTTAAGCGGTGACGAGAAAACTTATTGTAAAATCTTTAGGTTACACTTTAATGCAAACGTAATACGGCTTTTTTTGTACGATTTCATCTGTCGTTTATGTTTTTGGACTAATTTCGCCCGACCAGTTCGCTGGCTATATGGCTGTGTTCTGAAGGGCATAAATAGGCGATCGGCATGAGGCTCTCTTGTGAATTTATGTCCTGATACTCAATCAATACCTAATTTAATGTTTCTGATTACTCTACCCTGATTTTTTATATGGCAAACTCCGCTGAATTAACCGTCGATGGTAAAACGTATTCATTTCCAACACTAGAGGGAACCGAACACGAGAAAGCCTTCGACATCTCGAACCTTCGTGATCAGACTGGCTATGTTACGTTAGACCGCGGCTATAAAAACACCGGTGCCACCAAAAGCGCCATCACATTTCTGGATGGTGAGCTGGGCATTCTGCAGTATCGGGGGTATTCTATTGAAGATCTGGCCGCCAAGGCGTCGTTTCTGGAAGTTGCCTATCTATTGATTTACGGTGAACTGCCGACACAGGAAGAATTTACTAGCTTCGAAACGGCCATTCGTCGGCATACGCTGGTGAATGAAGACATGCGGAAAATCTTTGACGGTTTTCCGGTTAAGGCTCACCCAATGGGTGTGCTGGCCTCGCTCGTGAGCGCCATGAGCGCCTTTTACCCTGATCTGGAAAGCGGAAAAGACGATGATGTTGATCGGCATATTATCCGCTTGCTGGCCAAACTGCCAACGATTGCAACCTGGTCGTATAAGCGGGCATTGGGGCATCCGGCTAACTACCCGAAAAACACGCTCGATTATATCCCGAACTTTCTGAACATGATGTTCTCGCTGCCCGTTGAGGACTATAAGGTTGATCCGGTAGTGGCCGAAGCGTTGAATGTATTGCTTATTCTGCACGCCGACCATGAACAGAACTGCTCGACTTCAACAGTGCGGCTTGTGGGATCGTCGCAGGCTAATCTATATTCGTCTATTTCGGCGGGTATCAGTGCGTTGTGGGGGCCACTACATGGCGGTGCCAATCAGGAAGTCATTGAAATGCTTGAAGATATCAAAGCCGATGGTGGCGATGTTTCCAAATACGTAGAGATGGCTAAAAACGCAAAAACAACGGGTTTCCGGCTGTTTGGTTTTGGTCACCGGGTATACAAGAACTTTGACCCACGGGCCAAGATCATTAAGAAAGCTGCGGATGATGTATTAGCCAAGCTTGGCGTGAACGACCCGATTTTAGAAATTGCGAAAGGACTGGAAGAGGCTGCTCTTAACGACGAGTATTTCGTATCCCGCAAGCTGTACCCCAATGTCGATTTCTATTCGGGTATCATTTATCGCGCCCTGGGTATACCGACAAACATGTTCACGGTGATGTTCGCTATTGGTCGTTTACCGGGCTGGATTGCCCAGTGGAAAGAGATGCGCGAAACAAAAGAGCCAATCGGTCGGCCACGTCAGATTTACACGGGTTCGACATTACGCGAGTTTGTGCCGCTTGACAAACGGTAATTGTGTTAGGCAACTAACTTCCATAGCAAAAAGCGCCGACCTTATGGTCGGCGCTTTTTGCTTTTTAGCTCGTCTCGGAGAAACTATAGTCCATCGAGAGTCCCATTTCCTTTCCACAAGTGGTCTGTTAGGTGATTACTCTACTAATTTGGTCCGTCTACTTGGTTTATCTAAACCAACACCTTTTTATCGCGTTACAGTCCTTAATAGACTTATTCGTTCAAGCGTTTTATACCTCAACTATGAAAGCTGCAGTATTTCACAAACCCGGCGATATCCGGTACGAACAATTCGATGATCCTACCATTGAAGACTCCCGCGATGCCATTATTCGTGTTACGTCTACCGCCATCTGCGGATCGGATCTTCATATCTACGATGGCTTTCTGCCCCAGCTTCGACCGGAAGTACTTGGGCACGAGTTCATGGGTATCGTTGAAGAAGTCGGCTCGGGCGTAACCAATCTTAAAAAGGGCGATCGTGTTGTGGTACCCTTTACGATTGCCTGCGGAAAATGCTTTTTCTGCCAGCACCACCAGGAGATGCATTGCGAAAACTCCAACAAAGAAGATTACGGTCCGGATGGCGGTCTGCTAACCGAAAAAGGCGGTGGTCTTTTCGGCTATTCTGACCTGTACGGCGGCTACAACGGCGGCCAGGCCGAAGCGGTACGCGTTCCTTACGCCGACTATAGCCTGCGCCATGTGCCGGAAGGACTCAAAGACGAACAGGTGTTATTTCTGACCGATATTTTTCCCACGGGCTGGAGTTCTATCGAGTGGGGTGAACTCAAAGGTGGCGAAACGGTAGCCATATTTGGTTCTGGACCAGTTGGACTAATGGCGCAGAAATCGGCCTGGTTGCAGGGGGCGGGACGCGTAATTGCTATCGATCCGGTCAATTACCGGCTGGAACGCGCCAAACGGGTCAATAACGTCGAGACGCTTAATCCAAATGACGTCGATATCGTAGAGGCCCTACGCAGCATGACGGAAGGACGAGGTCCCGATTTATGCGTGGATGCGGTTGGTATGGAAGCTAGCCGGTCGGTACTGGATAAAGCTAAAGCCGTTTTCAATCTGGAAAAAGGCACCGATAGTGTACTCGAAACCTGTTTCCGGGCTGTGCGCCGGGGTGGTATCGTGACGATTGTTGGCGTTTACGGCACTCCTTTCGACAATTTCCCTTTGGGCCGAATGTTCGATAAAGGCGTAACCATCAAGCAGGGACAATCGCAGGTTCATAAAAACATCGACCATCTGCTGGACCTTGTCGTGCAGGGTAAGGTTGTACTGGATGACATCGTTTCGCATGTGTTGCCCCTGACGGAGATATCACGGGGCTACGACATTTTTAAAAAGAAAGAAGATGATTGCACCAAAGTTATTTTAAAACCTTAATTCAACGGGAGCATTTGCCCCTTCTACTCAACGATGGAAACACAAAACAATGGTAAAACCGCTCTGATCACAGGAGCCGCCAGCGGTATTGGCCGCGAATTAACCCGACTGTTCGCAAAAGATGGCTATAGCCTGGTTCTGGTTGATATTAATCAGGAAGGCATGGAGCAATTAGCCAGCAGCTTTTATAATCAGTATGGAACGCAAACGACCCTGATCAATAAAGATCTGGCAAGTCCTACGGCTCCTGATGAAATTTATGCCGAGACAACGGGCAAAGGCATGGTAATCGATGTGCTGGTAAACGATGCCGGTTTTGGCGAGTATGGTTTGTTTGCCACAGAGACCGATCTGCAGAAGGAGTTATCCATCGTGCAGGTTAATGCCGTAGCGTTGATGCATTTGACCAAGTTATACGTAAAGGACATGGTTAGTCGCAACGAAGGTAAGATTCTGATGCTAGGGTCAGAAGTGTCTGTGGCCCCTAATCCGCTGATGGCCGTTTACGGAGCGACTAAGGCGTTTATCAAATCGTTTTCGGAAGCCATTCGCGATGAGCTGAAAGATACCAATATTACGGTAACGGTGTTGATGCCGGGTGCGACGAACACCAATTTCTTCAAAACGGCTGGAGCCACCGAAGCTAAAGGAGCTGATCCCAACAAAACGGCCGATCCGGCTACGGTGGCCAAGGAAGGATACGAAGCCCTTATGAATGGAAAAGACCATGTTGTGGCCGGCTGGATGAATAAAGCTCGGGTAGCGATGTCTCATATTTTGCCTGATCCACTGGTCGCAGCCAGCGTGCGTAGCGATATGACACCCAAAGAGCAGGCTGAACAGGAACAGAAGAAAACGGCACTCGCGCTGACGATAGGGGCGGTTGTGGTCGGCGCTATCTGGTTTATGGCCCGTAACCGCTCATCGGTGATACCAATCAGTTCGTACGATAAACTCAAATACCGTTATAAGGCGGGTAAGGCAGAACACAAAGCCAAGCATGCGTTGGCTTCCGTTGGCGATAGCGTCAAAGGAGCCTATCATAACGCTAAAGCCGCTGTAGAAGAAGTAGTAGCCTAATTAATTTGTGGTTTGTTGTTCGTACTCACTCAAGTGATTATGAACAACAAACCACGACCGTTAAACCCGGATACACGAACTCAATTTTATGGAATCCATTAAAACAAAAGCTTACGGAGCCAAAGCATCACTTATCGATAGTTTGAGCACCCTGTCCCGCATGGATATCGAGCGAAAGGCACCCGAATCGGATCAAGTGCTGATCGATGTGCTCTATTGTGGGGTTTGCCACTCCGATTTGCATCAGGTTAAAAACGATTGGGCCAATACTGTTTATCCCTGTATCCCTGGCCATGAGGTGGTCGGGCGTATCGTTCAAATGGGCACAGACGTGACCCGGTTCAGCGTAGGTGATGTGGTGGGGGTTGGTTGTATGATCGACTCCTGTGGTCAGTGTCATTCCTGTACCGGGGGCGATGAGCAATACTGCGAAGGGCCCGTTAGCTGGACCGCCACTTACAACGGCTACATGAAGCCCGATGGAAGTGGATTTAATACGTTCGGTGGGTATTCGACCTCCCTGGTAGTAAAAGAATCATTTGTGCTGAAGATTCCCGATGCACTCGACGTTAAGGCAGCCGCTCCAATTCTTTGCGCCGGTGTAACAACGTATTCTCCGCTTCGGCATTGGAACGTTCAGGCGGGCAGCAAAGTAGGGGTGGTTGGGCTGGGTGGCCTAGGCCATATGGCCGTTCAGTTGGCCAAAGCAATGGGGGCGGAGGTAGCCGTAATCACGCATACGGAGGATAAACGGGCTGCCGCTGAAGCACTCGGTGCGCATGAGGTTATTATCTCGACGGATAAGAAGGCCATGAAAGCCCATGAATTATCGTTTGATCTGATCCTGATTACCATTCCTGATCCGTTCGATGTCAATGCTTATGTCACTGTCGTCAAACGCGATGGTGCCCTTGTAACGGTAGGTCTGTTAGGCCCTTACAAAAGTCCGCTCAACAACATGGAAGTCGCCATGCATCGGCGTACCGTATCGGGTTCGTTGATTGGTAGTATCAAAGAGACGCAGGATGTCCTGGACTTTTGTGCGGAACACTCGATTCTTCCTGAAATAGAAATGATCGAGATGCAAGATATTAACAAAGCATTTGACCGGATGCAGAATGAAGACGTTCGCTTCCGCTTTGTGATCGATATGCAGTCCTTGAAAAACGAAAACTAAGCAACCCACTTATTACTCAACGAACTGATGATTCAATCGTATTTACGCGCCTTTCAAATTGGCGTTATTGCCGGAATGCGCGCTGCCGTAGCACCGGCTTTACTCAGCCATAAGCTGGTTCGGACAATTCCGACCAAACAACCCCAGAAACCGGTTCATTACCTGGCCCAGCCACCCGTATCGATCGGCTTAAACGTGGTAGCCGGTGCTGAATTAATCGGCGATAAGTTTCCCGCTGCACCAGATCGTACTGTTCCCGCCCAATTTATTACGCGCATCGCATCGGGTGCAACCTGTGGCGCGTTTCTAAGCGAAGTAGAAGGGAACGAAGTGCCCTATGGGGCTATAGCGGGTGGTTTGGGTGCCGTTGCTGGAACATTACTTTTCTTCAACTTGCGCCGTTGGCTGAGCCATGAAGAAGGATTGCCTGATGCCGCTGTTGGGCTTGCTGAAGATGCGTTGGCCATTGGCTTGGGCTGGCAGGTCGTTAACCGCATTGAACCCGCTGCGAAGCCTGTTTAGAAAAAGGAAAAATCAGTTTGTACTTGTAGACCTGCTGATGTGGTGTTGGGTTACACAGTAGGTTTCTCAAAACCTGCCGTGTAAGTTTCTTAAAACTGACATCACTCTGGACTATTATAAACAGGTCACGAAAAAATGTCCCGGTCAATAGTGAAACAAATTCACGTTGGCCGGGACATTTAGTAATAAGCGAATCAATTAATCGTCAATTTCGCCTTCATCGTCTTCTGCTGTAGCAGCCAGAACAGGATCAAGAAGAGCGTCATCATCAGCTGCGATTTTCGCCCGGATTTTGCCCTCAATCTCACCCATTAGTTCAGGATTATCCAGAAGTAGCTCTTTGACGGCATCACGACCCTGAGCCAGACGACTAGTGCCATAGGAGAACCATGAGCCCGATTTCTTCACAATCTCCATTTCAACCGCTAGGTCCAGAATTTCACCAACTTTGGATATGCCCTGACCGTACATGATGTCGAACTCAACGACTTTGAACGGAGCGGCCAGTTTGTTCTTGACAACTTTAACTTTGGTGCGGTTACCCACTACGTTATCAGCGCCTTCTTTGATCTGGCCAATACGCCGGATATCCAGACGGACCGAAGCGTAGAATTTCAGCGCGTTACCACCGGTGGTTGTTTCGGGGTTACCGAACATAACGCCGATTTTTTCCCGAAGCTGGTTAATGAAAATACAGCAGCAACCCGTTTTATTGATCGTACCCGTTAGTTTACGCAACGCCTGCGACATCAAACGAGCCTGCAGACCCATTTTGCTTTCGCCCATTTCGCCTTCAATCTCGGCCTTAGGTACGAGGGCAGCCACGGAGTCAATAACAATAATGTCAATCGCGCCTGAACTAATCAGATGTTCGGCGATTTCCAGTGCCTGTTCACCATTGTCAGGCTGTGAGATGAGCAAATTTTTTGTATCGATACCCAGCTTTTCCGCATACACCCGGTCAAACGCGTGTTCAGCGTCGATGAAGGCGGCAAGACCGCCTGCTTTTTGAGCTTCGGCGATGCAGTGCATGGTTAAGGTGGTTTTACCCGATGATTCAGGGCCGTAGATTTCAACCACACGACCACGCGGCATACCGCCGATGCCGAGGGCTAGATCTAGTCCCAGCGAACCAGTTGAAATAACCGGAATGTCTACGACTTTGCTTTCGCTCAGGCGCATCACTGTGCCTTTACCAAAGGCTTTATCCAACTTTTCAATGGTTGTTTGAAGGGCTTTTAATTTACTGTCATTAGCAGATGCTGTGGCTTGCGCCGTATCTGATTTTGCCATGTTAGGATGGTTGTTTAAACAGATAAAATTACCCAAAAATGGGCAGATTACCAAATGGATTTAGGAAATAGTTGGGGCCTTTTACCCCTTGTTCGACGAATGTGTCGAGTATGAGAAAATAGCCCAACAACTATCTGATTTTCAGTAGGTTTGTTGGACTAGTGTGTCTCGTTTTGGTTACAGCGTAGAATCGGCGGTAGCGGGTTGCTGAGCCGGTGCCGGTTGCTGATTCTGTGGTTGCACCTGCTGGGGCTGAACCGGTTGAGACTGCCTCTGCTGATAACCCGGATAGGCCGAGGTGTCCCCATACGGCTGAGCCGGTGGACCAACTATTTCTACCGATGTGATGTAATACTTGGTTTCGCCATTCCAGGGGAATTTTAGAATTTTTTCTTCGTAATGAAGCGTCACACGCTGGCCCGTCTTTACGGCCTGGGTGACCTGAGCGGCTATGACGTCATCTTTGACGGAGAAGTCAAAATACTGAGGGGTTAACGAACCCGTCTCACCCGAAAAGCCGCCTACATTCAGCACACCTTCGTAGGTTTTGAAGAGAAATCCGCGCCGACTGAATTTGGAAACGGTTCCGGCACGCTCGCCATCGCTATAGCTCCAGCCCGTAAGTGCGTAGAGTACACCAAAAACAACTAACAGGAATAGTAGAAAATACAAAAGTCCTCGCATAGATACACATGGTTTAGTGGCTGTTCTTAAGCGCACAAATAGACAACATTTTCTGGTAAATTCTGTTTCGAGACCCTTTGACCATGAATTATTCGTGAAGTCACGAAGCAATCCGGTTCCTTTTCTAAAGTTTTGCCCCGTATTTCGTTACTTTGCGGCTGGTTAGCTAACGAGCCTAATGGCTTGGTAGTCAAACCCCATAAACCGGTACGCCGGAACGATAGATTTTTTCGTTGTTAACCCTTCTTATTTTTTTGCAATGAGTACCATCCAAAGCATTCATGCCCGGCAGATTCTGGATTCACGCGGTAACCCAACGGTTGAAGTAGATGTCCGCACCGAAAATGGCTATCTGGGTCGGGCCGCGGTGCCGTCTGGCGCATCGACCGGCACCCACGAAGCGGTCGAACTTCGGGACAATGATCCGAAGGTATATGTTGGTAAAGGCGTTCTGAAAGCCGTTTCGAATGTAAACGAGCTGATCTTTCCAGAACTGGTTGGCATTTCGGTCTTTGAGCAAAGCATGATCGATAAAATTATGCTTGAACTGGACGGTACGCCAAATAAGGGCCGTTTGGGAGCTAACGCCATTCTTGGCGTGTCGCTGGCAGCCGCTAAAGCAGCCGCGCAGGAAGCCGGTTTGCCGCTCTACCGGTATATTGGTGGTGTTAATGCCAACACGTTGCCTGTTCCGATGATGAACATTCTGAACGGTGGCTCACATGCCGACAACTCCATTGATTTCCAGGAGTTCATGGTTATGCCCGCCAATGCAGCGAGTTTCTCGGAAGCACTGCGCATGGGTACCGAAATTTTCCACACGCTTAAGGGCGTATTGAAGAAAATGGGTCTGGCCACTAACGTAGGCGATGAAGGTGGTTTTGCTCCCAACATCAAGTCGAACGAAGAAGCTATACAAACGATCATTCAGGCGATCGAAAAAGCGGGTTACCGCCCTGGCGAAGATGTCTGGATTGCAATGGATGCCGCTTCATCGGAGTTCTACGAGTCTGAAGCCGGTGTTTATCATTTCAAAAAATCGACGGGCGATAAGCTGACATCGTCGGAAATGGCTGGCTTCTGGAAAGACTGGGCTACTAAATACCCAATCCTGTCGATCGAAGATGGCATGGCCGAAGACGACTGGGCTGGCTGGAAAACCCACACCGACGAACTGAAAGGAACGAAGGTGCAATTGGTTGGCGATGACCTGTTCGTAACGAACGTGACGCGCCTTCAGGAAGGTATCGATCAGGATATCGCTAACGCAATTCTGGTTAAAGTGAACCAGATCGGTTCCTTAACCGAAACAATTGATACCGTTAACCTGGCCAAGCGGAATTCGTACAAGAACATCATGTCGCACCGGTCGGGCGAAACCGAAGATGCTACCATTGCTGATCTTGCCGTAGCGCTCAACACGGGTCAGATCAAAACGGGTTCGGCTTCGCGCTCCGACCGGATGGCGAAATACAACCAACTGCTTCGCATCGAAGAGGAATTAGGCGAAACCGCGTATTTCCCAGGCTTGAAGTTTTAATAAAGACTGTAAAGTGAAGAATGAAAACTAGTTCTTCAGGGCTATTACCCTTCATTCGTCACTTTACAGACTACACTACGTAGTATGCTGAATCGTCTTCTCCGCTATGGCCGCAACTTCTACGTCGCTACCGGCTTAGTGCTGGTAGGGTGGATGACGTTTTTCGATGCCAACGATCTGCCAACCCAGATTCGAAACTGGTGGGAACTGCGTAGGCTCGATGGAGAGGCCAAATTTTACCAGGCTAAAATTAAAGCTGTACAAACTGAACGTCAGGAAGTACTCGGTAATGATCGCCTGCGGGAGAAGTTTGCCCGTGAAAAATATTTAATGAAAAAGCCCGGCGAAGATGTGTTTGTTATTGTCGATGAGCACAATGAACCGTTGGAAAAATAGTGAAACGTAAAGAATGAAGCGTGAAGAATAAGATAAACCTATTCTTCACGCTTCATTCTTTACGTTTCATTCTTCATTATGATAAACGTTCTCTTCGTTTGTTACGGCAACATTTGTCGGTCACCCGTTGCCGAAGGGGTGTTTCGGGCGCTGATTAACGAAGCCGGACTTGAAAAGCAAATTCAGGCTGATTCGGCCGGAACCGCATCTTTTCACATCGGTCAGTTACCCGATCAGCGAACGCGCGAAAACGCACTCGAACACGGCTTGACGCTATCGCACCGGGCGCGTCGCCTGATTGGCGAGGATCTAGCTGAGTTCGATTATTTCGTGGCTATGGATGAAACCAATCTGGAGGCCATTGAAAAGCTGAATTACCGTAGTACGGGACTTTACACAAACGACACCATCTTTTTGCTTCGGGAATTCGATCCGGATGTGAGCGACCAGCCCAACGTACCGGACCCCTATTACGAAGGACCGGAAGTGTTTGAAGAAGTTTACCAGATTTGCTTACGCTGCTGTCGGCAACTACTTACGTATTTAGTTCAACAACATAACTTTAATGAGCGAAAGAGCGAACCGGAACGCCGGAGCGGAGTGAAAGAGTGAATTGGCCGGATGGTTTTCACGTTTTCACTCTTTCATTCTTTCGCTCTTTTGCTTCTTATGGACAAAAAAGTCATTCTTATCATTCTCGATGGCTGGGGCATTCCGCTCAAGCCAGAAGTTTCGGCAATCGAAGCGGCTCATACGCCATTCATGAACTCGCTGTATTCTCAATACCCAAACAGTAAGCTGGAAGCATCAGGATTGGCCGTCGGTCTGCCTGCGGGGCAGATGGGCAATTCTGAAGTAGGCCACATGAACCTGGGTGCCGGGCGGGTGGTGTATCAGGATCTGGTAAAAGTAAATAAAGCCGTTGAAGAGCACACCCTTGACAATGAGCCGGTTCTGGTAGATGCCCTTACCTATGCTAAAACAAACGGCAAGAAGGTTCATTTTATCGGGCTAGTGTCGGATGGTGGCGTTCATGCGCACATCGATCATATCAAGGGCTTGTTGTCCATTGCGCATGCTCGCGAACTGACCGATGTGTTCGTTCACGCGTTTACAGATGGCCGGGACACTGACCCCAAAGGCGGTGTTGTTTATTTGACTGATCTGCAGGCGCATATGGCCGCGACAACGGGCCAGATTGCCAGCGTCATCGGGCGTTATTATGCCATGGATCGCGACAACCGATGGGAACGTGTTAAGGTGGCCTACGACGCGATGGTGAAAGGAGAAGGTGAAAAAATCACCGCTGCCGATGTGACAAATGCCCTGCAGGCCTCTTATGAGGCTGGTGTCACGGATGAGTTCATCAAGCCCCTGATTGTGACGGATAATAGCGGATCGCCTGTAGCGGTTATTGAAGAAGGTGACGTTGTTCTGTGTTTTAATTTCCGTACCGACCGGGGCCGTGAAATAACACAGGCATTAACGCAGAAGGATTTTCCGGAGCAGGGAATGAAGAAGCTGTCATTGAATTACATCACAATGACCAATTACGACAGTGAGTTTGCTGACGTGAAAGTCATTTTCGATAAAGATAACCTGCAAAATACACTGGGCGAGGTTATTGCCGGCGCAGATCGTAAGCAAATCCGCATTGCCGAAACAGAAAAATATCCGCACGTTACCTTCTTCTTCTCCGGCGGTCGCGAAGAACCATTCGTGGGCGAAAAACGTCTGTTGTGTCCGTCACCGAAGGAAATGGTTGTTCTCGATGAGCAAGGCATTGAGGTAACCGTACCCGTGAAGACGTACGATCAAATTCCTGAAATGGCCGCCTACGCTATTCGAGACGCTATTATTCCTGAATTGGAGAAAGAAGAAGTCGATTTCGTTTGCCTGAATTTTGCCAATACGGACATGGTGGGGCACACGGGCGTTTTCGAAGCAGTTGTTAAAGCGGCCGAAACCGCCGATGCCTGTGCCAAAGCGGTTACGGAAACCGCCCTGGCGCACGGATACACAACGATCATCATTGCTGACCATGGCAACGCTGAGTTTATGGAGAATGAGGATGGCTCACCCAATACGGCGCACACAACCAATTTAGTGCCCTGTATTCTGATTGACAAAGAGTATCATCCAGCCATGAAAGATGGTAAACTTGCCGATATTGCGCCAACTATTCTGCAGCTAATGGGTATTCCACAGCCTGCTGAAATGGGTGGTGTAAGTCTGATCGTGGAGTAGTGCCGACCAGTGTGGTGTCGGGTCTGAGGACCCGACATAAGTTGCTGGCGCGAGCATGTTAGGTCTGAGGACCCGACACCACCGACACTACCCTGCGCAAAATAAAGGCCGCCCCGAATATCGGGGCGGCCTTTATTTTGTTGAAACGTTATGAATTACATATCGAATAAAATCCGGGTAGGATCTTCCAGAATCTGTTTGACTCGAACCAGGAAGCTAACCGATTCTTTACCGTCAATAATCCGGTGATCGTAAGACAGAGCTACGTACATGATTGGCCGGATAACGATCTCGCCATTGACCACTACGGCACGCTCAACAATGTTGTGCATGCCCAGAATAGCAGATTGTGGTGCATTGATAATCGGTGTCGATAACATAGAGCCAAACGTACCACCATTGGTGATGGTGAATGTACCGCCGGTCATTTGCTCGATCGTCAGCTTGTTTTCACGAGCAAGGCCCGCTAGCCGAACGACTTCTTTTTCAATCTGAGCAAAGCTTAATTGCTCGGCGTTCCGAATGACAGGCACCACCAGGCCACGATCTGAGGAAACGGCAATAGAAATATCACAGAAATCGTTGAACACCATTTGATCGCCATCGATCTGAGCATTCACCGCCGGGAAGTCTTTCAGGGCAATACAAACCGCCTTCGTGAAGAAAGACATAAAGCCAAGCCCTACACCGTTCTTCTCCTTAAACTTGTCTTTAAACTTGTTCCGCAGGTCCATGATTGGCTTCATGTCTACCTCGTTGAAGGTAGTCAGCATGGCCGTTTCATTCTTAACCGCTACCAGTCGACGAGCAATTGTCCGACGGAGAGACGTCATTTTTTCCCGACGCTGGTTCCGGCTACCCGGTACAGCAGGAGCCGCTGGGGCGGGAGCTAGTGCCGCTGGTTTAGCAGCAGTTGGCTGAGCTGCAGGCGTTGGAGCCGGTGCTGGTGTCGGAGCCGGAGTTGCTTTCATTGCATCTTCCTTTGTCAGACGTCCGCCAACGCCACTGCCCTGAACCTGTTGCGCATTAATGCCTTTTTCGTCAAGAATTTTAGCGGCTGCCGGTGATGGATAATGCGCGGCATATCCGTTGCCGTTCTGTCCATTTGCCGAAACGTCGGGTGCTGGCGCACTCGTCGCTGGCTGAGGAGTCGGGGCTGGCGTGCTAACTGGCGCAGCTGCCCCAACTTCGATTTTTGCAATCAGGGCACCGATCGGGAGCGTTTCGCCTTCCTGAGCTACGATGCGGAGTGTTCCAGCCGCTTCAGCCGGAAGTTCGAACGTTGCTTTGTCGGATTCAAGCTCACACAACACTTCGTCGAGGGCAACCTGATCGCCGTCTTTCTTGCTCCACGAAGCAATAGTTACCTCCGTCACCGACTCGCCAACGGCGGGCACTTTCATTTCGATAACACTCGATGCGGCCTGTGCAGCGGGAGCCGGGGCGGGTTCTGCTACTGCCTGGGAAGTGGGCTCTGGTTGTGGAGCCGGGGCAGCAGGCGCTTCTGCTTTAGCGGGCTCGGCAACGGGAGCAGGGCTTGGTGCGCTGCCACCATCATCAATTTTGCAAATACTGGCTCCAATAGGAAGAACGTCGCCTTCCTGAGCCAGAATGTGCAGGATGCCATCGGCTTCGGCCGTTAATTCGAACGTCGCTTTGTCGGAGTCGAGTCCGCAAAGTACATCGTCCATCTTTACGTGATCACCTTCTTTTTTATACCAGGTGCCAACGGTTACTTCGGTAATGGATTCCCCCACAGGAGGGATTTTCATGTCAACGGCCATTTTTTTGTAGTTTGTAGTCTGTGGTTCGTCGTTCGGTGGTACGCAGTTTGCTTTCGGCAGAACTACAAACGACCAACCACAGACTGCTTTTTATTCAAATGCTCTCCGAACGATATCGGCTTGTTCCTGAGTATGTATTTTTGGATAGCCCGTAGCTGGCGAAGCCGCAGCCTTCCGCGAAATAATGGGCAGATTCAAACCAAGACGTAACAGGTAAGTCCAGTAACCCATATTTTCGGGTTCTTCCTGTACCCAGATCAGTTCGGCTTTTTTGTACTGGGCTAGTACCGCGTCCAACTGCGTCTTAGGCAGCGGAGCCAATTGTTCCAGCCGTACGATAGCTACATCATCGCGCTGATCAGCCTGTTGTTTTTCGAGCAGATCATAATAGATTTTACCCGTACAGAGCAACACCCGTTTTACTTTTTTCGCCTGTGCATAGCTGTCGTCGATGATTTCCTGGAAGGAACCTTTCGTAAGGTCCTCCAGTGGCGAAATACACTTCGGATGACGTAGCAGCGACTTTGGCGACATGATGACCAGCGGCTTGCGGAAATTCCAGGCCAACTGCCGGCGCATAATGTGGAACAGGTTGGCTGGCGTAGTCACGTTAGCCACGATCATGTTATAATCTGCGTACAACTGCAGATACCGTTCAGGCCGGGCGTTGGAGTGCTCAGGCCCCTGGCCTTCGTAGCCGTGGGGAAGCAACATGGTTACGCCGTTCTGGATACCCCATTTCGACTCGCCAGCGGCAATAAACTGGTCAATAATCAATTGAGCTCCGTTAGAAAAGTCGCCGAATTGGGCTTCCCAGATAACCAGCGCGTGCGGATTGGCCATGGCATAGCCATATTCAAAACCCAGGACGCCGTATTCCGACAACAACGAGTTGTAGATCTGGAACTTCTGTTGATCATCCTGAATAAAATCGAGCGACGAATACGATAGATTCGTTTCGGCATCGTGCAGAACGGCGTGGCGGTGCGAGAACGTACCCCGCTGAACATCCTGACCACTCAGCCGAACGGGCTTGCCTTCGAGTAGCAACGACCCATAAGCCAGTAGTTCTGCTGTGCCCCAGTTCACCAGTTTGGTGTCGTTGAGCATCGTTTGCCGGTCTTTCAGCAGTTTGTCGATCTGCTTCAATGGCTTAAAGCCTTCGGGCGTTTTTACCAATGCTTTGCCAATAGTTTGCAAAACTTCGGCAGGCACACCGGTTTCGGGCGATTTCTCAAAATCCTTGGGTTCACTAAACCGAAGCTCGGCCCAGTCGAGGTCCAGCCGAAGCGGTTTGTACGGAATTTCTGCCTTTTGCTTAACGCGGTCGAGCCGGTCCTGCAATTGCTTCTTGAATTCCGTATCCATACGCGTTGCCAGCTCGGCATCTACGTCGCCCCGCTTAATGAGCAGTTCTTTGTATATCTCGCGTGGGTTCTGGTGTTTATCGATGATGTTGTACATCGTTGGCTGCGTAAACTTAGGCTCATCGGCCTCGTTGTGGCCGTAGCGACGGTAGCAAACCATGTCGATAAACACATCCCGGTTGAATTTCTCGCGGAATTCAACGGCCAGTTTCGCGCAGAAAATAACGGCTTCCGGATCGTCGCCGTTTACGTGAAAAATAGGCGCATCGATGATTTTCGCTACGTCTGAGCAATAGATCGACGAGCGGGCATCTTCAAAATCGGTCGTGAAACCAATCTGGTTATTAATCACAAAATGGACAGTACCGCCGGTTGTATAACCCGCCAGTTTAGCCATCTGCGTTACTTCGTACACAATACCCTGACCGGCCACAGCAGCATCGCCATGAATCAGGATAGGCATTATCTTCTTAAAATCACCATTGTACTCTTCATCAGCCTGCGCCCGAACGAAGCCTTCAACGACGGGATTGACTGCTTCCAGGTGCGATGGGTTCGGGGCCAGTTTTACGCTGATCTGTTTCCCCGACTTCGTTTCGGTTAGGCTGGAATACCCGAGATGGTATTTTACATCACCATCGCCATGTACCTGTTCGGGTACGTTTCCCTCAAAACCATCGAAGATTGATTCGTACGACTTGCCCAGAATATTGGCCAGTACGTTGAGTCGGCCACGGTGTGCCATCCCAATCATCACTTCTTCGACGCCCATATCGGCGGCCTGGCTGATAATCATATCCAGCGCCGGAATCGTTACTTCGCCACCCTCGAGCGAGAAACGTTTCTGTCCGAGGTATTTGGTTGCCAGGAAGTTTTCGAAAACAGTCGCTTCGTTCAACTTTTCGAGAATCCGCTTTTTCTCATCCGGTGTCGGCATGAAAACGAGTGCTTCCTTCTCGATTTTATTCCGGAGCCAGTTTTTTACGTCCAGCTCGCGGATGTACATATATTCGAACCCAATCTCGCCCGCGTAGATTTTACGAAGCGACTCCATGATAACACGGAGCGTTGCGGGTCCGATACCAAGCAATTTACCTGATTCGAAGACAGTGTCCAGATCTGCTTCTGACAGCGCGTAATCTGGCAGATCGACACGAGGCTGGCGATCTTTCCGTTCTTTGAGCGGATTTGTTTTGGCCAGTAAGTGGCCGCGTGACCGATATGCCTTGATTAAGCTGGCAACCGACACTTCTTTTTCAGCATGGCTGGCATCGACCGGTTTGGTCGATGTCTTTTGGCCATTAGCTGAACCATTTGATGAAACACCGTTCGACTTTGCTTCAGCCGATTCGCCGTTATGGGTTCCATTGGCTTTTTCGCCGTAGGTGAGTGAAAACTCAAACCCTTTAAAAAATTGTTGCCAGCTTTCGTCAACTGTCTGTGGGTCTTGTTTGTAAGACTGATAGAGTTGATCTACGTAAGCCGCGTCGGAATTAGCGATATATGAGTACTGGTCCATGACGGGGGCGCGTCGTTGTTATGAGCCGCAAAGGTAATGGTTCGGCCAAACACTTGATCGCAAAAATTTTGTTTTTATTCTCCTGATTGTTAGCAACAACACACTTTTACGTACAACAACTGAAAATCGAAATTTATTGCTAAAATAAATTTCGACGGGAATTTTATAGCCATACCCTGTAATGGATGCTCCTGCCAGAGTCCATTTTAACGTGGTAATAATCTACTGGTTTAAAAAGAGCTTAGCTGGTTGTATTACTTATTCACGAGGTGTCTATCCGCTTCTCAGGCGCTGTTGCTTATATTTGACCATAAAATCGTGTTGTAAATCCTGCTTATGCTTGTTGGTGTAGACGCTACTTCTCAACCTACTTCTTCTCAACGATGGCAGCGTATGCTGGGCATTCGGCCGGAAGAAAGCCGAACGGTAGGGTTATTTTTTATTCATAACTTTTTGCTTGGCATTGGCACTATCCTCATTTACGTAGCGGCCAATGCCATTTTATTGGAAAACAACCCCGAAACCAGCCTGCCTGTTGCCTATATCGCTTCGGCGGTGGCCATGATCGGCGTGGGAAGAGTCTATGCCTATTTCGAGCATCATCTGGCGCTACGTAGCCTGGCTGTTCGGGTGCTTCTGGCTGCTGTTGTGATGACCATAGTCGTGGGCGTTCTGGTTGTGGTAGGGCACTCGGTGGCGGCTGCGGTAGCCATCATGGCAGGCTACCGACTTATCTACCTGCTCACGAATCTTGAGTTTTGGGGCGTTTCGGCCGTGGTATTCGACACCCGGCAAAGCAAGCGGCTGTTTGGGGTTATCAGTTCGGGCGATATGCCTGCCAAAGCCATTGGGGCTATTCTGGCCGCCCTGGTTCATGCCCATGCCGACGTGCTACGTCTATTGCTGGTAGCATTCGGGGCATTTTTAGCGGCCTTATACGTACTTCAACTGACCATTCAGTCGCACGATGTACACGCGCCCGCCGGTGCCGACCGATCTGCCCGCCGGGAGCCGTCGAGGCTGATTGGAAAACGGTTTGGTGGTAGTGAACTGATCTTCTATATGTGTCTGAGCCTGGCTGTCCTGGCAGCCGTAGCTACTGAAATAGAGTACAATTTCTTCATTAATGTGAAGCACCGATTTCATGATCAGACCGATGTGATCCGGTACGTGAGTTATGTGCTGGCGCTAACGTATGGCGTGGCTATGCTGGTCAAACTGCTTTTGTCCCGGCAGGTGCTGGACCAGTTTGGGGTGCAACGTTCGTTACTGACGCTGCCCTGGGTTGCTTTAGCTGGTCTGGCTGGCCTGGTCGTGATGCGCTATTTTGTGGCCAGTGAAACCGTAATGCTTATTTATTTCTGTGGTATTTACCTGGTTTTTGAGGTAGTCCGGCGGGCCTTGTTCGATCCGGTTTTTCTGGTGTTGTTTCAACCGCTACTCCCTCCGCAACGGCTGAAAGGTCATACGCTGGCGAAAGGATTATATGAGCCGATTGGTTTGGGGTTGGCCGGATCGCTGATCTTTCTACTGCATACAAACCTGGAATCGGGGGGCGCACTCGTCTGGATTACCCTCCTGGGTGGGGCCGTATGGTTGCTGCGTCATACCTATAAACGGTATCTCCACGAACTTAACGATGCCATTGGCCGCCGGTTCTTGGAACGCGACCAGTTGGCCATGCCCACGGTAGCGAAAACAAGTCTGGTGAGCCAGTTACAGAGTAATCGTCCCGACGATGTCTTAACGGCTATCAGTTGGCTCGATGCGCACAACCCGGCCGAATTGGCTCAGCAAGTGCCAACCCTGCTCGAACACGCCAATGCCAGCGTTCGCCGGCGAACGCTGAACGCTGTTGGGCATATGAATCAGAAAGTGCCGGTCCGTCAGTTGATGCATATTGCCTTAACGGACGACGAACCATCGCTACGTCAGGAAGCGGCTTATTTGCTGGGTAGGCGCATCAACGCTGATGCGGCTGAACTCGCTCCGCTTATTCATCACACAGATCTTTCCATTCGTCAGGGAGCCATAAAGGGCGTGCTGGAACTGAATTCGCACGATGCTGCCGCGCAGGCTGCGCTGATTCAGTTGGCAAAGGATGAAAACCCCTCATATCAGCAGATCGCCCTGAATCTGATTGCTACGCTGCATCTGAACGACCTTGCGCCCCTGGTTAGTGAACGGCTAACGAGTTCGAATACCGATATCAGGAAGGCCGCAATTGCCGCGGCTGGCCAGTTGGCTAATGCCAGACTAACTATGTATTTGCTTCAACACCTAACGGATAGAGCCATTGGCCGGTCGGTTACACAGGCGCTCAAAGGGCGGGGGAGTGAAACGATTCCTGCTTTGCGGGCTCTTCAAAGCGGCACTACGGACCGGTTGACACTGGAACGAATAGCCACCGTTTGTGGCGCTATTAACACGCCGGAGAGCCGACAGCTATTGAATGGACTGGCTCAGCAACCTGACCTGGTCGTTAGGCAGGCAGCTCTACGGGCGCTACGTCGTTTCCCAAACGAACCCGCCGACGATGCGCTGTTCCATACGCTCATGCACGAGGAAATACAACTGGCTCAGCGGCTTCTGCATGGCAGTATGACCGATACTGACCTGACCGATACCCTTGATTACGAATTGTCGGTACTGGTGCAGCGGCTGTTCGATATTCTGGCTCAACTATACGATACCGAAACCATTACCGGAGCGCGTCTGGGCGTTGGGCACCCCGCCCGCGAGCGCCGGGCAAACGCCCTGGAGATGCTCGACAACCTGATTCCGAGGGCTACCTACCAAACGCTACAGGTATTGATGGACGATTTGCCCCGGCTAGAAAAAAATCGTATTCTCGACGTTGAACTTGGGCCATTTGATGACACCGAATCCATTCGGGCGTTTATTTTGCGCAAAGGCGAACAGGTTTTTTCCGCGTGGACGGTTAACGTTGTCTTGCGGAGCCTGCCACCAGCGGATGCATTGCTGGCCCAGCAGGCTTTGGCTATCCGATTTGCTTCCCTATCTCCCTTACTTATGGCTCACGCTGCCCATTCGACCGACCAGATTTCGGCCTATGACCGGGTCTTATTGCTGGCGCAAACCAGCCTGTTTTCTCAAACGCCCGAAAACGTGCTGGCTAGCATTACGCCCATCATGAAAGAGGAAGAACACCCGGCGGGCGGGTCGATCTTTCACAAAGGAGATTTGGGCACGGGTATGTATGTGATCTATACGGGCGAAGTGGCTATTCTGGACGGAGATACGGAACTGGCCCGCTTTGGGCGGGGTGACTTTTTCGGTGAATTGGCGCTGCTGGATACCGAAGCCCGTTCAGCTACGGCTGAGGCCATCACCGATGTGCGTTTGTTACGCATCGATCAGGATGATTTCTACGATTTGATGGAAGAACGGAGCGAGGTTCTTCGTAGTATTGTCAGAAGCCTGTCGGGACGCATTCGTCGGCAAAACGAATTGCTGGCTAACCGGCCTGTTTCACCGCAGGCGTAGTGTTGGTCCGTTGATGATGTCGATACGATACATAGTGTCGTATCGACTAGTTGCTGTTTTTACGGCCAGTTTTGGTAAACTTGTTGTTTGCGCCATTCCCTTTCCTTAACGTCTACTATGAATGTCTCGTCACCCGAAGGTATTGGAACCGTTTTACTGGCTGTCGGTGCGTTTCAATTTACCCGCCGTTTTTTAGATATACCAACCCGCTTGCCTGCCTGGGAGCCTTATTTTAAAAAGATTTGGGTTGTCTTTGGGGTACTCATTTCCCTGTCTGCTCTCTTTTCCATTGACTTGTCGAGTGGCTGGGTTGCACTCGGAGTGAGCCTGATCTACGTGTACATGCTGATGCAGTTGTACTATTACCAACCTGCCCGCATGGTGCTTCTGGCGGTAGCTCCCTTTCTGCTTTTCTGGATTCTCGGTAGTTTTATTGAACATTACGCACCTTCTTATTATAAGCACAACGACGACTTCATCGATAATTCGATTGGCTTTTCGACGATCTGGCTGGGTACGTTTCTGGTGATCGCCAGTCGGCAGAAAAAAACCTTGCTCAAGGTAGAGCAGGAGCGGGCTCAGGAAGCGGAAGAACGGCGGATTATTGAAGCCAAAAAGCAGGAGCTGGAATACCTGGTGGCTGAACGAACGGCTGAAATCACCCAGCAGAAGGAAGAGCTTGAGCATGCTCTTGTTGAACTGAAATCAACCCAGAATCAATTAGTTCAGAGTGAGAAGATGGCCTCGCTGGGAGAACTGACGGCGGGGATTGCCCACGAGATACAGAACCCGCTCAATTTTGTCAACAACTTCTCCGAAGTGAGCATTGAACTGATTGACGAACTGGCCGAAGAGCAGGGCAAACCCGACCGTGATCTGGAGCTGGAAGCCGAACTGCTGACGGATTTAAAGCAGAACCTTCAGAAAATAAGCCATCATGGGGGGCGGGCATCTTCTATTGTAAAAGGCATGCTTCAACACTCCCGTGCCAATACGGGGCAGCGGGAAGCCGTCGATTTAAACGCCTTGTGTGATGAATACCTTCGTCTGGCGTATCACGGTTTGCGAGCCAAGGACAAGTCTTTCAATGCCTTGTTCAATACTGATCTCGACGCTTCCATGGGCGTCGTCAGTGTGATTCCTCAGGACGTAAGCCGGGTGTTGCTCAATCTGTTCACCAATGCGTTTTATGCGGTTCAGCAACGCCAGAAAAAAGGACTGACGCCGGGCTATCAACCAACCGTAACGGTCAGTACGCGTTGTGTCGGCAACGCGGCCGTTATCACGGTAAGCGATAATGGCACGGGCATACCCGAAGACCTTAAGCAGAAAATCTTCCAGCCCTTTTTTACGACCAAGCCTACCGGAGAAGGTACTGGGCTAGGTCTTTCGCTAGCCTATGACATTGTCACGAAAGGGCACAATGGCACACTGGAAGTAGAAAGTAAGGAAGGCGAAGGCACAACGTTTATTATAAAGCTGCCCGCCTAAAAGCTGTCTGGCGTTATCCGTTCTCAAAGACCACCGCTATCCTGTTACTATGCTCGTTCGTTCCGTAATTACTCTGCTGATGCTTCTGAGCGTGTCGGGCCTTCGGGCGCAGGATTCGCTGCGGACTTTCCTGCAAGCTCAGTTGGCCAGCCACCCACAGCCCGACACGTTACGGGTGAACCGGCTGAATGAACTGGCTTCTGTGTGGCGAAGTGAACAGCCCGAGCGCACAAGACAACTTGCGCAGGAAGCCCTGGCGTTAGCAAGGAAATTACATTACGTGCGGGGCGAAGCCATGGCTCTGTATGGCATGGCAGTTGGCAATGATACGTACGCGTCGCATTCACAAGCCCTTCCTTATCTGGAACAAGCCCGGAAGCTATTTATGCAGTTGAATGACCGCGCTGGCTTAGCGAGGGTTATTAGCCAGATGGGCTGGTACTATACACAACGCGGTGATTACGTTCCGGCCCTCACCTATAGCCTGCAGGCCCAGCAACTGGCCGACAAGACGGGTGATCTGGAATTAATGGCCCGCACGAAAGCACGTTTGGGCGGGCTGTATACGATGCTGGGCGATTATCAGCAGGGGCTGGCTGCTCAATCGGCCACGATCCAACTGTACGAGCGCATCAACAACCAGGAGGGGATTTGTCGGGTACTGAACGGACTTGGTGAACTTCATCGCCTGGAAGGAAATTATAAGCGGGCCAGCCGGTATTATGCCAAGTCGATTCGGCTCGCTGAAGCGTTGCATAACCCCCGGCTGGCTGCCCAGGCAGAAAGTAATCAGGCGGCCGTATTCGTCGCCGAAGGAAACTACGATGAGGCTCTCACTATGGCCTATAAGGCTCTGACGGTGTTGGTCAACGGTCACGATACCGAAGTTGTGGCCTGGACGCAGACTGTACTTGCCCGCGCTTATTTAAAGCAAAATCGAATTGACGATGCGCTGACGTATGCCGTGCGTGCCCGAATGCTAAGTCGCAAAATCGGTTACCGGGAGGTGGCCCGAGACGCAAATGCTATTTTGGCAGAGGCCTACGTTGCCCAGCGTAAGTTTGCCGATGCGTACGCCTATCAGCAGCAGTACCTGGCCTATGTGGACACCCTGACGGGGCGAAATACGCAACGGCAACTGGCGGTTCTTCAATACAACTATGGCCTTGCCGAAAAGCAAACACAAATCGCCTTGCTGAAAAAAGATAAAGCCCTTCAAACAGAAGCCACCCAGCGACAACAGCAACTGTTAGTGGGAACGCTGGTTGTGATGGCCCTGATTCTAGGATTGCTATTTCTGCTTTATCGAAACAACCGCCAAAAGCAGAAGGCCAACTTAATTCTGCAGGAACAAAAAGCAGAGCTACAGGCCCAGCGCGACCAGACCAATCAGGCGTTATCGGAGTTGAAGCTGACCCAGAATCAACTCATTCAGAGTGAGAAGATGGCCTCCCTGGGGGAACTGACGGCGGGGATTGCCCACGAGATACAGAACCCGCTCAACTTTGTCAATAACTTCTCCGAAGTCTCGGTCGAACTGGTACAGGAACTAAACGAAGAACGAAAAAAAGGCCCTGACCGGGATGATGCACTGGAAGCAGAGCTAATGGACGATCTGTCGCAGAATCTGCATAAAATTATTCACCATGGTAACCGGGCATCGAGCATTGTTCGGGGTATGCTGGAACATTCCCGCACGAGCAACGGACAGAAAGAACCGACTAACCTAAATGCACTGAGCAGCGAATACCTGGGTTTGGCCTACCATGGCTTACGGGCTAAGGACAAATCATTCAATGCCGAACTGGAGAAAGAGTTAAATCCGGACGTAGGGCTGGTTAGCCTCAATCCGCAGGATATAGGCCGGGTGTTGCTGAACCTGTTTACGAATGCCTTTCACGCCGTTCAGCAGCGCCAGAAACAGGGCGAAGCGGGTTACCAGCCCCGTGTAACGTTACGTACAGAGCGAAACAGTAGGGAAGTCGTTATCAAGGTCACTGACAATGGACAGGGCATTCCGGAGGATATTCAACAGAAGATTTTTCAGCCCTTTTTTACCACAAAACCGTCGGGTCAGGGCACGGGTCTGGGTTTATCTCTGGCTTACGATATTGTTACTAAGGGCCACGGTGGTATCTTAAGCGTTGAAAGCAGGCAGGGCGAGGGCACCACCTTTGTCATTCGCCTTCCTCACTCGCCTTAATCAATACAACCATTCATCAGGCAATGCATAAACTGTACACCATTCTTCTCTTCTTCGTTGTTCATTGGGCCGCCTTTGGCCAAAGTACCGCACCGAGCTTGTTAACAACACCCGGGGGCACGGCGTCCGCTTCGCCCACCGACCTGAACGAACGGGTTCGGCTGCTCGAAGAAAACCTTCGGTTTGCTAATCAGGCGTTAGCCAAAACAGTCGATGATCTGCTCTGGTATCAGAAACTAGGTGATGTTGCAACCATCGACAAAGTTCGCTACGGCAGTAAACCGCCCCACGTTATTAAAAATCCGACGGGGCAGGGGGCAACCAATCCGGTCGTTATTCCAGCGTACACCTTTCTGCCGAAGAAGTTTGCCTCGGCAAAAAAGCTGCCACTTCTTATTTTTGTCCATGATGGCATTCATGGTGATTTTAGTACCCTATATGCCCATGTTGTGCGCGAGTTGCTGGATCAGGGTTATCTGATCATGGCACCCGAATACCGCGGAACAGCGGGCTATGGTGGCGAGTTTTACCGTCAAATCGACTATGGCGATTACGAAAATGACGACGTACTAGCCGGAAAACGCTGGGCCGTGGAGAACATGCCGCAGGTTGATCCGGACCGCGTGGGCATCATCGGCTGGAGTCATGGCGGTATGATTTCGCTGATGAATATTTTTGACCATCCTGACGATTATAAAGTGGCCTATGCCGGTGTGCCGGTCACCGACATCATTGCCCGATTGGGGTATAAACCCCAGAGTTACCGCACGCTGTTTTCGGAAGCTACCCACATCGGGAAAGACCCGTCCGACAACGTAGCTGAGTATCGCCGTCGGTCGCCGGTCTGGAACGCCCAGAAGCTGAAAACGCCGTTGCTGATTCACACCAACACGAATGACGAAGACGTAAACGTACTGGAAGTGGAGTCGCTCATCAACGCGTTGAAAGCGCATGACAAAAAATTTGAGTACAAAATTTATCAGGATGCGCCGGGTGGACATAGTTTTAACCGGCTCGATACCAGACTTGCCCGCGATTCGCGGGAGGAGATTTACAAGTTTCTGGCTCGGTATCTGACTCCGCCGGGTGCTGCCCGATAAAGCGCAAGCAAGGTCGCTGCGTAGCGGCATGGGGCAAAATGTTCTATCTTTGGTTTACATCCCTTCCTGTTTATGATGAAAGTTTTAGTGGTTGACGACGAAACAGATGTAAAGGACTTGTTTCTCCAGCGGTTCCGTCGGGAAATCCGTAACGCCGAATTTCAGTTAGCCTTTGCCAACTCGGGCGAAGAGGCCCTTAACTATTTAGCCAGTCATACATCGGAGGTTATCCTGATCCTGTCCGACATTAACATGCCGGGTATGAGCGGGTTTGAACTTTTGCGCCATATTCGCCAGGATTTTCAGGCCCCCCCGGCTCCGGTTGTGATGATGATTACGGCCTACGGAGACCCCGAATCGCAGGCGCAGGCCGTAACACTGGGGGCTAATGATTTTCTGACGAAACCCCTCGATTTTACACTTCTCAAACAAAAACTTCACGATTTAACATGAAGGCCAAAATATTGGTGGTCGACGACGAGACGGATCTTGAGCTACTTATCAAGCAGAAATTTCGACGGCAGATACGGGAAAAACAATACGAATTCGTTTTTGCACACGATGGTGTAGATGCCCTGAATACCCTTTCTCAACAGCCCGATGTCGACATGGTATTAACTGACATCAACATGCCCGGTATGGATGGGCTAACGTTGTTGGTTAAACTGCACGAGAACAATCCGATGCTAAAAGCCGTCATTGTGTCGGCTTATGGCGATATGGACAATATTCGTACGGCCATGAACCGGGGCGCTTTCGATTTTGTAACGAAGCCCGTCAATTTCGAAGACCTGGAGTTGACCATGAAAAAAACGATGGAGTATATCATGCAACTCCGTCAGACGCTTCAGGCCATAAAAGAGAATAATATTCTGCGGATGTACGTGGATGAGTCGGTGCTGACATTTATGAACCGATCGGAGTTCGAAACGTCTTTATCGGCTAGCGAAACGGTCGTAGCCACGGCCGTTTTCATCGACATCTGCGGGTTTACCGCCATTGCCGAGCGTGAATCGGCGGATACCGTTGTGCGGCTGTTGAACCGATACTTCGATGTCATTGTCAAGGAGATCATTGCGCAGGGAGGCTACGTCGACAAGTTTATGGGCGATGCCGTAATGGCCGTTTTTCGGGGAGATTACCACTTCGACCGGGCTATTGAAGCGGCTCTGGCAGCTCGGGCGCAGGTGGCCAAGCTCGAAGATAATCTGCCCAATCACGCCAATTATCACCCGCAAATATCAATTGGTATCAATACCGGCGAAATGGTGTCGGGCAATATTGGGTCGGCCACGCTCCGCCGACTGGATTATACGGTTATCGGCGATGCGGTCAACATGGCCCAGCGTCTGCAATCGGTAGCCCAACCGGGTCAAATTGTCATTGTCGAATCAGCTCAGAAGCAAATCGCCGAGTCATTCGCAAGTGAACGCATTGGTGAGGTAACGCTCAAGAATAAGTCGGCTCCCGTCGTGATATACAATGTAGTAGGGTAAGTGATGAAAGAGGTAGCCTCTGATCAAACCAGTTGTCACACATCCTACATCACTTTTGTTAGTCTTCCGCCAGGGTTCGTGAGATATTCATTCTGTATACGCCCAGCGCCGGGAGGGCTGCCGCCAGGAGACCAATGAGAATGGCAACGCCCAGCAAAATCCACTCTTCGGGCAGAATCGTGAAGGCGGCCAAATTGTAATGGTATTCAGACGAGACGCTGTTTGAGAACAGCCATAAACCAAGGCGGCTGAAAAGAACACCCAGAACAAATCCAATAAGCGCTAGTACTAATCCTTCGAGCAGCAACATACCAAAGAGTTGTACACGAGTAGCGCCCATCGATAGCATGAGGGCCATTTCGTAGCGCCTTTCCTTCAACGAGTTATAGAGCGATACAAACACGCTGATGCCCGAAATAAGCATGATAACCGCGGCCAGCCCCCGCAGGGTTTCAACGCCAACGCCGAGTAGGGAAAACAACCGGTTGATCTCGATATTGGGCAGGGCCGCCTGAAGTTTAGAATTACTGTTGATGCCTCGGGCCAGCATCATGCCCATCGGGTTCCGAAACTTGATGAGCATGCTGGTTATTTCCTTTGGTGCTTCCTCGTGCTCTTCCTCTTCGTGCGCTTCACCGGCTTCGTGGTGCTCCTCATGGTGTTCATGAATGGCCCAAACGCTCGATAAAGGCGTTAGAATAAGCTGATCGGCCACGGTGTTTGTCGGGCTCAGGATACCTACTACTTTGTATTTTGTGTCGGCATGCACGTCGCCGTCCTTATCCAGCCCGTGCGATCCGGCGAAGGTATCGCCAATCTTCAGGCCTGTTACAGCTGCCACCCGTGGCCCAATGACGGTCTCCAAATCCTGCTGGAATAGTTTTCCCTGTGCTACGGTAGCCCCAAAGTGATCGATGTATTTTTTATTAGTGCCAACGATCCGGAATGACTGATAATTATCGCCCATCGACAGCGGAATGGCCGTTTTGATCATCGGATTGCGTGTCAGGCGCTCCGCTTCCTCAAGGGGCATGTTCCCCGTTGGCGAATCGATTTGATAGATGCTGGATAAAATCAGCTGGAGCGGGCTTCCTTTGGCGCCCAGTACCATATCGATCCCTTTGATATTCTTGCGGAACTGGTCGTCTAACTGCTTATTGAGGAGCAGCAACAGCGAAATAATGGTGATGCCGAATGTCATGAGAAGCCCACTCAGAAAACTGCTCAGGGGTTTGTCTCTAAGATTACTCCAACTAATTCGGAACAGATTCATGGTAGCAGGTTAAAACAGAAGAGTGAAAACAGCTAGTGCAAAATACTACAGTAAATCCAGTTTAAAATGGTGACTGGTTATATTAAATCCTTTGTTCAGATAGAGCCGGTGGGCATCATAACGGGCCGGATTCTGACCCGAGTCGAGCGACACACACTGGCAGCCGGTCTGTCGAGCCTGATCCACGACGAAATCGACCAAGGCGCTGGCATATCCTTTTCCCCGCGCCGTGGGCAGCGTCGACAAATCGTCGATATAAATCGTCTTGCCACTGTACAGGAAATTCAGCGTTCGGTACCCCATTACGGCGGGTGCTGGGGCGGATGGGTCATCCCCTGCAATAAAAGCCAGCACAAAGCCCTCATTGGCTTGCTGAAAGCGAATTTGCTCGAAAGCCTGCTCGGGCGTCAGGTGTGGGCGAAGCGCCAGCATCGCGGGTAAACAACGGCGGATGTCTTCGTCAGACTGGGCAATGGTAGGAATCATAGGTGTGCACGGATATCTTGTAACAATATATCACCACCGCGTGCCAGAATGGCTTCGGCTAGGGAGTGACCAATCAAGGGTGATTCGTTTGGATCGCCGGCGAAGGTGTCCCGAATCAACTCACGACCATCCAGACTCACCAGCCCACCCGTCAGGCTAATGGTGTTCTCGTCCGTCCATTGAGCCAGCGCGAAAGAGGGAATGCTACAACCGCCTTCCAGCCTGGCCAGAAAGGCCCGTTCGGCACGCAGGCAGGCCGCTGTCGGATCGTGATTGACGAGCTGGATAATAGCCTCGCCCACTTCACTGTTCAGGGACATTGCCACTTCAACTGCGATACTCCCCTGGGCAACGGCAGGCGTGAATTCAGTAAGGGGCAACCGCTCGATAATCAAATCATCGTACCCCATGCGGTGAACTCCCGCGTAGGCCAGCAGAAGTGCGTCGCACTGCCCGTCGTCGAGTTTACGAAGCCGCGTCTGTAGATTGCCTCGCATATCGACGGTGGTTACGTGCGGACAATAATGCTTGAGCATGGCCACCCGCCGGGTAGACGAGGTGCCAATTCGAAACGATTCTCCGCTGGTAAGCGAAAGACTTTTATTTCGGCTAACCAGCACATCGTTGGCGGGTTCGCGCTCGGTAAAGGCAATGATATGTAAATCAGACGGTAGAGTCGAGGGCAGGTCTTTCGCGCTATGAACGGCAATGTCAATGGCTCCTGTCCGGAGTTGATCTTCCAGTTCCTGTGTAAAAACGCCCTTGCTACCAATCTTCGCCAGTGACCGATCGAGTACCAGATCGCCTTTCGTTTCAATAAGAACCAACTCGGAGGTTAGCCCTCCTTCCTGCAGCAACGATTGTATATGTTCTGCTTGCCAAACCGCCAGGCGGCTGCTTCGAGTGCCAATTCTAATATGCATGATTTGACAAAGGTACGGCATGAAAACCGGCTTTCCGTTATTCAGAGGCATTGTGGCAATGTGTAGAAAGACAACCACATACAGACCACAAATCGCAACACTACTGGGTTGGCGTGAATATGTTGCAAAAAATGGCAAAACAGGGGCCAGTCGTGTCAAAACGGCATTGTTTAGCCAGAATGAACCCTATTTTGCTGACAAGCTGGCTGGAAAATTTAGGGTTGGCTCATTAGGCACGAGGTTTGTTTAAGAACTGGTAATAGAATAGTAAACAACATCCACGATGAAAGCGATAGAAAATGTGTTTCAGGGAACAGGCGGTCAAATCGACTTGCTGAATACGCTCTATGGTGGTTCGACGCAAACGACCATGAATGTTGAGCGCGAAGATGAGCGCCTGGTAATTACCCTGTCTGCTCCCGGCGTAAGCGCCAATTCGTTTAATGTGCTGGTCGAGGGCAACAAACTCGTTCTCTATACCTTATTGGTCAGCACATCCAACCAGTCTGTGGCAGACGGTGCTAGCCAGCGTTTGGCAGTACCTATGTTCCTGCGGGTTTTGGATATTCCAGCCTTCGTTGATGTCGATTCGATCGACGCCGTTCACGAACATGGTCAGGTAATGGTTATGCTGCCATTTAAAGATAAAGAGCACATGCACCGTCGGATTGACATTAAAAACCTTTTTTAAGGCCAATTGCCGTATTTCCTTCCGGGGCCACAAACTTGGTCCTGTAGCCTATAGATGAGTCCGAAGCCGCTTTTACGAAAGCGGCTTTATAATTTTTCGGGCAACTACAAAAAATCCCGCTGATTCAGATCAGCGGGATTTTTTGTACAGAGTCTGTTGAGTATGAATGGCGTTTAATCCTTTTGTGATGTTGATACTGTTTTTACTATACCGTACCGATGTTGTAATTTGCCGTTATGAAACAGTCAGCCAATCGCGTGCTTGTGTCACTATTTGTTTTAACCGTACTGGGCTGTGGGACTAAGCCGTTAGACAAAAAATACCGTAGCCAAACCATGTGGTACGACATACGGGTAGGGTCGAGTACAAAAAATGATTCGATCAATCACGAGCTCTGCCGACTGGCTGTGGCTGAAAATACCAAGCATGGGCTGAAGAATGAGGACTTGACGTACCAGGAGTTGATCGATCATGGCTATGAATTGTTGGCAAAAACCCATTCGGAGGCCTATGCCGATAGCCTACGGGAAATCTACCGTAAGCCCTGAAAAGCCACCCTTTGTCTTATGAGTCAGCTCGTAGAATACGCTCGATCTCTGCGGCTTTCTCCTGCAAGTTGCTCAGCTTTACGCGTCTGTTCTCAATCGAGTCTGCACTATCCCATTCCGTAGGCGAAAAATAAATCAAGTCAGCATCGCTTTCTCCATGTGCCAGGTTGTACGCGTTCACTTCGGCCTGCGTTTGTGCCTTTGGGTAAACCGGTAGTTCATCGGCAAAGACTTTGATGGACGTGAACAAGGTTGATATCGTTTCGTTGTCGGCACTTGGAGTCAATTTGAGAAATTCATTGATTGCCTGATACAGGTCCTGCTTGACGGTTTCGTTATCCATGCGTTTGGCTGGGCTCTAATGTGAGCCTATTACACGTAACAGGAAATACGAATGGATGTTAGACAATTTTTACGGCAAGCCCCAACTGATTTACAACGAATAGAGCGAACCCGGAAATTACTCCTGGTAAGCAACGGCGTCGTAGAGTTGCCGAACTTTATCCCGCGACCGTTTTAGGCGCATCTTCACCGCACTCTCTTTGATATTAAGGTGAGCTGAGATCTGTTGAATATTCATGCCTTGCTGGTATTTCAGGCGTAGCAGGTCAGCGTCCTGCGGAGACAGGGTATCCATAGCTTTGGCCAGATCGCGCAGTTGCTCTTCCTGTGGCGCATAATCGTCCGTATCTACATACTGGCTGGTCAGCGTATCGTCTAGTGACGTTGTGTTTAGTCGATTTGATAATTTGATCTGATCCAGGCAATAATTAAAGGAAATAGAATATAGCCAGGTCGAAAAAGTTGAGCGTTCTTGAAAACGATCCAGGCGGGCAAACGTGCGAATGAAAATATCGTGGGTAAAGTCTTCGGCTTTTTCGGCGTCTTTGGTCATCGACAAACACCGGTTGTAGACTTTACTGACATAACGGTTGTAGAGTGTTTCAAAACAGGCAGTAGGATCAGTGGGCAGATACTGTCTGATCAGTTCTTCATCATTAATTTGAGATCTCATTTTTCGCTTATTTATGGGCCTGGTAGACCGACTTCTTTCGAAATCGGTTTGGTAGTGCAAATTTGCTTCTTTGTCATCTCTTCGTAAACTATATTCGATGAAGTGCATATTTTGCACGTTTTTTGGTAATGAAGCATGCTTTGGGCCAGCAAAATGTCTCTATTGAGATGCTCTTGAGGAAATAAACAAGGAGAAAAAGCCGTGTCTAACAAAAAATCAGGTCACCCTAAACTAGGATGACCTGACGAAAACAAAATAAAACACGCCAAGGCTCTGTGAGCCCCAGCAGGCTGATAACAGGCCATTGACCGACTGGCTTTTTATAGTTAGAGAATGTGCTTTTAGCTTATACCTAAAGATGGACAATTCAGCTGACAAAAGCCATAACGCTAGCGTATAGAGCCGATAAGCTACCTATAAAAACCACAGTGATGCCGGGTAGTAGAGCCGAGATCACCTGTTACACGTATGATCGTGGTAATGCCATAAAAACAGAGCAGACGATCAATCCTACATACAGCAAAGTACAAACCATCCAGTATCGGCACGACGATAAGCCAAACCTTACCTTCGGCTTGCTAATTGGGACGCCCAATTTAATAACGATCTGGAAGGGTTTCCGGAGAAAGACTATATACTTTTCCTACAAGCCACTTAGTACAGGAGACAAACCGTAAAAAGAAAAACCGCTTAATTAACGGATATCCAGTTAATCAAGCGGTTTTCTGTAGTCCGAGAAGGATTCGAACCTCCACAAACAGAACCAAAATCTGTCGTACTACCCTTATACTATCGGACTGTTTTGTAATTGCGAGTGCAAAGGTAATTAATGGATGAGGTTAAAAACAAATAGCTGCCTAAAAAAAACAGCATTTTTACGCAGCTATTTAGATTTCTATTGATTATCAAGCACTATACGCTCACTGCCGGAGTCGCCGAACTGATCTTTTTAATCAATCCCTGCAACACCTTGCCTGGCCCGCACTCATAAAATTCGGTAGCGCCATCGGCAACCATCTGCTCAACGGACTGCGTCCAGCGAACCGGTGAGGTTAATTGAGCAATCAGATTAGCTTTTAACTGTTGCGGGTCAGTTACCGCAATGGCATTCACATTTTGGTAAACTGGGTAACGGGGGGCGTTGAAAGGCATGTTTTGAACGGCTTCGGCAAACTCAGTTTGGGCAGGCTCCATAAAGGGAGAGTGAAAGGCTCCACTCACGGCCAGCGGTACAACCCGTTTAGCCCCGGCCGCTTTCAGACGCTCTTCGGCCAATTTTATGCCTGCTACACTTCCTGAAATAACTACCTGACCGGGGCAGTTGTAGTTGGCAGGAACAACAATTTCTTCGGTAATTTCCCCGCAAACCCTCTCAATTACGTCATCGGCAAGGCCTAATACCGCTGCCATCGTCGATGGAACCAGGTCACATGCACGCTGCATGGCCGTTGCGCGAACAGATGCCAGTCTCAGGCCATCTTCGAACGACAGAACACCGGCCGCCGTAAGGGCAGATAGTTCACCCAACGAGTGACCCGCCACCATCGAAACATCGGACCGATCCGGCGCGAACGATTCGTTCGTTAATGCGCGTACGACACCGTGCAGAAAAACTGCCGGTTGCGTATAAATCGTTTGTTTCAGGTCTTCGTCGGAGCCTTCAAACATGATGTTGGTGAGGCTGTAGCCCAACACGTCATTAGCTTGCTCGAACAACAAACGGGCCGCGTCGGACTGTTGATAGAGGTCTTGGCCCATACCCCGAAATTGAGAACCCTGACCCGGAAATACGTATGCTTTCATATAGGAGATAAATCGGTCGAAGAGTGCAAAATAGCTGGATAATTATGGTTGTTCAAAAAGGAGTCAATAAGTTCGCCAGTATGTTGCTGATAATGAGATGGTTTTCTGTGGCCGTCTTTTTATTTGCCTGACTTGTGTTGACGATGCATAAGGTACCGAATTAAAAACAGGACTAAACGAACAATCAAGTAACACCGGCTGTTCTCAAATTAGGCTATTTATGTAATTTATATAGCCTGTAAATAAGTTATAAAATGGGTGATAGTAGCGCTTAATGTTGTTTCCATCGGGTTTGTGCTTTAGCTTTGAAGCGTCGTTTAAACCGGCTTTTTTTCAATCATTTACACTATAATTTCGTGTCGTTCACCGTATGGCTTGGGTAACACAAACTCTGTCCAGCTCCCTCGGCCGCAAGGTCATAATGTCGCTGACGGGACTGTTTTTAAGTTCTTTTTTAGTTATACACATGGCTGGTAATCTCCAGCTGTTCAAGGGTGATGGCGGTAGAGCCTTCAATGAGTATACGTACTTCATGACGCATAATCCTGTCATTATGACCGTGTCGTACCTGCTTTACACCTCCATTCTGGTGCATGCGCTGATGGCCTTTGTTCTTACCCGCCACAACCAGTCGTCACGGCCGGTTAAGTACGCGTATAGCAAGCCGGAAGCGAACAGCGACTGGTCGTCGCGCAACATGGGTATTCTGGGCACGATTCTGTTGCTGTTCATCATCATTCACATGCGTACGTTCTGGTACGAAATGCACTTTGGATCGGTTCCGATGGCCGAGTACGATGGCAAGCAGTATAAAGATCTCTATTCAGTAGTGAAAGTGGCCTTTGGTGAACTGTGGTACGTTGTGCTGTATGTTATCTGTATGGTAGCTGTTGGTTATCACCTGGCGCATGGTTTCCAGAGTGGTTTCCAAACACTCGGTGTCCGGCACAAAAAATACACGCCCCTCATTGAAATGATTGGCAAGTATTTCTTCGCCATAATTATTCCGGCGGCTTTTGCAGCCATGCCGATTTACGTGTATTTACAGGTTCATCACATCATTTAAAGTCGAATGAATGAAAGACTGCATGAGCGAGAAAATGGAAATTATCTACGCTTCACTCGTTTACCGCTCCGACGGACCAGTCTTTCGCTCTTTCGCTCTTTCGCTCTTTAAATATGCAACTGGAATCTAAACTCCCCGCAGGTCCTTTAGCCGAAAAATGGGCACGGCAGAAGTTTTCCCTAAAACTGGTTAACCCAGCTAACAAGCGGAAATACGATATTATCGTTGTCGGCACGGGCCTTGCCGGTGCATCGGCGGCTGCGTCTCTGGCCGAATTAGGCTATAATGTAAAAGCATTTTGTTTCCAGGATAGCCCTCGCCGGGCGCACTCGATTGCGGCTCAGGGTGGAATCAATGCGGCCAAAAATTACCAGAACGATGGTGACAGTGTGTTCCGGTTATTCTACGACACCATCAAAGGCGGTGACTATCGGGCTCGTGAAGCAAACGTTCACCGGCTGGCCGAAGTCAGTGTCAATATCATTGACCAATGCGTAGCGCAGGGCGTTCCCTTTGCGCGAGAGTACGGGGGGACCCTGGCTAACCGCTCTTTTGGTGGTGCACAGGTATCGCGTACGTTCTATGCCCGTGGACAGACGGGGCAGCAGCTACTGTTGGGTGCTTATTCGGCGTTGAGTCGTCAGGTAGCCAACGGCAAAGTGAAGCTGTACCCACGGACTGAAATGCTCGATCTGGTGATCGAAGGGGGCAAAGCACGGGGTATTGTAACCCGGAACCTGATCACCGGTAAAATTGAGTCGCATTCGGGTCATGCCGTGTTACTCTGTACCGGTGGCTATGGTAACGTATTCTACTTATCGACAAACGCGATGGGTAGCAACGTGACCGCTGCCTGGCGTGCTCACAAAAAGGGCGCATACTTTGCTAACCCCTGCTTTACACAGATTCACCCTACCTGTATCCCTGTATCGGGTCATTACCAATCCAAGCTGACACTTATGTCAGAATCGCTGCGGAACGACGGTCGGGTATGGGCACCTAAATCGAAGGAAGATGCCCGGCGAATTCAGAAAGGCGAACTGAAGCCAACCGATTTGGCCGAAGATGCTCGCGATTACTTCCTGGAGCGCCGTTATCCCGCTTTCGGTAACCTCGTACCGCGTGACGTAGCTTCCCGGAACGCGAAGAATATGTGCGACGAAGGGCGTGGGGTGAGTAAAACGGGATTGGCTGTCTATCTGGACTTTGCCGATGCTATCAAGCGCGACGGTCAGAAAACGATCGAAGCCAAATACGGTAACCTCTTCGAGATGTATGAAAAAATCACCGGCGAAAATCCTTATGAAACGCCGATGATGATTTACCCCGCTGTTCACTACACGATGGGCGGTTTATGGGTAGATTACAACCTGATGACGACCATTCCTGGCCTGTATGCGCTGGGTGAAGCAAACTTCTCTGATCATGGTGCTAACCGGCTTGGTGCTTCGGCGCTGATGCAAGGTTTGGCGGATGGTTATTTCGTGATTCCCTACACCGTGGGCGATTACCTGGCTACAATCGGGCCTGCCGACAAAATACCCGTTGACGCTCCTGCATTCAAAGAAGCCGAAAAGAAAATCCACGATCAGGTCAACAAACTGTTATCCATCAAAGGCGAACGGCCAGTTGATGACCTGCACAAGGAACTAGGCCACATCATGTGGGAGTACTGTGGTATGTCGCGGAATGCAGAAGGACTGAAAATTGCCAAACAAAAGATTCAGGCGCTGAAGAAGGAGTTCTGGACGAACGTGAAAGTACTGGGCGATTCGGAAGAGATGAACCAGGCGTTGGAGCAGGCAGGACGTGTGGCGGATTTTATCGAGCTTGGCGAACTGATGGTCGACGACGCTCTGAACCGCAACGAATCCTGCGGAGGGCACTTCCGGGAGGAGTTTCAAACGCCCGATGGAGAAGCCCTGCGCGACGACGCCAACTATGCCTACGTGGCGGCCTGGGAGTATCAGGGGGAAGGTCAACCTGAGCTGCTCAATAAGGAAATTCTTGAGTTTGAGAACGTTAAACTAACACAGCGTAGTTATAAATAACAGTTCGTGGTTTGTTGGGTGCGGTTTCCGGCTGCTGGCAGCTAAGCGCACACCCGACAAACCACCAACCACGAACTATCATGAAGATTAACCTAAAAGTCTGGAGACAGAAAAATAGTAATACCGACGGTAAGTTAGTAGAATATCACCTGGACGAGGTGTCGGAAGATATGTCGTTTCTGGAGATGTTCGATGTGCTAAACGACTCACTGACCCGTAAAGGGGAAGATCCCGTCACCTTCGATCACGATTGCCGGGAAGGTATCTGCGGTATGTGTTCGATGTATATTAACGGTCGTGCACACGGGCCGCAAACGGGGGCTACCACCTGCCAGCTACACATGCGTTCGTTCAATGACGGCGACACCATTGTGGTTGAGCCCTGGCGGGCACGAGCCTTTCCCGTAATCAAAGACCTGATGGTCGACCGGGCGGCTTTTGACCGGGTCATTCAGGCCGGGGGGTATGTTTCGGTAAATACCGGTTCAGCACCCGACGCCAATGAGATTCTTGTGCCTCGCACGATTGCCGATGAGGCTATGGACGCAGCTGCCTGCATTGGGTGTGGTGCTTGTGTAGCTGCCTGCAAAAATGCATCGGCTATGCTCTTTGTTTCGGCAAAAGTATCGCAATTGGCCATTCTGCCACAAGGGCATTCGGAACACAAAGAGCGGGCCGAACGCATGGTTGCTCAAATGGACGCCGAAGGTTTTGGTGCATGCTCGTTTACGGGTGCCTGCTCCGTTGAGTGCCCAAAATCAATTTCGCTCGATCACATTGCTCGCCTGAACCGCGAATACCTCGGCGCGAAATTGTCGTCGGAAAACGTACAGGGATAGTTTCGAGGGAATAATCAGCCAAAAAAAAGTCCGGCCTTCTCAGGAAAGCCGGACTTTTTTTTGATGTAGTTATTGGATTCCTGTATGGTCACATACCGATTAATGGGAAATGACATTTAGCTTTGCCCCCTTATTAGTAAATTATGGCAGGTGGGCTTTTTAATCGCAGGGATATCCTTGCGTACTTTATCGTTGCTGCAATCGGGGCTACAGTACAGCTTATAGCGGGCAGTTTATTTCAGGAATGGTTTCAACTAAGTTATCAGCAGGCGTTACTGGCAGGTTATGTAATTGCTTTTGTAGCAGGCTTTTTCCTGACAAAACTCTTTGCTTTCAACGCGAAGAATTCGGCTAAAACGCAACGGGAAGCGGTCAAATTTACACTCGTATCGATTATCTCCTGCTTAATAACCGTGTATGGTGCCTCCTTTCTCTATGACTTTTCCGTACAGCAATTTCAGATTGCCACTGTCATCATTCCGTTTTCCGTGAAGGCCGTAAATCTGAACAAACTTATCGCGCATACGACGGGTATGGGATTAAGTTTCATCAGCAATTATGTGTTGCACAAATCGTTTACGTTTCGCAATACAGGTTTCTATGAACGGCTGAAAAAGTTGCTGAATCTGTAGTTTGTCACTGCCACATGGCCCCTTATTGTTTCTGAAAAAACGGTGCTTCTTTAGCCGACAAAGTTGATCAGGTTAAGAACTTTGTAACGGGCCGAGCCCCACGGTCCCCGAAAACGCGGTCCCAAAAAAAGGGTGTTTCTCATAGCTGGTTACGCCTAAGAAACACCCTCTCTTATTGAAAAAAATAGATTAAGCCGCTGCCCCTTCTTTTAAGCGTTCGGCGTTTTCGGCGATACGAAGCTGCTCGATAAACTCACCGATGCCACCATCCATTACGGCGGGAAGGTTATAAACCGTCAGGCCAATGCGGTGATCAGTGACGCGGCTTTGTGGATAATTATACGTTCTGATTTTGTCAGACCGGTCGCCACTACCCACCATCGTTTTGCGTTGCGAAGCGATGGCGTCGTTATGTTTCTGCAATTCAATTTCATAAAGCCTCGACCGCAGTACTGTAAGGGCTTTATCAAAGTTCTTTAACTGCGAACGTTCGTCCTGACACTGCACAACCAAACCCGTCGGAATGTGCGTTAGCCGCACGGCCGAATACGTGGTGTTTACCGACTGTCCACCCGCTCCCGATGAACAGAATGTGTCTTTGCGGATGTCGTTCATATTAAGTTCAACATCCACCTCTTCGGCTTCGGGGAGTACGGCTACGCTGGCTGCCGAGGTATGAATCCGGCCCTGGGTTTCAGTCGCCGGTACGCGTTGTACGCGGTGAACACCGGATTCGAATTTGAGTTTGCCGTATACATCCTCTCCTTCAATTTCGGTAACAATTTCCTTATAACCGCCGGATGTTCCTTCCGTAAAGTCGACAAGCGACATTTTCCAGCCCATTTTCTCGCAGAAACGCTGATACATTCTGAAAATATCGCCTGCAAAAATGGCGGCCTCATCCCCCCCGGTACCTCCGCGAATTTCGAGAATAACGTTTTTGCTGTCGTTGGGATCTTTCGGCATCAACATCTCTTTGAGCGTTTCTTCCTGAGCTTCCCGACGTGGCAGTAGTTCATCTAACTCACCTTTGGCCATTTCCCGAAAATCTTCATCTTTTTCGGTAGCGATCACTTTTCTGGCGTTCTCAATTTCTTCGAGCAGTTGCTGATACGCCTGATACTGCACAACGATTTTTTCTAAATCTTTGTATTCTTTACTCAACTTCATAAATCGCTTCTGGTCCGAAACCACTTCGGGCTGCACAATTTGTTGAGCTACTTCGTTGAAGCGTTCACGAATGGCTTCTAACTGATCAAGCATACGTTTATATTTTTTGCCGCTCTGCTGGAGCAGCAAGAGAGATTACTGATACAAAAAGCAAATTTACGAAAATCCCGTAGTCCAACATCCCGGCCGTTCGACTTTGTCTTTGCCAATTGCAACCAAGCGACTACGGGAATCGTTTTTCAGATAAGTTACGAAACCCAACTTCATTAAGTTCCTGTTTATGACACGCTTCCTGCTACTTTATGGTCTATTAATCAGCTTTCTAACGGCTTGCAATCCTGAGCGGGTGCGCTATACGAACGAGCTAAAGCAGGAAATGGCCGACTCGAAACTCAAGCGTATTACCAATGCTGATTTAGTAGAAACGGTTGATAATTTGGGTGGAAAAATTAGCGCTGCGCTTGAAAAAGAACTGACCACCCAGCTTCAGAAAACAACAAACCCTGCTGAGCGGGCTAAACTGTGCCAGGTAAAAAACCTGCCCAGGGCTAAGGCTATTGCCGAGCGTTATGCGCTGGACATTCGTTTGCTGGGTGAGGTAGATATACAGAATCAGGCTTTGCATGCAAAGGAGAGGGAAATTCTGGATGCTTATCTCTATAGCGCTAAACAGAAGGTATCGGCCATTTCCAACATTCAGAAAATCAACGATACGCTTTTCGTTTACAATTCACCGGTTCCATCCAAGAGCCTCATTTGTGAAGCCTGCTTTGGCCAGCAGGAAACACGCTTCGCGGTCTGGCATCTGGGCTTTAGCAAACGGGAAGTCATTCGGCGAATGAGCGAGACAAAGAAAAAGAATCGCTAGTCAACGCTGCGTGGTTTCGGCCCATGCGATCAGTTGCTTCGCCGTTTGCGCAGGATTATCCTCCTGCGCATTGATGGGGAAAATCGTGGTTGCCTCGCGTTGCGAAAGACCGTGTAAATATGCTTTGTCGTAATAACCGAGGGTCAAGTCGGCAACGGTCGCGTAATCGTGCCGAACCAAGGCATCAAGCGCATCTTTAGTTACCTTTCCCCCGAGCCGTTTACGAATCCGTTCGGTCGCTTCAACAAGCAAACCGTGGTCAATATTAGCGTACTCGGTAACCAGGCGATGTACACGCTTGTCTTTCGGCAGGTCGACAAGGGCAACGGGCGCGATTCTCATCTGTTGCCAAAGGGCCATTGGAATAAAACACGAACCGATGTTTCGGCTCTCATCTTCGATCCAGATTTGGCGATTGGTGTCCAGTGTTAGTAGCGTATGAAAAAGCCGGTTCTCGAACTGTTCAGTAGCCGGTTGCGCCAGTTGGCCGATAGCCCCATACGACGAACCTTTATGATTTGCCAACCCTTCCAGATCAATAATCTGTTCGCCTTGTCTAGCTAACTCCTTCAAAATGTCGGTTTTGCCGCTGCCTGTTTTACCGCCCATGATGATCAGTTTCAGCGGTCTGGCAAAGCTAGACAATACCTCGTTTCGGTACGCTTTATAACCACCAATCAGGGTCGATGCCGTAAGGCCAGCCGTATCCAGTAGCCAGGCGAAGGAGCCACTACGCATGCCGCCCCGCCAGCAGTGGACCAGCACTTCTTTGTCTTGAGGATTTAGCTTTTTCGATTGCTTGACGAAGTCGGCCAGCTTAGGCCCCACAAAGTTTAGACCCAGTAAAACGGCCGCATCTTTACCCGCGTTTTTGTATTTGGTACCTACTTGCGCCCGTTCGTCATTGTCGAAAAGCGGAAGGCTCACCGCCCCTGGAATATGCGCATGGTCGTACTCGCCCGGCGACCGAACATCAATAACGGGGAGGTTACGTGCTTTTGCTAAAAACTCGTAGACGGATAATTGATGAACCATGTCTGAACCGGGCGGGCGGCCCTGCAGGATTTTTGTGGTGAACTACGATTTCGGTTATAAGCTAATTAACAGAACTAACTATAAAATAATAGTTTTGAAATGGATCAGGTTAATCAACTTTAGCCCTGCGGTTCCGCCGTCCGGTTCAGGCAACGCAGGTACATCTGAATCGTGTTTTCCAAGCCGTAATACAATGCATCACTTATGAGAGCATGCCCAATGGAAACTTCTTCAAGACCAGGGACTTGTTCATCGAAAAAACGCAGGTTTTCCAAACTTAAATCGTGCCCCGCGTTTAGGCCCAACCCTAACTCAATGGCGCGTTTGGCCGCCCGGACAAAAGGAGCAACGGCGGCTTCCCGGTTTTCGGCGTAATGAGCAGCATACGGTTCGGTGTACAATTCGATCCGGTCTGTGCCAACAGCTTTAGCGCCGTCCACCATACGCTCATCGGCATCGACAAAAATAGATACCCGGATTCCATCAGCCTGAAACGTTTCGACCAATTGACGAAGGTGATCGGCATGCCGAATGGTATCCCAACCAGCATTGGACGTAATGGCATCGACCGCATCCGGAACGAGAGTTACCTGAGCCGGTTTTACCCGTTTAACCAGTTCAATGAAACGTTCGTCCGGATTGCCTTCGATATTGAATTCAGTCGATACCACGTCGTGTAAATCCAGCACATCCTGATACCGAATATGCCGTTCGTCGGGGCGCGGGTGAACGGTGATTCCCTGGGCACCGAAGCGTTCGCAGTCGAGGGCGACGTTGACAAGATTGGGATTGTTGCCGCCCCGCGCATTGCGGATGGTGGCAATTTTATTGATGTTAACGCTTAAACGAGTCATACCTATTAATGAGCGAATGAATGAATTAGGGAATAGGTTGTGTTGATTCGTAACTTTGCCGAAAGAGTGATGGTTCACTATTATTATTCACTCACTCACTCATTCGTTCATTCACCAGTACAGTTATGTCGTTAAAACAACAAATAGACGCCGATATCAAGCAGGCCATGTTGGCAAAAGATCAGGATAAATTGCGGGCGTTACGGGCCGTAAAATCGATGATTTTGCTTGAAGAAACGAAAGAAGGCCAATCCGGCGATCTGAAGCCCGAGGATGAAACCAAGATTCTGACCAAAGCGGTAAAGCAACGAAAGGACTCGGCCGATATTTATCGCCAACAAAACCGGGCTGATTTATTAGCCGTTGAGGAAACTGAGATCGCGGTTATCGAACAATACTTGCCCAAGCAGTTATCGGAAGATGAGCTGAAAACAAAATTACAGGCGATCATGACCCGTCTGGGTGCATCGGTGCCCTCCGATTTGGGAAAAGTTATGGGCGTCGCTTCCAAAGAATTAGCTGGACAGGCCGATGGGAAGGCGATTTCGGCCATGGTGAAACAGCTTTTACAATAAGCGAAAGAGTGAAAAGCTTAATCGCTCTTTCACTCTTTCGCTTTTCACTCTTTATTCATTGAATACCCTCGATTTACTCATGCTCGTTCCCCTGGCCTGGGGGGCTTTTAACGGATACCGTAAAGGTCTTCTGGTGGAGATCGTTGCGGTCATTGCGTTTGTCGTGGCCATGATTATCGGGTTCAAATTTCTGGCGTTCGGTATTGACTTGCTTAGTCCATACATCAGCCGCGAAATTGCGCGTAAACTTCTGCCCTGGTTAGGCTTCTCCGTCATTTTTTTTCCAACGGTAGTGATGATCAACCAGATGGGTTTTGCCATCCGGCGGTCGCTTAAGTACACCGTGTTGGGCACGTTTGACAGTGTAGCGGGTGCCACGGTAGGCGTTTTTACGTGGGTGTTTGGAATTAGTGTTATTCTTTGGTTGTTCAGCTATATGGGCGTCAAAATGCCTGCCCGCCAAACCGAAAAGGCCCTTATCTATCCGTATATCAGGCCAATAGCGCCGAAGGTGATGGACAAAGCCGCTGTTTGGGTACCTAAAGGATTGGACGCAGGGAAGAAATGGCGAGCCGATAGAAGTGAGTGAATGATAGAATGATTGATTTATAGAATACCATCCGGCTGCATTCAATCATTTCATCACTCACACATTCACTCATTGAACAAATGAAACAAGATATCCGTAAACTGACCGCTGCTCAGTTAAAAAACTGGTTTACCGAGAATAATCAACAGGGGTTTCGGGCCAAACAGGTGCACGAATGGCTCTGGAAAAAGTCTGCGCTTTCGTTTGAGCAGATGACCAACCTGTCGCTGCCAACGCGCGAACTGCTGAACGAACATTTCGAAATTCGACCGTTGACGGTCGATCAGCAGCAAAAAAGTAATGATGGAACCATCAAGTCATCGTTTCGACTATTTGATGGTAATCTGGTTGAAGGTGTACTGATACCGGCTCTGCGGACTGACGCCCGTGATGAGGGTTCCCATGACCGAATGACCGCCTGTGTATCGAGCCAGGTAGGATGCTCACTCACGTGTAAGTTCTGCGCAACGGGTTACATGGATCGGAAGCGCAACCTTGATGCCGCCGAAATTTACGATCAGGTGGTAGCCATTGACCGGCAGGCTAAAGAAAATTACGATTCGCCCCTGACAAACATCGTCTATATGGGCATGGGCGAACCTTTGCTCAACTACAAAAATGTGCTGGAGTCAGTAGACCGCATTACCTCGCCCGAGGGCTTGGGTATGTCGCCCAAGCGAATTACGGTGTCGACGGCGGGTATTGCCAAGATGATCCGGCAACTGGGCGACGATGAGGTTAAATTCAACCTGGCCCTATCACTTCATGCGGCAAATGACCTGAAACGCGATCAGATTATGCCCATAAACGAGAGCAATACGCTGGAGGTTTTGGGTGACGCACTTGCCTATTTTTACAAAAAGACGGGCACCCGAATCACATTCGAATACATACTCTTCTACAATTTCAACGATACGCTGCAGGACGCCCAGGAACTCTGGAAGTTCACGAAACGGGTACCGGCCAAGGTCAACATCATTGAATATAATCCTATTGCGGAGGCCAGTTTTAAAAATACGGACCCCCAAACACTGGACAAATTCGCTGGCTTTCTGGAGAACAAAGGGGTAACGGTGAATGTCCGCCGGAGTCGTGGTAAAGACATTGATGCTGCCTGTGGACAACTGGCCGGTAAAAAGTAGCAAAAAGGATGGCTACGATTAAATTACTTATTTTGAGCACTGGGAGCAAGGCGACTTTCTGATTGTACCGCGTTGCTTAACAATTTAGTAATACGGCTGTGAACAGTTTCACGTACTTTTGTGGCAATCATCAGCTTACGGACCCACCGTTCGCTTCATTACAGAAGATACTCCGCTTATGTTTGGATTAGAAACGGATGTTTTTATCCTCCTATTTATCAGCCTCTTCGCTGCTTGTGCTTTCGAATTTGTTAATGGTTTCCACGACACCGCCAATGCAGTTGCCACGGTTATTTACACCAATTCGCTAAAACCAACGGTTGCCGTCGTGTGGTCGGGTATCTGCAATTTCACCGGTGTTCTGCTGGGCGGAATTGGTGTCGCAATGGGTATTGTAAACCTGCTCCCGGTCGAACTACTGGTCGATCAGAACGTGTATCATAGCGTGGCTATGGTGCTGGCCCTGTTGTTAAGTGCCATTATCTGGAACCTTGGAACATGGTATTTTGGCTTGCCCAGTTCCAGCTCGCACACCCTGATTGGATCCATTCTGGGCGTTGGGCTGGCGTTTGCGACCATGCCCGAAAACAAAACCGGTGCTGCTGTCAACTGGGAAAAGGCTATCGAAACGGGTTACGCCCTGTTACTGTCGCCCTTACTTGGTTTTAGTTTGGCTATCGTGCTGATGTTTATCCTGCGCCGATCTGTACCCGAAGAAGCCAAAGATCAACTTTTTAAAGAGCCGAAGAAAAACACAGAGCCGCCCACCTGGATTCGGTCGATATTGATCGCGACCTGCTCGCTGGTGAGTTTCTTTCATGGCAGCAACGATGGACAAAAAGGCGTCGGCCTGATCATGCTGATCCTGATTGGTATTGTCCCTTATCACTTCGCGGTTAAAGCCGATCTTGATCCGCACCTGATGCAGACAAACATTACGACAATTCAGCAAACGATGGGGTCTGTTGACTCCACCCATTTATCGTCGGCTAACCGAGCTCGCCTGGTGCAGACGAATGCAGAGCTTGCTGAGTTAAGCAGTTTAGTAAATGGGCCGCTCGTTGACAATAAAATTCCAAATGAGAAGCGGCTGGAAGTGCGCCGGGACCTGCTGCTGATCAACAGCAACGTGAAAAAGATTGTTGAAGATGAAGGATCAAATTTGAGCGCCAATCAGATCGCTCAGTTGAACAGGAATTTAGGTGAAGAAGGTGGCTTACGCCGATTTACGGATTATGCACCTCTTTGGGTAATTCTGATGATTGCCTTATCGCTGGGACTCGGCACCATGATCGGCTGGCGCCGGATTGTGGTAACGGTAGGTGAGAAAATTGGTAAGCAACACCTTACCTATGCGCAGGGGGCTTCGGCCGAACTAGTCGCTGCCATGATGATTGGTTTAGCTTCTGGCCTGAAATTACCCGTTAGTACGACGCACGTCCTCTCTTCTGGTATTGCCGGGAGCATGGTGGCTAACAAAGGCGTTAAAAACTTACAGGCAGGAACGGTCAGAAACATTGCACTCGCCTGGGTACTAACCCTGCCCGTATCCGTACTGCTATCCTTCACGCTCTATATTTTCTTTCGCTGGCTTTTATAGGTTTAATGTTTACGGTGGTTCGTCGTAACAGCTTACTTACTCGACCCATTCCGGCGCATCCTGCTCGATGGCGTGGCGAACTTTGGCCACGATGTCGTCAACTGTATCGTCGGGTCCAAATTGAAGCGGAGCCTTGAACTGAACCGTAAGGAGTGTATTTCGCTTTTTGAACCGTAATCCTTTCTTATCGAAGGCCCGTCGAAACCCATTAATGACGACGGGTACTACAATAGGCTCGTTATTCTTAATTAAGTGGCCGGTTCCTTTCCGGACGGGCGCATAAGGCGTTGTTGTGCCTTGTGGGAAACTAACTACCCAGCCGTGGGCCAGTGCCTTCGCGATTTTTTCGTTGGCCGTATTGTCGACAGCCCGTTGTACTTCGCGCCCTTCAGCGCGCCAGGAGCGCTCAATCGTAATAGCACCGCCCGCTGCAAAAACGCGCGGCACAATTCCTTTTTTCATCGTTTCCGAAGCCGCCACGTAGTACTGCCGCGCCCTGGGCCCAAGTAAATAAACCGGTGGGACTATGGTATTCTGAAACCCCCATTTCACCGCACAAAAGATGTGAAAGAAGGCGATGACATCTGCAAAATACGTCTGGTGGTTTGATAGGAACAAGACGTTGTTGATGGGCAGATTCTCCAGATTTTCCGTTCCCTGGATCTGAATTCGGTTCACCACTGTATAGCGGGCGTAGGTTAGCCAGCCTACCAATGCAATGATTATTCGTCTGATCACCAGCGAGTTGCCAAATGGGTCGCACTCGAAAAAGCCCAGAATATCCAGAGGCATCAGAAACTTTGGCAGATAGCTGAATTTGGTAGGCTTTATATATTTCATTGGTAGGTTAGGCGTCGCACGTAATTGGTAAAGTTACGAGGCCCCAACAATGTTTTCAATAAAAACTGCAACTGGCTCATTCATAAAGGAGAAACAAGTAATAGGGTTACTCTCACCAATAACTTTCAAAAAATAGTTAAGAAAATTTCAAATAGCATTAATCCTTTGCCTGGCTGCACTCTCTAACCGTCAAATTCGCTACTAAAAACAGAGAGCCTATCGCCCGACAGTGTACACAATCAAGTTCAGGTTTACCTTTTTCTCATCAGTTTTTTTATACAGCCATGAAACGAATTGTGCTTGCCGGTGTCATTGCCCTGCTGGGTGTATTTGCTACTCAAACGTCTTTTGCCCAGGTTCAGATCGGTGTTCGGGGTGGTGCCAACTGGGGCTTCGCTTCCAAACCGGAATACCTGGGTAGCCTGACCCCCAACTTTCATTCATCCGTAGGACCCACGGGTGCTCTGTTTCTGGATATCCCTTTAAGTGAGCGTGTGTCGTTCCGGCCTGAAGTGGCTTATGTCCAAAAAGGCGTAGCGATAAAACAGGGGTTTGACCTCAACGTGGGTGGATTTACCCTGCCGATTGGCGCAACGATTGCTTACCAGTCACAACATATTGAAGTGCCTCTGCTGTTCAAAGTCAACCTGACCGACGGTGCGGTGCAGCCTTACTTAATTGCTGGCCCTGCGGTAAGTTATGCCCTTGATGGCCGTATCCGCACACGGGCATCGGCACTTGTTACGACTCGTCCATACGATGTGGATGTTAACTACGGCGGTATGCTGAGCCGTTGGGACGTGGGTGCCGTTGGCGGACTGGGCTTGTCGATGGATGCGGGTACGGGTAAATTCTTTATCGAAGGCCGCTACACACAGGGCTTTACCCGTCAGGTGCAGGTGCCCGTCGTAAACGTCAATGTTCGAAATCGGGGGGTGGCTTTGTCGCTGGGCTACTCGTTCCCAATAGGTTATTAATGAATACTCCTACCATTCCTACGTAATTTCCATTGAATCAACCTGAATTAGTAAAGGCGGAGTCAGTTGACTTCGCCTTTCTTGTTTGGTATGAGAATACCGTTAAAATAAGGGGAATTTTGGTTGCATGAGTAGGTATTCAATCTGGAATTGTGTTAATTTTACTTCTCGTTATTTACCGAATCTGTATTGGCGATACCTAATTTATGACAATGCAAACTGATTTTGTTCGTTCGACCGCTTCCGAGCCTCATCGCATTCGTACCCGGCAAATCCTCAAATCACACCCTGAAATCAAAAAACTGATTGGGCAAAAGAATCCAACCACGTTTTGGGTTACCCTGGGGTGTGTGGTTTTGATGACTGGTCTGGCCTACTTAGTGCGGGATCAATCGTGGTGGATTGTTGTGGCAACGGCCTGGTTTATTGGTGCCTTTCCAGCTCATACCCTGTTTGTCTGCATTCACGAAGCGGCCCATAACCTGATCTTTCGCAAGCCGGAGGCTAATATGCTGACGGGTATCTTAGCTAATTTGCCAACCGTATTCCCCACAGCGCTTACGTTCAAAAGTTTCCATATCAAGCACCACGCCTTTCAGGGCGTTCATGAACTGGATGCCGATTTGCCCGACTGGTATGAAGCTAAACTGATTAAAAATTACGCTATCGGCAAAGCGATCTGGTTGTTGCTGTTCCCACTTTTTCAGGGTGTTCGCACACTTCGGATGAAAGAATTAGCCGTTTTCGATAAATGGGTGATGCTAAACTTTGCGGTACAACTAACCTTCGACGTGTTAATTGTCGTGTTTTTTGGCTGGAAGGCGCTGGCTTTTATGGGCCTTTGCCTGTTCTTCTCCGTCGGTTTTCATCCACTGGGTGCCCGCTGGATTCAGGAGCATTTTCTGACACTCGACCCAGAACAGGAAACTTATAGCTACTACGGTCCGCTTAATGGCCCTAACCTGAACGTGGGGTTCCACAATGAGCACCACGACTTTCCGTCTATTCCCTGGAACAAGCTGCCCGAGATCAAGAAAAGCGCTCCGGAATATTACGATACGTTGAAATACCATACCTCGTTTGTAAAACTGTTCTTCCGTTTTCTGTTCGATCAGGAGATTTCGCTTTTCTCGCGCATCGTTCGCAAAGAACGCGGCCGGGTAAGCGTGGCCGATCAATCGAAACCGGATATGGAATTGGTACAAGCTCAGGCAGCACACGTTGAGACGGCTGCTTAGATTACTTTATCATATCGCATAACAAAAATCCCCGCCAGACACTGGCGGGGATTTTTGTTATGCGATGTTTTATTCGTCTCTGACATGCAGCTGAATGTTGTTTTATAAGCTTTCTCATTGACTGTTGAGCGGAGAATTGCTGTTGATCGAGCAATGGCATTTTTAAAAAATGACAAACCGTGAGGACACGGGCCATGCCCCGACAGGTAAATTCGGCGGGTGCACAAACGGCCCGTGAGAACACGAGCCGTGGGAAATAGCAGAGAAAATGTGATAGATTTTTTTTGTTACGCGGATCGTTCAACGCGACAAAAAGTTAATCCAGGGTACGCTAAACTAAATGTACTTGCGTACTTGATAATAGTTAAAACTTGGCCTTTCCTGAATCCAGAAACGCTACGAAATGCGCCACGTCCCGGTCGTAGTTCTTGGGCGACACGAGCAGCTTTCCATCCGTGTTGACCAGGCAATAATGCGGCTGTGCATTGTTGTTGAATTTCGTAATCTGTAAATCGGCGTTTTGAGCACCAATCGTCTTCTTAACTTTCTGGTCGTACGTCGACGTGTACCACTCGGCCTCGGGCAATTCGGTTTTGTCGTCGACGTAAAGAGCCAAAATGACAAAGTCGTTCTGCAAGCGTGACATTACCGCCGGATCTGACCAGACACGCGCTTCCATCTCGCGGCAATTGACACAACCATGTCCTGTAAAGTCAATGAAGACCGGCTTGTTTACCTTTTTGGCATAAGCCAACGCCTGTTTGTAATCGAAAAAACCTTGTAAGCCACGTGGCAGACGAAATAGATCGCCGTATTTTGGTCTCTCCGTTAGGCTGTTCGCTGATGGCGCCACCGTTTGCTGATTGTGCAGGTTAAAATCCTGTGATGTCTCGGGAGGTAAGTAGCCAGACAGCGCTTTCAACGGAGCACCCCAGAGTCCGGGAATCATGTAGACCACAAACGAAAGCGTGGCAATAGCTAACAGTAGCTTTTGAACGCTGACAAATTTGGTTTCACTGTCGTGCGGCAACCGAATTTTACCCAGAAAGTAAAAGCCGATCAGGGCGAAAATAACGATCCAGAGTGACAGAAATACCTCACGGTCGAGCAATCCCCAATGATACACCTGATCCGCAATACTCAGGAACTTCAGCGCCAGTGCCAGTTCCAGAAAGCCTAATACGACTTTTACCGAGTTGAGCCATCCTCCCGAGCGAGGCAGGCTTTTGAGCCATTGCGGAAAGGCCGCAAACAGGGTAAACGGAATGGCAAAGGCCGACGAAAAGGCCGCCATACCCAGAATAGGCTTGATCACTTCGCCACCGGCTGAGGCTACCAGCAAACTGCCAACAATGGGCCCCGTGCAGGAAAAAGACACCAGCACCAGCGTAAAGGCCATGAAGAAAATTCCGGCAATGCCACCCTGTTCCGACTTAGCGTCTGCCTGGTTGATGAGCGAATTAGGCAATACGATTTCAAAAAGGCCCAGAAAAGAAAGGCCGAAAATAAAGAAGATGGCAAAAAACAGGATGTTCGGCAGCCAGTGGGTGCTAACGAAGTTGGCAAATGCGGGACCGTTGAACCGCGATACGACCGTGCCAATAAGCACGTAGATGGCAATGATAAAAAAGCCGTACAACAGCGCCTTCCATTGCCCGCCCTGCTGATTCGTGAAGAAACTGACCGTAGCCGGAATAATCGGAAATACGCAGGGAGTGAGCAACGCAACCAAACCCGACAGAAAAGCGGCCAGCATGAAACTCCACAATGAGCCGCCTGCAGCTTGGGTGGTTTCGTTAACAACGGCGTCTGGTTCGCTGGCTGTGGTCGCACTGGCTGAGTCTACTGGCTCCAATGCGTTGGTAGCCGCTACGGCTGGTGTTGTGTCGGAAGCCATTGCTTCGGCTGTCGGTTGCGTTGTAGCCGATGTGGTATTTGTTGCCGTGACGGCCAAGGCTGGAGCATCCGTTGAGCCCTCTACCGATAAACCCGTTATGGCAAAGTCGTCGTTACCCGGAATACATTGCCCGTCGCTGTCTGTACATACCTGATAATCAATATTTCCCTCGATAATGGGCTTGTCTGCTAATAGTTTGATGCGTTGAGAGAACTGGGCGGGTCCGTGCATTAGATACGTATCGCCCTCGAATACCTCTTCGAATTTGGTTTCTACCTTGCTGACTGGCTTTATTTTTCCAACTAATTCATAGGTCTTGTTAGGAGTAAACTTAATGACAGTGGGCAGAGGACCGTCAATTTTAGGGTTTACATCAGAAGAATAAATATGGTACCCGTCTTTGATCGCAGCCGTAAAACGGATCTCGACAACGTCACCAATTTTTGCCGAAGACTTGGTGGATTTGTATGTCCAGGAAACTGGTTTAATAATTTGGGCAAACGTAGCGAGCGGAAGTAACAGCCACACAACGAGCGTACTAAATGATTTCATACCGCTTTGGGTAAGTGATGGTTTGGTAGCTGAACAGCAATTGAACAAAAATATTTCCATTTGTAAGCTAACTACAAAAGAAAACCCCGGTACATACCGGGGTTTCTCAGTAAAAATACGAAAGCTGTTTGTTAATAACTGAATAAAATAGGATTCAGGTTGTCTTTTGGGTGATTGCCAACAGGAACGTTATCGAGCCATTTGGCATGGTCGGCTACCTGAAATTTGTTGCGTGGCTGGGTAATAATCTGATCCATATCCATATAAATCATCGTCATGACCCTGCGCGGCTGGTCGGAAACATTGGGCCCGGCCCGGTGGAATGTCCAGCCGGCATGGTAGCTCACTTCGCCAAGATCGAAGGGGGTATCGTTCATCGGAAAATTCTGCTTCTGTAATTCGTCTGCAAGAATCTTTTCGCTGGCGTCACTGATCTCTATATCGCGTCCGATCTCAATATGCTGGCTACCTTCGGCGAAGGCCAGTGGCCCCATTTCCATAGGGATTTGTTGGAGTGGAATCCAAACTGTGATGGTATTGGGCGATGCCAGGGGCCAGTAAAACTGGTCAGCATGCCAGGGGGTAATACCGCCCGATGGCTCCTTATATAACGCCTGGTCATGGTAAAGGCGGACGCCCTTTACGCCCATCAAATCGGTGGCGATCCTGGCAAGCCGTTTAGAGAAAACAAACTCTTTCGCCTGGTCGTCTTCGCGCCACAAGTTCATGATTTGAAGAAAGGCCCGCTCATAGGTAGTGCGTTCTTCCATCGGCTTGACCAGAGTATTGAGCTTGAAGACCAGATCGGTGATGATGGAGCCATAGTATTCCAGCACGGCTGGGCTAAGTACATCTTTCAGCTTTATATAGCCTTTTGCACGATAGAAATCGATCGCTTCGGGCTCGACTACATAAGGAGCATCTAGTTCATTAATTAATAACTCCCGATCACGTATAGCTTCCATTGGGAATTGGTTTGGCATAATTTATAGAACAAAAGTAAGCTGTAAGTGCCGGGCCTGTTAACATAGATTTTACAGATTCATGTTTAATTTTGATGCGTATACCGTCGGCGACCCGGAGAATAGGTTAAAATAAGACTTTTTATGAAGGCCCTTTTCGAAAAAGTAATGTTCAATGAGCAGAGTTCGCTACTGGTTCGCCGGTTTGAGTTACTCTATTTTGACGCTCCCTGGCATTATCATCCAGAATACGAACTGACATACATCGTCAAGAGCCACGGCCGACGTTTTGTGGGTGATCATGTCGAGCCATTTCGAGCGGGCGACTTAGTGTTGCTTGGTCCTGACTTGCCGCATTTCTGGCGGAATGATGATGAATTCTATCAGCCTGATTCAATACACCTGGCCGAATCGATTGTGGTACAGTTCCCGGCTAGCTTCACCGAACGGGGGCTGGCATCGATACCGGAAGCGGCCAGCGTGCGAGAACTACTAGAACGCGCCCGGTATGGGCTTCGGTTTAGTTCAGAAATGAGCCAGACGACCGCTGACCTGATGGAGAAATTGCCACAGCAAACGGGGCTGACTCAAGTACTGAGCTTGCTGGCCATCTTAAACATGTTATCAACTGACCAGAATGCCCAGTTGCTGGCGAGTGATGGATACCAGTTAGCGCCGGGGGCGGCTGAAACTGAGCGGATGAAGCGCGTGCTGGAGTTCATGTTGCGCCATTTCCGGGAAGAAGTCAGGGTGGAGCAGATAGCGTCTATTGCCGGAATGGCCCCGGCCGCTTTTTGCCGGTACTTTAAGAATCGTACTCGAAAAACGTTTGTCGAATACCTCAATGAACTGCGCATCGGGCACGCCCGCAAGCTACTGAGCAATGTAGATATGAGTGTTGGACAAGTGGGGCTGGAGTGCGGCTATAACAACAATTCCCATTTTCACCGGCAATTTAAATTAAGTACGGGCATAACTCCTTTCCAATATCAGGCGTTGGCAAGAGGAAAAGGGTGATAGTGATAAAATTATCGTATATAATGTTGGTTTCATCTTGCGGCATAGTGCCCAAAATCTTCCAAATTCTACCATTTTCTACCGTACCTTTGTAGCTTAATGAGTTGGTTGTTTGCCATTTCGCAAAAGCAGCCAAGGATCATAATAACCGAATACAAAAACGCTCGTAGCATGACGACCGCCACCACCACCCGCGATACGCAGGTATTTGACCTAATTGCCAAAGAACAGCACCGGCAGGAGTCGGGTATTGAATTAATAGCTTCCGAAAATTTTGTATCGCCTGCCGTTATGGAAGCGGCTGGCAGCGTCCTGACCAATAAGTATGCTGAGGGGCTTCCCGGCAAACGGTATTATGGCGGTTGTGAAGTGGTTGATCAGGTGGAACAAATTGCCATTGACCGGGCCAAAGAACTCTTCGGAGCTAGCTGGGTCAATGTGCAGCCACACTCAGGAGCCAACGCAAACACGGCTGTCTTTCTGGCGTGTTTACAACCCGGCGATACTATTCTAGGATTCGACCTTTCACACGGTGGGCACCTGACCCACGGTTCATCGGTCAATATTTCGGGTAAGTATTTCCGTCCTACATTCTATGGGGTAGAACGGGAAACCGGTGTTATCAACTACGATGTCGTTGAGGAGACGGCTAAACGCGAACGGCCTAAACTGCTTATCTGCGGGGCATCGGCTTACAGCCGTGATTGGGATTACGCTCGCCTGCGGGCCATTGCCGACGAAATAGGGGCGCTCCTGCTGGCCGACGTATCGCACCCTGCTGGCTTGATTGCCAAAGGTTTATTGAATGATCCGCTCGCTCATGCGCACATTGTCACCACCACCACGCATAAAACGTTGCGGGGCACACGGGGGGGCATTATCATGATGCGAAATGATTTCGAGAACCCATATGGTATTAAAACCGTAAAGGGCGAAACACGGACGATGTCGTCGTTGTTGGATTCAGGTGTGTTTCCGGGTACACAGGGTGGTCCGCTGGAACACATCATTGCAGCCAAAGCCGTTGCGTTCGGGGAAGCGCTGAGCGACGATTTCTATGACTATGCAGTTCAGGTGAAAGCCAATGCCCAGGCCATGGCCAAAGCGTTCCTGAGTCGGGGATATGAGATTATTTCGGGCGGTACCGACAATCACCTGATGTTGATTGACCTGCGTTCGAAAGGATTGACGGGTAAATTAGCTGAAAATACGCTTATTAAAGCCGATATCACGATCAATAAGAACATGGTTCCGTTCGATGATAAATCGCCGATGGTCACTTCGGGTATACGAGTTGGAACGGCGGCTATGACAACGCGCGGCCTGAAAGAATCGGATATGGAACAAATCGTCGTATATATCGACAAAGTGCTGATGAATCATGACGACGCTGCCACGCTGGCAACCGTAAAAGAAGAAATCAACGAGTGGATGAAAGTATTTCCACTCTATAAAAGTTAACCATTAAAGACGAAAGAGCGAAAGAATGAAAGAGCGAAAGAGTGGCTACAAACTCGCGTTACTTACCTGCTTTCGCTCTTTCGCTCTTCACTCTTTCGCTTTTTAAATCAATGCCACTAGATCAACTGACTGACGAAGAAATCGAGTCCGAAGGCAAGGAAATGTCCTTTCTGGACCACCTGGAAGAACTCCGCTGGCACATTATCCGGGCGGTGGGATCCATTTTCCTATTTGCGATCATTGCCTTTGTCTTCATAGACGATATTTTCAGAGTTGTCATTCTGGGTCCTAAAAACCCTGATTTCTGGACATACCGGATGATGTGTAAACTGGCTGACACAACGGGCTACGCCGATCTGTGTGTGAAGAAACTCAATTTCGAACTGCAGTCTCTTGGCGTATCCGATCAGTTTACCATGGCCATGACTTCGTCAGCTATTATTGGTCTGTGCTTTGCCTTTCCCTATACGTTCTGGGAAATATGGCGGTTTATCAAACCTGGCCTACGTTCCGTAGAAAAGGAAGCCGCCCGTGGCGCTGTATTTTTCGTTTCCTTGCTATTTTTGATGGGGTTACTGTTTGGCTACTTTATCGTTTCTCCTTTGGCCATCAACTTTCTGGCGAACTTCCAGATTACGCCTGAAATTAAAAACCAGTTCGATATCACGTCGTACATCGGCATACTCGTAACTCTCTCGCTGGGCTGCGCTCTGATATTCCAGATGCCAATGGTGGCGTATGTCTTATCGAAAGTGGGGGTTTTAACGCCGAAATACATGCGTGAGTACCGCAAGCATGCCTGGATCGTGATTCTGGTTGTAGCTGGTGTTATCACGCCATCGCCCGATATTTATAGCCAGGTGCTGGTAGCTTTACCGCTGACGTTACTCTATGAAGTAAGTATCATCGTGTCGGGACGAATTGAAAAAGCACGGCTAAAAGCACAGGCTGAACTGGATAAAATATAGTCAAATACAACGTAGCAAAGAGGCCCTTTTGAACCAAGAGGGCCTTTTGCTTTAGTATGGGTAAGTGTATCTTTACTAAAAAGCAGACAGACAAAAGGGTTGATCTGTCTGCGTAAGTAGTTTTTAGGGAATGGAACAGTACGATTTTAAAAAATACCATTACCGCTCTATCAACGCGGCTACGGATGCCGAGCGGGCGGCCATCAATCAGGAATTGAAAGATTTATACGCGTCTTTACCCGACTCGGAGAAAGAAGAGTTTAATCGCCAGTTGCAGTCGTTTCTCGCGAAAGAAATGGGGCGGCTGAAGTCTAATTATGAGTCCGTAAAAGGGAATCTGGGCGACAATTAAACAGCTTCAGATCATTCCCCTAGCTTTCAGTTCCAGGTATTTATTAACGGTGTCAGCGGTCAGGTTCTGCGGTGCGGTGAGGATTGTTTGGATACCATATTGAGCCAGCTCCTTCACGATTTGTTTCTTCTCGAATGTGAATTTTTCTCCGATGGTCTTTAGGTAGATCTGTTCGGTATCCGTGGCAGGCTGGTCAAGTAAGCTGCGCAATTCCGTATTCTCAAAGAAAATAACCAATAGCAAATGGTCTTTGGCTAACCGACGCAGATAGGGTAATTGCCGGTGCATGGCACTGACCGTTTCAAAATTGGTGAACAGCAGCAACAGGCTTCGCTGGCGAATGTGAGTTCTGACACTGGCATACAGGCTTTCATAATCTGTCTCCAGGAATCGGGTTTTCTGGCGGTACAGGAGTTCCAGAATCCTCAGCATATGCCCTGTACGGCGGTCGGCGGGGAGGAGTTGCCCAATTTGATTAGAAAAAGTCAGGATGCCGGCCCGATCCTGTTTTATAAGCGCAATGTTGCACAAGACTAGACTGGCGTTGATGGCATAGTCCAGTAAAGTCAGGCCATCGAAGGGCGACTGCATCACGCGGCCCTTATCGATCAAGCAATAAACGGGTTGCGAACGTTCGTCCTGGTAGGCATTAATCATCAGCGATGTTCCCTGTGCATCGCTCCGACGGGAGGTTGCTTTCCAATTAATGGTTCTGACATCGTCGCCGGTGGCATACGGGCGAACCTGCTCAAATTCCATACTATGCCCCAGGCGTCGAATCCGCTTTACACCTACTTCGTTCAGTCGATTGGTAGCCGCCAGAAGCTCATACTGCCGCATTTGCAGATACGATGGATACACGGCCACCATTTTGCCCTGCTCAAATTGAAAGCGCCGTTTTAACAAGCCCAGGGGCGACAATGCAAAAACGTTGACGGCACCAAAGCTGTATTCTCCCCGTTGGGTTGGCCGGAGTTCATAGCGGATAGCCCGCGTTTCGCGCGGGTTCAGGTTGGCTTTGAACAGGACATCACGTCGTTGGAACTGAAACGGAATTTCGTCGATCACCTCCACATGGGTTCGAAAAGCGTATTGATTCTCGAGGTAAATCGTAATCGGATTCTCATCGCCATTCGACAGGCGGTCAGGAACTTCACGACGGGCGAAGACGCCACTTTGTGCCTGATTCCGAAACAAAAGCCAGGCGTCCAGGCCCGTTAGGATAACAAACACTACAAAGGCAACCCGGACCAGCGGAAACAAAATTGGAAACGCATAGGCCGCCACAAACAGCAGCACAAGTACTGTGAGCGTAAACCATAAACGGGTAGCGACGAAAAGAGGGCGAAAGAATGTCAATGGGGTGGATTTTTTAACTGATGAATAGCCTCGTCAATTTCTTCTTCGTAAATCGGATTGAAGTCATCTTCCTGGTAGTCGCCTGCCCGTTCGGCACGTAAGGCTTTAACGAAAAATGACGCGTCCTGAAAAGCGGTCCGGGCTTCGGTTAGGCGGCCCAGTTGTAGAAACGCCCGTCCGCGCTGATAGGCGACCAGCGCACTTCGGTTGAAATTTTTAGCCGCCTGCGCCAGATCGTTCAGGGCTTTGTCGGCCTGTCCGACGGCCATGTAACTCACCGCCCTGCTAACGAAATGTTTATAGTTGACCCATTCGGCTCCATGCTTTCGGGTGAGTGAATCGATCGCCATGCAAAACTGGTCAATCGCTTTCGGGTAATTATGGAGACCGCGATAGGCCAGCCCCTTCATGTAACTGACCGGATTATGGCTTATCATATCATCGAAGTTGGGCGTCAGAGCATCGTAGGCGTCAAAATGCTGGATCGCCCGCGGATAATCCTTCAGCGATCTTAGATAAACCTCGCCGACCATACCCTGTTCTTTAGGGTAAGCGTTGCCCGTTTTTTCCAGCCACAACGTAGCTTTTTCATAATCATACCGCCAAAGATGATAGAAGAAGCGGGCGCGGTAATTCTGAGCGGAGGTCACTGAAGTATCAAAATGGCCTCTTTGATGGCTCTCCGTACCAAAAAAGCCGGGTTCGGGACGGCGGTTAGCGGCCAGCGTAGAGGCCGATGACTTTAGATAGTATTCGCCAGGCTGAGCGAAGACTGAGATAGAAACCAGAAGGCAGAGAATCAAAATAAGCTTCATGGCAGAACATCGGTTATGCGCCCATCTTTAAGGCGGAACGTAATTGCCACCGATACATCATGGGGAGGGTTGGCCGGTTGTGGTTGACGCAAAGCCGGATCCGCTCCGACGCGGGTCTGACAAATGTCTCGTAATTGATTCGTTATCCGGCTATCGAATAGTTTGGGACAATAATCTTCGTCAAAACCACCCAGCTCAAATGAGCCCTGCTCGCCTTCGCAGTTAACGACGAACCGAACCCAGATCAGGCCCGACTGATCGGCCTGGTGAGCGGGTTGGTAATAGGTCTTTATCAGTTGCATAAGCTCGTAGCGTTTAGTGGGGCTGCTGATTGGCCTTGTATGCCACGTTTGTGAGAAACAATTGTCGCAAGGCTGAAACTCGCTGGGGCGGCATACCTCATCCGGTGCTATAGTCCGGATCAGGCGAAATGTTTCTGTCGTTACGGCACAGCCATTCCAGCCAATAGCCTGCATCTGGTTTGAGTTCAGACCGGCAATCTGCCAAAGCGGCTTAAAACCTCCATCGGTACTACGTTGATTTCCCCGGATAACCAAAAATGCCGATGGCCCAAACTGGACTATTTGCCAGAAATGAGCCGTTTTCTTTTTCGTCCCCGTGGTTTCCAGACTAACCTGCCCGTTGGCATACAAGCTAATCGTCAAGTTATTTGATTGCCACACCCGTCCATTGAGCTGCTCATAAGCACTGGCTGAATCGATTGGAATAGCACCAAACTTTCGAAATACCATCGGATATTGTGTCCCGATGCGAAGCAAATCACGCTGAACACTAACCAATCGCGGAGCATAATGGATGGTATCCAGACGCACTGAGTCGCCCTGAATGGCCCAGGTTGACAGAAGCGGCTGCGCTGAATTATCGACCATGCCCAACTGGTAAGCCCCGTCGGCAGCCAACCGGATATAGGTCGGCAACGGACAAAAGAAATTATTGTCCCATTCGGTGTGAACGCCAATCCAGGTACCGGTCAGCTGCTCACGGCTGGGTGACTGGGCGTGAAGGAATGGAGCATAGAGACAGAGAACAATGGTACGTAAGACCTGCTGTACGCTCAGAAGCCTCTGTCCGGCAGGCCAGTTTCTACTGATGTGCCATTGCCTGCGATCGTACAGCAAGCCGTTAATGAATAAGGTCGCTATCCACTTCATCGGGATACGTCTATTGTCTGTGTCCGTTGTCCATAAACCCGTGGCTTCACGAAGTCATTTATCCAGGGTTTGTATTTTACCGGGGTACTTCAATTTTCTGTACCAACTGATTGATAACTTCATCGGCTGTGCCTCCCTCCATTTCACGTTCGGGGGTGAGCAGCACGCGGTGGCGTAGTACCGAGGGAGCCAGTTCCTGCACATCTTCGGGCGTAATAAAGTCGCGTCCCCGAAGCGTAGAAAGAGCTTTGGCGCTATTGAGCAGCGCTACCGACGCGCGGGGCGACGCTCCCAGATAAAGCGATTTAGTAACCCGGGTCGTCTGCACAATCTGGGCAATGTAGTCGAACAGCTTATCTTCCACATGAACCTGATGCACTAACCCGCGTAACGTTGACAATTGCTCGGCCGTCAGAACGGCATTAACGGCATCGAGCGCATCTGCCAGGTTCCGCCGTTGATGGTTGCCCCTTAAAATGTCGACTTCTTCGCTGGTGGTAGGGTAACCGACGATGATTTTAAACAGAAATCGGTCCAATTGCGCTTCCGGCAACCGGTATGTGCCTTCCTGCTCAATAGGATTCTGGGTAGCCAGTACCATGAAAGGCTCATCGAGCGGGTAGGTCGTTCCATCATTAGTTACCTGGCGCTCTTCCATTACTTCAAACAAAGCCGCCTGCGTTTTGGCCGGAGCCCGGTTTATTTCGTCGATGAGTACCAGGTTGGAAAAAATAGGGCCTTGCCGAAAAATAAAATCGCCGGTTTTGGGCATAAAGACCGAGTTGCCCAGAACGTCGGATGGCATCAGGTCGGGAGTGAACTGAATCCGGCTGAAGCCCACCGACATGGTTTTGGCCAGTAGTTTGGCGGTGAGTGTTTTGGCAACACCCGGCACCCCTTCGATAAGCACATGCCCGTTGGCGAGCAACGCCGTCAGGAGTAAATCAACCGTCTGATGCTGCCCAACAATGACTTTTCCGACCTCGGTGCGGATGGCCTCAACGGCAGTCGTAAGCGACGTAAGGTCTAAGCGAGTTTGTAAAGAGTCCATAAGGAATGTCTGAACCGCTTGAGCGGCCTGATGGGGCCGCCCAAGCGGTTCAGATAGCTTGTTTAAAGTTTTCCATTGCCTGGTTCAGGGTAATTAAATCAAATTCTGACAGGGATATGCTTTTCTGGGCGTCGCGAAGAAGCCGTACCAGATCGGCCGTTTCGTTGAGTGGGACGCCACTTTTTCGAGACAGGGCTTCGACGAATTCCTTGTCCAGACTGGTTGTATTAAGGCCGTACCGTTCGCGAAGATCGGCCAGGAAATACTGAATTTTCTTGCGGGCAAGGTTTTCATGATCTCCCTGCTGGAAGTACATACGGCCAATGGTTTGCACAAAATCCAACGACGTGTTGGCTGGGGGCTCGACAACCGGAATGATACGCTGTGTTCGCTTCCCGGCAAAAATCGCGTAAAAAATCAAGCCAAACGCCACCAGATAATAAGCCCAGTTAAGGGCTGGCTGGGAACGAATATACCGAAAAATAGACTGCTCATCTTCATTGAACCGCCCTTGTTTCGCGTACTCGTCCCAATAGGTTGTCCGGGGGGGCAGATAAGTAAGTGCCTTAAACGCGTAATCGGCCGTTTTCTGGTCCAGAACATAGTAGTTCGTAAAAGCCAGCGGTAAATTATGAATGAAAAAATGCCCTTTTCCATAGTTGATACGAATAAAAGTGGGCTCTTTTCGCCCATTACGGCCTAAAATCGTAATGAGGGTGGGTCGCTTAATTGTTAGGAAATTACGGCCGTCATCATGAAAAAAATTATAGCCCGTCTCTGTGTGCAACGACGGATTAACGAAGTTCTGCCGTAGGGTGGAATCGGCTTTCGACTCGTCTTTTACCTCCGCTTTAAAACCAAGGGTCACGCCCAGCGAATCGGGCAACTCATAAGCCGAAATAAATGCATTATTGCCGCGGGCAACATAGGCAGATAGCTGCTTCAGGTCATTTTTATCTGCGTCGAACTTTTGACAGATGGCTACGTAATTGCTCGGCGTTGACAGTTTCCTTTCGGTCAATAGCGTATAGATCGGCAAACGTACCGTTTCGATCGTCGACGGTTGGATGACATCCGGCAGTAGCTCAAACAAAGCCTGTGTGCCGAATGGAATCTTATCGTCGTTCTCGTAGGTCGCCTTCCAGTCAATCGGCTTCGGACGGTAGTACTCGAAGAGCACGTAGGCCGTTATGGTGACAAGCAGGATGAGCAGGTACTTATTGGGTTTTCGCAAAATCAGTAGTGCCGGATTATCGGACGATGCTTAGGTTATGGGTTGTTGCCGCCCCGATTTATTGAACGCAACGAAGGCCATTCGTAAGGCGGTAAACTGCGCTTCATCTACAGGAAAATCACCATACCAGACAAGTTCAAACTGGCTCGTCAGGCGTTCAAAATCCGTCTGAAGCGGTGAATTCGCCAGTTCGTAAACATACTGACGATTCGTTTTCTCGGGTTTATAGGCAATACGTCCTGCATCGGTTAAGTGCTTAATTGTTTTGAGGTACAGGAGCCGTACTGCCAGCCGGAAGTTTCGTTGACTGACGGCTTCCTCAATGGCTGTGTCAAAGTTGAGCTCGTGAATATTCTCGCCCAGATTTTCATATGCCAGCTCCACCGACTGCGCTTTTTTAGGAAAGAGAAATGCCAGGGCTTCAGCCTTCAGGAGCAGGTAAATGGATCCACCGGCGATGACGATCAGAATCACATACTGCCAAACGTTTTCGTACGCTGAGCTCGACAGAAAAGCACCCACTTTCCGAAGAAACCAAGCCCAGAGCCGGGCAAACGGATTTTCGGGTGTAGGAGCGTCATTCCCATATTGATAGTCATGATCGGTTTGCAGATCGCGTAAATGGGCTTGTTTGGGATAGCGCACGTGCAGCGGAGTTCGGTCATCCCTCGTGGCGGCAGCCTTGGTCGTATCGGTTGGCTGTGCCGACGCCACGGATGAACCAGCGAGCAACAGGCAGAGCAACCAAAAAGTCAGATAAGACCGACCAAGACCGGCAATCCGCAAACGGCGCAGTAGCAATCGTAAGTTAATAACCTCCTTCATCCGTTGCGCGGGGCTGCGTAGGTGACGTGCCAATGGAATCGATAGCCGAGATCAGCCCCCGACCTTCCTGCCGTTCAACCAGATTGGTGTATTGAAAACCAATGGCCGTATACAGGATGACATTGAGTAGCGTGCGGCCCACCTGATTGATGACGTTGCCCAGAATAAGCCACACAACGGAAACGTTAGGCAGCATCTTGGCACCGGTTAAAAAAGCGATAACGGTAGCGGGTACCGCAAACAGAAGGCCAACAACGCCCACGATAATGCCCATAACCACGATCAGCCCGAATGTAGACCACCACTTATCCCGAATGAGTAGGAAACAACGGGACCAGGTTGTGCCAAAATCAGCGCCTTCAAAGGCCGTAACGGCAAGTGAGAGCGACAGGACAATGGCTACATAGAGGCCAGGAATGAAAAAAAACAGGAACCCAATGCCGATGATAATTGAGTTGAGAATCGTGATAATGATGGCTCGCCCAATCATCGGTTGCACTTCGGCCCAAACGTCGGCTACAGGGATGGTGTTGCTCTTGGTTCTGTCGTAAATTTTCATGTGGGCGTAGGTCGTCACAATAACGGCCACGTTCGCCAGAACACTAAAGAACATAGCTAACCAGAAAGAGGGCGACAGAAAATTGGACATCAATTGAAAGGCTGCCATTGGATTCTGTCTATCCACATCGTTGGAGTCTTTCACAAACTGGAGCATGTCCGATTGCATAACCCCGGTAGCAATACCCGCCACCAGCGCCACGGGGCCCACAATATAAATAAGTGCCATTCCCAGACTACGTATATTCTGAATAATGTACTGGAAGGTCGCGTTGATTTTGTTGCCAAAATCACGCTGCTCGAAGAGTTGAATCATGGTTGCCGATTACGGTTTAGCGCTATAGGATAGAGAATGAAATACCAGATAATGAAAGCCGCCGAGACCAGAATGATGCTTCCGCTGACCAGGGGCGGCAACGTTAGTCGCGTCACGAAACTTTCCAGAAACCCCGCCATAATAAACACGGGAACAAGGCCAATGGCAATGGTAAGCCCTTGTTTGATACCCCGCCTGAAAGAAGTTAGCCGCGAATAGGTGCCCGGAAATAGTAGACTATTACCGACCGTCAGACCTGCGCAACCGGCAATGATAATCGCCGATATTTCGAGCGTACCATGAATCCAGATTTTAAGGATTGAGTCGAGAAGAAGGCCGCGCTCGTAGAAGAAATACTGAAAGGCACCCAGCATGACGCCATTGTAGAACAGCATGGCCATGGTACCAAACGACGCAAACAACCCAAATATGAATGTTCGGAAAGCGACGTATATGTTGTTCAGGGTAATCTGAATGAACATCGTCGATTGCCCGCTGCTGTTATACACGCCCAGTGGATCTCCTTTTTTGATGTTTTCGAGCGTCATGTTCACGTATCTGTCGCCCAAGATAAGCTGTACGAACGTGTTATCATGGGCCGCCGACACCCAACCCAGGATGCCAGCTACCAGAAAGATACCCGCCGATATGGCCAGCAATCGGTGCGACTGCCGGAAAAGCATGGGTAGTTCGTACGTCCAGAAGGTCGTAAACCGACTGCGATCGTCGCGCCGATTCTGCATGAGGCCTCGGTGCATCTGAGCCGCCAGCCCATTGAGGTAGCGGGTTACAGTCGAGTCAGGATAAAACGTTTGCGCATACGACAGATCATCGGTCAGCTCTACAAAACGGGCCGTCAGCTCATCGGGATCACGCGTCGGATTTTGCTCCATATCGCGCCATTTGTCCGTGTTGCGTTTAACGAAAAGAGCTTCGCGCATAAAGTAGGCCGATGAACAGCGGAAAAATCGTGGTAAAGACTGTTAAGTTGAGGTAAAATTCTGTTTTTAGAAAGACTTAAGTCTCTTTTACTCTAAATATTTTGACCTCAGTTTCTGACTTACGACTTTTGGCGTTCAGCCGCAGAGCGGTTTCGTTTTGATTTATACGCATGCCTGTTACAATCCGCACTTCCCAAAACGTTTCGGTAGCGTACGAACCAGCCAGCATCGGCGACCGGATTCTGGCAGCCATGCTTGATTACCTGGTCATTTTCGGCTGGGCACTGCTCGTATTCGGAATTCCGGCCAGGCTGAACGTAACGCCGGGTACGTTTTATGTCTTCGTCGCGCTTTTTCCGATTGTGGTCTATGACCTACTATCCGAATGGTTTCTGAATGGGCGCAGCATTGGTAAAATTGCCATGGGTATCCGGGTCGTTATGCTGGATGGCTCGCAGCCCGGCCTGGGAGCTTATTTGCTCCGCTGGGTATTACGGATTGTCGAGTCGGTTGCTTTTCTGGGTGGTGTTGTGCCCATCATAACGGTAGCCGCTAATGGCAAAGGCCAGCGGCTGGGCGATATTGCTGCCGGCACCACGGTCGTAAAATTGAAGCCGACGGTTTCGTTAGATGATGTGTTGATTCGACCATTACCCGAGAATTACGTTTTGCAGTTTCCTGATGTACGCCTGCTTTCAGATCGGGACGTGGGCATCGTTCGCCAAACGCTTCGCCAGGGCGACGGAAGAGTGCTTGAACTCACTGCCGATAAAATTAAGCAGGTGACCGGTGTTCGGAGTGATTTGCCCGATCGGGTCTTTCTGGAAACGGTTATCAGCGATTATCAGTTTATAACAACACAGTAGCGCGGCTCTTCAGCCGTAGCAACCAGATTTTAAAGGCGGCTTTCTGGCCGCATGACCTATGCTTGATTCCATAAAATCGCTTGCTCGTCAATACGCGTCCGATATCGTTCAGACGCGCCGACACTTACACGCCCATCCCGAACTTTCCTTTCAGGAACGGAACACGGCTCGCTTCGTAGCCGATCAACTGAAAGCAATTGGCATAACTCCGCAGGAGGGCGTAGCCGATACGGGCCTGGTCGCGCTCATTGAAGGCCGTAGAAGCGCCGGGTCGAAAGTAGTTGCGTTGCGGGCTGATATGGACGCGTTACCCATTCACGAAGCCAACGATGTACCGTATAAATCGACGGTTGAGGGTGTCATGCATGCCTGTGGGCACGATGCGCACACGGCGAGTCTGTTGGGCGTTGCCCGAATTTTACACGTTTTGCGTGATCAGTTCGATGGAACCGTAAAGCTGGTTTTCCAACCGGGAGAGGAAAAAGCACCCGGCGGGGCCTCGCTGATGATCAAGGAAGGCGTTCTGGAAAACCCGACGCCTGTCAGTATGCTTGGTCAGCATGTAGCGCCCAATATTCCAGTAGGAAAGATCGGTTTCCGCGAAGGCATGTACATGGCCAGCACAGATGAGATTTTTATGACCGTACGGGGCAAAGGCGGCCACGCAGCCATGCCCGACAACCTGGTTGATCCAGTTCTGATTGCCTCGCACATCATTGTCGCGCTGCAACAGATTATTAGCCGGAATCGCCCCCCGGCCAGCCCATCGGTATTGTCGTTCGGGCGGTTCATCGCCGATGGCGTTACCAATGTAATTCCAAACGAAGTGACCATTCAGGGTACGTTCCGGTGCATGAATGAAGAATGGCGCGAAGAAGGGAAAAAACGGATGGTCAAACTAGCCGAAGGCATTGCTGAAGCCATGGGAGGGACTTGTGAATTTACCATTGTTGACGGCTACCCTTTCCTCAAAAATCACCCTGAGTTGACCCAACGCGTACGCTCACAGGCTGTCGAGTACATGGGTGCCGCTAATGTCGTTAATCTGGATCTGTGGATGGCTGGCGAAGACTTTGCCTTTTACTCGCAGGTTGTCGACTCCTGTTTTTACCGGCTTGGTACCCGAAACGAAGAACGCGGTATTATCTCCGGCGTTCATACGCCAACCTTTGACATCGACGAAGCGGCTCTGGAAACGGGCGCAGGGTTGATGAGCTGGCTGGCCGTTCAGGAATTGAGCGTGATGTAAGCTTCAGATCCTAAAAAAGATCCAGTCAACTTCATTGATTTGGTCGAAAAACAGGTCGGTCAGTAACCCCGTTTTGGGCTACTGACCGACCTGTTTTTTTACCCGTATGCATCCTTATTCTAAATAGGGCTATTCGCCAAAACTGTGTCCTCTAATTTCACAATCCAATCCTTGATTGTTATACATTTGTACTTCCTAATATCGTTCTATTTGAAAGTTTAATTTCGCTCTACGCACATGAACAGAAGAGACGCCCTCATGCGGGTGGCCATGCTGGCTGGCGCAACCATGTCGTTGCCCGCTTTGGCTGATACGCTCGAAGCTTCGGCTGCCAGACGCGCCCTGACGGGTAAGCCGCTTTTCTTGACGGCCGATCAGGATGCGACCGTTGCTGAACTGGCTGAAACCATTATTCCAACGACGAAAACCCCCGGCGCCAAAGCCGCCAAGGTGAATGAATTTATCGATCTGATGCTAAAAGATTGCTACAAAGCAGATGATCAGAAACGTTTTGTAGATGGCCTGACACAGACCAACAAACTGAGCCAGGATACATATAGTAAAGCCTTCGTGCAACTTGATCCAGCACAGCGGATTGAGATCGTGAAAAAATTACAGGCTGAGGCCAAGCAGGAACTGGCGCAAATGAATACAGCGAAAGCGGCTGCTAAAGTAGAGAATGCCCAGGCCGACCTGCAAATGCCGGATGCCAAGAAACGCTACACGCCTTTCTTTATGATCCTGAAAGACCTTACCATGACCGGCTATTTTACGTCTGAAATTGGTGCCACCCAGGCCCTTGAATACGTAGCGGTTCCTGGCCGTTATGACGGTTGCGTTACGCTCAAACCCGGCCAGAAGGCATGGGCCATCTAAATAAGTATGTAGGAGTTAGTAGTAGAAGTGAGGAGGGCTGGCACATGTTTTATGAGCCCGGATGGCTCCTCACTTCTACTCCTCACTCCTTACGTCTAACTCCTTAAAAAAACATGAATCTCAATATAGACGCAAAAAAAGATATGACCTACGATGCCATTGTCGTAGGATCGGGCATTTCTGGCGGTTGGGCTGCTAAAGAGCTCACGCAGAAAGGATTGAAGGTGTTGATGCTGGAGCGGGGCCGGGATGTAAAGCACATCGAAGGCTATCCAACGGCTACCAATAACCCTTGGGATTTTCCCCACCGGGGCCGGATTACGACGCTGGCGGCCGAAGAGTATTGGGCCAACATGCGGACTGGCTATACGGCCAACGAAGAATGGCGCCATTTTTTCGAGAACGATAAAGAAAATCCATACCTCGAAAAACGGAAAGTAGACTGGATTCGGGGTTACCACGTAGGCGGACGGTCGCTGATGTGGGGGCGGCAAAGCTACCGCTGGAACAAGGAAGACTTCATGGCCAATGGGAAAGAAGGTATCGGCGTCGACTGGCCAATTCGGTATGAAGACGTGGCTCCCTGGTACGATTACGTAGAAACTTTCGTAGGGGTATCTGGTAGCAAAGATGGTCTGGATGTACTGCCCGATGGCAACTATCAGCCAGCCATGCAGATGAACTGCCTGGAAAAAGAAGCCAAAAAACGCATTGAAAAGGCCTTCCCGGCCCGTACCGTGACCATGGGACGCACGGCTCACTTAACGGCACCCAAACAGATTCACTACGATCTTGGGCGGGCAGCCTGCCAGTTTCGTAACCAGTGTATGCGGGGTTGCCCCTATGGCGCCTATTTTAGTACCCAGTCAGGAACCTTACCCGCAGCCATGAAAACGGGTAAATTGACCTTGCGCCCTGATTCGATTGTCTCGGAAGTGCTGTTCGACGAAAAGAAAAATAAAGCGACTGGCGTTCGGGTTATCGACCAGAATACCAAGGAAGTGCGTGAGTACTATGCACGGATCATCTTCCTGAATGCATCGGCCTTTGCCAGTACATCCATCCTGATGAACTCGAAGTCGCACCGTTTTCCAAATGGTATGGGTAACGATTCTGATCAGCTCGGGCGCAACATTATGGATCACCATTTAGCGGCCGGTGCTGCCGGAACATTCGACGGCATGGAGGATCAGTATTACTATGGCCGGCGTGCCAATGGCGTTTATATTCCTCGTTATCGGAACTGGCATAACGATAAGCGCGATTATGTTCGTGGCTTTGGCTACCAGGGCGGTGCTGGTCGTGGTGGCTGGAATCGGGGCAATGGTGTTGATGGATTCGGGGCCGAGTTCAAAGACAGCCTGTCGGAGCCCGGCGGATGGACAATGAGCCTTGGAGGTTTCGGTGAAATGATCGCGAATCCAGATAACCGCATGACTCTCTCGCCCGATCAGAAAGATAAGTGGGGGTTGCCCTTGATCGTGTTCGATGCAGCCTACGGCGAAAACGAAAAGAAAATGCGCATCGACATGATGAATGATGCGGCTGAGATGCTCGAAGCGGCTGGCCTGAAAAACGTTACGCCTTACAACGACGAATCAAAGCATCCTGGTATTGGTATTCACGAAATGGGAACCGCCCGGATGGGTCGTGATCCTAAAACGTCGGTCCTGAATGCACATAACCAACTGCATTCGGTGAAGAACGTATTCAATACCGATGGTGCCTGCATGACCTCGGCATCATGCGTGAACCCTTCTCTGACCTATATGGCGTTGACGGCCCGTGCAGCCGACTTTGCAGTGAAAGAGATGAAGAAGGGTACTTTATAAGGCTGAACGAGTAACCGTTGATAGTTAGTAAGTGGAAGCGGGTAGCCAGATCAATTGATGGCTACCCGCTTTTTCGTTAGCAGATAAAATAAGCATCAGCAAAAAAAAGTAAAAATAAATAAACACTTGCCGATATGGTTGAGTTATACCATAGACTAAACAGTAAACTAGTCGAAAGACATAACTCAACGATGAAAAAAGTAATGATTATGGGTTGGATGCTAGTAGCTGGCATGACCCTAAACGCAGCAGCGCAAACAACGAACTCGACAACCAATTCTGGTACGACTGGTACAACAACAGGTACCACGGGTACTGGTACTATGGGTACGAGTGGTACGACAGGCACCACGGGTACAGGTACCATGGGCACCACAGGAACTGGCACGATGGGTACTACCGGTACAACATCGGGTACTTACCAGACGCAGCCACCGACCAACTCGAACCAGTCGACCACGAATGGAACGACTACTAACGGTACAACGATGGGCACTACGGGGTCTACGACCAGTGGAACCGGTTCTACTACGGGTAGCGGAACAAGCACATATGGCACGGATACAGGTACAATGAATTCAGGCACCAGTGCAGGTACGATGAATTCAGGTTCGACTGTACCACCAAGCACGACAGATCGGACGAACTCAGGCTCGACCGGTAACAACAGCCGTCGTACGAGAAGTAGTAGCTCGACAACAACGACTTCGAGTCCGACAACGACTCCTACGACTTCGACACCTCCCAGAAAATAGTGGCGTAAGTGCCGAAGAAAATACCCAGGGCCATACCTTTGCGAAGGTGTGGCCCTGATTTTTTTATGCTCGAACAAACTTCATTAATTAGTCTGAATACATTGACCGTCCGGCGTGGTGGCGTGCCTATACTGCGTGACATCACCTTTGAACTCCAACCAGGTGAATGCTGGTGTGTGATAGGGCCAACGGGTAGCGGTAAGACAACGTTTCTGCAGACGCTCGCCGGACAGCTTCCGGCTCCTCCAGGAACCCTGAACCGCCGGGTAGTAACCGAATTTGTTTCGTTTAAAGAGCAATCTAGTCGTTTTTCATACGGCAGCTATTTTTACCAGCAACGGTATCAGGCAACCATGAGCGACAATACCGAAGGAAGCGATGCCGGGTATACCGCGATTCCGTTGCTGCGCGATTTCCTGCAATTTTCTGACTCGTCAGAAGCAACGGCGCTGCTTGATCGTTTGGGCCTGCTGGCTTTGTTAGATCGCTCGTTTATTAAACTATCGAATGGACAAACCCGAAAGGCGCGTATTGGAAAAGCCTTGTTGCAAAATCCGGCTGTCCTGCTGTTAGACAATCCCTTTGTGGGTCTGGATGCTGCCTTCCGAATGGAATTGACCAACTGGCTGGGCGAATTGACAAATCATGGCCTGACGCTTGTGCTGGTGACTGAATCAGAGGAAGTGCCGCCATTCGCAACGCATGTCGCTCTAATGGAGGAGGGACAACTTCGTTGGTCAGGGCCCGTAAGTGACTACAAGCCTCCGTTTTCGCCCGAGATAGAATGCGTTGAGCTACCTGTTCTGCAAACAAAGCCGCAACATACTGATTTTGTTGAGGCTTTTCGGTTGCAGGATATTACTGTTCGATACGGTAATACGGTCATCCTGGATGATATCAACTGGATTGTTCGGGCGGGCGAGCGATGGGCTCTGTTTGGGCAGAATGGCGCGGGGAAATCAGTACTTCTCAGCTTACTTTACGGTGACCATCCGCAGGCGTATGCTAACCAGGTTAGTGTTTTTGGCCATCGTCGGGGTAAAGCGGGAGAAAGCATCTGGGATGTCAAACGACGAATCGGATTTGTATCACCTGAGCTGCATCTATACTTTCCTCAGCATTTATCAGTACGGCAGGTAGCCCTTACGGGCATGACCGATACCCTTACTCCCCCGGTTCGTGTCTCGGCCGAGACCGAGGCCGATTTGGTCAGTTTACTCACGTACTTTGAGCTGGCTCATACCATGGCGCGGCCCTTTGGGACCTTATCGGCAGGCGAACAACGATTGGTACTATTGGTACGCGCTTTTCTGAAAAATGCATCTGTGTTGTTACTGGATGAGCCCTTTCAGGCTATTGACAGTCGGCATGTTGAGCGAGCCAAAAAACTGATTGATAGTTTTACTGATAGAACAATTTTGTTTGTAACGCACAACCGAAGCGAACTTCCCCAGTCTGTCGATAAACTTTTCACTCTTTCTGCCCCCGTTAACTGGCCTAGTTAGTTGGCAAGATCGACTAAAGTTAATTGTGCCCCTACGTGAAAATTAGCCAGAATAATCGTTCCGGGATTCTTGCCTGATCTTTTCCTGAATAGTAGCTCTGATTATCAGGTCGCTATGGTTACTATTTAAACAAAGGCTTCTTGTCTATTACTCAAAGGTTAACCAATTAAATACATTGAGTTTTTGTCTTTCCTCGGATAGGAGCATTGCTGGCATGGTTTATGATGCGACAGTCACGTTTCCTTTAGCTATGAACTGGGAACATATATTTGGAAAAATCAGCGTCAACAAGTACTACTATTATTCGGAAAAGTAACGATGGTACTAGTCTGTATGAGCAAAAAATAGGCTTGGCATGATATTCGTCTGAGGATGGCGTAATCAGCATTCTTATATGGTGATATAATTACGAAATAAAATTATCGGTAACTTTTTGTGTATTGTGATCTTGCTAGTAAGAACAGATCATAGCGTAGTTTCTGTGCATAGGCAAACCGCGTTTGGTTAACTATTGGTCTGAGTGTAAGACAGAAAATAAGTTGATATTATCAACAAAGCAACGGCAACGGGCGTTGATGTGACGGGATAATCTGCTGGGATTGCTCGGCAAACGTCAGCTTGATTTTAAAAAGGATGAATCGCTGATTTATCTAAAAGGCTTTTCGCCAAACGGCGACTGAATCAACAATAGGTTCGTAAACGCGCACTTACCTATTGATCTGGTGTCTACAAGGAAGGGGGACTCGGTGGAATTTGCAACATTGTCAGGTTCGGCTACGCCATAATCATGGCTATGTGCGATTTGTGACGTTGGGTCGATGAATGTAGCGTACTGATTTTAAGGCAAACTCGTTTACCGATTGAAGGTGAGTATAGCGCCCAAAAGGCATGGCATAACGTCACGAATGAATAGAAACTGGAATGTATTGATTTTGGGAGGATTGCTGTGGCTAGGCTCATTAACGGCTTGGGCACAGACAGACTCGTTGTTGCAGCAGGCTAACCGATTGCTCAGCTATAAAGCTTATGGCCGTGCCATAGAAGCGTACTCTGAACTCCTCAACGAGTATGATACTAAGCTTACCAATACCCAGCGATTCGCCATACAAAGTGGCCTGGCATCGGCCTACCAGCAAGTAGGCGATACACAGAAAGCAGAGCGTTTTTTTCGGGAGGCTTCGGCCAATAGCGCGGAGGAGAGTCCGCAGCAAATACTAGAGTTTGCCCAGACATTAGTCAAAAATGGCAAGCTTCAGGAAGGACAGAAACAATACGAGCGATATCTACAAATAAAGGCCAAACAACCGGAACGGGCGATGCCAGCGGGTCCGGTAGCTGGTACGAGGAAAGAGCCCGTACGGTATCGGCTCGAGTACCTGGCTTTAAATTCCCAGGGCGAAGAATTTAGTCCGGCATACTATCGGGACGGTCTGGTGTATGTAGCTGGTAAAAAAGGGGGCGCGGCCATCGAAACTAATGGCGGTGGGGGCGGATCAGGCTATCTCGATTTATTTTATGCGCCTAATCGAAATAACCTGAAGGCAACCAGTATCATTAATGCAGATGGCAGCATCAGTAAAGCGCCGGATACGCACATTAAAAACCAATACAGTGTAGGACAGGACAGCTACACCCGCCCAACAGCCAATGACTCGCGCACCGTTCCGAATTTCTATGAAGGAATTAAGATCTCAGAAGGATTAGGCTATGAAGAACAGAGCGTCGATGCGGCAAAACGGTTTAGCAAGACGATAAATACAAAGTATCACGAAGGCCCGGCCACCTTTTCGCGGGATGGGTTGCACATTATTTTTACACGCAACAATTACAACAATGGCCGTGCCAGCCAAAGCTCCACGGGGGTAAACAAGCTCAAACTGTATACGGCTATCCAGGAAAATGGGGCCTGGACGACTATTGAAGAATTGCCCTTCAACAGTGACGAGTATTCAGTTGGGCATCCCACGTTGAGCCGCGATGATCAGTTTCTTTACTTTGTTTCGGATATGCCAGGTGGTTTTGGTGGCACAGATTTGTACGTGAGCCGGTACCAAAACGGCCGGTGGAGCCGCCCGGTCAATTTAGGGGCAACCATCAATACGCGAGGAAACGAATTGTTTCCCTTTGTCGACGATGCCGGGAATCTGTATTTTTCATCGGATGGCCGTAAAGGGCTTGGTGCATTGGATGTATTTTTTGCCACCTTATCAGATGGACTAACGGTGCGAAGCGTCGAGCACCTCGATGCGCCCATCAATTCCGATAAAGACGATTTCGGCTTCATAACGGATGCCGGCAGACAGGGCGGTTATTTTAGCAGTAACCGGCGTGATGGCAATGATGATATTTACCGGTTTGTTCGGGAAAGTTCGCTGTTCGGATGCCGCGACCTGACTATACGCTTATACGACACTAATTCGGAGCAGCCACTGGACAGCGTAACGGTATTGATCAAATCGCGGGGCGAAGGTCAACCTGATCGTACCCTGATTGGCGACGCCAACGGATTTGTGCGCATTTGTCTGGAAGGTAATAATGCGTTCACCTTTCAGGCTAGCCGGGATGGGTATATTAATAGTACGGTTGGTTTCACCACCACTTCGTTGACGGACGATCAGCCCAGCCGACTGGAAATTGGCCTCATCAAGCCCACCGTCGTTATGGATACCATTGCGACCGAAAATGCCATCAACACTGGACCCCTAACCCAGTCGCGCATTAGCGGTGTGGTCATGGGTGCCCGGGATCGAAAGCCAATAGACGGGGTAACGGTCCGGCTGCGGAATGAGTGTGATCGCTCGCTGCGGGAGTACGTAACTGGCCCCGATGGCCGCTATACCTTCAATGTGGTTGAAGGCTGCGATTATACGTTGGTAGCCTCTAAACCGGAGTTCGGTACGAATACAAACCGAATCAAACGGTTGCCCAAAAGGACAAAGCCGAAAGAAGTTTCGGCCGACTTACGGATGCTGAGCGTTGGTGATGTGGTTACGATTGATAATATTTATTACGATCTCGATCGCTTCAGCTTACGAGCCGATGCTGCCCGTGAGCTAGATAAAGTCGTGGCAACCATGCGGAAATATCCTACGCTAATTGTCGAAATTCGTTCGCATACCGATAGCCGGGGTGATGCAGAACATAATAAAGTCCTGTCCCTGCAACGGGCCAAAGCCGTTGCTAACTATCTGGTTTCGAAAGGTATAAGCCGACGCCGTATGTCGGCGTTGGGCATGGGCGAATCGCAGTTGGTGAATAACTGTACGGATGGCGTTATCTGTACCGAGGCTGAACATCAGCGTAACCGTCGGACAGAGTTCCGGGTCGTTGATATTAAGTAATACTTGTAAGGAAGTGTGAATGATCGTATTTTTCGACGTACTGAAAGCCTAGTAGCTGTAGGCCAGTCTAGCACTTATTCATCATTCATCGCTTATCATTCTTGTTAGCCTTCCCTGCCTGCAAAATCAACATCGGATTACGGATCACCGAGAAGCGTTCCGATGGTTTTCATAATCTGCAATCGTGCTTTTATCCGGTTGGTTGGGGTGATATTCTGGAAATAATACCCGCTGGGCAATTCAGGTTTACCGATAGCGGCTTGTCTATTCCTGGAAGCTTGAGTCAAAACCTTTGCGTTAAAGCCTATAACCTGTTGAAGGCTGATTTCGATCTGCCTCCGGTCGAGATGCATCTCCACAAAATCGTGCCGATTGGGGCGGGGCTGGGTGGTGGGTCGGCCGATGCCGCCTTTACATTGAAAGGGCTGAATGATTTGTTCAACATACAACTCAGCACAGCGCAATTGGAGAATTATGCGCGACTACTGGGCAGCGACTGTGCGTTTTTTGTCCAAAATCGACCCTTGTATTGCACCGAAAAAGGCGATGTATTCTCCGAAATAGCCGTCGACCTGAGTGGTTATTATATCGTACTCGTTTATCCTAATCTGGCTATCTCAACCGCCGAAGCTTATGCTGGAATAAGGCCCCGCAAAACGGACGTTTCGTTATATGATCAGTTGCTGGCGCCTATTGACGAGTGGCCCAAAACGATCCATAATGATTTCGAAGATAGTTTGTTTCCCCGGTACCCGCTTCTCAGTCAGATCAAACAGCAACTTTACGAATCAGGGGCTATTTACGCCAGCATGAGCGGCTCCGGATCAACCATCTACGGTATTTTTAATGCGCCGTCAGTTGTGCCAAACCAATTTTCGGCGTACCGCGTTTGGAAAGGAAGACTATAAACTAGTTTAGTGTTTGTCATTTTTCCTTGCTGAAAAATTGCGAATTCAGGTTGACAAACGACGGACCTACCCTATGAGTAATATGATAACGAAACGGCGGGAGCCGTTCCGCTTTATGGTGTGGTTGGGCATAGCCAGTAGTGTGCTGTTGTTCACTATACTGCTAATCGCTTATGTCGTTCGCCAGACGGGTCCAGGCTGGATGGCTACCAGGCTGCCTAATGTGTTTCTGATCAGTACCGGGGTTATTCTGTTGAGTAGCCTAACGCTGAAAAACGCGGTTCAGGCCTTTCGACATGAGCATTTCGGCACGTACCGTGCCAATATTGCCACTACGCTTGGATTAGGTATTCTGTTTGTCATTCTGCAGGCCTGGGGGTGGCGTCAGATGACCCGGACGGGTATCGAACTGCAGGGGAATCCGGCTGGTGGGTTTGTTTACATTATATCGGGTGTTCACCTGCTTCACATTGTAATCGGTCTTGTCTTTTTAGCGATCCTTCTGGTCGAAGCCATGCGCCGTCGGCTTTACGTCGATTCGTTTGTATACAGTGTCAATCCCCCCAATTGGTTAAAAATCAGGCTTATTGCCTTATACTGGCACTTTGTCGATATACTTTGGCTTGGTTTGTTTGCCTTTTTAGTTATTCATCACGGCCTCGATTTACGCCTGTCTCTTTAAGAATTAGCTGATTTCGGGTCTTTCTTCCGTTATTTGTTAGTATAAAGTCCGTATTTTATTATTCATGAAAAAAATCGCTCTCTGGGCAGGGTTGTGGGCATTGAGCTTAGTGTCCTTCGCTCAAACTGTACCTTCGTCAACGTCAGCTCCGGGGTCAAAATATGACCCGCTAGCCCTATTTCATCCCTTATTTAACATGCAGCCCGGTAACGACTATCGTACCGGTAGCGGTGCGCCTGGCCCCCGGTATTGGCAGAATCGGTCAGATTACCAGATTAATGTTACGCTCGATGATCAGCAAAATACGATCACGGGTGACGTGACCATTACGTACAAGAACAATTCACCCGAATCGCTGGCCTACTTGTGGCTGCAACTGGATCAGAATGCCTTTAGCGATACCTCACGGGCTTCGAAGACAACACCTGTTTCGGGTGGGCGCTTCGGAAATCTGGGATTCGCCGGTGGGTTGACCATTTCAAGCGTGACGGTCGAGGAGGGAAAGGGCAAGTTTACGACGATGCCTTATACCATTACAGACACGCGTATGCAAATTCGCCTGACGGAGCCTGTAAAACCAAATGGTGATGTCGTGAAAATAAAAGTCGCCTACTCGTTTAAAATTCCAGAGTATGGTTCTGACCGTATGGGTCAGTTGAAACGGAAAGATGGTATTATTTATGAGATAGCCCAATGGTATCCTCGCATGTGCGTGTATGACGACATAGAAGGCTGGAACGTCCTGCCTTATCTGGGGGCAGGCGAGTTTTACCTTGACTATGGCGATTATGAGTATACGATAACCGCGCCCTGGGATCACATCGTGGTGGGGTCGGGCGAGTTGCTGAATCCGAACGAAGTACTGACCGCCGAACAGCTGAAACGCCTGGATCAGGCCCGTAAAAGCGACCAAACAGTTATTATTCGGGGTAAAGACGAAGTTAATAACCCGAACAGCCGTCCGAAAAAATCGGGCACGTTGACCTGGAAATTCCGTTGTCAGAATACCCGCGATGTTGCCTGGGCTTCGTCGAAGGCGTTTATATGGGATGCGGCAAAAATGAACCTGCCCAGTGGCAAACCTGCCCTAGCTCAGTCGGTCTATCCCGTCGAAAGTGCGACGAACGATTCGTGGGGCCGTTCGACAGAATACGTAAAGGGCTGTCTTGAGTTTTATTCCAAATACCTCTACGAGTTCAGTTATCCCGTAGCGACCAATGTAGCGGGTATTGTGGGCGGTATGGAGTACCCTGGCATCGTTTTCTGCGATCATAAAGACAAGAAAGATGCTCTCTGGGGCGTGACTGACCACGAGTTTGGGCACAACTGGTTTCCAATGATTGTCGGTAACAACGAGCGTAAATTTCCCTGGATGGACGAAGGATTCAATACCTTCATCAATACGCTTTCTACGGCTAACTTTAACAAAGGTGAATACAACCGGGAGCGCGGAACCATGCACGACATTGCTCCGGCACTTTTCTATCCCGCCGAACCCATCATGACCATTCCCGATGTGCAACAGCCACGGGCGCTGGGTATATTGGCTTACTACAAGCCGGGAATGGGCTTGAAATTATTACGTGAGGTCATTCTGGGGCCAGATCGTTTCGACTTTGCCTTCAAGAATTATGTAAGCCGCTGGGCTTTCAAGCATCCAACCCCTTATGATTTCTTCCGGAGCATTGAAGATGGAGCCGGCGAGGATCTAGGCTGGTTCTGGCGTGGTTACTTTTACGAAACCTGGAAATTGGATCAGGGCGTACGGGAGGTAAAATACGTAGATGGTGCCGCCGATAAAGGATCGTTGATCTCGATCGAAAATCTGGATAAACTGGCTATGCCTGTCACGGTTGAGATAACGGAAAGCAATGGGAAAAAAGGCCGGGTAAACCTGCCTATCGAAGTTTGGCAGCGTGGTGCTACCTGGACATTCAAATATAATTCGACATCGTCGTTGAAGACCGTGGTTATTGACCCCGATCAGAAATTACCCGATGTCAACAGTAAGAACAACACCTGGCGGGCAGAAGCCCAATAAGGAATCGCCGTCCATCAAAAAAGGGCAGGAAGTATATACTTCCTGCCCTTTTTTGATGGACGATTATATTGTTTTACACTTCCACTAGCATAGCGCCGAACGAATATCCTCCTCCGAATACCGTGATAACAATATGCTCTCCCTTTTTGAAGCTATCCCATCGCTCCGAAAGGGCAATGGCGCAACCGGCACAGCCTGTATTGCCATATCGCTGGATATTCGAAATCAGCTTCTCTTCAGGCAAGCCTAACGTCTTCATCACATTGCGCGAAATGCGGAGATTCGCCTGGTGAGGGAGAATATAATCTACATCGGCAAGTTCCAGGCCGCACTGTTCGAGCACCTGCAAGCTGGCTTTAGGCATGTATACACAGGCGTTGATGAACACATCGCGACCGTGTGGCATCGTAACGCCCCCGTCAGCGGGTTTCATCATTACCCCTGTCGTTGCTTTTGGGGTGTGCGCTGCGCCCCCGGTCTGCAGGGCTTTAATGGCAAAATCATCATCGCTCTGCCGTTCTTTAGTGATCAGCAAGGCCGCTGCGCCATCGCCCCACAAATGTCCTGAGATGGTGTCGGTTTCGTTGTAGTACAGCGTGTTGTGTTCCGATACAATGACCAAGGCACGGCTGGCTTTGTTGAGCGCAAAATAGCCCTCTACCACTTCAATCGCATTTAAAAGAGAGGAACAGGCGGTTGAAATGGAAATGACTGGAATATCGGCGATACCGAGGTAGTGCTGCGCTTCGTGCGCAATAGAGACAATGGTATCGTAAGGCGTGTACGTGCCTCCTACAATCAAATCGACATTGGTCAGGTCTGCTTTTTCCATGAGCCGTTGAACGACTTCAACTGTCATGGTATTTGTGTTCTCACCGGGAGCGGCTTTGCGTCGCTCCACAATTCCTGTTCGCTCGATAATCCACTCGCTGGACAAGCCATTGAGCTGCGTAAAATGTTCATTGCCGACTACCTGCGCGGGCAGATAATGGCTTACTGCATGTATGTACATCAGGCCAAATAAGTAGGACTAATCCAGGTATAACCCAAATCAATTCTTAAAGTTAAATCCTTCCGGGAAAACGTGGTATTGGTCATTAGAACAATACCATAACGTATTTGATTTTTTATGTAAAAGCAAACTAAATTCACTGCCTAATTTGCATAAAGCACTCGTCCGTAAAACTGAAGGAGCTTTTCCGCTTCGCTGGTCCAATTATAAAACTGCTCAACCGCTTTTTGTCCGCGTTGTCCCATCAGTCGAGCCTCATCAGGATTCTCAATCAAATAAGCAAGTGCATCAGCCACCTGTGTCGGGTCATAAGGAGAAATGCAAAAGCCGCACGTATGTCGATCAATGATGTCGCGATAAAGCGGAAAATCAGACGTAACGACGGGCAGCCCCAGAGCCATATATTCGAATAATTTCGTTGTGTACGATTCTGGATAATCGCCAACCGGTTTGAGTAAAGCCAATCCCGCCGTTGCCTGGGCAGCGTAGGGAAAAGCGATCCGCTGGTTCGTGTATCCATAGAAACAAAGATGATTACGCACGGAGTCGTAAGTAGCCAGTTTCTCCAACTTATCAGCCGTAAAGGTACGCCGACCAAACAGATGCACAATAAACTGGGGGTGTGTTATTTTCAATTTGGCCAAACCGGCAACAAGGGTATCGATAGCCCGATCGAAACTGAGCAGGCCAATGTAGAACAGCGATGGTTCCTGCCGATTCGGGTTGTAAGGGGTTTGAAACGGTTCCAGAAAAGAAAGAAGCGGATAGTTGTAAATGACAGCACAAGGCTTACTCAACCTAGTATAAGTCTGTAAATAAGCCTGTTCGGTAAAGATAAAATAGAAATGCTGGCGGGCGACTTGGTCAAACCAGCGAAATACTTTTTCCAGAAAATAACCTTTGTTGATTTCTTTTCGGTGAATTTTCTTGTGCAGATTTTCCTGTACCTCATAAATTACTTTCGCGCCGAAGAGCCAAAACACATACGCAAAAGGAATAAACTCAGGTACATACACGTGAATAAGCCGAGGACGCAGCCAAAGGCAGCGAAGCAGAACAAATGGGCAGGTAATCAGCACCCGCCAAAGTACCCGCCGATAATAAGGCAACCAGATGAAACGAATGTCAGGCGCAATGGAGGCATCTGCGTGGGGTAATGCACAAAAGACGTCGTAGGTTCCGGCAAGCGTTTGGCATTGCTTGAATACCACCCGCGGGTCATAAGCAGGATGGGCCGTACTGACGTGCAAAACGCGGATCTTCTTCACTTAATTACCCCCAGGCTACGTAGTTCGGCATCAATTTTTTGATTCCAGCGTTCCTGAGCCGCCTGATTCAGGCTGTGATTCGTTTCATCATCGTACTGGGTTTGCAGTTTGCTCATCTCCCGAAACGATTCGATGAACTGGTACTGAGTAATGCTATTGTAATCTTCCAGCGTAAGACTATCGGGGTGGATTTTTCGCTTGAAGCGCTCGACAATGATCTTCGTGATATCGAAATGGCGTTGTTCGTGGTTAAGCGCGTAGGCATTGTGGGCATCAGGACGCGCCCAGGAAGAGGGTTTCAGCATATACGCCTTGGCTCGAAGATTCAGAATAATGACACCATCTTTTACCGTACTCTTGCCTTCATACGAAAAGCTGGTAAACACTTCGGCGGCATAATGGCTACCTTTTCGTGGAGGTGCCTGAAAGTCAGCCCAGGTCAGTTTCCGAGCCGTGTTGTAGTGAACCGTATCGTCGTCTGTGATTCGGGTATCGTCGATAAAGTTGATTTTCAGGCTTCGGGCCAGTTTCTCATTTCGTCCGCTCTCCCGCTTCATATACTCATTCAGGTTACGCAGCGAAGCGACTACTGCCTGCCGAATGGTGGATTCAATAACGTCCAGATTGGCTAGCGGTCGGGTGTAGGTGGCACTGCCCTGATAGTCGGTCAGACGGGTACTTGTGGTAACACCAGCGTCATCTTTACCCAATAGCTCGAACGATACGGAAAACGAGAACTGTCCGGACACACGATTGCCAACGGCGGTTTCGCTTACCCGACACTGCCGAACGCGCATTGCAATGGGTCTCAAGGCCCTGTTCTGCTTCAATCCCTGATCGATAAACCGTTGGAAACTCGTGGCGACACCTTTCTCAAGATCAACAGCTTGCGGTGGTTGATTGAGAACCAGAGCCAACCGGGCAACGGGGCCGCGCTCGGGGCGCTGATCGGTAACGGCGGCAATATAAAATTCTTTGGGGGCAAAGGGCAACTGCTCCGAGCGAAGCCGAATCGGGTCAGGAATTACCGAAAATGCCAACGACCCAATCAGGAACAGACATAAAAAAACCTTATTCATACTACCGTAATAACGGCTCATTATAATAAAAAGTGCAGCACCAGCTATACTGGAGTTTCGCATCAAAGGCCGTGCCAGGCACACAGCTTACCGCTTGGTTATCAGGTGAAAAACGAAACCTCCTTATAGACAGAGACGCCCTCTGAATGGTTATTCAGAGGGCGTCTCGTTATATATGGCCAGAAGCTTAGTCGATCAACATAGCCTTGCCAGTGATGACATCATTTTCAACGGTTTTAAACTTGACATCCCGCTTAACAGAACCATCGGCATATTGCACATTGACACGAGCGTTGCGGTCTAATTTAGCCACGCGTAGGGGAGCCTGACGGGGGGGCATCGGTGGTGCTCCAGCGCCCATGGCATCATTTTCGGCCATGCGCCGGGCGTATTCTTCCGGTCCCGTAGCCAGGTGATCATCGTCAAAATCTTCCATGTTCGTATGGAGCTGTGGTTGCGGCTGAGGACGTTGCTGCGCCGGTGCCTGCCGAATCTCCTGTTGAACATCTTCGGCCTCCTGCGCCGGAATATCGGCTTTGGTCAGGAAACTGATGGTATCGAAATTAACTTTGTTCAGAAAGCGCTTGAACAGCTCAACCGACTCAAACTTGTAGACGAGTAGCGGGTCTTTCTGTTCAAAGACAGCGTTCTGTACCGACTGTTTCAGGTCGTCCATTTCGCGCAGGTGTTCCTTCCACTCCTGGTCGATAACCGACAGCGTTACGGCTTTTTCCATTTCGGTCACGATGTCGCGAGCGCCTGATGCGACCGCTTCCCGTAGATCAGAAACAACCGTCAACTCATGCATACCGTCGGAGAACGGCACTACTATGTTTTTAATCTGGTGACCCTGATCAGCCAATACTTGTGTTAGAACAGGCAAGGCTTTTTCGGCAATCGCCTGGTTCTTGGCCTGATAGTTTGCTTCGGCCTCATCATATAACCGACGAATCTGATCCGGCTTTTTCAGGCGGTTGAATTCATCGGCACTCAGAGTGGGTGAAAGGCCAAGCGTGGTGAGCAGCTGGAGTTTTATCTCCTCATAGTTCCCCTCAGCATTATTGACCGTTTCTTCGACCACATCGTACATCGTATTGGCAATGTCGAGTGGTAAACGATCCCCGAACAGGGCATTCCGACGGCGCTTGTAGATGGCCTCGCGCTGGTAGTTCATCACGTCGTCGTATTCCAGCAACCGCTTCCGAATGCCGAAGTTGTTTTCCTCCACTTTCTTCTGGGCCCGCTCAATCGACTTGGTGATCATAGAGTGCTGAATAACTTCACCCTCTTCCAGACCCATCCGGTCCATCACTTTCGCAATCCGTTCCGAGCCAAACAAGCGCATAAGGCTGTCTTCGAGCGAAACGAAAAACTGTGACGTACCCGGATCGCCCTGACGGCCCGCCCGTCCGCGCAACTGCCGATCGACCCGGCGCGATTCGTGGCGTTCTGTACCGATGATGGCCAACCCACCTGCTGCGCGCGATTCTGGTGTCAATTTAATATCTGTACCACGCCCCGCCATGTTGGTCGCAATGGTAACGGTGCCAGGATGACCGGCCGAAGCGACAATCTCGGCTTCGCGCTGGTGGTACTTAGCATTCAGAACCTGGTGCTGTATTTTGCGGATGGTCAGGAACCGGCTCAGCAGTTCGGAATTCTCGACCGACGTTGTACCGACTAGGACAGGTCTTCCTTTCTCAACCAGAGTGGCGATTTCATCCACCACCGCGTTGTATTTCTCGCGTACCGAGCGATACACTTTGTCTTCTTCATCGGCGCGGCTAATGGCACGGTTCGTGGGAATAACGACCACATCCATTTTGTATATCTGCCAGAATTCAGACGCTTCCGTTTCGGCCGTACCGGTCATACCTGCCCGCTTGTGATACATCCGGAAGTAATTCTGGAGCGTAACGGTTGCGTAGGTTTGCGTGGCGTCTTCAACTTTCACATTTTCTTTCGCTTCGACCGCCTGGTGCAGGCCATCCGACCACCGGCGACCTTCCATAATCCGCCCCGTCTGCTCATCCACGATTTTCACTTTGCCATCCATGATGACATACTCGGTGTCTTTCTCAAACAGGCAATAGGCCTTCAGCAGTTGGTTAACAGTGTTGATCCGCTGCGTTTTGACGGCATAGTCACGAACAACGGATTCCTTATGCAGAATTTTTTCCGGTTCCGACAACTCGCCGTCTTTGTCGATCGCATTCAGGTCAATGGATAGGTCGGGTAGGATAAAAAAGTTTGGATCTTCGCTCGATCCGGTAATGTAATCGATTCCCTTCTCGGTCAGATCGATCCCGTTATGCCGCTCGTCGATCGTAAAATACAGAGGCGCATCGGCCTCCGGCATTAACTTCTGGTTTTCGGCGAGGTAGATCGATTCGGTTTTTTGCAAGAGGGCTTTGTTACCCGTTTCGCTTAAAAACTTAATGAGCGGTTTGTGTTTTGGCAAACCACGATAAGCCCGGAACAACGATAATCCACCTTCTTTTTCATCACCGGCGGCAATTTTTTTCTTAGCATCGTTCAGGAAGTCATAGACTAATTTACGTTGCGCTTCGACCAGGCGGGATACGCGGGGCTTCAGCTCGATGTAATCCTGCTCATCGCCACGAGGTACGGGACCACTAATGATAAGCGGTGTCCGGGCATCATCGATCAGAACGGAGTCAACCTCATCGACCATCGCGTAATGGTGTTTCCGCTGCACGAGTTCCCCTGTTTCGCGGGCCATGTTATCGCGCAGGTAGTCGAATCCGAATTCATTATTGGTTCCGTAGGTAATATCCGCCAGGTAAGCCAGCTTGCGTTGCTCAGAATTGGGCTGGTGCTTGTCGATGCAGTCTACCCGCATGCCATGAAACTCAAACAGGGGAGCCATCCACTCGGAGTCACGCTTGGCCAGATAATCGTTGACGGTTACGATATGCACACCCCGACCGGCCAAACCGTTCAGAAAGGCCGGAAACGTAGCAACAAGCGTTTTCCCTTCGCCCGTTGCCATTTCGGCAATTTTGCCCTGATGAAGTACAACACCCCCGATGATCTGAACGTTGTAATGCACCATATCCCATTTGATGGGCGATCCGGCAGCATCCCAGGTATTAGCCCAATGAGCCTGATCACCATCGATAACAACATTTCTCTTGCGGGATGCAATTTCACGGTCAAAATCGGTCGTTGTTACGGTTAACTGCTCGTTCTCCGTAAACCGGCGAGCCGTTTCTTTCACGACGGCAAAGGCGCGGGGCAGGATGTCGAGTAACACTCGCTCCAGTTCCGTATTCCGATCTGCTTCGAGTTTATCAATCTGGTTAAAGATCCGCTCCTTTTCGTTAACGTCTACATCCGGCTGGCTGCCGTGTTCGTTGAGTTCAGCCAGTTGGGCATCAATATCACCCAGTTCCTGCGCGATATGAGCCTTGAGATCGGCCGAAACGCGACGTAGTTCGTCGTTGGAGAGTTCTTTTAACCGAGCAAATTCGGCATTTACCTTCTCAACATAGGGAAGCAATTCCTTGATATCCCGTTGCGATTTGGTTCCGAAAAATTTAGCTATGAGATTAATCATCGTATCATTAATAAGTAGTCGTCAAGGTCTACTGTGGAAGTCAAAGGGCATTTCCCTGTTGACTGACCAACCGACTTTTTTCTACAAATTTAGTGCATTACAGCGGGACTACAACCTAAGAGGCTCATGGATAGCCACTCCTTATTATATGGAAGTGGTGTTTTGGTAAGAATCCATTACTTTTGCAGTTCAAATTTTGGCCCAATAGCCATTGTTTATGTTTCTTAAGGACAAATTGTCACGCTTTACCCATCAAATTCGCCCCTGTCACGTTGTTTTCCTGTTACTTTTACTGACAGGGTCATACCAGACTATGGCTCAACGGCCCCGCTCGCGGGTCGATCAATTGAGTGACGAAGATGTACAAAACTTCTATCGGAAGGCCCAGGCAAGTGGGCTGAGTGAAGTTCAGACCGAACAGGCCGCTATGTCGCAGGGGTATACTCTCGATGATATTGCGAAGATGCGGAAACGCATTGCACAGATTCGTACGCTGACCTCGCTGCCCCAAAATAACCTTCCGCCCGAAAGCTTTAAGGGGCGCTCCGTTCCTTCCGATCTTTCAGTAAGGCAGGATTCACTATATCCTGATACCGTACGCCGGGATACCAGCCGTCGGTTGAAGGTTTTTGGCGCTTCACTGTTTGAAAATGCCAAAATGTCATTTGAACCAAACCTGCGTATAGCTACCCCCCGTAACTACGTAGTGGGGCCGGATGATGAGATTAAGATCGATATTTCCGGTGCTTCAACGGGAGACTTTAATTTGAAAGTCAGTCCGGAAGGAACCGTAAAAGTGCCTGATCTAGCGCCAATTTTTGTCAGTGGCCTGACCATTGAACAGGCAGAGCAGCGGATCATCGCCCGGTTACGGCAGGGCGGGTACCAGGGATTGGGTAAAGCAGGCAGCGGAACCAGCGCTAACGTAAGTTTAACGAATATCCGAAGTATCCGGGTTATTTTGGTTGGCGAAGTCGTTCGGCCGGGAACGTATACGATTTCATCGTTAGGGTCTGTTCTGAATGCTCTTTATCTGGCCGGTGGACCTAATCCTGAAACAGGGTCTTTTCGGAAGATTCAGGTCATTCGGGGAAATCGTGTCGTCAGAACCCTTGACCTGTATGATTTTATCCTCCGTGCTGATCAACGGGACAACATACCCTTACGGGATCAGGATGTCATTCGGGTAGCTGACTACGAAACCCACGTTGAACTAAGCGGACAAGTGCGCCGACCCGCTATTTTTGAAGTCTTATCCGGCGAAACGCTAAAAACGGTTCTGAGTTTTGCCGGTGGTTTTGGCGATGACGCCTACCGGGCTTCTATTACTCTTCGGCGCAACACGGCCCGCGAACGGCGCATTATTTCCATTACTGAAGAACAGATCGCTACGTTCGTACCAAAAGCCGGCGATAAATACAGCGTTGGTAAGATTCTGGAACGATACGAAAACCGGATTCAGATTGCAGGCGCTGTTATGCGGCCTGGCGATTATTCACTCGAACCCGGTTTGGAAACGGTGAAGCAACTAATTACGCGGGCTGAAGGACTTCGGAAAGATGCCTTCACCAATCGAGCCACCATTATTCGTGAGCGGGCCGATATGGACCGGGAGAACCTATCTTTCGACCTAGGCAAACTAATGCGGGGCGAAGTGGCTGACATACCCTTGCAGAGTCAGGACAGTCTGACCGTATTGTCGATTCGCGATCTTCGTGAGGCCTATTACGTCACCATTGAAGGCGCGGTAAATCGTCCCGACACCGTTCAGTTTGTAGCTAACATGAGCGTGGCGGACCTTATTGCCCATGCCGGTGGCTTTCAGGAGGGGGCGAAGCCAAACCTGATCGAAGTAGCTCGCCGAATCCGGCAAGACTCGGTTGGGGTACGGACAACAACGCAGGAGATACATCGTTTTTCAATAGATCGTAACTTAAAGATTACGGCTATGGAAGGTAGCTCGGATAATAGCTCGTTTCGACTCCAACCATTTGATATCGTTTACGTTCGTACCTCAATCAATTATGAGGCACAACGTCAGGTAAATGTATATGGAGAGGTAATGCAACCCGGCAACTACGTTATTTATAACCGTCAGGAGCGCATTGGCGATGTCATTCAGCGAGCAGGCGGTCTAAAACCAGAAGCCTATCTGGCCGGCGCTCAGTTTAAACGGAACGGTCAATTGATTGGTAACGACTTACGAAATCTCGTTGCTGACCCAGGTGGTGAAGAAAATCTATTGCTTCAAGACGGCGATTCACTCTATATCCCCCGCCGATCCGAAATCATCACCGTACAGGGTGCGGTCTTAAACCCTGCCTCAATTAGCTACAAGACGGATTATTCATTCAATGACTATATCAGCGAAGCAGGTGGTTTCACAGATAATGCAAGGAAAAGTAAAGCCTACGTGAACTACCCAAATGGACGTAAAGATCGCACTCATCATTTTCTGTTCTTTACATCTCGCCCGCATGTTGAGCCAGGGTCAACAGTTGTCGTACCTTTTAAGCCCATTGATTCTAACCGGTTGAGTCCAGCGGAGCGAATAGGTATTCTATCGTTACTGACAACAGTGTCTATTGCTCTTATCAATGTTATTCTTCGCTAATTATCATTTTGTTTGAAATATGTCGCTTACGAAGGTTGAAAAGGTGAGCAGGTTGGAAGAAAACGAGATAGAAATCCGATTAAGCGATATCGTTCACTTCTTGAGGGGTAGTATCCGTCGATTGTTGATGGGTGCTATTATTGGAGCCATAATTGGTGCATTGTATGCCTTTTCAAAGCCAAATATATACAGCGCTCAAGTAACTGTTTTACCCGAAATACAGGCTAAAGGCGCAAGCTTAGGAGGCATAAGCTCATTAGTTGGTTTGGCTGGAATTGATATCGGGAATGCAACTGGTGGAAATGTGGATGCTATTCGACCAGATATATATCCAGATGTTTTGCAAAGTGTCCCGTTTGCTCTGTATCTTCTAAATCAACGTGTTTATTCTGAAAAGTTGAAGGCTAGCATGACGTTGAAAGAATTTATCAGTAAAATAGGTGATGAAAATTTTATTAGTAAATTCATAAACACTTTTTCTAGTAACAAAGCTGAAGTTCAAGACGCGAAACTCGATCCAAACAATTTCAGTAAAGCGATTCAAATAACGAAAGAACAAGAGATTCTGATCAAGGTAATTCAGACAAATATAACGTCAGTATATGATAGAAAAACTGGAATACTGACCTTAACAGCCATCGAACCAGATCCTGTTGTTGCAGCTACAGTTGCGCGTTTGTCATTAGATTATTTGACCGATTATATTACTACTTATCGTACTGAGAAAGCCCGTAAACAAGTTGCCTTTTTAGTGCAGAGAGTAAATGAATCAAGGGGACGCTATCAGTCAGCCGAATACGCTTTGTCTAGCTACAGAGATCGCAACCGTAATTTGTTTCTAAATACAGCAAAGATTGATGAGCAGAGGCTACAAGCTGATTATTTACTTGAGCAATCAGTTTATAATGAATTGTCCAAGCAACTAGAGCAAGCTAAAATTAAAGTGCAAGATGAAACCCCTGTATTCAAAATTTTAGAGCCTCCAACAGTGCCACTACGCAAAAGCGGCCCAAAAAGAATGCTGACTGTGTTGGGTTTTGCGATCTCTAGTATTTTAATAACCTTGATAATCTTAGTTATAAGAAGCATTACACGGAATTATTATAGCCTTAATAAATGAAAACAGCCTTGATTTGCGGAGTCTCTGGCCAAGATGGAGCTTACTTGGCACAACTCTTACTTAGCAAAGGATATCGAGTTTATGGTGGCTCGCGAGATGCTCAGATGGCTTCATTTCATAATCTAAGCCGACTTGGTATTAGGGAAAAAATAGATCTAGTATCGCTTAGTATAAATGATTTTCGAAGTGTGCTCCAAACTATTCTGAAAGTTAAACCTGACGAAATTTATAATCTGGCTGGGCAGAGTTCAGTCGGCCTGTCATTTGAACAACCTGTAGAAACGCTTGAGAGTATAAGTATAGGAACACTAAATCTATTAGAAGCGATCAGATTTAGTAATTTACCTATTCGATTTTACAATGCTGGCTCAAGCGAATGTTTTGGAGATACAGGTAATAAGGCTGCAAATGAACTGACTCCTTTCAGACCTCGTAGCCCTTACGGAGTTGCAAAAGCTGCTGCCTTTTGGCAAGTAGCTAATTATCGTGAAGCTTATGAGCTTCATGCAAGTACTGGTATTTTATTTAACCACGAATCACCATTGCGTCCTGAGCGGTTTGTAACACAGAAAATTGTTATGTCTGCTTGTCGAATTGCTGCTGGAAGTAGGGAAGTATTGACGCTAGGTAATATTGACATTGCACGAGATTGGGGGTGGGCACCCGATTATGTAGAAGCAATGTGGTTAATGCTTCAAAAAGAAATAGCTGATGACTATATAATTGCTACAGGTCAGACTAACGCTCTGAGGGATTTTATTAACGTAGTATTTAGAGCTGTTGATCTTGATTGGAGAGAACATGTCAGCGTAGACCCCTTTTTATTCCGACCAACTGATATTGCAGAAGGATATGCAGATCCATTAAAGGCAAAGAATCAATTGGGATGGAGTGCTCACTACAGAATGGAAGACGTTGGTCGATTCATGGTTGAAAACCGAAAAAATAGCAGCTATAGATAAACTATAAATAGATAATGCGGAAAATCTTAGCAAATATTGGCTGGATATTTTTTGATAAAATTTTCCGGATGGCAATCGGGATAGTTGTAAGCCTATGGATTGCACGCTATTTAGGTCCTGACGAATTTGGAGTTTTGAATTATGCAATGCTCTTCCCAACTGTCTTTATATCAATTGCTGGCTTTGGATTAACCAATACACTATTAATTGAATTCGTCGCATTTAAAGACAATGTAAATCAACAGCACAAACTAGTGCAAATAGGTTTACTAATTAAAGTGATAGTAGGGTTTTTAACTTATGGTTTAAGCTTTTGCGTTAATTATATTTTTAACCATAACAATCTTGAATTATTTCGATTAATAAATTTGACAGGTATAGTCCTTATTTTACAAAGTTCAGACATTATTGATACTTTTTTTCAATCTCAAACGAAAGCAAAATTATCTGTTGTTGTTAAATTAGTTGCGTTTGGTATAGCTTCCATCATACGTGTATATGCTCTGTTAGCACATCAAGATATTTTCTTTTTAGTGTTGATTAATATCATAGAGATGACTATCGTTTATATATTCATGATTAGGATATATGAGCAACACGTATTGTCTATATTTTATCGTATTAATGAAATATTTGACTATGAGCTAGTTCGTAAATTGATTCGCATGGCATGGCCAATCATGGTTACAGAGTTCTTTGTCTTTATTTATATGAAAGTAGATCAATTTATGATCGAGGGATTATCGACAAGTAAGGAGCTAGGTTATTATGGAGCAGCATTACGTTTGTCAGAAACATGGTATTTCATTGCTATTGCCATTAATACCTCTTTTTATCCAAAGATTGCAGAGTCGTGGTCAAGTAACAAAGATAGATTTTATGAACAGTACCAAGGCTTATTAGATCTATTGACTTATATAAGTATTGGGTTAGCTATTTTCGTGAGCTTATTTTCGAATCAATTAATTAGCTTGCTTTATGGAGCAGATTATCATTCTGCAGGCCCAATTTTAAGTGTACATATTTGGGCTGGCGTGTTTGTTTTTACAGGTGTAGGAACTAACAATTTGATGATCATAAAGAATCTCCAAAAATTCGTGTTGATAAAAACGATAGCTGGTGCAATCATAAATATAGGACTCAATTTTTTGTTAATACCTGAACACGGTGCTCTAGGCGCTTCTATAGCGACGCTCATCTCATATGGATTGCAGGCTTATGTTCTCAATCTCTTTTTTCAACCAGCACGTTTTGTATTTAATTTACAGTCAAAATCATTTGTCAATTTTCTCACGCTACAACGTCCCATGATGGTCAAGGCTAGCTAATAAATGGAGTTAATATTTGCAAGATGAAGATGTTGAAGTGTTTATTTAAGCAATTTCCCTTGATTTATGCCATACAATTTGGCTTACTTGAATATGTCCGTAGATTTTTTAACAAAAACGCTTACCTAGCTTATTCTCAAACAGGCGAAGACGTTATCATACGAAATATTCTTGAGTCTGTAAAAAATGGGTTCTATGTTGAAATTGGTAGTAATGAACCAATTCAACATTCAAATACATTTGGTTTATATCAACAAGGATGGAAAGGAATAACGGTAGATGCTAACATCAAGATGGTGAATATGCATAAAAAGGTTCGGCCAAATGATAAAGCGATATGTGCGGCCGTATCAGACGAAGAAAAAGAAGTAACATTTTACGAGTTTGATATGGATGAGATCAGTACTATTGATACTGAATTTTATGATAAGCACAAAGATATACAGAAGGTAAGTCGTAAAACTACTTTAATAACAAGGACACTTAATTCTCTAATCGAGGAAAATTTACCAGCAAATACATCGATAGATTTACTATCTATCGATGTAGAAGGGCATGACTACAATGTACTAAATTCAATTAACTTAAATAAGTTTAGGCCTAAGCTTATTGTTATTGAAATGCATTCTTTTAATTTGGCGCACCCGCTTGACAATATCATATATAGAAAAATGATAGAGTGTAATTATCGATTAGCTGGTTATGCTACTTGGAATGGATATTTTATTGCTAATGAGTTTGGTATAAATGCTTAAAGAAAATAATTTAGGGTTCGATGTTCCGGTACTCTTTATTTTATTTAATCGACCTAAGCACGCTCACCTTGTATTAGAGCGTTTGAGAGAAGTCAAACCCACAAGATTATTTGTGTCTATAGATGGACCTCGTGCGGGAGTTGCTTCTGATGCTAAGGGCGTTCAAGAGTGCTTGTCTTTACTAGACGGGATTGATTGGCAGTGTGATGTAGTTAGATTGATAAATAATCGAAACTTAGGATGCAAAGTTGCGGTTAGCCAAGCTATAAGCTGGTTTTTCTCTCAAGTAGAAGAAGGAATAATATTAGAAGATGACTGTCTTCCGGATTATACTTTTTTCGAGTACTGCCGTACTCTTTTACACCAATATTCAACTGATTGTAGGGTAATGCATATTGGTGGCTGTAATTTGTATGAAGGCTTAAAGTGGGGTGAAGAATCGTTTTTTTTTACTAATATACCCCACATATGGGGATGGGCTACATGGCGTAGAGCTTGGGAAAAATATGATGTAAATATGCGAGATTACATTTCATTTGAGCAGTCTGGTAGTTTAAATGATATCGTTCTAAACACAGGATCCAGAAGGTTTTGGAGAAGATCATTCAAGGATGTGCATACCGGAAAGATAGACACTTGGGATTACCAATGGGTATTCGCAATTTGGCTGCATAAAGGTTTTTGCATAACGCCAAATCAAAACCTAGTGTCTAATATTGGCTTTGACCAGGACGCAACTCATACCACCGCTAATTCTGATATGGCTAATATACCTACAATACCAATAGACATCGAGAAGATGAAATTTCCAGATGAAGTTTACCTGAATCATGATGCTACAGAATATGCGATGAATAAGTTCTTTCAACTACCTTCGTATCTTGCTGTGAAAATTAGCAAGATACGAAGGATAATTAGTTATATTCTTTCGTAAAACGTTCGATGTGGCGTCATAATATATGTTTTATTTAAATAACTGTATTTAGACTAGCACAACTTTTGATCAATATTTTTGGTATCACTTGAATGAATAATAATGGCGATTCTAAGTAAAATAAAAACTATAGTACAGGAAATTAAACGCGCCAAGCATGATAGTTTTGAGACTCGTTTTTTAATAGGTACTGCTATTGCGAAAACTGTTAAACATGCAACATCAATAAGAGAGGCTGAATTTAAAGTTTTCTCACAGTTCGGTGATGACGGTATTATTCAGTTCTTGTTAAACAAAATACCAATTAGCGTAGATAAATTTATTGAGTTTGGTGTCGAAAGTTATGAAGAATCTAATACTCGATTTTTGTTAATGCATGACAATTGGCAAGGGTTGGTTATTGATGGTTCATCAGAGAATATAGACTATATTAAAAAAGATCCTATCTATTGGAAGTTTGACTTAACTGCAATCAATTCATTTATTACAACTGAAAACATAAATCAATTACTTCAAGATAATGGTTTTGATGGTAAAATTGGTATACTAAGTATAGATATTGATGGTAACGATTATTGGGTGTGGAAGGCTATATCGGTTTGTGATCCAGATATAGTAATCATTGAGTATAACAGTCTATTTGGCATAGACCGTTCAATAACTGTTCCATATGAACCTAGTTTTTATCGATTGTCTGCTCATTACTCAGGACTTTATTTTGGCGCTTCCCTTAAAGCGCTATGCGATTTAGGAGAGACTAAAGGTTATTCATTAGTTGGCTGTAATATGGCCGGTAATAACGCATATTTTATAAAAAATAAATTGGTTGAAAATATTCAAATAGTTACACCCCAAGAAGGATTTGTACAGGCTCGCTTTAGAGAGGGAAGATCTATTAAAGGTGAGTTGACGTTTGCCGGCGAAAGCGAAAGAAAGCGGGAGATTAAAGGATTACCTGTAGTTAATGTCAGAAGTGGACTCATCGAAATATTGTAAGGCGTGAAAATTTTCTTTGATCACCAAGCCTTTTCTTTGCAAAATTATGGAGGTATATCTAGATATTTTTGTGAAATGATAAAGGGAGTAAATGACACTAAGGATCATGACGCCTATGTATCGCTGTTATGGTCGAATAATGTTCATTTGAAAGATTATGATTTAAGCAAATATTCATATCCCTTTCCTAAAAAGCACAGATTATTGCAATCGACTAATCAACTAATAAATATAACTGAAGCTACCTTTCGCAGTTATGATATTTATCATGCTACATATTTTAATGATTTTTTAAAAAGTTATATAAGATCAAAACCCTTTGTTACCACTTTTTATGATATGATTTATGAACGATTATCACATAAATTTCTTGAGCTTTCAAATGATAATGTAATTGTTTCAAGGAAAAAGAAAATAGCGCACACTGCTGATCATCTTATCGCCATTTCTCATAGTACGAAACAAGATATGGTAGATATATTGGGTATAGCGCCTGAAAAAATTACAGTTATATATTTAGGAAGTTCCTTTAAACCAAATAGCGAAACGTTATTAAATCATATACCTATAGTCAATCAACCATACATATTGTTTGTAGGTAACCGGGGGGGATATAAAAATTTTATCCCCTTCCTTCAAGCTATTTCTAGCCTTTTAATAAAGTATGGAGTAAAGTTAGTCTGTGCTGGGGGAGGAGCTTTTTCAACTGCTGAAGTTACTTTAATTCGATCATTGTATTTGAACGGATTAGTGGAGCAAATACCAATAAATGATGTTATTCTACAACGTTTATATCGTGGGGCAATTACCTTTGTTTTTCCTTCTTTGTACGAAGGGTTTGGGATTCCTGTTTTAGAAGCTTTTTCTTGCAATTGTCCTTGTGTTTTAAGTAATACAAGTTCACTCCCTGAAGTAGCTGGTAAGGCGGCTGTTTACATTGATCCTGCTAATGTTGATTCCATGAGATGCTCGGTAGAAAACGTTATACTAGACGATAACTTGCGTAAAGAATTAATTCAAGAAGGACAGAGACAGTTAGCTCTTTTCTCTTGGCAAAGGACCGTCGATGAAACACTCACATTATACAAAACTCTACTTTAACAAGTTGTAAATTTTATTCCCAAAAATATGCTCTAAAATTTAAGCGAAGTTTATCAATAATTAACAATAAATATCCTTTCCAAAAAGATATCACTCCATTGTTTATTTTTGCTTTGTATGTTTCTTCACTCGCCTGAATCAATTTAGTGCTGCTGATACCTCCATTACGCATCTTGACGGTTCTTTTGTCAACATATGATGCCATTAAATGATTTTTTGGTCGAAGTAGAAATTCATAATCGCCGGATATTTTATAATTGGGGTTAAAGTAACCGTACTTAATAAATAGTTTTTTCGAATGGAAACATCCGACATGCCATGTTACCATTGATTTTTTGAAGAGTTTCCAATCCCATTCTTCACCTACAGTTTCGATAAAAGTCAGGTCATTATCTACTAAATCGAGTTTGGATGAAACAAATTCTAAATCTTGTTTCCTAGGATGATTTAAGATATGATTTATATATGTATCTAATGCATCTGGATAAAGTATATCATCAGATCCAATGAAAGCTATCCAATCCCCTTTTGCTTCGTGTAGTGCTTTATTCCAAGCATCATATACACCTCGATCTGGTTCACTGATCCAGTATCTTATTTTGTCTGAGTACTTCTTGATTATAGAAACGGAGTTATCCCTACTACCACCGTCTATAATTAATATTTCAAAATTATTATAACTCTGCCCAAGAATGCTGATTAAGCATTCCTCTAAATACATTTCAGAATTATAAGTCGCTAACACTAAACTAACAAGAGGAGCATCATCAATATTTAGTTGTTCGGACATGTATTTTTGAGTTATTTAGTTACTATGCTTATATATACAATATAGCAAACCAGTACTTAGCGTCAGTAAAGTTCGGAGTAAATACGTTACAAAGTATTACATGCTACGGTTTATTTCAAATGTATGATTTCTAGTTATTTGTGAATAGTTTCTGACGATATTTGCAATTCTAAAATTCCGCATTTATGACATTGTTCAGATCTTCACCTTTGATTTCAATAATTACTGTCGTTTATAATGATCACTCTAAATTGGAAAAAACGATACTAAGTGTATTACAACAACAAAAGGATCTCTTTGAATATTGGATCATTGATGGAGGTAGTACTGACGGTTCGGTAGATGTTATTAAACGGTACAATGATCGATTGGCTGGTTGGATAAGTGAGCCAGATAGTGGAATATATGAAGCTATGAACAAAGGCGTCAATATGTCGAAAGGTGAATGGGTTTACTTCCTGGGTTCTAATGATGTTCTAGAGCCGAACATTTTGTCCCAACTTTCGCCCTACTTGTCACATGATGCTATGGTAGTATACGGAGATGTGTATATTGGTGACAATAAATTTCGATATCCATCAGCTTTTGGCTTAAGAACGATGTTACAGAACACTGTTCATCATCAGGGAGCATTCTACAGTAGGAAACTGTTTCAAACATTTCGTTACGATACAAAATTGAAGATACTATCAGACTATGAATTAAATATGCATGTATATTTTAATAAAATGCCATATAAAAAATTCCCATTTGTTGTCGCTAGCTGTAGCGAAGGCGGAGTTAGTGGCGAAATACCATTATCGATCTTTGAAACCAATTTAATTCGATCTCGTTACATAAAGGCTAATTCAACTAATTGGATATTATCAACTGTTTTGCGACTATATTACGCTCAAAAACAATTAAGAGCGTTGTTGCTAAAATGAAGAGCAATCGTTAAAAAAGCATATTAAGTGAAAACAAGAACTGAAGAAATTGATTTATGGGCTGACACGTTAATAGTTATTGTAATATATAATACTAATTTGACAGATTCTGTAACATTTCTATCATTAGAGAAGTCGATCCTTGTAAGTAATCTTCCATATAGTGTTGATTTATTAGTATGTGATAATAGTTTGCATAGTAAAACAGATATTACTCAAGTTAATAAATCGGGAGTGTTTAACATCAGATACTTACATGACTTGGATAATCCAGGCGTGAGCCTCTCCTACAATCGAGCTTCTGACTTAGCCTTAGTTCTTAAAAAGAAATGGTTACTCGTATTAGATCAAGATACAGGATTACCCACTAATGTAGTAACCAAATATCAACAATCGGTGAATCAATTTCATGGTTTCCCAATTTACTGTCCATTAGTTTACAGCAACTCTCTGTTATTCTCTCCATGTCGGTACGTATTAAAAAAGGGCATTAATCTTAATCATGTTAGTCCTGGTATTCATTCGATGAAAGGCCGAAATGTTCTCAATAGTGGATTATTAATTAGTTTAAATGCATTCAGGAAAGCTGAAGGGTATGATGAAACAGTTCAGCTTTACTTTAGCGACTTTGTCTTCTTTGATCGTTTGAAAAAGCACTTTAAAAATTTTGTTGTGATAGATTGTAATTTAAATCACAGTTTATCTAGCGTAGACTACACAAACTTGAAAACTGCTTTAGATGGCTTCATCAGATACACTAAAGGAGCGCGAGCTGCTAGCAAAATTCAAAATAGTTTCGTGTTATATCCACAATATTTTATTGCACTTTTTTTTCGCAGTGTATTAATGAGTTTACGCTTTAAAAATACCGCTTTTTTTGAAAACTTTTTGAAAATTTTCATAGGATGAATACTCGTTGGATTGCTAACCCATATTATTGTTATATATTAAGTTTCGGCTCAGTGTTCTTTGTTTATTCTTGGGGATGGTCTGAAATCTACCCGACACTGTCTGTTCAAGTAATTATATTTTTGTTTTTTTCATTTGGTATTGCGTTTGTTGCAGGTAACAGGTTAAAAAGTAAAATAAGTTATTCTAATATTTCTACAAGCTCTAGAAAGAATACAGTCGTTCTAGCAATCCTACTAGGTTATTGTTTAGAGTTCCTTTATAACGGAGGTATACCTCTAATTTTACTTTTAAGAGGAATACGAATTGAGTATATGGAGTTCGGGATTCCAACCTTCCATGTAGCTTTGCATACGTTTAGTGGGTTTTATACTGTGTATTTATTTCATCAATATATAAGTAGTAAACAAAAGGTAATATTTTTTCAATGTCTTTTTCTGTTAGTTCCTAATATTTTAGTTGTAAATAGAGGTGCCTTAATAATGACATTGTGCGCATGTTTAATACTTTATCTCTTTTCAATAAAGAAAATTTTATTAAAAAAAATTATTTTATTATTCGTGATTGCCATCTTGTTTTTTTATGGATTTGGCTATCTAGGTAATAGAAGATCTTTTAATGGTGATTCGCTAGCTTTTCCTAGGCTTACGCAAGCTACTGATGATTTCATTGAAGGTAACATACCGAAAGAGTATTATTGGTTTTACATATATGCTTCTTCACCTATTGCTAATTTCCAAAATGCTACTATTTCAAATATAAGATTTAGAAATGACATTGCTGGATTTGTTGCGTGGGAAATTTTGCCTGATTTTATTTCTAAAAGGATAATCCCAATCGAAAAGGATTATGATGGACTTCATAGGACTGAGTATTCAATTAACCCTTTGCTGACTGTTGGCTCGATTTATTTTGAACCATTTATAAGGATTGGCTGGTATGGCCCAATAGTAGTGTTTTTGTATTACATTATATTTATTTATATTTATTTGTATTTTTTTAATAAAGATAGTAGGTATTATTTGTCTGCAATTGCTATTCTATGTGCGATGTCAGTTTTTAATATTTTTGAGAATATGATGAATTTTTCTGGTTTAATTTTCCAACTTGTTTTCCCTTTTATTTTAAGCAAAATTGAAAAATATAAAATCAGATTTTATGGGTTTACATTTACTAAGATTAATATACGTTACTCCAAAGTAAAGTTTCGTTTTTAAATTATGAATAAGATAAGTGTCTGTTTGGCGTCATATAATGGAGAGCGCTATATAAAACAACAATTAAATTCTATTTTATTGCAACTGAATTCAGAAGATGAGGTTATAGTATCAGATGATGGTTCATCTGATAATACTATTAAAGTAATCTGCTCTTTGCAAGATCAGCGTATTAAAATATATAATAATAGCGGACCACGTGGGCCATTGAGCAATTTTGAATCGGCCTTAGAAAGGGCTACGGGCGATTATATTTTTTTGGCCGATCAGGACGATATATGGTTGCCGGATAAAATTTTAATTTACAGACCTTTGCTTGATAAATATGATTTAGTATTATCTGATTGTCATGTGGTTGATAAAGAGGGAGTTATGCTTAAAAAATCTTTCTTTGATTATAGAGGTAGTAGGCCGGGCTTCTGGTATAATATTTACAAGAATTCGTACATGGGATGTTGTATGGCCTTTAGGCGGGAAATTTTTTCATACATATTACCTTTCCCCAAAAATATCTATATGCACGACTGGTGGATAGGTTTACTAGTAGAAGTGAGAGGTAGCGTTTTTTTTTGCCATCATCCTACGATTAACTATGTAAGACATGGTAGCAATGCTTCACCAACTGGTGAAGCTGGATATAGTTATCAGAAAAAGCTCGTGAATAGATTCATTATGTTATTAAATATAACGAAGCGATTAGCATATACTTATTTTGTTTAAATTGTTGATTTTTTATTATGGTATCCGTAATTATTCCAACATATAATGCTGCTTCTTATCTGCCTAGTTTATTAAAGAGCTTGCGAGAGCAAACTATCGATTATGAACTAATTATTATAGATTCAGGATCTACCGATGATACTATAGAAATCTTGAAAGGAGAAAATGTATCTATAATTTCTATTAATAAGTCTGATTTCAATCATGGAAAAACGAGAAACTTAGCTTTAAATACAGCTAAATCAGACATTGTTGTGTTTATGACACAAGATGCCTTACCAGCTTCAACTGATAGTATAGACAAATTGGTCGCCACATTACGTAGTCGAAAAGACATAGCATTAGCGTATGGGAGACAATTACCTTATCCTCAAACGGGTGTTTTTGGTCGTTTAGCAAGGCTAACCAATTATCCTTCAGAAAGCATTATTAAAACAAAAGATTTAATTCCAATCTTAGGCATCAAAACGTGTTCTTGTTCTAATTCTTTCGCAGCGTACTTCAAAACTGATTTACTTTCTGTTGGAGGCTTTCCCTCGAATACAATTTTGGGCGAAGATGTTTCTGTTGCGGCACGTTTAATTTTAGATAATAAAGCTGTAGCTTATTCAGCGGAGGCAGCAGTCTTTCACTCCCATGATTATACCCTAATCGAAGAATTTAAAAGATATTTCGATATCGGGGTTTTCCATGAAGAACAGCACGCTATTTTGAGCCAATTTTCTAAAGCTGAGTCTGAAGGTATTAAGTATGTATTTCAAGAATGGAAATATTTGAGTAAAAATGGGTATATTAACCTTATACCAGCTCAATTGCTGCGTACAATTTTTAAATATGTAGGTTATCGCATAGGCCGTGGGCAAAGGTATATGCCTGTTTCTCTCAAACGGTTATTTAGTATGCACAGCTTGTTTTGGAAATAGTTAAGCCTAAATTAAGGCACGTTAACACTTATAGAAAATCAGTGATTCTGTCAGGTTCAAATCGATGTGTTATACAGTAAATCTTAGTAATCGCTAATCATAACGGTAAGTGATAATAAAGTCTATAGTAAGTTGGTATAATTATAGTCTTATTTTCGTTGCACTTCATTAGGCAGAATGCTTAGCGACCTGGTTTCTGAGAGTTTACTTTCACTGGCAAGTACACCCTTTACATTCCAATTTCCCATCTTTCCTGCAACATTGACAAGGCTGTAAGCATGCTGATGCATCACTTGGTTACGATTGTCAATGACTGAGTTTTTGTTTCCGAAAAGATCTGTTATGTTACCCATCTCTATTACATCACCAGTTAAGCTCTTTTGGGGAACAGAGCCACTGCAATTTGTGAATTTATTATTAATAAATTTCAAGTTATCGATGTATGTACCGACAAATCCGTGGGCGCCACTGTTAGTAACTTTGTTTCCCTCAATTAAAATATCTCTTAGGCGTTTCGTCTCACTAGCGTTAATCTGGTTATTGATACCTAAAGAGCCAACGAAAATTCCAGCTCGTCCGGTTGATGCTTGTCCAAAATTTTGGTATTCTGTACCATTGATACTTACTGTAATACAAGGGTTATCAATGCTATTATTAAGGATTTTTACATTTTTTACCAATGCTGTTCCTTTGGGGTAAAGCTCTAGTGAATTGAAGACAGCTATACCCGCAATTACAGTATTTTTAATTCTATTGTTAACGACCTTTACGTTATTTGCTCCAATTGAACCGAAGCCCTGATAAGCGTTTTCAACGTAGTTTCCTTGAGCCAGTAAATCGGTTGCCTGTGAGTAACCATAGGATAGCAATTTTTTCTTATCCGCCATTATGCCGTAATCATGAAAGGACATAGCATCATCTTTGATATTGCTATACACGTTGTTCAAATATTTAACATTTGCAGAGTAGTGCGAGTAGGTTCCGTCCCGAAAAGTATGCTCTATACGTGAGTTTTGGATAACAACATTGTTACTGTTTGTAATTGCGATCCCCATTTCGGGAGAATTTGTTATATGCACTTTGTTGACCAAAACATTTTGGCATTTATCGAATTGAAATACATGTTGGCTGTTACCACCGTTCTTAACTGGTGTTATAATGTATCCAAATTTTCCTCCCTGTATTTCTATGTTTTTAGAATTTTGAAACAAGAAAGTGGCTTTAGTTAAATCACTATTTAGAATATTGGCATCTTTTACAATAAAATTCTTCTTAGCTATCATATTAACAACAATTAAATTTGACACTTTATAGTATGCTTTTGTCTTTTCAGCGTAAATAGTTTGGATGTTCGAATTAAGAGCTTTTGTAATGGCTTGTGTATCATCGCTTATTCCGTCACCTTTAGCTCCAAACTGCTTCAATGTAGCGCTATTTCTGGGGCGATGTTGATTTACTCTCTTGCTAGCATTGTTCTTTTGAAAAAAGTTATTGTTGTTTTTTAGGTGTAAATTGCGTTTTATCAAATTGATAGTATTTTTTTCTGTTGATTCCAAAACTGCAGAATGTATTCTCTTTGACTTGTACCAAGATAGTTTTGGGTTATAATTTAGCGTGATTCTGTGTGAGTTAATACATGGAACCGCTAACCATTTTTCACTTTTGTTGTTGCTTTTATCAGTTTTGATTAAAAATGTTATGGGGCTTAGCATTTTGCGGCTCTCGAAGGCTGACATATCAAAAACTGTCAGAAATGAAAAGGTAGTTAATAGAAAAGTTGATTTTTTCATCATCATTCACTTAGTAAAGATAAGTTTGGTTTAATGTTCATTAGCTAACAATCTACCTTCAATTGTTTTAAATCTGAAATTCTAATAGAGTTCGTAGTAATATGACTCTATTAAGTTATATTTGTTTCGTCTGCAGGCTATTTTAAATATTTTCTATATACTGAGCTCACAGATATAAACACAATAATTTCTTTACAAGTTATATGCATATATGCTGATTTGTGAAGGTTTGTCCTATGTGATAACTTTTTGTTTTTAATGCAAAATTATGAAGCAGATTTTATTTGTATTATCAGAAGCAATATTGTTAATTGTATTAACTGCAAGCATGATCCATGCACAAGTTCGTGTAGGTTTACCTTTAGGAACTGTAGATGGGTCATCTTCATTAGATGTTAGATCAGGGCCATATTCGACAGGAAGCCCCTATAGAGGTTTGCTAGCACCTAATGTTACTACCGCTCAACGTGCACAAATTCAGAATCCAGCTGTTGGCTTGATTATTTTTAACAATACCAATAATCAGATTGAAGTAAACACTGGTACTACTTCTACGCCAATCTGGATGCCAGGTGGTATTAATTCCAATGGTAGCTCGGGAGCTTGGCTATTAACTGGAAACACCGGCACTGTTGATAAATTAAACTCTATTGGAACATTAGATAACGTTCCGCTCAGTTTCAAAGTGTTTAACCAGACCGCAGGGCGCATCGATCATATACTTTTTAACCTAGGTTTAGGTTTTTTCTCTATAAATCCTAATACTACTGGTACATATAATACTGCTCTCGGAAGTTATAGTTTAAGAAACAACACAAATGGTGTAGCAAATACAGCTGCAGGGGCTGGAGCGCTTACCAATAACACCGGAGGTAGTAGAAATACAGGTTTAGGGCATGACGCTTTAACTGCTAATATTAGTGGAATTGAAAATACAGGCGTTGGCGAAAGCGCTCTACGTAATAATACAACCGGTTATTCTAATACAGCTCTTGGCACTGATGCCCTAAATGACGCTACCGTTGGCTACGACAATACAGCTCTAGGGGCATCTGCATTGTTACGTAATATAGGTGGTTACTCAAACACAGCTGCAGGGGCTCTAGCATTGAGGTTCAATACGAGTGGCAATTCAAATACAGCTTCCGGAAACTACGCTCTTCAATTCAATTCTACAGGTAGTTTTAACACCGCTGCTGGTTTCAATGCTGGGCCTTTACAAGGCAACGGCGTTATAAATAATGCAACTGCTATTGGAGCTAATGCTGTTGTGAGTGCCAGTAATACAATTGTTTTGGGCGATGCCGCCATCACTTCCTTACGTTCTAATGTACAAACTATTTCTAGTTTATCTGACAAGCGTATCAAAGAAGACATCCGGGCGAACGTGCCTGGATTAAATTTTATTACAAAACTCAATCCGGTTACTTATCACATAAATAAAAATAAAGAAGCTAAACTATTGGGCTACCCTGTTAATGTTATTAAAGAAGACACAATACTTCATAGTGGATTCTTAGCACAAGAAGTAGAATCTGCCGCCAAGGCAGTTGATTATAATTTTGAAGGAGTACGGCAGGAAGAAGGTGGTAAGTATTATACATTGGGCTACACATTATTTGTAATTCCTCTGGTACAGGCTGTTAAAGACCTCAACCTTGAAGTTGAAAGCCTCAAAGTTAAATTGCAGGAAAATACAAATGATTACAAAAAATTAGCAAGCCAAATTGAACAACTGCAAAAGTTGCTTGACGTATCTATATCAAAGAATCGCGTTAGTATAAGTGAAAAATAATCGTCAATCAAAATAGATATTGAGCAAAATGAAAAGCGGTTGGTCTGGGTCTCTTTATTTTCGTAAGAGTAATAGGTGAACTAATTTTTTTAGTTCTTTAATTTCTTCTTCTTGTTTTTGACTAATTTTTTTCAATTGAATAGTATATAGTGCCAACTCTTCAATCTTTTCAAGTAATTTGGCATCCATCTTAGCAAGGTCAATCCCCTCATTAACCACTTCTTTGGCCGAAGGAATACCTGGTAAGTGTTGATTTTTAATCACATATTGTTCTAAATCGAGCAGATTGAGTAACGAATATTTATGTTGAAATACATGATCTGACCAATCATTGGTGGTTTTTACTGCTACTTTTACTTTTTCAGTCAGTATGCCATCGGCAACGAGTAATCGATAACCTGATGGGATTTTATCTATTCCTGGGCCAATTATTACACCTCCTTCATTTGAATTTTCGATGTTGCTGCCATTGCTCTTCCATAAGACATCATTGTGAGATGCGGCTTCTCGGAAAGGACTACTACTTGTACTGCCTAATACCACATCACCTTGATCATTAACGGTAAGAAACTTAGTCTGACCGACGTAAACAGCTTGGCTCGCTCTGGTCAAATTAGTAAATCGGAGTCCACTATTTCCATTTGTTCCTTGCGTTATCTCTAATTTATTTTTTGGTGTAGAATTACCAATACCAACATTAACACTGTTACCCAGTATTAAAGAATTATTTGCTGAAACGATTGTATTAGCTCCAATAGCAGTTGCGTTCTCTAGGTTGGGACTATTTTGATCGCCCCCTGCCCCTTTACCAATGAACGTATTGTTGTTGCCACCCTTATTATTTAGACCAGCGTCTTGTCCTAGAATTACATTATAATTACCCGTAGTAGTATAGAATCCTGCTTGAGCCCCTATAAAAAGATTATAGTTAGCATTATTGGCGTTATAGCCCGCTCCGTTTCCGAGGAATGTATTAAAACTTCCTAGCTGGCTTTGTTGCCCTGCGGAATTACCAATGAATGTATTATAATTACCTGACAGATTAGAATAACCAGCATTACTACCTAAAAATATATTAGAAAAGCCACTTGTATTGCTGTAACCTGTACGCTGCCCAATAAATGTATTAAAAGATGAATTTGAATTAACACTGCTAAAACCCGCGTAAGCTCCTAAAAAAAGGTTAGATGATCCTAAGCTATTAAATCCAGCCTGGTAACCAGCGATTGTGTTTTCTGCTCCGGAAGTTACACGTTGCCCCGCTTGGTAACCAACAAACGTATTTGCTCTTCCTCCATTAGTTGCTGTTGTACTAAGACCGACGAAGAGTGTAACATTATTAGCATCCGACCGTATATTCAACGGTTCCAAGTCTGATATTGTGATTTGCTGACCGAAGCTGGAAATGAACGTCGATACTGTTATAAATGATGCTAGAGTAATTTTCATAGTTACCGTTTTAGTATAAACAATCGATAGTACGAGTCTATCATAAAGTTGGCTGGAGTTGCGATTATATATAAATCTGCTTTGTGCTAGCTTGTGCAATTACTAAGCCAATATAACCGCAAAATATAGTTCTTTTCCATTTGATATACGAAGAATAAGACATTGAAGCTGTTTAGGATAATGCAAAAGACTCCCAAAGAAGGGCGAAATTTGAGGTGCGAAACACAAATTTTAGCCCTTCATGGAAGTCCTCGACAAAGTTACGATTGAAAAATGGATACTGCCCTACTTGTCTGTTGGGCAAGGGGGCAAAGACATTAAAATAGAAGCGCCTGCCTTGATTGAGGACATTCTGTATAAACTTAAAACAGGTTGCCAATGGAGACAACTCCCTGTCAAACAATTCTTTGACAACCAACGATTGACCTGGCAAGGCGTGTACTACCATTTTAATGAGTGGTGCAAAGATGGCTCCTGGAAGCAGGTTTGGTTGAACGTGCTCCGACTCAATAGACGATTTCTGGACTTGTCGAGCCTCCAGCTTGATGGTTCCCATACACCAGCCAAAAATGGGGGACAAGCGGTAGGCTATCAGGGGCGAAAAGCCACAAAGACCACCACAAGTCTGTTTTTGGCTGATAACAAAGGACTGATGCTGGCTTGTGCTACTCCCCAGGCTGGTAATCATGGCACGGGCCACCACGCATGATCTGTTTGAGATTGACAAACTTTTTGAGGAACTGTGTGTGCTGTTGGAGTCGATTAATCTTAACGGGTTGTTTCTCAATGCAGATAGTGACTTTGACGCTCAGGTTTTTCGGCTGGCTTGTAGAAAGAGGGAGATTGAGACCAACATTGCTGTCAACCCTAGTTGGGGCACTAGCGTTGTAATAGAATGGACCTATTTTGATGAATAACTCTATAAACGGCGTACGGTTATTGAGCATGCCAACGCCTGGATAGATAGCTTCAAAGCGCTGTTGGTCCGTTACGAGAGAAATATCGCAAATTGGCTCTCGCTTCACTGGCTGGCTTTTGTCGTCTTGTTCGTCAGGAGAATTAACAGAAAAATGAAATCCTAAACAGCTTCATTATATTCAATAATGTAACACATAGCCAAAAGATCCTTCCGTCTCTCATATGCTCAATAGGATACCACAATTACTTTCCATACCTCAAGTTCCTTTCCAGCCTTTCTACTTTGTAAATTACTATGTCTGTAATAGTATTTATTCCATATCTATCTGAAAATACAGACGAATCTCTATTTAATCAGCTCACTTTCGCTCTAGCTGGGTTGGGCGCAAGCATTATGTAACTTATAGACGTTAGTAGTGTATAGGAATGAATTTACTATTTTTGACTTTTAAACAGGACCTTCTATGAATTATCGTTAACCCCCAGCCAGTGGCTGTAACAGTCTACTATTTCAATCTAGACGTACTTCTACCTATACCTATGAAGTATAAGTTAAATGAATAGTTATAATAATTAAAAGCTAAATCTAAAACATTGTACTTCTTGTATGGTACGATATTTGCTAAATTTTAAACAAAGTGTGTACTTTTAAACAAAAAGGTTGAATGATGAAACAAGTATATGTAACCTTAATTCTTGTATTTACATCAATAAAAGGGTATTCTCAAACTAATTACATTGCGACTAGTCCATCGTCATCCACACCGGGTTCTGACAACACACTAGTTGGCGTTGGAGCCGGTAATTTAAATATGAGCGGAGCTAGTAATTTGTTTATCGGGCGAGGTACAGGCATTCAAAACATGGCAGGTACTCAGAATGCTTTTCTAGGGGCGTTAGCAGGCAACAAAAATACATCTGGACAAAAAAATGCCTTTGTCGGATTTAGTGCCGGGTATAACAATACGTTGGGTGTTAGCAACACCTTCATGGGAGCAGAGGCTGGATATTCAAATACAGAGGGATACAACAATGTGTTCAGTGGCTCTAGAGCAGGATACTTTAATAGTTCTGGAAACAACAACGCTTTTTTAGGGACAGGATCGGGATACGCTAATACAACAGGAAATGATAATGCATTTATTGGTTCTGATGCTGGAGGAGCGAACAGCACGGGTAGCGATAATGTAATGATTGGTTCATTAGCTGGCTCCGCCAATACCTCGGGTACGCTTAACACGTTTATTGGCTCTAAGGTTAGCGTTAATAATTCTACAGGTGTTCAAAATGTTTCGGTGGGGACGTTTGCGGGCTATAACAGCCTAGGTAGTGCGAATCTATTTATAGGAACATATGCGGGTTATAGTAGTGTTAACTCTGCTGCTTCATTTAACACGTTTATTGGTCAACGTACAGGTTATAGAACTACTACTGGATTTGCCAATTTATTTATTGGCAGTAATGCTGGATACTCTAATCAGTCAGGTAATTATAATACCTTTATGGGTAACTCAGCTGGACAGCAGAACGAAACAGGTAATTTCAATACTTTCATTGGTAATGGTGCTGGATACAATTGTGGTAATGGGAGTTACAACTTGTTTTTAGGAAGCCAAGCTGGATATTACTCTACTACTGGGAATTACAATGTTATGATTGGCCAAGATGCTGGTTTAAATAATAAGAGCGGTAATAATAATACATTTATTGGATGGCAGGCTAACAGTACAGGGGCTAATGCAGATAATCTTACAAATGCTATTGCCATTGGCGCAAACGCACAGGTATCTACCTCTAATGCGCTTGTTCTTGGTAATAAGGCTAACGTGGGTATCGGTACTTCAGCACCAGCAGCTAAACTAGAACTTGTGTCGAGTACAAGCGGTACCTCGGGCTTACGTTTAACAAATTTGACAAGTGCTGCTACCACGACAGCTACTACAAATAAGTTTTTGACGGTAAACGCTCAGGGAGATGTAATCCTGGCAACTTCAGGGTCTCCTAATGTGCGTGCTGCTGCTGACTCAGATGCTTTATGGTCGACTGACGGAAACAATGTTCAAAACACAAATTCAGGGGGCGTTATAATTGGGCCTGGTGTAGCACAAACACCGGCTGGTTACCGGTTGTATGTTTCTGACGGTATTTTAACAGAAAAGGTAAAAGTAGCTGTAAAAAGTACAAGTGACTGGTCAGACCGAGTGTTTGATTCGGGTTACCACTTGCGTAAACTGCGGGATGTAGAATCATACATAACTAAAAATAAACACCTCCCTGGAGTTCCTTCAGCAGAGGAAGTGGTTGAGCAGGGTGTAGATGTTGGCAAAATGCAAGCGAAGCTTCTAGAAAAAGTAGAAGAGCTTACTTTGTATGTTATCGAACTGAAAAAACAGAATGACATTCTGAAACAGAAAAGCACTCGCTTAGAGCAACGGGTAAATAAACTTCAGCCTAAAACACGTAAGTGATATGAGATATTTACTGACGCTAATAGGCTGCTGTCTATCGTTACTTGCTCTTGCGCAAACGATACCGCAATCGGTACGAATTCAGATCAGTTATGAGAAAGCGGGGCAACATCTGGAACAAGCTGTAGAAACGATAGAAGCGGTTAATATAATAGGAACGAGAAGTGTCGTTGCTTATCAGGCTGGTCAGTCGATAAGTTTACTGCCTGGTTTTCAGGCTAAGAACGGAAGTGTTTTCGCAGCTGACATTAAACCAGTCAATAACGTCCCTGCAGAGGTTTCGTTACAATTGAAAGCTTATCCGAACCCTTTTGAACAGTCAACCATGATTGATTACTATCTTCCTGCGGATGGTAAAGTGAACTTATGGATAACGGATGCACAGGGTAAAGTTGTAGGTCAGTTGATAAAGGATGAAAACCAGTCAGCGGGTATGCACAAAGCTGAATGGAAACCCAATGCACTAAATGCTGGTGTCTATATTCCTATTATCGAATCGAACAATCAGAAAGCGATTAGCCGACTCATCAAAAAGTAGTGTCCTTTATATAGGACATAAAACGAGGCCTGATAAATTTATCAGGCCTCGTTTTATGTCCGTACTCTAAGAAAACAAGGAGATGTATAATAAAGATAGACAGATGGCATTAATATTGTGACCTAGTATATTCACGTGATAACCCACATTCAATGCATATAGGCCTAAAGTCAGGTTTACTGTTAGTATGCTTTTCTTCACTAATTGCTTCTCCCCGTTTATTTGCTCAATCTATTCGTAAGCCTACTCAGTACTCAGCTGAAGTAGGTACGTACCTCTCCTCTTCAACAGAAACGCCGTTTTGGTTAAGGTCAAATCAATATGGTGTCGTACCAAATCAGTCGCCTGCACTAACCTTTCGTGTAGGGATATATAATGATTATGATAGCTCTCAGCATAGTACGGGTCGTTGGCGTACGTCAAAATATGATTTCGGCTATGGGTTTAATTTAGTTGCTAACGCAACGCAGAACCAATTATCTTATGAGCGGAAGTTGCTGTTGCCCGAAGCCTATGTGAAAGTAAGGCGGGGTATCTTTGAATTATACATTGGTAGGCAACGAGAAAAGTTTGGCCTGGCTGATTCCAGCTTGTCAACGGGATCATACGCCTGGTCAGGTAATGCCATGCCCGTTCCCAAAATTCAAATCTCTATTCCAAACTTCACCCCAATCGGTTTTACAAAAGGTTGGGTAGCTGTTCAGGGAACATTTGCGCATGGCTATCTGGATGCAAACGGCTACATTAAGAACCCGATGTTGCACCAAAAATCACTATATCTCCGTTTTGGTCGACCGCAAGATGTCGTAAGAGTATATGGTGGAATAAATCACCAGGTCGTTTGGGGAGGAAGAATTGCAGATCCTAAAAATATACCACCTACCATCCAGGCGGATGGCAAGTTACCATCTGGCTTAATCAATTATTTCTATGTTGTTTCAGCTCTTTATCCCCGCCAAACGGATACCAGCCAGTATAATTACTTTGACTTAACAAACCGGGTTGGGAATCACTTAGGCACGGTTGATTTAGCTGCTGAGATCGACTTGGTTCGTCATACGTTATACTTTTACCGCCAAAATATATATGAGGATGGATCGCTCTTCTACCTTATTAATATAGCCGATGGTCTGAATGGCGTTCGTATTCGCAGAAATGACCCAAAGGCTATTGTGCGCGATATCCTGTTCGAGTTTCTGAATACAACCAGTCAGGGTGGCCCTGAATTCATCATCGATGACCCAAGCAAGCGTGGTAAAGATGATTACTTTAATCATCAGCAGTTTAGAGATGGCTGGGCGTATCGGCAGCATACCATAGGCACCCCCTTTATTCCTCCTGCTTTAGGTCCGCAAGATCAATATCCGCAGGGAACATTCACGGCTAATAATCGAGTTTATGTATTTCATATTGGATTGGCTGGTAGCCTTCCTATCAGTGGACGTTTGTTATCAGGACCTATAGCTTATCAGACAAAACTATCGTTTAGCCGAAATCTGGGTACGTATAATTTGCCGTATATCTTTCCTCGTGACCAATTTTCTTCCTATATAAATGTAGTGGCGCCCTTGAATTTTATGGGTGGGCTTTTGATTACAGGCACTTTAGCGACTGATGTAGGGTCACTGTATCAAAACAGTGTAGGTTCGTTTCTGAGTATAAAAAAGCTGTGGACAAGTAAATGATATGACGGATTTTGTATATAAAATATTGCTATGTAAACTTGGCTTGCTAGGCGTTTGTCACTAATTTGCGGTCCAGTTAATCGAGCCGCAAGATAATATTGTTGTCGGCTCCTTAAATGAATACGTTATTTTTAGGGCATACAGTTCGGTAATCACATGCCAAACTCAGCGTGTAACCCTGATATGTATGAGGCATCGTTATTCTATATTATTTTTCCCGCTCCATGTTATCATTGATTTCCTGGGCTTAAATGCTGCTTTTGCAGGTGCCTATTGGATAGAGTTTCATTCACTCGAAGCAATTACTGATTCTCCTTATGCATCGCTTTGGTGGCTCTTTAATGCAATTTGGTTGTTAGATATACTGCTTTTTAAACCTTATATATACCCAAGGCAATTATTCAAGTCGCTTCATTTGATAAAGCAGCTTTTTCTGCTTACGTTCACTCATGCCGCCGTGATTGCCTTATGTTGGGTAGCAATTCAGGGGTATTATTATTCTCGTGAACATCTGCTTATTACTTATGCCTTGTTCCTTTGTTTTGGAACAGTTTTCCGAGTTGGTGGGGTCTTATTCTTAAATGAATACCGGGCGAGAGGGTATAATAATCGACGGTATATTATTGTTGGGTATGGCAAATTAGCGAATACAATCCGGGATTTTTATGACGCACACCCTGAAATGGGTTTTCATTTCTGCGGTTTCTTCGATGATAAAACAGCTGATAATGGTCAAGTGCTAAATGGAAATTACGAAAGTCTGTTAGCTTATATCCAGGCCAATCACATCGATTGTGTCTACTGTTGTATGCCCTACATGGACAGTCAGCAAATTCGCATGGTTGTTGATCATGGTATTGAATTTAATTACCAGACTAAACTTTTAATGGATTTTAGAGGCTTTTTAGCTCGTGGAGCATCCGTAGAATATCATGATTTTTTGCCGATCCTAAATCTTTCGTCGCAAACGTTAGCTGATTTTCAAGTTAATACGCTTAAGCGATCGTTTGATTTATTATTCTCGGTAGCAGCACTTGGCTTAGGAATGCCACTCTTTCTTGTTTTGGCGGCTATCACTAAATTTACCTCAGCAGGCCCTATTTTTTACGCGCAGGAGCGTATTGGGCGAGGAGGCAAACCGTTTAAGATATATAAATTCCGAAGCATGTATGTCGACTCCGAGAAGACTGGCCCAGTGCTGTCCGGCGGATTACTCGACAATCGAATTACGCCCTGGGGTCGATTTATGCGGAGTACACGACTAGATGAGGTACCCCAATTTTACAATGTGTTGATTGGTGACATGTCTGTTGTTGGTCCCCGTCCAGAAAGGCAGCATTTTATTGATCAAATTGTTGAAATTGCTCCCGAATATCGCTCTTTGTTAAAAGTAAAGCCTGGTATTACATCCATTGGCCAGATTAAATACGGGTATGCTTCCAATATCGATGAAATGGTTCAGCGGCTGCGATATGATCTGCTGTATCCAAAGCGTCGGTCATTCTTATTTGATATGTGGATTATTGCCCAAACACTTCGGGTGATGGCTCAGGGCCGTGGCAAGTAACCGCTCTTGTCTGATCAATTGAAACTCGGCCTGCCTTCTATGAGATTTCTGTTTTTGAATATTTGGTATGGAGTTATTCTTGTTGCAGGTTGTACCCCTGGGTACGGGCAGCGGACTAGTCAATACCAGGTAGAAACGGGTATTCTGGGTTCATCGGATCAAACGCCCTTCTGGCTGCGAGCCAATCAATACGGGATTGTACCACTCAAGAATCCAGCGCTTCGGCTCAATGCCGGGCTGTATTCTGATTATCGTCTCGCTGACAGTACGGGGCATAAACTCAAAGCAGACTGGGGATATGGTCTTAATGTCGTTGGTAACATTGGCGCAACTAATCAATTTCTGCTTCCCGAAGCCTACATAAAAGGTCGTATTGGCGGATTTGAGCTCTACGCCGGACGCCGAAAAGAAATTATTGGACTTGTTGATACATTGCTCACGAGCGGTTCCTATATCTGGTCGGGAAATACATTACCTTTCCCAAAAATACAATTAGCCGTACCCGTCTTTACTCCTATTCCGTTTACGAAAGGTGTTTTATCGGTTATGGGTACTTTTTCGCATGGCTGGTTCGAGAATGATGGTCGCCTGGTGCAGGGCTCTTATTTGCACCAATCATCTTTGTACGGCCGAATAGGGAAACCTTCCTGGCGTGTACGCTTCTATGGTGGATTCAACCATCAGGTTATGTGGGGTGGGCATTCGGATTACTTAGATAATACCGTATCCGCAAACGGTAAACTACCTTCGAGTATCAAGTATTTTCCTGCTGTTGTACTGGGTACGCGAAATCCTTATCCAGACGATCAGAGTATTCAGACAATTTCTCATTTTGAAGAAAACCGAGTGGGTAACCACCTCGGCTCTGTCGACTTGGCCATGGATATTAATCTGAACCATTGGAATCTGTTCGCATACCGGCAATTTCTATATGACGATGGGTCGCTGTTCTATGGAACGAATCTGGTCGATGGCTTAAATGGGCTGCGGATACGGAATCGTGACCAGCCGACCGGAGCCGCATTTTTCCTAAGGCAGATTACCCTGGAGTATTTATTTACGGGAAGTCAAGGTGGAGATTTATTTATTCTCGAAGATCCTCAGAAACGAGGGCGGGATGACTACTTTAATAATAGTCAATTTATAGATGGCTGGACATACTTTGGTCGCACAATTGGAACGCCTTTTCTAACACCTCAACAAGAAGTAAGCTCATCGTTACCACCCCGCTACGGAATTGCCAACAATCGAGTGAGTGCTTATCACCTTGGCCTGAGTGCACTTGTCGCCGATAAAGTGGATATTATCGTCCGATTATCCTACAGCCAAAATGCTGGAACATACGCTGTCCCATACTTAACGATTCCTAAGCAATTTTCTGGTTTATTAACCGCTTCGGTACCCATTGGCCTATTTGGGGGAACTGTTCTGAATGGTTCGTTAGCGGTTGATGCAGGTAAACTTTTGCCAAATAGCGTGGGGGGCTATATTAGCTTACGGAAAACAGGCGTTTTAGGAGGTGGAAACCGTCAGACGATCGTTTCGCCACGCCGAGGGTTTTAATGAACCTTGGTCGTACGGGATCACTTAACCCAATTGCAAACTTTCATCTCTTTTTAAGAGATATAGCAGGTTAGTATAACGCTCAATTGCTATTTTTACCCAGGCTTTTTTAATTTATCACTCAACGAATACGTGAGTTTGGATGGTGCGAATGAATAGTTTCTTGAGTTGGTTTTGCGTTTTAGTACTGGTTGGTGTTGGTGCATCCTGTGGACAGGATCAAAAGAACCTGAATAAGTCGGCGCGTGCGTTGCGTAATTGTGCTGATGAACAGGTTCTGACGACGGCAGAACAAACGACCATTCGTCAACAGATCAATGCCGAGGGGAAAAGCCGAAGGATCGAAGACATTTTCAGACAGAAAGTCCGGGGTGGGCTGAATGGTAATGTACTGGTGGCTCAGAAAGGCATCGTCTTATACAAGAACTGCTTCGGTTTAGGCCATTTTGAACGGAATCAACGCGATACGCTCGTAGAAGATTCGAAGTTCCAACTGGCGTCGTTGTCAAAAACCTTCACGGCCGTTGGTACACTCAAACTCATTGAAGCGGGCAAACTTAAATTCGAGGATACAATACAACGTTTCTATCCTGATTTTCCTTATCATGGCATTACCGTTCGCGAATTGTTGAGCCACCGCAGCGGTTTGCCGAATTACCAATACGCTTTTGATGATAGCATGAAGGTGAACTTTTACAAAAAGGAGAAGCCTTATCCATCAAACGCGACAATCATGCATTGGTTTGCCACGGTTAAGCCAACACCCAAAGCCTATAATATTCCCGGACGTGGGTTTAGCTATAGCAACACCAATTACATGGTGCTGGCGTCGATCATCGAGAAGGTGACAGGCCAGAGTTATGAAGCTTTCATCCAAAAGAATATATTCGAGCCATTGGGCATGCACCAAACATTCGTCGCGACAACGAAAAACGACTCGATCAATCACCATCGAACAGCGGGATACCAGTGGAACCGACGCATTCCCAAGGATTATTACGATGATGTCGTTGGTGATAAGGGGATTTATTCAACTACAGGAGATTTGTTCAGGTGGTATCGGGCGTTGAACGGCGACTGTTTATTGCCGAAGAAAATGCTTGCCGAAGCGTTTGTGCCGCGCAGTTTTGAAAAGAAGGGCGCGAAGAACTACGGCTATGGTTTTCGAATGATGCTGAACGATAACAAACAGCCTGAATACATTTACCATTCGGGCTGGTGGAAAGGGTACAACACCATGTTCTGGTTCAGTCCTAAGGATGAGTATGTGATTATAATTCTCGGAAACCGTTACAATACAACCGTTTACCAGGTTAAGGAACTCATCGAAGTGTTGCACGGTGGATCGGGTGACAAAGTGTCAACTGAAGAAAGTGAAGTAGAAATATGAGTAGAGCCGGCCTCAGGGTCGGCTTTTTCTTTTTTACCACCTAACGATGCTCCTTGAGCCGACCATTCTTCATGCGTTTACTACTGCTTAGTATGCTACTGGCCACTGCACTACCCAACCTTGCGTTAGCGCAGGAAATTGTCAAACTCTGGCCCGATGGAGCCATTCCCAACGCAATTGCGGGGGCACAGATCACCGAAAAGTCTGAAACAGATGCCAATGGCATTCTCCGGATCAGCAATGTGTCTGTGCCAACATTAACGGTATATTTACCGTCTAAAAATAAAGCAACCGGAGCCGCTGTGATGATTTGTCCCGGTGGCGGCTACGGAATTCTGGCCGCCAGCCACGAGGGTTCAGACGTAGCCCGTTGGTTCAATGAGATGGGGGTTGCTGCTTTTGTTTTAAAATATCGATTACCCAACCCCGCTATTATGACGAATCAGCAGGAAGTTCCTCTGATGGATGCGATGCAGGGTTTGACACTTATCCGGAAAGAGGCCGCCCGTTATGGGATTGACCCCAATAAAATTGGCGTGATGGGCTTTTCGGCTGGAGGGCACTTAGCCTCTACACTCGCTACGCACTATAATAAGGGGCCCAGAGCTAATGAGCAGGCCAAGCCAAGCTTTGCTATTCTACTATACCCGGTGATCTCATTTGGAGAAAAAGCGCACGCTGGTTCGCGGAATAACCTGCTGGGTAAACTGGTGTCTTCACCAGAGATGATTGCTTATTATTCCAACGAACTACAGGTTACAGCGCAGACACCCCCTACCTTTTTAGTGCATGCCGAGGATGATAAAGCCGTTCCGGTTGAGAACAGCATTGAGTTTTACCTGGCTTGTTTGAAGAGTGGGGTTCCTGCCGAAATGCACCTGTATCCAAACGGCGGGCATGGCTTTGGGCTCCGAACGGCTAAATTCGGTTCGCTCAACGCATGGCCCGATGCCTGCAAAGCCTGGCTGACCAGCCTGTACGGCAAGAAATAAACTGTAGGCTTTGGATTACTTTATTCTGGGGGCCGTGTGTCCACGGCCCCCACACATAGCATCGGCTTAATGCTGTCAGACGGAATGACAGGAATCAAGCTAGACCCGCAGAAACGTTTTTTTCTTGTACAGGAAATAGAGAAAAGCCCATTTAACCGCCAGAAAAGCGACTACACTACCCACTGCCTGAACGGGCGCGCTAAAGAAACTTAGCAATCCGGCAAAGAGAAAATCAGTAGTGTATTCGAAGTCAATAACTCGCTTTGCCAAATAAATAAGAATCGAGTTCATACCAATTACGACAAAGAAAAAAGCCCATCCATGCCTGTTTTTTACGTCGATAATCCAGTAAAATAGGCTTAAAATAAGCAGGCTCCAGCCGCCAGCGACCAGCACAAACGAACTTGTCCAAAGGTTTTTATTGACAGGGAATACGATATTCCATATCCATCCCAGAGCGACGCAGCTCACACCGGCCAAAACGAGTTGTTGAACTTTCCGGTTGTCAGAAAGGCCATGCCGACGTAGGGTAGTTCCGGCAAAAACGCCCAGTAGCCCGGTACAAACGGCGGGCAAGGTTGACAAGAGCCCTTCCGGATCATGTACGCCCTTATAAAGTCGTCCTGGCATAAACAGACGATCTACATACCCAACCAAACTTCCTTCCATCGTTAGATTACCGGCGCCAAAACCCGGTACGGGCACGAGCATCAGCAAAGCCCAGTAAAGTAAAAGAATGCCCACAAAAATGCCATATCGGGCTCGTTCGTTACGGACATACAGAAATATAAGTTGGGCAAACATCCCTGCCAGCCCAATACGGGCCAGAACGCTGCCAAAACGCATTTCGGCAAGGGGTTTCATAAACAGACCGTTGTTATAGATAATACCCAAAATGACCAGAATCAGCCCCCGGCTGATGACTTTCCGGGCCAGCATCGTTCGATCATCACCTTTGGCTAATCGACTGCCCAGTGAATAAGGAGTTGAGACGCCCGCCAGAAACAGAAACAACGGGAAAATACAGTCGTAAGGGCGAAACCCGTTCCAGGTGACGTGGGTAAATTGATCTGCCAGAAAAACAGCCCATGCCCAGCCGGTTGTTTTGGCAAGAACATGGAAGACTTCTTCGCCCCCCATAATCCAGAACATATCGAATCCTCGCAAGGCATCGAGGGATAAAAGACGACGAATGGGAACTGGTTGGGCAAGGGCAGGTTCTTGAGTAGAGGTTGTATTTTGCATAGACTGGGATATGGGGAGGAAAGCAATGATAACTAAAAAAGAGGCTCTATCAAACCTATGCAGGCGAATAGGGCCTCTTTTGTGCAGGTCAAGCCTGTCCTCTATAAGAGCTTCTCTACGGTGGAATCCCGTTATTTATCCGTCAACATGCGCGGAACGTTTCTACCGCTACAGAATACAAAACGATATAGATGGCCTTATCCCGAACGTAGGCATGGAAGGGGAGATAAGCCTTAACAACCCAATCGGTACTGTTTGGGACATAAAAAAAGGCATCCGGTAAACGACCAGATGCCTTTCTTAACCACACTATTAACCCTTCAGTGAATTAGCGTGAAGTTTTCGTACTTTTTTTCTTGTCTTTAGCAGCAGGTGCGGCTGTAGCTGGTGCAGCGGCAGTTTCGGCAGCAGCGGCAGAAACAACTTCACCCTTCAGGTACAGAACAGCCTGACCAGCTTCGGCATTGCTCGTTACCGTTACCGATTTGTTGAATGGGCCAGCAGCGGCAGCATTGTACGTGGCTGAAATAGAACCGGTTTTGCCTGGCATGATTGGCTCACGCGAGAAACTTGGCTTTGTGCAACCGCAGGATGCCTGCGCGTCGTTGATAACGATTGGATCGGTCCCCGTATTCTTGAATTCGAAAACGTGAGTTACCGGCTTGCCCTGCTCAACTTTACCAAAATCGTGGGTTTCTTTCGTAAATTTTAAAACTCCTTTTTGGGCGTAGCTAACAGCAACAAGCATGAACAAAGCTACGAAAAGTGAAAAAGTCTTTTTCATTGGACTAAATGGAATTATGGTTTGGTTTAAAATACTAAGTCTTGTGTACTAGTACGTGTAGCAAACAGTCTGCCAAAACGTTATTAGTTTTCATTCGGTCAACAAATAAACTCAAAAAATCGTTTTTTTGAAAGCTGACTTGTTTTGCCTTACTTTTACTTGCGCTAGGGAATCGACAACTCGGTACCGGCCACTTCATCGATAAATTGATTGTTAGACGTTTTCAACCCGTAGCTCTGTTGTGATAGCAAACGAACAACTCCGCTCGACTGATATTTTAAGTCGTGAAAAAATCTTGTCAGCTTACCGATTGGCTTATGAAAGCCGACAGGTGAGCTTATTAGGTCGGCGTGACGTGATGGGAGGAAAGGCTAAGTTCGGCATATTCGGCGATGGCAAAGAGTTGGCGCAATTAGCGGCAGCCAGTGCGTTTAACCGGGGCGATTTCCGTTCGGGCTATTACCGCGATCAGACATTCGTGGCAGCTTTGGGCGAACTTCGCTGGACAGAGTTCTTCGCTCAGCTTTACGCCCATACTGACCTGGAGGCCGAACCCAATACCGCCGGTCGATCCATGAATGGGCACTTTGCTACTCGCTGGCTCGACGAACAGGGACTGTGGCGCAACCAGACTGAACTATATAATTCTGTTTGTGACATTGCTCCTACAGCAGGCCAGATTCCAAGGGCTCTGGGGTTGGCTTATGCTTCCAAGCTTTTTCGCAATAATCCTGCCCTGAGCGACTTGACGAACTTTTCGCATAATGGCAACGAGATTGTCTTTGCCACCATTGGCGATGCCTCAACGTCGCAGGGCATGTTTTGGGAGACAATGAATGCGGCTGGTGTGTTGCAGGTTCCTTTGTTGATGTCGGTTTGGGATGATGGCTACGGCATATCGGTTCCGGTCGAATATCAAACCATAAAAGGCAGCATCTCGAAGGCGTTGGCTGGCTTTCAACGTGATGGCGATGAGAAAGGCATGGAAATCTTCACCGTAAAAGGCTGGGATTATGCCGCGCTGGTGGAAACCTACCAGCAGGCCGCTCATATTTGCCGTACACAGCATGTACCGGTACTGGTGCATGTACAGGAACTTACCCAGCCCCAAGGACATTCCACATCCGGCTCGCATGAGCGTTATAAGTCCCGACAACGCCTGGCTTGGGAAGCCGAGCACGATTGCAACCGGGTATTCCGCCAGTGGATTTTAGAGAACGGATACGCCAACAATGATGAGCTGGAAGCTATAGAAGCGGAAGCCCGCCAAGTGGCTAAAAGTGCCCGTATCAGTGCGTGGAATGCTTTTCAGGCGTCGCTGAAGGGCGACTTTGACGAGGCACTTGATTTGTTGCAGCAAACGGCTCGCCATAATACCAAATCAACGGAATTGATGGCGATTCGGGAGGAACTTCGCAAGACGTTTTCGCCCGTTCGTCGGGATGCCGTTTCGGCGGTACGGAAGGCCCTGCGTGTATTGCGCAACGATACGAGTACGGGGCGCCAGCGTCTGAAAGCCTGGCTCGAACGTACGGATGCTGAAAATGCCGATCGCTTTAGCTCTCACTTGTACAGCCAGTCTCCGGAATCGCCGATGCTGGTCGAGGCCGTACCCGCCCAGTTTACCGACGAAAGCCCTGTGCTCGACGGGTACCTGCTCCTTCAGCGTTATTTCGAGAGTGTATTTGCCCGTGATGAACGGGTGGTCGCTTTAGGAGAGGATGTAGGGCAGATTGGTGATGTAAATCAGGGCTTCGCAGGATTACAGGAGAAATTTGGTGAGATACGTATCACCGACACGGGGATTCGCGAAACCACCATTATCGGCCAGGGCATTGGCATGGCTATGCGCGGCCTTCGCCCCATTGTCGAGATTCAGTATTTCGATTATGTGTATTATACGCTGGCAACGCTGACCGATGATCTGGCTACTTTGCATTACCGGACGAAAGGTGGTCAGAAAGCCCCGCTGATTATTCGAACGCGCGGTCATCGGCTGGAAGGTATCTGGCATTCGGGCTCCCCAATGGGCACAATGCTGAGCAGTTTGCGGGGCCTTCATATACTGGTACCGCGAAATATGACCCAGGCGGCCGGATTTTACAATACATTGCTTAAGGGTGATGACCCGGCTTTGCTGATCGAATCGCTGAATGGTTACCGATTAAAAGAAACACTTCCGGCTAATCTTGATGCGTTCTGCGTACCCCTGGGCGTACCGGAAATTTTGCGCTCCGGCTCCGATCTGACGGTGGTGACCTATGGCTCCATGTGCCGAATCATTCTGGAAGCCGCAGGCCAGTTGGCCGAACTGGGTATTCATATTGAGGTAATCGATGTACAAACGTTGCTGCCGTTCGACGTACACCAGGTTATTGTTGAGTCGGTCAAGAAGACAAATCGAGTGCTATTCGCAGACGAAGATGTGCCAGGTGGTGCATCGGCTTACATGATGCAGCAAGTGGTCGAAGGACAGAACGCCTATCGTTATCTGGATTCGGCTCCGGCTACACTATCGGCGAAGGCACACAGGCCTCCCTATGGTTCAGACGGCGATTATTTCTCGAAGCCAAATGCCGACGATGTCATTGAAATCGTCTATTCTATTATGAGTGAGGCCGACCCGGAGCGGTTCCCAAAACTTTAATTTTGAGTGATTGAATGCCTGAATGATAGAATAGCCAAAGGGTACTTACTCGGTCATTCCGGCAGGCAGTCAATCATTCGCTCATTTAAAAATGTCATACTTTAAAGACATACAATCGGGCATCCAAACAACCATAAAAGGGCTGGGCCTTACGCTGAGGCATCTTCGGCAGGCTACAAAGCGCCGTACGCCCGAAGGAATTGCCAGCGATAATTATTTCGATTTACAGAATGGCCTAGTCACTCTCCAGTATCCACACGAACAGCTTCCTATACCCGATAATGGCCGTTACAAGCTTCGCAATGAGATCGAAGATTGCATCGTATGTGATAAATGTGCCAAAGTGTGTCCGGTCGACTGTATCACCATCGACGCCATTAAAGCCACGGAAGAAGTAGGAAAGGCCTCCGACGGATCACCTATTCGGCTGTACGCAGCCAAGTTTGACATCGATATGGCCAAGTGCTGCTATTGCGGCCTGTGCACGGTGGTTTGCCCCACCGAGTGCCTGACCATGGATAAAAAATTTGATTATAGTGAATTCGAATTAGGTAAGCTGACATACAGCTTTGCCGAATTGACCGCCGAGCAAGCCGACGAAAAGCGGGCGCTGTATGAACAGTACATTCGTGAGAAAGACGCAGCAAAAGCTGCTCAGCTAGCCGCCAAAGCTCCGGTTGAGGAAGCTGCTGCCGTTGCGCCCAAACGGCCTGTGTTCCGGCCCACGGCCAAACCGAGCGCACCAGCACCTCCCGCCGAACCGGCTAATTCGGAAGGCTCTTCCATCGAACATCCGTTGACAGACGCAACGCCGGATGAAATGCAGCAGATTGCGCAAGGTGGTCTTGAAGCAGCGAAGCACCCGGTGTTTAGACCCACGAAAAAGCCCGTAGTACCAGCCCCTGTAGTCGATCTTTCTGCGGACGCAACGCCAATAGCGCCTGAATCTGTAGAAAAATTGGACGCGCCTGCTCCCGTTGCCAAACCGACTGGTTTCCGACCAACCATGAAACCGACCGTTGCTAAAACCGGTGAGCCCGTAGCAGAAACGTCAGTACCGGCCGAGCCAGCGAAACCCAGGCCCGCTTTTCGACCGACGATGAAGCCACCCAAAGCCGCAGAAATAAAGCCGGAACCAACGCAAGATTCCAGTGGAAGGCCGGAGGAGGCTCCCAAGCCGAAACCAGCCGCTTTCCGGCCCACGGTGAAACCCGCAAAACCGGTGGAATCAGAACCCGCGTCGGATGGACCGGTGGAAACTCCGAAATCGAAGCCTGCCGCTTTTCGACCAACAATGAAACCAACGGCGGCACCACCGAAGCCCGCAGAAGAAGGCCCAATGTCTGAACCGAACTCTCCGGTTCAGGATTCAGGAATTGACACAACATCGGAGTCAGCGCCTGAGCCAACTAAGCCTAAACCCGCTTTCCGGCCGACAATGAAGCCCAGACCGAAGCCCGATGACGAAACATCAGCTTAATTAATCCTACTCAGAAAAGCAGTGGTTCAATTTGCCTTTTACGCCTTTTCAGCATTGACGCTCGGTAGCGCACTGGCCGTTCTGCTGACCCGCAACGTACTGTATGCGGCTTTTTTTCTCCTCCTGACCCTGTTCGGTGTAGCTGGCTTGTTCGTATTGGCAAGTGCTGATTTTCTGGCCATTGCCCAGATTATGATTTACGTTGGTGGGGTGTTGGTCCTGGTGATTTTTGGTATTATGCTCACGCACAAACCTGAACTTCCGACGGATACCAACAGCCAGCAACCAAACCAGATTGCTTCGCAAAACCGTTCCGGTCTCGTGTCGGGCTGGCTGATTGCGCTGTTGGTGTCAGGCACTTTGTTCGTCGCTTTGTACACGCTGCTGGCACGCGCTGATTTCACCCTGCTTAGTCGGCCTGTTGGCTGGCAAAGCACCATTCACACGATTGGCAGACAACTTATGACAGAGTATGTCGTGCCGTTCGAAATTGCTGCGATTCTGTTATTGGCAGCCCTCGTTGGCGCTACCTATCTTGCCGCTCCACAAACAAAATCCTCACGACATGCAACCCGTTGATAGTCATTTGTTCTTGCTGGTTGGCGCGGCACTGTTTAGTATTGGTCTGGCAGTCGTAATCCTCAAGCGCCATGCCATTGTGGTTCTGATGGGTATTGAATTGATGCTCAATGCGGTCAACATCAACCTCGTTGCCTTCAGCCAGTACGACCCTGACCGGTTGCAGGGCCAGATGTTGACGCTATTTGTGATGGTTGTCGCTGCTGCCGAATCGGCGGTTGCGCTGGCCATCGTCTTGCAGGTTTACCGTCATTTCCACACGGCTCAAGTGGATGAGTTAAACGAACTCAATTCTTGATGCTATCTTTCGAGACTATCATCAATGGTATGTTGACTGATAGCTATGGCCTCGCCGGTAATTTTATAACACCCAATGACGTGGTCGGAAGAAGGACTAACCCGCTATTTGCATCCCCACGGGATATTCGGGATATTTGCGCCCAATTCTGACTGATCCCGAATGCCCGCCGATACTCCCTACCTGCTTCCTGCGCTGATGGCCGTTTTACTGGGGCTTCCCTTTGCGGGCTTTCTGGTACTGACGGCTGCTACTCGCCGAACATCCGGTTTTGTGGCGGTACTATTAACCAGTGGGGGGCTGGCTTTATCTGTAGTATTGGCTAGCCAATTGCCCGAACAACCCCTACTGGTGCAAGCTGACTGGGCGACATTCTCGGGTATATCCTTTAGCTTTAGTTTACGGCTCGATGCCCTTGCTGCGCTCATGCTGGTGCTGGTGCATTTTGTTGCTTTACTGGTACAGCTCTATTCCCTTTCTTATCTGCATGATGAGCCCAAACTGCGTCGTTACTTTTCCTATTTGCAATTATTCGTAGGGGCCATGCTGGGGATCGTCCTGGCTGGCAACTTGCTGGTCATGTATGCCTTTTGGGAACTGGTTGGTTTGGCCTCGTACCTGCTGATTGGTTTCTACGCTGACCGTCCTGCCGCATCGAAAGCAGCTCAAAAAGCGTTCCTGATGAACCGGGTTGGTGATATAGGCTTCCTCATTGGTATTTTCTGGACGTATTATCAATTCGATACGCTGGACTTTGCCACGCTGGCAACCCTCGGTGGACAGGCAGTGTTACCTACGGCGCTTGGTTTGTGTCTGTTTATGGGCTGCGTTGGTAAGTCGGCGCAATTTCCATTACTGAGCTGGCTGCCCGATGCTATGGAAGGTCCCACACCAGTGTCAGCACTGCTTCATGCTGCCACCATGGTTGCGGCAGGCATTTTTCTACTGGCGCGCATTCACCCACTCCTGTCGGCTGATGCGCTGGTTGTTGTGGCCATCATTGGCACCATAACAACCCTTTGGGGCGGCTATTCGGCGCTTTTTCAAACCGATATCAAGAAGGTACTGGCTTTTTCAACCGTTTCGCAGTTAGGGTTAATGGTGGCGGGTATGGGAACGGACAATGTGAGTGGGGCCATGTTCCATTTGCTGACCCATGCCTTCTTTAAAGCCGGTTTGTTTTTGAGCGCTGGCGCCATCATTCACGCGGTCCATACCCAAGATATGCGGCAGATGGGTGGTCTACGTAAGGCACTGCCCCTTACGTTCGTCGCGTATACGGTTTGCGCGGCTGCCTTATCGGGTTTACCTTTTTTTTCCGGCTTTTTGTCGAAAGAGGCCATTTTAGGCGGGGCTTTTACCTGGGCTGCCAACAAGGAAAATAGCTTTGGTTTAGTTGTGCCGATCTTATTGTTGCTTTCATCTGGTCTAACGGCGCTTTATATGGCTCGGCAGTGGCGGCTTGTTTTCTTCGGTGATTACCGCAACCAAGCCGTACCGCTAAGCCAGGCGCACGAACCCGATTGGCTCATGCGGGCTCCTGTTTTATTACTGGCTGTCTTATCCGTCTGGGGCTGGTTTTCAATCAATCCTTTTTCTGGACATGGAAGTTGGTTTCTCGGCTTATTCCCTCATCAGGAAGAAGCGCATTTCTGGTGGCTTGCCCCCTTATCGATCAGCCTGGTGCTGCTGGGTGGGTGGCTGGGTTTCCGGATGCGGGAGCCGGGAGTCAATACAGGCTATGTTCGTCTTTCGGTAGAGTACGGTTTTCTGGATTCCTTTATTAATAGAGTCGTGATCAGACCTTCCTTGCGGCTGGCGGCTCTGCTTACTAAAACGGATCATCGGGTGGTCGATGGGGCCGTTAATGGCGCTGGGGTTGTTACGGTGGTAATAGCGCATATAACAACGGGTTTCGATCGCTTGGGCGTTGATGGGCTGGTGAATGGAGTTGCCTGGCTGGCTGGTTGGTTAGGTCAATTGACGCGCTCTATTCAAAATGGGCGGGTTCAGTCGTACATAACGGCGGCTGTGGTTGGTTTGCTAGTGGTACTGTGGTGGTTGCTTTGAGGTCTGGACTGGGCAGAAGCCTGGTCTTTGGTAAATAGGGTCAGGCAGAAGCCTGATTCAGGACATATATATGATTCTTTCGTTACTCATTTTTATTCCTTTGGTTGGCGCCTTGATCGTGGCTCTTTTGCCCGATAGCCAGGCTAGTCAATACCAGCGCGTTGCATTGGCCGTAACGCTGGCTGAAGTGGCGTTGGCTGGTATGGCCTATGCCGGATTTGATAAAACTATCGGTGGCTACCAACTGCTCGAACAGGCCAATTGGATTACGCTGCCGTTAGGTAATCTGGGCGTGGTTTCCATCGATTATCTGCTTGGCGTCGATGGTATCAGCCTTCCACTGGTTATTTTATCGGCCGTTGTGATGCTCATCGGTGTGGTATCGTCCTGGCCGATGAATCACCGGCAGAAGGCCTATTATTCGCTCTATCTGCTGCTGACGGGGACCATTATGGGGTGCTTTTTGGCCCTTGATTTCTTTCTGTTTTTCCTGTTTTTTGAATTCATGCTCCTGCCGATGTATTTTCTGATCGGTTTGTGGGGCGGCCCGCGTCGGGAGTATGCATCCATCAAGTTCTTTCTGTACACGTTGCTGGGGTCGCTGCTGATTTTGCTGGTGATGATTGGTTTGTACCTGTCCGTTATGGATCCCGTAAGCACAGCGGTTGCGGCTGGCCTGGTAACCAATCCGTCGGACGTAACGGCTGAAGTCATTCGCGCTATTCAGGTGTACCTACAGAACGGTCAGTTAAACCCGGCGCAGGTTGTTCATACGTTCGATATGCGCTATCTAGCCGACGGCGGTAATTATTTGCCGAATACGTTTCTGAATCCGGCTACCGAACCTATTATAGCGGGGCTTCCGGCGCGCATGCTGGCGTTCTGGGCTGTTTTTATTGGCTTTGCCATAAAGCTCCCGATCGTGCCGCTGCATACCTGGCTCCCCGATGCCCACGTTGAAGCGCCTACGCCTGTATCGGTTGTGCTGGCGGGTGTCCTGCTCAAAATTGGCGGCTACGGTTTCTTGCGGATTGCCTGGAATTTCTTTCCCGATGGGGCCGCAGAATATGCGTTCGCTCTGGCCGTACTGGGTGTATTATCCATTGTGTACGGCGGTTTGAATGCCCTTGCGCAAGCCGATCTCAAAAAAATGATTGCCTACTCATCGGTGTCGCACATGGGGTTTGTCTTGCTGGGTGTAGCTTCTCTGTCCGCCGAGGGGATCAATGGGGCCGTGTATCAGATGGTGAGCCACGGTGTTCTGTCGGCCATGCTATTCCTGATTGTAGGTGTCGTATACGACCGTACCCACGACCGCCGAATTGACTCGTATCGCGGTTTGATGCAGTCCATGCCCAATTACACAACCCTAACGGCCATCGCGTTCTTTGGCTCGCTGGGTTTACCGGGTTTCTCCGGATTCGTTGGTGAGTTGTTTACGCTGATGGGTAGCTTTCAGTCTGGGTGGATACCCGGCTGGCTCACGGCTATTGCGACGACGGGTATTTTGCTCGCAGCTGCCTATTTCTTGTGGACCCTTCAACGGATGTTTTTCGGGCCGCTATGGGTGCGGCCTTTCGAGTCAAAAACGGGCTCAAACCATACGCTCGCCGATCTGACCGCCCGCGAAAAGCTCATGCTGATTCCGTTGGGGGGTATGGCGCTGGTGCTGGGATTATTTCCTAATCTTATCTTCGATCTTACCAATGCAACGATAGCGCAGTGGTTAGTGAAGTTTTCCGTAGAATAAAAACACTACTGCCCGTACCTCCTGCGCCGGGCCACCTGCCAAACCAACCCCACAAGTCCTACCAGAACCAAGGGGCCTAACAGGTTCAGTAGTTGCCAGCGCGTGCGGCTCGCATCTACTTTGATCTTGTCTAGAGGACGAAGGGTTATCGTTCGGGTACGGGCCGCAATAACGCCATCCGGGTCGACCAGATAGTCGAGTGCATTCAGCGCAAAATCTTTGTTAGCGAATGTCGTACGGGTGAACCGGTCGAAGCCTAGTGGATAAGGGGCATTACGCTTGTAATCCACGTCGTTCACAATCAGGTCGCCGTCGGAGCAGACAAGCACGCGGGAGGCCACACCCTCAGGCCGGAAACCAGCCGACCGGGGATCGCCCGGTAAAATTCGGTTGGCAAACAGTGATTTAAAGCGGCCTTCGAGCAGACAGGCAATGAGTTTAGGACCTTCGTTATAGGTTTGCGGGTCGGGTTGCTGACGGGCTTCGTTGTATGAAATCAGCGCTGGTGCTTTCAATATTTTCGTATAAGGCGAGGTTAGCAGCAGTGGCGTTTTTCGGATACCAACTGCCTGTACCGTATCGAGGGTGCTGATGAAGCGTCCCAGAATGGCATCAAGATTGCGCACAATCGGGTTTCCTGATGTGCCAAAATCATTGAGCAGCGGATAGAACCGCCAGGGCAATAACTGGATATTCGGCTTGTCGCTAATATTGCCTACGTTGAGTGGGATGGGGGCACAGCGCAAATCTTTCACCACATCGCGGTTGAGCCGGACGCCCCACCGAAAAAACAAATCGTCGAGGTTTAGGCTAACGGGTTGCGCATACGTGCCTTCATTATTGACGCTATCTACCCGCTGGCCATCCACAAAGAACAAAGCCCGACCGCCATTTACGACAAACTGATCGAGTTTGAAAATATCCTCTTCTGAAAACGGTTTATCGGGTTTGGGAACCAGAATCGCATCCAGACCGGCGATGGGCCCCGGCTTGGTCAGATCGATGAAATACAGGTCGTAGGTCTGCTGTACGGAAGCCAGTAAATCGGCGAAACGGGAGGGAGGTACTTGCGTATGGCCATAGAGCAACCCGACGCGTCGACGGTTGCCCTCCGTTTGAGTCAGTTTACGAATCGCCGATGCCAGTTGAAATTCGACACCTTCGTAGGATTGATTTAACTGTTCTTCGGGTGAGGCCGCTTTATTACCTTTCAGCAGTTGAACGGCCGTTTCCTGCCCTTTGTACGAAACAATAGCGCCGGGAAAGACCAGTTTCTCCGTCCGTTTTCCGCCTTCACTGGCAAATAAATTGGTTGGTAGTAAACCGCGCTGCTGTAGTTTGTCGATGAGCTTATTTTTCTCGTCAGGATTCGTTATCAGCGCCGGGTCAATAAACCGATAGGTAATGGTCTTCCCGGCTTCTGCCTGAAACTCATCCAGTGTTTCCCGAACGGCGCTTTCGAGCCGCTTAAATCCCGGCGGGAGATCACCGGTCAGATACACGTCGACATGAATATCATCCGGTAAATTAACCAGCAGAGTCTTAGTTGCTTCGGAGAGGGTATATCGTTTTTCCTGGGTCAGATCGAGCCGAAAAAACACGAAGGCCGACAATACATTGATGACAATTAACGCGGCAATAACAAGAAGGGTGCGCAGGGAAGCGGATTTCATATAGGAGGTTAACGAACAACTTCGCCGAAATGATTTATAGACTAGTGAACAGTCCGGCTTAGGGCGCTTAATTCAATCTCAGTTCGGAAAGAACCGTTAGGCTGATCGCCTTCGCATCGTCCTGAGCCGCCTGCAGGTTATCCAGATTTTCGGGTACAATACCCAATTCTTTCATGAGTCGATGTTGCCGGGCTTCAATATAAACCAGCCGCGCCATGATCTGATTCATTCGGTACTCCTGTTCATCCTGGCGCTGGCGCAGGTAAGCCGTTTTTGCCTCCAACTCATCAAGGCGTTGTTTATCGCGGTCAGTCATGGTTGTTGCCGGTGAGGTTAGACGAAGCAAGTTAGCGTTTTTGACTGGCTTTCAGCAGGCTAGAACCCGCCCCGATCGTAGAAACTCCGGCGACGGCTCAGCTTAAGTTCCTGAAGAATGGACGACCGTGCCCGCAAATCGAAGGAGTAGTTGCCTGATCGGAAGTTATTCCCCGAGTAAGGCGTCCAGTTGAAGGCCATTTCCCAACAGTGCAGGTCGCGGTTGATACCGATCGTCGTCAGTGTTGGGCTTTTGAAAACAAAGTCGTAGCCCGTATTAACGGTAACCTTCCACTTGGGCGTCAGACTCAGGTCGCCCGTCAGCGTCAGTGCCTGAATCACCTGCGACTGTTTAGGCGTCAGTTTAGTCAAGCCAAAGGTGTAGCTCACGTTCATGGACCAGGGCACATTAAAATCGACGTACAACTCCGGATTGTTGTTAATCGAATTCAGGGTTGCATCGGATGCATTAGGGCTCGTTTTCTTCTTGTCGGCTTGCTTGGGCGCAAACCGGGCGCTAACATAAGCCTGTAAGTTTGTCATACGCAGCAATCCCTGGCCCGCCTGAAAAGCATACAGATTCGGCACCCGGATGTATTCCTGATTGATGTAGGGTTCATCAGCGTTCAGAGCCAGAATAGACGGAGAGAACGCCAGTGGGGTGGGTGTGGTCGACGTTGGGAACATGTATTGCGCCGTGCCACCATAGGGCCGGTAAGCATACGGATCGAAAGTAGACGAGAAATTGAAGCTGATATTTTTGAATATCTGCGTATTGGCGCTTACGGCAATGGGCGATAGCTTATAATCCGGAGCCAGCAGGTTGTAACTGCCGTTGATGCTCAGGTTATCGAAAATAGGAATCTTCTTGAAATCCTGCCCTGACGAATCACTACGGGTGCGCACTTTCATTTCCAACTGGTTTACAATACCAAATGAGATGAAGGCCGATTGTGTGCTCGACGCACTTCCTGCACTACCGCCCAGACCCCGGAATACGGACAGCGTTCGGCGGTAAAGCGGCAGGTTGGCCAGGGCCCCTTCGGCTGGTAGTATCTGGAATTGCCCAAAAGAGGGGTTCGTAAAGTCGGGTACGTAACTAAAGGAAATAGAGGGTGCTACTGTGTGCCGGATCGCTTCAATGCGTTTCCCCCGAATAAAGTACGTACCGTAGAAACGGGTGTTCATGCTGGCATTGACCGAAAAGTTATAGGACGGGAAAAAGCCACGCGCCGTGTCGATCCGTACCGCATTTCGGTCGCTCAGGTAAGTGTAACTAAGCTTTTTGCTGTAGATATCGCCTTGTAACGAGAAGCCTGGGGTAACGTTGATGTACCGTAATAACTTAATGTTAGGCAGCGAAATGGGAATGCTGTACCGAGCCTGCACCACCCGGTTCTCCCAGATTCGATTGGCATTGGCTACGCTGAACGGAATCAAATTGGGGTCTGCTTCAACAATACCGAAGCGCAGATTATTTGCCCGTCGGGTGCTGTCAGCAATGCGTTGAAGGGTGTTAATCGGCGTTATATTGGTAATAATAGGAAAGCCTAGCCCTGTTGTATCCACCTGACGCCGAATGGTGTTGCTCACGCCAATGGAGCCGCTGACGTCCAAACCTACCCGGAAACTCTCGTACCAACGGCCTGTTCCTCCTTTGAGAGCAAAGGGAGCAATCTGGTTGACGCCAAAGTTAAAATCTGACGACACATCGGTTTTACCATTTTCACGGACGCCTGTCTGCTGGTTTACCTGACCAAACTGCTGGTTGACCCGCACGTTGGCCCCCGCCCGTACATATTGTCCAAACGTACGGCTGTATTGCACAGACGAACCCGCTACGTTCGAAATGTAGGACTGCGTACTGTAGGAATTAAACTGGTTATAGCTGTTGCTGCTGACGTTCACGTTGGCCGAGAAACTACCCCGGCCCCGTGGCACCGGCGAGTGGGACCAGTTGACGGAAAAGTCGTTGCGTGGGGTTTGCGTCCGGTCGACCCGGTCGCCGGAGCGATTTCGGTTGAATTGCAGGTTCACGCTGCCGCTGTAGGTATACCGTTTGTTGTAAGCCGACGAAACGCCCAGCCCCCAGCTACCCCGCGAATAAATCTGCCCTTTAAATTGTAAGCCCAGATTCTCGTTTACGGCCCAGTAGTAGCCACCATCACGCAGGTAAAATCCACGCCCGTTGGGTTCCTCCCCATACTGGGGCACAATGATGCCCGACACGCCAATCTCTTTTCTTTTTGGGAAAGGGAAGAATCCGAACGGCAAGCCAATGGGCAACGGAATCTGATTAATAACCAGATTAAATGGACCAGCCACTACCTGCTTATTATGAATGACTTTCAGTTTGCTGGCATTGATGTGAAAGTGAGGGGTCGCCAGATTACAGGTTGTGTAAATGGCCCGGCCAATGTAAAGGTTATCCTCATCGTCTTTCTTGACCGTTTGCCCCCTAATGTTGCCCTCGCCCTGCTGGGTAATAACGCCCTGAATCCGGCCCTTGCGCGATTTGAAATTATAGCGAATCTCTTTCGCGTCGTATTTACCTTCGCCATCCTGAAAGATGGGTCGGCCAATCAGCTTTTTAGCCGTTGAGTCGTACCGGCCTTTGGCATAAACCTCGTTTGTGAGGTAGTTCAATCTAATATAATCGGCCTTAAGAGAAATGTCGCCATAGATAACGCTAGCCTCGCCGAACAGCTCGACAGTTCGTCCATCTGCCGAATAAAAGGTAGAGTCTTTAGCCTGGTATTTAACCGTTGTCTTAAACGAGTCGGCTGTTTGAAGGGAATCTTTCTGTAAGGAGTCTCGACTCGCAACCTGCGCTGAGTCCGCTTTGCTGAGTGGTTGATCCAGTGTTGACTGACCAGGTTTAATCCGGCTCTCCGGTCGGACAATATTGGGCGTAACCAGACCCGGTCTGGTTTGGATAGGTTTGACGGGTGCGAGTTTAGCTCGGTTTGTTTGTTGGGCCAGGCTGGTTTGTGAACCAGGAGCAGTCGTCGTTGTTGACTTTACATCGGTTGACTTCGCTTTCGTTGGAATGGAGTCTTTTCGAACAACATTCCTTGTTGCGAGTTTAAGCGAATCAGCGTTAGCTGCGGGTTTGGGTTGCGTACGGGCGGGTTGAGAAACCGAGTCCAGCGTTGCCGTTCTCTTTCGGGCTGCAGTACTGGTAATGGCCAGCAACCGCTGTTGCGCCAACGATAAGTCCGCTAGCAGGTTGGCCGATAAGCGTTGCGTTAACTGAACGGGTTTGGGCTTCAGCCTAACTAACGGGGTGATCTGGACACGACCAGTGCTGGTAGCATCGGGCGCAATAACGACCCGTTCGGCTGGCAATGACCGCGTCGAATCGGACCTTGTCGGGCGGCTTACAGGCGAAGGAACCGGGGTGATTTGTCGTTTGGTACCCGTACCAAGTCGGTTAGGTACTGCCTGTCTTTGGTTAAGTTCGCGTTCCAGATCACTTTCCTGACTGGTGCCAGTTTGCGAATCGGGGAGCGTGACTGAACCGGATGAAGGACCAACAACGACACGACCAGCCGATTTTTTTTGTGCTGGTTTGGGTGGAATGCTGTCATTGGCTAGCCCGGATTTTGAGTCGGGCACCCGTTGCGCTGGCACTGTAGCCGGTGGTAAACCACCTTTGGCAGGCTGTAAGGGTGTTGTTCCGCTCTGTCCTAACGCGTTGAACGTCCAGATCAGCCAGATAAGAAGGCTCGAAGCCTTTATCCATGTTGGTCGTATCCGCGAGGGCCGCAAAATAAAGTATACTTTTTTCAGGTTTATTAAAAAAATTATATTTGCCTCAAGACCGTTAAGTCTATGGCTTACAAAGGTATTCACGAACAGTCATCCCGCTACCGCTTTGAAACGTTTTTGGTCGTTAAAAATTATTAAATCAACTGGCAGCTCCATTTCGGCCTTTTCTCCCGGAATAATGACAACAGTAACGCTGTTGGTTTTTCCATTACTGGCACTGACCAGTCCAGATGCTTTATCGCCCGAATTAACACAGGACACGGTTCGAAGGGCCGGGTCGCAGGAGGCAGAATCAGGGGTTAACGACGCGCCAAATCAGCTACGGACCGTTGTGCTCGATGCTGGCCATGGTGGCAAAGATCCAGGTTGCCTAGGCCGAAAAACACGTGAATCCCGAATCGTGCTTAAGTTGGTTTTGCAATTAGGCCGTAAAATTAAGGAAGAGATGCCAAATGTGCGGGTTATTTATACGCGCTCATCGGATCATTTCGTCGAATTAGCCGAACGCTCAGCCATTGCGAATCGAAACCGAGCAGATTTGTTTATCTCGCTGCATTGCAACGCCAGTCCATCATCGAGCCGAGTCTATGGTACGGAGACGTATACGATGGGTCTGCATAAAACAAACGGCAATTTGGACGTAGCCAAACGGGAAAACGCGGTTATTCTGAAAGAAGAAAACTACCAGCAAACCTATAAGGGCTTTAATCCAAATTCACCCCTGGCCCATATCATGCTGGCCAACTATCAGCATGCGTTTATGGGAAGCAGCATCAACTTTGCCGAAAAAGTTGAACGGAGCTTCAAGCGGAACGCCGAACGGAAAAGTAACGGCGTCAAACAGGCCGGTTTTCTGGTGCTTTGGCGAACAACGATGCCGAGCGTGCTGATAGAAACCGGCTTTTTAACCAATCCTGAAGAGGAAGACTACCTGATCTCGGCTGAGGGACAGGACGAAATTTCGACCGCCATTTATAAAGCGTTTGCGCTCTATAAACAGGAAGTTGAAACGGGCGGATAGGCAAATCGGGGGATGAAAGCCAGCAGAGTATAGCCGAACAGGCTGTGCTGCTTGTTGGCAGGTTTTTTGCCTTTCATCCAATTTCCCAACATTTGCGGGACAAACCAACGGCAAAGTTGGTTATACGATCAATCAAACGAATTGATCTGTCCGCCCAGGTCATTCACCTTCACAAACGCATGAAAGTTTCTCAGGAAGTAAAAGTAGGGTTATTGGCTATCGTCTCGCTGATGATGCTCTATTTTGGATTTAGATTTTTGAAGGGTTCAGATTTCTTCTCCTCCACACATAAATACAAAGTCATTTACGATAATATTGATGGGTTGGTGGCCTCTAACCCCGTTAGAATCAATGGTTTGACTGTCGGTCAGGTGAAAAGTATCGAGATCCTGCAGAATCAGCAGAACAAGCTACTGGTTACCGTGGAACTCAAGAAGGATATTGTCGTTACACAGGGTTCGCGGGCAGTACTGGCCGACGATGGTCTGTTAGGTGGCAAACTCATACGCCTGGGTATTAACTACGGTAAGCCCGAACTTGAAGATGACGGTATGCTCGTAGCGGCCAAGGAGTCAGGTTTATCGGCATTGATTCGGGAAAAAACCCTGCCCGTGCTTAACAATGTCGACTCCCTGACGTACCAGTTGAACCGCGTTGTCGCGCAGTTTGACCAGACGGGCATTGTCCTGAATCAGACATTGCGCAGTGCCAATGCGGCTGTTGGAACATTGGGATTAACCGTTGCCGAGAACCGGGCGGGTTTGCAGGCAACCCTGGCTAATGTCAACAAGCTGTCGGCATCGCTCATCGAAACCGAAAAACAATTGAAGCCGATACTGGCTAAAGCCGATACGTTTGCCGACTCGCTCCAGGGGCTTCAGTTGAAGCAGACGCTGGCCAGTGTGAATAAAACGGTCGACAACCTGCAGCATATTCTGGCCGACGTTAATAATGGCCGGGGTTCGCTGGGTAAACTGACTTCCGACGAAGCGCTCTATACGAACGTTAACAAGACGACGGCCAGCCTCGAAAAACTCCTGACCGATCTGCGCGAAAACCCCAAGCGGTACGTACATTTCTCGCTCTTTGGTCGTAAAGAGAAGCCTGCTGCGACGCAGCCTGCCAATGCAACCAGCTTAACAAGCCAGGCCGATTCTACGAATTAATTTTGTTCGTCTACCAACTAATTGTCTTCAGACTGACGTGCATAGATAGTATGTAAATCATCTTGAAAGACTCGTTTATAGACGCCTATCTTGTTGGGTGTATTGGGAGGTATATCGTAACTGGAATCTTTCCCGTAATCGCTAATAATATATTCTACGCCCTCCCGATCCGCATCTTGGAAAAACGTTAATAAAGGTATCTTTTTGTTTCTTTGTTCATATAAAAGATAATAGGTTAGCCCCTTTATTTTATAGTTATCCATTTGACCAAAGAAAAATTTTATCGGCGCAATAACTTTGGTCTTATGATGGGGCATATTGCTGGCCAGTAATGCGTTATACGCTTCTGTGTTAGGTGATGTTTGATTCTCCAATATAACTTCACGCACTTGTATCAGCGCTATCAATGCGTAAAAGAAAAGTAAAATCTTTGAGACTTTCTTTTGCCAGACAGGTTGTTCAGGAAGGTATACTATTAGCCAACTAGCTGCTAATACTGCCAACCATGGAACGAACAATAAAAAGTATATATCTGTATCGCTCTTCGTCAAGAACCAGAATGAGACGATCAGCAGAATTGTATAAAGTAAAATGGGTTGTGATAAGCGAATTTTTTTTCGAAAAGCAATAGCACATAGCAATACTAATGCCGTCAATGCCCCTTCATTTTGGCTATGAAAAAATAGGTGATGGTAGTCGGCTAGGACCGCTAATTTGTCAGATAAATTAAAGTTTTCCTGAGTCGCTGGATCATTAAAAAACTGGTTCATCAATACCGGCATATTTCCATCTAGTATAGCGTCTATGCCATAAAGGCTGAGCGTTAAGGCGCCAGCCACAATGAAAAATAAAGTTGAGCGCCAGCTAACATTAATAACAAGCCACATGGCGCCAGCTATCAGATAAATCAGTCCATTTAAATGAGTTAATGCGGCTAAACCAGCTAGTATACCGGCCACAACAGGTTTTGGCCGTGTATTTCCTGGTGGATCCAGGACGAGGTAAGAGGCAAATCCCAACGCCATGCACATCGTTTCTGGACGGTTCACGGATATAAAACGGATCAACGTTCCGCAGCTAAAATACAGGAGTACCGATAGCCATCGCTGTTCCTGGGAGCCATTTTTTTGGTATAACCAGACTAAATAGCCTCCCAAAATGCCAAAGAATATACTTACTACTTTGCTGGATGCTACTGTAACACCGGTAATAGACATCACCAGTGCACCAGCGTAAATAAATAGCTTATGAAACACATATAGTCCATTTTCCCAACCATTATAGCCACGAAACAGCTCAGATCGCACTTGTCCATCTCGTAGCAACCAGAAAGATTGTTCAGCAAACCAGGCCTCATCAAAATATTCAGCCCGGTGGAAAAAAGTAATTAATAATGCTAATGATATAAAGAAAAACGAAATGAGGTAAGTAGGTTTTGAGAAAAGTATAAATATTACATTCATAAACTATTTTGCCAAGCGTATGCACAAGGTTATCCTCTTTTATGTGCGTATAAGCGTTTATTGTACTTGTGTTGAGTAAAAATAAGTGTTTTACTTTGTGCATCAAGAGATTAAAAGCCATTACCCAAAAACGCTGTAAGAAACCATACGTTGGAGAAAATAAAGCTGACCTGTATTCCTCGTAAGGGAATACTCTTTCTCTGATGCCAACAACTCATTAACATGGGTCGTTTATCTACTATTAACGGCACAAATCCTATTTATTCATGCAAGCCCTTCTCGACGAACTCATAACGCGTACTCGACAAACTCAACTCGGCGGTGGCCAGAAAAAGATTGATGATCAACACCGAAAAGGCAAACTGACGGCTCGTGAACGCATCGATTACCTAACGGATCCGGAAAAGCCATTTGTTGAAATAGGGTTATTCGCGGGTGAGGGTATGTATGCCGAACAGGGCGGGTGCCCGTCGGGGGGCGTGGTTGTGGGCATTGGGTATGTGTCGGGGAGGCAGTGCGTGGTCGTGGCCAACGATGCTACCGTGAAAGCTGGAGCTTGGTTTCCCATTACGGCCAAAAAGAACCTCCGTGCCCAGGAAATTGCCATGGAAAATCGCTTGCCCATCATTTACCTGGTCGACAGTGCGGGAGTTTATCTGCCCTTGCAGGATGAGGTGTTTGCCGATAAGGAACACTTTGGCCGTACGTTCCGAAATAACGCACAACTGTCGGCGATGGGTATCTTGCAGGTGGCGGCCATTATGGGAAGCTGCGTAGCGGGTGGTGCCTATTTGCCTATTATGTCCGACGAAGCACTGATTGTGGAAGGTACCGGCTCCATATTTCTGGCCGGTCCTTACCTGGTCAAAGCGTCCATTGGTGAGGATGTCGACGCCGAAACGCTTGGCGGAGCCACTACGCACACCGATATATCGGGGGTAGTCGATAATAAGTATCCTGACGATAAGAGTTGTCTGGATGCCATCAAGCGAATTTTCGATAAAATCGGCCATCAGGAAACGGCCGGCTTCGACCGTATTGAACCGACCGTACCCGCCAAACAACCCAACGAAATCTATGAAATCCTGCCTGCCGACCGCGTAAAACCATACGATATGCAGGAAATTGTGGATAGACTTGTGGATAACTCTGATTTCGATGTGTATAAACCCGGTTACGGACAGTCGCTGCTATGTGGATATGCACGAATTGATGGCTGGGCAGTTGGTATCGTAGCCAACCAACGGAAGGTGGTCAAAGCCAAAGGCCGGGCTGGGCAACCTACGGAAATGCAGATGGGTGGGGTTATTTATGGCGATGCCGCCGATAAAGCCGCTCGGTTCATTATGAACTGCAATCAGAAACGGATTCCCCTGGTTTTTTTGCAGGATGTATCGGGCTTTATGGTTGGAAGTCGGGCCGAGCAGGGCGGCATCATTAAAGATGGGGCCAAAATGGTCAGCGCGATGGCCAACTCCGTGGTGCCCAAGTTTACGGTCGTCATCGGTAATAGCTACGGAGCGGGCAACTACGCCATGTGCGGCAAAGCCTACGACCCTCGTTTAATGCTGTCCTGGCCAACGGCGCAAATGGCCGTAATGAGTGGCGTATCGGCCGCTAAAACGCTACTCCAGATTCAGGTGGCGGCTCAAAAAGCGAAGGGTAGTCCGATGACGCCCGAAGAAGAGCAGGCTCAATTGAAAAAAATCATGGATCAGTACAACGCGCAACTTTCTCCGTATTACGCAGCGGCCCGGCTCTGGGTCGATGCCGTCATTGACCCACTCGATACGCGGAAAATTCTGTCCGAAGGTATCGCGGCTGCCAATCACGCACCCATCACAAAGCCGTTCTCGGTAGGCGTGATTCAAACGTAGTGTCAATAAATCACTTTCCGCGTACAGTTTTCACTTCGTCGGCCGTAATGGCTTCCGCTTTATTGCCAAAGTTGCTTCGGATATAAGTAAGTACATCAGCAATTTGCGTGTCGTTCAGGAAGTCATGGGCAGGCATGGCATTATCGTACATATCGCCTTCAATTTCCTGACCTTGTAACCCTTTCAGCAATACATTGATCAGACGGGTTTTATCGCCCAATACCCAGTCTGTTCCGCGCAGGGGCGGGTTTAGATTCGGAACGCCGGAACCATTGGCCTGATGACAGGTGAGACAGTTCTGTTCGTAAATAAGCTGTCCGGGTGATTTGGTCGCTGCGGCTGGCTTAACGGTCGGTTTGGCGGCTGGCTTTCTGGTTTGGGCAATGGAAACCGAAAAGGATAGACAGAGAACCAAGGCAATAAGTAGTTTCATAGACTTGAGTGTATCGTTTTAATGGGGAAGCCGGACTTATTTACGCCACTTCAACGTATTCAGCATATGCATGATATCATTGCGAATATACTGAATGGCGGGTTGCAGCGAATCATTTTCCGTAGCGGTGTTGAAGTATAAGGCTCCCCGCAGAAAATGGGTTGTCGAATCCGTCGTTATAAACTGGACCTGGCTGGGTACTTCGCCACCCAGGTCAATCACACTGGCTTCCAATCCCGATTTTAACTTGACTCGTCGCTCCTCAAATACTGCGGCCTTGATCTTGTGCCGGGCCGCTAATTTGTATGAATCGTCGAGCATGGCCCGCAGCCGGTTCACGTCGTTCAGGACGGGCTTATAGGTTAATTGAACACTCGCCTTGAACATCGGGTAATTGACAAAAATCCAGTCCGGTTCCGAGCGGGCGAAGGTGTCAGGAAGAATACGGGCAATGGAGTTATATTCGAACTGGTACGGATGTGTTGGATCGAGTAGCTTGTACGTTGGTGTCGGTAAATCGAACCGAGGAAACCCCTTGGGCTTCGGTACGTAATTATCGGACGAGTCGCTACCGCAGGCGGCTAACAAAAGTCCTGTCAAAAGAATGAGCGCGTGCTTTATCACAAGTGTTGTGGAGCCTGAACGGCTGAATCTTGGTATCTAACTAGACTACGGGTCATGCAATCGGACGGCTTCGTCCGGGTTACATCAAAACGCAGAAGCCCGGCGATTTCGTGCCGGGCTACGCATAAAGTCTATCAGGGTGTCATTTAGGCATTTACATCCTCCAGTTCTTCTTTCAGAACGGGTTGCCCCAGCAAGGTTGCAAAGCGGTTGACGTTGAAGGTCGGCTCAAACCAGACTTCGCCCATTACCGGGTGCTTTACGGGTACGTCGGGGTTTTTGATCTCATTGAGCAGCACGCCCGTATCGCCGGTTGTATGGCGTTTTACCTGCCGGATTGTATACATCTGGTCACGTTTGGGCGTTTGTATACCAAACTCAGCATAGAAGGCCAATACGGGCGCGGGAAAATTGTCGTTTGTGCAAATAACTTCCATTGGTCGAAACTGTCTGATCGGAGCGCCGACGCGGTCCGGATTTATTTGATTTTCCTGGTTAACGTGAATTGAACAAAAAATGTCCTCAAAACCAGCTAAAAAATAATCTTTCTGACTGAATGCCCAGTTGTATCGGCAGAATCATCAGGCGCTTACCCTTCAAACAAATTGCCCAACTGCCCAAGTACGGAGCCCCCTTCTTTATTGGCTTGTCCACCGCCCGGCGACAGCCGTTGCACTAATTTAGAAATTGGCATCGACTGAATCCAGACTTTGCCCGAACCCCGTAGCGTGGCCAGAAAAAGCCCTTCACCGCCAAACACCATGCTCCGCAGACCACCCGCCCGCTGAATGTCGAAGTTGATACTCGGCTCAAAACCTACTACGCAACCGGTATCGACACGTAGCGTTTCGTTGTTTAATGTACGTTCGACAACGACACCACCGGCATGAATAAATACCATGCCGTCGCCCTGTACTTTTTCAAGAATAAAGCCTTCGCCACCGAAGAAACCGGCGCCTAGTTTCTGGTTAAACTGGATGCTCAGCTTAGTGCCCAAAGCCGCACACAAAAAGGCATCTTTCTGAACGATGAGTGTGTTGCCATACACATTCGCCATGTTTACGGGCATAATGGTGCCCGGATAAGGAGCCGAAAACGCTACCTTCTTTTTACCGACTCCCCGGTTCGTGAAGTGGGTCATGAAAAGCGACTCACCCATCACCATCCGCGAACCCGCCTGCAACAGCTTTCCCAGAAACCCCTGATCGGGTTGAGAGCCGTCGCCCATTTTTGTTTCAAATGAGATGCCATCTTCCATAAACAGCATCGAGCCTGCTTCGGCAATAACGGTCTCGTTGGGGTCCAGCTCTATTTCAACGATCTGAATATCTTCACCAATAATCTTGTAATCGATTTCGTGAGCGTACATAGTCGGGTTTGATTAGTCTATCTGATTGATTATGGACGAAAACTAGTAAATGAAAGGCAGTTTACTCGTAAGTTATCTGACAAACGGCACAAAAAAAGCCCGACCGGGCGTTTTAGCGGGTCGGGCTTTTACCGTTGATTTATATCGTCGGGCAAATCGTTGTCTGTCTCGTCAAACAAGTGATCGTCGTCAGATTTATCGTCATTGTCGTCTGCTTCGGGTTCCCCTTTCAAATTCAGATCGGTACGGTGACGAAGTTTTTTATCATCGACAGTTTTATTCAGGAATTGATTGATTTTATCAATATCGAAACTCGTCGTTATTTCACCGAACGAGTTTATCTGAATATCGAAACCTTCGAGTTCTTTATGAACGCGGGGTTTGTCGTTTTCATCGGGATTTGTCTTTTTCTTTGCCATGCGAATTGTCGTTTACTGTAAACCTATAAGACCGAAACGCTGCCCCGGCTTATAGGTTTAAAAAATTAGCTGACAGGCGTTTTCAAGGTGTCCAACGCTTTTTCCAACCGGTCAATTGTTTCGGTTTTGCCAATGATTTCCATCGTCAGCATGAGGTCAGGGCCCGCACCGGAACCCGTTAGGGCTACCCGCATGGCCTGCATGATTTTACCCTGCTTGATACCTGCCTGCTGCATCGCATCGCCAAGGGTATGTTTAATTTCCTCGGCCACAAACACACCATCGAAGGTGTGTAAGGCATCGCGGAAAACCGTTACGGCACGTTTCGCATCCTCATTCCACTTGGCGGCTACAACGGTTTCGTCGTAGGTCGTTGGGGCGTTGAAAATAGTGCCCGCTTCGGTGAACAGTTCGTGAGCAAAATTGACGCGCCCTTTGAGCAAAGCCGCAATTTTCTCCGCTTTTTCCAGCGAACAGGTCAGTCCGGCGGCTTCGGCCTGTTGCTGAACGGCGGGGGCCAGCGCGGCATCGGGTTGCAGGCGAATATACTGGTGGTTGAACCACTGAGCTTTCTGAATATCGAATCGGGCTCCGGCTTTGTGCACCTGCGAAATATCGAAGCTCGCAATCAGCTCGTCCATCGTGAACAATTCCTGTTCCGTTCCGGGATTCCAGCCCAGCAACGCCAGAAAGTTGATGGTCGCTTCGGGCAGGTAACCGTCTTCGCGGAAGCCCCGCGCCACGACACCCGTAAAGGGGTCGGTCCACTGCAAAGGGAACACCGGAAAACCACCCAGGTCGGCATCGCGTTTGCTGAGTTTGCCGTTGCCTTCGGGTTTGAGCAGCAGCGGCAGGTGAGCAAATTGCGGCATGGTGTCTTCCCAGCCCAGATACCGATACAGCAGCACGTGCAACGGTGCCGAAGGAAGCCACTCTTCTCCCCGGATAACGTGCGTGATTTCCATCAGGTGGTCATCCACAATGTTGGCCAGGTGATAAGTCGGTAAGCCGTCGGATTTGAGGAGAACCTTATCGTCAATAGACGACGAATGGACGTTTACCCAACCCCGAATCAGGTCATTTAGCCGGACTTCTTCTTTGCGAGGTGTTTTCAGGCGAATAACATAGGGTTCCCCGGCGTCCATACGTGCTTTAACGTCCTCTGGCTTCATGGTCAGAGAGTTGCGCATTTGCATCCGGGTGATGGCGTTATACTGAGCCGCCGGTGCATTGGCTTCTTCGAGCCGTTTGCGCATGGCGTCCAACTCCTCGGCCGTATCGAAGGCATAATAGGCTTTGCCCTCATCGATCAAGCGCTGGGCTTCTTTCTGGTAAATTTCCCGGCGCTCCGACTGGCGGTAGGGCGCGTGTGGGCCCGATGCGGCACCCTGCCCTTCATCGATCTCGATACCGACCCAGCGTAGGGCTTCCAGAATATAGTCTTCGGCACCCGGCACAAAGCGGTTCTGGTCGGTATCTTCGATGCGCAGGAGCATTTTACCACCCATTTTCCGGGCGAACAGGTAATTGTAAAGCGCAGTACGCACTCCGCCAATGTGTAGCGGGCCGGTTGGACTGGGTGCGAAACGAACGCGAACGGGTCTTGACATGGGAAAATATAAAGAGCGAAAGAGCGAAAGAGTGAGAAGGCGATTGGCTTAGCACCGCTCTTTCGCTCTTTCATTCTTTCACTATTGAACAGCTATTACTGAAATTTCGACATTAACATCTTTAGGCAGACGAGCTACTTCCACGGTTTCACGAGCGGGCGGATCGACGGTGAAGAACCGGCCGTATACTTCGTTGATGGCGGCAAAGTTGTTCATGTCTTTTACGAAAATACTGCTCTTCACCACGTTGGTGTAATCCATATCGGCGGCTTTCAGAATGGCCCCAATATTTTCCATTACCTTCTGCGTCTCGGCCTGAATGTCACCGTTGGGTGCTAACTCAATGGCAACCTGACCCGACACGAAGAGTGTGCCATTTATTTTAACTGCCTGACTATATGGCCCAATCGGAGCCGGCGCCTGGTCGGTATAAACAATTTGTTTGCTCATGGTTTTTAATGATAGTTGTTGGTAACGGTAATATGGAGAAGTCAGTCGCTGACAATCCACGATCAACCAACTGCCGACAAGTAATTTGTGCGCAAGTTATCACTAAACCCCCGGATGGCCGAAAGTCAGTTAATCATCTTCACGAAAAACGCTTTTCAGTCGCCTTCATCCCCATTGATTTTAGTACGATATGTCTTTTCTGAACGAATTTTTGACGAATGCATCAGCCGATGCCGAAAACCAGTTTGATCGGCTCAAAAGCCGTCTTTTCGGACGACTCGATGCCAGCAAACCCTATCGGATCATTTATTACCGGGGCTTTGGCAGCCCAACGGCGGTTTGGCTGTCGGGTCGGGTACTGCGGCAGCGGGATTTGAGTACGCCCAGCGACCGGGACACTTTCTGGCAAAATCTGCTGGCAACGTATCAGCGGTTTGGCAGTCGCGAAGTGCCCGGCGTAACGGTGCGTATTGAGGCTTTTGGGCAAATACATACGGCCATTACGGATGAAGACGGGTATTTTGAAGCAACCATCAATCCCCCCAACGATTTGCCGCCGGGCCGGGCGTGGTTTCCGGTGCGTTATTCGCTGGATGGCGTTGAGCAACCCGCTACGGAGCTAAACGATGGCAAAGGCAATCAATCTGTTGAGAAAGAAGGGTATGTGATGATTTCGCCCCCCTATAGTCAGTTCGGGGTTATCTCGGATATTGATGATACGGTTCTGGTGACCGATGCAACGAATCTGCTCCAGACGGCCAAACTCACGTTTTTGGGTAATGCCTATACGCGTCTGCCCTTTGCGGGGATAGCCGCCTTTTACCGGGCGTTGCAGAGCGGACCCCTTACGACGCTCTTCAATCCCATTTATTTTGTGTCGAGCAGCCCCTGGAATCTGTACGATTTGCTGGTCGATTTCTTTCGGATTCAGGGCATTCCAAAAGGACCTCTTTTGCTCCGCAATCTCGATCTGGGTGCAAAGTTGCTGTCGTCCGGAGGGCACCACACGCATAAACTGTCCATGATCCGTAAAGTGCTGGATGTGAACCCAAAACTGCCCTTTGTGCTGATTGGCGACAGTGGACAGCAGGACCCCGAAATCTATTCGCAGGTTGTGCGCGACAATCCGGGCCGGATTCTGGCCGTGTACATCCGCGATGTATCGACCGACCAGCGCGACGAAGCGGTTCGCGAACTCATCCGAACGACGGAAGCGCACAAGGTGCCGATGCTGCTTGTGTCCGACACCGTTGCTGCTGCCGAACATGCGGCTTCGCTTGGCCTGATCGACCCCGATACCATCCCCGAGATTCGCGCGGATCGACGGGCCGATGAAGAAAGTTAACTTTTTTTTTAGCCCTCACGCAACCTGTTTTCCAAACCTGCCGTATTGACGAACGAACCGGTTCAACTGTTCTTGTTTAATTCTTAATACAGTTGATAAAATGAAACGAATCGTTAACGTCAATCGCTCCCTGATGGCAACGGTCATGCTAGTAGTGACCCTGCTTAGTTGTAAGGACGACAATCCAGCCATCGTCTCACCAGACGTTGCTATCAAAACCTCATCGATCGGCAACATAATGACTGGCGAAGGGGGAAAGACACTTTATTTCTTTGCCAGCGATGTGGCCGGAAACGCTACCTGTTCGGGTGCCTGCGAAGACAATTGGCCTGTTTTTTACAAAGAAACGCCTACATTGAGCGCTGGTCTGAAGGCCAGTGATTTTGGGACCATAACCCGGGCCGACGGTAGTAAACAGACAACCTTCCGGGGCTGGCCTATGTACTACTTCAAGAATGATGCGAAAGAAGGCGATGTTCTTGGCGATAAAGTTGGGAACGTATGGATGGCGGCCAAAACGAATTATACGGTTATGCTGGCCTCTCGCCAACTCGTTGGTAACGATGGGAAAAGCTATACGTTCGATACGAAAGAAGGAACAGGGAACTCCTTATTTTTAGTCGATAGTGTTGGCCGCACGCTGTATGCCTACGCGTTCGACAAAAACAATGTGAACAAATACACAAAGGCTGACCTGAGCAATGACGCTACCTGGCCCATATTTGTGACGTCGACGACAATCGGTGAGATTCCGTCCATATTGGACAAGAACGACTTTAAAACGATCACGGCCGTGGGGAAAACGCAATTGACGTATAAAGGCTGGCCGCTCTATTATTTTGGTCCCGATCAGGCAACCCGTGGCAACACCAAAGGAGTTAGCGTGCCGCGGCCGGGTGTTTGGCCGGTGGTGAACACGACTTCGCCCATTGCGCCAAATTAAGTAGAACCGCCATTGGCTTACGGATTCGATTACGCGTTTATGCATATCTTTTTGTCGACTCGTTGACGGAGCAACCAACGTACTGTAAACCGGGAATAGTACTTTACAAAACAGGTCACTTTGTCCAACACGCCTAACATACCCGCTTTAACCGACCTACTCGCTGGCTGCTTACGCAATCAGCGGAAAAGTCAGGAATTGCTTTACCGGCAGTTCTACGGGTATGCTATGAGTATTTGTCTGCGCTATGCCCCCACACGTGAAGGAGCACTTGAAGTCTTGAACGATGGTTTTCTGAAGGTATTCACGCGGTTGGACCAGTACGATTCAGCGCAGCCATTTAAGGGTTGGCTTCGGCGCATTTTAATCAATGCGGCCATCGATCACTACCGGCAGGAGGTGCGTCATCATCATCACGAAGATGTTGAGCCGCTTGAACAGTCCGTTGCTTCAGAATCGGCCGATGCGTTCAGTCAGTTGGCCCACGAAGAGTTAATGGGATTGGTTCAGCGGCTGTCGCCCGCTTATCGACTAGTATTTAATTTGTATGTTATGGATGGATTCACGCACGAGGAAATTGCCGGTCAACTCGGCATTTCAGTTGGCGCGTCGAAGTCGAACCTGGCCCGGGCACGGGAGAACCTACGCTTGTTAATCAAGCGCTTAAACAACGATGAGTATGTCAGAGCTAACCGATGACCAATTGGACGGGCTCTTCAGAAAGTCGGCTGAAGAGTTTGATCCTCCGTTCGATCCGGCGGCCTGGCAGGACATGCAAACCCGGCTGGATGCGCATGATGGGCCAGCACCCGGTGGTGGTACGCCACGTTGGAAAAATTTGCTTCGCTGGGGGTTGCCCCTTTGTCTGCTTCTGCTAACGATGGTGGGCTTATACCTGTCTCGTCGTAACGCGACCAGTCGGGAGGCTTCACCGGGTAAACTCACTTCGGGACTGCCAGTGAATACCGGTACGCAACCCGAAGCTGCCCGAATCGCTACGAAACGACCAGATGCTGCCAAACCTCAGCAAACGCATAGCGGCTCCTCACCAGCTACATCGACCGGATCGTCAGCCCAGTCCGTTGACCTGAACAGGCAATCGACTGAGCTGACGAAGCCAGCAGGTGAACAACCTGCAACGACGACTGCCTCTGCTAAAGCCCAAAAGCAGCCAGATAAATTTGTGAATGGGTCTGAAGAAACGAATACACGCGCAACCGCGAGTGAAACGAATGCCCCTACTCGTGCGTACGGGCAAAAAAGCAACGCCACAAAAACAGGACGTAAACGAACGGATCTTACATCAACCGTCCTGGCAAAACGAACCGTGGCCGGGACGAATGACGGAAAGAGAAAGGAGCCGCGAGCGGGTAGGATAATACCCAATCGAGCAGCAATAGGAAAGGAAAGACAGGCCGAGTGGCTGAACAGGAGCCAAAATCAGTTGGCTACGAACGAAGTACGAGTGTCCTCGCCAATGAGTAGAAAGCGGTCTTTGAAAACGGATGTTGATAAGAACAAGAGGCCGCTGGCCGCAACGAATACCAATGAAAACTTTATCCAACCTATGCTTGATCAGGCGGAACCAGCCGGATTGCCAGACGTACGCGAATTGACAATCCGGCCCGCCAATTGGCCGAAATCGTTGGCATTGACGACGCGTGTGGTCGACGTGCCGCCAACGGCAACAGAGCCGGAAGAACCTGCGACGATTGTACCAAAACCACCCGTAGAGCGAGGGTTGAGTGTTCGGCTGGCCATTTCCCCCGATTTGAGTTCGATTGGGTTGAAGAACTTTGCCCGGCCGGGAACCAACGTGGGTGTCCTGCTGGAATACCGGCTGGCCCCGCGCTGGAGTGTACAGACGGGTATTATCCAGAGTACGAAAATTTATAGGGCAACGGCATCGGACTATACGTTGAATAATTATTATAAAAACGCCATGTACACGATTCCGCAGGGCGCTGATGGTCAATGCAGGATGCTGGACATTCCGCTCAATGTGCGATATGACTTTTTGCTGAGTCCCAGGGCTGATGGCCGGTCACCAAGCCGGTGGTTTATTACTGGCGGAGTAACGAGTTACTTCATCGAACAGGAGACGTATGTCTATAAATACACTGGATACGCCCATAAACCTATTCCCGTCTACAGTGAAAAAGGTGACAATTACGGATTTAGTCAGGTAAACTTGTCTGCTGGATACGAGCGGGCCTTAACAAAACGACTGTCCTGGCAGATTGAGCCTTTTATGAAAATACCTCTGAAGCAGGTTGGCTATCTTAAGCTTAATCTCCTGAGTACCGGCACTTTTTTCTCGATCCGATATAAGTTGTAAGGGCCATGCCCGTTTGCTATTGGCCGGAACTGCCTGTTAACTATTGTAACTACACGAAATAAACTAAATAAACAGCCGATGAAAAGCAATCCAACGACCGATCAAATGAAGCGTGGCGAATTTCTGCGTAGTCTGGGTATGAGCAGTGCCGCCCTAATGGCCTTCTACTGCATGGGAACCACGCTTACATCCTGCTCAAAAGGCAGCGATAACAATGACCCAACACCGGTTAATCCCGGAACAACGCCCGGAACAGGCTTAACCGGCAACGCTGATTCGGCCAAGGGCGCGATCAACTATACCCTCGATCTGACCGATACCAACTACAGCAAGCTGAAAACAGCAGGACAGTATGCCATTATCGGCAGTACGTTGGTTGCCAAACTGAAAGGAGGGGGCGTAATCGCACTTTCCAAAGCCTGCACCCACGAAGGCACTACGGTACAATACCGGGCGGACTCCGATGACATTTATTGTAGCAATCATGGCTCCGAGTTCCAAACGACAGGTGCCGTAAAAGTAGGGCCTGCTACCCGAGCATTGACGCAATATAAAACAACACTCAGTACCGACGGAAATACATTGACTGTAACCGCATAACCGCTACGTTTAGCCGATGAAATACATTTGTTTTGCCTTTTTCATGTACCTGAGTGCGGGGGCGTTGCAGGCGCAGGATTCGACTGCCGTTCGCCGGGACACCACCATTACGCCAGCAACAACGGATGCCTCTGCCACAGACTTGCTGGCCGGGCTGAGCGACTCGACAGAAACCAAGCCGGAGCTATTGCCGCATAAAATGATCTTTACGCAGCGGGCATTCTGGGGGCCAAAGGGATTGCTGCGATCCATGAAGATTGCTCCCCTGACGCCCGATGGGCGCGCTCATGAGCTGAAAGTTCGGCGAACGATGCTCATTGCCCACCAGATTGGCGGTTTTGTTACGCTGGCCGGGTTCATCGCACAGGGAATCATTGGGGCAAAACTTTACAATGCTAAAGGGCAGGATTACGTCGATACCAAAAAATGGCATGAACGGTCGGCAACCTTCATCAACGTTACGTATGGAACAACGTTATTGCTGTCGCTGACCGCGCCACCACCGGTAGTGGGTGCTCGGAAAGGATTTACGACGATCAAACTCCACAAGTACCTCGCCATCGTTCACCTGACGGGTATGGTCGCCACCAATGTGCTGGCTCATATGATTGATGAAAACGCATCGCTCAAACCCTATCACCGGGCGGCTGCGTATACAACGTTTGGAGCATATGCGGCTTCGATTCTAGCCATAACTTTTTAAGAAAATGAACACGTTACTAAACTATAGCTGCTGGGCAGCTATCGGAATTCTGTGCGCTTTTGTCAGCCCAATGGCCAAGCGAAAACTGACGGCCGACAAAGCGCTGTCGACGGTTACGTACTCGGCCAAACACCCGTTGCATAAGTGGGATGGCGTAAGCCATGACGTAAATTGTGCGCTTATCTACAATGACGAGACGAAACTTCCCGAAACGATAGCGGTATCACTCAAAGTGGCGTCGTTCGATAGCGACAATAACAACCGGGATTCACACGCAATCGAGGTGCTCGACGGGTTAAAATACCCCAATGTGACGTTTGTCAGTTCAGACATAAAGGGAGGGGACAATGGCCTGATAACCGCCAGGGGAACACTCACGTTTCATGGCGTAGCGAAGCCTGCTACCTTGCAGGCGACACGTAAAGATGCCGCGGGGAAAATGACATTGACCGGTGAGTTTCCGGTGAACATGAGTGATCATAACATTGAGCGGCCGTCACTCATGGGCCTGAAAACGGAGGACGCTATGCAACTTCGGTTCAGTGTTGTCTTTGCTTTATGAATACGGCGCATAGTTGACGATTGAGACTATCATCTCTCGTTATTAAGCCAAAAAGAGCGCATTTTTGTCATTCCGACGCAGGAAGAATCTTAAAGTAAGACAACCCTCAAGATTCCTCCTGCGTCGGAATGACAAAAATGCGCTCTTTTTAGTGAACCTACAGAAGGACGCATTTAAATTGATTATAATGCTGACTTCCATGCGGAACCTATTTTTACTATTCTTTGCGAGTACTACGTTTACTGCTTTGGCGCAAAAGCCGATCTCACCCAAACAGATTCAGGAATTCGATGCCTATGTAGAGGCTGCCCGCAAACAATGGGACGTGCCCGGCCTTTCGATCACTGTCGTTAAGGATAATCAGGTCATCTTCAAGAAAGGGTATGGCGTACGCGAGCTGGGCAAGCCGGAACGTGTTGATACACAGACGCTATTTGCTTGTGCATCGACCACAAAAGCAATGACTGTCGCGCTCATCGGCATGCTCGTCGATGAGGGAAAACTGGCCTGGAATGATCCGGTTTCCAAATACCTGCCCGAACTTCAGCTGTATGATCCCTACGTGACGCGTGCGTTGACAATTCGTGATCTGCTCATTCACGATACGGGGGTTGGCAGTACGGATTTCCTGACGGGAGCCATGACCATTCCCGCCAATGAAATGTTCCGGCGCATGGAAATGGTAAAGCCCAGTTACCCGTTTCGGGCCGGATTCGTTTATCAGAATACGTTTTATTCAGCCGCGGGCCGGATCATTGAGCGGATCGTAGGCAAGACGTGGGCCGAAACGATAAAAGAGCGCCTATTTACACCGCTGGGCATGACCCGTACCGCACCCAAGCGGGGCTACATTACCGACGCCAACCTGACAAAGCCGCACTATGCCATCAACGATACCATCAAGGTAATTGAGTACGGTGCTGACAGCGAAGTTGGTTCGGCGGGGGCGGTCTGGTCATCGGCCGACGACATCAGCAAATGGGTTATCTGCATGCTCGATAGCAGCAAATACAAGGGTGGCCGCTTGCTGAAGCCCCAAACCTGGGCTGAAATTTTTACCCCACAAACCTTTTTCCCGGAAGACGAATACCCAACGATGCAACTGCTGAAGCCCAACTGGCGTACGTACGGCCTGGGCTGGTATCAGCACGACTACAAAGGTAAAAAGGTGAATTTTCATACGGGTAGTTTATCCGGCTTGACAGCCATAACCGGGCAATTGCCCGAGGAGAAATTGGGCGTTTACGTATTTGGTAATTACGACCATGCCGAAGTGCGCCATGCCCTGATGTATAAAGCCTTTGACTGGTTTGCGCTGGGTGGCAACCGCGACTGGAGTGCGGAGTTCAAAGCGCTTTATTCGAAACTCAGAGAAGATGGTAAGAAAGCGCAAAAACGTTTCGACACGAAGCGCGTTCCCAATACGTCGCCATCATTGCCCCTTGCCCAATACGCCGGAACATACACCAGCCCGCTGTATGGGAAAGCCGAAGTTAGTGTGGAGGCCAATCAGTTAGTGATCAACGTCAATGACAATTCGCTGAAGGCAACTCTGCCACACTGGCATTATGATACCTTTTATGGGCCTTACCAAAAAGCCTGGTACGGTAAGGCTATAGCCCGATTCAGCCTGAGTGCGCTGGGTAACGTCGATACGCTGATTTTCGATGGCTTGGATTTTAAAAAAATCAACTAGCGGCCAAACTACGGTTTAGCCCGCGCCGGGACAGAAAAGCGCTGATCACTACCAGCAGGGAGGCCAGATAAAACGGCGCTCCGGGTAAGTAGACGGGGGCGGCTGGGGAGGTAAAGAACGAAAACAAATTCGTCATAATGAGCGGCCCGAAAATAGAGGTTGTGCTGGTCAGACTGGTCAACGCACCCTGTAATTCGCCCTGCTCGTTGGCCGGTACCTGATTGGATATAATTCCCTGAATGGACGGCCCCGCGATACCGCCCATGGCATACACCATCATGAAGGCAAACATCATCCAGCTTTGACTGGCGATGGCGAATAACAGAAAACCAACCGCGCTGAACATAAGGCCAACGTAAACCGACCGCTGTTGTCCCAGTTTAGGAATGATAATCCGGCTTAACCCGCCCTGCACAATAGCGAAAGAGAGACCGATGGCCGCCAGCGATAAGCCAACGGTTTTCTCGTCCCATTTGAATTTTTCCATGGAATAGAACGTCCAGGTGCCCTGCACGGCAAAGCCCGCAACGTAAACCAATACCAGCGACGCCACCAGACCCAGAATAACCGGGTATTTACCCAGCCGCATCAACGAACCAACTGGGTTTGCCCGTCGCCAGTTGAAAGGACGTCTGTTTTCGGGGGCAAGTGACTCGGGAAGGATGAAAAAACCGTACAGGAAGTTAACCATGGTCAGGCCAGCCGCCACAAAGAAAGGCACCCGTGGGCCATACTGCCCTAAAAAACCACCTGCGGCTGGCCCGAGAATAAAGCCTACACCAAAGGCCGCTCCAATCAGGCCAAAATTCTGTGCCCGCTTTTCGGGTGTACTGATGTCGGCAATATAGGCCGTGGCTGTTGTGAAACTGGCTCCTGTAATACCCGCCAGCAAGCGGCCAACAAAGAGCCATTCGATGGTGGAGGCAAACCCCTGAAGTATGTAGTCGAGGCCAAAGCCAAATAGGGAGAACAAGAGTACCGGACGACGTCCGAAACGATCGCTTAGGCCACCCAGAATGGGGGAGAAAAGAAACTGCATGGCCGCGTAGGAAAAGGACAGCCAGCCGCCCCAGCTTGCCGCCTGGCTAATGTTGCCGTGTATAAGCTGTTCGATCAACTTCGGAAATACCGGGATGATAATTCCAAGCCCCGTTACATCAATGAGAAGTGTAATGAAAATGAAAGCAAGGGCGGGAGCCGTACGTTTGGAGGCCATAATAGGGTTAGGAGCGAGGAGTGAGTAGTAGGAGTGAGGAGGGTTGACGCGAAAGCAATACATGCGTCAACCCTCCTCACTCCTACTACTCACTCCTCGCTCCTTAAAAAACTAAGCGTATGTATTCAGCATGACTGGCATCACCAGCATCAGGATATCTTCGTTTTCTTCTTTATCCGCCGGAATGAGCAGACCCGCGCGGTTTGGAGCCGACATTTCGAGGGTGATCATTTTGGCACTCAGGTTGCTCAACACCTCAGCCATCAGTTTGGCATTGAAACCAATTTCCATCGGGTCACCATCGTAATCGCAGAGGAGCTTCTCGTTGGCTTCGTTGGAGTAATCGAGATCTTCGGCCGAAATGGTCAGCGAATTTGTTTTGAGCGATAACCGAATCTGGTGTGTCGTCCGGTTGGCGTAAATCATGATCCGTTTCAGCGAATTGAGCAGATCCGTCCGGCCAATGGTCATCACGTTCGGATTGTTGGTCGGAATCGCGTTTTCGTAGTCCGGGAAGCGCTCATCGATCAGGCGGCAGATCAACTGCGTTGGACCGAAGCTAAAGGAGGCATTGGCCTGGCTGAATTCTGCCGTAACGGGTACGTTTTCGGGCAGCGATGCTTTCAATAATTGCAGGGCTTTCCGTGGAATGATGATCGATGTGCTGGCCGACGCGTTCAGGTCGGTTCGGCGATACCGAATAAGCCGGTGGCCGTCCGTCGCGACAAACGTAGCATTGTCTTCGTTCAGTTGCAGCAATACCCCCGTCATCGCCGGGCGCAGATCGTCGGTGCTGGTCGCGAAAACGGTGTTGTTGATGGCGCCAAGTAATACGTCGGACGTCATATCGACGGACATATTTTTATTCACCGTCGGTAATTTCGGGAAGTCAATCGGGTTTTCGCCGGAGAGCTTGTAGCGGCCGTTATCCGTCAGAATTTCGGTGCCAAACGTATCGGTGTCGATATTCACTGTAACGGGCTGCTCGGGCAGGCTGCGGAGCGTATCCAGCAGTAATTTCGCCGGGATAGCAATGGAACCTCCTTCGCTGGCCTCTACCGGAATCTGCGTCGTCATTGTCGTCTGCAGGTCTGAAGCCGTTACCGTAAGTGTTCCACCGGCTGCTTCGGGGCCTACGTCGATACGAAATAGAAAGTTTTCGAGGATCGGTACAATCGGATTGGTTGCTACAACGCCGTTGATATGCTGTAAATTTTTCAGCAGTACAGAGGAGGAAACTATAAATTTCATGGAAGAGATGTCTAAGGCGTTTTTTGATGAGACTAATACCTTTGTCGGGCGTCGCGCTACCGCTATTCGCTAACTCGATGAACCGCTGCGGGGCTCCCGGCAAAAGTTTTGGATATATAGGAACAAAAGTAGCAAAAAAAGCGGACTCTTGACGGGTTATTTACGACAGACAATTGTATTGGACGAGTAGTGAACGGGCTGCCGTTACCTGCTGTTTAGACAGTATTATCTTGCATACTATGGAAGCTGAAATCGTTAATCGTGTGGCCGGCAGTGGCCTTGTTACGCTTGATCTGGAAGATTATTACCACCCTGGCGAGCGTGTCGTTTATGACTTGAAAGATAACCTGTATATGGGCTTGATTCTCAAAGAAAAAGACTTTCGTGCTTTTCTGAAAGAACATGACTGGAGCCAGTACGCTGGTAAAAACGTGGCAATCACCTGCACCGAAGACGCCATTGTTCCAACCTGGGCGTATATGCTGCTGACCTTGCAATTGCAACCGATTGCCCACACCATCGTGTTCGGTACGCTGGCTGATCTGGAAGAAAAGCTGTACTACGAAGCGATTGCCAACATCCAGCCTGAAGATTATCGGGATGCGCGTGTTGTTGTGAAAGGATGTTCCAAAGTACCCGTGCCAACGGCCGCTTATGTAGAGATTACACGCGTGTTACGGCCTGTGGTGCAAAGCCTGCTTTTCGGGGAGCCTTGCAGCACCGTACCACTCTACAAACGGGCAAAGAGTAAGTAAGGGCCATGATCGTCAGCTTACAAGTTTCCAGGTAAAGACAGGCGAAACGAGTAACGTACTTTACCGGAGTTAGAAGCCGGTTAATTAGCCGCTGGAAAAGATAACAAATAATACTCAAAAGAGATTATAGATAAAGTGTATAGAGAAAGTAGATCACTATGCACCTCTAATGTATTGTATACGGTATAGTCAGTTGGTTAAACAAGGTTTATTTTGCTGAATTTCAGCGTAAATGACCAAGCCAACGGGTATTAACTGATCAATCTCTCTTGAGTAAAATTACTGTCTTCTTTGTCCTCTTATTGGCTACGGTAGCAAGTTATGCCCAATCCATACGGACGTCAAGTGACAACGCGGCTGCGCAGATTAAATCGTATGCAGTACTGCCCGACCGTGGGTATACGCTTGATAAAGTACGCACAGATACGACTCTTCACTTTATACCGGGTGATTCGCTCCGGATGACCCGTGCCGATTGTTTCTGGATTAGGGTGGTGGTGGCCAATCCATCCCACTACGACGAGCCGTACAACTTGTATGTTCAGCCTGCGCTCACGAATACGTTTTACTCGTTCGACGCCAATAGCCAGCGTTGGATTGCGCAACAAACGGGTATATACGTTCCCAATTACAGGCACCGTAGGGGCAGTTACCGACAGGCTATGTCTTTTATGGCAGAGAAACGGGCTGCAACAACGCTGTATATAAAAGCCGACCTGAAGGCTCTACACCGCGCTGTAGCTATCAAACCGCAGATTGTTATTGAAAGCCAGGCGGAAAGGGATAGTGAAGAGCAATTTATTTTGGTTGCCTGGATGGCTACGCTGGCTGTTTTGGGCCTGTTTTTTATCAATAACCTATTTATCTATTTCAGCTTCAGGGATAAAATCGTTCTGTACTACCTGATTGGGCAAATAGGGGCCGTGATTTACCTTACGCATTATAAACGGTTCATCGAAACCATTCTTCCATGTCCGGTATTCACGTTCGACGTATGGGCTAATGGAGATACGTACGCGTTCGATTTGGCGGATTTGTTACAGCACTTCAGCATTATTCTTGTTCTGTATTGGCTGGTTCAATCGACGCGTACATATCTGAATACAGCGACGACGCTGCCCCGCCTGGATTTTATACTCAAGTACAGTTTGTATGCCTATGCCTTACTGACGGTTATTGTGGTGGCTATCAACAGCTGGCTATTTTATCTTGAGCCATACACGCTGGCCTATCATAATATGCTGGCGCTGATCATGATCGGGACTAGTACCTGGACCTGCCTAGTGGGCTACTTACGGAAGTTACCGGCGGCCACTCCTTTTTTGCTGGCCAACATGCTGCCATTACTATTCATGCTGGCCATTGGGTTGAGCCATGTGGTCATCAGTATAAACCATACGATGGTGTTTGATCAGGGTTCAATACTGCCCGATTTAGGTATTATTTCGCAAACCCTGTCGTTCTCGATAGCGCTGGTGGCCCGTACTAAATACATCCAGAAAGAACTGGCCACCCGGAAAATAGAAGCTCAGAAGCTTGAGTTCAACATTCGGGAAATGGAACTAAGACACCGGCTGACCGAACTGGAAAACCAGAAAATCAGCGCCGATATCCAGCACGAGAAAACCCGGAACGAATTACTGCAGGAAAGGCTGGATGTTAACCAGCGGGAACTGGCGTCTACGACCTTGTACATTGTTCAGAAAAACGAAATGCTGGCCGGCCTTAAAACGCAGCTAGCCAAGTTGACGAAATACTATCCGACCGTGAGGCAACAGGGATTGAAAGGAATCGAGTCGATCCTGCAGAGTAACCTGTATCTGGATGCCGACTGGGGGAAATTCAAAGTGCATTTTGAACAGGTGCATCCCCATTTTTTCGAGAATTTACAGATCAAGCATCCCAATCTTACCAAACATGAAGTACGGCTCTACGCCTACTTTCACATCAATTTGTCCACCAAGGAAATTGCCGCTCTGCTCAATATTGATCCGGCCAGTGTGCGCCGGGCCAAGACGCGATTGTACAAAAAAATGGCAATTCCTGAGCCTACAGCATTTACAAATCCTGATGAGCAGTAATTGGGGTATTATCCGGCTCGGTGAAACATAGTCGCTGGAAGTCCTTAATTTGTTAAATTTATTATGTTGATTTTCAGTATTTTGGCAAAGGTGTACACACTTTGTCTATGGTCATATTTAGGCGTTGTTGGGCAAAAACGGTTCTTTTGTCGGGTGTTCAGACGCATCCGCTGATACGCGCTGATCACTATAAGCTAGACCTCATTTGTAAAAAAAGATCTTCCAGAAAAAACAGTATTCCCTAACCAACCACCCATAAATACCTGAAGAGCGAACCACCAGCGTTTCATTGCGTTGGTGGTTCGCTTTTTGTGTCAGGAAGGCCAGCCGGTATAGCTTTCGTGGCTGAACAATTGTATCAACTTAGGTACGTTGAGTACAGCTCTTCTTAGGTACGTTGAGTACAGCTCTTCGCATTTGCTGCGTGTTCGCTTTGCCGTTCAGCGCAAATAATGACCGTATGCGAAAGTTTGGCGAGATTTTGAGTAGCATTTAACATATTTGCTCATTGTCCCTATAAACCAAATGCTTTCCCATCTTTCTGTATGCAACTCGAAATCAAAGACCTTACTAAAACGTATTCTAATGGCGTCCGGGCACTAAAAGGGGTTACGCTGACCATTTCGCAGGGTATGTTCGGCCTGCTCGGCCCCAATGGCGCGGGGAAATCAAGCCTGATGCGGACCATTGCTACCCTACAGGAAGCCGATAGCGGTAGTGTTCGCCTAACGGGTCTCAATACGGATCTGAATGTACTGACCCAGAAAGACGCTGTACGCCGGGTGTTGGGCTATTTGCCGCAGGAGTTTGGTGTTTACCCGCGCGTTACGGCTGAGACAATGCTCGATCATATCGCCACGCTGAAAGGTATTGCCAACGGCCGGGAGCGGAAAGACATCGTGGAGGGGCTGTTGCAGAAAGTCAATCTGTACCAGGTCCGAAAGAAGAATCTGGGTACGTACTCAGGTGGTATGAAGCAGCGATTCGGGATTGCTCAGGCGCTTATCGGCAACCCGCGACTCATTATTGTGGACGAGCCAACGGCTGGCCTGGACCCTGCCGAACGCAACCGGTTTCATAACCTGCTTTCCGAAATTGGGGAGAATACCATCGTGATTCTGTCCACGCACATCGTCGAAGATGTCACGAACCTGTGTTCCGATATGGCCATTATTTGCCTTGGCGAAGTGGTGGCTGCGGGTAATCCAAACGATTTGGTGTCCGATCTGAACGGGAAAATCTGGCAGACGTTCGTTGAGAAGTCGGAGATCGATACCTACCGGAAAACTCACCGTGTGATTTCAACCCAGCTCAAAGGAGGAAAAACCCGGCTCCACGCCTATAGTGATTTGCCTTTGGCTGATTTCGAGCCCGTCTCCCCCGATCTGGAGGATGTGTACTTTGCCAAAATCACGGAAAAAATGGATGTCGTTACGGTGTGAAAAATAGTAATAGGAGCGAGGAGCGAGTTGTAGGAGTTACTCTTCAGTCATTGTGTACCCATCTTTTAAAGCCGCATTCAAATGGAAAAGTCTAAACATTTTCGGGAGTTAATCGTCTGGCAAAAAGCGCATCAGCTTGTGCTGTCTATTTATAACCTGACTAAAGTTTTCCTAAAAGAAGAGTTATTTGCCCTCACCTCCCAACTGCGTAGAAGTGCCGTTTCTGTTCCTGCCAATATTTCAGAAGGATATCGCAAACGAACGATTCCTGACAAGGCCAAATTTCTGAATATTGCACAGGGCTCCTTAGACGAAACTCACTATTACTTCATCTTAGCACAGGATCTTGATTACGCCAATACGGAAGCTCTTCAGACTAACCTCGAAGAGGTAGCACGCCTGTTAACAGCTTACTATAACGCGGTAGAGGCCAAGCGATAACACCTCCCATTACTCGCTCCTCACTCCTAATACTAACATAGCCATGTTCCTCGAAATCTTTACATTTGAGTTAGCGTATCGGCTAAAAAGGCCCGCCACGTATCTTTACGCGCTCATTCTATTTCTCTTCACGTTTCTCTTTGTTATTTACGGAAACGGCCCCGCATCGGAAAAAACGAATATCAACTCCCCATTCGCCATCAGCCAATTTGTGATCGTGCTGACCATTTTTGGTATGCTGATCGCGTCGGCTGTGATGGGCGTACCTGTTTATCGGGACATAGAGCACAACACTAAAAATTACTTTTTCACTTTCCCCATTACCGAACGGGGGTATATTCTGGGCCGGTACCTGGGCTCGTTCGTCGTGCTGTTGGGCATTATGGCCGTTGGTATGCTGGGTATCGCTATTGGCTCGCTGTTAGGGCCTGTGTTCAATCTGGCCGACAACACCGAGCGCTTTGGCCCCATTCGGTTCCGCGACTATGCCTACCCGTTCGTGCTGTTCGTTGTACCAAACACGTTTCTGGTGGGCAGCATTTTCTTTAGTCTGGTGGCTTTCTCGCGCCAGGTTTTCGCGACTTACGCGGGTAGTATTCTGCTGTTCATTGCCTACCTGCTTGGCTCTACGCTATCGCAGGATCTGGAAAACAAGCGGCTCGTCAATTTGCTCGACCCTTTCGGGTCCTATGCTTACGACGCGGCTACCAAATACTGGTCGCCGGTGGAGCAAAATACACTACTGGCTCCCCTGGAGGGCGATTTGCTCACGAACCGGCTGATCTGGTTTGGGGTAGCATTACTGGTATTTGTGCTGACGCTGACTCGATTTAGTTTCTCGCGTTTTCTGGCGGTTAAACTGGGCAAGCGGGGGAAAGACGATGTGGTGGGTCAGGGAGTGCCATCCCTGGCGAGTTTGCCTGTTCCATCGCCTGTTTTTCAGACGAGCACCTATGTTCGGCAGATGTTCCGGCAGGCCCGGATTGAGTTTGCAAATATCATCCGGGATCCTTACTTCATTGCCATTCTGCTCGGAGCCGTACTGTTTTTGTTTCTGGATGGCTGGTTCGGGGTAGAGACTTATGGCACGCCGTCATTGCCGACTACGTATGCCATGCTCGAAGCCCGCAACGGCACGTTTTTCTTTTTCGTGCTCATCGTGCTGATCTTCTACACGGGCGAGGTCGTTCACCGCGACAAGGTTGTCCATTACGATACGATTGCCGATGCGCTGCCCGTGCCCGACTGGATGAACTACGGGGCCAAACTGCTGTCGATGATTTACATCTGTTTGTTGCTTTGTGCCCTCATTCTGGTATCGGGTGTGCTGAACCAGACGGTAAAGGGTTATTTCAACTACGAGTTTCCGCTCTACTTCCGCGACCTGCTGGGTATCGCCTTCACGCAGTATTTTCAGTTGGTGATGCTGGCCTTCTTTGTGCACACGATGGTCAATCAGAAGTTTGTGGGGCACATCGTCACGCTGGCGGTTTACATCGTTATCTGGGCGGTGCCGCAATTCGCTGATTTCAACTACAAGCTGGCGATTCCGTTTTCGGGCGGGGGCGTTCAGATTTCCGATATGAACGGTTTCGGACATTATCTGGCCGGACTGGCTTCGTTCCGGCTTTACTGGTATGCCTTCGGTGGTCTGTTGCTGGTGCTGGCCCTGTGGTTCTGGAATCGGGGTGCCGACACGGGTTTCAAAGCCCGCTGGCAACTGGCCCGCCAGCGAATGGGTAAGGGGTCTGTGGCGTTGTTTACATTATTTCTGCTGGCTTTCGTGAGCATGGGTGCCTGGATTTATACGAATGTGAGTGTAAAAAACCGGTACTATTCCATCGACGAACAGCGTGAACGACAGGCTACGTTCGAAAAAACGTACCACAAATATGTCCATGTGCTACAACCCAAAATTACCAGCGCGAAGGTAAACGTTGATGTGTATCCAGAGGAGTTTAAGGCTCTTGCTTCGGGGGCGTTCGTGATGGTTAACAAGGGCGATCAGCCCATTGACTCCTTGTACCTGACCATCCCCGTCGACAACTTTCACCGTAAACTGAACAAGCTGCTGGTCGATGGGAAAGCCCTGGATCTTGTCCTGAACGACACTGATCTTGGCTATTACATTTACCGTCTGCCTAAACGGATGAACCCCGGCGACTCGGCTCGGCTGGATATGGATGTGATGGGGCAATACGTTGGTTTCTCCAACAGTGGCGACAGCCGGGATGTGGTGGCCAACGGCACGTTTTTCAACGTTAGTATCTTTCCCGGTTTTGGATATAGTGAGGATAATGAGCTGACCAGCGACAAATACCGCAAAAAATACGGACTGCCGATAAAGGAGTGGACGGTTCCGGCGCAGAACGACCCGCGCGGTTTGCGGGATTTCCTCTTCACCGACGATGCCGATTGGGTCACGTTCGAAGGAACAATTTCGACCAGCCCCGACCAAACGGCGATCATGCCCGGCGAACTGCTGAAAACCTGGACGAAGGTGGGTGCCGATGGGAAGCCCCGTAAATACTTTCAGTATAAACTGCCTGGTTTCTCCGACTATTTTTTTAGCATGTGTTCCGCAAAATATGACGTTAAACGTGATAAATGGACGGGTGCCGATGGGCAAACGGTGGCGCTGGAAGTATATCACCATCCGGGCCATGACAAAAACATCGACCGGTTTATCGCTAGTATGAAAGCGTCACTCTCGTATTACGCCAAAAATTTTGCGCCTTATCCGTACCCGGTCTTGCGCGTGCTGGAGTTTCCGCGCTATGCCTCCTTTGCCCAGTCGTTTCCGACAACGGTTCCGTATTCGGAGGAGTTTGGCTGGGTCGGTGACTTCCACGATCCCAACAAAACAGACTATGCGTACTACGTGACAGCCCACGAGGTGGCGCACCAGTGGTGGGGCCATCAGATTATGCCCAGCCGGACGCGTGGGGCCAACCAGATCTCGGAAACGATGGCTGAATACTCGGCGTTGATGGTGCTCAAGCAGCGCTACGGTGCCAACGCGATGCCCAAGTTCCTGAAATACAGCCTGGACAGATATTTGCGCGGTCGGGCCAACGAGGATAAGTTCGAGGCCAATATGCTCGATAATGATACCCGTTCCTATGTCTGGTATCAGAAAGGGTCCATGCTGATGTACGCCCTTCAGGATTACATTGGCGAAGACCGGGTCAACAAAGCCATGAACGATTACATGAAAGCAGCCCGGTTCCGCCAGAAGGCACCCTTCACGACCTCACTGGAATGGTACGATTTCCTGAAATCCGCCACCCCCGATTCATTAAAGCCCTGGCTAACGGATAACTTCGAGAAGCTGACGCTCTATGATAACCGCATCACCAAGGCTGAAGCCAAAGCCCTAGGCAGCGGCCAGTATCGGGTTACGATGCACGTTCGCACGGTGACGGAATACTACGACAAAGCGGGCAAGGAAATCAGTAAGGGCAAGGGACCCGTTATTGCCGATATCGCGGTGCTGACCGACGATGGCAAAAACAAAGACGGTCTGACTACTAAAGTGCCCCTCCTGATTCAGAAACGTAGCCTGCTCCCCGGCGAACATGTCATCGAGGTAACGGTGAAAGGCAAGCCTTTAAAAGCGGGTATCGACCCCTATAATAAGCTGATCGACCGGGTTTCGGACGATAACCTCGTGAAGGTCGATATGCTTTAAGTATTAAATTTCCTGACTACGTTGAACGGCCCGCTAGACAAAATAGGATAGCGGGCCGTTTGGGTATTAATCCGATTAGCGCGTATTTTGACTAAGATACTGTACAAGAAGCTATGTTACGTTCGCTCGATATCCGCAATTACCGAAATCTCCGTCACCTGACCATCGAAAAACTGGGCCGGGTAAATCTATTGGTGGGTAAGAATAATACAGGAAAGACCTCGGTGCTGGAAGCGGTGGCTATTTATGCTTCTACACGTGATGAAATATCGACTATAAAACTATTGCTACAGCGTAGAGGTGAGTTCTATACAGATTCAAGATCTTATTTGGAGAATAATCTCAATTCATTAAGCGCTTTATATAGTGACTACAGTCCTAAATATTTTGAATCAGACCTTGGCTCAGGCATTCATATAGGCGGACTAGATGAGGAAGCTTATATGCGTTCGTTATATATAGATTTCCGTAAAGCATACCTAACATTAAAAACTGATGATTCTGGTCGAGAAACTAATGAATATGTTGTAGCGGAGACAGAAAATGATATCGAGCAACGTGAGTTTAGATATGAAATCAAGTTCTCGAAAGGGTTACGTCAAACAACCTATTCTTTAGACAATCAAATTGTTTTTTTGAGTAATAGATCAAATAATGCGCCTGCTCAGTTCCAGTATGTCGATTCAAAAAATCAAACACAACAGTCTATCCCACTTTTATATAGTAAGATAGCTTTGTCGGATAAAGAGGACGTCATTATTAATGCACTGAAGATAGTTGAGCCTGATACGGAACGCTTTAGCCTTATCAGGGACGATCAGCCTATTATTAGGCTCAAGAATGGAGAAATAAGAAAGCTTTCAAGTATGGGCGATGGCGTAAGCCGAGTATTTACGATAATCTTATCTATGGTAAGCAGTGAAGGTACTTATCTCCTTATCGATGAATTTGAAAATGGGCTCCATTATTCCGTTCAGGAAAAACTTTGGGAGATAATTTTTTACCTGGCCGAACGGCTCAATATTCAGGTATTTGCTACAACGCATAGTAATGATACGATTAAGGCATTTGGCGAAGTTGCTAATCGTAACCCTGCTTATAGTGATGCTCAATTGATTCAACTCAGAAATGTAAACGATGAAATTTCGGCGGTTCTGTTCAGTACACAAGATGTTGAGGTTGCTACCGAAACTGATTACCTTGACTTACGCTGATTTATGTTTGAAAAATTACTGTTAGTTGAGGGGGATTTCGATAAATATTTTATCAGCGAATTGTTGAGACAAATACCAAATGAGGTTGGCAAAGTCGCTATCGAACCATATAGAAAGAAGAACGAAGCAAGCCTGAAAGCAGATGAGCAGGGCATATACGCTTTATTAAGAAGTTTACCAGTTACTATCAGAGCAACAACACCCACCAGCACGCTTGGCCTCGTCATTGATGCCGACATGAGTGCAGCCGGACGTTGGCAGCGTGTACAACAGCTTTTAATAAATGCTGGCTACGAAAATATTCCTGAGTCACTTCCTGATGGCCTGATTATTCCAAGCGATGGTGTATTGCCTCGTTTTGGTCTTTGGATAATGCCTGATAACCAAGAGAGTGGTGTCATTGAAAGCTTTATCCGCCAGTTAATTCACCAGGAGGATAAACTACAGCCCGAGGTCGATGCCACTATCGATGCATTGCATGCAAAAGGCTTGCAGCTTTTTACAGATGTTCATCGGCCCAAAGCTTTTATTCGTACCTGGCTGGCTTGGCAGGAAAAACCCGAAATGTCTTTTGGTGTAGCTGTCTCTAAACGCGTTTTAACGACAGATGCCGATCTCTGCCTTCGCTTCGTAGGCTGGCTTAACCTGTTATTCAATACCCACTAGTGCTATGCTCGACTTTCGCCTGAATGTCTTTTACACCGTTGCCAAACGGCTCAGTTTTACCAAAGCCGCTGCTGAACTGTATGTGACGCAGCCCGCCGTGACAAAGCACATTCAGGAACTTGAACACCAGTTCGGTACGGCACTTTTCGATCGGCGGGGTAACCAGATTAGTCTGACTGCCGCCGGGAATGTATTGCTCGGTCATGCCGAAACCATTATGGGGGTTTACCGCCAGTTGGAGTTCGACATGAACGCGCTTAAGGGCGAGTCGGGTGGAACACTGCGCGTGGGCGCTAGTACCACGGTGGCACAATACGTGATTCCGCCGGTACTGGCCCGTTTTCGTGAGCAGTCGGCCGATGTCGCTATCTCGCTGGTGTCGAGTAATACCGAGCAGGTTGAGCAGCAATTACTCAATAGTGACATTGATCTGGGCCTGGTTGAAGGCCGGACGCACCACAGCGATATTCGGTATACATCCTTTGTAAAAGACGAACTCGTGCTCATTTGCCGGGCCGATCATCCGCTGGCCGACCGGGACGAGATTACGCTGGCGGAACTTCGAACGGTACCTATCGTACTCCGCGAACGGGGGTCCGGCTCACTCGAAGTCATCGAACACGCGCTTCGTGGTGTGGGCCTGAAATTGACGGATTTAACCATCGACATGCACCTGGGTAGCACCGAAAGCATCAAGTCCTATCTTGGTAGTTCGCGTTGTATGGCATTTGTTTCCGTTTTTGCCGTGCAGCATGAACTGCAGGCGGGTAGCCTCAAAATTCTTGACGTAGAGGGACTATCGATTCAGCGCGATTTTTATTCCATTCAGTTGCAGGGTGTTAGCGAGGGGCTGGCCGATACCTTCATGCGGTTTGCCCGACAACATTACCGGCGGGGGTAGAGGATAGGAGAATTCACTCTTGAACAACATCTACAACCCTGTTGACCCAATCTTCCGGTCGTTCACCTTATAGAGCCAGACTTTCCAATAGCTTTCTGTATTCGTAAAGATGCTTTCCAGATGGAGTCGGTTTTGAGCAGCGTTGCCAATCGGTACCGCCGATATGATGTATTGGCCACCCAGTGAGGTCAACGCGTCGGTGTCCAATTGCAGGTGATTTAGCGCCGGGTGCTGCGTTTTGCCAAACAGGTAATTCATGCCCAGTTCGGCTGTGTAGAGGTAGACCCGGCAGGCATAGGCATCGTAATATACGCGCATCTGCCGAGTGCCCTTGGCCAGTTCTTTCGCGATAATTTTCCGGAATGCATGCTTATAAGGAAGGGGATAGTTGTTCTGGTAGCTATCCAGCGTGTAGAATCCGTTGAATTGCGCCACCGACGGGTGCATGCCGAGGCAAATGACCCGGTAGTCGGATTGCGGCTTACCAATGTGGTTGCGAATCTGGGCAAACTGCTTTTCGGCGAAAAATGCCCGAAAGGATGGATGCTGGGCTTCGGATACATAGCCTGTCATCTTGCCCACATTGATACGCCACTCTTTGTTGGCAATAACCATGAGCACAAACTGCCCTGCCAGAAAGAGGGGTATCCAGCGATTGTTAGCCCGAAACTGCCGCAAAGCCAGGGCGAAGAGGAAAAACCAGAGCGTCGGCAGGAGAAAGTAAAACCGGTCGAATTGAAATACGCGGAACTTGATGCCTAAGGTGCTATCACCCAACCAGACGACCCAATAGTGATAGAGCCCGTGAATTAGGCAAATAACACCCGCCAGAAGTGGTAAGCCGATGAGCCAGTTCATGGCCTTCGTATCGTGTTTACGGTAAGCCCGCCACGCGCCCAGTCCGGCGACCGCCAAAATACCTGGTGTAAAGAAAGCGCCCGTGTTAAACATAGGCCAGACATATAAATCGGCACTTCGGCGGAGGCTGTCGGCGAGTCGCATGGAGCGCAACTGACTATAGTCGAACTCGACCCGTTGCGAAATATAGGTCTGGTTGATGAACCCGTAAATCAATTCCCACTCGCTGCCGATGTACAGTGCCGAAAGCAAAAACAAACCGACAACATAGCCCCAGTTGATTTGCCGCGCCGGGATCATCGCGGCCAACCCAAGAATGCCCAATGCTGTGCAAATGAATAGGCCCGCCCAAACGAAAAAAGAATAGAACGGGAAGAGTACGATAATAAGCCAGTCGCTCGGATGATCCTGTTTTTTCAACAGATTCAGAAAAGCAAACAGCAGCAGTGGTTGTCCCGTAACCGAAGCGCCGTGAACGATGTAACAAGGTACGAGCGCGAACAAAAAGGCGATGGCTACGCGTACGAGCGCCCAATGCGTTTCGGGCAAAACGTGCTTTTTCAGCAGCAGATACATGCCCAGAAACCCAATGCCATGAGTCACCGTGAAGTTGACGACCTGGGCGGAGTAGGGGGGGAGCAGGTAAAAAGAGAGCACTTCGAAATTGAGTCCCGTTCGAAACGCCGAACGCGGAATTCCGCTGAACGAGGTAGCTGCGTCGGGGCTGCTACTCATCATGTTTGGAATGATGGTATTCAGGTCGAAGTTGAACGCTGTATTGGTGATCTTAAGCAGATACAGGTAGAGAAAGTCACTATCCAGGTTATCGTGGATCGTCAGGTGAGCACCTTCGCCGAGCCAGACATATGGAAAAACGTAGAGCGCCAGTAAGCCAATGGCAATGAGAAGATACGTTTTTTCGGTCGTTGAGGTCGCGAAACGAGCTGGCATAGGGTCATAAAAAAGAGCAGCGAAAATACAGAAATTCGCTGACATCCCCGGAAGTGCAGGAAGCCGTTCAGGAATTTCGTACTTTTATACGGTCAACTCAATCACCATGCGCTCATCGATCATCATTCCTCTTTTGGCGGGCCTGTTCGTCGTTACCAGTTCAATACAGGCACAGAATCGCCCCTCGAAAAGCACGTCTCCTAAGAGTAAGCTAACCAGCCCAGCGTCTCAATTACCTGAATTTAGCCTGTCGCGTGCCGAGGTCGAAGCCCACATTCGGTTTCTGGCGTCCGACGAGCTACAGGGCCGTAAAGTGGGCGAACCGGGCAACTGGATTGCGGCTCGCTACATCGCTGAACAGTTCCGGCAGCTGGGTCTAAAACCTGCCGGTACGGTTGCCGGTAAGCCTGATTACCTGCAGCCCATCGATCTAGAGCGCGTTAAGGCGGCCAGCTCGGCCACGATGCTGGTTGGAAAAGATACCCTGCACCTGGGCAAAGAGCTGGTTATGATGGCTGGTGGTCCGACCAATCTTTCGGGCGAGGTTGTCTATGTAGGGTACGGCCTGACGGATGGCGAAGATGGCTACAAAGGGCGCGATGTGAAAGGGCGAATTCTGGTTGCGCAGGGCGGGTCACCCGATGCCAAAAGCCCCCGTGAGATATTTAGCGCATCGGCCGCGAAACGTAAACTGGCCGGCGAAAAAGGGGCGGCTGCCCTCATTGAGCTATACAGCGAATCGATTCCCTGGGGGTTTGTCAACCAGTATTTCAACCGTGAGCAACTGTCTATCCCCGTAACCGCCGAGACGAGCACGCCCATCGCCCATCTTTGGGTCAATAACGCCAACAACAAGTACAAACAGCTTAAGGAGGCCGGGCAAACAATTACGCTTCAAACCTCGGGCCGGCAACGTATGTCAGCTTTTTCGGCCAATGTAGCGGGTATTATTGAAGGTAAGGATCCCAAACTTAAAGAAGAGTATGTTGTGCTATCGGCCCACTTCGACCATATTGGCGTCGGCAAAGCGAGTGGAACACCGTACTCGGCTGGTGATAGTATTTTCAACGGGGCAAGGGATAATGCCATGGGAACGGTGGCTATTCTGGAAGCTGCCAAAACGCTGTCGCTGCAACGCCCCAGGCGGTCGGTGCTGGTGCTGGCCCTGACGGGTGAAGAAGCCGGTACCCTCGGAAGTCGCTTTTACGCTGAACACCCGTTAGTGCCGCTTAAGCAGACCATCTTCGATTTTAATACCGACGGTGCTGGCTATAACGACACCACCATCGTATCCGTCATCGGCCTGGAACGGACGGGCGCAAAAACCGAGATCGAAACAGCGGCCAAAGCGTTCGGTTTGGGCGTATTCGCCGAACCCGCTCCTGAACAGGGTTTGTTCGACCGGTCAGACAATGTACATTTTGCCGCTAAAGGAATACCCGCTCCTACGTTTTCGGCGGGCTTCAAAGCCTTCGACGAAGCCATTGGCAAGTATTATCACCAGGCTATCGACAACCCCGAAAGTCTGGATTTCGGTTACACCCTGCGCTATTGCCAGGCCTATGCCTATGCTGCCCGTTTGATCGCCAATCGCGCCACGCGCCCACAATGGTCGGCAGGAGATAAGTACGAAGCCGCTAGCAAAGCGTTGTACGGACAGTAGGCTCATCGACCGTTATGCTTTTGGAATGAGGCAACCGGTGCTGTTTATCCGTGTCAAACGCCGATTATCACATCGGAAAACTAAACAAGTCAACCCAACGTTTATTCAGTATTAACGAGACTCTGACATGCTGTTCAAATATCTGTTCATCATCACGATGGTTATTCTTTTCGTACCGCCGGTACGTCGATTTGTGTTTTACCTGCTGGTAGGCCGTCAACTGGTGAAAGAGCAAAAAAGACAGGGTGATGTGCGTGGAGGTCGTCGGGAAGGCGAAATTCGGGTTGACAATATCCAGAAAAAAGACGGTAGCTATCCCTACAGGGGGGGCGAATACGTCGATTACGAAGAAGTCAAGTAGCGCCCTTGAGGCATGGCGAATAAAAAAGCGGAGTAGTCACTCCGCTTTTTTATTCGCCCGATAGTTCGACGTAGCGAAGCCGCTTCGATAGGCAGAGGCTTCAGAACAGGCTACGGCTTTTTTACCAGTTGTTGCATCTGCTTCTTTAAGGCGTCAATCTCACTTTGCTGCTTTTGTTCCGTTAAGTGCAGTTTCTGCTCCAGCTGAATACTATACAGTGTTAGCTCTTCCACCTTTTCCAGCAGCATCGCATTCATCTTCGCCAGATCAACTCCCTGGTTGACCACTTCATTCGCCGAAGGAACGCCTGGCAGATGACCATGCTGGCTTATGTAACGGGCCACCGATTCCAATGGCCGGAGCTGATAGGTGGGCGAAAACACCCGATCACTCCATTCCGATGCGCTGTTGATCCGCAACTGATACCGGGCTTTCACCACATCGCCCTGTTCGTTGACGGTCAGAAATTGATCGGTGCCCTGGCTGGTCTTACTTTGACTAGTCAGCCTGGATAGGCGCAAACCGCTGTTATCGGCCTCATCGGCAACGATCTCTAATTTTTGTGTCGGCTTTGACGTACCAATGCCAACGTTAACACCATTACCCAGAATCAACGAATTGCTAGCCGCTACCCGCGTATTAGCGCCGATGGCCGTAGCATTGTGTAAGCCATCTTCGGTTTGGCTGTTGTAACCCATCAGCACATTGTCACTGCCGTTGGTGATAGCAGTACCGGAAGAAGGGCCGATAATGATGTTGTTGTTGCCAGTGGTTAGGTTCAAACCCGCCTGATACCCTAAAAATGTGTTACTGCTGCCGGTGAGGGAACCTCCTGTCTGATAGCCAATAAGCGTATTTCGGGAACCTTGCTGATTGGTCGCTCCAGCTGCCCAGCCTACGAGCGTGTTAGCCGCTCCAGTCGTATTGCCAAACCCGGCCGAATAGCCCAAAAAACTATTCGTCGACCCAGTTGTGGTATTGTAGCCAGCATAGAAGCCCAGAAAGCTGTTGCCTGAACCGGTCGTGTTCGCATAACCCGCGTAGCCTCCCAGAAAACTATTATTGCCTCCACCAGTATTGTAAAACCCGGCTTTAGAGCCGACAAAAACATTATAGGAGGATGTATTTGAAAAACCAGCCGAATCACCAACCATGACCGTATTGGAGCCAACTGTATTCGAGAACGAAGCAGACGCCCCTATGGCCACATTCGAGTATCCAGCCGTAGTGGACCAGCCCGACTGACTCCCAACGAATGTATTGGATGAACCACTGATTTTGTTGCCAGCTTCGTTCCCAACGGCTGTATTTCTGGAGCCTCGTTGATTGAGTTGCCCAGCCGCCGTACCAACAAAGCAGTTAAAGCTACCGAAGACATTATACATGCCCGCCCTGTTGCCAATAAAGCTATTACTATTGCCGACCGTATTGGCATATCCGGCGAAATAGCCAATAAAGCTATTGCCGCTAGCGGTCGTTGAACTCACCCCCGCATTGTAGCCATAAAAGCTGTTAAACTGCCCATCGGTCAGGTTACTACCTGCCAGTGGGCCAACCACCGTATTATATCGGCCGGGGGAGACTGTATTCGCCGAATTGATAATGTAATTTGTTTGAGCCAGAAGTCCCATTGGGCTCAGAATCAGGACCAGACATACCAGTAGCGCCTTCATGAAGTCAAAAGAATAGCCGTAACTGAAGCATAAATCAACGACTGGCAGCCGTACATGTAAGAACCATACGGATGTGCTGACAGATCAACGAAAGTAAGCAGGCGCTGATAAGCCCGCAATCGGATAAATATATGATAAGCCTCGTTTTAGATAACGCTGATTAACGCCCTGTAGACAGGCAATTGATTCGATACTAATTGGTTAAAGCCCGACATGGTTATTGGTAAGTTTTAGTCGGGTATCAGGAGAACAGAAGGGCGAGGATCTTATTTTTGGTCGGCATGAAACGAAAAAATGCACTGATTTTTTCTCTATTTTACCTTAAGTGAAAAACGAGCCGACGACTGACAGTGACCTTTGATGCAACAAAAAAACATCAGGTCATGAAATCAATAAAACAAACCAACGGCTCTGTTTCAACAGAAGCGGTTGAAACCGCCAGTTCACTACGCAAGCTTTATTTTACCCGCGCAGCATTCTCCATTGTATGGGTCGTCCTGGTCGCTACCTTAGCCAAAACCAGCGTAACCATTGCCACGATCCTGTTTATCATTTACCCGGCCTGGGACGCTTTGGCAACAATCTTCGACATCCGGGCCAATCCGCCAGCCGCCAATAAAACACCGCAGTACGTCAATATTGCAATCAGTATGATCACAACGGTAGCCGTTATCATCGCTCTTCAAAGAGGCATTCCAGAAGCCTTGATCGTGTTTGGAGGCTGGGCATTGCTGACTGGTCTGATTCAACTCATTCTGGGCCTGCGTCGCCGGAAACAACTGGGTGCCCAATGGCCAATGATCATTAGTGGTGGCCAGTCAATGCTGGCGGGCGTATCGTTTGTCATCATGGCCCACGCCCCCAATCAGGGTATCACGACCCTGGCCGGTTATGCTGCATTCGGTGCTTTCTACTTTCTGCTAACCGCCTTCCGATTAAGCAAGACTATCAAAGCCGCGTCGGTTATCGCTTGAACGATCACGATCTAATGCATAAAGAGACCCTTAAAAATCACCTCCTACAACTACCTACTATGAAGCATTATGACGCCATCGTGATCGGTTCAGGACAGGCCGGATCACCGTTAAGTAAACAGCTGGCCAAAGCCGGTCAGAAAACGTTGCTCATTGAGAAACGATTTATTGGCGGCACCTGTGTCAATGACGGCTGTACGCCCACGAAAGCGATGATTGGCTCGGCGAAGGCGGCTTATCTGGCCCGACATGCCGACAAACTGGGGATTCATATCGACCGCTACCGTATCGATATGAAGCAGATTAAGCATCGTAAAGACGAACTGGTGTTGAGCTGGCGCAACGGAGGCCGCGCGGCCCTAGAGAATACCGAAAACCTTGATCTTATCTTCGGTGAAGCCACGTTTAGTGGACCTAAAACACTGACGGTAAACCTAAGCGAGGGTGGCCAGGTGGCTGTAACGGCAGATCTGATCTTCATTAATACCGGTACGACACCGGTCATTCCGGCTATCAACGGATTGCGGGAGGTAGGCTACTTTACGTCGACCACCTTACTGGATGTGGAGGAAGTACCGGAACATTTACTCATACTTGGTGGCAATTACGTGGGACTGGAGTTTGCCCAGATGTTCCACCGATTCGGCAGTAAGGTATCGGTGGTAGAGCGTGGACCCAGGATCATCGCCCGTGAGGACGAGGATATTTCTGACGAGTTGCGGCAGATCTTGGTAGGGGAAGGCCTGGACATTTACACGAATGCCCAGGTCGTTCAATTGGAGCGGCAGGACAAAGGCATTCGGGCCACAGTCGTAGTCAACGGCATTCAACAAGAAATAAGTTGCTCACACATCCTGGTGGCCACGGGCCGGAAGCCGGTAACGGAAACGCTGGCCCCGCAACTTGCGGGTATCAAGCTGAATGAAAACGGTTTTATTCAGGTCAATGAGAAGCTGGAAACGACCGCTAAAGGCATTTATGCCCTGGGAGATGTAAACGGTGGACCCGCCTTTACGCATATTGCTTATAATGACTATACTATCGTCTACCGCAACCTGTTTCAGGGTGCTGATGACAAGACGACCGGGCGGCCAGTACCGTACTGCCTTTTTACGGATCCGCAACTGGGTCGCATTGGCTTAACCGAACAGCAGGCCCGGCAGCAGGGATACACCATTAAAGTCGCCAGGCTGCCAATGAACCAGGTGGCGCGGGCGGTAGAGACCGGCCAAACCCTGGGCGTGATGAAAGCGGTAGTCGATGCCGATACCCGACAAATCCTGGGCGCAGCGATACTAGGAGAAGAAGGTGGCGAGATAATGACCGTGATTCAAATGGCGATGATGGGCGGCATAACGTATGACCGTCTTCAATACTGCGTTTTTGCGCACCCGACCTATTCCGAATCGCTGAATAACTTGTTCATGAAGCTGGAAAATTAAGGAGGCCAACGATTTCCTTTCCCTATGGATTGCGATGTACTGTGTTAGTAAGCAAGTGGCATTCTGTAGGGAAAAAAATTTAACGGTTTATCCGTTTGCGGATACGGCTCAGCGAGGGGTTGGTAATTCCCAGAAAGGACGAAATATGATAGGCCGGGATACGGTTGATGATGTTGGGGTGTTCCTCCAATAAGTGGATGAAGCGCTGCTCATGACTGAAAAATAATAACTCTTCGGTGCGGGTTTGCGAATAGGTAAAGAACAACTCCGCTAACAAACGTCCGAAAATGGCCCAGTTGGGATGCGTTTGATAAAGACCGTTGAGATCCCGGTGAGCGATATAAACGATCTCCGAATCTTCCAGGGCCTGAATAAAATAATGACAGGCTTTACGGGTGATAAAACTGCGGAAAGAAACCAGGAATTGATTTTCGGAGAAGAAGAAGAGGTTTTTTTCTTCACTGGTCTGAGGGTCTACATAATAGATCCTGAAAATACCCTTAACAACCAGCCCGAGATCATTACAAACGACGTTTTGCATGTTGAAAAAATCACCTTTGTTGATCTTGCGGGGTTTCCAGAGACTACTGGCGTCCGCAATATCCCTGTCATTTAAGGCCGCAAAATTTCTTAAGTGCGTAGTAAGGGTTTCGTGATGTTGACTCATCGGTATGTTTTTTAGGTCCTAGCATTTGAACAGGATCAGCTACTTACCGGTCAAGATAATCCTGATTCTTCACACTTACGCCGGTTTGTAATGGTCTGACAACGCAAACTTCACTACAAAAAAACGAGACTAGTTTAACTTAAGTTAAAATTAGTCCTTGCCTGAAGGCTCAATTTTAGGTTCCTATTTTTTATTTATGATTTTGCAAACGGGCTAGTGTGCCCCCGACTTTGCCGTACGTGATACCCTGGGCTGGCTAACGTATACGCGAAAAAGACCATTCCCTGACGATCTGATTAGTTGAATGACCGTCTGAATTCCAAAGGTGACAGGTCCGTCTTCGATTTGAAAAGTTTACTAAATGATTGTGAATGCTCGAAGCCTAATGCATAGGCGATTTCACTGACGGACAATTCGGTGGTAGACAGTTTTTCCTTTGCCTTGTCGATCAATTTTTCGTGAATAAACTGCTGAGTGGTTTGTCCGGTGAGCTGTTTCAGTAAGCTGCTCAAGTATTTGGTGGACATATGGAGCGTATCGGCAATGTAGTGGACGGTGGGTAGACCTTTTGCCAACAGATCTTCATCTGTAAAGTAACGGGTTAGAACTTCGTCCAACCGGTTTAGTAGCTGGCTATTGGTGATTTTCCGGGTAATGAACTGGCGTTCATAAAAGCGTTGCGCATACGTAAATAATACCTCCAGATGGGCGATTATTACATCCTGGCTAAATTTATCCAGGTTAGCCTGATACTCTTGCCTGATCGTATCAAGAATACCGTTGATGATGGTTTCTTCCTTGTCGGAAAGAAACAAGGCTTCGTTTGCCGAGTACCCGAAGTAATCGTACTGCTTAATTTTCCTGGCCAGTGACGTATTCCATAAAAAATCGGGATGGATGAACAGCATCCAGCCTTCCAGTTGGTGAGGAACACCGTTGGGATCGCCACGCAAGAGTTGCCCTGGCGAGATAAATGCCATCAGACCTTCGTCGAAATCGTATTTCTGCTGCCCGTAAACGAGTTTGTCGCAGCCCCGTTTGAGCGACACCACATAAAAATCAGACATGACGGCCGTTATATTGGGGTCATTTTTTAGGCCTTTCAGGTCAATAATGCCAATGAGCGGATGGTGTGGTTTCGGCAAATTCATCAACCGGTGTATTTCCGCTATTGATTTGATTCGGAACGGTTTTTTGTTATCCATGGGATTAGTGCTTGAATGGATAGGTTAACCAAATTAAGAGTAACGGCAAGGCAAGAAAAGGAATTTCTAGTAGTGCCGTACTGATGGCGCCGGCTCTTAATGATAAAGCCATAATCAGGACAATGGTAATCGCATTGAGTAAGTTGCCGATAAAAAATGTCTGCGGAAACAAAATCATCAACCCGATGATGATTGAAAACACCCCGAAGAACGGTTTTACGGTCTCCGTGATGCCTAAGTCGGCCATCATTTTTGTCTGTTCAGCATTACCGGGCTGAAAGGCATCCCAACCGTGCTTGAGGCTCAGGAAGGATGAAATTAAAACGAGTAGGATACTAACGATTTTCATTTTTTCTTTTGTTTATCCTGTACGTAAGTGAATGATTTTTCATTGGCTTATCCAGCCAGAAAATAGCTGCTAGTCGTAGTGCTCTCGCTTCCCATACATAAAGGAGGCTCCCATCTTGCCGGATTGCGAAAGAACAAACCCAGGGGCCACTCGGCTCAAGATCCGCATTAATTTGGCAAGGCCTGGATATATTTCATGCTGATCATGTTGCATCCCTCTAATGGCCGCATCGACGATTTTTCCAGGAGCCATCAAGGCGTTGGCAGTAAACCCATCTTCCTGTTGAAATTTGTCGTTCAGGGGCGTGGAAGAACCTGGGGCCACCAACTCAAATACGTTGATGCCGGTATATTTAAGTTGTACTCTCAAAGCCTGGGTATACGCACGAAGCCCTGACTTACTGGCGCTATAAATCGGCGAAATCGGGAAAGTCATGAGCGCAATTCCCGAAGTTACGTTGAGAATGGCCGCATTGGTTTTCGTTTTAAGGTGAGGCAAGAACTGTTGCACCATACGAATAGGACCCATCAGGTTGATTTCCACTTCGCGCGTAATGTCAGTAAGTTCGTGTTGATGATGAAGGCTGATCTTGCGCATCTCACCGGCATTGTTGATGAGGATATTGAGGTCGGGGAATTCCTTCGTAACGGTTTCGTATACGTTGGTGATGTCGTCGGCGTTGCTCACGTCGCTTTGCAGGGTATGTACCCCCGGAAGGTTTCGTTTTGCCTCCGCCAATTTTTGGGCGTTTCGTCCTGTGATAATGACGGTGTTGCCCAGGGCCATCAATTTGGCGGCAAATTCAACGCCGAAACCTCCCGTTCCGCCTGTGATCAAGATGGTGTTGTGTCGTAAATTCATGGTTTGCATTTTTTGTTAATGCAAAAGTCGGATGTCCTCCAAAAACGGATGTAGTCAAAAGTCGCCAAGTTGTAGTTGAAAGGAAATAGGGCTTCGAGCTCCAGACAGAAATCAGGGCTGAAGCGAATCAGCTGGTCAAGCAGGCCGCTGGTAAATTAACGAATTTTAGGATGTACTCGCTGCGTGTCAACGTCGTCCATTAAAGCAGGAGCGTATCGCCCGCAAACTCGCTTTTGAAAGCGTGAAGTTTCAGTAAAAAATAGCCCATTCTGCTTTAATGAGAAACAGTACTTAGTACGAAGGGAATAGGCTATGAACAGAAAATACAATTACGTATTGCCGTTTATCTCGTTTATCGTTTTATCAGGGTTACAACTAAGTGGCATTACCGCTTTTGCCCAGGGCCCAGGCCAAAGACTACCCCTGCCGCCCATACCCATAAAAGGCGATACGACACATACCCTTTTCAGACACTTCACGACGGCCTCTTCGGCCAAAAAAGCGCCAGATGCCAAGGGGTTTATTCAACGCTGGCTGGTACTGGAACCGGTGAAGAAAGATATTGTCAGGAATAATATTTTCACGGACAACTACCTCAGAACAACCTTTTCGACCGATAATTTTTCCCGCGATTACACCACCATTCCCCGACATGGCCAAACCGTAAACGTAGGCAGCCAGGAACTGAAATGGTATGCGTTAGACAGCAAGGCGTTCAACGTTAATTTATACCATTTTACCTACGCCCTCAACAAGCCAAAATACGGCATACTTGTCTGGCTGGTCACGGTCATCGATTGCCCCGAAGAAATCCAGAACGTCAGGCTGGCGGCCGGGTGTAATTCCGGCAGCATGTGGTGGTTGAATGGTCAGGAAGCCTTGCTGCTTTCCGGCGACCGGGATATGATTGCCGATAATGGGACCTCGGGTCGTTTAACGCTTAAAAAGGGAAAGAACATCGTCCGCGGGGCCGTCATAAACGGACCGGGTATGGCTAATTTTTGTGTTCGTTTTCTAGATGAAAAAGGCTCGCCCGTAAAAAATCTCAGTATTCATTACGAGTAATAGATAGTCGTCTGTTTACGCTACTTAAAACAAGCTCTTACGTGAAAAGAATGAACGTATCCCGCCTGACAACCTTATTCGCTTTATTGATAACCCAGACTCTGCTAGCCCAGGTCGGAAGGCCATTTATCCATGATCCCTCGACCATTGCTGAATGTGACGGCAAGTATTATACGTTCGGTACAGGCGGTGGCGGATTGATTTCCAACGATGGCTGGACCTGGCACGGTGGCGGGGTGAGACCGGGTGGTGGAGCCGCTCCTGATGTTATCAAGCTGGGCAATCGGTATCTGGTCATCTATGGCGCAACCGGTGGTTCGCCCAACCACAAAGGCGCGATTCTGACCATGTGGAACAAAACATTGGACCCTAAGTCACCTGATTTTAAGTATTCGGAGCCGGTTGTCGTGGCTACCTCGGATGGCTACGAAGAGAATGACGCCATCGATCCCGGTGTTATGCTCGATCCGACTACCGGACGCCTTTGGTTAACCTACGGCACCTATTTTGGCTTCACTCGCCTGATCGAATTAGATCCCAAAACCGGCGGTCTCAAGGCAGGCAATAAACCCGTGGATGTCGCCATCGTCTGTGAAGCCAGCACGTTGGTCTACCGCGACGGTTGGTACTACCTGCTGGCCACGCATGGCAGTTGTTGCGATGGGGCCAACTCAACCTACAATGTGGTGGTGGGCCGATCCAAAAAAATAACCGGTCCTTACCTCGACAATGTAGGCAGAAGTATGCTGGAAGGAGGTGGAAAACTGGTGGTGGCTACCCGCGGAGGACTAATAGGTCCCGGACATTTTGGCCACATCATACTGGAAAAAGGCGTTGAAAAAATGTCTCTCCATTACGAAGCCGATTTAGAGCAGGGTGGCCGAAGCGTATTGGGCATCCTGCCGGTGGTTTGGAACGATGGATGGCCAGTTGCCGGCCAGAAGTTTAAGGAAGGCACGTATGAAATTGAATCCGTACGACGAGGCTACGCGTTAGAACTGGCCGTTGATTTCACCAGAATGACCGTTGGGCCACGGGGATTTGGCCAGCCCAACAATGACCCCATAAAGCCCGTTCCGGCTCAGCAACTGGCTGATGTCATGAAAGCCTGGCCAACCGGTACGATTAATGTAAGAATAGGCGACTACATGTCCCGGCCTCATCAGCAATGGACGATTACCGATGCGCCTGATAGCACCGGCTATTTAGGGGGTCCCTATTATAAGATTGTATTGGCCGGAACCGATCGCGCCTTAGCGGCCACTGCTGATGCCGAAGTGATAACCGTACCGGCTTTTACCGGCGCACCCGAACAAGTATGGCGCATCGATCAATTAACCGATGGCTCCTACCGGATAATGCCCAAGAGTGTGCCCAATTCAGGAAAGAAGGAAGCGCTGGTATCTTCCGGAGACAGCACACCGACCCTGGCAGAATTTGATTTTAGCAGTGATAATTCTAAATGGAATTTTAGGGCTCACTAAACCTATTGACTACGCCGTTGCAACTGGGAGGATTGACTACGACGCGGTGACTGTATCGGGTGAACTACGGGCGTCGGACGGAATTCTGAACCATAGCGGGAGGACTAGCGGGTTGAAAACACCCTGAGATTAGCGAAGTCACCTCCCGAGCTGTCGCCGACCCAAAGCCCAACGCGACCGTTCGTGGTTTGGGCCAGTCGGTTGACGACCAGTATGGGCGTCGTGCTTTGCTCCACGAAGACCCGCACGATGGGCGATTGAATCTCTACCCGCACATGAAACCAGTCATTGGGGTTGAGTGGGGGGCTAAGGGCGGCTTCGAACTGATTTGGAAACTCGTTACGCAGCTTTTTCCAGGTATACGTAGGATGAGCGATGTACTGAACGGCATGAGCCCGTCGAATGGAATCGGTGCTCTGAAAGTTGAAGGGTCGGAAATAGATGGCTTCGTAGGTTTTGTCATTCTGGCCACAAAAAGCGATACCCACGAAGCTTTGCTGGAAGACGTCTTTCCCGCGAACATCGACTTCAAGCACTCCATTGGCCAGGAGAACGTCGGGTATCCAGACGATACCTTCGTTGGCTCTTGCGTCGATCCGGATGCCGGTATGCCCTTGTTCCCTCAGCGCACTCATCGTGCGATTGACGGCGGCTTCCGGATGGCTAGCCAACGTTAGCAGGTCCGGGGAAAGAGGAGTGGATACTTGTGCCAAACTGAAGCCATTGAGAAGCAGGCTAAGCGGCAGGTAAAGTAAGATCGATGCATAATATCTTTGTATCATCAGGCAGGCTATAAATAAAGGTGAACTACTCGGACGAGTTTCTAGCCGTAAACCTATCCATCAACGATTCGGATGCCTAATCAATCGTGTTCACGTTGCATTCAAGTTTTGCCAAACCGGTAAGTAGTTCATTGACAGAGGCATGGTCGGAAAAAAGACTCAGGACAATTTGGCTCACTGTCGCGACCAGATTAAATAGATCAGCAGTCTGGGAAGTGGGGAGGGGTGGACGACGGCTGATGTTGAGCGATTAAGTGAACGTATACAGGACAAGACCGGAGCCTACCTGAGCGTAACATTGGGATAGAGTTCGCTACGATTCCTCGCCTACGACCACCAATCTCAACGTACTGGTGCAGGGTACACCTTATAGTTCTTCTCTATCTTTTCTATAACTGCACCCGCCCATGACAAAGGCGCAAACAGGAGTCATCAACGCCATTTTGACTTTTGCAGCAGTCACGCCACTTATACAACATTGGTCTCCTCCTGGATGGTTGTTAAAAAAGCCTAAATAGCAGTAACGCCTTCCATCCAATTTGATCATGCCGGTATCATTGACTAGAACAAAATAGGATAATAATGAAACGTTGTGTATTACTAATGAGTCTTTTCTTACCCTTACTTGGATTTGCTCAGGCGACTTTTGACGAGCATCAGCAGGATTTACTTGGAAAGGGGCATGTGAATGTAGGCATCCGTGTCGGACAGGGTTATCGGGGCGGTGGTTATCCAACTACATCCTACATATCCCCTCGTATACAGTATTTTATTACCAACGGCTGGTCAATTGCTGCTGAGGGGCGCTTCTTAACAAGCAATATTTATCATCAGTCAGGTAATAAACCTGATTACCAATTATTTGCGGGTGGTCTTTCAACTCGGTATTATTTTGTACGTACCAAACGACTGGCCGTTTTTACCCATATCGGGGCTATGTATGGCCAAAGTACTTTTCATCTCACACCCGATGCTCCCGCTTCTCCCGCTACGATCTCTGATACCTGGCAGACTGAGGTGGGGCTGGGGGCTCATTATCGAGTCAGTAAGCGGTGGTCTATTGAAGTAATGGGTGGTCGAAGCTGGCTGAGTAATTCAACAGTTACGTCTTCCGGTTTTCTACCTCCTGCTGACTTTAATCGTTGGCAGGCCAGTATTGGAATTAATTATCGACTGAAATAAGGACACGGTAGGATTTAAGAATTATAACTATGAAGTTGTTTTAGGATACTTTTTCATCGGCCGGTTTATGGGCTAAAAGCAAAATCCTAAACAGCCTCCATAAGTGAAGAACGGGATAATACCGTTGATAAACAGATTAACTAAGTAGGGGTGCGTTCAAATCAGAAGGTACAGCTTGTTTCAAAATCACATCCCGCAAACGGGCTTCGTGTTCATCGCTCCATTGTCCTAATGCGGCAATCACGGGAATTAGCGTCTTACCAAATTCGGTAAGGCTGTATTCTACTTTTGGCGGTACAACGGGATAAATTTTTCTCGTAACCAGTTCGTGGTCTTCCAATTCTTTCAACTGAATAGTCAAAACCCTGCGTGAAGCATCCGGTATCTTACGCTGCAATTCACTTGGTCTTTTATATCCCTCATTAATAAACCAAAGCAAACGTATCTTCCATTTGCCGTAAAGCACTTCACCGATCAGGTCAAGTCCACAATTCAAGTTCGGTGTTGTTTTTCTCTCATACATATGGCAAAATTAAACGTATGTACCAGTTTGTGCAATAGGGGAAAAATTTATCCCTATATGAATCGTAATGCCGTACTTGTCCAAACTTCTTTTATACGCCAATTTTGCCCTATAGTTAATTCGTAAAAGAGGGACGATAAAATGGAACAGTTTAATTTTAACAATGAATTGTCAGGCAAGATTGCCTTGGTAACAGGAGGTACAAAAGGAGCCGGAAAAGCAATTGCAGAAAGACTTTTACAAGCGGGTGCAACGGTTATCATTACCGCCAGAAACGCACCGGAAAAAGAAAACAGCAAGTTGCATTTCATTTCCTCCGATTTAAGCAAGGCAGAAGGATCACAAAAAGTAATCAACGAGGTGCTAACAACGTATGGGAGGCTGGATATTCTCGTCAACAACCTGGGTTCTTCCGTAACACCCGCTGGTGGTTTTACCGTATTAACGGATGACGATTGGGAATCAACCCTACAAGCCAATTTGCTGGCTCCTGTCAGGCTTGACAGAGGGTTTGTACCGCAAATGATTGATCGAAAAAGTGGCGTTATTATTCACATCGCTTCCATTCAAGGCAGACTGCCGCTGTATGAATCTACGTTGCCTTACGCAGCCGCAAAGGCAGGATTGATCAATTATAGTAAAAGCTTATCAAATGAAGTTACACCAAAAGGTGTTCGCGTGCTAACTGTTTCGCCAGGCTGGATCAGCACGACAGCCTCGAACGCCTGGCTGGGCGAGATCGCAAGAAACGCGAATAGTACTGTAAAAGAAGCGCAACAAAGTGTAATGGATGCATTGGGTGGAATACCTTATGGCAGACCTGCCGAACCAGAAGAAGTAGCTGAATTGGTTGGTTTTTTGGTTTCGCCAAGAGCCAATTATTTAACAGGAACAAATTTTGTAATTGACGGTGGTACAGTACCAACAATTTAGTACTATTAAAAATTTAGAAAAATGAATTTACCCAAAATACTAGCCGATTTGGTAATAGCGCAAAACAACTTTGATAGCGCTGCATATTCAACTTGTTTTTCCGAAACTGCCGTAGTTTTCGATGAGGGCAAAACGCACAATGGACGAAAAGAAATAGCGCATTGGATTGCGGATGCAAACGAGCGATACAAGGCCACAATGCAGCCCGTCAGCTTTGAAGAAAAAGAAACAGAGAGCATTTTAAAAGCAGAAACATCTGGAAATTTTCCCGGAAGCCCTATTGTATTGAGTTATCATCTGGAAATAGCTGATGAATTGATACAATCATTGAGAATTACAGGGTAAGTGGGAGTGGCTAATTTTAGCCCTTCCTTTTTTTATCTTATAATAACAAGAAAAGTAGATAATGGTGTCATATTGTGCAGCCATAGAAAATAGGCAATCCGAAGAAAAAAAGGGTTTGCACAAAAACGATCATGATGGCAAATCGGATCGGCTAATTTTTCAGGCAGGATCGACAGCCAATTGATAGTTGGACGGTTTCACAAGATTTATGGGCAGGCGGTCATTGAAGCACATCGCCTTTTAAAGAACCATATTCACTCACCTACCTATGCGCTAATCACCCACCAATACATCCAACAGGAGCACCGCAGCGATAGTGAACAGTGGGAAGGCAAGAGCCAACTTTGTGAAGTATATGATGTGGGAGAGCTTTGCTATACCTATTTTCCTTATACTATGACAGTATCGAGCGTAACCACGTTGTGATTGCCACAACGGAAGTCCCAATTGATGAACTCTACCGGGACGTTTTTTTAATGGATTGGCTAACTTTTGTGTAGACCTACTATAAATCTTCAGAAAGCACATCACCTCAGTAAAGGCTCTTTTTGCAATATGAGGCTGCTTTTCAGGACACTCGTTGCTAAGGTAGGTAGTAAAGAACGAGTACTGGTTTTAGTCACCGGCAATCAGGATTAGCGTCGGCGGGGTTCGTAAATGAGCCGGATAAACGAACTGGGTCCTTCTGAACCAGTTAGGGGTATGTTGCCTACTAAGCCAATAAGAAGGTTATTTTTCAGGGCTACCCGAACCTGTGGTCGAATCAGTCGATCGTACTGCGAGCCGTTTTGATACTGATACAGTTCGACGCCCAGAAATGCTTTGTTACGCGGTATGACGTAGTGAAGCGCCAGATTAAGTTCGTAACCACTGGAGCGAAGAGTGCCCTGATGCGGCAATTGCCCTCCCAAGGCGGCATAAACCAGTGTGTTCCAGCGTTGCCCCCACTTTTTGGCCGCCACCAAAAACGGGTGCCCTTCCTCGGTGGTGAATACAGGCTTTCCTGCCTGAATCCCGCCCGCGTTGACAACCAGTTCATTGGTGTAGCCAATCGCCAGCGACGTTTGCCAGGGAACAATCACCGCGTACGTCCATTGAACCGATGTTTTGACACTGTGTAACCGGAAGGTCGCGGTCGTGGGGGCTTCCTGATTGGCGGCTGGAACGGTAAGCTGAAAAGGCAATTCAACCTCCAAACCCAGTCGATTAATGGGTGCAAATTCATATTCGACGAACGGATGCCAGGATGTTCCACCCCCGCGCTGGCTAAATTGCGTGCCTACGTTCCATTCCCGCTCGCCTTTACGGGCACCCAGATCGCGAACTAAGTCCAGATACAGTGGTTCCGCGTGCGAAATCTTAGCGGGTTTAGCAATTTGTGCGGTATCGCTCATGGCTGGAACGGGAGTGGGTATAGCTTGAGCCTGGCCGGTTGAATGGCTGATTATCAGGAAGCTGATCCAGTAAAATAAGACCTTGTTCATCTCGCTTGCCGTTTGGTTAGGGCAAAGCTCACCAGCGTTTCTGGAACGAATCTGGAATACTAGAACTGAATGGACAGAATAAACAGGTTTTTCTGCTGCGTGATATGGGGGGTGAACCCGTACGTATCACAGATCGATTTGACGATTGCCAATCCCAGCCCAAGGGACTGAGATTGATCACTTTGCTTGACGAATCGGTCGAAAAGCGTTTCCGGCCGATCAATGCTGGCAGCAGCCGTATTCTCAATTTGTAACGACTGATTGGCCAATCGAATGGTAATGGTGCCGTCGGTCGGCGTGTGGACCAGGGCATTTCGGATCAGGTTTCGAAGAAGCACCACTATGAGGTGGTGGTTGGCCGATACGTCGAAATCATCCAGCAATAGTAGCTGAACGCGTAAGCCTTTATGCTCGGCCATGAATTCATATTCCTCCACGGTTTGACGAATCAAAGCGCCCAGGTTGACGGACTGCGTCTCGCCGAACTGCTGGTTATCAATTTTGCTCAGCAGCAGCAGCGCCCTGTTAAGCGCCGATAACCGTTCCAACTGCTGGTTGAGTAGTTCCAGCGCCTGTGCGTCAGTGGTCGTTAAAGCCGGACTCTGAATGAGTTGTTCGGTCTGGTGCAACGCGATGGCTAGGGGTGTTTGTAATTCATGCGAGGCATTCTCAACAAATTGTTTTTGATGCTGATAAGCCCGCTGATTAACCGTCGTTAACCAGGTGATTGTCTTGTTCAGCTCCGTAAACTCATGCACTGAACTCACCGGTAAGGTCAACGAATCGGCCTGGTCGATTTTAAAGGTTCGCAGTTGCGATAATGTTGAGTAGAAGGGCCGCCAGAGCCGTTGCTGAAGAAAAAAGTTGAGCAGAAAACTCAGCACGAGCAGGCTGGCAATGACCGCGCCGGTGCTGAGTGCGATTACTTCACCCATATCTTCCAGATCCAGCAGCGACATATGGATACGCAATCGATAATAAATGCCCTTGTGGATAAACTTGGTGACTAGCTGACGATGCGGCTCGTATTCTTCTTCCACCCGCTCATACATGGGTATATCTTCTGTATGCTCATGCAACGCTGAGTACGTAGCGGCACTAATGGTGTCCAGCTGAAAGTCCGTCGCAATACCTGGCTGCACGATCAGCGCGTTTGGGTGCGCGGCTATGCTGGCCAGAATTTCCAGTTTTCGGTTCTGTAATTCTTCGTCGATCTCATCGTGTACCTCCTGACTAACCTGGTCGAAGACGTAAAATCCGCTACCAATCAGAGCCATAAAAAAAACCAGTGCGCTAATGAGCGTACTACGGGTGAGAAGTCGCATGGGTGTAAAGGCGTTTACTCAACAGTCGGGGGAGAATTTGTAGCCAATCCCATAAACCGTTTGGATATTCAGTTCATAGCCTACCTGACTGAATCGTTTGCGTAGATTTTTTAGTTGCGAATAAATGAAATCGTAGGAGTCTGCCTGATCCGCCTGATCGCCCCAAACATGTTCAGCCAGAGCCGATTTTTTAATCACTCGGTTCTTGTTGGTAACAAACAAGAGGAGTAAATCGTATTCTTTTCGATTCAGGCTGACGGGTAGCTCATCGACAAAAACCGTTCGGGCCTCGGTATCAATCCGTATTCGGCCCACTTCCAGGCTCGCCGATCCCTCAAATTTCATTCGGCGTAGAATTGATTTGATTCGTGAATTGAGCTCTGCCAGATGAAAGGGCTTCGGCAGGTAATCATCGGCACCCAAATCCAGCCCCGCCAGTTTATCGTCCAATGAATCTTTTGCCGAGATAATAATAGCCCCTGTTTGCGGGTGGTCCTGTTTCAGGCGCTTCAAGATGTCCAATCCGTTTCCCCCTGGTAGCATCAGATCAATCAACACACAGTCGTAGGCATATACCCCTATCTTTTCGTCTGCCTGCTGGTAGGTGGTTGCCGTTTCACAAATATGCCCCTGACTTTGCAGGAACTGACTTAGGGTCTGGCTAAGTCCGGGCTCGTCTTCGACAATCAATAACTTCATGCTGTACCTGATTTGTCCTCAAAACAAACAGGAAATTCTGGAATAAATCTGGAAAAGCGACTAACACACGCGCTTGTTACCCCAATGAGTAGTTCCTTGTCTATGAACTTGGATATACGTTTAGTTGTAAGCCATTTGTCCAATCCCTCATTAAGTTAACAGGCAAGTCAGGCAGACGGGGAACGCAAGCGAAGCTCTTCAATCAGCGAGTTAACCGTGCTGCTGAAGTCGCAGAGATTCATGCCACCGTTAGCTGCATGATTTAAATAGGAGAGAGAAATTCCAGGCGAAACAAGCTACTTTAGCTAAACAATGGGCCAGTTTGGTAGGTGGGCCCAGCACTAAACTATGGTTAAACAAATCCAGATCGACGGAAGCGCAATCAACGACATTGCCTCGTTTTATGAGGAGGTTAATCGCGTATTTATGGCCGCAGAGAGCTGGCAGATCGGCCCTAGCCTCGATGCGTTCAATGATTTACTGTTTGGGGGCTATGGCACCTTACAGGGCGCCCAATCGGTTGAACTAGTCTGGCACCATATGGACCACAGCCGACAGGCTTTAGGGTATGAGACGACCCGAACTTATTATCTGGATAAACTCAAGCCCGGATCGCCCTACAACAAAAAGCTGTTTGAAGAAAAGCTGGAAGCTTTGGAGAGTGGTCGTGGCGAAACGTATTTTGACACTGTACTATCCATCATTGCCGAGCATCCAAGCATCCGCTTGATTGGTGAGTGAGGTTAGCGGTGCTGGTCAGGGGGGTGAGCCTAGAAATGATCTGAAGCTGTGAGTATTTAATCTAATGAAGCTGTTTATGATTTTCTTAAACAACGTGTTTTTGTCATCCCGACGTAGGAGGGATCTTACCGTCGCCTGCGTCCGAAGATCCCTCCTACGTCGGGATGACAAAAACACACCCATTCTTAACTAGTTTATTGACAAAAATTAAAATCCTAAACAACTTAAATCTAAATAATCCAGCATTAATGCCTCTAGAGCAGTTTGAGTACACTACATTTTTCCGTATTCTCAAATAAGGTTCACCCCTGAGACAAAAGAGTGTTCATAAATCCACGTCAGGAAGGCGATTGGCCAGGTTTATCAAATTAAGCGCCATCAGATAGGGCATGATAAAGGGGAACGCAGGGATGGACACCAAATAGGTAGCCATCACGATTGGTTCAAAAGAAAACGACGGCAGCACACTCAGCAGAGCGCCGACTAGGCTGAAAAGCAGGTAGAGACGACAGGCCCTGGGGTTGAACCAGCCAACCGATTGCAGCGCAAGGGCAAATGCGGCCGTAGCCAAATAAAACAGCGCGACTTCCACTCCGCTAATCCAGGTAAAAAGCGCGCGCATGGACAAGTACCAATCGGGTCTTTTGGCAATTGAAGCGGCTGAAAAATTGGTAAACGATTCGACTAAAAAGCTGCCCCAATAAGCCATGTTGAGGATAAATAAAGGCAGCGCGATGCCCATCCCCAGTACACCCAGTAACCAATAGGGCGTTTCACCACGCTGGCGGAGTTTGTTAGCCAACAAGGCAAGCCCAGCCGTGATCAGTATCCCTCCTGCGATTAGCAGGGCATAGCGGATTTGTTGTTCGGCAGCGGTGTTCACCCATTCGGGTATGGAGGTGGGCGGAGGTCCCATGCCAGCGAATAGGGTAAAACCCATCCAGGGAATAATGACCAGCAGCGCAATGGTGCCGAGTTGCCGTTGCCCAGGATTGGGATTGGTGAAGCAATTCTTTCCCAGGTACCAGATGGCACTTGCCATCAGGGCTGCATGGGCCAGCCAGATGGGTAGATAGAGTTGGGGGCTGCTGTGGCCAAGGGCAAGGGCTATCGCAGCGGCTAAAAAGGGCACCAGGGTAAGGTAGACCCGGCTAAGCGCTAGTCGGTTGGTCATAACGAGATGGGGTGGCAAATTCAGCTAATTTAATGAGCCAATCTACAAAATACGCAGTAGACTAATCCAACTAATGTATTCACATCAGATACTCCAATTCGCATCAGAACTTAGTGGACAAATGCTAACGTTTGGCAGGCGCATGCGTACCGACTGCGGCTAATGAGTAGCAAACGCCTTCGACATGGGGGATTAGTTGCCGTTAGCTATACGCCTTAGAACACCTCTATATGCGCCAAATGGAGCACATAAAAATACAGCAGATAGACAACTGCAAATCCGAGTGACAATCCAAAGTACCGGTATACCGGTTGAAGGCTTCTTTTAAACGCAGCCAGGATTAAATTGATCAGTGCGGCCAGAAGCGCGAACGGAAAATTCATCAGGCAGAAGATACCAACCAGGCTGGTGGCAAAAAGACCCGGTTGAAACAATAGACCGCCAAAGAGGCCAAACAATACGCCCATCGCGAAAGCAATAATCAGAAAGAACAGTGCGTACCGAATGCCCGCTTTAACCTGAGCCGTAAACCACATAAAAGGCGTTGGAGTAAGCGTGAAATCAACCATCATGGGTGCATCAGTTTGGAGTAGTAGGCATGTTTACTGCGGTGTTGCGTGTGCTGTGAGGAAGCCGGTTTTTTCTTCGCTTACCCCGCCAGCGCGGCAACCAGATAAGTAGGCCGGTTATGAACAGAATGGACGGCACCAGCGAAGCAACAAAGGCGACTATCCGCGTTACGCTGCCGCCGAACGTGCCGTAGTGAATGGGCGTTACCCAATTCAGGTACATCTTACCCGTGTTGGGCAGATCAGTGGCGGTATTGAAGTTGATTTTACCTGAGTACTGATCGATGTAGACAAAATTGTTGTCGCCCGTTTGGGTCACGTACGGGCCGAGACCATAAATGGCGTAAGCGCCTTTTACACCATCAGGATACGTTAACCCCCGAATCTCGCTTTTTGGCGGAAACGCCCGCTGAGCAATGGCAATCGCCGAATCGACCCCAATGGGCTTAGCGCCTGTTATGTATACTGACTTATTGTTCAGAATCTGAGCCAGCGATTTTGGCTTTTCAAAGCTCACCAAAAACATGACGGGTGCAATGATCGTCAGAAACGTAATGACCACCCCCGTCAGGGCGATGAGCAGCACGAATGGCGATGAATAGAACCCCAGCACCTGGTGAAGGTCGTAGTTCTGGCGGGTCAGGCTGGCCTTACGCTTAATCGTTAGCCGGGACTTCAGGTGTTTCCACTGCCGGGGAAGCCAAAGGCGTAATCCGCTGATGGTCAGAATAACCAGGATCAGGGCACTGATACCCACGATGTAACGACCAGCTACTGGAATCAGCAAAGTGCGGTGAATGTCCAGCACGACTTCGATAAACGCCGAGTCGTGAATGCGCGAACCCGTTATTTTGCCGGTGTATGGATTAATGAAAACCTCGACGTCTTCGCCTTTTAAGTGGGCTCTATAGGGAAGATTCGCTTCATTTTCGCCTTCGGTTCTGAACAGGAATGCCAGCTTCCACGTCGGATGATCCCGTTTGAGCTGTTCTGTAATCTGCCCGTAGGTGAGTTTTTTTCCCTGGGCGGGCGACTCGAACAGCTCAGGGTTTAATGCATGGTCAATCTCGTCCCGGTATACCAGGATGGTTCCGGTTAGGCTTATCACCAGTATAATGGATCCGGCTAGTAACCCTAACCAGACATGCCACTTCCCGTACCAGGTTTTCTGGTGGCTGGCCCAGTTTTTTGGCTGCGACGTTGACGTATGTTGCATGATTAGCAGGCATTTAGATAGAAATCAACCCGTTCTGCTGAAGACGCTGTGTCAAAACAGAACGGGTTGCGGGCGTTGAGAACTACGGCGTCAGCTTGACCAGGTTGGTGCAGACGCCACCGGCCGTAACGTTAAACAGTGATTTCGCCGATCCGCTGGCGGGGTCGAACTCGTAGAAGCCGTTGATCTTATCCGTGTCGTTGAACATCTGGAAATACAGCTTCCCATCGTACTTATACGAGCTAGGATACGAGAAGCCAGCCGTGAACGGCATATCGGGAATAGCCGTGACGGTTTTTGCGTTCAGATCCAGTTTAACCCATTTGTAATTTGAACCGTAAATAACCAGTTGATACAGTTCAGCAATCTCAGCCGACGTAGCTTTGCCCTGGGCGTACTTGGTAATCAGTTCTGTCACGCGCGCGGGGTACTCCCCGGCCGTTACGCAGGCATAGGCAATGCCATTTTTATCGTAAATACCACCCACGGCAATCTGCACAATCAGGTTTGGAAAGCCCAGCGCCGTAACCGGATTGAAGCGGTAACTCGGATCAAAGTCAGTTGTACCGGCCGGAATTTTGATGATCTGGGGCTTAGACGACACCGGGGCCGTTGGGCCTACTTTCCCATCCAGGCCGTATGAACCCTGGGTCAGAAAGAAGATATTTCCCGTTTCATCGATGAGCGGGTTTAGCATACCGCGCTGAAAGGGGTCCATCGCGTTGGAAAACTCAATTGTTTTTTCCCGCTTTTTTGTCGACAGGTTAATTACTTCGACGTAGATGCTGGTGGCGTCGTAATACTGCGGGGTCTTCGAATTAGATGTGTAGAGGGGGGCAAACAGGCGGTTGTCCGAAGCCCGGTACACCATGTTGTAGTACAGGTTCGCGTCGTTGGTGTCGAATACCTTCGCGCCGGTCATATCGATCTCTCCCGTTTTAGTCATCGTCGATGGATCGAACGTGAACAGTTTACCCGAAGTTGACTGCTCCGCGTATACGCCTAGGTTGTCATTGATGATCGTAAGGCCGCCAATGTACGAAGCAGTAGGAATATTGCCCTTGGCAATGATTTTGCCCGCTGCATCAACCATCAACTTCGTTATACCCATCGTTCCGTCTGTAGCCTGCGAAAAAAAGGCATTCTTGTACGTAGCGATCGGGTAAATATACTTGAACGCTGTTTTCTGGGTGAGGTCGATCTGGCCCGAGGGCATGCCATCAAAGTAACCCGCAAAATAAGTGGAGCCCGAGGGCGAGTAGGCAACCGTCGACGTTATGAAGCCCGACGTTTTATCCGTTGTGGCGGGTGTTGTGTCCGTATCGGTTGTGCAGGAGTTGACAACGGCTAGTGAGACTAAGCAAAGGAGCAATAGGCAAATGCGGCTGGTTTTCATTTAGTTATTAAAAATTGGGTAATTCATAAATCAATTGAAAATTGGCGTTGCGACCGGGTCGCGGTACTCGGTAATAATCGTATACCTCGCTGTTCAGAACGTTCTGAAGATTGAGCGAAGCTGTCAGCTGTTTATGCCAGAATTTGTAGGATGCCCCCACATCAATCAGGTTCTGAGCTGGTACATAGTTGTCAGGATTGTATTGCGCGCCGGTCAGGACATGGGCAAACTCATTGATGCGATTGTAGAAAACGAAAGCACTGAGCTGATTGCCGTGAGCAAGGGTTGGAAATGCGTAGCGCAGTTCGGTATTGAAGAAAAAGATGGGTTCGTTGGGCAAACGCAGCCCCTGCATGAACTGCTGCGTTCGGTCGGCAACCTTGATGATCCGAATATCCTGATAGGTCAGGTTAAGTGTGGCCAGCAGGTTGGGCAGTAGACTAGCCTTGATGGCCATTTCGGCGCCTTTGACCGTTACTTCTTCGCGGTTTTCGTAGCGGGCGAAAAGGCCACTGTTCGGATTCAGGATGATGCGATTTTTCTGCGCCCGGTAGAAGCCATTCAGCTCTATGTTCACCAACTGCCGACCGAAGCTACGCGTCCAGACCGCTCCAAGATTGACATTGTGGCTCCGTTCGGGCTGAATGCCCAGGTTCGATACGATCGTAGCGTTATCCCCAAATACCTCTACGAAATCCGGAATACGCATGGCGTTTTCGTAGGAGGTGCGCACAAACAGACCGTCGTTAATGGCGTATTTTAACGATGCGTTGCCGCCTGGCTTAGTGGCTTTTGACGAGATGGGCACGTTCGTGATACGTTCAATACCTTGTAATGAAAACCCAAATAGTTTGCTACCAATGATTGCGGTCAGTTTATTCGCCAGCAGCGACAATCCATATTGCAGCCCCGCCACATTCTTAGTTAATGACTGAGGTCGTTTCAGGTAATCAATCTCATCATCGCTTTCCTGAATAAGCGGATTATAGCCTGTCTGCTTTTTCCAGGCGTAAAAATTGCTGAAGGTTAATTGCCCAGCCTTACCCAACGAGTACGCGAGTGTCGTTCGGTTAACAATGCCGTCGGTTACGATGTGAGGAAACAACGGGCCCGCGTGGTTATTACTTTCACCCCCCATATTAGCCCGGCGAAGGACCTTACCCGTCCAACTGTAGATGTTTTTCGTGGTATCCGTGAAAACATAGTTAAGATTACCGTAACTGGATACCGACGAAATCGTGATTCTGTCGGTAAAACTCTTCTCGTATTTGAGTGACAGTGTATAATTATTGGCTCCATAATGCGCTTCGCCAAAGGGTACATTGCCAATTGCCAGACCATTCTGATACTCCCGGTAAAGGTTGGCGTACGTTACACCGATTTGAATATCGTCGGCCCAGGGGCGATTCATGAAGCCCGCCGTAAGCCGGTTATAAAACGATTGGTACTGATCGTTAAGCCGCCGAACGGTCATAAGCTGGCCCGATTCCAGATCGATGGCCCGCATCTTGAAGTTGTTGTCGGAGTAATCGTAGGAGGAGGTCAGGTTAATGTAAGCGGACTTTTGCCGGTTAACCAAGCCTACCACCAGGCCGCCCTGATGCGTATTGAACGACCCAATTCGGTACGACGCGCGCAGATAATTGACTTGTGCCTGATTGGTCACCACGTTGATGCCTCCTCCCAACGCATCGGTGCCTACAGCGACGGGCATTACTCCTTTGTAGACATCTACCCGTTTAATGGAGTTGAGCGGAATCTGACTGATGTTTAGACCCGCTGCTACAAATTCAGCCGGAATACCATCGATGTACAGCCGCACCGAATTACCTCGCAGTCCATTAATCGAAATGTCGGCCGGAGCTCCGGCAGCGCCCGTGGACCGTACCCGAATACCCGACACCTGATCGAGCGCATCAGTGATCGATGACTTTTTCTCAAAAACATTTTTTATATCAAGACTCGCCACACTGATGGGCTGAACGGCGAGCCTGGCCGACTCAGATTTACCAACCACCTGAATTTCAGACAAGTCTACAGAAGTAGATTGTAGGGTAATCGCTAGTTCGGTCGTGCGCCCGGCGCTAATGATAACCGATTCCTTATGGCGCTTATAGCCCACTGATGAGATTTCTAGGGAGTAACTGCCCGGCTCTAGATCACGCAGCAGGAAGCGCCCCGCAGAGTCAGTGATCGCGGATAGATTCTTACCGCTAAGTATAACATGGGCTTGTAAAACAGGGGAATCAACGCCTGTCTGCACCCGCCCCGATAAGCTGCCCGTTTGAGCTAGCGTGGCAAAATGCAATAGTGTAAAGCTTACTAATAGTATCCAGCTTAACTGGTAACTGTGTTTCATTAGGCGAGTGAATGCTGGTAATCAATGGATGAATGGTATAAATAAGCGCTGCAAATATAAAGCGCGTAAATATTATTTAGATTAATTAAAAATAAATTTTTTCGAAATCGTGACCGGTACCGCCTACGCAAAGCCGGATGTTGACAGACATTAAATAAATTTCTGTTTTCACGGCGCTAACACAGGGACAGCAATCGGTTTCATGAACCACGAACTCCGAACCCGTATGGAACTACTGCTGACTCACTGCTTCGACAGGATCGAAACGTTGCAGAGTGATCGGCCTGTGGTAGAGTATCTGGCCGACCAACTCAATCGTTCTTCCAGATACCTGAGTGATAGCCAAGATCATCTATGATTTGAACACAACGAACCGCTTTTTGAACACGGGTTTCAACACGTCCTATCTCAATTTTGCCTCATAAATAAACGGAGAGATGGACGTAACCTTAATAACCGGAGCTTCAGGCGGTATCGGCGAAGCCCTGGCCACCCAACTGGCCCAACGAAACCATAATTTGTTGCTGGTAGCCCGCAGTGCCGCCAAACTCGAAAGGCTTTGTACACAACTCACGAGCGCATACGGCATTCAGGCTCAGTATATTCCGGCGGACCTGAGTAAACCCGATGCTGCCGGGCAGGTTTATGACGAATGTCGGCAGAAAAAGCTGACCGTTACGCTACTGGTAAATAATGCCGGCATTGGCTCCAGTGGTGAGTTTGTCAAAAACGATCTGCAAGCGGAGTCGGCCATGCTGCAGGTGAACAATGCTTCTCTGGTGGCTCTTTGTCACCTTTTTCTGCCCGGTATGATCGCCAGCAAAAAGGGCGGCATCATCAACGTAGCCTCGCTGGCCGCGTTTTTTCCAAGCCCTTATATGGCCGTTTATGCAGCTTCCAAAGTGTTCGTACGGTCGTTTACGGAAGCCCTTACCGAAGAGTGCAAACCCTACGGCATTCGGGTGCTCTTGTTTAACCCCGGTTTCACCAGCACCAATTTCATGAATACGCCCGCCAATGATAATGCCTGGGGTAAAGTGCTGACCGATGGGGCTTATACGCAGACTCCTGAACAGGTGGCTACCGAAATGATTCAGGCCTGGGAAAAGAAAGAAACCTTTCACGTATCCGGCCGCTTAAATGCCTGGAGCGTACGGCTGGGGGCGTTGATACCCAATGCCACCATTGCCCGGCTGTTTGCCAGCCGAAAACGAAAGCAAATGAATCCGTAAGCCGAGCGACCATGCCGAAAGAAAACCTGCCAACCGTCAAACTCGATACCGTCGCTCAAAGCCACAAAGCCCTGGGCATTGTCAAGCCAAAGCATCCGTTGTTTAGCATTCTGCGCTTTGAGGACTTGCCAAGGATAAACAATGACGCACGGGTGCGTTTGATTTCTAATTTATACCAGATCGTCTTGAAAAAAGACTGTCCCGGTAAAATTCAGTATGGGCAAACCCCTTACGATTTTGACGAAGGTATTATGTCTTTTTTTGCTCCCAGGCAGGTTAGTATCCTGGAACCTGGCGACGTATTGGCCAAGTCGGGCTGGTTGCTGACTATCCACGCTGATTTTTTCCGAACGTTTCCGTTAGCAAACAAAATAAAGGACTACGCCTTTTTCGAATACGCGGTGAATGAAGCCCTGATCCTGTCGGAAGACGAAGAACAATCGATCGATACCATCTTTCAACAAATTGAAAAAGAGTACAATTTGCCCATCGATAGGTATAGTCAGGATGTGGTCTTGTCGAATGTCGATTTGTTACTCACCTATTGCAACCGATACTATAATCGGCAATTTATCACCCGCAAACCCAGACACAGCGAATTGCTGAGTCGAATTGAGCTCGTAATCAATGAGTTGGTTCGAAACGCAGCCGAGCAAGGCCTACCCACCGTCAATGTGCTGGCGTCGCATATGAACCTGTCGGCCAACTACCTGAGCGATTGTCTGAAGCAGTTAACGGGTCAAACAGCCCAGCAGTATATTCACGAAAAGCTGATCGAACACGCTAAAGAAATTTTAGCTACGACTGAATTGTCCGTTAGCGAAATAGCCTACCAATTAGGGTTTGGCTACCCGCAGTCATTCAGCAAGTTATTCAAGAGTAAGACGAATCAATCGCCACTGGAATTTCGGGCTTCCTTTAATTGATCCAATGACAACGAATTGGTGTATTGGGCTGGACTGACTTGGCTAGGGAAAAGTTGGCCAAAACTGCTTTTATGGATCAATTCAGTCAATCACCCAGGCAACAGCATGAACGCACCAGGCGCCAAATGGGGCAACACATTTATTCGGGCAGCTCAACCTGGACCAAGCCGCTGTTCCGTTCGAAATCACCGCAAGACTGTAGGCCATTGACGTGGTATGTGTAACCACTGTGCGTCTCAATGTTCCGGTTTATAGCGTACGGCCAGTCCGCTCATGATGTACCCGTTGTCGGTTGTGGATGTGTAATAGGTGTAACGCACCGATACGAGGGCGTCGGCACCAAGCTTTTTGGCCTGAATCGTCAGGCGGGATAGCATGAGTTCTTTCTGTTGCATGTCGTTACCCCGGCTGAGCATTCGGCGGTTCGCCGACTGACGGTCATCCAAAGGGACTTCCCCTTTCACTTCCAGATCCTGGAGCGGGTCGAACGGTCGCTCGGGCCGCTGGTTTTCGTAGAAGACATCCACCGGATAACTGGGCTTGTTTTGTAGATAGACCATGGGCTTAAAGCAGCCGGTCAAACCCAGTAAGAGCACCGCTACGGATAATTTTTTCATGGTTTTTGAGGGGTGAGGCTAGTTGACACCTCGGCTACAACGCGAGGGTAATGTATGTGTTCCAGCGCCTGCACACTGCGGGCAATATCGTCGGGTGTATCTGATGGAGCAACTGGGCAAGCGGCCTGAAAGATGATCTGCCCTTCGTCGTAATGCTCATTGACATAATGGATGGTGATGCCCGATTCCGTTTCACCGGCTGCCGCAACGGCCTCATGAACAAAATGCCCGTACATACCTTTGCCGCCAAATTTAGGTAGTAAAGCCGGGTGAATATTAATAATCCTGTTGGGGAAAGCTCGTACCAGATCAGCAGGCATCAGCCACATAAAACCAGCCAGAACGATCAGGTCAATAGACTGATTAAGCAGAAGTTCGGTGATCTGGCTGGTGGTATAAAACGTTGTTCGATCAAAAAGCAGTACGGGAATATGGAGTCGTCGGGCACGTTCGATAACACCCGCTTTGGGGTTGTTCGACAGAATGAGCGATACCGTAACCTCGGTGTTACCGGCAAAATATTCGGCAATTTTTTCGGCGTTGGAGCCGGAACCGGAAGCAAACAGGGCGATGTGTTTCAAGGCAGGTAAATATGTAAGGAACTGGTAGGCCGTGCCGACGTCTTAAACCCGACGCGGCATGACACCATCAAAATTACAACTTTTGCCTATTTTTGTCGGTACTTGCTCTAATCCAATGCTGGCAACCCATCAACTCACGTTTGACTATAGCTCTGCGAAACAGTTCACGTTCCCCGACGTACACTGCGCCAATCGCGAAGCCTTCCTGATTCTGGGGCAATCTGGTACTGGCAAAACGACGTTTCTGCATTTGCTGGCCTTGCTGCTCAAGCCCAAAAGTGGATCGGTCATTATCGACCAGACAGATCTGACCAAACTCAGCGTGGCTGAAACGGCGGCTTTTCGGGCCAAACACCTGGGCATCGTTTACCAGAAACCCCACTTCGTTAGTTCGCTGTCGGTGCTGGATAACCTGCTGATGGCAAATTACCTAGCCAATAAACCGCAGGATAAAGCTCGGGCACGGGAGCTGGCCGGTCAACTGGGTTTTGCCGACCATCTGGCCAAGAAAACAAACCAACTCAGCCAGGGTGAACAGCAACGGGTCAGCATTGCCCGCGCTGTGATGAACCAGCCGGATGTTATTCTGGCCGATGAACCCACATCCAGCCTCGACGATGAAAATACCAGCCGTGTTGTCGCACTGCTGCGGCAGCAATCGGAGCAGATTGGTGCCAGCCTGATTGTGGTTACCCACGATCAGCGTTTGAAAGATGCTTTTCAAAATCGCGTAAATCTGTAATTTTTTGTCTGTCCGTTCGGGTCTGTTTTTAGCTGCTGAAAACATTGATAAAACTCTATGCGTAAACTTGTACTTATTTTTTTGCTGATTCCGGTTCTTTCAATTGCCCAAAACCGAAAGAAAAAAGACTACCTTGTTTCGCTTAACACCTCGTATGGAACCATGCGGCTTGTGCTATATGACCAAACACCAAAGCATAAGGAGAATTTCATTAAACTCGTCAATCAGAAGTTCTACGATAGCCTGTTGTTTCACCGCATCATTCCGCTGTTTATGATTCAGGGGGGCGATCCAAACTCACGAAAGGCGCAGGACGACCAACCGCTGGGCAATGGCGATGTGGGCTATAAAATTCCGGCGGAGTTTGTTCCGTCCCTTTTTCACAAAAAGGGAGCCTTAGCGGCTGCCCGCGATAACAATCCCGAAAAGGCGTCGAGTGGGTGCCAGTTTTATATTGTGCAGGGGCGCGTTTGGGACGATGCCGGATTACAGAAACAGATCGACCGTATTCAGGCGTTGAAAGGACATGTGCCGACTGATGAGCAGAAACAAGTCTACAAAACGCTCGGCGGTGCCCCCCATCTGGATGGGAATTACACCGTTTTTGGGGAGGTCATTGATGGGTTGGCAATCGTCGATAGCATTGCCAAACAACCCCGTAACGAAATGGATCGGCCGGAGAAAAACGTGCGCATGACCATGACCGGCGATTGGATAAAGAAAAAGAAGATTACAAAACAGTACGGATATAAATACATGTAGAGACGCAATATCCTGCATCTCTACATATTCACAGCATATGAAAAAAATTCTTCTTACCGGGGCCAATGGGCTGCTGGGCCAGAAACTGGTTAGCCTGCTTGTGCAGCAACCAACCGTTGAACTAGTCGCTACAGCGCGGGGCGAAAATCGGCTTCCCTTTTCGGAGGGATATACGTATCGGTCGATGGATATCACGGATCGCCAGCAGGTGCTTGCGGTGATTGGTGAGGTGCAACCAGACGTTGTTATTCACGGGGCGGCTATGACCGATGTGGATAAGTGCGAAGTACAGAAAGATGCCTGCTGGGCACAAAATGTGCACGCTGTCGAGTACATCATTGAGGCTTGCCAGAAAATCAACGCGTTTCTGTTGCACGTATCGACTGATTTCATTTTCGATGGAGCTGCCGGGCCTTATGATGAAACGGCTGAAGCCAATCCAATCAGCTTTTATGGCTGGAGCAAGCAGGCGGGCGAATCGGCCGTGCGGCACTCTAACCTTCGGTGGGCTATTGCCCGAACGGTGCTGGTGTATGGCATTGCCCACGATATGAGCCGGAGCAACATTATTCTGTGGGTGAAGAAATCGCTGGAAGATGGTAAGACGATCAAAGTCGTGACCGACCAGTGGCGTAGCCCAACGCTGGCCGAAGACCTGGCAATGGGGTGTTACCTGATTGCCGATCAGGAAGCGGAAGGTATTTTCAATATTTCCGGTAAAGAGGTGCTGACGCCTTACGAGATGGCCATTCAAACGGCGGATTATTTTGGTCTCGATAAATCGTTGATTACTCAGGCCGATGCGTCGACCTTTACGCAGGTGGCCCGACGCCCTCCGCGCACCGGATTTATTCTGGATAAGTCTATAACAGTACTGGGCTACAATCCGCACAGTTTTGCCGAGGGAATTGCCGTGCTGGCTGAGCAACTTAACTAACATACGCGGATGGGTCAGGTGAAAATTTACGGGGTGCGGGAACAGCTACAGCCCATTCGGCAAGCGCTCTCCGATGCCATTCACTCGTGCGTGGTAGAAGCTCTTCAGTTTCCGCAGGACAAGCGGGCACACCGTTTTTTTTACCTTGATCAGGAAGACTTCTTCAGGCCCGCTACCGCTTCAGAGCGCTACATAATTCTGGAGATTATGATAATGGAAGGGCGTATGGTGGAAACCAAAAAGAAGCTGATTCACCTGTTATACCAACGGATTGGCGAACAAATTGGACTGGCGGTTACCGACCTCGAAATCTGTATACTGGAAAGCCCGGCTCATAACTGGGGCTTCCGGGGTCTAACCGGCGACGAGATCAAGCTCAACTATTCCGTTGCTATCTGAACCATGACGCTCCATCTTCGGGTAAAGCCTGGCAGCAAAGTTGACCAGCTATTTTACGATGCGGCTGGCCAGCTCAATGCCAAAATTCGGGCTCCGGCGCAGGATGGTAAAGCAAACGCGTACCTCGTTGATTTCCTGGCCAAACGACTCGGTATCGCCAAGTCGAACGTCACGATAGTTTCTGGGTTTACAAACCCAAATAAACGGCTTGAGATTGATGTGGCGGCCGATGTTTATGCCGCATTTGTAGCGGAACTAAGTCAGTGAAGGACTTAGTTCCGCTATTTTTTTTACATCATCTTGATGCCATTTTCCTTGAAGCGCCGATAGATACTCAGCAGCACCTGGCTTCTGAATAGATCTTCCTTATTGACCGAGTTGATCCAGACCCGCACTTTTAACTCAATGGCATCGCTGGTAATTGCCGACAGGAAAATTTCGGGGGCTATGCGTTTCACCGCATTCGGATGCTTCATGATTTCCTCTTTAATAAGTGGCTCAAGCGTGTGAAGGTCATGTTCAGCATCGGCTTTCAGCGTTAGCTCAATGCGTTTCGCTTTGTGATTGATGGTCCAGTTGACAACCTGACCGGACAAGAGGTCGCCGTTTGGAATGATCACTTCCGATCCTTCGGTAGTCAATAGCCGACTGGATCGGATGCCGATCGTTTTAACACGCCCTTTCTTAGCCGCAATTTCAATGAAGTCGCCAATCTGGAAGGGCTTGTCGAAGATTAGAATAATGCCGGAAACAAAGTTGTTGACGATGTTTTGAAGACCCAGACCGATACCTACGCCCAGCGCTCCGACCATAACCGTCACTTTATCGAGCCCAATTCCGGATGCGACCACCGCCAGCAGCAAGCCGCCGATCAGGATCACCAGCCGGACGATCACCAGCCGCGAGTCAGACTTACTGATCGATCCGCCCACTTCGTCTTCGGTTTCCCCGAAAAAATAGCCAATGTATTTCCGCATTGTGCTGGATATATACAACACAATGGTGAACATGATAATATTGGCCCAGGTAAATGATGTGCTGCCTACGGTGCGTTCGGCGCTCAGAAAATGTTCGATCCGACCATAGATGGCGTTATAGATATAGAGGTTATTGGTGAAAATAATAACCCAGGCAATCAGGGAAACAAAGCTCAGAAAGGCGTGTAAGCCAACTTTGATTTTCTCGTAATTGAAGCGTGAGGTGATGCCGTTTGATAACCGGCCGCTAATGACCTGAAGGGCAAATGCCTCATTGACAATCTGCACGAGGGTGAACAAACCAATCGCCTGTGTCAACCCAAAAATAGCGGCTGTACTGAAGATTTTAGCCAGACTCAGCCGTCCGAATACATTACAGAATACGGCCAGTATATTTAAAATAATGTAGAGAATAGACACCTGTTTGATAAAGCCCGTAAGCGCCAGCGCCTTCCGGATTCGAAACAGGAACAGGAAGCCAAACAGGATGGACAGTAAGCTTAACAGCAGGAACCACAGCCGGAAAAGCAAGCCGGGGTCGATGATCGACGACCGGGTTATAATCACTAAAATATACAAACCCACAATGGCCAGCCAGTAGTAAAACAACTGCCTTGTCCAGCTTCGATAAAACAGAAACGTAAGCGCAATGAGCAGAATGAACTGCATCAACTCGACATAAACGGCTGGCGGACGTAGATCAAAAAATGGCGCAATGTTAAAGACAAGAACGAATGTCGCAAAAACGGGTACTGGTTTAAGGTAACGGATTTTGGCTTCGGCGAGAATATTCTCAATGGGTTCGTGCCGCTTGATCGCGGTGAAGTTTGAATAAGCCCAGCCAAAAAATACCAGCCCAATGACAAACATGTAGAGCCAGTTTTCGGCACTTCGGTTGATGTAGTAAGACAGCATATACCGCTGGCCTTCATACGATTTAGCCACCAGGTCGTCCAGTGTTTCATCGGACCCTTCGCTTTTCGGAATCGACCAGATAACGTCGTATTCTTTCCCAATGATCTTGGCATTAAACTCCCGAATCCGCTCGTTGACAACGTTGGACAGTTCGGCGGTTTCGAAATAACCATCCGAAACCGCAGCCTGTAGTTTATTGATTCGGGTCAGATTTTTGTTCGTCGATTCGCTGGCAGCTATCCATTGCTGGCGCAAATCCTTCAGCGATTTAGCATACAAAGCCCGGTAATTACTATCGGCTGGAACAACGAAAATCGAATCTTTGGCCAGGCTAATCAATTGACCGTTCATGCCCGATAGCTGATTTTCGTAATCCGATAACCCCCCTCGCCAGTCCTTAAGTTGTTGCTGAATATCCCCTAATAAGACCTGGAACATGAGCATGTTTTTCATGTCATGTACCTTGCTATACAGCGCCAGGTTGGTGCGTATCGTCTTTATATAAGACTGAACTTCGGGCAGCTTATCATCAATTTGCCAGGTGTTAAATCCCCGGCGCGTTCGGTTGTTGATGTCATTCAGCGCCGTGTGCCCTTTCTCCAATCGGGCAATGATACTATCGGCAGGAATGCCGGGTTGTGGAATAATGGGTAAGCTATCGACCCGGCTCGTTTCGGGCTTCTTTTGAGCGTAAACCGATGATGAAAGAAGAAAGAAAATTGGGAGGAAACGGCTAAGAAAAAAGAGCTGCCACGTGAAAGAGTGACGCCCCGACTGGCGATTGGTTAGTTGCATCATTGCAATCCACTATTAACTGGAAGCGCTGATGACCATTGGGCTTTTCGTATTTGCTATTGGATATGGCCACACAGTTAAGATAGGTTGCCCAACACGAAAACGAGACGGAATCGTGTTGGCAGCTATCATCACTTCTCTTCACATTTGCCCTTCACACACCGGAGTGGTACCGAAGTTAATACTGCCGAGCGCCCGAATTGTTATAACGTGTGGTTAACCAATTGAACGTGAGGAGGATCTGAATTGCCTGGTTGACAGTTTGTAAGCTCACGGGCCACTGCTTAGTCGCCAAGCCTGAATGTCCCGGTTACCTACTATACTGCATCGACCGGTTCTTCAACCTTCTTCGTCGATTCCCGGCGGGGAATATAATGCCGGAAAAAACTGCTGATTTTCATCTGGAGAACACCAAAAACGGCCTCCTTAAAGATCTTGGACGACATTTTAGAAACGCCCCGTGTGCGATCGGTGAAAATAATGGGGACTTCCCGGAGTTTAAAGCCGTATTTCCAGCAGGTAAACTTCATCTCGATCTGGAAGGCATAGCCCACAAACTTGATTGGATTGTGTAGAATCACTTCCAGTACCTCGGCCCGATAGCAAATAAATCCGGCTGTTGGATCCATGATCGACATACCCGTTACGAAGCGGACATAAACCCCCGCGAAGTATGACATCAGAACCCGTCCCATTGGCCAGTTGACCACATTCACGCCCCGAATATAGCGCGATCCCACGGCTACGTCAGCCCGGTTAGGACCTTCATCGGCGCAGGCGTGGTACAGTTTAATAAGGTCTTCAGGGTTGTGCGAGAAATCGGCATCCATCTCAAACAGATACTGGTACCCCCGCGATAAAGCCCATTTAAAGCCGTCGATATAAGCCGTTCCTAGGCCCAGTTTACCACGCCGTTCGAGCAAATGCAGCCGAGCCATTGACCCCCGGAGAGAAGAGCTGGTTGCCAAAAACTCATCCTGCAAATCACGGACACGCTGTGCCGTACCATCCGGCGAGCCGTCGTCTACAATAAGAATATCGAAAGGCTCCGGTAGGCTAAACACCTTCCGAATGATGGCTTCGATATTCTCGATTTCATTATAGGTTGGGATAACGACCAGACGATCTTTCACAGGCTTTTAATTAAGTTAGGGAGGGTATATAACTAGAACAGCAAATTACTCCCTTTTTGTCTAATAAAATCATTAAAAATTGTTAATCTGTGGACTATCAACCAGTTGAGTAACCAATGCTCTGGCTTTTCCAATACAATCCGACAGAGAAACACCCCCGTACCAATTAGCGCACACAAACAAGTGATCAGCCTCGGCGGCCTTTATCGGCTGCTTTACGGCCACGATTCCTGCATCATATTGGGGAATGGCGCGTTCCCAACGCGAAATTTTACGAAAAACGGGTTTGCCGACCGTAATCCCGAATCCATTGGCCAGTTCCTGATGCACCTGATCGCCTAGTACGTCATCCGGAAGCTGAGCGTTGCCGACGTTTGTCTGTCCACCCACAAAGGTGGTGAAAAGTACCTCATCCGTGGGGCAGCGCCCCTCGAAAATTGAGCTGCTCCAGATATGCCCGGCGGCAAAGCGACCTTCAATTTTTGGATTTAACCCGCCAAATCCATTGAGTGGATGCTGAACATCGGCGCGTTTATAGACCGAATGGACGGCGGTCATGGGTGGGTAGCTAACCTGACGAAGCGAACGGGCAAAGTCGGCATAATGCGGCTCTACCAGGCGGGCGGCCGCGTCGGTGCCAACGGCCAGAACCAGTTTATCGACAAACCGAGTGCCTGATCGCGCTTCTACCTGCCAGCCGCCGTTGATTGGGCTAATCGACCTGACGGCGTCCTGGAGTGATAGGTTTGTTACGTTAGTGGCCAGCGCGTCGGGGAGCATCTGCATCCCATTCCGAAAACTAAACGATTGCCGCCTGCCCGTTGCCGATTGGTTCTTGATTAGGCCACGAAGCACCGAGCCGTATTCGTTTTCGTACTTAAGTAATACCGGAAACGTCTCCGAAACCAGCAGTTGCTCGGGGTCTCCGGCGTAAATTCCTGCCACAAACGGTCCCAGGGCGTAATCGACAATCTCGCTGGAAAACCGCCGTCTGAAAAAGTCGGCCAGTGTTTCGCCGGGAGGAGACAATGTTTTGTTGTTTCGTTCGCGGAAAATGGCGAGTTTGGTTTTCCAGCTAAAAAACGAAGGCTCGCCGAAGGTGCCAAATAGCAGAGAGAGCGGGCCGGAAGGTAATTGCCGGTACTTACCCGCCCGAAAAATATAACGGGCTTTGCTGACGGGTCGGCTGAAGGTCAGATCGGGCGTCAGGCCAAGGCCATCGAGCCAGGCCAGCAGGTCGGCGTCGCCCAGCAGAGAGTTGGGGCCAATTTCGCAGAGGTATCTGCCGTGATCCGGTTGGTCCGTTGCGGGAGGACCTACCCATTGGGATTGAATGTAGCCACCTGGCTGGCTGGCCGCTTCCCAAAGGCGATAATCAATGCCCTGCTTTTGTAATTCGTAGGCAACTGTCAGGCCTGAAATTCCCGCCCCAATAATTCCGATTGTCATAAGGGCTTCTTCGTTTTTGAATTGATCTTCTTCTGCAAATTCTCGGTAACCTGCTTATAAATTGCTTCCATATCGGCCGGGTGCGAGGAATAGAAGGTATAACTCTTTCGGTAAGTAGTCGTGTCGACGCCAAATTTTTTGAAAATCTGGTTCTCCAGTTGCTTATACACAATATGCGATGAATCGACAGAACGCAGATTGATTCGGCTAACGCGGGCTTCGGCCATATGCACTTCCGTTAGGATGTCGGCCATTTTCGCTTCGCTGATCAGGTTGTCGGGTGGTTTGTTTTCGGGGGCTGAGCAGGCCGCTATCAGCCAACCGCTGAGCAGCAGGCTCCACAGATGCCGTTGAAATAGGTTTCGATGCATACGCTGAAATGGGTAACTTTGTAAGGCAATCCCCGGTAGCAAAGTTCGGGATTGACTGTTAAAATAGTATAACGCCTGTTCTGCATGGACGAGTTCTTGGCCCGTCTCCGTAATTTCGATATCCGTATCCGCAAGGCGGTCAACTCGCAGATGCGCGGTAGTTTTCGGTCGGTGTTCAAAGGGACAGGCCTGGAATTTAGCGACTTACGTACATATCAGTATGGCGACGACGTGCGGGCCATCGACTGGAACGTGTCTTCGAAAGGACACGGTACGTTCGTGAAGGTTTTTCGGGAAGAGAAAGACCAGACCGTTTTTTTTATGGTCGATGTCAGTGCATCCCAGCAGGTTGGGGCTCGTCACCGTGACAAACTGAAGACGACCAAAGAGGTTTGTGGCGTTCTGGCCCTATCGGCCATTCGGGAGGCCAGCCACGTAGGGATGTATTGCTTTTCGGATCAGAAAGAGAACTATATCAAACCGGGCAATGGGCTGAAAACGGGCTACCAGTTGATTATGAGCCTGTATAAATTACAGCCTCAATCGACCAGAACCAGCATTGCCGACGCCCTGCTCTTTACACTCAATGCCCTCAAGCGCCGTAGTGTCGTCATTTTGCTTTCCGATTTTATCGACCTGAGTTATGAGCATAATCTTAAGGCGCTGGCTAAGAAACACGATTTGGTCGTTATTCACCTATACGATCAGCGGGAAGTAAAGCTCCCCAAACTGGGAATCATTCCGGTACACGATACGGAAACTGGCCGCACGGTCTGGGTGAATACATCGTCGGTGTCGTTTCGGACGGAGTTACACGATACATTCCGCCAGAATCAACTGCGGCTCGAACGGCTTTGCAAACAGTATAATGCAAATTACCTGGCGCTTGATTCTCAGGAGGATTTTGTGCCCAAACTTGTCGAATTATTTAGGGTCAGAAAATATTGATGAAACGATTCGGCTTTCTCCTTCTTGGTTTTTTCTGTTTTCTGGTCAGTCCGGGGCAGGCGAAATCACTGTCTGGCAAGCCACCACTTCGACAGGATATGCCGAAGCCGAATTCTCTGCGGCAGAACCTACTGTGGGGCTATTTTCTGGTGGATAGTATTGAGATTGGCCGGCCGTTCCGGTATTCGCTGACGTATCGTCACCCAGCTAATGTGGATGTTCTGTTTCCGGATACCGCCCGTTATTTTGCCCCTTACCGAGTGCAGAAAGTAGCCGTGTTTGCGACCAGTACCCTTGGGTCCGGGCCAACGGCCGTCAGCCGGGATAGCGCTGTTTACACACTGGTCTCGTTCGAAACCGATTCCATTCAATGGTTGCGGTTGCCTGTTCGAGTGGTCAATGCTACCGACTGTACGGCCCAGTGGACTCAGTTGGATACCGTTTTTCTGCGATCGAAACTACCACTGGTTTTACGCGATTCGCTGGCTTCGCACCCGCTTCGGCTGGCTACCGACACAACACTGGCACCCCTTCAACAGCAGTTTAATTATGTGGCTCTGGCCGCTGGTGTGATAAGTGCCAGCCTGGGACTGGGTGTACTGTACCTGCTATTTGGGCGGTTAGCGCGTCGGCAATGGCGCATCTATCTGCTCGATCGGCGCCATGCTCGTTTTCTGGGTGAGTACACCCGGTTAAGTGACCGGCTCAGTTCATTCACAGCCGCCGAAACGGCTAACGAGGCTGTTGTCATCTGGAAAGCGTATCTGGAGCAGTTAGACCCGCAGCCGTATATGTCATTGACTACGCCGGAGCTAGCTACCCGGCTGCGCGACGAGCGCGTTGCGATCGCTCTCCGGGAAGCAGACCGGATGATTTATGGCGGTACGTACACGCCCCAGTCGCAATCGGCCTTGCAAGTCCTGAAGGATGTAGCCACGCAGATGTACCTTCAGTGTCGAACTACGTTGATGCAGTCAGACGGACGTAGGAATGAGTCATCCTCTACTCGCCCGGCCGAACCAGTTTCTCTATCCTGACCTATGCAACCCTGGTATTCACTTCATTGGTTTGGGCCGGCACAATGGCAGCAATTTCAACTGGCGCAGCCACTGGCTCTGTGGTTGATTCCGGGTATTTTGCTGCTGTTCTTTCTGCGCTACTATTTATACCGGAATGCACAACAGCGCCTGAATATGTCCATCGGGCAACTTCGGTCATCTGACAGTAGGGCTGGTTTTCAGGTACCCCGTTCATTGCTAAGCTTAGGCCGCTATTTGTTGCCAGTCAGTGTGTTCCTTAGTGTTTCGTGTTTGCTGGTTGCCCTGGCCCGGCCGCAGATTATCAAACAACAGCGCAGTGAGCAATCCGAAGGCATCGACATCATGATGGCGCTGGACGTATCGGAGTCGATGAGTGAAACAGACCTGCGTCCTACGCGCCTGGCTGTTGCCCGGCGGGTTGCCCAGACGTTCGTAAACGGTCGCAAAAATGATCGTATTGGTTTGGTCGTGTTTGCGGGAGAGGCCTTTTCCCTTTGCCCGCTCACCACCGATTATGGGTTGTTGAAACAATACTTAAGCGAACTGAACGATCGAATGATTCGCACCTCGGGAACGGCCATTGGCGATGCGCTGGCCCGCTGTATTAACCGGATGCGCGACCGCACCGTATCCACAACGGACACCCTGCAGACCGATGAAGATGCCCGGCGGCTGGAACGCAGTAAGGTAATCATTCTCCTGAGTGATGGTGATAATACGGCGGGAAACCTTGATCCTATTACCGCTGCGAAGTTGGCTAAAGCATTCGGTATCAAATTGTATACCATTGCGGTGGGTCGCCCAACGGCGTCGGCAGCCATGGCAACCACGGTTGATGAAGGTGTTCTAAAGGCTATTGCCACGATTGGTAACGGGAGTTTTTTTCGGGCTACCGATGCGGGACGCTTACAAGCTGTGTTTGCCCAGATTAGCCGACTGGAGAAGTCACCAATACGCGTACAGGTTTACGAAGATGTGCAGGACTATTATCGAATTTACGTGTATTGGGGAATCACATTTCTGCTGATTGCTTTATTTCTGAAAAACACAATCTTTGGTAATGTACTGGAAGATTGACCGTAAACCGATACACTATGCTGAAATCCTATTACAATGCCGATGCGGTCGAAGCGGGCTTAGATGAAGTGGGGCGGGGTTGTTTAGCCGGACCTGTGGTAGCGGCTGCGGTTATTCTGCCGAAGGACTATACGCACCCTATCCTGAATGATTCGAAGCAGTTGTCTCGTGTTCAGCGCGAACTGCTGAAAAAAGACATCGAACGCGATGCGCTGGCCTGGGCTGTCGCTGAGGTATCTCACGAAGACATTGACCGGATCAACATTCTGAATGCCAGTTTTCTGGCTATGCATCGGGCGGTGGATACGCTGGCTATCAAACCGGAACATTTACTGGTCGATGGGAATCGGTTTGTGCCATACCCGATGATTCCACACACCTGTATTGTCAAAGGCGATGCGCATTATTTATCCATTGCTGCGGCATCAGTTCTTGCTAAAACCTACCGCGATGACCTGATGGAGCAACTTGGACTGGAATTTCCGGCCTATGGCTGGGCCAGAAACGTGGGCTATCCAACCCCTGTTCATCGGGCCGCCATCCGGCAATTTGGCCCTACGAAATACCATCGGATGAGTTTCCGGCTGGTGTAAAAACGCTTACCCGCTTAGACGACTTTCTACAACACGATATCGTATCCGTGAACGTTTTTAGCGTATTGCTTCGGGTAACTACCGTTTACGCAAAGCAATACGCCAGGGTATAGGCTTATACCCATTCAGGCTTGCGTCCCCGTTCCCGCAATTGTGCTGTTGGCCGAAAGCGTTCACCGTATTGGTCGGCCAGACGATCACATGTGCTGATGAACGTTTCGAGGCCAACAAAATCGATGAACGATAACGCTCCACCCGTGTAAGCGGGGAAACCCCAGCCCAGAATTGAGCCCAGGTCCGCGTCTAGTTTGGTGCGTACGACATGCTCCTCAAAGCAACGTACGGCTTCAATAGCTTGCCGGTAGAGCAAACGGGTTTTCACCTCATCGAGCGTAGGCTGCTGTTCGGCCCGTGGAAAAAGATCCTGTAATCCGGGCCACAGTTTTTTACTCCTGTCTTCGGCGTAATCGTAGAAGCCCGCTTTTGACTTCTTGCCCAGACGGCCAAGATCAACGAATTTTTTGGCCACTTCGTAGCTCGTGTCGTCTTCGCGAACGGCACCGTCCTGAATACCCTGGCCCGCTATTTTATAGACAAGATCCAACGCTACCTCGTCGGTTACGGCCAGCGGCCCGACGGGCATTCCGGCATCTTTTCCGCCATTTTCGATCAAAATCGGATTGACACCCTCTTTCAGTAACTCCATCCCCTCCGCCGAATACGTACCGAAACAACGCGAGGTGTAGAAACCACGGGCGTCATTGACAACGATGGGCGTTTTACGAATTTTGCGGGTGAAGTCAATGGCAACGGCAAGCGCATAGTCCGACGTTTGTTTTCCCATAATAATCTCCACCAGCATCATTTTGTCGACCGGTGAGAAGAAGTGAATACCAATAAAATTGGCCGGGTTTGCCGAGGCCTCGGCCAGTCCGCTGATGGGTAGGGTAGAGGTATTGGAACCCAAAACACCCAGGCCATCGGATGCAAACATAGGTTCGGCTTCTCGGGTCACCTGCGCTTTCAGCTCCCGGTTTTCGAAAACGGCTTCGATAATCAGGTCGCAGCCGTCCAGGTCGGCCGCGTTGGCTGTTGGCTTGATCAGATTAAGAATTCCGTCTACAGTCTGCGGGTCCACTTTTCCCCGTTCGACCCCTTTTTTAAGGAGTTCACGGGAATAGTCTTTCCCTTTCTCAGCAGCTTCGGTAGAAATATCCTTCAAAACGACCTCAATGCCTGCCTGGGCCGATACGTAAGCAATACCTGCTCCCATCATGCCCGCACCCAGAATACCCAGTTTCTTGACATCTGTCTTAGGGAGATCTTTCGGCCGGCTCGCGCCCTTGTTAGCCTCATTCAGTCCCAGGAACATAGTCTGAATGAGGTTTTTTGCTACTTTAGAGGTAGCTACCTTCACGAAATGGCGCGCTTCAATAACCAGCGCCCGGTCGATATTAACTTGCAGGCCTTCGTATACACACGCCATAATTTCGAGCGGGGCGGGGTAGTTCCCTTTCGTTTTATCCATCAGCATGGCCGTGCCAGCCGCAAATGTCTGTGCCCCCACCGGACTTTGAACGTTGCCGCCCGGCACCTTGAAATTATCCTTGCCAACAATTTTACCCGACTTGCGGTCAATCTCGTCCCATGGTTTGATGGGGTTCAGATTAGCCTCGATCCAGGCGCGAGCCTGTGCCAGCATGTCGGCCGGGTTCTCGGCAATAGCGTCGATCATGCCCAAAGCTTTCGCTTCCCGAACACCCACCTTTTTCCCTTCGAGGAGCAATGGCAATGCCGCCTGAAGACCAATCATGCGGGGCAGTCGCTGCGTGCCGCCCGCTCCGGGGAGTAAGCCTATGGTTACTTCGACCAGGCCAATGAGCGTTTTGGGATTATTCAGAGCCACACGATGGTGACAGGCCAGGCAGATTTCGTAACCACCACCGAGGGCCGTTCCGTTGATGGCGGCTACGGTTGGCTTACCCGAGGTTTCGATGCTGCGGAATACCCGATTCAATTCCGAGGAGACTTTCAGCATCTCCGTCGGTTCTTTATCATTATTGCGCAGAATCATTTTTAAGTCGGCCCCCGCTACAAACTCGGGTTTGGCCGACGTAATGATCAGCCCCTTGACCGATTCATCGGCCATTGCCTGCTGCAACGCAGCTTCGAACTGAGGGATCGACTCGTCGTTGAGGACGTTCATCGGCGACGAGGTCATCTCCCACGAAATTATGGCTACGTTCTGGTCAATGCTGTACTTGATCATGCTTAAGAAGTTTGTGAGGCTTAGTTAACTCGTTCAAAGATGGTGGCGATGCCCATACCGCCCCCGATGCAAAGCGTCGACAAGCCGACTTGTTTACCCGTGCGTTCCAGTTCGTCAAGCAGCGTAGCCGAGATAATGGCTCCGGTTGCCCCCAGCGGGTGGCCCAAGGCAATGGCTCCTCCATTTACGTTCAGCTTGCTGTGGTCGACCCGGAACTCATCCATAAATAGCATGGGAATTGCGGCAAAGGCCTCGTTTACTTCAAACAAGTCAATATCGCTGATGCTCATACCCGCCCGTTTGAGCACTTTGCGCGTCGCCGGAACAGGACCTGTAAGCATGATCGTTGGTTCAGAACCCACAACCGCAAATGCTTTGATGCGGGCTCGCAGTTTCAGACCCGATTGCTCCCCAAAAGCTGCGCTCCCAACGAGTACGGCAGCCGCTCCGTCAACGATCTGCGAAGAGTTTCCGGCGTGGTGAACGTGATTGATTTTATCAAATTGCGCGTATTTAAGCAGCGCCAGGGCATCCAACCCAAGTTGCCCCATGGCTTCAAAAGCGGGTTTAAGTTTACTCAGGCTTTCGACCGTTGTACCGGGCCGTACGCCTTCGTCGCGGTCAAGGACGGTAATCCCAATTTCATCTTTTAGCGGTATAAGGGATTTGTGAAAGCGATTATCGGCCTGGGCCTGAACAGCCCGGCGGTACGATTCAGCCGCAAAACTATCCACGTCGGACCGGGAATAGCCGTATTTGGTGGCGATCAAATCGGCCGAAATACCCTGCGGAACAATGTTGTGACGCGCAATAATTTGTGGATTCATAAAAATCGCGCCCCCATCAGAACCCATTGGTACCCGTGACATTGATTCAACACCACCGGCGATAATAGCATCGATCTGCCCCGACATGATGTAAGCTGCGGCCATGTTGATGGCCTCCAGGCCCGATGAGCAGAATCGGTTCAACTGCACCCCCGCCACCGACTCATTATAACCGGCTTCCAAAGCAGCCGTACGAGCAATGTCGGCACCCTGTTCGCCGATGGGTGTTACGCAACCCATAATGACGTCATCCACTAAGGAAGTATCAAGTTGATTACGGTCGCGGAGTTCGCGCAGTACACTCGTCAGGAGCTGAATGGGCTGCATATCGTGCAGCGAACCGTCGCTTTTACCTCGTCCCCGAGGTGTTCGTACGGCATCATAAATGAAGGCTTCGGCCATAGTACTAGTGAAAATTAGTATGCGTGCATACGGTTTTCGAGCAGGCAAAAGTAATCGTGAAAGGTGAACGAGGCAATAAATTCGGGTTAAATTGATAGACTGCTTAAAGAAAGAAAAACTAAATTTTTTCACTTGACAGTCTGCTACAGGTAGGGATGGTGTACAGATAACGTAAAGCGGCCAGACTTATCATTGATAAGTCTGGCCGCTTTACAAATGCCATAAATCAGGTGAATAGCCTGACTTATTTATCCATAACTACCGTCTGATCAACTAGATAAGCGCCCGATTGGGTCGCCAGATTATATACGCTTTTCACTGAACGAACCGCTTTCTGAGTCCGCACGACATTGTAGGCTATAACCCCGTTGGTTGTTGCATCGTATCGGTACAAAACGTCACCCGCTTTGACCTCGCCCAACGCTTTGCGGCCAGCCGCAGTCAGGACAGGGTGGTTGGCTGTGGCTTCGAGTAACATCGGGGTCGTTAGCCCTCCGCGCGTATCGGCGGTGAGTTCATGTGCTGCCGACAGCCATACGCCTGCCAGCTCGAAGTTGCCCTGGTGCGTATCCAACTGAGTTACGGTTGTTGGTTGGAGGGTTTTCGTTTTGGCATCGTAACCCAGAACGACATCACCCACGACAACAGCGCTAATGTTTTTTGACGAGCCATCGGCCATGGTCACGGGGGCATCGGGGGCAAAGCAGAAATTGTATTCTTCTTTTTTCTTGGCACCACCTTCGTCGGATTTAGCACCGCCACCTGATAACAGCCCCGCCATCTCGCGCGATAACACAAATGTCAACGTCGACATGAGACCGGGTTCTTTCTCGCCAACGTATTTGAGGTCGTCGATGTACGCGTCCCAGGCTTTGCGGTCGGCTGATGCACCGGGAATAACGAATGGCTTGATTGCCGATGTTTTCGTGTTCTGGTAGATTGCCAGCAGACCAAGCTCCTTTGTGTCTTCGGCCGTAAAAACCTTGTAAAGATAAATTTTACGGGTAATGCCGTCGCTGTACGTAAACACATAAGCAGGACGCTCCTCGTAGCGATCCAGAATAAAACCACCCGATTTGAAATACGTATCCTTGTCGAGGTTGGCTACTTTGATGGCTTTGATGGCTCTCAGTTGCTCAACGGTCATACTGGCGCTGGCCGAGGCCGTTTGTGCCGAAACGCGTTGACTCAAAAACTGCGTGGCAATAGCGCAGCAGCAGAAAATCAGAATTGACAGTAGGTTATTTTTCATGTTATTTCTTTGAGTACTCGCCCACTCGGGCATGAATCGCTTCGACCGTTCGGTGGGCGGAGGTAAATGCGCCGGCCATCCAGGCGGTCAGGTACGTCGTATGCTCTCCGGCAAAGTAAATATTACCATCGGGCTCCAGCAAGGAAGGATAATATTTCTTTCGGGTTGCGTCGTCGTAGGTAGCCCAGCCACCGCCACTGTAAGGCACCCGATGCCAGGCCAGTGAAAATGAATTCTCGAATTCGGCCGGGTATTGCGGGTGAATTTTGACGCCTTGCGCGAGCGCCACTTTTTCACGTTCGGCAACGGGTAACGCGCCCACGGCTTCGGCCCGGCTGTAGAAATTGTAGTAGCCAATCAGAACGCCTTTTTTTCCCTGGAAACCAAATGACGGATACCATATCTGGTTGATATCCATATTGGTACGCGAAATGCCGCCGTAAATCCAGTCGTCTTCCTCCCAAAACCGACGCTTGAATTGCAGCCCGATCTTGCCTGTTTTAATATACGGAACAAAGTCCGCGGCCCGCTTTATGGTACCCGACAAATCAGATTCCAGATTCTTGAGCATTGGTAAGGGCAAGGTACAGACGCAGAATTCGCCCGTCAGCTCTACCGGTTTACCGTCTTTCTGGTACACGACCCGAACCCCGTTCTCTGTTTTGCGGAGTTCCGAAACGGGGGCGTTGAAAATAATTTTTCCGGTCAACTTCTTTTCCAATGCTTTCGGAATGGCATCCATGCCACCCACCGGCTGCAACAGCGTTGTCTGCTGTTCGTAGATGTAATCACCAACGTTGTAGAACACGGGCTGCATGAACCCCGACCGTAATAAATCGGTCAGTCCAAATGGATCGGTCGTGCTACCAGGCATTGTGCCCGCACCGGGTTCGGCTTTGGTTTTATAACCGCGCCGGTTGGTGCCTTTGTAGAGGTGGGCCGTGTTGAGGTCACCTTCATTTTTGAGAAAATCAATCAGTTTTTCAACGTCTTCTTTCGTCAACTGCTGATCCAGGGCTGATTGGTCCAGGGCTTTCGCCAGCAATTCGGCAGTATAGCCGCGCATGTCGTTGTGGTACTCTTTGATGCGCAGCCGCCGGTTGGCCAGATCACCCGTTCCGCCTTCATTGAAGAGGTAGGCGGCTTCGTTATTGCCATTGAAAATTTGCAGCGGTACATCCAGTTCGCGGCAGTAATTCAGGGTTAACTGGTGATGGTGCGGAATGCGGGCGGCTCCCCCGTTGAAATACAGCCCCTCGCCAAACTGGCAGGTCTGATCCGTACCACCGCCCAGCTCCGTTTCTTTTGTGCCGCCACGAATCGTCCAGACGCGCCCGCCCGACCGGGAACGGGCTTCCAGTACGGTACAATCGTAGCCAAGTTTGCCAAGTTCGTAGGCCGTTGCCATACCGGCCAGCCCAGCGCCTAAAATGATTACTTTCCGGCCTTTACCATCCGCTACCTTGCCATTGGCCGGCAAATGGATCGCCGACGCCGGGGCGGGCTGGACCATTCCCCAGGCCAGCAGGCTGGCGTAACTGGCACTGGTTGAATTAATAAAATCTCTTCTTGTCATAATGTATAAGTACGGAGCAGCAGGCCGGGTGGCCGGAGCGATGCTGTCCCGTACGGAGTTACCCGACTACCTTTTTGAAGCTATCCATAAACATGGCCATCTCGTCCATCGTCCCAATGCTGACCCGGCAATAAGGCTGCCCGTTGAAGTCGCGTGTCTGGATACCGATACCATTGGCAAACATCTGGTTGCTGAAAGCCGACGTTTTCATCCGAATGGGGAAAAGGATAAAGTTAGCCGACGACGGAATGACCTCATAACCCATATCCGTCAGGGCTTTTGTGGTGTATGTGCGTGCTTTTGCGTTTTCGGCCCGGCAGTGATTCTGCCAGTCAATGTCTTTGTAACTGGCGATCCCGGCCATCAGGGTCGTGATGCTCACCGCGAACTCGCCATTGGTGTAGGCGTGTAGCGTTTTCAACATCTCGGGTTGAGCAATGGCGTATCCTAACCGCAAACCCGCAAAGCCGTGAATCTTCGAGAAGGTACGCGCCAGGATTACGTTCATGCCTTCGCTGACCAGCTTGCCTAGCTTTGGCCGTTCGGCGGGTTCGAAAAAGTCGATATAGGCTTCGTCGATGAACACCGGTACTTTGGGGGCTACTTCACGGATAAATGCTTCCAGCTCGGCCGTTGGAATAATAGTGCCCGTCGGATTATTGGGGTTCACAATATAGACCATCTTTACATCGGGCGTAATGTTCGCTTTGATGGCCGGGAGGTCAAATTTATAGTCTTTTGTCATGGGCAACGCCTTGATCTTTGCCCCAAACTTTTCGGCCCGCTGGAGCAGGTCGTCATACGTCATGGTGCTGGTCAGAATGGTGCCTCCTCCTTTGGCGAAGTAATCCGCAGCGGCCATCAGAATATCCGACGAGCCGGGCGACATCATGATGTTGGCGGGTTTTACGCCTTCATCCGTAGCCAGCAGTGTTTTTAGCTGCGCAAATTCCATCCAGGCGTAGCGGTTGCCCAGGTCGGCTGCTTTAACCAGCGCTTCTTTAGCACTGGGAGCGATGCCCAATGGGTTTTCGTTTGCCAGCAAGCGAGCCTTCAGCTTAGGCATCTTGTCAAACGGATCATCGGTAAAAGCAAACTCATTGGTGAAGCCCGAAACAAATGGCGCATTAGGTTGGCTGGCAGCAGCTGGCGTAAACCGGCTCAAGCCAAGACCAGCAGTTAGAAGGCCGCTGGCGCGAAGCCAGTCCCGGCGAGTTAGTTGTGAGGACATATTTGTAAAATTTTGTACTTATCTAGGATTAAATAAAAGTAAAGTGGAATATAAGTCCTTAGTAGATAGGGTTTTGTGAAAGTACGAATTAATGACAACAAAAAAGCGTCTTCGGCTCGAAAACGCTTTTGAAATATTTTGCTTACAGGAGTATAGTCAAAATTTATATAGTTACAAATGACTATGAGCCAAATAAAAAAGGTTAGTTTACTTCCAGGACATCTTTCGCGGGCAATTTAGGGAATGGTGCATGCGGCTCAGCCTGATACCAGAACACGGTGCTGGATACGTCGGACATTTGGGGTAGATAACGCCCGCCACTACGCCAGCCCAGATCCTGAATGGTTACCCTTAATTCTTTTTCGAACCGGATGGGATCCATGATGTGCCAGCGGTACATGCCGAAACGCTGCTGGGATTTATACGTGCCATCGGGCTTAGTAACCTGATGCAGACCAACATACGGCGTTGAGAAGGGCACATATTGCCCACCCCGGTCGAAGTTGTAGGAGCCGCAGAAATAATCTTCCGTCCCTGTACCCGCAATGGTGGGGAAATCGGTGTCGCCATCCATAAAGAATTTGATTTCGCCTTCGCCCCACCAGCCATTGTTATTGACGCCCCAGGCCAGAAATGTGCCCACATATTGACCTTTTCCTTTTATGCCCTCCAGCAACGTAATATCTTTCTTGTACGGATTCGGATTTGTTCGGCGAAACTGCGCGTGAAAGTAAGCCATGTCGTCGGGCACCTCGGTGAGCGTGTAGTCGATTTGGTAATACAGGGTCATTGCGTCTTTCTCGTTGATGTTCTCCATCGTGATCCGGCATCGTTTGCGGAACGGCATCTGCCAGTAGCAGTTAAACGCACTCCCCGGATTAACGCTGACCGGCAACGAATTGAGCTGGGCATACTCGCCCCAACCCATGCCGAAGAAATCGCCCACGGGCACTTCAATGGACGGTGTCGGTTCATCATCCCAGTAGACCCGCAGAATGGAGAAGCGCCAGTTGCCGGTGGGCGTCATCCAGATGTGCTGAATGGCCCCCGGTCCCTGCACATCGGCCAGGGTGAAGGTTTCACCGGCTTTAATGTGAATGAACGGATTCACTTTCCAGCCCCGGCCCAGGTCACGGGCGGCCTCTTTGGCGTTGGCGTGGTTGGGGCGCGTATCGGTCAGGTCGTCCATGCCGCCCTTGCCTTTTTCGCCCGTAAAATTCTCGGGGCTGATGGACCGGGTTCTGGCGTTCGACAAGCGGGACAGGTTACCCAGATTCATGTCCAGTCCATTGAACGCACCCGAATTACGGGGCTGGGCCAGGAGAGAATTGGTAAAGGCGTAAACGAGTAGGAGCGTACTCGTGAGAAGTAAACGAATCGCTTGCATGAGAGTAAGGCGTTTGTTTCTTAAAAAAAGGGAACAATGCTGATTTTTACCACTCTACGCATAAAAAAAGCCGATGCACCCGCATCGGCTTTTTTATAAGTCAAGGCTATCTATGTATCAAAGCACAAATAGCTTAGTGTATTTCATGTTAGTGTTTTTGTCATGCTGACGTATTCTCGATGACCTACTTACGTGATTGACGAAAGTCACCTCACTTTCTGTATATCCACTGAATCTTACCAGACGCCGTTGCAGTACTGGATATCGGAATGGTGTAATTTGAAGGCGTGACCTGAGCAAGTTCTTCTATATTTTTTGTTTTAGAATAGGTGTATGTATCCGATTGTCCCGAATCATATTTCAACGTTAACGTATTATTTGTGAAATCCCAGGTGCCTCCGGCATCAGTCACTGCTTGATACCGATAATTTTCATTAAATGTGTTATCTGAGTACACATCTATGGTTGAAGCCTCTGAATTAAAGAAGTATAAGTCTAATGGAACACCGTTAATCGCACTCAGAGAAGTGGGGAAACCACTTGCTAGCCCCCTGTTCGATTCCCAACGACCAACTACAGGCGAAACCGCCACTGGATCGTTTGATTTAGAACAGGAGTCCAGGCCGATCAAGGCAAGTAAAGAAAAACAAACAGCATACACGTAGGGCTTCATAAGCAGTTGATTTTTTTGGTCAGATTTAGACGAATGAGATTGTAAACTACAGAAAAAATAGATAGGGCAATACCTCTCTTACGCAAAATACCTCCTTTCCGATGCAATGCCATATACCAATTGAGCTTTCTTAGCCGCTCAAATTGCTTATAAGGTCTTTGGCTTTAAATACTTGTCGAACCACTGCAGGTACCGGTCAACCCGATCTTTCTGGTAACTGGGAACGGTAATACCGTGAAATTGACCCGGATAAATGATCAATTGCGTTGGGATACCCAGCGATCGCAGCGCCTGAAACATCTGCTCGCTGCCCGCCGTGGGTACATTAAAATCTTTTTCGCCTGCCATAAAAAGGGTTGGCGTTTTGATGCGATCAGCTTTCAGGAACGGGTAGGACAGCTTTAGCCATTTATCGGTGTTTTTCCAGGGCGCCCCCAGTTCCGTTTCGTATTGATTGGTATACTGGTCGATGCCATACATCGACAGTTGCAGCGAGCTACCGGCTCCGCTGGCCGCAGCCTTAAAGCGCGTGTCGGTGGCAATGGTGTAGTTAGTTAAAATACCGCCGTAACTCCAGCCGCCAATACCCAGCCGGTCGGGGTCGGCGATGCCTTTCTCGACGAGGTAATCGGTGGCACCCAGTATGTCGAGCACTTCTTTGTTGCCCCAATCGGCGTAAATGGCTTTGGTGTAGTCAAGGCCCTGGCCATTGCTGCCCCGGTAGTTGACCGCTACCACCGCGTATCCGCCCGCCGACAACAGTTGCCGGGTCAGGTCGAAGGAAAACTCGTCCTGCGAAACGGGGCCGCCGTGGATGTAGAAAATAGTAGGCAGCTTTTTATTGGCTGGGGCGTTGGCGGGCCGATACAATACGTTGGATACCTGCGTCCCGTCTTTACTCTTCGACGTAAATCCTTCGACCGAGGCCAGTTCGAGCGGAGCCAGAAACGTATCGTGCGTATGGGTGAGTCGGCGGGGAGTTCCGTTTTCTACTGCATACAGTTCGCCAGGGGTGTGTGGTTCACTCATCAGGGTGAGCCAGTTACCACTCGATACAGTCTCCAGATCGCCAAATACCCGATTGCCGCTCGCGACTTTCGTGAATTTTCCGTCGGCGACGGCATACTGCCCAACATAGGTTTGGCGGTCGTCCTGCACCAGTACGCCAATCGTTTGCCCATCTTTGGTCCAGCGTGGATTCCGTACCGGCCGATCCAGTGTTTTGGACAATAAGGTCGGTTCGCCCCCAGTCCGATTAATGACTGCCAGAATAGGCTGGTCGTACATCAGGAAATTGCCCGATGCCGTTGACCGTGTGTACGCAATTCGCTTCCCATCCGGACTCCAGACTGGATTATTATCCGCACCCGCCCAGGTAGTCAGTTGCTTTGCGCTGGCACCGGGTTTAGCATCGATCACGTAAATGTCGGTGTTCTGATTTCGGTCCGGGTCCTCGGTTCGGTTGCTGACAAAAGCCAGTTGCGAGCCATCTGGCGACCAAACGGGCGAACTCTCGTCGTACAGACCCGTGGTGAGCGTGTCCAGTTTTTTGGTTGTTACGTCGAATACATACAAGTGAACAGAGCCTTTTTCGATATAGCCTTTGATGTCGGCTTTGAAATGGTAACGATCAAGCACATATGGCTTCCGGACTTTCGTTTTGGCCGAATCGGCATAGTCGGGGTCCCGCAGGGTCATGGCGATCTTCTTGCCATCCGGCGACCAGGCATAATCTTCCAGGTCGGTTTTCAGATCGGTTAATTTCTTAGCCTCGCCCCCCCGCCGATCCATCAGCCAGATTTGTCCTTTGGTAGCGCCCTGCCGCGCTGATACGAACGAAATATATTTTCCATCCGGACTGAAGCGCGCTCTCGATTCACCGTCGGGTGTGCTGGTTAACTGAACAGATTCTTTTCCATCCCAACTCACCATCCAGATGTCTGAATTGCGTTTGTCTTTTGTTGTATCAACCGTCGACAGGCCGTAGGTAATCCATTTGCCGTCGGGCGACACCTGCGGATCGCTGATCGTTTGGAGTCGGTAAATATCTTTTGTACTAATGGGCCGCTTTTTTACTGGCGTCTGCGCCACGCTGACCAGCGCCGAGAGGGTAAAGAATGTTAAGAGTATTCGGTTTGTCATGGTTACTAGAGGTTGTGAGTAAGGCAATCGATAGCATAAACGTCCGCGCTATCGTCATTTACCCCGCCAGTTCCGTCAACGCCCGCACAAATGCGTCCAGTTCGGCCGTAGTCGTATACAGATGGGGCGTAACGCGGACGCCCTGTACCGGGGGCGAGTCGATAGCGACGGTGAAAATCTTGTAGTGGTCGAACAGTGTTTTAGCCAGTTCGGCGGGCGTTTTTCCGGCGACCCTCACGTTCGCAATGGCGCAGGAGCGGGCGGGCGCTTCGGGTGTATTTAGCGTGATGTTCGGGTGGTGCCGCACCTGATCCGTCCAGTAGCGTTGCAGATAGCGAAGCCGGGCTTCTTTGCGCTCAATGCCGATGCTGTTATGGAAGGCAATGGCATCCTGAATGGCCAGATCGGTGGCTACGGGATGGGTACCGGTATGATTCAGTTTTCGAATATCCGTATCGGCCACGCTGCTGTCGGCAAACAGAGGCCACAGGTTCGCAATGTTGTCCTGGCGTACATACAGAATACCCGCGCCCAGAGGGGCGCCAAGCCATTTGTGCAAACTGCTGGCATAATAATCAACGTTACCCAGATCGCTCATCGTAAAGGCCAACTGCCCGAACGCGTGGGCACCATCGACCAATACCTCAACGCGGTGTTTATGGGCCATCTCCGTAAGTTGACGAATCGGTAAAATCTGGCCCGTAATATTGACCATGTGGCAAACCATCAGCAGCCGGGTTTTGGGTGTGATGGCCTTCTCGTACAGACGCACAATCTCCGCATCAGACTGAGGATGGTTCGGCAGGGACACCATCCGGTTAACAATACCGTGTCGGCGGGCCTGCAGCTTGAACATATCCAGCATGGCCCCGTAATCTTGCTGGGCCATAACCGCTTCATCGCCTGCTTTCCAGTTCAGGCCGCCAATCACGGTGTCGAGCGATTCGGTCGTGTTGCGGGTGATGATCAATTCATCGGGGGAGCAGCCCAGCAGCTTGGCCAGTTGCGTTTGCGAAGCCCGCTTATCGTCGAACTGCCGCGTTCGCATGTAGTAAGATGATACCGAATTCACCGCCTGAATGTGTTTCAGGTAACTGTCCATCACTGGCCGGGCGGCCAGCGAGTAGTAGCCGTTTTCGAGCTGGATAAAATCGGTCGTGACGGGATACGCTGCCCGAATCGTGGCCCAAAAATCCTCCTGCTGCGCCAGCACAAGGGGCGGTGTCGTTGCTGCGCTGGCCAGAGCCTCATTCAGTCCCGCCCAGGTTGACAACGCGGCTGTACCGACGAGGGATTTGAGGAATTGTCGCTTGGAGAGGGAGGTCATAGGCGGGGAGGGGATGATGTGTATAATTCGCCGGATTGATTGGTTTGCGTTAAATGAGCGCCAAATCGACCTTCTATCAGCCCATCGCTCTTTAGTGGTGGGTTTCCAGAATAAAATGCATTTCCTCAATCGTTTCAACGGTTTGGGTATCCGGCAAACCGTTGAAACGGTTGAGGAAATGCGGGTGTTTATGGGCGGTTTCCCCCGGTTTCAACCGGGGGCTACTAAAAAATTTAGTTGATGCTTACTTAATGCAAACCAATTAACCCGGCGAATTTTTTACCGCAGATTCGGCACTGGTAATACGGGTAAACTCTCATTGCCGTCTTCACTGACAGCCTGCACGGCGAAATAATAATTGTCTTTCGAATAAGGAAGGGTCATGCCGAGCTTCGTCGTAAAAAACTTCTTCTGCCAGAAGGGCCAGTAGGTTTCGCGCATGAGCACATAATAGCCTTTTACTTTGCCTGACGTGGGCGCCTGCCAATACAGAACCGTGGCGTTGGTGAGGTTCCGAACGTCGACCGTTACTTTTTGGGGCACTACCGGGGCTTTCGCCAGATTGGCCAGCGTGGCCAGATTGACCGCAGTATTTTTGCGGAGGTACTCGAAGTCCATAAACTTGGCATAATCCCCAAATTCAGTCCCGTTCTCCGTTCGCAAATCCTGGTGCTGGTGTTCGTAGTTCTCGTTCATCTCTGTCAAACGAACGGCCGCAAAGCCCCGTTGGACGTAGGGCGTGTGATCACCCCCACGCAGGTATCGGTCATTCCGATACACCATGACGACTTCCAGATTTTCGACATACCGCTCGCCAACTTCTTTCAGATAACGGGCCAGCGTACGGGCTTTGCCGTCGTTTTCGTTGCCAAACTGCCGAATCTGGCCGATACGGCCGGTTGTGTCTTTGAGCAGCACACCCGGAAGCCCCTCACTGAACACCCGTAGCCGTGTGTTATCGATGATGCGGGTATCGCTGCTGTTGTTGCTGCCCATGATGTCGTTATTGAGAACGGCTTCTACGTTCCACTTCTCTTTCAGCGCCCGTTCGGATAAGTGTTCGGCTCCGAGTAGTCCCTGTTCTTCACCCGTCAGGGTTACAAAAATGACCGTAGCCGGAAATGAGGATTTGCTCATGACTCGGCAGAGTTCAATAACGGCTGCCGTACCCGAGCCATCGTCATTGGCCCCCGGCGCGTCTGATTCTCGGTTCATGACATTCGTGACGCGGCTATCCATATGCCCCTGCACAATAAAAACGCGGGTGTCGTTCGGATCGGTGCCTTTGAGCGTAGCCATCACGTTACCCATGTTGGCGGGCTTGTCGACACGTCGGCCATCGGGCTGTAGTATCCAGGTGTCAAGGGTGGCCGTCATGCGTCCGCCCGACTGTTTGGCGTATTGGTTGAATTTACCCAGAATCCACTGGCGGGCGGCTCCCAGACCCTTTTTACCCACCTGCGTGGTGGCATCGGCAGGTACGCTCAGGGTATGGCGCGTACCAAAGCTGACAAGTCCATTGATGTGCGCGCGCAGGCTATCGGCAGAAATCTGACTGACCAGGTCCGCAATCTGAGGGTCGCGGTTTACGATGGTTTGGGCGTTGAGTAGAGGAGAAACGAGAACGGATGCGAGAAGAAAAGAGAGTAACGTTTTTGTTTGCATGAGTTTGCTGATTGAACAGGCGAAGCTACTAAAAAAGCGCAAACTAGCCTAGTTTGCGCTTCTGGATCGACTTCATGCCGATTAATATTTTGTCAATTGGCACTCGTGCAAAATAACATAATTGATTATTTGCTCATATAGGTGGCAACGCCAAAGGCAATGACGGATATGACCAGTCCGAACATAAAGACAGAGTACGACCAGCGCAGAAGCTTGTATTTCCGGCCCAGTACTTTGCCTAGAAAGTAGATGTCGCGGATCATGCTGGAATACAGAAAATCGGAATCATCCATCATCCGGCGCATGCCCCATTCGTAATCAGACAACCCCATCTGGTGGAAATTGCCAAAGAAGAGCAGATTGGCCGTTTTGTTTTCAATGTCTTCTCGGCTCACAAAACCACTCGTTACATTGGGTCGGGTAGCCAGTACCGCCAGGACGGTAGCCACCAGGCATGTTACCACCAGCATTACGGTTGGAATGGTCAGAATAGGCCATTCTTCCAGTTTACGGGTCAAGATGCTGACAATCAATGACAACACGATGGTGTTGATCGAAATCATGATGTTTGCTTTGGTATCGGCCATCGAACTCAACTGGAAATGGTTGGTTGAGGTCAGGCGAAACATTGTCTCCACACCGCGCTCGGGCTTACGCTCTTTCTTGGCACTATCGGCTGGCTTTGGTTCACTCAGTGGACGGTATGAGTCTACCTCTTTGGGCAGTTCGTTCAGCGCATCCGTCACCTCTTTGTGGTGCTTGCTCTTGTCCTTATCCGGCTTGTCTTTTTCGTGTTTGCCGTGTTTGGGCTCCTCTTCGGCATCATCGTCATCCAACTGCTGCCGGAGTTTCTCCAGATTGGCCAGCTGACGCGGTTCCAGAACCGTTTTGCCGTAGTGCGTGAAGTAATGATGGTTTTCCAGAAAACCCGCCGTCTTTTTTCGCCATTTCTTCTTGCTGATTTTTTCGGCCGTATGTTTCAGCTCCTGCCGGAGATCTTCGCTGCGTTCCAGAAAATCGTCGGTCGACAGGTGGCCCAGATCGGCGTCGCACAGGACTTCCGCTAATCGGTTACCCTGCGGATTCTGGGGCATTTTAGTTGCCTGAATACAGGTCGTTATTTCGTCAATGCGTTTAGGAGATAAACCCTGTTTCTCCAGAAAGGGCTGTGCCAGGCTGATCCCGCTTGCTTCGTGATTGTCACAGCCTTCTTTATACCCTACATCGTGCAGCCAGGCCGCAATAAGCACGGTTTCCCGGTCGGTATCCGATAGTTTTTCATGGTCGGCAATCTCCTTGGCAAACGCCACTACCGACCGCGTATGACTCAGGTTGTGGTAGGTATAATCTAACGCAAGGTGCTTTAGCAACGATTCGGCGTAGATTTGGGTTTGTTGAAGCAGCGAGGTTTCCTGGGCGATCATGGGGTTTGCTTTTACTATACGTGTTGTAAGCTACAACCTAACGAACAAAATTCCGATTTCGTTGCCGACTAGTTCCGGATTCTTTGTCTGTAGACTATTGGTTATCAGTCTTTTTGATCCTCTTAATGTGCCAGAGTACCTATTCGACTAACCGTTACCATATGCGATTTCTATACGTCCTTACCATTCTGGGTCTTATCAATTGTCTCGACGACGTCAGCGTCTGGGCGCAGCCGCAAACGGGCTATACCGTTTTTTTGCTTGGCGATGCCGGCGCACCGCAAGCCAGTGGCCATGATCCGGTGTTGAATACGCTGCGTACACAACTCCAGAAGTCTGGCCCGAACAGTTCATTGATTCTGCTGGGTGATAACATTTACCAGCATGGCATGCCCGATGCCGACCATCCTGAACGGGCCGACGCCGAGCGCCGAATCCGTGAACAGCTCGATTTGCGGACAGCGTTCGGCGGGCGGCTATTTGCCATTCCGGGTAACCACGACTGGGATAGAAGTGGTCGGGAAGGGTGGCAGCGGATCAAAAATCAGCAGGCCTACGTGCAGCAATATACGGGCCGCGACGATGTGTTTTTTCCCAGCGATGGCTGCCCTGGCCCGGTCGAAATACAGTTGTCGGATTCGCTGACGCTGGTCCTGATGGATACGCAGTATTGGCTTCATCCCTGGGATAAGCCAGGCGAAGGATCGGATTGCGCCACCAAAAACCTGCCCGACTTCCTGGCGAAGCTGGACGATATTCTGTACCGGAACCGGCACCGGCGGGTGGTTGTGGCCGGGCATCACCCCATGTATAGTCACGGGCAGCACGGCGGGCATTACACCCTCAGAGACCACCTGTTTCCGTTGACGGCCATTCGGAAGCCGCTCTATATCCCCTTGCCCGTTATTGGCTCCATTTACCCGGTCTATCGGTCGGTATTCGGGAGCTTGCAGGATTTGCCTAACCCGGTATACCGCGAGATGCGCAATGGGATGGTGGCCATTTTTACTAAATACCGGAACCTGATTTACACCAACGGCCATGACCATAACCTCCAGCTTATTCAGCACGATAGCCTGTATTATGTTACCAGTGGCAGCGGAGCCAAACATGAGCCGGTTGGCAAGCGGAAAGAAACGCTGTTTGCTATCGAGCGGAAGGGGTTTGCCCGGCTGGATTTTGGCGTTGGCGACCAGGTGACAATTTCTTTTTACGTACCGAATGAGCAGAAGCCCGATGGCGAATTACTGTACCAGACTACCATTCAACTCCGTCCGGCACCGGCAGCCGCCAAGGTAGGTAGTGCCGAAAAGCGGCCCGATAGTCTTCGTGTTGTTCCCAGTAACCTTTACGCGGCTGGCCCAGGCAAGCGCTTCTGGTTCGGCACCAACTACCGCGCTGTGTGGGCGCAGCCCCTGATGGTGCCCGTGTTGAATTTGCAGGCCGAAGGGTTAACCCCAACCGAGCGGGGGGGCGGTATGCAAACCCTCTCCCTGCGGCTCACGGACCGAAGCAAACACGAGTTTGCGGTGCGCTCTATTGAGAAATACCCTGAAAAGGCTATCCCGACAACGCTTCGCAGTGGCCTGGTGAACGACATTGTGCAGGATCAGATTTCAGCTTCCCATCCGTTTGGGGCGCTGGCTGTCGCACCACTGGCCGAGGCTGCCGGGGTGTACCATACGCGCCCACGCGTTGTCGTGATGCCCAACGATACCAGCCTCCGCGACTACCAGCAGAACTTTGCCAATACGCTTATGCTCTATGAAGAGCGAGCCGACGGGAATTATAAGGGAACGGGTCTGTTCGGTAATACAACCAAACTCTACAGTACGCCCAAATTGCTCGATAAATTGCAGGACGATAACGACAATCGCGTTGACCAGCGGTCGGTTTTGCGGGCGCGAATTTTCGATATGTGGATTGGTGACTGGGATCGGCACGACGACCAGTGGCGGTGGGCCAGCTTCAAATCAGGCAAAGGACTTCGGTTTGAGCCCGTCCCGCGCGACCGCGATCAGGCGTTTTTTGTCAACGAAGGTGTGTTGCCCCGCTTTGCCAGTCGGCGCTGGCTGATGCCTAAAATACAGGGCTTTGGGTACAAGATGCGGTATGTGCCGGGTTTCAATACCAACGCCCGTTTTTTCGACCGTTCGTTCCTGACCGAACCCAGCCGGGCCGATTGGCTGGCGATGGCCGATTCGCTCAAACAAAAGCTGACCGATCAGGCAATCGACGAAGCCATGCGTCAACTGCCCGAGTCGGCCCGGAAGCTGACGGCGGAAACAATTACCGCTAAACTTCGTCAGCGCCGAGCTGATTTGTCGCGCTATGCCGATGAACAGTACCTGTTTCTGGCAAAAGCGGTCGATGTGGTGGGGAGCGACAAAGAGGAGTTGTTTGACGTAACCCGGCGGCCGGATGGCCAGACCGATGTGGTGGTTTACAAATTGAATAAAGACAATACCCCTACCCAGCAGCTATACGCCCGCCGATTCAGTCCGTCCGAAACCGACGAGGTTCGCTTGTATGGATTAGGGGGCGATGACCGGTTCGTTCTTCATGGAAATGCCCCCGCTGGTAGCCTGGTGCGTATTATTGGCGGAAAGGGTGACGATGTTATCTCCGACAGTTCATCCGTTCGGGGGCTGTCGCGAAAAACGTGGGTGTATGACCTGCGTAAAAACACGACCATTACGGGTGGTTCAGAAACGCGCCGTCGCCTGTCTGATAACAAAGCGGTCAATACCTACGACCGCATGGCGTTTCGGTACAACCTGACCATGCCCCTGCTGACTATTCAGGCGAACCCCGATGACGGTCTCTTTCTGGGAGGGGGTATTTTACACCGTACGCAGGGATTTCGCAAAGAACCCTTCGCGCAGCAACACCGCCTGACGGCCAGCCACGCCTTTGCCACAGATGCCTTTACATTTCACTACGATGGGACGTATACGGATTTGTTTGGTCGGGCCGATCTGGTGCTGAATGCCGATATCAAAGCCCCGAATTTTGTGCAGAACTTCTTTGGCCTGGGCAATGAAACGGTGTTTAACAAAGCACTGGGTGTTAATTACTACCGGGTCCGGTTCGAAAATTGGAACCTGAATGCGCTGATTCAGCACCGGATCGGGAAAGCTGCTTTTTATTACGGGCCTGCCATCGAGCGGGTCGAACTCGAAGAGAAACAGCAGAAATTCATTCAGGACTATGCGCAAAGTATTCCGAACGGGAGGCACCTGTTTGAGTCGTTCTGGTATGGCGGCCTGAAAGCGGGCTTCACCGTCGATACCCGCAATAGTCCGCTGCTGACGACTCGTGGCTTACTCTGGCGAACCTCGTTGACGGCCTATAAAGGGCTAAATGCTCAGTCCAACTCATTTACACAGCTACAGTCCGACCTCTCGTTCTATGCCAGTGTCCGTTTGCCGGCCCTCGTAACGATTGCTACGCGGGTAGGTACGAGTCTGAATCTGAGCGATAATTACGAATTTTTCCAGGCTAGTACACTCGGCGGTCTGACCAACCTGCGGGGTTTCCGGCGGACGCGATTTGCGGGGGAGAACGCATTCTATCACAACCTCGATTTGCGGATGCGCTTGTTCACTATTAAAACCTACCTTTTCCCGGCTTATGCGGGTGTGCTGGCATTCAATGACGTCGGGCGCGTGTGGCTCGACGGCGAACGGTCGCAAACCTGGCATCATGGGTACGGCGGTGGAATCTGGTTGGCCCCCTATAACACCGCCGTCATTTCGCTGATTTACGCCCTTTCCCGTGAGGATCGTATTCCGATGCTTCGGGTTGGGTTCTTCTTTTGAGACAGGTTGAGAAGTTGCTTGCGTCTGTGAAGTCAGGTCCTCAGACCTGACGGGCGAGGTTTGTCGAAGCCTTGTCGATCAGCCAGTTAGTAGCACGAGGTTTTAAGAAACCTTGCTCGTCGGGTTCTTAAACCCGACGGCACGACAGCATCTGCTAGAACAACTGATACAACTCGATTTCTTCATCGACGCCTTTTATAAACGTTGGCCCGAGTGATTGAGCGGTTTCGGGTGGATTGGCCAGGGCATTGTACACGTCGCTGGAAACCAGAAACTGCGTTTTGAAAAATTTATTGAGCTGCTCGATCCGCGCTGACAGAATCACGACATTGCCTGTGACGGAATATTGCTGGCGTGTTTCGGTACCAATGTTACCCACTACCGCGTCGCCGATATGAATACCGATGCCTACCGTTGTGGGAATCATCAGCTCGTCGTTTACTGCTTTTCGGAGTTGTTTAAGCATAGCAAATCCGGCTTCTACAGCCACCTCGGCCGGATTTTCGGTTTCTACGGGTGCGCCGAACGTGATCATACACCCATCACCCAGAAACTGGTTGACAACCCCGTGGTATTCTTCCACAATCCGAATGATGATCCCGAAGAATGTATTCTGGTAATCCATCACTTCCTCGGGCGTATGGTGACTGGCGTAATTGGTGAAATTGCGAATATCCAGAAACATGATCGCCACCCGCATGTGTCGGCTCTTGTAGTTCCCTTTTTGCTCCAGCACGGCCTGGGCAATTTCGGGCGATACCTGCTGGCCAAACAGCAGAACGGCCTGTTGTTCGGTTTCGGTAGCCTGGATGGTATCCCGAATGATGTCCCGAATTTGGCGGGAGACGTATCCGGCGGCTAAACCCGCCATCATCAGCAACCCTCCTTTGGCAATAAACATCAGCGGTAAATGCACGAACATGTCTATTTCCAGGTAGGGCTCTACCAGCGTAGGGCGCGTAATCAGAAAATAGAGGGCAATGAATTCGGCCCCGGCAATAATACCCGTATAGGCTGATAGCCAGAAGGTAAGCCGCAGGGTGGAAAGAATGATGAAAAAAAGATACATGTACACTAGCGGACTATTCAGGATCAGCAATGGATCGTAGAGGTGCCGCGATACAATGAACAGAATGAACGAAATCGATGTGATTTCAAACGACGCATTGGCAAATTTGAAGATCGCCGGTAAATCCCTGTGCCGTTGCAACTGCCTCTTCAACCAGCGACGAATGTTCCATTCATACGCGCTCATCCCCAGAAAATAGGGCGTAATGGTGAGCATGATCGGACCGGGCAGGTACATCAGGTTGTCGGCCTTAAGAAAAGGCTGCAAGAGCAGCAAAATAAGTGTCGTAAACAGGAAAATAGCCGATAGTACGCCTGCTCGCTGGACCTCTCGCTTCAGCCGCTCGTCGGAGAAGTGTTGTTGAAAATAAGACTCAATGGGTGCTTTTTGCATTGAGCGAAACGGAAATGTCATCTCATAGAAAACAGGATGGTTCGTTCCTGGTCAACAATCAGATGTCGGGATTGATTCATCACGCACTGGCTTCAGAAGCCGTAGGATATACCCACGCCCGTGGCCACTTGGCCTGTGAGGGGGATGGGGGCCAACGACACGCCCATTCGGGGCTGACGCAGTAGCTCGTTATAGCGGATAACGGCTTTGTTGATCTGCCCATTGCCAATGATCGACAGGGTAAGAGAGGCAACAATGGAGCCGCCGTACACAGTCCAGTATGTACCGCCAGTGCGGTTGGTGCTCAGTACAATATAAGCCAGCGGGACCAGAGCCGTCAGGCGGCTCAGGGTCGTTAGCGTCCGGAACGTCTGGAACCGATGGTTTATCGTTGGGTCGTTTAATTCGTAAAACGGGATTTCCAGTGAATAGGTCGAAGAGAGCTTCTTGCCGCCATAAAAATACAGGCTTCCCAGCGACGATGATCCGTAGGCGCGCTCAATGGGCAGCAAATGCGCCGGAATCGGCGCATTGCGATAGTGTGATGTGTCGTCGTCTCGCCGACGTTGGGCGCTGGCTGACAAAGTAAAAAGCAGGAGTATAGGGAATAGTAAAACGGTTCGCATACGGATAAAACGAAAAAGGGACTTAGGTAGCTGTACAGCGTAAAAATAATCACGCCCCTGCCTACGTATCGCTACATATGGATAAGCGTTCACGGCTGCGTTATTACCCGATGCGCTGTCCATTTTCGGTAGGGCGTTCGGTTTGAAGCAGCGTTACGGTGCCATCGTCAGCTACGGCTCCAAGCACCAGACATTCGCTCAGAAAGGTAGCAATTTGTTTCGGGGGAAAATTAACAACGGCTACTATCTGTTTGCCAAGCAAGGTGTCGGGTTGGTACAAGCTGGTAATTTGGGCCGAACTGCGCCTGATACCCAACTCGCCGAAATCGATGGTTAGTTTATAGGCTGGTTTGCGGGCCTTTGGAAAAGCTTCGACCGCGATGATGGTTCCCGTACGAATATCGACTTTGTCGAAATCAGTCCAGCTAAGGGTGTCTGGTATCATGTCGTAGAAAGGGCAATAGCTTAACTAAAAATGAATTGTATGATTGGAAAAGCAGTAGTGAACGAGCTGTTTGTTGGCCAGTACAAAAACGAAGCCTGAACTTATAACTTTGTCCCCATTTATTTTGCGACAACACGACTAATTCGAACGAGCCTTTAAAAACTTTTGCCTCTTACCGCCCGTTACCCCACTGTTGTCGTAACCCAATCTCTAGTTTACCTATGAACGCTACATTACTCTTACTGACGGTCGTTGCCGCCGGGGCTATGGCTGGCCCGGCTACGGTACCCCCCGCCAGAAACGTTAAAGCAAATTTGGTTAAAACGCACGCGGATAAGCGCGTCATTGCGCCGGATCCAGACAATGGCGGCCTTAAGTTAGCCTCCGGCTTCAGGGCGTTGACCTTCGCCGATAACCTGGGCAAAGCCCGGCACATTGCCGTCGACAAGGTTGGAACGGTATTCGTGAAGCTGGAAAAGCTCAACGAGGGCAAAGGTATCGTTGAACTGGTTGATGCCAACGGTGACGGGCGCGCTGATCAGACCATCAAGTTTGGCGAAAACACCGGAACGGGTATGGGCATTTATAATGGCTACCTCTATGCCTCGTCTGATACGTCGGTATACCGATACAAATTGACGAACGGTAAAGTGATGGAGACAACGCCTATGGAGCCGATCATCTCTGGTTTGACGCTCCAGCGCCAGCACGCCAGTAAGTCGTTTGCGATCTCGCCCGACGGTAAACTGTTTGTCAATTTTGGAGCGCCCTCCAACGCCTGTCAGGAGAAAGACCGGCAAAAAGGCTCGAAAGGCATGGACCCCTGCCCAATTCTGGAAGAATACGCTGGTATCTGGCAGTTCGATGCCAATAAATTAAACCAGCACAAAGCCGATGGCAAACGGTATGCTACCGGCATCCGTAACGCCGTTTCGCTGGACTGGAATACCGCGACGAATACACTCTATGCCCTTCAGCACGGTCGCGATAACTTAAACAACTGGGGTGGTATTTTCACCGATGAGTATAGCGCTGAGTTTCCTTCAGAAGAGTTTTTGATGGTGAAGGAAGGCTCCGATTTCGGCTGGCCCTACTGTTATAACAACCACGCGAAGAATCAGAAACTTCTAGCCCCGGAATACGGTGGCGATGGCACGAAAGTAGACCGATGTGCCGGAAAAGATAAGCCCATAATGGCCTTTCCGGGTCACTGGGCACCCAATGACCTGTTGTTTTATACAGGAGGGGGCGCGAACGCCTTTCCGGCCAAGTATAAAAATGGTGCGTTCGTTTGTTTTCACGGTTCCTGGAACCGGGCTCCGCTCAAGCAGGGTGGCTATTTCGTGGCTTTCATCCCGTTCGGAAAAGATGGTCGGCCATCGGGTAAATATGAAGTGTTCGCCGAGAACTTCGCGGGTGTACCTGAGCTGGGTAAGCCCGGCACCGATGTTAACGCGGGTAAACTCGACCTGGCCAGCCCCGGTGATGCAAAAGCCCGTCCGGTAGGTCTGGCGCAGGGACCGGATGGCTCACTTTACATCTCTGATTCCGTGAAAGGAAAGGTTTGGCGGGTGATGTACACCGCAAAAAAATAGGACAGCAACAGCCCGCTGGTCTGCCCGAAGCTGAAGACTGCCGGATAAAAACGCGTATTACCGTTGGGTGATACGCGTTTTTTTTATGCTTTATCAGTTTAGACCTACCTTTGCCGACTGATTATGACTTCTTTGTTTTAATGAAAGATAAACTTTTCGACGGACTAAGCCTGCTTCTGATTGCCCTTGCTATCTTCGTTCTCGACCACCAGCTCACGACCATATCCGATGTGCAAATGGGCGACGAAGGGTTCTATATGTATCAGGGAATCAGTAATTTTCGTTTGGGCCTACAAACCGACTGGGGACCTGCTTATTCACTCTGGTACAAGTTTCTTTCCTTATTTGAATCCGATACGATTCGGCTATACTACCTGAACATGGCTTTGCTTTCGTCCTTACCGACGATTGCGCTTTATATCGCTTTACGCCTGACCGGTTTCCGCTGGTACTGGTCCTTATATGCTACGCTGGTGTTTCATTTTTCCCGGATGAACTTTCCGGAGGGCGTTAAAGTCTCTATCCTGCTCTTTCTGCTGACGCTGTTGCTGTTTATTATCTGCGCCCGGTATCTTCGGAATCGCCTGCACCTGTCCTTTACGTTACTAACGCTTTCGTACTTTGTGTTTGCCTATTTCCGGCCGGAGTTTGTGGTGCCGTTTGGGCTTTGTCTGGTCTTGTTGATTGGGGCTACGTTCTGGTTTCGGCAGTCGATTTATCCAATAGCGGCCGTTGTCGCGGTTGTTCTGGTCTTGTTTTTTGGTGTAGGAAGCCCCCTGTCCGAGAAAGGAGAGAAGGCCTTCAAACAGGATTTTTCTTACAATTATGCCATGCGCCATCCCGAAGACAAGCGGCTTAGCACCTACAGCAACTGGGTCGACTCGGAGGTGATGTCGCAGATTATTTTTGGCGAACGGGTCAAAGGATTCGGCGATGCACTGATCAAACACCCTAAAATCGTGTTGGCCGACCACCTGCTGCCGAACATCTACAATTTTGGCGTATTGCTTGGAACGGTGATCGACAGCTATTTTCAGCCGCTGACGCATCTGCCGGGCGGAAGCGTGATTCAGTCATTATTGAACCGAAAAATTACCTGGGTTTTGCTGCTTGCTGGCTTTTTGGCGCTGGTGTCTGTCCGGAAGACAGCCCTCGGCGTCAGTCGTGCGGTTCTTGATAATCCCTGGCCGTATATCGTTGCTACGACGGCCATTATTCCGCCCGTGGTCAGCTCGGTTTATTCTATGGGCATCAAGATACGTTACCTGCCTGCTTTCTATTTCTTCATTCCGGTCGTCGTCGGCGTTATCGTGATGAATCTTGTATTTCGTCCGTGGGTGAAGGATCTTATCACTTCCCGAAAACCGACTATTCGCTTGGTAGGTAGGGCGTTGACGGTACTATTTCTTATCGCCGTTGGTGCCTGGATGGTTTGGGAATGGCAGCATCAAACCCCAGCGACAACAAACGGACGTAAACTGCTCCAGTACACCAAGCAATTGACGGCACCGATACCGGATAAAACCCGGATTCGTATTTTCGATAATCCGGATGAATTACCAACGCACCTCAGCGGAACGTCGATCTCGTATGACCGGTACAAGCGGTATTCCGATTTCTATAAGTTCGTCGAGCAAAACGACATTAACCTGATCATTTTTCGAACCGAAATTGCGCAGTATTATAAAAACGATACGAGTATGCAGCGCTTCATTGAGCAGCCTCCGCAGACGTTTATCCGCAAACCCGGCTTCGACCCGAATACCTACAGCTTCATCCGGAAAGATTTGCTGAAATAACGGGGCTATAAAACAGGCGTGACAACGATTGTGGCGTAGTAAAAAGCGCCTACACTCGGCCCGGCCGGGAAGGTAGTGTAAGGTCGATTGAGGAGGTTCGTGCCGCCAAGTTTAAGCGATAATGGGGCACTATCCTGGCTTGACGTCGCCAGCGTATAGCTGATTTGGCATCGAATGTATTGATGGCCGGAACGAGCCCGGTGGCCAGCGACGACTGCCCTAAAAACGAACTCTGGTATTTGTAATGCACCGAAAAGCCTACGTTATTCCGCAAGTCGGTGTCCGAGAGACCACGTTTGTGATCCATTTCGGCGTATTAAAGGCTTCTTCCAGCCCATCGCCCTGGTCGGTTCGGTCGAGCCGGGCCAGCGACGCACTCCCCGACAAGACCCAGTTTCGCCCCGCCGACTACCGAAACCCAGGCTGGAACCATAGTTGTAGACCGTGGTTTTAGAGTTTGCCCAGCGCCGATACCGATCCTGCTGATTGCGATCGGTCAGATAATAGGCCAACGAATCAGGATGCTTGCCTCTGGGTATGTTGGCTTCGAGCTGAGCAATGAAATTACGGTAGATGTTGTAGTAAAAATCGACATAAAGCGCACGTTGGTGTTATCATATAGCCTGAAAATGAAGTTTTAAGCGCATAAAATAACGTTATTGGAAAAAAGTCTATAAAGTCTTGTATGTTTATATTCAAAAAAATAAATTTACCATTTACCTACTCAACCTACTAGTCTACTTGATGCTTCCTGAACAATCCTCAATGACGCTGTTTGAATCGTATGTGTTTAATGTTTCTACTAAATTCATCAGCCGAGCCTCCTCCCAGAACCAGACTCTCCTAATTAATTTACTTAATGTAATTGGTAAGTACTCGTCAGATAGCGACAAGGATAGGGAACCATTAATCGAAGTAGTGAGCGAAACGTTCATGGAGTCACCCTTCAGGGATTTACAGCAGCAATGGCAGGAAGCGTTGACCAAGCCTGTAATCAGGCAGAAGGAGCTCGATGAGGTTACGAAAGAGCGTATACACCGGGCCATTATCGCCAATCAGCAGCAGATAGACGCCACCCTTCAGCATATGCGTATAATAGACGCTTTGATTGCACGGGCGAAAAATATGGCCCAGGCCACTCCGCTGCAAGCCCAGTTACTTTCGCATTACAGATCTGTGCAGCAACATTATATGGCTTATCTGGACCAGCTTAAACTGGTTCAGGAGAGAAAAATAAGCTCACTCAATTCATAGGAATGCATTTTTTTTGCGTTACCTGTCTTTCTTAAGGCAGATTGGCTAGTTCGTCGGCCAAAAATTGCTGGAATCGTTCCTGCAAGCCGCGGTAATACGTAAGGTATTTATCCCCTTCGGCGGTGATGCTCGTTCCCCCGCCTTTTTCCCCCCCCGTCTGGGTTGTTACGAGTGGCGTATTGGCTTGGGTGTTCATGGAATGCACCATCTCCCAGGCCCGTTTATACGACATATTCATGGCTTTAGCGGCCTGATTGATGGAGCCGGTGCGCTGGATATGACCTAGTAATTCCAGCCGGCCGATCCCCATAAATCGTTCAGCCGTATCGTTGGACAGGGTTTCGAGCCAGATTCGGCCGTTTATTCGCAGATTCATGCCGGAAACGAGACGTTGTTCAGGCCGCTAAAGTACAACCAATAGACTAATTCGCTACCCGCTTCACATTCATCTTCCCAAACGCGCCTTTCAATCGTACCAGCGCCGGGTTTTTCAGGCTGATCGAATCTTTGGCCTGCTGGCTGATGTTGCGGGCCACACTGTCGGACATAAACCAGCCAAGCGGATATTTTTCGTTATACGCCAGGCGAAGCGTCAGGTAATTGGTCTTCGGGTTGGTGAACCGATCCATAAAGGAGTTGAACATGTTGTCGCGGGTCGTTGAACCGTTATCCCAGGCGTTGAAAAACGCTAATAAAGGAATTTGTATCTCCTGAAGAATGGAACGCTTCTGGGGCAGCCGCCCAATGGTATTACTATTCTGAATGAAAAGGATATACGGAATAATGGTGACCCGTTCAGTGGTATCCAGCCGACGGATGGAAGGGACGAGGTTGTTCAGCAACTGAATACAGGTTTCAACACCCGAATTGTCGAAATAGCCACCATCAACCACATGGCCGCCGTATCGTTGCAGGCGGCCGTTACCCACAAGCGTATCTTTTTGAATCAGACCACCATTCGTCACTATAGGAAAACGACTACACAGGGACGCGGCCGTTTTGAGCGGTACATCCGTGCCGAGCACATCCAGCGTCGAGACGACATTTTTAAAGTAGCGCGGATCGAGTTGCAGGTTAGACGTAATGGCTTTCTGGCCCGATTCGGCGAGGGTTCCGTTCAGCAGAAGCGAAGGTAAATTGTAATTATAGCCCGCCCGCGTCTGATACAACTGGGTAAGCGCCGAATCGAGCGTCGATAGTTCAAGATTGGTTCGATAGGAGCCAGCCCAGGAGTCTTCGAGCCATTTGGCCCGTTCCAGAGCAGGCAACGGAACCGGCACCAGCCGCTGAATGGATTCCGGAAACAGCAGGGCGGACGATACGGCCGATAAATAATCGTCACGAATCACGTTTCGAAACTGTTCAAATCGGTTTGTGCGGTCAAGTTCAGCTACATCCCGAAGAAAGGCCGTGTAAAAAACCGTGCCAACGCCCCCGCCCGATACACCACTGAGCGCATACACGTGGCGGCTGAAACCAGGAATAATGGAGTCAAGCCGGATGAGCGTTTCGGCCGTCCAGTTCAGCGCCCGGATGCCACCACCTTCGGCGGCTACCAGCACCAGCGGAATTGTATCACCATCTTCCTGTCGGCGGGCGTCTACCCACTGGGCAAAATGACGCTCGACCGTTGGGCGCTGCTCTATGGGAGTGACCGACCGGCCCAAAGCTTGCCGAACGCTCGTGTTGTCGTTGAACGCGCTGATGATGACCAGGTATCCCACCGCTAGCAACACAAGCGGGCGGTATCGGTAGTCGTTGAAGTAGACCAGAACGCTACCCCAGAAGGTATACATCGTGATGCCGAAAATAATGACGGCTGTGGGCCGCAGCCCGCGTGCAATGCCCCATTCGACGGGGAGGCTGAACAGCGTAATCAGAAATAGCGTCAGCAGTACACCCGACTGGATAACCAATCGGCCCAGCGGGTGCCGCCATAAGCCGCGAACATCCTGCGAGAAGTTGGTGTAGCGATCCGAAAAACGCCAGTGAGCAGGCAGGGCAAAAACAGGGACCGATTGCTCGACCAACTGGAACAGCGCCAGCATAAGGCCACTCAGGAGCAGCAGCAGATAGGGTTGCAGGCGGTCGGGTTTCCAGAACGCGTAGGCCAGAATGAGGGCTGGAATCATGCCGCCAAGCCTGGGCAGCCACCGGAGCAACCGATCACATTCCTCGTTGATCCGAAGCCCAACGGGCGAAATATGCAGAATCATGCGCGTACTGCCATAAACCAGCCAGCTCCAGACAAAGGTGCTGAGCAAAATGTACTGAAAAAGGCCATTGAACACACCGCCATCCATGACCGCGTTGATCATGTCAGCGGCCTGGTCGGGGACGGTCAGAATGTAGAGCGCCAGAAGCAGCGTAATGATAACAACAAAGGCGTTTCGCTGGGTCTGATAAAACGCGATGGTGTAGTTTCTGATTCGTTGAGAAAAGGACTGACCAGGAGTGAGCTGCACAGAAATAGGATTGATACATCAATAAATTGAATATACGCGTTTGAGGCTTACCGGCGAATAAAACATCGGTTAAATTCTGGCGAAAAACCCACCATATAACGTTCACGGTGTTCATTCCGGTTGTACCTTTCGGCCGATAGTTTCTTCGCCAGGTGCACCCCGGCAATCTACTTCGGACTCCGCGTTCCGGACGCCACTTCCCGGACTCCGCGTCCCGAATTTCTACTTCATGTGCGCCTTTGGCGATCTGTCCCAACTATCACCCTGGTATGGGCACGAGTACACCTTTCAACGTCGAAATCCTCTCCCGGATTCAGTTTGCGTTCACAATTGCCTTTCACTACATCTATCCGCCCCTGAGTATTGGTCTGGGTGTATGCTTAGTGGTCATGGAAGGGCTGTATTTAAAAACAGGAAACAAGATTTATGAAGAACTGACCCGGTTTTGGGTCAAGATTTTTGCCCTCATCTTTGGCATTGGCGTGGCAACGGGCATTGTCATGGAATTTGAGTTTGGCACCAATTGGGCGACCTATTCGCGCTATGTTGGTGATATTTTTGGCTCGGCGCTGGCGGCCGAAGGTATCTTTGCCTTTGCGCTGGAATCGGCTTTTCTGGGCATTCTGCTGTTTGGCTGGAACAAGGTTAGTCCGCGGGTACACTTCATGGCTACCGTGCTGGTGGCGCTGGGTTCTATTTTTTCGGCGCTCTGGATCGTGGTGGCTAATTCCTGGCAGCAAACACCATCAGGTTACCGTATCGAAGGTACGGGTTTGCAGGCGCGTGCGATCGTAACCGATTTCTGGGCAATGGTTTTTAACCCCTCGTCGATAGAACGCTACTCGCACGTACTGATCGGCGCGCTGCTGTCTGGTTCGTTTCTGGTGCTGAGTGTCAGCGCCTGGTACATCCTGAAGAAACAATACCTGGTCCATGCCAAAGCTGCTTTCCGGATTGCGCTCTGGATAGCCGCCGTATCGTCGCTGGCGCAGTTATTTACGGGGAGCAAATCGGCGGAGGTTGTCACAAAATACCAGCCGGCTAAACTGGCGGCTATGGAAGGCCATTTCGATAAACTCGCACCCGCGGATATGTACCTAATAGGCTGGGTCAATGCCAAAGAGCAAAAGACAACAGGCCTTAAGATTCCGGGCGGATTATCGCTGCTGGTACATCAGGATATACACGCACCCATTCCTGGCCTGAACAGCATTAAACCCGAAAACCGCCCCACGGCCGTCAACTTCGTCTTCCAGACCTATCATCTGATGATCTCCATCGGTATGGCGCTGATTGCCCTGACGCTGTTTAGCTTATACCTGCTTTATCGGAAAAAGCTATTTGAAACCCGTTGGTTGATGGTCGTTTTCGTTTTCTCAGTATTACTTCCGCAGATAGCCAATCAGGTTGGTTGGTACACGGCGGAGGTTGGTCGCCAGCCCTGGGTGGTGTATGGCCTGCTGCGAACGTCTGATGCCCTGTCGCAGGCTGTCAAGGCCGAACATGTGCTGGCCTCACTGATCCTGTTTACGTTTATTTACGTGATGCTGTTCGCCCTGTTTCTGTACCTGCTGAACAAGAAAATCCAGCACGGGCCAGATGTGAAGGATGAGCTTGGTGAACCGTCATCGCGCATGAATCCAGTATTAAACTAATGATTGACTGTGTGATTGATAGAATGATTGAATAATGTCCAGTAAACTATTCAATCATTCTGTCAATCACACAGTCAATCATTCAAAATTAAACATATGGATACTGTTCTTGGTATTGATCTGCCTACCTGGTGGTTTTTGCTGATTGGCGCGCTGATCACCGGCTACGGCATTTTGGATGGCTTCGACCTGGGGGCCGGGGCGCTGCATCTGTTTTTTCGCAAAGAAGAAAGTCGGCGAATCGCGCTCAACGCCATCGGGCCGGTTTGGGATGGCAACGAGGTCTGGCTTGTGATTGGAGCAGGCTCGTTGTTTGCGGCTTTTCCGCTCGTCTACGGTACTATTCTCTCGGTATTCTACCTGCCGTTCATTCTGTTTTTGGTCGCCATTATTTTCCGGGCTATTTCAATCGAGTTTCGGAGTAAAGAAGCAATGACGTGGTGGCGGAAACTATGGGACGTTTCGTTTTGCATATCCAGTATTGTCATTTCCCTGCTGCTGGGACTGATTTTGGGCAATCTGATTCAGGGTGTTCCGCTGAACGCAAAACATGAGTTCGTGGGTCGGCTGCGCGATTTTTTCAATCCTTATGCGCTGCTGATTGCCGTGACGGTGCTGTCGCTCTTTATGATGCACGGGGCCATGTACCTGATCATGAAAACCGAAGACCGGATTTTCGCCCGCCTGACGATCATGGCCAACAACACCAGCAAGTTTTTCATTCTGTGCTTCATCGCGACCTCGCTGGCAACGCTTATTTACGTGCCGCACATGACGGCTATTTTCAAGCAGTATCCAGAACTATTCATCCTGCCCATTGCGGCCGTGCTGATCGTGCTGAATATCCGGCGAAGCATCGAAAAGCGCCAGTATGGGCGCGGGTTCATTTCGTCGTCCGTTACCACCGCACTCTTACTGATCCTGTTTGCTATGGGGTTATACCCGAACCTCGTGCTATCGAGTATTGATCCCAAAGGGCACATCAGTATTTACGAGGCTGCTTCGTCGGATGGTTCCCTGCGGACAATGCTGCTTTTCGCGGCTATCGGCATGCCTTTGGTGGCGACCTACACCCTGTTTATATTCTGGACCTTTCGTGGGAAAGTGAAGCTGGAAGAACACAGCTATTGAGCCCGGCTTCTATGCGTGAACGGCGTGGAATGGCCGATGCGGTCAATCACCTATATTCGCTCGCTCACCTTTCCGCAGTGCGTTCACCAGGTTATGCGCCCGGCGGGTAGGTTCGGGAATTCGGTAGCCCCCGTCACAGGCCAGGGTGAGTGTGATAGCCGTTTCGAGGTCGATCAGATGCCCTGGCGACACATAAACGGGGTTAACTTTATTCTTCGTGCGCAGTGCTGCGCCAATTACCTCCCGGTAATGCGTCATGGGCGACCAGTTGCCGCGCTCCGGTGCCGGTTCGTCGTACTTACCCACCAGGACGGATTTGCCACAGCCAAACGTGGGGCGGTTCAGAAACAGGCCCGCGTGCGAAGCAATACCAATCCGGCGCGGGTGGGCAGTGCCGTGACCGTCGAACATCACTACATCGGGCTCAATGGTGAGCTTTTGCCAGGCTTGCAGCAACGACGGGATTTCCCGGAACGATAGCAAACCCGGAATGTATGGAAACGGCGCGGTGCTCACGACGCCCGCTTCTTCAATGGTTTCGAGTGTATCGAGCCGCAAAACAACAATCCCCGCATACACGGTCTCCTCAAACTTATTGAACGAAATATCGCAGCCCGCAATGGTTCTAGGCGGCTCGGTCAGCGGTTGAATCTGAATCTGCGTGCGTAATTGCTGCTGCAGGGCGACGGCTTCGCCGGGCGATACACTCCAGTCGTGGAGGGGTTGGTAGTTGGCCATTGTACTGTTGCTATTGACCACTACGTAACGATGGAGGCTAGTTAAGGGTTTAGCCAATCTAAGGGCACTAACCGTTTGGCGAGCGAATCGTTTTGACCGGATCTAATCGACAATCTTCACCCGAATCCGGTGCGGGGCTACCTGATTGCCGCCGAAGTAGAGGCCCGTGTTATAGGCAAACGACTTGTTGTGGGTGAATGGCACGGTTTTACCTCCCAAAACCTGATACACTTTTCGGTCGTAGTCGATTTTGATGGTTAGTTTGGTCGGCGTATTCAACGCGGCTTCTGCAACCTTGAAGTCCGTTCGTACACCACTCACGTAAATGTAAGCGCCCAGGTCGATGCGGCCGCGTTGCGGATTCCAGCGCCAGCCTACCCGTGCGCCATCGACCTGATGCGGAGGAACGCCGGTTGTAATATCCTGATCCTTTGAACCAACAAAGCCCAGGCCAATCACTTTGTTCCAGTCGTCGGCATCAACCGCGCCAACGTCGTAAATACAGGAGCTATCGAAGGTGACCGTTGCCGATACTTCTTTGGGACTGATAATGATGCCTACCTTGCGTTTAGGGTTAGGTTCGTGCTCCCCCGCTTCGATCACCACCCAGTCGGGATCGGACAATAAAAAGTCAGGAACACAGGCGGTCATGGACAGGCCAAGTCCCAGAAATAGAAGTGTCTTTGCCGAGAACAGGAAAATGCGTACCGATGAGATTATACGAAGCATGGTGACAGGGGCGGAGCACGAATGGTTGTGCAAATAACGTCATAAACCACTTGATTGGTGTCCCATTGGCTCAAGTTGACGGGTTTAAGACCGTTCAACGAATGATAAACAGGCTTTTCGGATACGTACCGGGCCGAAATCTACTGGATTGACTAACAGTATGATGTGTTCGGTAAAATTGGCTACCGGATGCACTTATTTTAAGCTGGCGTGTGCAACTTTTAGGTAAGTTTGGACTTCCACTTACCGTACTGGTTTTTATTCCGCTCTTTTTATGGAATCACCATTTCCTTCTTCATTTCACTTCGGCCGTGAGCAGTCAGATGACCGTTCGGGTAGTTGGCGACTGGGCATACCAACGTACATTTATGCGGTCGTTTTCTCGTCGTTTTGCGTGATCATGGGCCTCCTTTGGGACATTATGTGGCACATGAGTATCGGGCGAGATGGCTTACTGGCTCCTCCCCACGTTGTCATCTACGTAGGAGCTATCGTATCGGGTCTTTTTTCTGCCTATCAGATTCTGAGCCTGACATTGATCAAACAGCATCCGGGACGGGCCAATGCGGTGCCGTTCTGGGGTGTTTTCTACGGACCACTGGGAGCCATGTTCAGCGTTTGGGGCGCTTTGGCTATGCTCACATCGGCACCATTCGACGACTGGTGGCACAATACGTATGGTCTTGACGTTCAAATCCTGACTCCTCCGCATACCATTCTGGCAATTGGCATCATGACCGTGCAGTTCGGAGCAATGGCTGGCGTACTGGCGCTCCAGAATCAGTACCGTACACAGACGACTATGCCCAGGGGCGGTAGTTTACAGCAATTGGCTCGTTTAAAATGGCTTTTTGCGCTGGCAGCCGGGTTGCTCCTGATTATGCTCTATACGCTGATGTCAGAATCGATGGGTATGCGCGAAACCCACCAGTCGGGGTATTATGTGACGGCCGCTATCATTTTGCCATTCTACTTACTGGCCGTCGGGCGGGGGTCCATGCTGCGCTGGCCTATCACTATCATCACTGGAATTTATACACTGGGTATGCTGGTGCCGAGCTGGATACTGCAAAATTTCCCCGCCACTCCTCGTCTTGGTCCCGTTTTAAACCCGATTACGCACTATCAGCCATTTATGTTTCCGTTATTGCTGATCATACCGGGCGTCGTTCTCGACTGGCTGATGCATCGCTTCGATTCGGCTACAGAGGGCAGAAAGAAATTGAACGACTGGTTACTAGCGGCCTTGTACGCAGTTGCCTTCATGGTTGTTCTGCTGGCGGTTCAGTGGCCATTCGGCGAATTTTTGCTTACCTCTCCTTATGCACAGAATGGCTTTTTCCTGTCGTACTCCTGGACCTATGACAGCCCACCCGACTGGCAGTATCGGTTTGCTTTCTCGCCCTGGAATACACAATCGGCCGCTGACTTCTGGATTGGCTTCGGGAAAGCCCTGCTATATGCTACTCTTTCAGCCCGTGTTGGCCTGCTCTGGGGTAATTGGATGAAACGAATCGCCCGGTAGAAAAGACAGTCGAACGAACATGATTCATAACAGAAAGTATACCTGGACAAAGGGAATCCTGGTTCTCTATTCATTCCTTCTGGCTTTTATTTATTCGCCAGGAGCCACCGCTCACGTGGGTAGTGCAGGCGTAATTGTACAGAAGCAGGCTGGAAAATATCAACTCCTGATCAGCATCAAGCCCCCCGATGTTGTTCCCGGCACCGCCAGTGTTACGGTATTTGTGGAACAGGGGCGTGTGGGCAGCCTGGGTGCCCGCCCGATTTATTTTCGTTCCGGCGATAAAGGTGCGCCAACACATGATCTGCTGACACCTACCGGCCCGAATCGCTACGAGGGTGATTTGTGGCTGATGGATTCCGGTTCATCGAGCATTGAATTGAGTATAGACGGTCCCGACGGAAAACAACAGGTCGTTGTGCCCGTTATGGCCGTTGCTACCGCTCTGCGTGATATGCCCGAAGGAACCGGTTTTGGCTTGGCCGCCATGGGGCTGCTGCTCGTTGTCATGCTGATTACCATTATTGGGGCCAGTAATGCGGATGGCGTTGTAGCACCCGGCCAGGCTCCTCCGGCTAAAATTGGTCGCCGGCGGCTTGTGGGAATGAGTGTCGGGCTGGTTGCTATCGTGCTGATTTTGGCTGGCTGGCGGTCTTGGTGGAACAGTACCGCCGAAGACTATCGGAACGTGCAGTTGTACCGCCCAACACCCATCCGTTCGTCGGTAAAGGGTAGGGATGACCAGCAGCAACTTATTATCCAATTCGATACAACCGGGTTTGGGAATGATGGACAAAAACGACGGCCCCTGAGCTACATCTTACCCGATCATGGTAAACTGATGCATGCCTTTCTGGTACGAATGCCGGGTCTAAACGCCTTCGCCCATTTACACCCAAACCGACGTGATACGCTGACGTATGAAGCCACGTTGCCTGCACTGCCGGGGGGTAAATACCTGCTTTATACCGATGTGGTCTATCGAAGTGGTTTTGCCGAAACCCTTACCGATACCGTTGACGTCCCTGTCCTGCAGAGCACCGGTTTACGGGCCGGTATGAAAGTGGCCACTACCGCCAAGCCTACTGACATCGACGATAGCTGGCTCGTTGCCGAACCGATGGGCGTAAAAGCTGGTGCTCAGAATGTGCCTCATCTGGATAATGATATGGTGGTTTGTGGAAAGCCCGGAGCCAGTGTCAAGCTTACCGATGGCTCTACGATGCTCTGGATGGACAAGCAGTCGCCAGTTCTGGAAGCGGGTAAACTGTATACGCTAAAATTTGCGGTGGCCGATGCACAGGGAAAAGCAGCTCCATTGGAGCCTTATCTGGGTATGGGTGGTCATGCCGTTGTGCTGCGCTCCGACGGTACGGTTTACATTCACCTTCACCCCGTTGGCACGTATTCGATGGCGGCTGAGGGGTCGTTGGTCAGACGTATTGCTGATACCGCCCGAACGTTTCACTATCCGGATGCGGTCCACTTTCGCGATAGCATCGACACCTACATTGCCAAGCTAAAAACGCTGCCGGAGGCTGAAAAAAATAAGTTGCTGGCGGCTGCCATGCCTGGAATGAGCCATCCGATGAAGACGAACAACATGGTCGAGTTTCCCTACGCCTTTCCCAGGGCGGGGCATTACCGAATTTGGGTGCAGGTCAAGCGCAAGGGTCAGGTATTAACGGGTGTGTTCGATACACAAGTTAATGAGCCCCTGTTATAAAATAGCCCTTAACTCGTTCAGAATCAGTTTTTGAAGAAAAACTTGAGATTTTTGTTAAAAATTTTTTGAGGCCAATGCTTGACAAGCGTCAGAAATAGGCTACCTTTGCATCCACAATTCGCCGATAGGCAGGCGAAATTGAATCGCGAAAGTAGCTCAGCTGGTAGAGCGCGACCTTGCCAAGGTCGAGGTCGCGGGTTCGAACCCCGTCTTTCGCTCAACAAAAAGGCACCGACCCCGGTGCTTTTTTTGTAAATGCCGCTTCACACTATTGAAGCACGGAATGCCGGGATGGTGGAATTGGTAGACACGCCGGACTTAAAATCCTGTGGGCCTCAAGCCCGTGCGGGTTCGACTCCCGCTCCTGGTACCACCTCTTATGAAGGGGGACAACGAATTAAACAAAACCGCTGATAGTCAGCGGTTTTTGTGTTTTATAGCTTTTCTGATTCATGTCTATTTAGTTGTTTCGTTATACATTTACTAGTCCGCCCTAGATATATACCAGCCCGCTCCCATCCGAGATATACGTAAGCGTATAGGTAAGGAGAGCAGTGAACGAAAAATAAAACGACAGATAGACGCTCTGATTGAGGAGGGAAGAGTAAGTAAGATTGGCGTTAACAACCACATGCGATATTCTCTCAACCAAAATTTGTCAAATAATAAATAAATGGTTGAGAGAAGGTCAATATTAGTGTAATTTATTGCGAAATCTACTGAAAATCAGTAGCTTGGTGTTAACTAACATTCGTCAAATAATACAGCATTTGTTGTACAGATGTCAACAATTGTTGATCGTAACAATAATTAGAATTGCCTTATGCCCCCCGTTTCAAATCTTCCAATGAATGAATCATCCTCATTAGAGGGCAAATCTATATCAGGCGAATCATTAAATATTACCAAAGATCTCATCGAACAACTTAAGTAGGTTGTCCCGAAAGCTTTTAACGAGGGTAAGCTTGTTATAAACCAGCTTAAATTCTTATTGGTTCCTCAGTTGGTATTGTGAAAAAATATGAATGTATAGACATCGTACCAGGGAAGTCTAAAGGATATAACTGACATAATGCAATAAGATTTTTTTATTCACACTACATAAAAGTGTTAATTATGGTAAATGTTGATAAAATACTAGAAAGGTTAATGGGTAGCAAAGAATTTGATCCCTTTAATGAAAATTATTCTCCTGATAAAATTTTAGAATTTTTTAAAAACATTAAGGATGATGGTAATATTAATGTGAAAAATATAAATACAGTTGGAAGTACTATATATTTAAATAATATTTACTTATTACTGATAAAAGAGACTGAAGATTCAATAAGAAAAGCTGGATTGTCATATGTAGATGTACAAAAATTTTTGATTGCTTTTGCGAATAGGACTAATGTTGTAAGCCATTATAAGCTACTAAAGTATTTTAAAGAAAGTTATGCAAAAGGAAGTAGAATAAATTTTGAGGATATGGCTGGGTATAAGATTATAACTTCTAATAGTGAGGCTGAATTAAGCTCGTTACATTCTCAGAGCATTGAATGCATTAATCAAGCTCAAAGAATCATATCAAAATGTGAATATTGTCCAGATTCTTCTATGCAAGAGAATAACGTATTTGGATATTATCACAAAGTTTTTGAGAGTGGTAATTATGCATATATACTTAAAGATGTATATGAAGGAGCAGTATGGGATGGAGGTTTTTTATTGAATGACAATAGAAATTACTCTATAACTCTAAGATTTTACAATGCAACGATTCAGTATTTAAAAAGAATAGGTGAACTGAGATTGCAGAGAGTTGTGGCCGGACAGCTCGCCCAAATTAGAGATGATGTTTTGATACGGAGTAACCTATATCAAATTTATCATAATATCAAAAATGGTAAGTATATTTCCGTTACAGATGTTATTGATGGAGAAATATTTACTAAAATACAGCCGTTACAAGAGCGTATAGATAGCCCATTTAACAATTATTTAGGCTATATCGCTGCAATGGCTACTTTCTATCCATTCTTACAAAGTACTGATACCAAGTTGTCCAATTTCGCTGGTCTTACTTTGAATGATGTACAAATACTGCTTTCAGAAATCTCTCACATACTATCAGAAGCAATTGGGATTGCTTCTGTAAAATATGCAAATGTTGAAACTATTGAAACAGATTTAAAGAAGCACTTATTTCGCGTGAAGAAAGAGAGATTGCATAGTTCACTCATAAAAGTAACTCCTTTTAATGCTGCGCAAATTGATTCATTTTTGCATAACTTCACTTTAATAAGTACTAGTACAATTGATTACTGGCGTACCCCAATAGTGAGTGAAGAGGATTATTATATTTTTCTAGCTGAGCCCTTAACTTCACAGAATAAGATATATTTGACAGATTATATCTTACAAATGGGTAGTATCAAAATGGTAAATAGAGGAGCTGATTTGGAGGTTTTTATAAAGGATAATATTAATGAATTATTGAAAGGAAAAGGATATTTTTATAAAATATTAAAACAAAAAAAATTTAAAGTTTCAAGAAATAAAACAGAAGAAATTGATTTAGTACTTATAACCAAGCATACCGTAATAATTGCTGAAGTGAAATGCGTAGCGAGCGTAGTTGATTCACGTAGTAGTTTTAATGCTAAAAAACAGTTAAAGAGAGGTATTGAACAAGTAAAGAGAAAGACTCAATTCATAACCGAAAATATAAACGTACTTGCGGATAGTTTTGGTGAAATCTCTGATAAAGATATTTTTAGTATAGTAATCACTAATATTCCTAATTTCACAGGGTTAATATATGATGATGTGCCCATAATAGACATAGTTGCTTTAAACAACTATTTTGGTATGGGAGAACTTGTAATCCAATCACAAAATAAAATAATAAGATATTATAGTAATGAAGAAGAATTTTCTAAAAATATTAGAAAGTTTTTGAGTAGGCCCCCCGTTGTTTGGTCGCTGAAGGATCGTTTTCGACAGTATATTAAACAGATAACGCCAGATAATTTTAATTTAACAATATATGCCGAGGTAGTAGAGGCTGTAGGGGATTTGATTGAATAGCAAATAATATCAGCTTATTTTCATTTGTAAGACGCACTAAGACGAGAAAAGGCCGCTATTGGGCGGCCCTTTCTCGTTTAGGGAATCTAAATTCGGTGTCATATATACAGACCATACCTGCCCAAGGCTCTCAACATAGATATGTACTAGCTATCAAGCCTTTATGAGTAAGTGGCGGTCTCGTTGATCGCTTTACTTTTCTCGTCCTATTTTACGTCGTTTCACCCGATCGGCTACTGGAATTTCCCATTTACTGATTTTGTCAAATTCTCACTTGTACATTTTGTTTTGATTCGTATATTTGACACCTTTGATAAATGTAGATGATGCATAAGTAGCTCATTATGAGTAGCTTTGATTGGTCTTTCTTCACTTATCAGCCATCATATCCACGCAGTTTCTTTTCTGAAATTGTTCACCTATTCCCGACGTTCTGACCAACCCTAAGGGGCTGGCCTGAACGATATTGTTATCATGAAAGTATCGCCTTTGCAGCCGTTTCAAATCGTGTATTCGTTACTGGATCACGAATTTCTGGGTTATCTGATTGAGGCTTTTGTGGTGCAGCGCAACAGTAAGGGCGAGCTGACTTTACAGAATCAAACCCTGTCGGCTCAAAACGTTAGCGAGTTTGCCAAGGGACTGGATGAACGGGACTTCGAGTTGGTCAAACTGATTGATACCATTCAGCAGGATTTTATTGTTAAGAAGTTCAACAGCAAGAAGTTACCTGCAGTCGATTTCTTTCTGAAAATATATGACCCGCAGAAGGGCGACAAACTTATTCAGGAAACGATTGGCGGACACCTGGAAACGGTCAAGGCTAAAATAATGGCGTTGCTGCCGGGTAGGCCCTTTTACATTATGGGCAATGATGGTAATCCCGCCTGGGAGCCCATCGTCTGGATGCCCGAACCCGCCCGTGTGCATTTTCACTTTGTCCGCAATGCCGAGTCGACGCATTATTTCCCGATCATCCGCTATCCGGTCACTCCACGTGAGGGCGGAGCGAAAGATGGCCAGACCAGCGAAACCGAGCGGGTCGAGTTCCAGTTTAAAGATGCCCTGATGATTTGTGATGAACCTGCTTACCTGATGGTCGGCAATAAGCTTTATCATTTTAGTAAGAACGTAGATGGTAAAAAACTACGGCCGTTCTTTACGAAAAACCATATTGTTATTCCCCGAAACATTGAGCAGCAATACTACGAGCGCTTCGTTACGCCCCTGATCGCTTCGTATGACGTATATGCTAAAGGGTTTGATATTCGCACCGAAGCCGTCGAGCCGGTGCCTGTTCTGACGGTTTCGGAAATGGTTCAGTCGAGTCGTTCCATAGCAGTTCCCATGTTTCAGGGTGGCCCGGATGCGGGCGATAGCGAGGAGGGAACCAACCAGCGTATTGTGTTCGATCTGTCGTTTCAATACGGCGACTTCATGTTCCGGTTCGATGGGTCAGGAGCGTCGGCCAATGTGCGGCTGGAGAAGAAAAACGACGACTACATTTTCCACAAAATACGCCGGGACCAACGTCTGGAGCGCAACAAGCTTTCCTTTCTACAAGAGGCAGGCCTGGATTTACGGCATGGCAGGCTGGCCGTGTCGAAGGCTGAAGCCTTCACGTGGCTTTCGAACAACAATAGTCAACTTCAGGAGGCCGGCTTTTTACTTCGGCAGGATGCACAGGACCAAAAGCGGTATTTCCTGGGTTACTCGAGCATCAAGGTATCTATTGAAGAAGGGCGCGACTGGTTCGATATTTATGCCAATGTTCGTTTCGGTGAGTTTGAGATTCCGTTTTTGACGCTGCGAACGCTTATTCTCAACAAGAAACATGAGTTTACACTACCCAATGGCGAAATAGCAGTTATTCCCGATGCCTGGTTTACCAAATATTCTGAACTGTTTGGTTTTCTGGAACAGGCGGGCGGTATCGACAATGATGACCGACTGGTGTTGCAGAAATACCATCTGGCATTGGTACAGGAACTGGAGCGGGAAAATCTGGCGACGACCATCATCAGCCGAAAACTCGAACGATTACGGAACTTCGAAGAGATAGAGCCATTTCCGTTACCCAAAGGCTTCAACGGAAGCTTGCGGCCTTATCAACAGGCAGGATATGACTGGATGAATTTCCTGCGGCAATACCGGTTTGGTGGCTGCCTGGCCGATGATATGGGTTTGGGTAAAACCGTGATGACGCTGGCCATGCTCCAGGGCCAGAAAGAAGCGGGCGCAACGGAGCCGAACGCGGCCCGACCAAGCCTGCTGGTTATGCCGACCTCGCTACTGTACAACTGGGAACTGGAAGCCCGGAAGTTTACGCCCGATCTGCGCGTAATGGTGTATACCGGTACGTACCGCGAAAAGAATACGGCTCAGTTCGACGGGTATGATTTGATTTTAACCTCGTATGGTATTGTCCGTATTGATATTGACCTGTTGAGCGATTACCGCTTCAACTACGTTATTCTGGATGAGTCGCAGGCGATCAAAAACCCATCGTCGCACATCACAAAGGCGGTGATGCAGCTCAATACGAGCCACCGGCTTATTCTGACCGGTACGCCACTTGAAAACAGCACGATGGACCTCTGGTCGCAGATGTCGTTCATCAATCCCGGTCTGCTGGGCAGTCAGTCATTCTTTCGGAATGAATTTCAGATTCCGATCGAGAAGCGGCACGACGAAGCGAAAACCGGGAAATTATACGCGCTGATCAAGCCGTTTATGCTCCGGCGAAACAAAGCACAAGTCGCCACCGATCTGCCAGCCAAGGTAGAGACTGTCTTGTATTGCGATATGACTCCCGATCAGTCGGCCCAGTATGAGGAAGCAAAATCCTACTACCGGAACCTGATTCTGGAACGGATCGAAGAAGAAGGTATTGCCAAATCGCAGATGATCGTCTTGCAGGGATTAACCAAACTTCGGCAAATTGCCAATCACCCGCGCATGGTCGATGCCGATTACGAAGGCGACTCGGGTAAGCTGGATGATATGCTGATGCGACTGGAAACGGCCATGACCGAACATCATAAGGTGCTGGTATTTAGTCAATTTATCAAACACCTGAACGTCGTTCAGCAGTATCTGAAAGAGAAAAATATCAAGTACGCGTATCTGGATGGGTCCACGGTTGACCGCAAGAGTCAGGTGGCGTTATTTCAGACCGACGATTCGATAAAGCTGTTTTTGATTTCCCTGAAGGCCGGTGGTCTGGGCCACAATCTGACCGCTGCCGACTATGTGTTTATTCTGGACCCCTGGTGGAACCCGGCTATCGAAGCCCAGGCCGTAGACAGGGCGCACCGAATTGGGCAGTCAAAAACGGTGTTCACCTATAAATTCATTGCCAAAAACACAGTCGAAGAAAAAATCCTGTCGCTGCAACGGGCTAAACAGCAGCTTGCCGGGAGCCTGGTTACGACCGAAGAAAACTTTATGAAGTCGCTGACGAAGGAGGATATTATGGTGCTTCTGGAGTAAAGCGTTCGCCGGAAAAGATAATTTCCGGGAGGATTTTGGCTGACGATAGTTATTCAACCGGTAACCTATCATTCTCACTAAAAACTCGGCGTATGAATGCTAAAAGTATATTGGGCATCATTCTAACACTTGTCGGTTTGATCGGGCTTGTCTACGGCGGAATCGACTTCACAAAGGGTGGTGTTTCTCAGTCCTCATTCGTGTATGTCATTCTGGGCGGTATTTTCTTTTTTGCCGGCGTAGGGCTCGTTCGCAGTACAAGAGCGTGATGTAAGCTGCAGACGAATTACAGTGCAGGAGATAAATGGCTGGCGATTAAAATTGTTGATTTTCAGTAGTTTATCTCCTGTTGCTTGTTGGGTCTGCTAGGTTAAATAAACGCCCATTCGGCTTTCATCGCTAAGAACCACATCAACGTGTTCGGTGAGGGTTGTACTTAGCTCATACCCTTTGTAATCAGCAGAAACAGGATAGCGGGGGTGATTTCGGTCTACCAGAACGGCAACCTGCAGCTTGTGAACCGGCACCGTCAGGAAAGGCTGTAAACTGAACGCCAGCGTACGGCCGGTATACAAAACGTCGTCGATCACGATCACGACCGTATTGGTATACGCGGTGGCGGGCTGGTCGGCCTGCACGATGGGCTGAGCCAGTTGTGTCTTGTCGAGGTTAAGTTTAAGCAGGTTGACTGTAAACGGAGCGATAGCCTGCAATTCTCTTGCCAGGGCCTGTGCCAGCACATATCCTTCACCCGAAACACCCGCCAATAATAAAGCTGGTTCTTCAAAGTTATTCTCATAAATCTGGAAAGCGATCCGTCTTATTTTCTGACGGATCTGCTCTGCATTCAGGATAAGCGTCGGCTGGACAGTATGCATGCGTGAACAACGAAATTTTTGACGGTGCAAAGATGGAGAAAAAGCCATTAGCCAATGAACTATCAGTAGGTATTTAGTTGGCACAATTTTCGCCATTAGTGGAGGAAAGCCAGTGTGGTTTTCGCCCTCTATGAACATGCTCCTTAGTTTTGTTTTCAGTCTTTTGGTCTGCGTGTCTTCCGAAAAGGTCTCCTCCGCAACTGATATCACCCAAACGGTGGGTACATCATTACGAAATGGCGATGCCAGTCGGTTATCAGCGCGTTTTGCAAAAACGATAGAATTGATCATTGATGCCGAAAACGTTGAATTTCAGGCTCTGCAGGCCACCCATGCCGAGTTGATTCTGCGTTCTTTTTTTCGTAAGTACCCGCCCCACCGTTTCCAGTTCGTCTATCGCGGGGCGTCGGATAAACTTCGATACAGCACGGGTACCTATGAGACAGGAGGAGAGGTCTTCTCGGTTTACGTTCTGATGCGCCAGACGCCCGATCGCCAATACACAATCAATGCGCTACACTTCAGAAAAGAGTAAAGTGATGCAGGATGAGTGTCGCAGCACTATCTCCTATATCGTACATCCTATATCTTTCGCTTATCTTTGCACTTTCATGTAGAGGTACTATGATTGTTAAGACTAAAAAATACGCGTTAGACCAAAAAACGTATATCAATATCGCCCTTCGGCAGTGGGTAAAAGATAACTGGAAATGGGCCTTTGTGCCATTGGCACTTATTGTGCTGAACGTGGTGCTGAACCTGACGAACGTATATCCTAATTATTGGATTTATATCGTCATTGTGTTGCTCACTATTCTGTACGTACTTTTCTGGGCCGTTCAGATTACGGGGATTGCGCAAATGGAACAGAGCAAAGCCTTGTTTCAAAAATACGTTTATGAAATTGATAGTCGTCAGATTTTAATGCGCATCAACGCTAAGGAAGGTGGCATTCTGAAGTGGAGCCAGATCGATAGCGTTATCAAAGACAAAGACGCGTATATCCTGTTTTTGGACAATGCCGAAGCCATGGCCAATGTAAAGGCTAACTGGATTGCCAGAACCGTTACGAAAGGCCTGTCGAAAGCGCAGTTTTTGTATATGCCCTTTACCATTTTTACAAGCGACAACGACCTGCGCTTCACCGACGCCCTGCTGAAACGGAAGGGTTTGTTGCCCGGCAGCGTTCCCGCCGAAACAGTAAAATAAAGTCAATCTATACAGAACGGTTCGCCGTTGCGTTGGTTCGTCCTTGCAATGGCGAACCGTTTTATTTACTAAAAACTAAAACCATGAAAATCCGGCGTTTCTTGACTGGAATAAGCTTCTGGCTCGTTATTGCGTTTCCGGCCATCGGTCAAACTCCGAAAGCGGTATCGCTCGATGACATCTGGGGCCGCAACCAGGGCGTGTTCAACCAGCGGACTGTGGAAGCTGTCAACTGGATGAAAACCGGCGGTTTTTATACTACGCTTGATAATGGCAAAATTACCAGGTTCACCATCACCACCGGTGCACCGGTAGAAACGCTTTTCGACGCCCGGCAGGCAACCGTGTCGGGAAGTAATAAAAACGTTACGGTAGATGGATACCAGTTGTCGGCGGACGAGCGAAAACTGCTCATTACAACGCAGGAAGAACCTATTTACCGTCGGTCGAGCAAAGCCGAATATTATGTCTATGACCTGGGTACGAAACAGTTGGTACCTTTGAGTAAAGGTGGAAAACAACAACATGCGGCCTTCTCGCCCGATGGCAAACGCGTTGCGTTCATGCGCGATAACAATCTGTTTGTCGTTGATCTTGGCACGAAGAAAGAGACGAAGCTGACAACCGATGGCAAACAGAATGCGATCATCAACGGTGGGGCCGACTGGGTGTACGAAGAAGAATTCAGCATGGCACGCGCCTTCGAATGGTCGCCCGACAGCAAGCGTCTGGCCTGGATCCGATTCGATGAGAGCCGTGTTCCCGAGTACGATATGCAGCTCTGGGGCACGTTGTATCCGGTCGAGTACCGGTTCAAATATCCTAAAGCGGGTGAAGCCAATTCGGTCGTAACGGTTTGGATTGCCGATGTACTGACGGGCAGAAAAGTACAGGCACAAACGGGTACCGAGATGGATAGTTATCTGCCCCGGATTCAATGGACAAAAAACGCAGCGCTGCTCTCGGTTCGGCGGCTGAATCGCCTACAGAATAAGCTTGATTTACTGCACGTTAGCGCGACTACCGGGCAGGCGACAGCGGTCTTAACCGAAACCAGCCCTACGTATGTTGACCTGGAGTTTACCGATGATCTGCTGTACCTGAACGACGGTAAATCGTTCCTCTGGAGCAGTGAGCGCAGTGGCTACAAGCATCTGTATCGCTACGACATGAGCGGTAAACTCATTCAGCCCATTACATCGGGCAATTTTGAGGTAGCTACCGTATCGGGCGTCGACGAGAAGACGGGCACCGTTTTTTTTACGTCTACGGAGGCTTCGCCACTCGACCGACATTTGTACCGTATCGGGCTGGATGGACAGAATAAGCAGCGGCTTACAAACGAAGCCGGTACGTATACGGCTAATTTTAGTCCTGATTTCTCGTACTATCTGTTGTACCACACGTCGGCCAATGCTCCTGTAATGGTTTGGCTGCGGAGCACCCAAACGCTTGAAGATCAGCGCGTATTGGAGTCGAATGAAGCCCTGAAAACCCGTTTGATAACCTACACGTTAGCGCCAAAACGGTTTTTTCAGACCAAATCTGCCGATGGCACGCCGTTGAATGGCTGGATGATCCGACCAACAGATTTCGACAGTACAGGTACCAGAAAGTACCCTGTTCTGATGTTTGTCTATGGCGGACCCGGCTCGCAAACGGTTAAAAATGAATGGGATAGCCGCGATTTTTTCTGGTACCAGACATTGGTGCAAAAAGGCTATATTATTGTGTCGGTCGATGGGCGGGGTACGGGCGCGCGCGGTGCTGCCTTTCGTACGGCTACCTACGCTCAACTTGGCAAGCTTGAAACCGAGGATCAGATTGCCGCTGCGCGTGGCCTGAAGATGCTGCCCTTCGTCGATCCGGCTCGGGTTGGCATCTGGGGCTGGAGTTATGGCGGCTACATGAGCGCCCTCTGCATGACGTTGGGCGCGGATGTGTTCAAGGCGGGTATCTCGGTAGCGCCCGTGACGAACTGGCGCTTCTACGACACGATTTACACCGAACGTTACCTCAAACGGCCGCAGGAAAACGCATCGGGCTATGACGATAATTCACCCGTTACGCACGCGGCCAAACTACGCGGGCCGTATCTGCTCATTCACGGCACCGGTGACGATAATGTGCATTTTCAAAATTCTATTGCCTTCCAGGATGCGCTCATTACCGCGGGCAAACAGTTTCAGTCATTTTATTACCCAAACCGCAATCACGGTATTTATGGCGGCAACACGCGCCTGCATCTTTACCAGATGATGACCAATTTTATTGAGAAGAATTTATAAAAGGCATATGTCCGTGCTGTCAGTTTATTAAAACTGGCAGGCGAGGTTTCTCAAAACCTCGTTTAATGAAGCCATCTCCATAGTTCTTGTCCTCACGAGTCATGGAGATGGGAATCAGCCTAATCGGACGGCTATGGTGAGGGCTTAGTTACCCACTTGGTCGGATCCACAACCGGAAACGGGTAATCGATACCCAGCACCACGCCGTATGCTTCCTGCTGAGCAGCACTCAGGTTCGAAACGAGATGTACCTGATCGGCGGGTACCTGAGCCAATTCCGGGAGCCAGTGCTTGACGTAGCTACCCTGCTCGTCGTACCGTGTCGCCTGACTATAGATGTTGAAATAACGTGGTTGCCCGTTGCTGAACTGGCGTGGGTCGTTGCCCACACCGGCTACATAGTTCCAGTTGCCCCAGTTACTGCATGGGTCGTAGTCAATGAGTTTACTTTCAAAATAAGCCGCTCCCCAGGTCCAGTCAATGCCGAGGTCGCTAACCAGAAAGCTGGCTACATTCTGTCGGCCCCGGTTACTCATAAAGCCGGTGGCATTCAACTCGCGCATGTTGGCGTCGATAAACGGGATACCAGTCCGGCCTTCTGCCCAGCGCTGAAAGAGCGTTTCATCCTGGATGAATTTTCGGTTGAGATCATGTTTAATGCCACTCCGTTTGAAGATGCGGGTGCCGAACCGGAGAGCGATGAAGCGAAAAAAATCCCGCCACATCAACTCGAAAATCAGCCAGTACGTCGACTCATTCTTAACCCGCTCGTTTTCATACCGCGTTACTTCGGCATAAATCATTCGGGGCGACAGGCATCCGTTGGCCAGCCAGGCCGAAAACTTACTCGAATAGTCATCGCCGAGGAGCCTATTGCGGGTTTCTTTGTACGTAATAATCAGATCGGTTTGCCATAGGTAGTGGTTTAGCCGGTCAAGCGCAACCTGCTCGCCCCCCTTGAATGCTATTGCCCGGCGTGCATCCGGTTGTTCGACCTGTTGCTGGGTGGCGCGATCAAAACCAAAGGTTGTCAGTGTCGGGATATCGCCCGGCGGCACATCGGGGACGAATGATACAACTTCCGGCGGTTGAATCACTGGACGAACCCTAGTGCTTTTCTCGATCTGATGCCGATACTGCGTGAACACGTCGGGTAGCCGCGAGATCGTAAACGGTAAGTCCCGGACATGGTGAAGCGTGCTCATCCAGAAGAATTTAATGTCGATATTGAGGGGTTTGAGTTTGTTACTCAATTTCGACTCTGCGTCAGTTTCTTCCTGCGTAACCTCCTTGCTCGTGTAGACCGCCGATGCGCCGATCTCACTGGCAAGTTCGGCCAGAACATCGGCAGGGTTTCCCATTCGGATGATCAAGTTGGCGCCTTTGTCCTGAAGCGACTGCCGAAGATCAGCAACGCTTTCAATCAGGAAATTCGCCCTGAAAACCGCTGTTTTAGGAAAGCCAAGTTGGGCGAATTGTGTAAACCAGCGTGGGTCAAACACGAATACGGGCAGTACCTGATCGGCGTCTTCGAGGGCGCGAACAAATCCCTCATTGTCGTGCAGACGAAGGTCGTTACGGAACCAGTACAGGATGCGATTCATTAGTGCCAGGGAACAATTGTCTAGTAGTAATGAATGACTAAGTGTTCTGGTTCATTTGGGGGCAAAAAGTACGTGCCCTGAAGCTTAGTAGTAAGCTTCAGGGCACGTACTAATAAAACTACCTGGGTCAATAGAGATTATTTGGTGGTAATGGAAACGGTTTTGTTGGGCGTGTCTACATCCATTCGGGCAATTTTGTCCGGTGAAATAGCCTTAAATTCTTTTTCGGTAACGGGCTTTCCATCAACCCTGAATACCGATATCCCTTTAAATGCTGATTCGCTCGGGGCTGGCGATGCCTCATCCGCCTGGAAATTGATTGGCAGATGATACTTCACATTAACAAGCTGGCCGTTCTGCCGGGCCGGTGTCCATTTAGGCATATTCTGTACTACCCGCACCGCTTCGGCATCGGCACCGTAGCCTATACCTTTCAGGAGTTGTACATCGGTAATTTCGCCGGTTTTTGTCACAATGAAACTAACAAATACCCGTCCATGAACATTCGCTTTTTCGGCGGCTTCAGGGTATTTCAGGTTCTTTTCCATATAGGTTTTAAGACCCTGCATTCCGCCCGGAAACTCCGGCGACTGTTCAACAACTGTAAACACTTCGCCCTCCACAGGTTTGCGGGCGGAGGCTTCGACCGTGGTGGGTGCAGCCTGGTCCTGCTCCGATTGGGTACACATAGTCAGCATGGCAGCCAGTGGCAACACGAGGGCATAGCTGAGTAAAGCCCGGCGGTGCGTTTGCGGTTTTTGTAACATAACGATACGTTGTTTAAGGGTTGATTTAGAAACAAAAGGGGTAGTTAAGGCAGCGGACGGAATGCTGAGAGCGTAGGCTACCAACTGGCGCGGATAATCAGGCTGGGGTGTTTGAAGAACCGAGCGGTCGGCCAGAAATTCATGAACCTCCTGCAAGGCATGTTTGTAGAGCCAAAGGGTCGGGTTGAACCAAAACACAGCCTGCACCACTTCCACAAAAAGTATGTCGGCGGTGTGGCGCTGGCAAATGTGAGCTTTCTCATGGCGCATCAATACCTCCGGTTGGGCAAGCGCATCGGTATGATTGAGCACTAGATAGCGTCCGAAGGAGAAAGATGGCGTCTGGCTCAGCAGGCCATCGGGCAATCGTACAAGTGTGTAGTCCAGCCTTTTTTCTATGATTCCCCGATTAATCAGGGCAAACACCGCGCGCAAATGCATCCCAAGCCGGATGAGCATACCGACGACGCCGAGACCGTAAAAAAGCCAGATCCACTGTGCTGTGGTCAAACCGTCGCTTGAGGAAGGATAAGCACTGCCAACCACAAATGTCGGCAGGGTAATGGCCCCGACGGGCAGTGAATTTCCTGTTCCACCCGGTAATTCGACCAACGGAAGCAGGAGGGACAGCATCACCGATACCAGTAAATAAGCGCGGTTCAGTCCGAAAAACGTGTTTCGTCGAAGAAGCAGATGGTAGCAACCGTAGAAAAGCGCCAGATACAGACTGGCCGTCAGGAAATAGGGGAGTGCGTTCATAACGTATTCGTTCCTTTGAGGTGAATGATGACGATGCCTTTGGCTGCTTTTTCGCCGTAAAGAAGTTTATACCTGGCAATCGATTTGGTATCTTTAAGCAGTTCGATCGACTCAATTGTGTTTGAATCGACATCGCCAATCCGATCAACTTGCTTTGTGCCATTGACCAGAATCAAATCGGCTTTTCCGCCGGGCGTATTGTCCCTTGGTACCGTAACGGTGTAATGACCCGGTGCCGAGTAGCGCGTTTCACTCGTTTGCTTCACGGGTTGAACCGGTTTTGCCCGTAGCTTCACCGGTTGCTTCTTAGTGGAATCTGACTGAGCATACACCCCCTTCGGCACGACCATAGGTTCCATTTTTAAGGAGTAGATCCAGTAGCAACTGACAAGCAGCAAACCGTATAGGTTCGCTTTCAGTAAATAGTCAAGGGCGCTCATTGGTCCGCCTTTTTATTTAGGAGTTTGATAATCTCGTCGGCTTCATTCAGGCTGATATTCTTGTCCTGTACGAAAAACGACACAAGCTTCTTGAGTGAGTTGTCGAAGTAGTTGGCCATTAACTGGTCCGTCTGAAACCGGCGGTACTCCTCCTCCGAGATGAGCGGGTAATATTCGTGCGTTTTTCCGTAGGCCGTATACCCCACCAATCCCTTCTTTTCCAGAATGCGGATGATGGTCGAAACGGTATTATAGGCGGGCTTGGCGGGAGACAGTCCGTCGCTCCGATCAGACTCGGGCAAATCGGCCAGTACATCTTTCACGAAGCCTTTTTTGAGCTGCCAAAGCACGCGCATAATCTCTTCTTCAGCTTTGGTAAGGTCACGAATTAGCATGATTTTTAGTGGCAGTAGTTATGACAATGGAAAGGTATGACTAAGTATTTAGTTTTACAACTAATATATTAGTTATTTGTTTGCTGAAGGAAAAATAGCCCCATTCTCAGCAGAATGGGGCTATTTTTTTATGCGTAAAATCGGGTAGACTGCTACTTAGTCAGCTTTCCCTCCAGCATCTTGATAAAGTAACCGCCTATCACCGAACGGGCCTGGAAGCCAACCTGCTTGGCATTCGTCGTTTCGTGCCAGTCGGAGAGGGGAACGCGGGATGGCGTTTCATTAACGTACCGCCAAACCGGTTTTACGAAAGCTTCGAAATCGCGGTCAGATTTGGCCAGCGTAGCCGTCCAGATGATCCAGTCCGACTTGGTATACGTTTTACGGCTATCTAATGGAAGCCCGTATGGTTTCTGCTTGGTAAGATAATAGTTAATTTCAGTAGCCGTCACTTCTTTCGGGAATACATCCAGCCCCAGGAGTTTATCCCAGACCAGGTTGTATTTCTGGCTCCAGGTATCGCCCTGATTTTCGAAGGTCAGGTCGTAATGCTCTTTCTGACCAACTGTTTTGTCGAGGGCGAGTTGCTGCCATTTTGCGGCCATCTCGCGCGCCGTTTTCAGGTAACTCTCGGCCGTTGTTTTATCCCCCAACTGAGCCGCCATCTGGCCATAAGCCGCAATACCGAGAATCGCCTTGACGGAGAGGTTAGCGTTTCGGGCAATATGCCCCGCGAAATCGTCGGTGCATAATTGGTTGGATGGATCGAAACCATCTTTTTTGAGGTATTCGACCCAGGTCGTCAGTGTCTTCCAATGTTGTTTGGCATATTCCGCGTTGCGGTCGGCTCGGCTAATGGCACCTGCCAGCAGCAGCATGTTGCCAGATTCCTCAACGGGCATATCTTCGCCGTAGGTTTGTCCGTTGGCGAGCGGATACGTGCCTACGTCATGGGCCGCAAAAGGCTTTTTCCACCGGCCGCTCTCCGAGTACTGGAAAATCGGCTCCATCATGCCTTTCAGCAGTGTTGTGTTGTACAACAAAAAGAGCGGGGCCGACGGATAGGTGATATCCACGGTACCAATGGAACCATTGGAGAAGTTCTCTTTCGATAGAAACAACGTTTCCCCTTTCGGGCCCACAACAATTTTATGAGCGGCAATGGCCTGTCGGTATGCCAGCACACATAAATCAGCATATTCTTTGCCACCCGCTTTCTTCGCATCGGACCGTAATCTGTCGTCAAATTTGGCGCACTTCTCCTTAAGTCGGCTGTAGTCTTTTTCGGCTGTTTGCAGTAGGGCGGGCATCGTCGTTTTCTCGTCCCGTCGCCACCAGGGACGTAGATTCTGCTTAAAATACTGGACAGAATACAAGTCGTCGTAGGCCAGCATCAGGTGCTTTTCGGCGGGCCTGGATACGTTACCGAAGTCGAGTACGGTAGCCAGCGCTACGTCGGCGGCTGCCCGTGGCTTGTTTCCCGGTACAGATGCTTTGTTGTCGGTGGGGAGTTGCCCCGTTTTCAAAAAGGCCTGTTTCAGCCCAGGAGCCATCCCGTTTCCGGTTTGGTTACCGCTTTCCTGAGGAACGGCCAGGTAAGCATACCCCCAGTCGATGCGTACATTGTCGCCTTTTTTGGCCAGTACAGGCTGTGCTTCGGTGCCCACTGTTTGGTAAATAAGGCCGGGTGCCTGGCCGGCCTTCATGACTACTTCCTGCCCGATGGTGTTGGTTGCCAGGGTACCGGATTCGCTCAGAAATACCTGCACCAAATGTGACTTGCGGTCCTGCGAACGAACTTCGCAGGTGACATACGTGATTGGGCGGGCCGCTATGTCCAGTTCGTCCAGCAACAGGGGCGACATAAACGTTACGGCCAGGTTCACCGGCCCGGCCGAAAACGTGTAATTCGTTTGTGTTGCCGACACGGTCACGCCCGTTTGGGTGGCGACTGTAACCCCCGAGGTCTTGATCGGGTTCAAAATCCCCACATCGATGAATGATCCCCCCCGTGGACTCACGCAATGGACGGCCAGTACATTCTTGCCTTTGCGAATGGCTTTCTGACCAGCGGCCGATAGCGGCAGGTAAACATATTCGTTGAGGTAATCAGGTTTATCCAGAATCTTGATGCCGTTGAGGTAAACGACGACATCGTCATCATGATTGATGGACATGACGAGTTTGGAGAGATCGGCATTCCCATCGTAGTTGAATTCCCGTCGGTAATAGATATCCGTCGATGCGTTCGATGAGCCGTTATTGGTCCACCTGGTTTTAGCCTCTGGTGTATCTCCGAAAGGCCCCGTACCCGATGTCCAGCCAGTGGCCGTATAGTCTACTTTTTCCCAGCCCGCATCGGGTTTTTTAAACGTGTATTTGGCTGGATACGCCTGGGTTTCGCCCGTCGAGGCAATCGCTTCGTAGTTTGTTGGGACGGCACCCAGAAACTGGTACGCCTGACCATCTACCCGAACAATACCCTCCAGCGATTGAGGTTTTCCGGTCCAGTGGCGGGTGGGGGAATCGGTTAGTTTATCGGTCGTACTCCAGACGCTGAAGTAGGGGTCATGCGTGATGAGTGGATAGGCGGGTGGGCGAAGGTCCTGAGCATGCAGCTGTCCGGAAATAAGAAACGTGAGTAAAGTAATCGACGCGAAAAGAGTCGTGTTTTTCTGCATTGAAACCATGGGTTAGCGAGCTAATAAAATAATCGTCGAAATATAAACCATAACTCGCTCAACCTTTACTTATCCAGCCGTCCAATTGCCCGATAGAAACTGGCTTCTTCAGGAATAGGCTTGCTTGCGCAGGTAGAATATGGCTATGTGTTACTTATTTTATACATATTCCTCAAATCGTCATAACTACTAAGTTTATTATGAAACGTGTACGCTTTTGTCTGGCGTTGCTGGCGCTGATCGGTCAGGCAACTATGTCGTTCGCCCAGCAAATCTCCCGCGACGAACTCATCTTTTTAACCCCCGACTGGAAAGGCGAACGCTTCCCGGATGGCCGGCCTAAAGTGCCCGATGCGATTCTGAAACGTATGCGACTGGTTACGCAGGAGGAAGCCTGGTCGGTGATGAAAGGGGAAAATTACCGGTATCAGTTCACGGGTGACTGGCAGACGATCAATCCCGATAGTGTGCTTGTGGGGCGTGCCCTGACCGCAACGTTTATGCCTGGCCGTCCAGATGTGCATCGGGTGACGGACGAAAAAGGACATACCAAAGATGGCCGCGTGAAGTCGCAGAACGCCTGGCCAATTGACATGCTGGTGAAGGGCGATGTCTACGTCGTCGATCAGTATGGTATGCACGAAGATGGGCCAACCATTGGCGACAATCTGGGCAACTCGATTTATGCCAAAACAGGCAACGGTATTGTTTACGAAGGGGCTGTTCGGGATGTGGCTGGCCTGAAAGAAATTGGGGGATTTACATCTTACTTCCGAAGTTATCATCCCTCGCACCACAACCCGGAGGGGAACCTGAATACCACTCTGGTCGGCATTAATCGCCCAACGCGCATTGGCAAAGTGATGGTTATGCCCGGCGACGTTGTGCTGGGCCGTGATGGCGGTGTTGCGTTTATTCCACCCCACTTGGCGGAGAAGGTGGTGAAAACATCCGAGATAATCCGGTTGCGGGATATGTTCGGGCATTTGCGCCTGCGCGAACAGAAATACACACCCGGTCAGATCGATTCGCGCTGGTCGGATGCGATTGAGAAAGATTTTTCGCAGTGGCTCAACGCCCATGTCAGTGAACTCCCCGTACCGAAAGAACAGATTCAGGAATACCTCAAAACCCGTACCTGGTAAGGATACGTATCCCGGACAGCTTCCCGTTGTTTGGGCCAATTCAACCCAAACCCTTCGAAAAATATGACCCGTACATCACGCCGTTCTTTCTTAACCAAAGGCGCTATTGCCAGTGCCTTGGCCGCAACCACGTTCTCAACCTTCGGGGAGGGGCTGGAAACCGCCGTTCACAACGCCCCGCTTTCCTCCGCGCCATCCGATCTGAAAATTACCGACATCAAGTGCGGATACATCCGGAACGGGCATAGCCTGTTTGTTAAAATTCATACCAATCAGGGTATCTGGGGCTGTGGTGAGGGCGTCGATGCAACCCCCGGGACCTATCACCTGGTGAAAATGATGGGCGAGCGCATCAAAGGCAAAAGTCCACTCAACGTCAATCGATTATTTGAAGATGTGCGGAAAGCGGGTTTTTTCGAAGGCGCTCAGGCGGGTATGTATATATCCGTTCTGTCGGCCATCGAAACGGCACTCTGGGACTTGACCGGCAAAGCGCTTGGGCTACCCGTTTATCAATTGCTGGGTGGTAAGTTCCGGGATAAAATTCGGGTTTACTGCGACACCGGTGCTTACCGGGAAACGGATACGAGTGGAGAGGCTTTTGGAAAGAGCGCCAAAAAAGCGGTCGATATGGGGTTCACCGCCGTGAAGTATGACATCGACGAACGCAATGACCCCAATAAATACGATGCCTACAACTGGACGGCCAGCCCCGGTGAACTGGAGCGGATGTACAACCAGATTGCCGGTGTCCGGAAAGCTGTTGGTCCTAAAATCGATATCTGCGTCGATATGCACGGGAAGTACGACCTGCCAACGGGCCGACGTGTAGCCAAAATGATGGAGCCGCTGAACCTGCTGTTTCTGGAGGAACCTATTCCGGCCGAAAACCCGGAAGCCTACAAGCAAATTCGCGAGGCTTCGAACACACCCATTTGCGCGGGTGAGAACCATTACCTGGGTCATGGTTTCCGGAAGTTGCTCGAAATTGGCGCTGTAGACATCATTATGCCTGATTTGCAGAAGGCTGGCGGACTGGGCGAAGCGCAGCGGATTGCCAACCTGGCCAACCTGTATTACGTACCGTTTGCTCCGCACATGGTTGCGTCGTATCTGGGCGCTATGGCCTCAAGCCACGTGTGTGCATCGGTGCCTAACTTCCTGATACTGGAGTGGCAGATCTATTTTCACGAGGAGCCCATGTTCAAAGAAATCGTTACGTTCGATGGCCCGATGGTGGAAAAGGGATTTATTCCGTTGTCGAATAAGCCGGGAATTGGTGTCGAAATAAACGAAGAAGGCATGAAAAAATATGCACCCAAAGACGTACCGTTTTTTGTGTAAAGGCGGCTTCTATTTCGCTTAATAACTTAGGTTAAGCAGTAGCTAAAGCAGGAAGTCATGTTTTAAGGAGGTCTGCCTGACAAATTCAATTACTCATCCTAATTTCAATCGTTGCCTTGACGCCTAAATCCACTCCCGCTCCAGTCAACTTCATGAGTTCTGCAACGACCGAACAGATGAAGAAAAGTAATTATCGTTGGGTAATTGTTGCCTTACTCTTTTTTGCGACAACGATCAACTACCTCGACCGGCAGGTGATCAGCCTGTTGAAGCCAATTCTGGAAAAAGAGTTTAGCTGGACAGAATCCGACTACGGCAATATTGTAACGGTCTTTACTTTTTTCTACGGCGCCAGCACGTTGCTCGCGGGCTATATCATTGACCGGATCGGTACCAAACTTGGGTACGTTGGGGCCATTCTGGTCTGGAGTCTGGCAGCTATGGGCCACGCGCTGGCCGGTAGCACGTTTGGATTCATGATTGCGCGGGCATTTCTGGGCTTCGGCGAGGCTGGAAACTTCCCGGCGTCAATTAAAACGGTGGCCGAATGGTTTCCCAAGAAAGAACGGGCGCTGGCCGTTGGTATTTTCAATGCCGGGGCCAATATCGGCGCGGTAGCGGCACCGGCTGTCGTTCCTGCGCTGGCACTCATGGCAGGCTGGCAAATGGCCTTCATTGTAACGGGTGCGCTTGGTTTTATCTGGATCGTGGTCTGGTGGTTATTGTACGATGTACCGGGCAAACATAAGCACGTTAATCCGGCTGAACTGGCCCACATCACGCAGGAAACGGCGGCCGAATTTGCCACCGCCGGCGATGCGGCCACGGTCAATACGATTGATGGTGCTGCCGTCAAATACCCGATTTTTGCCAACAAAGCGATCTGGGGGTTCATGAGCGGCAAGCTGCTGACCGATCCGATCTGGTGGTTTTTTCTGTTCTGGTTGCCCTCCTATTTGGCCAATATTTATCACCTCGACCTCAAGAAGCTGGGCGCTCCACTGATCGTCATTTATCTGGCCGCTACGATTGGTAGTGTGGGGGGCGGCTGGCTGTCGTCGATGTTGATCCGCAAAGGCTGGCATCCAACACGGGCGCGGCAGTGGTCAATGGCCCTGTTTGCCGTTTGCGTGATGCCCGTGATGCTCATTAGCCAGATGAACAGTATGTGGCCGGTTATCGCTATTTTGTCGCTGGCCGTGGCCGCTCACCAGGCGTGGTCGGCTAATATTTTTACCGTGGCCGCCGATCAGTTTCCTAAGCAGGTAATTAGCCGGGTCGTTGGTCTGGGTACCATGGCCGGAACCTTGGGCGGAGCCGTCTTTCCCCTGATTGTGGGTCGTATTCTGGATCATTATAAAGCATTGGGAAGCCTATCGGAAGGGTACTACATCATTTTCTACATTGCTGGTCTGGCGTATCTGGCTGCCTGGACAATGCTCTATATCTTTGTTTTCAGCCGGGTGAAAACTCGTGCATAGTGGTGGGAACGAAGATGTTCGTGCCGTTAGCCAGAAACGTACCACCCCCAACCCCCTCCTAAAACAGGAGGGGCCGGGCCGACGCTTCGGTTGGGGGTGGTAAGATGCGTGCCTCCATTCCTGCTGATACATGACCAAAAAATGAAAAATCGTCCATCAGCCAACTCGTTCTGCCAACCACTGATTTATGCCTGTGTGATCATTGGCCTGACAATGAGTAGCCTCCTTGCTCAATCGCCTGATTTTCAGAAAATGACGCCGGAGGAGCGGACGGCCTATATGAATAAGATGCGGGCGGCCAGCCAGGAAGACTGGCAGAAAATGATGGACAAGCTCCAGTTGAAACTGCCCGCTCTCCCATCTCCCGCTGAAGACCCCAGGCGGCCAACGCATCTCAAACCGAAAGAGGGCTCGAACAACTGGTTCGATGAAGCAGGTAACACGCACGTTCGGTCGGGTTGGGGCATCTGGTCGAATTACGACGAAGCGATAGCTAATACCTATACACTTCCCGACCCGCTGGTATTGAAAAACGGCAAACCTGTGACGAGCGCGGCTAGCTGGTGGAAGCAGCGCCGACCCGAAATACTGACGGATTATCTGACGGAAATTTACGGCAAAACGCCCGCCAGCACACCCAACGTGACGTTTGGTTCAACGGGAACCGATAGTACGGTTTTGGCGGGTAAGGCGCTTCGGAAACTGCTGCTTGGCCGTATTGACAACGCCCGGTATCCGGCGGCAACGCCCAGTATTCCCGTCACCTACTACCGACCTGTTCAGGCTAAAGGGAAAATTCCGATGATGGTCATTGTGTGGGGTTCGTTTCCGCAGCCGTTGCTCAGTATCGAAAAGCTGATCGATGCAGGCTGGGCCGTTGCGCTCGTAAATACGGGTGCCATTCAGCTGGACAGTGGAGCCGGTTTGCACGAGGGCATTATTGGCCTCATGAACGGAGGAAAAGACCGAAAACCTGACGACTGGGGTGTGCTGGCGGCCTGGAGCTGGGGACTTAGCCGGGTGCTCGATCATTTTGAGAAAGACAACGGCATCAACGCCAGACAAATTGGCATTCAGGGTCATTCGCGTTGGGGGAAAACGGCCCTGCTGGCCGGTGCGCTGGATACGCGCTGGGCCATCGTTTTCTCCAGTTGCTCCGGGTCGATGGGCGCTTCGCTGGAAAAACGCAATTATGGGGAGACGATCGACAACGTAGCGGGCTCCGGTGAATACCATTGGATGGCCGGGAATTTTCTGAAGTATGGCGGCAACTGGGCCGCGATGCCCGTTGATGCCCACGACCTGATGGCGCTGATTGCACCCCGACCGTTGTTCATTACGGGTGGTACAAAAGACAGCTGGTCCGATTCGAAAGGAGAGTTTCTGGCTTGTGTTGGGGCCAGTCCGGTTTACGCGTTACTGGGCAAAAAGGGCGTTGGGGCAACCGCGATGCCCGCCCCCGATGTCGCCCTTATCGACGGTGATCTGGCTTTTCGCAATCATGAAGGAGGCCATGTCGACATACTCGACTGGCCTGTCTTTCTGGAATTTGCAAAACGGGAGTTTAAACTGAAATAATCGTACTAGTTTTTGTTGGGGTAGGAGCCGACATCTCATTCATACAACCTAAAGTAAGCAATAGCGTATAACAATGGGAATGTTACAAACTATGCGCTGGTTCGGGCCGAATGATCCGGTTTCGTTGATGGATATTCGGCAGGCGGGTTGCGCAGGCGTCGTTACGGCATTGCACCAGATTCCGGTGGGCCAGTTGTGGACGGTTGACGCAATAATCGAGCGAAACGAACTCGTTGAAGCTGATAATCAGCGGTATTCTCCCTTGCAGTGGGCCGTGGTGGAGAGTTTGCCGGTTCACGAGGATATCAAGAAAGGGAGACCGTCCCGAGCGGACTATATCGAAACCTACAAACAGTCGATCCGAAACCTGGCGGCTTGTGGCATCAAAACCGTTTGTTATAACTTCATGCCGGTGCTGGACTGGTCGCGCACGAACCTGAGTTACGAGATGCCCGACGGCTCGCGGGCGCTCCGGTTTGTTTGGGAAGATTTCGCCATCTTCGACCTGTGCATTCTAAAACGACCCGGTGCCGAGATCGACTACGAGCCCGACATTCGTGAATCGGCTCATCAAAAGTTCAGGCAAATGACGCCCGAGCAGATTGCCGATTTAGCAAACATTGTTTTGCTGGGCTTACCCGGTTCCGAAGAAGCGTTTACCCTCGATACGTTCCAGGGTCTGTTGAACGAGTACGCGTCCATCGGCGATGCCGAACTGCGCCAGAATCTCTATTATTTTATTCAGCAGGTAGCTCCAGTGGCGCAGGAAGTTGGCGTCAATCTGTGCATTCATCCCGACGACCCCCCGTATCCGTTGCTGGGGTTGCCCCGCGTCGTGAGCACCGAAACCGACCTGGCTCAGCTAATAAACGCCTGCGACGTAACCGCCAATGGCCTTACGTTCTGTACGGGCTCGTTAGGCATTCGGCCCGATAATGATTTGCCGGGTATGATCCGGCGGTTTGGCGAACGGATTCACTTCATTCACCTGCGGACAACCAGGCGCGAGACGACCGAAACGTTGGCCCGGCCCAGTAATTTCCATGAAGCGGATCATCTGGCGGGGGATGTCGATATGTATGCGGTGGTGAAAGCGATTATACTGGAACAGAAACGGCGGGCGCAGCAGGGCGTTGGCGAAACAGCCATTCCGATGCGCCCCGATCATGGCCACCAGATGCTCGACGATTTGCACAATAAAACCTACCCAGGCTATTCAGCCATTGGCCGACTGCGGGGACTGGCCGAATTGCGCGGCCTGGAAATGGGCATTGAACGAAGCTTAGGGACACAGCATGTTTAGGAGCCGACCGCATAAATTTCCGAAAATATGAAACGATTAGTCTGTTGCCTGTTGCTCATCAGTACGTTTTCGTTTGCCGACGATGGCTACCGATTGTGGCTCAAATATGACCTGATTAAAGACGCACCTAAACGGGAAGCCTATACCCGTTCGGCACAGTTCATCGGGTTGACGGGTAAGAGCCCGGTGTTAACGTCGGCCGCGCAGGAGCTTCAGGCAGGCTTGCAGGGCTTGTTGGGGCGATCCGTTCCTATCATAACCAGTCCAGGCAACCGAACGGGAGGAATTGTCTTAAGTGTCACAGCGACGCCGACGGCTACTGCTCAAAAATTACTGAACGATGGCTACCAGCTAACCAGCCGGAAGGCGGGTAATCTGACGATTTCCGGGAAGACTGATGCGGGTGTGCTGTACGGCGTTTTTGCCTTGCTGCGACAAATGCAAACGGGGCAATCCATTATCAATCTCTCCGTAACCAGCAATCCCAGCATCCAGTATCGGTTGCTCAATCATTGGGACAACACCAACGGCACCATCGAACGCGGGTATGCGGGAGAGTCGCTCTGGAAATGGTACGAATTGCCCGAAACGGTTGACCCCCGTTACCGCGATTATGCCCGTGCCAATGCCTCGCTGGGTATCAACGGAACCGTGGTCAATAACGTCAATGCCAGCGCTCGTTTTTTAACGGAAGAGTACATCAAAAAAGTAGCGGCTCTGGCTAAAGAGTTTCGGCCCTACGGCATCCGGATTTATTTATCCATCTATTTTCCCGCTCCCAAAACCATCGGCGGTCTGAAAACCGCTGACCCGCTCGACCCGGAGGTCCGGAAATGGTGGGCCGATAAAACCAAGGAAATTTACAACGCCATCCCCGATTTTGGCGGCTTTCTGGTTAAAGCCAACTCGGAAGGCGAACCGGGTCCGCAGGATTACAACCGTACCCATGCCGAAGGAGCCAATATGCTGGCTGAGGCCCTCAAACCGTACGACGGGATCGTATTATGGCGGGCTTTCGTGTATAAGGCGACCGGAACGCCGGACCGCGGAACGCCGGACGGTCCTAATGCTGACCGCTTCAAGGCTGCTTACGAAGAGTTTACGCCTTTGGACGGAACGTTCGACAAAAAGGTGATCGTGCAGGTGAAAAACGGACCGATTGATTTTCAGCCCCGCGAGCCGTTCTCACCCTTGTTTGGCAACATGCCCAGAACGCCCCTGGCGATGGAGTTTCAAATAACGCAGGAATACCTCGGTTTCGCCACTCACTGGGTCTATGAAGCACCACTCTTCAAGGAATGTCTGGATTCAGATACTCATATAAAGGATAAAGGAACGGCTTCAACCGTGGCAAACGTGATCGACGGCAGCTTACACCAGTACGCCATGACGGCCATTGCGGGTGTGGCCAACACGGGATCTGACCGGAACTGGACCGGAAATCCGATGGCGCAGGCAAACTGGTATGCCTACGGGCGGCTGGCCTGGGATCATACCCTGTCGTCGGAGGGAATTGCGGACGAATGGGTGAAGATGACGCTGACAAGTGAGCCGAAGGCCGTAAAGACAATTACGAATCTGATGATGCGGTCACGGGACATTTACGTCAGTTACAATACCCCGCTGGGCCTCTCGCGGCCGTGGGCGGGCGTTCACTTTGCCCCCGAGCCCTGGCAGGAAAAAAGCCCTCGCCCTGACTGGACTGCCATCTATTACCATCGTGCCGACTCCATCGGATTAGGCTTTGACCGGACGGCAACGGGGAGTAATGCCCTGGCTCAGTATCGCCCGGACGTACAAAAAATCTGGCAAGATCCAGACGCCTGTCCGCTACCCTACCTGCTGTGGTTTCATCATGTACCCTGGACGAAAAAGCTGACCACCGGGCGAACGCTCTGGGATGAACTTTGTACTCAGTTTTATACCGGTGCCGATTCGGTAAGCTGGATGCAAAAGCAATGGGCCCAAGTGAAACCGGCGGTCGACCCGCAACTATTTGCGGATGTAACGGGTCGCCTGACTACCCAGCATAGGGAAGCGATCTGGTGGCGGGACTCCTGGGTCCTGTACTTACAGACGTACTCGAGAAGACCAATTCCGGCCCCGTTTCAGAAACCCGACCGGACGCTGGACGATGTAAAACGATTATCTGAAATTTATAAATTACGCTAGAGGCCGAATACAAGTCATGCAGGAAGAACAGCAATTAACACCTAATCAGACCGTTTTTTCGCTCGCGGGCAAGCTGGCCCTTATTACCGGCGGAGGCAGCGGTATCGGTTTCGATATTGCCCGCTGCATGGTGCAGGCGGGGGCTACGGTTGTTCTAACGGGGCGACGGGAGCAACCCCTTCAGGAAGCCACCGACACGCTGGGTAATCAGGCGCATTATGTGGTCAATGACGTAACCGAACGCTCCCTACTGGATGGTCTAGTCGAACAGATTGAAGCCGCGCATGGGCCGATTGACATTCTGGTCAATAATGCCGGTATCAACATGAAAAAACCGGCTCTGGACGTTACGGATGAAGATTTTGATCGCATCGTGCACACAAACCTGAACTCAGTGTTTAGTTTGACACGGGCCTGCGCCCGGCGCATGATGGCGCGTCAGCGAGGGTCGATCATTATGATTTCCTCAATGGCCGCCTATTATGGTATCGACCGGGTGGCGGCTTATGCCGCGTCGAAAGCCGGGGTCGAAGGCATGGTGAAGGTGCTGGCATCGGAGTTTTCGGGTAATGGTGTTCGGGTCAATGCTATCGCGCCGGGCTTCATCGAAACGGCCATGAGCAAAACCGCTATGGGGGGCGATCCGGACCGGTTTGCCCGCGCCATGCGCCGGACTCCCATGGGAAAATTTGGTCAACCCGACGACATTGGCTGGGCCGCTGTATTCATGGCTTCCGATGCCGCCAAGTACATCACGGGTGTTTCGTTGCCCGTTGATGGTGGCAACTCGATTGGGTTTTAAGCGTACAGAAACATTACCGTAGTTCGTGTCCGCAGGGACCACCTGTCCGGATGGTTAATCGGCTGATGCGCGACGGGGCCGTGTGCCTGCGAATTTGGGAACTGGTCAGGAACAGTATCCCGAAGTATGCCACGCGTATTTAAAAAGGAAATTCTTAACGTAGGCAAATCTAAAAACAACGGGGTAAAAAAGACCTGAAAAAGAGGAACAACTCGTTTTTAGGTCTTTTTTACCCCGTTGTTGATTACAATTACCAATGTGGATGCCGGTTGCTGCTACCAGCTATCCAATAGCTGCGCCACGGTGGCCCGCTTTAAATTAACCGAACAGCCTTAAAACAAGCCAGGGCATAGGCTGCTACAGCTTAATGCCTTGGGCCATCATTTGCTTTTCCTGCTCAGCATGGTTGGCCAGGAACTGCGCCTGTTGGGTTTCCGTACGCTCCGTGCCCAGGCTCGCCAACTGCTGCCTTAACTCAGCAGCGGGCATGTCGGCCAAGTAGCACGGCGTGCCGGGCTGCTGCCGCCATGACTCGTGCAGGCTACCGCCATCTACGGCATCAAAGCCCAGTTCTTCGACCAGGGCCATTACTTTTTGCTTGGCGGCAGCTTCATCGCCAGCCACGGGTAGCCCAATGCGGCCGGGTGTGCCGACGGGCTGCCCCGATTTTTCCAGGACCGCAGCTAAGATATTGTTGAACACCTTCACCACGGGTCGGCCCAAGTGCTGCTGCACCCATTCGCTTTCGGTCAGGTCACCGCTCTCCAACTCGGGTATTTGACCATCGCGCAGTAGGGGGTAATAGTTGCTGGTGTCAATGACCGTCACGTCAGCGGGCACGCCTTCGAATAAGTCTTTAGGCAGGTCAGGAATGTTTTTCAGCGGAATAGTCACCACAATGATTTCACCGTAGTGGGCCGCTTCGTAGGCCGTGCCAGGGGTAGCGCCGGTTTTTTTGGCCACCTCACTCAGGGTTTCAGGGCCACGTGAATTAGCAATAACCACTGCATGGCCGAGGCTGGTGAGCCGCCCGGCAAGGGCACTGCCGATGAAGCCTGCCCCGATGATTCCTATTTTCATAGTTGGTATACTTAACAGATTATGAGCTGCTGATTCGCCTGGCTCTGCTTGTTAAGACCCACTAGCCAGCAAATTGTTTTTGGCTCGTCATCGCCAGGTACAGGTAAGGCTAATTAGTTAGGTCATGAGCATTTATTACTCAACAGGCCCGGTAGTTTACCGGGCCTGTTTATATAGTATCCACTGACTACCTGTTACTTGTTAGTGCATTGCGCCCAGGCCAGGAGTTGAGGTAGGGTCAGCAGAATAGGGTCTTGCCTGATAACCTTTATTAAGCCCGACCGCTATCCATAACACATCGCCCGTGGTCAGTTGGGTGCCGGATACGAAATCGTACTTAGGTGTTCGAAACAGATCCTCGCCGTAAGGGATGAGCCGAAACCACTCCCGCTCACCAATTTCGTTAAACTCATGCGTAGCCACATATTGTTGAATTTCCCCTTGGGTAAGGACTGGAATGGGATTGTGGGCCTCGATGATCATGGTATTATTATTTAAGGATATTTTGTACCTATATAACGAAAAAGAGGGGTAAAAACGTTTAAAAAATGCCTAAAAAGGTTCTTTTAATCGCTCCTTATGTGGCGAATTTGGTATAAATAAAAAACCTAAGCATTGGGTTGGAAAACCAATGCGTAGGGGAAACTAGGGCAAGGTTATCAGCCAGACTCACCGGGGACAAAGGTGTTAGAGGGGTGATTTTAACAATACCTGGCCTATTCCGAGCGGGCGTACTTTGGAGGGTCCCTCATACGCCTGCTCAAGCCAATGTAAAACCGAAAAAGCGTATTATGAAGTTGTGAAATTTTAGATCAGCATTTTACATATAGGCTGGCGTATCCGTACTTTGAGCGTTTCGACAAGATATATGAAGCGCATATCGACCATACTGTTGTTCATTGGCTGCTGCCTGCTTTTAACTTTTTATAGTTGGGGGCAGAGCAAACCTAGAAAAGCCTTATTTGTAATTGTTGACGGTATTCCTGCCGATGTCATCGAGAAGCAGCCAACGCCTAATCTGGATGCTATTGCCAAGGTAGGCGGCTACGCCAGAGCGTATGTTGGTGGACAGAAAAATACGTACTCCCAGACCCCAACTATCTCGGCGGTTGGCTACAACAGTCTGCTCACAGGTACCTGGGTAAACAAACACAACGTTTGGGACAACAGCATAAAAGCGCCCAATTATCAGTACTGGACGATCTTCCGCTTTTTTGAGAGCCAGTATCCACAGAAACGCACGGCTGTCTTCTCGACCTGGCTCGACAACCGAACTAAGCTCGTTGGCGAAGATCTGCCACAAACGGGCCATCTGCGCATCGATTATTCATTTGACGGATTAGAGCGGGATACCCTGCTTTATCGCCACGATAAGCAATCGGAATACATTCATCAGATTGATGAGAAAGTGGTGGATGAAGCTAGTCAGTATATCCAGAGGGAAAGCCCGGATTTGTCGTGGGTTTATCTGGAGTATACGGATGACATGGGGCATAAATACGGCGATAGCGAACAATTTTACAAAGCCGTCAAGATTATGGATGATCAGATTGGGCGGCTCTGGTCCTCCATTCAATACCGGCAGAAAACAACCGGTGAGGACTGGCAACTATTCATCACCACCGATCACGGGCGAAGCGCCGACACGGGCAAGAACCACGGAGGACAGTCGGACCGGGAGCGGGCTACCTGGATTGTGACCAATGCAAAAGACCTGAACAGCCAGTTCAAAAAAAATACGCCAGGTATTGTAGACATTATGCCAACCATGGCCCGCCACCTGCAACTGTCCATTCCCAAAGAACAGGCGTTTGAACTGGATGGCATTCCGCTCACGGGAAAATTATCGATTACGGAGCCGTCGGTTAAAAAAGAAGTAGGTAAAATTAGCCTGAACTGGAAAGCCGTTGAGCCGGAGGGGACCGTTAAAGTTTGGGTGTCTACCACAAATCACTTTGAAGAGGGCAAACGGGACGATTACCTGCTCCTGACCGAAGTGCCCGTCAATGCGCAAACCGCCACGATTGATGTATCGGCGTTGCCGAAAGGTTTTTTTAAAATTGTCCTGGAAGCACGGTATAATCACCTCTCGCGCTGGATTGTCGAATAGCCGCTATTTCACGCGTGTCCAGGTTTTGGATTTGCCTAAAAAACTAATTCCCATGACGTAGCCCCGCAAATCGATCGAATTTGCATCTTTGAGAAACACTTCGCAACTGTACGTTTTACCATCTTCCGGGTTATAAATTTCCCCATCACCCCAGGTGTTGTTGCCTTTATAAACCAGATTCGTTACGAGCTCCAACTGCATGAGTGGGCGGCTACGCAACTTTTCGTTGGCGTTCTCTTTATCCAGTTTTGGCTTGTTCGTGCCGGGATCGATTGGTTCAAGCATCCAAACCAGCTTGCCAAAATACCGGTTTCCCTGCTTGTAAATCTGAACCTGATTTCTCTTTTTCGAACTAAGCCATCGACCAACGATCGCATCAGGATCGTCGGCTCTGGCTGCGAAAGAGGATAAGCAAAAGCCGGTGAGCAGGAGTAGTGTCGTTAAGCGAAAAGCATTCATAGTACGTGTTTTGGTATATAAACGGAATCGCCGGGGTGTTTGTCTATTCAGGGCCTTCAATGCGACTCGTTTTACAATAAACAGGATATATCTAATAACGCATTCGTTCGGAAGATGCGTCGATTACCTGTCTGGTCGTTAGAGTCGCTTTAGGCGGTTTAGTAAAATCTTGTCTGAAAAAAAAAGTCATTACTTGAGTACATTGCTGGTCACTTAACTCATTTCCTTGAGTGAAACCCAGTATAGCCCCGCAAAGAGTATACTGAAAAACACACCAAATGAGGTGTTTAACGCCCCAAAACCAGCCAGTGCAACGGGCAAAACCAAACCAACGGCTATTCCGGCCACATAAACCCAGAAGCCAATCCGGCGTAATCGAAACATCAGAAAGGCACCAATGAGAGTGAGCAGTGAATAGATGAACTGCGCTACTGCCAGCAATTTAATTTGCTCGGGGTTGCCCGGCAGAGGAACATCGTCCGACGAACGGTCTTCGAAGTATTGTTTTTGCTGTTTGTCCTGCTTCGGGTCTGTGCGTTTCTGCTCAACGTAAACCGTTTCAGAAACGGCGTCTGTTTGTACGAAGGAGACAAGGGCATCGAGCAGGCCCCAGGCGCAACTGAGAAACGTAAGGATGCAGAGGAGAGTTAAGAATTGAGAACGCATAGAGAACGCAGACCACCGTCTGCCGTGAAATTTAAGCGGGCAGAATGTCCGCGTTACCTGGAAACCTTATTTTCGCGGCTGAGTTTCTTTTCATAAGACGTTTATACCAACGAAATCCAAATCAGATGACTCTGCAAGAACTAACCGAGCAAATTCGTACCAAAGTTACGCATGCCGATTCTATTAATGCTACGATCAAGCTAGTGACCGATCAGGGGCCGATCTACATCGATGCCAATCAATCGCCCGCTGTTGTGTCTAACGACGATAAGCCCGCTGATTGCGATTTGCAGGTAAGCATCGACAACCTCGTTAAAATGGGTACCGGCGACCTGAATCCGATGATGGCCGTTATGACGGGAAAACTAAAAATTAAAGGGGATATGGGTATTGCCATGAAAATGGGCCAGATAATGGGTTAACGATAAGCGCGTGAATGGGCTGATCGGAAACGCCGTGTGCTACCGGTTTGCCCGCTCACGCGTATGTTACCCATTCATGGCAGAAAAACGGAAGAGCCTGCCGGTTTAAGTTCGACAACGGCTTATACGTAATGACTTGTTTATTAATTAGTGCCGTTATACATTAGTGGTTACCTCGCCTACTGATGATACGTCTGCGCCTACTCGTCCTGTCGTTTTTGCTTTGTTGCCAGATAGGGCCACGGGTATCGGCACAACCCGTAGGCAGTCAGCCCATTGTGGTTCTACCCGCCGGGGGTGATCAACCGGTATTGAAGGGGGCGCTGGCTTTCCTGCGCGACTCATCGCATACACGGACAATCACCGATGTGATTCAACTGGCCAATACGGCCGCTTTTCTCCCCGTAACATCGCCCGTACCTAACTTCGGCGTCATTACAGGTACGAAAGCCGCCAGCCCGTTATGGCTCCGGTTCCGGCTGAACAACCCGGTGAATACGCCACAGAAATGGCTTGCCGAAATTGACTTCTGGTGCTTCGATGAGCTTCAGCTGTTTATCGTCGATGCCCGGAATAACATTTTATTGACGTCACCGACTATTGGCTGGAAAACACGGGCTACCCAGCGAATGCTACACAATCGCCATTTCTGGTTTCCGTTCACGGTTCCTGCCGGGCAGGTCGTAACGGCTTATTTACGAGTCGTCAAACACCGGGGGGCGCAGGTACTTCCGATCGAGCTGGTTCGGGCCGCCGACTATGAAACGGTCGTTCAGCAGAGTTATCTGTTTTGGGGCGGGGTGCTGTTCACCCTCACGTTCGTGGCCATGATGAGCCTCATTTTCTTTCTGACCACGTTCGATCAAATCTATTCGAGGTATATTTTCTGTTTGCTGGGCCTGGTGGGTTTCTTTGTCATCAATGACGGCTTTTTAAATCAGTTTGGTTTCGATGTTCAGTTCTGGATGCCCCGCCAGAACGTTTACTTTCTGTTTCCCCTCATCCTGTTCTATTCGCAGCTAACGTTTGTGCGGCAGTTTTTAAATCTGCGGAATACGCCTTCGTACCGCTGGCACAAAGTTGGTAAGGTCGTGCTCTGGTGCGGTGTTCTCTGTCTGGTTGCCCTGACCGCCGAATGGTTTACCCCGTTGTCGCCCACGATGGAGCTGATTATGGTCCGTCTGTTTTCGGCTCTTTACTGGCTACCGCTGCCGGTTATTGTGGCGTACATCACGATCAGCATCGTCCGTCGGTATCATGTGCAGGAGGCCTGGCTTTATCTGATCGCGATTTTACCTTTCTACACACTTAACCTTGGGCTGGTCTTTGCCAATTTTGGCTTGTTGCCCACCTTCTATCCCGTCTCCTGTTTTGCCTACTATGCGCCAGCCGCTTTGTTTGAAGTGCTGGTACTCATGGTCGGGTTGGCGTACCGATATAAACTGGATCGCGACCAGACCGAGAAACTCATCAAAGAGCGTACGGTGCAGCAGCAGCGTGTGTACGAATCTGAAGTGCAGACATTGGGTCTGAAAAATAACCTGCTGGTCGAGAAGGAGCGCATTGCCCGCGATTTGCACGACAACGTAGGCGCCCACCTGGCCTTCGTGGTGACAAACCTGACCCATATTAGTGATCAGGCCGAAAAGACGCCCATAACCGATGGACAGCGGTTGTCTGGCCAACTCAGGACCATTGTTACGCATACCCGCGAAGCGGTAAAACTGCTGCGCGAAACGATCTGGGCCATTCATCAGGAAAGCTTTACGGTCGAAGAATTTGCCGAGCGGCTCAACCAATATATCAACCGCTATGTGCACGAAACCAACGGGCTTCACGTCGATGTTCAGGTGTCGGGTTCGCAGGCCTATAAGCTGAGTTCATCGCAGGTGCTGAACCTGTTTCGCATTGTACAGGAAGCCCTCAACAACGTTGTGAAGCACGCCAGAGCCACAGAGGCCATTGTGAAATTGTCCGTCGAGGCTGATGGACACATCAACCTGCGCATACACGATAACGGGCAGGGGTTCAGCTGGACAAATGGCGCGGTGGCCAGCCATCACTACGGCCTGCGCAACATGGAAACGCGAGCTCAGGAGTTGGGCGGAACATTCCGGGTATTCATCGAAGAGGGCACGACCGTCGAAGTGGCGGTGTAAAAACAAGTGCTGCAAAGCCGTTAAAAACCATTTTCCTGCTAACACATGGCTGCTGCAGCGTGTTGTTTGACTAACCACTTACTCAACCATTGATCATATCCTATGAATCAGGCACTACTAAGCCGCCGACTGCTTGGCGTTACCTTTACGCAGGATGGCGCAACGGCGCGGGTCTGGGCTCCTTTCGCCCAGAGTGTCGCTCTCCATCACGGTGATCGCCAACTGACGCTTCCACTGCTGAAGGATGGTGCCTACTGGCAGCTGACTACGGCCCAGCTACAGCCCGGCGATACATACACGTTTATCCTGAACGATACCCTCGAACGGCCCGACCCGGCGTCGATGGCGCAGCCTGGGGGCGTACATGGCCCTTCGCAGGCGGTGGATACGGCTGCGTTCCACTGGACAGATGCCGACTGGCCTAATTTGCCGCTGGAAGATTATTTGCTCTATGAACTTCATACGGGCACATTCTCACCCGAAGGTACGTTCGCCGGGATCGAGAATCGGCTGGATTACCTGGTGGAACTGGGTATCAATGCCATCGAAATTATGCCCGTTGCGCAGTTTCCTGGCAATCGGAACTGGGGGTATGACGGGGTATTTCCTTTTGCCGTTCAACATTCGTACGGTGGAGTCGAGGGGCTGCAGAAACTGGTCGATGCCTGCCACCGCCGGGGGCTTGCCGTTGTGCTCGATGTCGTGTATAATCACATCGGGCCGGAAGGCAATTACCTGGGCGACTTTGGCCCTTATTTTACCGCCAAACATCAAACGCCCTGGGGGAATGGCCTCAACTTCGATGATGATTACAGCGATAGTGTCCGCCGGTTTTTCATCGAAAACGTGTTGATGTGGTTTCGGGATTTTCACATCGATGCGTTACGGCTGGATGCCGTTCATGCCATTTGTGATGAGAGCGAAACGCACATCCTGCGCGAAATAAAACAATACGTCGATGCGCTGATGGCGAAAACCGGGCGGCAGCATTACCTGATCATCGAATCAGATCAAAATGAAACCCGGTTCATCGACCCGCTGGCCACGGATGGCTACGGCATGGATGCCCAGTGGAACGATGAATTCCATCATGCCCTGCGCGTCACGGCGGGCGGGGAACGCAATGGCTATTATGCGGATTACAATGGACTGCAGGACCTGGCAAAATCGTACCGGGACGCTTATGTGTACGACGGCACCTACATGCCCCGGCGCGCCCGAATCGTAGGGAAATCGACGGCGGGTCATGCCGGGCGGCAGTTTGTGGTCTTCTCGCAGAACCATGACCAGATCGGCAACCGGATGCTGGGCGAACGACCCAGCCAACTGGTTAGTTTTGAGATGCAGAAACTAATGGCTGGTGCCGTTATGAGTAGCCCTTACCTGCCTATGCTATTCATGGGCGAGGAGTGGGGCGAGTTGAATCCGTTTCTGTATTTTGTGAGCCATTCAGAACCTGCGCTGGTGGAGGCCGTCCGGCAGGGGCGAAAGAAAGAATTTGCTGATTTTCAGTCGGATTTTGAGGCTCCCGATCCGCAGGACGAGCGCACCTTTGACCGCTCCAGACTTCAATGGGCCCGGCTCACGCAGGAGCCGCACCGAACACTTTTTCGGTATTACCAAACGCTGCTGCGTTTGCGAAAAACGTCCTCTCTGCGCCACCCAGACCGGGAGTCGGTAGCCGTGGTTGTGGACGATCTTAAGCAGACGCTCACCTTGTTTCGGCAGCATAAAAAAGAAGTACAGGCCGGTTCGTTTGCTATTGAGGAAACCGTCGTCTGTTTGATGAACTTCTCTCAGAGCCCCCAGCCGCTCACGCTGCCAGCCAGCGATGGCCCGTGGCATAAATTACTCGACTCCGCCGAACCCGCCTGGCGTGGCTCCGTGGCGGCCCCGTTACTGCTGGACGGACAGGCATCGGTCGTTGTCCAGCCCGAAGCCATTCTCATTTACACCAGTGCCAGCCGTTAAACGAAAAATCAGCTATACGTACTCGTGAAAACATATTCCTGAACTAAAGTAGTGTAAGCCGAAAAACGTCTTTGAACTTCTAAGGTGAAACGTCAATTTTGGGTTCGTTAGAATGGGTGTGAAATACGGCCTACACCAAACCTGACGCATCGGCGTTCCTTAGATCGACCTGTTAACAGCTGTTTAGAATGAAAAAAGGCAAGGCATTTTTAGTGGTAAACAAAAAAGTAATCTGGCTGTGCGCGCTGGCCCCGATGCTGGGGCTGCTCGGCTACCAGAACGAAAAAGACCCCATCGACCGGCGCATCAAGCGGATGGCTCCCGAAAAAGCGGCCGCACTCGCGAAGGCTATCGAAGCGACGGTAACCCCCGAACTAGCCGAAGGACTTACGCTTCGCTTATGGGGGGTAGACTCGTTGGTTGCCGATCCCATCGCCATCGACACTGACGAAAACGGACGGATCTATTATACCCGAACGAACCGACAGAAAAACACCGAGTTCGATATTCGCAGCCACCAGGATTGGGAGATCGAATCGAACCGGCTGCAAAGTATCGAAGACAAACGGGCGTTTTTTCACCGTGTGCTATCGCCGGAGAATAGTAAGAAAAATGAATGGCTCAAAGACCTTAACGGCGATGGCTCCCACGATTGGCGCGACATGACTGTTGAGAAGGAAAACGTGTACCGGATCGAAGACACCAACGGCGATGGCGTTGCTGATCAGACGCAGTTGGTTGTGAACGACTTTCATGATGAAGTGACCGACGTAGCCGGGGGCGTGATGATCAATGGCGACGATCTATACGTAGCCGTTGCGCCTGACCTGTGGCGCATGCGTGACAAAGACGGCGATGGAATTGCCGAAACAAAAACATCCATTTCACACGGATACGGTGTGCACGTCGGTTTCGGTGGGCACGGCATGTCGGGGATTGAAATGGGGCCGGATGGCAAAATATACTGGCAGATCGGCGACATTGGCTTCAATGGCAAAGGACCCGATGGTAAGAAATGGGAACATCCGAACAGTGGCGTCATTGTGCGGTCGAATCCCGACGGCAGCGACTTTGAGGTATTCGCCCACGGTGTTCGGAATACTCACGAGTTTGTGTTTGACGAATACGGCAACCTCATAAGCGAGGACAACGACGGCGATCATCCGGGCGAAAAAGAGCGGTTGGTGTATATTGTCAACGGGTCGGACACGGGCTGGCGCAGTAACTGGCAGTACGGCAAATACCGCGATCCGAACAACAATACGTACAAAGTCTGGATGGACGAGCAAATGTATAAACCGCGCTTCGAGGGGCAGGCGGCTTACATCACGCCAACCATTACCAACTTCGTGAGTGGCCCGGCAGGGATGCGTTATAACCCCGGTACAGCCTTGAGTCCGGCCTACAAAAACATGTTTTTTGTGGCTGAATTTGTCGGGAATCCGGCCAAGTCAGGTATTCACGCTTTTAAGCTAAAGCCCAAAGGGGCCTCGTTCGAATTGGGCGAACAGAAAAAAGTGCTGGGGAATGTGCTGGCTACGGGGATTGATTTTGGTCCCGACGGTGCCTTGTACGTAGCCGACTGGATCAATGGCTGGGATGCCAAAGATTATGGCCGTATCTGGAAACTGGACGATAAAGCCGGGGCTGGCTCCGCTGATCGGCAGCGAACCAAAGCGTTGCTGGCCGAGAAATTCGCTTCCCGTTCCGAAGCTGACTTAGCTGAATTGCTGAAGAATCCGGATATGCGCGTTCGGCAGAAAGCCCAGTTCGAACTGGTCAAACGGGGGGCGAAAGGAGCCGATATGCTGACCGCTTCTACAAAACAAACCGATAACCAGCTGGCCCGCGTTCATGGTATCTGGGGAATCAGTCAGTTGGCTCGTCAGGATAAACAATACGCCAGGCTGTTGTTGCCTTTGTTGCAGGACAAGGACGCTGAAATTCGGGCGCAGGCAGCGAAGTGGCTGGGTGATATTCGGTACAAGGAAGCCGGTGACGCCCTGATTCCACTCCTAAAAGACGCCAACAGCCGTGCGCGCTTCTTTGCCGCCGAGGCTCTTGGACGGATCGCCTACGAACCTGCTATCCAGCCCATCATTCAACTATTGGAGGCCAATAATGACGAAGATGCGTACATCCGTCATGCGGGTAGTCTGGCGCTGGCCCGTATCGGCAAACCGGCTCCGGTCGTGGCGTTGTCGAGCAGTCCATCAAAAGCTGTTCGGATTGCGGCTGTCGTTGCCCTTCGTCGGATGAACGACCCCGGTATTGCCAGCTTCCTGGCCGATAAAGACGAATTTGTCGTGACCGAAGCCGCTCGGGGTATCAACGATGATTTATCCATTCCGGCGGCCCTGCCCGCCCTTGGGAAAGTGATTCAGAACACGAGTTTCACCAACGAACCATTGATTCGTCGGGCCATTAATGCGAATCTGCGGGTAGGTACGCCCGAAGCGATGCAAACCCTGATCGACTATGCGCAGAAAGAAGGGGCTCCCTTAGCCATGCGTGCCGAAGCCTTGGAAGCGCTCAGCACCTGGGCCAAGCCATCGGTTCTGGACCGTGTCGATGGCCGTTATCGGGGCGTTATCGAACGCGATCCGGCCTTGGTTAAAACCAAAACGGCTGACCTCTACACCAAACTATTGACACATCAGGAACTAGCCCTGCGGCTAAGTGCCATCAAGGCGATTACAAAGTTGAACCTAACGGAAGCTTCGGAACCGTTATTCAGCCGGTTAACGGGCGATAAAGAACCCGTAGTGCGGGTAGCTGCCTTACGGGCACTGGCCTCGCTGAATGACAAGCAACTGAGCAAAGCCATTGAAACGGCGCTGGCCGATAACGAAAAGAGCGTGCGGGTGGCCGGACTGGACTTAGTGGCCAAATCGAGTATGCCGAAAGATCGCATGGTGACGCTGCTCTCGGAAGTGATCAACAACCGCACAACGGAAGAGAAACAGGCGGCTCTGCTAACGCTCGGTAAACTGCCCGTTGCCAATTCGCAAAAGGTATTCGATCCGTTGCTGGCCAAGCTGTCGGCAGGTACGCTCTCGCCCGAACTTCAGCTGGAGCTGGAAGAAGCGATCGAGAGTAGTCATTCGCCCCAGTTAACGGCCCGGTACAAAGCCATTACAGCCAAGTTGTCGCCCGATGCGCTGGCGGCCTCCTACAAGGGTAGTCTGCTGGGTGGAGAGCCTGATTTAGGTCGCCGGATTTTCTTCCGTCACCAAACGGCACAGTGTATTCGGTGCCATTCGTACGACGATCTGGGTGGTAATGCCGGTCCTCGTTTGAACGGGGTTGCCAGTCGGCTCACCCGCGAGCAGTTGCTCGAAGCCCTCATCAACCCCAGCGCTCGGCTGGCTCCCGGATTTGGAACGGTTAATTTGACGCTCAAGAATGGGAAAACCGTCAGCGGTATCCTACAGGGCGAAACCAATACCGAGGTGATGGTCAAAGTAGGCGACCAGCCCGATACGGCGGTTCGGAAAGATCAGATTGCCAAACGCGTGAATTCCCCGTCGAGCATGCCCGAAATGAAGTACCTGCTCACGAAGCGGGAAATTCGGGATGTCGTTAGCTTTTTGTCGACTCTGAAAGAGACGAATTAGGAGAGAGATCCGTGACATCTATTGCCCGCAGTCATAAACGGTTGTTTATAACTGCGGGCTTTTTTTATAACAGACGATTCGCTGACACGCGTGTGACCTGTTACGTGGTTTCAGTCTCTTAAAACTGACATGAGCGGTTTCTTAAAACCGCCTTAACTAAATTGGCGTGGTAGGTTTTGAGAAACCTGTCGAGTCCGTTTCTTAAAACGGACTTCACCCCAACGATACAGGTTCGTTTCCTCACGAATCTGGAAAGATACAGCTTCGCAAAAACGAAATAACTGATTCGTAATTCCATGTTAAGCGTACGTGAAATCCTTTTTTTTACGTGAAATAGGCCTTAGCTTGGTCGTCATTATCGGTTTTCGATACCGTGCCAAACCGCTTTTTTTGCGCTTATGAAAATCAACGTTGCGTTCGTGAGTTCTGGACTTTCTACGCTGGTCAGCTTGTTTTTACTGGCTGGGTGCCATCATTTCGGCCCCATCAGCGGGAAGTTGGGTAAGCCTTCCTCGGCTTATAAAACACCAACTGACGACGGCCCTCTGGGCGATACATCGCCCTTCCTGATGCCCTATAACCGCATTATCGACGGGGCAGGGCAGTCCGTTAGTTTTGGCGATGCCAGCGTTGAAAACCATAGCCTGGATGCTGTGTTGCTGCCCGACAAGAAGACACTGGTGGTGGAAGATCGTTTCGGCATTGCTTTTTTTGATGTAAAACAGCGTAAACTCATTTCGCGCTGGGACTATACTAAAGGCTCCGATCTTAAAGGGAGCATGAGTTCTTTTTCGGGAATTAAAGCCGTCGTTCATCACGATTCAACCTATATTTTCTGGGGTGCCGGTGGCCGGGGAAAACCCAATTCACACGTGATGCAAGTCGTTTGGAACGGCTCGCGTGCTCGTCTGGTTCGGGCCATTCCGTTTGCGGCCATCGCGCCCGCCACCATTGCACTACCCAATGAAGTGGTCCTTCAGGAAGAAGCGGGTGAGTTGATGTTATACACCGTTCTTAACGGCAATAACCAGTTGGTCAAACTCCGGGTGAAAGACCAAAAAGTAATCTGGACGGCACCCACCGGTGTAGCCCCTTTCGGCCTGACCATTCTTGGGACAAAAGCCTACGTGACCAACTGGGCCGGGCCGGTTCCCGATTCAACCAATGGGTTCGAAACGGCCGGTGTTCCCTGGGGAAGTGCTTACGTTGATCCAAAAACGGGTGCCATGGCCCGTGGTACCGTATCGGTAATCGATGTAAGGCAGGGGAACGTAGAGCGGGAACTGTCGGTCGGGCTGCACCCGAACGCCATTGTCAGCAGCCCCGATAAGAAGTTTCTGTATGTTGCCAATGGCAACAGCGATCATGTGTCGATTATCGACGTACCGACTCAACAAGTCATTGACTCCGTTTTCGTGGGTTTATACAATCGGGGAAACGGCTATATTGGGAGTACACCCAACGGGCTGGCGATCAGTCCAGACGGGACCACGCTGTATGTGTCCAATGGACTGGATAATGCCCTTTGTGTAGTTGGGCTAGGTAATAAAGCGTCCAGTGCAGGTAAGGGAAACAATATAGTTAAAGGGTATATCCCAACCCAGGCTTATCCGGCGGGGCTGGTGCTGCATAATAATGAGTTGTACGTGACCAATCTGGAAGCCATTGGCGCGCGTATTGCCAACCCGGTCGATCAGGGCGGACAGGGGAAAAATCCTGCGGGAGGAAATCTGAAAGCTTATAACTCGCACAAGCAACTGGCGTCTATATCGTTTATTCCGGTTCCTGATCAACAGCAGCTGGACGCGTATACCGAAAAGGTAAAAAAGCTCAGTCTGCAATTTCGGCTGGCCTTGACGGAGCAGGCTCCCCGCCCCAATATGCCTCCCAGGCCCGTACCTGAGCGTATTGGAGAGCCGTCGGTATTTACCCATGTACTGTACATTATCAAAGAAAACCGGACCTACGATCAGGTACTGGGCGATTTGCCGCAGGGCGATGGCCTGCCCGAACTGTGCATATTTGGCGATAGCATTACGCCCAATCAGCACCAGCTTACGAAAGATTACCTGCTGATGGACAACTACTATGTTTCCGGCAAATCGTCGGCAGAAGGGCACCACTGGGCCAGCGCGGCCATGGTTACCGATTACACTGAGAAAAGCGTACGGGCCTGGTTTCGGAGCTACCCGCACGTGCTGTACGATGCAATGGTGTACGACAAAAAAGGACTGATCTGGAACAACGTGCTCGATCACGGCAAAACCGTACGTATCTACGGTGAAGCCTGTTCCTGCGCCTACGATAAAAAAGCGTACGACTGGAGCAAACTGTTTCAGCTGCGGCAGGAGAGCAAACCGTTTTCGTTTACCAACACCACAACCATTTCGCGGGTGAGACCCATCCTGGCTATGGATTTTCCGGGGTGCGATGACGAAACGATCAGCGATCAGATGCGCGCCGATGCCTTTATAAACGAGCTGAACAGAACAGCGGCCGACCCCAGCGCCGACTTGCCGAACCTGATGGTTATGTCGCTGCCCAACGACCATACATCAGGTATGAGCCCCGGTTTCCCAATACCACGGGCTATGGTAGCCGATAACGATCTGGCCGTTGGTCGAATTGTAGACGCTGTGACTCACAGCCGGTTTGCTGCTTCGACTGTCATTTTCATTACGGAAGATGACTCGCAGGCGGGTTGGGACCATGTATCGGCTTATCGGACAACGGGTTATATTGTTAGTCCTTATTCGCGTTTAAAGAAAACGGTTCATACGAATTACAACCAGACATCGGTTGTTCGAACGATGGAGCAGATTCTGGGCCTGCCGCCTATGAACGTTATCGATGCGACGGCCCTGCCTATGTTCGACTGTTTCAGCGAAAAGCCTGATCTGTCCTTTGCCTACAAGGCGCTACCCAACCGAGTTGCGTTAACCGACATGAATCCATCGCCAACCGGATTGAAAGGAGCATCGTTGCGGTTTACCAACCAGTCCGTCCGGTATGGATTTCACCAGATCGATCGCGGACATGATGACCTGCTGAATCGAATTTTATGGTTTACCGCCAAAGGCAAAAAACGATACCCCGCCTGGTTGGCTGGTTCCGAGGAGGACGACGATGATGACGATTAACCCGTTATCGTCCGGTATAATTGCTTGACCTTGGTTCGTGAACGTTTGAGCCTCATCTTTACCGCACTTTCTTTCAGATTCAGCTGAAGGCCAATCTGACTAAGCGGTAGGCCATCCTGGTACTTGAGCCTTAATACGGTAGCCTCCTGCGGAGGGATGCGCTTCATAACCTGTGCCAACTGATACAGGGCGTAATCAACCTTCTCCGCTTCCTCGGTACTTGTACAAGGGTAATCCATATCGTCACTTAGGTAGGTTATGGCCAGCCGGTTGGCACGCTTAAGCTGATCGAGGCAATAGTTATAAGAAATACTGTATAACCAGGTTGAAAAGCTGGACCTTCCCTGAAATTGGTCTAGATGAGCGAAAATTCGAATAAAAATGTCGTGGGTGAAGTCCTGCGCCTTTGCCGGATCTTTTGTCATGGAAAAACACTGCTGATAAACCTTGCCCACATTCCGGTTATAAAGGTTTTCGAAACAACCGCTAAACGTTGCATTCAGGTGCTGCCGGATCATCTCCTCATCACTCAGACTAGGGTTCATAGTAGGAATAGGTAGTAGTTCGGTAAGGTGGAGTACTGACTTTGAATACTGCAAACTTGTCCTTAAATCATAATACATGAGATGAGATTTCGATGAACTGCCTATTTTGCCAGGTTTTTGGTAAGAATCCTCTAGTTTTGGTCATCGTTAGTTAAATTTATACATGATACTGTATCAAATTGTTACTATATTGCACTATAAAATCACTTACCAAAAAAATTTCCTGTGTAGGTTTATACTTAGCTATTTATACTTAGATGAAGGGGATTGTTTTTACTGAGTTGCTGGAGATGATCGAGGAGAAGTTTGGGTACGAGCTGGTGGATCACTTGCTTCAGGATAGTAGTCTTTCATCTGGTGGAATTTATACCGCAATCGGCACATACGATCATGCCGAAATGGTGGTGCTGGTGACGAATTTGAGTAAGCAAACCAAAATACCTGTTTCAGAATTACTGCGGGCCTACGGGCAGTATATGTTTACCGCCTTCACCCGAAGTTACCGGCCCTTCGTCGATCGGGCCGATTCGGCCTTTAGTTTACTTAGTTCGGTTCAGCAGTATATCCATGTAGAAGTTCGAAAGTTGTATCCTGACGCCGAACTTCCTCATTTTGCCATTGACCAGCCCAGCGAGAACCACCTTCGTATGCATTACACATCGGAACGGAGACTGGCTGATTTCGCTCATGGGCTCATCGAAGGCTGTCTGGCAACGTTTGGCGAAACGGCAACGATCACCAAAACCATTCTTGTAGAAGACGGAAGTCAGGTTCTATTTGACATCGTGAAAGAGTAACGTATGATGGAGATGGAGGACATTGATCTACTCAAACGGCGACTGGTCCGCGAAAAAACAGCCCGGTTGCAGGCAGAGGCTATTCTGGAGAAGAAGGCGCTGGCGCTTTACAACGCCAACGAACAGTTGTTGCATTTAAATGAAAATCTGGAGCAGCAGATTCGTAATAAACTAGCCGAACTCCGGGAGAGCGAACAGCGCTATCGTCAGCTTATCGAGTCCGTTCAGGATATTATTTATAAAATTTCGCCCACCGGTTATTTCACCTTTGTGAGTCCCGTTGTCGAAAAGCTGTTAGGGTATACTGAAGCGGAATTTTTGGGAAGCCACTTTACGGATTTCGTGCAGGTTGGGTATCGGATGAAACTCATCGAGTTTTACCGGACCATGATGACCGAGCGGCAGGATAGCACCTATAATGAGTTTCCGGTGGTGGCTAAAGATGGGCGGGTGGTTTGGATCGGGCAAACCGTCAGGCTCATCGAACAAGACGGTCAGGCACTGGAACTGGTGGCCGTGGCCCGCGATGTATCGGATCGTAAGCTGGCCGAAATTGAACTGGAAACTACCCAGACACGGCTGGAAACACTCATCACCAACCTACAGTCGGGCGTGATGGTTGAGGATGAGAAAGGGCGGGTTCTTCTGGCCAATCAGCTGTTCTGCGACCTGTTCGAAATTCCGCTATCGGCCAGTGAGCTGGTCGGCTATAACTGTACATTGGCGCGTCAGCAGGTAAAACCGCTGTTCGTTCATCCGGATGCCTTTGTGGAGCGGATGAATGAACTACTGGAAACCCGGGAGGCCCGCGTTGGCGAAGAAATAAGCATGGCCAACGGCCATATTCTGGAACTTGATTATATCCCAATCTTCCTGGATGACAACCAGTACATGGGTCATCTCTGGAAATATACCGATGTAACGGAAAAGTACCAGGCGCGGGAACGCATCCGCCGGAGCGAAGAAAAGTACCGGGGCATCATGAACAACATGGAACTGGGCCTTTTTGAAGTCGACAATGACCAGATTATTGTTCGGTCTTATGAGCGCTGTTGTAAAATGCTGGGCTACACCGAAGAAGAGATGGTCGGTAAAAATGCCACGGAGCTGTTGGTGCCCGCTGAATTCGTATCCGTTGTTGAACGGCAACAGGAAGAACGCAAAAAAGGCAACGCGGGCTCCTACGAATTGCAGTTGATCAAGAAAGGCGGCAGCCGTATCTGGGTACTGGTGAGTGGTGTTCCTATTCTCGATGAGAATGGGGTAATTGTCGGTTCGATGGGTATACATTACGATATGACCGAACGCAAGCAGCTGGAACACGAGCTGGCCCGAGCCAAACGCTTTGCCGAAGAAGCCCAACAGGCCGAAAAGCAGTTTTTTGCGAACATGAGCCATGAAATTCGCACGCCACTCAACGCGATTATCGGCATGTCGCACCTGCTCTTCGATACACAGCCGACAATGCAGCAGCGCGAATACATCGACATCCTGAAAACATCGGCCGATTTCCTGCATAGCCTCATCTCGGATTTGCTGGATATGACAAAAATTGAAGCCGGTCGGATTGAGATTCACGCCCGGCCGTTCGATTTGGCAGGCTTGCTTCGGAGTACGCAGAAAGTGTTTCAGATGAAGCTCCAGAATCGCCCCATTTCGGTGGATGTGTTGCTGGATGCCCGAATTACCGATGAGTTCATTGGTGATGATGTGATGCTGAACCAGATCCTGATGAACCTGGTCGGAAATGCAGAGAAATTTACGGAACAGGGCAAGATTCAGATCACTGCCCGCATCAGTAAAGAAGAACAGGATCGACAGTGGGTTGAGTTTACCGTAACCGACACGGGCGTTGGCATACCGGCCGAAAAGCTGGATATGGTCTTCCAGAAATTCAAGCAGGTAAACCCGAATGGTTTCAAGCACAAAGGTACCGGTCTTGGTCTCGCCATTACGAAAGAATTGGTTGAAATTCAGGGGGGTACTATTTCGGTGACCAGTCAGGTTGATGTCGGTAGTTCGTTCACGTTTGTCGTGCCCTACGTCAAATCGCTGGTGCCTGCTGAACAACATAACGTCGATAGGCAACTGACCCTGGTTGAGGAACTGAAAACCTGTAACGTGCTGATTGTGGAGGATAACCTGATGAACCAAACGTACATCGGCAGTCTGCTCAACAAGTGGGACATACCCTACACCATGGCATCGGACGGCAAACAGGGTGTTGAACAGGCGAAAAGTCAACGATTCGACATCATTCTGATGGATATCCAGATGCCCATCATGAATGGATACGAAGCGACGGTCGCGATTCGGAGTACCCAGAATCCCAACCAGCACACGGCCATTATTGCGCTCACCGCTTCGGCTATGCTCGATCACAAAAGCGTAGCGATGGAGGCTGGTATGGACGATTTTCTGACCAAGCCATTCGAGCCGAACCAGCTATTGTCTGTCCTGCAACGATTCGCACCTGTCGAGCAAATCAGCAACGAGGGGTGTATCTTATTCGATGAGGCCCTCGACCGCCAGCGACTGTCGGAATTGTATGGTGGCGACGCGGCTTACGCGTCGGAAATGTTTTCTATGTTTCTGACGGATATTGTGCCGGATATACGCAAGTTGCCAAGTATCTGTGAAACAAAAGATTTGTCAAATCTGGCCAGTGCTGCCCACAAATTAAAGCCAACGCTGGCCATGGTCGGCCTGTCGGATCTTGAAGAGAAGATGCGCCAGTTAGAGAACAGCGCCCGGCAGGATGCTGATATGGATTTGATCGAGGAATATTGCCATGATTTTATGATTGAGATGGACAAGGTGCTGCCCATTTTGCAAACGGAATTACAAAAGCTTTCGCAGGTATGAGTCTGAATTGTATAATTGTTGAAGATGAACTCATGTCTCGCAAATCGCTGCACCGCCTTTGTGAGCAGCATAGTGCTCTGGAAGTGCTTTCGGTGTTCGATAATGCGGTGAGTGCGCTTGATTTTCTGGCGGAGCAGGAGGTGGATCTGATTTGGCTGGATGTAGAAATGCCGGGTCTGTCGGGATTCGAGTTGCTGGAGCAGCTACCGGCTATACCTTATGTAATCTTAACGACCAGTAAAATCGAGTATGCGTTTGAGGCTTTTCAGTATAACGTGACCGATTATCTGAAAAAGCCGATCACATTACCCCGGTTCAACATAGCCGTTGAAAAAGTCCTGGAGCTCCATGCGCGATCCAAATTGAACCCGTCGAACGAGCGGAAGGAAATTTATATCAAGACCGACGGGCGTTATATTCGCCTGCCCTTCGAGAATATATCCTACATTGAAAATACGGGCGATTACGTCAAAATCTTCACGACTACGCAAACACACATTGTGTACACAACCATGAAGTACCTGGAAGAAAAGCTGGGTCTTCGGTTTCTGCGGGTGCACCGCTCCTACATTGTCCACCTGGACAAGATTGTTGATATTGAAGACAACACATTGGTAATCAGCAATAAAGTCATTCCCATTAGCCGGGCTAACAAACCTGAATTGATGAACCGGCTCAATCTGCTCTGATGAATAGATGGCTGCCTCTCCAAGCAGCCATCTGACGCTACTTGCTGAAGGCTTTCTCTAAGCGGATAAAACGTAGGTCTACGCCGTCAGAAGACGTGAAAATCTGTCGTTAATCGGCTCGTCATAAAAGCCTATCTCAACGACCGTGCTTGATTTCATTCGATGCCTGGCGGGCCAGATTATTATTTATTCTTAGTCCTGGTTGACAAAAATAATAGTGGCATAAAAATATATCAGTAATACATTAGTTAGCAAACCGGACTAATTGGTGAAGTAGTTAATATAGAGGTAAATTTAAATTGTCTATCCAGCCTAGTTGATTTTTCATCCCTCGTTCTACCTTACGAAATAACGATTCTGTGTCAATCTCTACCAATACCCCGGATAAAGAACCGCAAACGGGTGCCCTGAGCGTGGTTCGTATCACCGAAGTTGTGGCCCTGGACTATCCCGAAGATGGGTACGAGTACCGTGGATTAATTCGGGCGTATGATGAGTCGGGAGCTATTGCACAGGAGCAAATTCTGCAGACAAGACGCAAACCGGAGTGGTTGGTAAATGGTCGGCATGAAGGGTCTGGCGAACTTTATATACTTTTGCAGTTCCGGCAGGAGGGTAGTCAGCGCTGGCATGGCATCGATCAACTCACCCTGCCGCTGGATGCTCAGCCCGACGGACAGAGTAGTACTGATGTTTATTTACCATTAAGGGGGTGGCAAGAGGCCCCTCATATGCAGGTTCGTATTCGAATGACCCGAGAACCAGCCGAAGAGAATACACACTCCTCATTAATGCAATCGGCCAACGATATTGCAAACGCAGCCCTAGCCGGTTGTCCCTTTTTCGCACCCACGACGGCCCCGGTCAGGGCGGCCAGAAAGGAACCTGAAACCACCATACCAGAAGACGTTACGGATTTGCCGCACCTGACGGCACCCGAGCAGGTACTGGTAAAAGATACCTGGAATAAGTTTCTGGCTTATCAGGACATGCTCATTGAGCTGTTTTTTGAGCGGCTGCTGTATGAAGAACCTGAATTGACCGACCTCTTTGGCGATGCCATCGACCTGGTTCCGGGCTATTTTGCCTCCTTGTTCGATGTGAGTGTTCGGCGGCTGATGCCCCACAGTGAACGGCTTCTCCGCGAAAGTTACCGGGGTATTTATCCGGAACCAGCCGAGGGCTTCAAATCTGTCGACGATTATGTGGCGCTACTGGCTGATCTGGGCATGCGCCCCGAACACTGGCTGACGGCCCGACGGGTGTGGGCCTGGGTGCTACAGCAGGTGCCCCACCTGGAAGAGTACGACCGCGAAAACCTGGCTAAAGGGTCGAATTCGGCCATGTATCGGTTTTTTACGCTAACTATTTTAGCCCCAGCCCTGGCAGCTACCAGGCAGTATGAAGAAGCGTTGACGCCCGACATGATTCGGGTGATGCGGCAAGGCGGAGATCGGCTGGCGGCCGATGCGCGGGTTATTGGTACCGATTTTTACCATATCCTGTTTCAGACTCACCCCGAAATCATCCCGTTCTTTGGCCGTACCGACGTAGACAGCCTGACCGAGCATCTGATGCAGGCCGTCGCGTTTCTGGTTCGGTCACTGGATAGTGGCCTTAATATTGTTCAGGAACTGCGCGATCTGAGCCAGGTTCACACTAATTTCTCGGTGCCGCCAGAGGCTTACCCCAAACTGGTTGGGCCCATGATGACGGTGCTGAAAAAGTACATTCCTGACTTCAGCGCCGAACTGGAACATGCCTGGGGCATCCTGCTGAACCGGGTGACCAACGTGCTGCGGCAACCCATGATCAACCAGCAGCGGATACTGGCCAAGGCAAAAGAATACATCGACTTGATTGGTGGAGAACTGGCCTGGGATGCCGTGGATAGTGAACGGCGGTGGGAGGAAATCAAGCGCGAAATTCAGGCCACCGGAAGTTACACTCATACATACGAAGAACTGGCTTATGGCGCTCAGCTTGCCTGGCGTAACTCGGCTAAATGTATTGGCCGGATCTCATGGCGCAACATGATCGTCCGGGATTTACGGCATGTTACGGACCCCGACGAGATGTTTCGTGAATGCAGCGAACACCTGCGCCTGGCAACCAATGGCGGAAATGTGCAGATTGTGATGAACGTGTTTCGCCCCAAAAAGCCTATGGAGCGCTGGGGGCCGCGTATCTGGAACAGCCAGTACATTCGCTTCGCGGCTTACGAGCAGGAAGATGGGTCGGTACTGGGCGATAAGGCTAACCTGAAAATTACGCAGACTTTGCTTCGGCAGGGATGGACACCCCCCGCCACCAAAACGGCCTACGACACGCTGCCGCTCGTGATTGATGTGCCTGGTCAATCGCCCAGGATGTATCAGTTCAGCGACGACGATGTGCTGAAGGTATCCATTGAGCACCCGGCTTATCCGGCCATGAGTGTCCTTGATCTTAAGTGGTGCGCCATTCCTGCTATATCCAACTTTCGAATGGATATAGGGGGGATTCAGTACGGCTGTGCTCCATTCAATGGCTGGTTTATGGAAACCGAAATCGCCCGGAATCTCTGGGAAGATGGACGCTATGAAAAGGCCGAAGCCATTGCCCGCGCCATAGGACTGGATACGTCGAGTGAGCAGACTCTCTGGCGTGACCGGGCGTTTCTGGAACTCAATGCGGCTGTACTACACTCGTTTTCCAAAGCTAAAGTAACCCTGGTCGATCACCAGACGGCTGCTCGCCAGTTTTTGACGCACGACCTGCGCGAAAAACGGGCCGGGCGCGAATGCCCCGCCCAGTGGTCGTGGGTAGTTCCCTCGGCGGGCGGGAGCGTCACGCCGGTCTGGCACCACGAAATGCGCGACTTTTTTCTGAGTCCGAGTTATCATTACGCGGCAGACCGTTGGGTGGTGATCAACGATGAACTGATGACAGCCGACGAGGAAGGCGGCACGGAACAGTCAGGAACGAGCCGAATGCAGGTCCAGGCCCTCCGCCCCGACCGGACCACGGCCCCTGAACATCGGCCCCAGCGTATTCTCATCCTGTATGGGTCCGAGACGGGTACGGCCGAAAGTTACGCCCGGAAAACGGCGCGTCGGCTGAGTCGCTACCATCCGCGTGTTATGGCGCTCGATGAGTATACCATTTCACACCTGAGTGAGGAAGATTTACTTCTCGTGGTCACATCGACGTTTAGAGAAGGTGATCTGCCGGGCAATGCCCAAAAATTTCACGCCCGGATTCAGGCGCAGCCCGCCGGGGCGTTCAGGCAACTGAACTACTCAGTCATGGCGCTGGGAAGCACGGTATACACGCATTTCTGTGCTGCCGGTATTACACTTGATCGTGAACTGGCTCGTGTGGGGGGCAATCGTGTCATTACCTTACATCGGGGGGATGAGATCAAAGGCCAAGCGGATACATTCCGGAAATGGCTCGACCTGGTAGCTCGCTTACTTGGCGAAGATCCAACCAGCGTCGACCTGTCGCCAACTGTCGATACACGGCAGCAGGTTTCTTTTTTAGCGCCCCACCAGATACCCTCCGCGGCAGAAGCGGAAGCGCTTCGAAAGCAGAAGCTACCCGGCTGCACCGTTCCGGTTGTCGAGAATCGGGAGTTGCTGAAAAAAGTTATAATAGGTAGTCGCTCCACACGCTTCATTGCGCTGGATATTAGCCATACCGACCAGACCTACGAAACCGGCGACCATGTCGCTATTTACCCGCAGAATCCGCCAGAGCTAGTACACCGGCTGGCCAACCGACTGGGTGTTGATCCCAACGCCTGGTTTACCACCTCGCTGGTAAATACCAGGGGAGAAATTGTTCCGGGAGAGCACGCCTATCCCGATCCGGTGCGGGTTGGACAGGTCTTAACCGAAGATGTCGATCTGTCTATTCGTGAGCCTTATGATGAGCTGTTCGGGGCACTTTTAAAAACGGCTCAATCGCCCATTGATAAAAACCGGCTGGAATCCTGGCTGGATATACTTGGCCGGAACCAGGAAGAAGATGAGGAGTACATAGCCTTAAAAAAGCACATCGCCGATACATTTCTGACGCTGGCTGATCTGCTGGAAGTATTTCCATCCGCTCAATTGTCGTTTAGCCAACTCATTGAGTTGCTGCCCAAACAGAAACCCCGTCTGTATTCTATTTCATCCTGCTCACTGGTTCACCCCAAGCAGATTCATCTCACCGTGGGCGTTGTTCAGTTGACGACCGACGCCGGCAAAGTCATTTCGGGGCTTTGCTCCAATTACCTGGCCGGGCTGATCCCGGATGGGAGCACGCAGGTAAGAATGTGTGTGCGTTCGTCAACGTTCCGGCCGCCCGTCGATCCGCACGCCCCCATGCTCATGGTTGGTGCCGGAACGGGCCTGTCTCCTTTGCTTGGGTTTCTGCAGCATCGTGAAGTTCAGCTCCGGGCCTTGCACGCGTCAAGTTACCAGCACGTCAATGGCCACGAATTTATCACGCCCGTATCGCCACCTGTAGGGCATGCGCGGCTCTTCTTTGGTTGCCGGAATTTAAACGATTACCTGTATCAGCAGGAGTTGGAAACCTGGCACGAAGCGGGTGTATTGACCCATCTGGACGTGGCTTTCTCCCGACTCGACGAAGAAAAAATCTATGTGCAGGACCTGATCGGCCAGCGCAGTAAAGACCTGTGGGATGTACTCGCGCAACCTAATTGCCACTACTATGTTTGTGGCGACGCCCAGATGGCCGACGATGTATTTGAGGTGCTTATGAACATTGCCAAAACCATGGGCGGGCTGTCACATGCCGAAGCGGTCAATTTCTTCCGACAAATGCAGGCCGAAAACCGATTTGTGATGGATGTGTGGGGCGTATTGCTCAACATCCAGCGAGCCATCACCGACTTTCAGGAAACAAAGTATACGCAGGGTGAACGCTGGCTGGAGCGCGTTTCTGTTTAGGCTGATTTGGCAAGGAAGAAATCCTGCTGATGGCTGCCCCGAACGAAAGACCTGCGGGGCTATTTTCCTTAATAACCTTCCGGCTTTGGTTTATTCACGCTAGTAAAAAACGAGGGTGAATGAACCGAAGCCGGAAGTTGATTTCCCATGAAAGGCGTCTTATTCCGGTTCTGGTGAATGCCCGTATTTCTCTTTCTGGATTATCAGCCATTCTTTCACGGTGCCGCCCTTCGTAAAATGGTCGTCTTCGTCCTGAATTTCCTGATCCCATTCATAATCGATGGCAAAGCGACCCTGGGCCGAGATAGTCATCTGAGCACTATTGGCTGGCGGATTACCTTCGTCTGCACGATTTGTAAATAGTTTGGGAAGTATGTCCACGATCTCATCCGGAAATTCAGTCGACAATACCTGGGCTTCTCCCGATGCGTCGAGGTACGTACCATCGCACTCGGCTTCGTTGGTCGATATAAGGTAACGGATATTGAGTTCAGCAATGGTCCAGGGCTCCGTAATAACGTCGTGGACCGCCCTCGTGAGTAATTCGTAAATCGCTTCAGTCCTCATTGGTTCGTGGGTGTATTTTCTTGGCAACGCTGGGTCTTCGGCGCCTATACTTGTAACTTATACACAGGTTCATAAGGGTAACACCGCTTCGGGCGAAAGTATTCGTTTCGGTAAGCGAGTTTTCACCTGCGGATAACTAATTACTGATCAATTCGCTTTGGACCTATCGAAATACTGACGCATGAATAACAGTTGGTAAGTTACCGCATTGGTCCAGTACGTCCAGTTATGACCACCGGGTCGCGTGATGTAGTCATGAGCGATGTTTCGTTCCAGCAGCTTGTCGTGCAGGTTGTTGTTGACCCGGAAGAAAAAATCTTCCGTCCCGCAATCGACGATCAGCGCCAGGGCACCCGGTGTAAGCAGGTAAAGCAGGTTCGTGACCGTATTTTGCTCCCAGCGTTCCGGAAACTGTGCATAAGGGCCCAGGCGTTTGGCCATATCCCAGTTATTCGGAAACGGACGAATGTCGACGCCACCACTCATGCTACCAGCCGCGCCAAATACCGATTGATGCCTGAACGCCAGATACAAGGCACCATGGCCACCCATACTAAGACCGGTAATGGCGCGTCCTGACCGGTTTTTGATGGTTTTGTAATGCCCATCGACCCAACTCACCAACTCATCGGCCACATACGTTTCGTAGCGGAACGAAGGGTCGGCCGGGCTATCGAAATACCAGCTACCAACATTACCATCCGGACAAACGATGATAACTTTATGAAGATCGGCGGCATTGCCGATGGTAGGTACTTTTTTGGCCCAATCGCTGTAGTTGCCGCCGTAGCCGTGAAGCAGATACACAACCGGAAACTCCTGCCCGACGGAATACGAGTCTGGCGTAACGACGACTGCTTTAATCGTCTTCTTCATCGACGCGCTATACGTGTCTACGGTATCAACTTTGGCTGCCTGAGCCGCCAGATGCATGAAGGCCAAAACGCCAGTAAGAAATAAAGAACGCAGAAAATTCATGAGAGTTATTCGTTCAAAATGCTTCCGAAATAAGGTGATTTAGCTGTATCGTTACCTGTTTGGGGATTTAGGGCCGCCACTCTGGAGTTAAAATACGCATTCCAGCCAAGCTTTTTTATTGTTATTCCGGCGTGTTGAATTGTTTATGAAGTCTGTTAGTCAGCCAAGTTTTAAACTCCTGTCGGAACTCGGCGTTTTCCATCACCTTATCGAAAATATCTTGATTCGCGTCCATCCGCTCAATGAGCTTGTCGACGAAAACATCATCCACCGCGTATTTAAAATTCTCTAAAGGGTTGTTTTTTGCCCGTTTTGCTAAGTCTTCATCCTGCATGAAGTATTCGGCCATCTGGTCGAAATATAAGCGGTCTGCATCAGTAGTTGGATCACAATACCATATTCACCCTGAACTTGTAATACTAAAGCCCCTTTCTGCGTAAAAGGTAATTGGCAGGGTTAGTCAGGATTTGTCGATAGGTTGCTTTAGCAGGGTACAGAATTCCTCAAACGACAATAAACCGACGCTGGGAAACGGAATAGCCGGCAGATGCCGAAAATGCCCATCGTTGGTAACGATATAATCAGCGTTTCCTATTACAGCGGCATCGGTAAATTTATTGTCGTCGGGATCATTGGGGATGAGCATAAACCGAAATGCCGGTTCTACCCGAACCAGGGTTGGAAAGTTATCGAGAGCCAATAAAGTGCGTTCGGCAAACGTGGAAGAATACTGTCGTTCCAGTATTTCGGCGTACTCATCCAGAATCTCCGTTGAAACTACCAGCTCAAACTCTCCATTGCGTAGGGCATCATATACCCAGCGATAGGCAGAGAAGTACGGCGTAATAACCAGCATAATGTTGGTATCGAGCAATACCCTCATTGTGTTTTATAGGGAGTACGAAGGTGCGTGTTCAGTAAAGCATCCAGATCTGCCTGAGTGGTTGGTTTTTGCTGTTGCAGAGTGGCCATCTCCTCATCGGCTTTTCTGACAAAGTAATCAGCCAGTAGCTTTTTGATGTCCCCCAGTTCGTCTTGACTCAAATCATGAGCGAACAGGTTCAACAGATGGAGCTGCACCGAATTCAATTTTGTTGTCATCATAATTAGTGTCTGGTCGCGTTTACCAAAGTTACAAAATCTCCCTAATCATGCCCACCGTTTTATCTTCCAGTGCCAGAATAGCGGCCTTTATCAGTTTTAATTAGTTGACGATGGCCAAAAGGTTCAGTTATAAAACAAGTAAGCCCATAATCGTCTATAAATTAGAGGATTATGGGCTTGTTTGTAGTCCCGACGGGAATCGAACCCATATCAAGCGTTTAGGAAACGCTTATTCTATCCGTTGAACTACGGGACCATTTTTTTAGAAACTCTTTTCCAACACCCGATTTTAAATATATCTCTCGTTTGCGGGCATCAAGTCTCGTTTCTGCTAATTCAGTATAAATGACGACCCAGGGCTTGTAAAATCTAGTTGACTGGTTTTTGCCTGCATTATGCTCCTGTAGCCTACGGGCTAAATTTGCTGTCATACCCACATAAATCCGGCCATCTACATCACTTTTTATTGCATACACTGTATACATAGTCCCAACGGGAATCGAACCCATATCAAGCGTTTAGGAAACACTCCTGCCTGCCGGCAGGCAGGTATTCTATCCGTTGAACTACGGGACCAAAAAAGGAGCGGTCATAGTGACCGCTCGCTTGTGCTTGCAAAATTGCTGAAAATCCCTCAACCGGCCAAACCGTCACCGAAGTCATCTGCTGATTCGCCGAGCGGAACACCCACCCAGTTTGGGTAAATGAAGTAATGTTTTTCTTTCACCAGCGTGTACAGCAGTTCGCGTAACTCGCCTACATTTTCGCCCGTTTCGGCTGAGATGAAGGCTACGTAATCCGCCTTTTGGGCCAGATACGTTTTTTTGAGATATTCCAGGGCAGTTTTTCGTTGCACCGCTATCGGAATCATCACCTCTTCTCCGCCGTTGAACACCTCATCTTCCTCGGGCAATTCGGCTTTTTCCACCCAAGATGCTTTTGGCGAAAACCGATCCATTTTGTTGAAAACGAGGACCATTGGCTTGTCGGCGGCTTTGATGTCGGCCAGTGTAGCATTCACGACCTCAATCTGCTCCTCAAAATTAGGATGGGATACGTCCACTACGTGAACCAGAATATCGGCTTCGCGCACCTCATCCAGCGTCGATTTAAACGACTCGATGAGCATCGTGGGCAGTTTACGGATAAACCCTACGGTGTCGGTCAGCAAAAAGGGAATATTGCCCAGAGTCACTTTACGAACCGTCGAATCGACCGTTGCAAACAGCTTGTTTTCGGCAAATACGTCGGTTTTTGCCATCGTACGCATCAGCGTCGATTTCCCTACGTTCGTGTACCCTACCAAAGCTACCCGCACCAGACGGTCACGTTCTTTCCGGCGTGTCACGCTTTGCTTATCAATTTTGGTCAGTTTTTCCTTCAAAAAGGCAATCCGGTCTTTTACAATCCGGCGGTCCGTTTCGAGCTCTTTCTCACCCGGTCCCCGCATCCCCACACCACCCTTCTGGCTGGTTAAGTGGCTCCACATCCGGGTCAGCCGAGGATACATGTACTGATACTGCGCTAACTCAACCTGCACCCGAGACTGAGCAGTTTGCGCCCGCATGGAGAAAATATTCAGAATGAGCAGGCTACGATCCAGTACTTTAATTTCCTTGAAGCTATCTTCCAGATTCCGTACCTGAGAGGGCGTCAGGTCATCATCAAAAATGATGCAGTCGACTGGATTGTCCAGAATGAACGTCTGAATTTCTTCCAGCTTTCCTTTCCCAACAAATGTGCGGTTATCCGGATGGTCAAGTTTCTGCGTAAACGCTTTTATCGTTTTAACCCCCGACGTTTCGGCCAGAAAAGCCAATTCGTCAAGATAATCTTTCGTCTGTTCAGCCGTCTGTTTTTGGGTAATCAAAGCGACCAGAACAGCGGTTTCGAGTGGTTTATGTGTGTCGAACATGTATATTCTAAAAGGTGATTAGGCGGTTTACTGCTTTCGGTAATGACCTGAATCATACGTAAAAAAGCGATAATCCTGTAAATAATAACGGGTCATATTGGGTAAAAGTTTCGGTAATGACCCCCACCGAAACAAGCGGGTAACCTCAGACCTGAACCGTTTTCCAGCGTCCCCGGCGGAAGACCAGAATGGCAATGCCAGCCAGCAATGTTTCGCTGATCGCTACCGACCAGAACACCCCCGGAGGCCCCCAGTTCAATACGTGAGCCAGGGTGTATGCCAGCGGAATTTCAACCAGCCAAAAACAAACAATGTTGATCATTGTTGGGGTACGGGTGTCACCGGCACCATTGAGTGATTGGCTCAGCACCATGCCATAGGCCATGAACAGATAGCCCAGACAAAATACCCGAAGGCATTCTACTGCAATGGCAACGACCTGGGGTTTGTTGTCGAACAGACCGACAATGGGGGTGGCTCCCAAATAGAAACCAATGCCTACGGCCGCTAAGAAGAGCATGTTGCAGAAAGCCGCCCGCCAGGCGGAGGTTTCGGCACGTTCGGGCTGACCAGCCCCCAGGTTTTGCCCGACCAGGGTGGCTGCTGCGTTGGCAAGGCCCCACGAAGGCAAAATCGTGAACACAATAATCCGGATGGCAATGGTATAACCGGCTACTACATCGCTGCCAAATGTTGACAGAATGCGCGTCAGAAATATCCAGCTAGCCGACCCAACCAGAAACTGGCTGGTCCCGCCGATGGCCAGACTGAGCAGATTTCGAATAAGACCAGCGTCTGGTACAACGTCAGATCGAAGAACCTGTATGGCTCCTTTGGCGCGCGTCAGGGCATAAAGCTGGTACAAAACCCCGATTGTTCGGCCAATGGTTGTTGCCACGGCCGATCCCATAACGCCCAGTTCGGGAACGGGCCCTAGTCCAAAAATAAATACCGGGCAAAGCACGATGTTGACGCCATTGGCCAGCCATAGCGACCGCATGGCAACGGAAGCATCGCCCGACCCGCGCAGGCAGCCGCTCAGCGTGTACAACAGCATGATTGCCGGAGCGCTGGCGAAAATCATCCGGGTAAAATTCACGCCATTGCCGATCAGCTTTTGGTCGGCACCCATCAGCTGCAGGATGTCTTCGGCAAACACAAAACCAGTGAGGCCCATTAACAGACTCATCGCAATGGATACCAGGATTACTTGTCCGGCAACGGTACCCGCTCCCCGGTGGTTGTCTTCGCCAACCCGTCGGGATACCAGCGCCGTTGCGGCCGTGCTCAGACCAATGGCAATGGAATACACAATGGTCAGTACCGACTCCGTCAGGCCCACAGTAGCAATGGCTTCGGTTCCGATTTTAGCGACGAAGAACACGTCGACCACAGCAAAGAGCGATTCCATCACCATCTCCAGAATCATGGGTACCGACAACAGGAAGATCGCCCGGTTGATACTTCCGGTGGTGAAATTAGTTTCTGAACCACGCAAGGCGGCCAGGAATAACCGAATGAATCTGGTCATTTAAACAAGAGATTATGCCGAAGTCGCTCTAGCGACTGACAGTGCAGGAAGAATGAACGAATAGAAAGAGCCAGCCCAGGCGGGCGGCAGAAACCAGAAGAAGGAAAACCGATGAACCGGTTTTAAGCGAGGAAAATCATGGGCGTTGTCGGGGCCGCCAGCGCGGCTCGCAGTTAAGGCTACAAACCTACGACTTTCTTTTTGAATAATGCAAATACGGTTGAGCGAACGGTTGTTAACACTGTATTCAAAGCATTGAAAACGACTTATTCGTTTGCCGGTCTTACTAAGCTAATTCTTGAAAAAGTTTAATTCAATGCTGCCGCTGTTGCAGATATATAGCCCTTTCATAAGGCCATCTTTTCTGGCCTTATAACGCATTGGTACTTACGAGTCATGTATGTATAATATGATTTGGAGGTCATAAATATACTGTGTAGTTAAAGGAGGTAAACAACTATATATTTGTCATTTTTTACGATGAGGACTCTTTTAATTATTTACAACTGGTTGTTTTTTAATGATATACTATATGGTGTAAGTGTTCCTATTTGTGGATTCTTCTGCTTATTCTTCCCCGTATGTGTAGAAAATATACTCAATTAATGGTACTAATTATTTTTGAGTACTTAAGTAATTGTACGGGCGGTCAATTGATTGCCGTTGCGCGAAGATGCATTAGTTTACTGGCACAATCATAGAGAGATACCTCTGAGAAAAATTTAATTTACCGCCACAAAACAGCCCAGCACCAGCGACAACGTTCGCTGGTGCTGGGCTGTTTTGTGGCTATTCGAATCCGATAATATCGAAGCGGCCATAGCCTCACTTATTTCTCCTTTATAGGATCGGCTGGTTCGCTTTAGCGTCACGACGCGGATTCATGATCCGAGCCCTGGATCGCTTTAGTTAAGCGCGTTAACAGCATTAGTAACTCTCTTTTATTCATCATACGCTTGTTATTTTATTATTTTTTACAAACATATTGTTTATAAAAAATAATAAATAGTAACTTTGTGTAGATAGTATACAGATTCTCAGTCTAGGTGTTTTAACATAAGCTTGTGAATCTGTGGTCAAATACACTATAGGTAAGATTGTGGTCCCCGTCTGGTTTATGACCATTCGGGGATTTTTTTTATTGCTCTATCAAATCCATCTTGAGTAAGTAGCCTGACGGGCAGAGTAGCCATTGGTGCCTCATGTATGCATAGAATAAGCACAAATTGATAGAAAAGCCAGGTTAGGCTAGCTCAAATATATCTTGTTGAGACGCCATTTCTTTTGCCGCCAAACGGACCAGTACCAACTTGGCAAACGCTACTTTATCCGATTTTCGATACTGTTTTGGATTCGGTATGCCGGAAGGTGCCTTAAACTCTTCACTGACCTGCTGACAGGCAGCCCAGAGATTAGGGTTCATTTTTATCTTATACTTCTGAATTGGGGTTGCCTCCGCAAACCAAAAGCCAATGATGTTTTTTTCGGAGAACTTAAGAATGGTACTCATAAATGGTGAGTCGTTTGAGAAGCGTGAAAGGTTGGGGAATCGAAACGTGTGGGTATGGTCAAACAAAAACAATTACGACGGATAAATGCAGATTGCTGCCCAGAGTAGACTAGCAAAGTCCAGGTTCGTGAACCACCAGGAGAATTCTTTTGGGTGCCCCAGATTGTCGTCTGTGGTAAAATATAATACCATGAATGTATTTAGTTGAGTACATACAAAACTAAATGCTGCACTTTATATGCCAACTTTATTTACTTTTTGGTAACTAGTGGTTTTTAAAAATTTAATTTTATTAATTTATTAAATAGTTAACGAATCTTATTTATGATTAGTAAGAGTAAATAATAGTCATTACGGGTAATAAAGATGATGAATGTGTTGAAAACGTTCTCCTTTTAAGCTTATCATTCACAAAAGGAGTAAGATCGTCCGTTTTCCTTCGAATTAAACAAGACGTACAAGGTTATCCGATTAATAAATATTCACTTGCTATTACCTCTCTGCTCGTATTTTAGTCATCGGATTAAGCAGAGACAGCACTGACAGCGTGAGTATCTGCCATAATTTTTAATAAGATGGATATAAGAGGCAAAAGGGGAAAGCAATACCTGGAGGAACGTAAACAGCAACTTGAACACAACATGGCCGCCAGTCGGCAGTTCCTGAATTTCTTTGAGTCAAGACTGCCTCAGGGATACAGCGAGAAAAATCAGAATACATTCAAAACGGAGTTACAAATCCAGTTTGCGCAGTCAGCTTACAGCCATAAGCAGTTTATCGCTATGCTGGAAACTTACCATCAGGAAGTCATGAAATCACTGGCTGAATACGATGAGAAACGATCCGGAAAACCCGGCTCTATCTAGTCGCTGGAAAATCTAACGGCCTGCTTTATAGTTTCTTTAACTCGATGGTGAGCGTGAAACCGGGATCATTGTTATCCAGACTACTGCTGTAGTTTCTGTCGATATTTAAACTCAGAGTAACCTGTTGGTGGTCAACCGCAATATCATACTGAGTTTTTTTGCCAATGTCGTCCACCACCAGCGTATTGGTTTGCAATGACCACCTATCTCCGTAGTGTAATCCGGTTGCTTCCGTCAGATCATTATTTTGTTCGCACCCACTTGGTTTATTAATATTTACCCAACCGTTTGGGTCAAACTGAATGGTAGCATCGCTCAGACAAGGCGATGAGCCGGAAGAGTCGGCATACATAGCCATAACATCTTCTCCAGACTGAACGGCGGGACTGATACGAATAGCGGTGATGGCGTAGGAGCCTGCCAGATTGAAGCTAGCAGACAAAGGCGGTGGAATATAAGCGACCTTGGACTGACAACTCAACCCGATTGTTAGCAATCCCAGAAGAATGGTCGTGCTCCAGATGCTGTGTACAGCTTTGTCTGTCATTGAATCAGTCGATAAGCGCAGGATGAATACTTATTGTTAAAGAAGTGATTTTTGTATAAACATGGGGCATAATCCGCTAACTTACAAATAGTAAGGGGATTGCCAGTATGGGCATGTGCAGGAAAGGTGCTATATAAGGTTGAAAAGACTCTTTTTTTAATGTTGACTGGTAATGGCCCCTCTTGGTAAGGCCATGCTCAAAAAGATGGTTTTTGGCGAAACCAGCGTTCCGTGCCGGTTTTGATATACAGCCTTAAAAATTCCCTTCGAATATAGAGCCACTCTTTAGGCCTTTCAATGAAAAGGAATCAACGGTTCCTACACCGGCAAAACGAATTTTGACGCCATAAATCTGGTGAAGAGGCAGGGTGTAACTCGTCTTGTAAACTTGTCGATTGTTGATAAAAATAACGGCCTGTTTGTCGATAACTCGTAGCGTCAACGTTCCGCCCGACCGTAAATCGGCACCCATAAAACTCAAATCGTCACGCAGTCCGCTCTTCTGAATATCAGAGTTCTGCATGAGAATCCAGTGAGCGCACCCAGGTCTCATCACCTCAAACATGTGCTGTGATGATTTCCCCCATACCGTAATGCCGACTTGCGAGCAGCGAACGCCCGCTCTATCCGGTGAGGTTTTTATATGGGTCGTTAGTTCAAAATTATCGCCATCAATCCGGGTTGGATGACTGTTGATAAACTCCATAAAGAATGTGCGGTTCGTATCGATACCGGCGCGGGCGGCTTCGGGGGCGCTAACGCTCCGGCGTCCGTTGGTAAATAAATGCTCGACCTCAATCGGATAGACCCGGCTGGTATCGTGCATCATGTTGGCGGTAACAGTCCAGCCTTTTGTCTGCAAGTAGACAGTCGACGTATCGATAGGTACGCCATCCCGTTGCAGAATGGCAAAATAGCGGCCCGGCCGTTCGTAATAATGCGTAGCAATACTGTCTGTGGCGTTTAAACGCTCACGTTTCCCATCGCCAAACAGAATCGAATACGTGCCTGCTTCAACTATTGGGCCTGGGTGCTTGAGTTGAAATACGGCTGAGTGCGGGTTTTCTCCCAGAGGGTTTCGACAGACGAGTTGAGTCGCTTTATGGCCTATGCTTCGCTGCTGTACGAGCAATAGGACAATACTGAGCAAAATAGCCCCGCCAACAAACAAAGGCAGTTGCCAATTACGCTTCGTAGGTCTCGGCGTTGAAAGGAGTAGTGGATTGTCAGACGTTGATGGGCGGGGCAGATTCCCTTCGTTGACGAACGCATGATCTATTTGCTCCGCATGCCGGGTTGTCCACTCCTGTACTTTCACAAAATGATCCCAGTCGGGATGGCCGATGTAAATAGCCAGTGCATCCCGGGTAGCTTTCTGGGGATAATACCGGGCATCGGTTTTGATTTTACCAAAAATACGCTTCAGCGTGTTCGGGCTAATCCGTACGCGCGTCTGCTTGAAGAGTGTATGACTCAGGCTAACGTAGTCACTGTTCGTCCACGTGTCCCAGTCAGGCTTGCCGTATGCTTCACTAACCCGTCGACAGCTAGTATCCAAAAGCGCGAAAGCTTCGGCCTTGCCGGGTTGTCCATCCTCGGTGATCATTCAGTATAGATTCCTATTAATCAGTCGGTTAGCTTGTTCATAATTTTGATAGACACAATGGTCAGGTGCATCCTTCCTTCGCCTTATAATGCAAAATTACCTTTGTATACTCTCATTTGGTGTAAATGCTGCTTGGGATTACTATTCCTTTAATCTATAAATATCTAAATAATATGCGACAAAAGCGTTTACTGTATTGCGTCGTTTTGTTCGGGTCTCTGTTACCTCTGTTAACGCAGGGTAAGCAGAGGTTGAGTTATAATCCGGACAAAACGGCAACAGGTCTTCCTGTTACCCGCGCGAAACGGGTGGCTGAAAAAGACCCATCCCAGGCGGCAAAGGCTACTCAGATTCAGGCAGAGGATCGACTCATTACGGGAACCATAACCGACGAAAAAGGAGCCACGCTTCCGGGGGTGAGTGTCCTGCTCAAAGGGGCGAGTCCGGCGGGTCGGCAACGTGGAGTTGTTACGGATGCGAAAGGTATGTTCCAGCTAACCGTACCGGAGGGAGCTACGCTGGTCGTAAGTTTTGTCGGGTATCTGACCCAGGAAGTAGCGGTTGGTAGTCGGTCGACTGTCAACGTTCAGCTCGTACCCGATACAAAAGCCCTGGAAGAAGTTATTGTGGTAGGATACGGCACCCAGCGGAAAGTTGAAACAACGGGGGCTATTGCTTCGGTTAAAGCTGCCGATCTGTTGCAAACGCCTGTTGCTAACGTAGCGCAGGGGTTACAGGCACGGGTGGCGGGTGTACAGATCACGCAGAATTCGGGTGCTCCGGGCGGTAATGTCAGCGTTCGTATCCGGGGAACAAACTCCATTAATGGCAGCTCCGAACCGCTGTATGTCATTGACGGCATTCAGATTGCGAACACGGGGGGCATTACCGATGTGAGCCCGCTTTCCCAGATCAATCCAAATGACATCGAGTCGATTGAAGTCTTGAAAGACGCTTCGTCGACCGCTATTTATGGCGCAAGAGCTGCCAATGGCGTTGTGCTGATCACCACCAAGCGCGGTAAGGATGGAGTAACCCGCGTTAGCTACGATGGCTATGGCGGGGTGCAACAAGTTAACAAAACGTTGGACGTGCTGAACGCCCGGCAGTTTGCCCAGCTCGAAAACGAAGTCTACAAACGATCTATTTACGCTGACCCGTCGACCCTGGGAGAAGGCACCAACTGGCAGAATCTGATTTTCCGAAAAGCTCCTATTCAAAGTCATCAGCTTTCGGTTACGGGCGGTAATCAGAAAACCCAACTGGCTCTTTCCCTGAATTACTTCAATCAGGATGGGATTATTAAAAACTCAAGCTTCGATCGCTACTCATTTCGGTCAAACATCGATCATCGCCTGACTGATCGGGTGAAGATTGGCACCAGTCTGTACTATGGCTATTCCGTCAATAATGGTGTGAGTGTAGGCGGTACGGGTTCCGATGTAACCAGCAGCCGGGCGGGTGTACTCGGAGCCGCCGTGGCGGCTCCCCCGACGCTGGTGCCTTACCGGACCGATGGCAGCGTGTTTCCATTTCAGGACCAGATGAATGGGCAGTATCAGGAGGTAACGAACCCACTGAACTTCATCACGCCTATTAACCGGCAGACAAGCCAGCGGATTTTGGCCAACATCTACATTGACTTTTCTTTGTTCAAAGGCTTCACCTATCGCCCTAGTTTTAATGTCGATTTAGGCAACACGCTATCGGAGTTTTACTCGCCGTTGTCGCTCCTGAGCCAGTCGCAATTAGCGTCGGGAGGGGGTAGTGCATCGAATATCAGCTCCTACGGCCGTACGCTGTTGCACGAAAGTATTTTCACGTACCGAACCCGCCTGGCGGAACATCACACCTTGGCCGCTACCGCCGTTTTAGCCACTCAGGCCAATGTAAATCAGAGCTATACGCAGACCGCGACTAACTTTCCGAACGACATAACCGAAAATAATTCCGTCGGGCTGGCAGTGAACCAGCGCCTGAGCAGCGAGAAAAGCAAATCCAGGCTGGACTCGTACCTGGGACGTATCAACTATGGCTACAAGGACAAGTACTTCCTGGATTTGACGGCGCGGGCCGATGGATCCAGTAAATTTGGTGAGAACAACAAATACGGCTTTTTCCCCGCCATTGCTGGTGCCTGGCGCATTGTAGAAGAACCGTTTATGAAGTCGGTCTCCGTTATTTCCGATTTGAAACTACGGGGTAGCTGGGGCATTACCGGAAACGCGGGAGCCATTGACCCGTATAAATCGCTGGCTACCGTCAGCGCGTCGGGGCTAAACTATAATTACAATCATAACCCGGTCACCGGTATCAATCCCAGCGCTATTCCGAACCCGGATCTGAAATGGGAACGCTCCACCCAGGTCGATGTGGGCCTTGATGTCAGTTTGTTCAACAACCGCCTGTCGGTCGTGGCCGATTATTACAACAAACGCACCGATAACCTTTTGTTCGAGAAAGTATTACCCATGTCGTCGGGCTACACGTTCATTACCGGCAACTTCGGGTCGATCCAAAACCGGGGCGTTGAACTGGCGGTCAACGGCCGGATTCTGCCCGGTGGTAAACGAGGGCTACAATGGGATGCATCGGCCAACATTACGTTCAACAAAAACGAGGTGCTGGCACTCGACGGCATTCTGGATGAACTACCTCGCTCGGCGTTTGCGCTGCTCAAAATCGGGTATCCGATGGGCCTTTACCGAACCTACATCTTCGGCGGAATCAGTCAAACCGGCGAGACAATTGTACCCGGCTATGACGGCCGTATTGGCGGCCAGAAAGTGAAAGACATTAACGGAGATGGTACGATTACGGCGGCTGACCAGCTCATCGTGGGAAACTCCCAACCGAAATACACGTTTGGTTTCTCGTCTTCATTTCGCTATCGGGGCTTCGATCTGAATCTGTTTATACAAGGCGTGCAGGGCAATAAACTTATGAATCTGTTCCGCTATACCTTCGAAACGGCCTTGGGGCAGCAGAATGTCTTAGCGGGAATGGCGAATCGCTGGTCGGCGACGAACCCGAATAATGAGTATTCCAGCGGATTTCAGGGCGGACGGTTGCCCATTTCAGATCGCTACGTGGAGGATGCATCGTTTGTTCGGCTGAAGAATGTTTCGCTGGGCTATACGCTGCCTAAACTTAAGGGAATCAATCAGATTCGGATTTATGTCAGCGCCAACAACGCCTTTACGATCACGAACTACACGGGGTTCGATCCGGAAGTGAACAACTTCGGGAATGCCACAACGCAGTTCGTCGACAACGGTACGTATCCAATTGCCCGGTCGTTTCTGGGCGGTCTTCAAATCACTCTCTAAAGAGCGAAAGAGTGAATGAGCGATAAAAAGCCAGCGCAAAATTACTCACTCATTCACTCTCTCGCTCATTCACTCTTTATTCTCCCATGAAGAAACAAATTCTGCTGCTGATGGCTATGTCGGGCCTGACAATCTCGTGCAGCAAACTAGATGAAACGGTGTATTCATCCATTTTTACGACCAACTTCTACAAAACAGCTTCCGATGCCGAAGCTGGCATCGCGTCTTCGGCCGGATCGCTCATCAACTTGTATGGCTTTCCATTAGTCGCCGTATCCGATTTCGCGGCCGATCAGGCCTATCCGCGTGCCGTTGTGGGGCGAAACACCATTACGCTGTTTTCCTACGATCCGTATTATACCGCCCAGCGGAACTCGGGGCGTCATGAAACGGAAGGGCCGCAGGGTGTCTGGCGCTTTAGCTACAAGGGAATCGAAAATGCCAACTGGGTTATTGAGAAGGTTCCTGCCATTCAGATGGATGCCCAGCGCCGAACGGAAATCGTTGCTGAAGCGTATGCCTTGCGAGGCTTATATCACTGGACGCTTACCAAAACGTTTAACGAGATTCCGGTGAAGACCAAAGCCAGCTCCAGTGAAGCTGAAGCGCTCGTTACCAAACGTTCACGGGCCGACATCTACAAGCAGATTTATAGTGATCTAGAGCAGGCCATTGCCGGACTGCCTTCTTACTCAGCCAATTTGGTGAAAGGTCGACCTTCCAAAGAAGCCATTCAGGGGCTCTATGCCAAAGTAGCGTTGTATAACGAAGACTGGGCAAAGGCGTTGCAGATGGCGCAGGCAACGATCAATTCGGGAAAGTATTCGCTGATGCCCAGTGTACTGGATGTGTTCGATGTAGACAAAGAAGATGCAGCCCGTGTCGAGAATATGTGGGCCGTTGAAGCGGATCGGGTAACGCCCAGCCGCTGGTTGACTGTCATGGGTATTGCTGGTCCCCGCAACAGCTCCGGCCCGGATTATGCCAAAGTGTCTTACGGTTCCTGGTTTGCGTATCAGGGATTTTACAACTCGTTTTCGCCCAATGATAAACGACGGCAGTTGCTGGACACGACGTATCGTGATGTGTCGGGCAAGATTGTTCCGCAACGGGATATCACGCCAGTTACGCCCAAAGGGGTTTTGATTCGTAAATACCGTGACCCGAACTCCATTGCCGAAGCCAACAACTGCAATTTTCCCATTATTCGGCTGGCCGATGTGTATCTGGTTGCCGCTGAAGCCGAAGCGCGCCAGAATGGAGCGACAGCCGCAGCCTACGGGTATATCAACACGGTTCGCAAGCGGGCGGGGCTGGGCGAGCTGACGCCGGGCCTTGACAAAGACGCTTTCATTGCCGCTGTCCTTCAGGAACGTTCGTGGGAGCTGTTTGCCGAAGCTGACCGCTGGTTCGATCTGACCCGAACGAACACCTTTCTGACCGTCATCCCGAAAGCGGTAAACGATGTGTATCCCACCCGTACGCCACAGGCCAAACACCGGTATTATCCTATCCCGCTGGAAGAAATTCAGGCCAATCCGAAACTAACCCAAAACCCCGGCTGGGAGTAGATCACCACCGGCCACTTCTCCATAATCAACTTATTTCTTACGCAATGAAAAAGATTTTTCTTTCGATTGGCCTGATTGGATGGCTGCTTGCCCACGGTAACTTATCCCGCGCTCAGTCCAAAAAAGTGCCGTCATATAGCGGTATTTATCCGCAACTGGCCATGTACAATAATGAGGGCGAATGCGGTACGGGGGCCGTTGTTCCCTGGGCGGGTAACCTCTGGGTTGTCACCTACGGGCCGCATTTGCCGTTTGGGTCGTCCGATAAATTATACGAAATAACACCCGATAAAAAGCAGATCGTCCGGTCCGAAAGCATTGGGGGCACGCCCGCCAACCGGATGATCCACCCCGAAAGCAATCAGCTATTTATCGGTCCCTACGCCATTGACAACAAGGGACATGTTCGGGTCATCCCCTACAAAACGATGCCTGGGCGTCATACCGGAAATGCGCGCCATCTGACCGATCCAAAAGGGAAAATCTACTATGGAACAATGGAAGAAGGGTTTTACGAAGTAGACGTAAACACGCTGACTCCGACCATGCTCTACGAAGATGGCAATGTCAATCGGAAAAAAGAATCAGACGAATCGAATAACCTGCAAAACACGCTGTTGCCCGGTGCGCATGGCAAGGGTGTTTATTCGGGTCAGGGTGTCATGGTTTATTCCAACAATGGCGAGCCGGGGGCCAAGGCATTGGTTCAATTCGACGTGGATGCGGGGTCACTTTCGGAATGGAATGGCAAAGACTGGACCGTAGTCCGCCGGAATCAATTTGTTGAGGTGACCGGTCCGGGGGGTATTTATGGCAATAAACATCCCGAAACGGATCCCATCTGGGCGACCGGCTGGGATCATAAATCGGTGCTGCTGGGCGTACGTGATAAAACGACGGGCTGGCATTTTTTTCGGCTTCCTAAAGCCAGTCATTCATACGACGGGGCTCATGGCTGGAATACCGAGTGGCCGCGCATTCGGGATGTGGGTACAACGCAGCAACCGGACTATCTGATGACCATGCACGGGATGTTCTGGCGGTTTCCCGGTGGTTTCACCGCAACCAATACGGCCGGTATCAGACCCCGGTCCGCGTATTTAAAAGTGATTGGCGATTATGCCCGCTGGAATGATCAGTTAGTTTTTGGCTGCGACGATTCCGCCCAAAAAGAATTTCTGAATAAGCGCAAAGTAAAGGGCAGCCTGGAAGGTCCCGGTCAATCGAACTCAAATCTTTGGTTTACCTCCCTAAATCTACCCGATCAACTCGGACCAAATACAGCCGAAGGCGCTGTCTGGCTCAATGAACCCATCAAAGCGAATGAAACCTCCGAGCCGTTTTTGTTTGCGGGTTGGGCCAATCGCTCGGCCTGGCTTCAAAACAACAGTGACCATGATGTTCAGATTACGTTCGAGGTGGACAAAACCGGGACGGGTAGCTGGTCCTCACAGCAAACGGTGCCTGTTGGGGCGCATAAGTCTACCTACGTACCTTTTGACGCAACTACCCCCGGCGAGTGGATTCGGATTAAGTCGGACAAAGCGGCCAACTTATCCGCTCACTTCTCGTATTCAGCAAACGATACGCGTACTGCAACAACCGGTTCGATATTTGCCGGGCTCAGCCACGTAGCAACCGCCAATACGTCAGGCGGTTTGATGTATGGATTAGGCGCTAATCGGCGGGCGTTGGGGATGGCCGCGTCGACCTACAAAGGTGGACAAGCCACAGATGTTGGCTACTATGAACTGAACGCCGACATGCAACTCGTTCGAAAAGAGGATGCCGGAACGGTAGGTGTTATCAAAACCAAGTTCGCGATTCCACAGAACGTCGTAACAATTGATGAATCGAGCGTTTTGATTGTGGACGACAAGGGCCGACGCTGGCGGCTACCACTCGGCAATACGGCCTATACCGAGTTGACCAATCAGGCCGCCCTTCGAATTTGCCGGGAAGTGGCTACCGAGCGGGATCTGCTCAATTGCCACGGGACGTTCTATGAACTGCCAGCCGAAAATGCCGACGGATACGCGAAAATGCGCCCCGTTTCGTCGCATAATCTACGCGTCAACGATTATGCGTCGTACCGTGGCCTCCTGGTCATGACCGGTATTGACATGAGCGCAGCTGGAAAAAACGAACACATCATTGTTTCGGATGATAAGAAAGCGGCCGTTTGGGCAGGTACCATCGATGATCTCTGGAAACTGGGCAAACCAACGGGTCACGGTGGCCCCTGGAAAAACGCATCGGTGAAAGCCGACGAGACCTCTGATCCCTATCTGATCGGGTTCTATGACCAGCGCAGCCTCCAACTTTCGCACAAAGCTACCCAGCCCGTAACCTTCACTATGGAAGCAGATCCGGTTGGTTCAGGCGTCTGGATGTCGTATAAGTCATTTACGGTTGCTCCTGGAAAAGTGGTCGATTACGAATTTCCGAAGGATTTCCAGGCCCGGTGGATACGCTTTAAGACCGACAAAGCGTGCGAAGCGACGACACTTCTAAACTACAAATAGCGAAACCTTCGTGGTTAAAAAAGTGAATGGAACCAACAAGAGGCCGTGCTCAGCTTTACGAGCGCGGCTTCCTGTTGGTTGCCACGAAGAATGATGAGTGCGCTATGTACCCGGTTTTGATTTACTAGATGGTAGTGTCAAACAAAACAGCCAGGGCTTAGAAAGTCCTGGCTGTTTTTTGAATAGTTATACTCAATAGAACTTGAACAACTATCAAAAGCTGTAACTAC
>NZ_BAAHBR010000003.1:0-562715 GCF_054776575.1 Spirosoma humi
AGGCGCTGGATGGCTTGTACAAGCTGGACAAGGCGGAGTTGGGTCAGTGGCAGGCCAAGGCGCAGGCAGCTGCGGCCGGTCAGGGGGGCAAGCTGGATGCGCAGACCATCGAGAAGCTGGTGGGTCAGATGCAGAAGGGCAAGGCGGTGGATGCCAATAACGGCACCTGTCTGGTGACTATCGTGGCTGTCGCGATTATTCTCTGGGTTGTGGTCGTAGTCGCCGTCGAGGAAGAAATCAGCGTAAACGGTGCTTCAAACGGGCATTCACTGATGCACGAACAACTGGTGGCTTCGATCTGTGCCGTAGCTCCCCAAATCGCTTAAGCCCCTTCTCTTATGAAAACATCACGACGCAATGCCCTGAAACAGATGAGTTTCGCGCTATTGGCTGGCTTTAGTCCGCTGGCTGGATTCGGCTCTACAGGAAAGAGTCGGCCGTTTACGGGGGAAGAAATGTACCGGGGTATCTTTTTTGCCGAAGGAGAATTTGCCAGACTGATTCCCGAAATTCAGTCGCTCAAAGCGGCCTATGCTCCCTCGCAGCCCACGGGGCCTCAGGTCGAAACCGTACGTCGGCAACTGATCGACCAGCTGAAACAAACCGATGCGGCTTTCTTTACCCGGTTCAAAACCGCTTTAATGAGCCAGAACGTACTGGTCGTTCAGCAGCAACTTCGAACCGCTTCGGAGCGTACGGCCCAATCCCTGAAAACGCTTTACAGTACGCCAGCGAGCCAGGGGAATGGCTACCAATTGACGAAAGTGGCGAACTCAGGCCAGGGAGCGGTTATTGTGGTGGCTAATGTGGTTGCCTGCGTCGACGTTATTTACATACTTTGCTCGGCAACCATCTTCGAAGATGAACAAATCGCGACGACTCAGAAAGCATCGCCATTGCTGATCGAGCAGATTGCATTCTCCATCTGTTCGGCTACCCGATCGATTGCGTAATCCGCCTTTATGTATCACAAAACAGCCGACTTTCGAGTGAGAAAGTCGGCTGTTTTTTTATGGCGAATACGCCACTTCGTAAGGAGAATACAGGTGGTCGTATAATAAAATTGAGGGGCAACGGCACGGTTCGCAACTTTCAGACACCAAACAGAATCGGACGACGGATCGGTTTGGCTGACAACAAAAAACGCAACCACTAAACCCCATACGGCTATGAAAGCAACCCGAATCACGTTTGTTGGGATCAGTCTGGTCTGGGCTGGGCTGGCCTTTTTCTCCCTGCTGACCTACGTCAAAGACAACCCCATCCGATTCAGCTATGCGTTTCAGCATAATTTGCGAACGCTATTCCCGCAGGGCTGGGCTTTTTTTACGAAAAGTCCCCGCGATGAAACAATCCAGTTGTACCGCTGGGAAAACAATCAGTTGACCCTGGTGGACGGGCAACGTCAGGCGACGTTTGCTAACCTGATGGGTTTCAGGCGGGCATCGCGTGCCATGAGTGTGGAATATGCTTACCTGCTTTATAACGTAGCCGCCGAAAATTGGGTGCGTTGCGAAAACGATCCCGAATCGTATATCCGCACGCACAAACTGACCAACGTTCGCGTGGAAAACAACACCCCACGGCCTTTTCTGGCGGGTACGTATTACCTCATTCAGAAAGGTATCGTTCCCTGGGCCTGGGCCTCACAGGCCGACCATATTACCCTTCCCTGTTCCATCTTAAAACTCACTGTTGTATGCAAACGCTAACTACACTTGACCGGCACCTGAACACCTTGATGGCGCGTAATCCCTGGACCAATGTGTATGGTTTTGTACGCTCGCTGCTTGCCTTAGGCACACTTTGTACCCTGCTTCTGAACGACATGGGCACGCTCTTCCGGCCCATTGCGGGCCAAACTGACTGCCCGGCCTGCGTGGGGCTGGCTCAGTACAGCTTGTTCTGTTGGCTAGGCGATATCGAAACTGCCCGCTGGGTTTGCGTGGGTATTCTCCTGCTGGTTCTGATTGGCATTTATCCTCGTTTTACGGCGCTGCTGCACGTCTATGTCGGATTTAGTTTTATGTCGACGGCGGTGCTGGTCGATGGGGGGGATCAGGTAACGTTGGTGCTGAGCTTTCTGTTGTTGCCGCTGGCTCTTACCGATCCGCGCACCTGGCACTGGTCGACCGAGCCAATTTCTGAGCCCGACACCTACGCGTTCCGGTTTCGCAAACTCATTGCCCTCACATCGTATTCGCTGTTGCGGCTTCAGGTAGCCCTGATTTATTTCGAAGCCTGCGTGGGTAAGTTCAAAGTAGCGGAATGGGCCGATGGAACCGCTATCTATTACTGGTTCTCGAATCCTACGTTTGGCCTGTCTCCCGAAGTACACAGCCTGTTGTTGCCTATTCTGGCCAATCGCTGGTGCATTGTTCTGCTGACCTGGAGTGTGCTCTTTCTGGAGGGAGGGCTGTTTCTGGGCCTTACGCTCGAACCGAAATACCGCCGGTATATGCTCTGGGCGGGGATAGGTTTTCATTTCATGATTATCCTGATTCATGGCCTACCCACCTTTTTTATGGCCATGACAGCCGCGTTGATTATCTTCCTGCGCCCCTATTATCAGCCGTTCAATTTGCTGCCCGTGGTAGGTCGTTTGCCGAGATGGGTGCCCCGGCTGCCGACCTTTAAATCCGCAAACGTATCGCCTGCACAAGTCTAACCTAAACCCCAATGGGCGGAGCGATTTGCTCCGCCCAGCCAGTGCTGATTATGAACGCAACAATTATTTTCGACGGGGCCTGTGGTGTCTGCAATGCCTACGTTCAGTTTGTGATTCAGCGTGATCCGGCGGGCTACTTCTCGTTTGTTTCGGCCCAGTCGATACGGGGGCAGCAACTACGCAAAACCGTAGGAGATGTATCCGCCGATAGCATTATGCTGATCGAAGGGAACAGCGTGTCTCTAAAGTCGGAGGCTGTCATACGCATTGCGCGTCGGCTGACGGGCTACTGGCGCTGGATATGGTGGTTCCGCTGGCTGCCGCGCGCCCCGCTCGACGCGTTCTACGACAAATTTGCCCGGAACCGGTATCGTTTTGGGAGCGCAACAAGCTGTCGGTTGCTAACGCCTGATCAACAAAATCGTATATTAATCGCCGATAACCAATGATCACCATGACTCAATCTGTCCCATCGCCAACGCGCACCGGGCTAACGCTATTTCTTGCCGGATTGCTCGGTGTTGCTTCCTTATTGACGGTTCAGTTTCCAACAACCAACCTGCCGAAACAGGTACTTGAGCAGTTTTCGCCCGATCAGCTACGCCTGCTGATGCTGGTCAATCCGTTGCTGCTGCTGATTGTCAGTGTGCTCGTTGGGTCGCTACTGTACCGACGCGTTGAGTTGTTTATCCTGCGCCGGGCTGATGTTCGTCCGAACGTCGTCGCAGGCACTATTTTTTTCAACGGCCTGGTGCCAGGTGTAGTGGCGGGTTTACTGATCATCGGCGTCGTTCTGCTGTTCCGTCAACTGATTCCCGGTGAATTAGCTATGCTTGGCAAGGATACCGATTTGACGCCCCTGGCTCGCTTTATGTACGGGGGCGTTACGGAAGAAATCCTTGTGCGGTTTGGTCTGATGACCTTGTTTGTGTGGTTGCTGAGTAAGGTGTTTCGCTCGCTGAGTGGGCTCGTTTACTGGATTGCCATTGTAGGAGCGGCCTTGCTGTTTGGCGCTGGTCACTTGCCGGCCATGCGGCTCATGGTGGCGCAGCCGTCGTCTATGCTGGTCTTGTATATCATACTGGCCAATACCCTGGCCGGTGTTGTTTTCGGCTGGGTGTACTGGCGACATGGCCTTGTGTTTGCCATGATTGCTCACGCGACAGCGCATGTGCTCTTACTAGCCAGTGAGCTAGTACTTGGTCAATAGCGGATTCTTTCGGGAACAGTTCGTGTTACGGACGAGCCGAACCCGTCAATAAACCCATACAGCCGACAGTACTTAATCATTGCAGCATGAAAAGCACACAACCTTTTCGGGTCAATACGATAAGTGAGTATCATCAACTGATGGGGCTGCCCAAACCGGAGCATCCGTTAATCAGTGTACTTAACTTTGAGATGATCAAACGCCAGTCGGGCGATGGGCCCACGAACCTCATTAATAACTTTTATTCCATTGCGCTCAAGCGAAATTTCAATGGCAAGCTGAAATATGGTCAGCAGGCGTATGACTTCGACGAGGGGATACTGCTTTTTATGGCGCCTGGGCAGGTTTTTTCCATTGAGGTCGAGGGGGATCTAAAACACACGGGATGGATGCTGCTGGTCCATCCCGATTATTTCTGGAATACATCGCTGGCCAAAGCCATAAAGCAATACGATTATTTTAGCTATTCGGTGCATGAAGCCCTGCACCTCTCGGAGAAAGAAGAAGCCCTGCTCGCCGGTATCATGCAAAGTATCGCGCAGGAGTATCATTCACCCATCGATACATTCAGCCAGAACGTAATCATTGCCCAGCTTGATTTATTGCTGACCTACGCCGACCGGTTCTACCATCGCCAGTTTATTACCCGGAAAATCACGAATCATAAGCTTCTGACCCGGCTGGAAGCTATCCTTGATGCGTATTTCGCTAGCAATGATCTGGTTGAGAAGGGGTTGCCAACGGTTCAATACATCGCCGATGCCCTGAACGTATCGCCCAATTACCTCAGTGTGTTGCTGAACATGTTGACCGGCCAAAGTACCCAGCAGCACATACACGATAAACTGATCGAAAAAGCCAAAGAGAAATTAACGACGACGGCTTTATCGGTCAGTGAAATAGCCTACGAACTAGGGTTTGAGCATTCGCAGTCGTTCAGTAAATTATTCAAAAGCAAAACCAATCTCTCGCCTTTAGACTTCCGCCATTCGTTCAATTGATCAGGCTCGGCGATTAGTAAAGAAACGGCTACAACAATCAACGATTCAACTACAACCCTGCTTGTTGAGGTATCGACCTTTGTCTGGTAAACCAAAACAACGTGTTATGAAAATCGTAGTGACCGGTTCGTTAGGACATATCGGCCAACCGCTGGCAACGGAGTTGGTGCAAAAAGGACATACCGTTACGGTAATCAGCAGCAAGCCGGAAAAACAGACGGCCATTGAAGCGCTGGGTGCTACAGCCGCCATTGGCTCACTGGAAGATGTAGATTTTCTGGTCGCGGCCTTCACCGGTGCCGATGCCGTGTATGCCATGGTGCCACCCAGCTATGCTGAACCCGATCAGGTAGCCTATTACCGGAGAATCGTCGGTAAGTACATACAGGCCATCCAGCAGTCGGGTGTGCAACGGGTGGTGTATCTCAGCAGCTACGGTGCGCACCTGGACAAGGGTACCGGATTGATCCTCGGTTCTCACCATACCGAAGGCATGCTGAATGCGCTTTCGGATGTAGCCATCACGCATTTGCGCCCCGGCTATTTCTACTACAATTTGTACAACTTTGTTTCGATGATTAAAGAACAGGGCTTTATCGGGACAAATTATGGGGGTGATGATCGGCTGGTGATGGTTGCCCCGAGCGATATTGCCGCGGTGGCTGCCGAAGAACTCGCAGCGCCCGCTACGGGAATCAACGTGCGCTACATAGCCAGTGATGACCTTGTCGCCAGCGAAGTAGCTCATATCCTGGGAGCCGCCATTGGCAAGCCTGACCTGAAGTGGGTTGTTTTCAGTGATGAACAGGTGACAGATGCGATGACGAAGGCCGGGCTACCGCCCGCTTTTGTGGCTGGCTTTGTCGAGCTGGGGGCTAGTATTCACAGTGGTGCCTTGCGGGAGGACTATGACCTGCACAAGCCAGCCGTTATGGGTAACGTAAAGCTGGCTGATTTTGCGAACGAGTTTGCCGCTTCTTTTTAATACTCCCTGCTTTTTCTGAAGAGGTTGCCTCAAAAAAGGCAACCTCTTTCTTCGTTTCTAGAAGTCCGTCTCATCCTCGTTCCGCTCGAACCATAGTTGGGGAACCGTCACCGTTTCGTACCAGTAGGCGCGTAGCTTGCCGACGTAGGCCTTCCACCCCGCGTAACTGTCTGGTTTCTGTGTATAGGCGCTCGCTCCCGCCATATAGGCCGCTATCGTATCAACATCTTCGCGGCTCGAAGACAGCATGACCACGGGCAGAAAACGTCCCTGAGGGTGGCTTCGGATGAGTTTCAGAAATTCGAGTCCACTCAAACCGACCTGTAAATTGACATCCAGCAAAATTAAACGGGGCCCTTTACCGGTCAGGTCACTCATGTATTGAGCCGCTTCTGCATAGCTGCTAACGTGCGTAAAGGTAGCTTCGGGGAAGATCTGTTTCGCCGAACGAGTGAGCAGGTCGGCTATACTGGGATCATCATCGACTAAAAGAATGGGATAACTATAGGGCATTGAAACGGGTGATTACAGCTTGTAATCCTACTCAACCTATTGACTAGGGTATAAGGTTTCGTTTTTTTGTAAATAGGTGTCAGGAATCTGCTTCGGTTTCGCTGATCGTCAACAAAGAGTAGTTGTTGGCCTGGGTATAGGAAAACGAAAAACAACTTCTAACAAATATGTTTCATAAATCTTCCCGGCGGACGTTTCTTAAGTCGTCAGCGTTGGCTGGACTGGTTCCCACATTAGGGCCGGCGCCAACCCTGACCGATCGATTGATAGGTGGTTCCGACAAAGACACGGGACTTGTTTTTCTGTTCCAGGGCGACTCCATTACAGATGGGAACCGAGGCCGTTCCACCGATCCGAACCACATCATGGGTCACGGATATGCCTTCTCGATAGCCAGCAGAATTGGCGCCGACTTTCCCGACCGGGATTTTGTTTTTTATAATCGGGGGATTAGTGGAAACAAATTGACGGATCTGCAAAAACGCTGGCCAACCGATACGCTGGACCTCAAACCCGATGTACTCAGTATCCTCATTGGCATCAACGACACGGCGGCAACGATCGATAAATCCAATGAAGCAATTACAATGGTGCAGTTTGAAACAATCTACCGCAGCTTACTGGAAGAAAGCAGGCAGAGGAAGCCCGATATGCTCCTTGTGTTAGGTATTCCCTTTGTGTATCCAGTGGGTAAGCGCAGCGAAAACTGGGAACAGTGGCGGGCTGATACGGCTGCCCGTCAGGTCGTTATCCGAAAACTGGCCACCGAATTTGATGCGGTTCTGGTCGATTACCCGGCCGTGCTGGATAAGGCAATTGCCCGAAAAAACGCTGAATACTGGGTATGGGATGGTATTCATCCAACCGTATCGGCCCACGAACTTATGGCGCGAGAGTGGATTAAGCAAGTAAGCCACCGGCTGAAATTTCTACGAAAATATAAGCCTTTCGATTGAAAAGCTGTTTATGGTATTTCCACGGTCCGTGTCCTCACGGACCGTTCGTGCGTCAGCCAAGCTGCCATCGGATAAGCGGTCCGTGAGGACACGGACCGTGGAAATGAAAATAGAACAACCCCGGCATCCCCTCCCGAAGAAGTGATGACGGGGTTGTTCTATTTAACGAAAACTAAGCCAGTTCGATAAAAAATTCTTCTTTGGCGCGACGCACTTTCGGCGCTTTTGCCAGAAAATCCTTTTCTTCATCGCGGTAGCCGAGTGCAACCAGCGCCACGCTTCGTAAGCCTTTGGCTGGTAGATCCAGAAGCTCGTCGAGGGCTGCCGGATTGAAGCCTTCTATAGGTGTAGCATCAACATGTTCGGTGGCGGCTGCAATCAGCGCTGAACCTAAACCGATGTAAGCCTGGCGAGAGGCCCAGACCGCCAGCTCCTCCGGCGTTTTAGACAAAAGACCACCTTTTATCGAGTCAGAAAAAGGAGTCAGTGACTCAACCGGAACCTGCCGGGTGTCGGCAATTAATTTGATGTAGGTATCAATCTGAGATGCCTCTATAGTTGTCCAATAGGCGAAAACCAGCAAATGCGAGCCTTCCACGATTTGTGGTTGTGGACAAGCCTTTTCATGAATTTTTCCTTTCAATTCATGATTGTCGATCACAATCACATTATAAGGCTGTAATCCGACCGATGACGCCGACAAGCGGATGGATTCCAGAATCGTGTCCACTTTTTCGGCTGGTACTTTCTGGCCGTTCATTTTTTTTGCGGCATACCGCCAGTTCATTGCTTCAAGTAATTCCATGGTAGGTTGTTTTTTATATCGTTACTGGTTAACAAGCTTCGCCGGGCGCACAGGCTGGGCCATCGGTCGATAATTCCGTGAGGACAGGTCTGGATTTTTCCCACTCAGCCCAGGCGGTTTCGAGCGCACCCAAAAACGTTTCGGGCTGCTGGGCTCCCGAAACGGCATATCGCCGATTCAGAACAAAGAACGGGACACCACGGGCACCAACTTGCTGGGCTTCGTATACATCCTGTTTGACAGCTTCGGCAAACTGATGGCTACTCAGGAGTTGCTCAACAGCGACCTTATCCAGGCCAATTTCCAGACCCAGTTCAAGCAGCGTTGCGTGATCGGATGTGTCGCGGCCTTCGGTGAAGTAGGCTTTAAACAGACGTTCTTCGGCGGCATCACCCAGGCCATGTTGTTTTGCCAGTTGGATGAGTCGGTGCGCATCCCACGAGTTGGCAACAACGGCCTTGTCGAAGTCGTACGACAAACCCACTTCGCGGGCCATTGCCGTTACGCGGTCGTTCATTTGCTTCGCTTCGGCCAGGCTCCAGCCTTTTACTTCAGCCAGGTACTGATTAATCGTTTTGTCGGGCTCCGTTTTCATGTCCGGGTTAAGCTGAAAACTCTTCCAGACAATGTTTACCTGATCTTTGTGCGCAAACTGGCCCAAGGCGTGCTCAAACTTTCGCTTGCCGATGTAGCAGAAAGGGCACATGATGTCACTCCAGATTTCAACGTCCATTGGTTTCCTGATTAAGCCGCTTTGGCCAGCTGAATGTTAGCCGATAGTTTGATGTCTTCGCCAAGGGCCAGGCCACCCGTTTCCGTTAAGGCGTTGTAGGTCAAGCCAAACTCCTTCCGATTTACTTTTCCTGTAACCTCGAAACCAAATTTCTGATTGCCATAGCCATCTTTGGCCGTTCCACCGTACTCTGCTTTCAGGGTGACGGGTTTGGTAATGCCTTTAATGGTCAGGTCGCCAGTCATTTCATATTCGTCGTCGTCAACTTTTTTGAAGGAAGTCGATTTGAACACGATTTTTGGATAGGTGGCCGCATCGAAAAAGTCGGCTGCTTTCAGGTGGGTATCGCGCATTTCCTGATTGGTGTCAACGCTGTCTACGTCCAGTGAAAAATGAACTTCGGCATTGTCAAAATCATCGTGCTCGGTGGTGGCGCCCCCTTCGAAATTCCGGAATGTACCAGTTACCGTTGAGATGACCAGGTGCTTTACCTTAAATTGGATTTCGGAGTGCATAGGGTCAACGACCCATTTTGTTGTTGCCATGATTGTATGTACTGATTTGATTGGTTATTGCGTTTGCTATATTTCGTAATCGTGCGTGGTGTTGCGTAGTGGCTTTTCTAGTGATGGTATAAAAACTAACAGTGTTAGTGATAAGGCAAAAAAATTAACCGTTCAATGCCTTGATAAAACCATCGACGGCGTCTTTCAGAACCAACTGGCTCCACGGGTTTTCATTGGGTTGCTGGTCAATGAGTTGGATGGATACTAGCCCATGTAAAATGGACCAATACGTATGAAACTTCAGGAAGGCATTGACTTCGGGCTGCTGACTGTTGTTGATCGCATGCTGGATAACATGGATGAGTAACTCCGAAAACTGCTTTATCTCAGCCACCTGATTCACCTGTTCGCAACGGGGGATACCCAGCCCAAACATAACCTGGTAGTACTCTTTATGGGCAATAGCGAAATCCCAATACCCTTGTGCAATAGCTACCAATTGCTGACTGGGGTCTGGTTGGCTATCCCGTTGCTGGATAATGACTTCCGTCAATAGGCGAAAGCCTTCTTTGGTGAACTCCTGCAGGATAGCGTCCTTATTTTCGAAATGAGTGTAAATGACAGGAACACTGTATTCGATGGCGTCGGCGATTTTACGGATCGAGAGCGCCTGCCAGCCTTCTTCCAGAACGAGCTGCCAGGCCGCCTGCAAGATGCTGGTTTTCACTTCTTCCTTTTGCCGTAACCGACGTTCCAGGATTCCCATTTTGGGTGGTGTTATGCTTTATAACGGTGTTAACTAATCTAGGGGCTGTAAAAGTTTCCGGTTGTCTGATATTATTTTAACTGACCTATGTAAATAGACGTTATTCCCCTAAAATGGCGGGTATAAGAAGTCGATCGCGTCAATTTCAAGAAACAGAGGGCATATCAGCTACGGGTTACTTGAGGTCAGCCGCTTGCTTGTAACTATCCGCCCCGGCTTGTAAGCGTTTCTGAATGTTATGACGAAGTCGCTCGGGTTCGAGAACACGCATTCCATCGCCAAACCCCAGAATTTCTTTTTCCAGCTCGAAATTGTGCTGTACGGTTAATTGAATAACAATACCATCATGCCTTCGCTCCAGTACTTGCTGCGACTGGTGAAGCGGCTTTGTTTCTACATAAGGTGCGTGTAAACGGCTTACAAATAGTTTTGCCTTGAGCGGCCGAACATTAAGGCCCACGGATACACCGATGACGTCCCGGTAAAACAAGTCTGGGTCGAAGTTCTGGTTGGGAATGTAAGCAATATCGGACGCAGTCGCTATCGTGGCAATCCGGTCCAGCGCCAGATTTATGGGAAAACCTTTACCATCGCGTACACCAACGACAAACCAGCGATTCTTGAATTCTTTCAGCCACCACGCATGAAACGTAACTAGTTGCGGAAGTCGAGCCGAGAATGACTGGTACTGAATCCGGAGCACCCGGTTATGAATAATGGCCTGGTACAGATCGTCCAGGAAATGAAGCCCTTTCAGACTTTCATTTTTCTCGAAGTCAATAACGGACACCGACTTACGGGCAGTTGAATACACATGATCTTCCAGTTTCTGAACCACTTCATTCAGCGCCGTGAAATGGGTAAAGCCTTTGAATTGCCGGAGTACGTCAACGGCCTCATTCATTCGGGACAGATCGCTATCCGACAGGGGAATATTGGTGATGCTGTAGGTCGGGTCTTCGTAGGTGTAATATTTTTTATCGACCACCAGAATAGGGGCGAAGTAGCCCAGCTTCTCGCTTCGCATTAATTGAAGATCAGCCTGAATCGTGCGCCGACTAATGCCCTTGTCGATGCCTTTGTATTCATACAGCGATGCAGACACTTTTTCGATCAGGTCGTCGAGCGTCCACTTACGTTGTCTGTTGCGCAGGCAGGCATCAATGGTTTTGTAACGAATAAGAGCATTACGATTGGCGGGCATGGGTCGAGGGCAGAGGTAAGGACGAAATTTTAGAAAAATGAGAAAAAAAATTGTCCTGCGCAAAAACACTGCGCAGGACCTATAAACATTTGTCGCGACGGTTCGCCAGCGATGATGTGCCGTTGCGCAGTTCGCCGTTGCGCGGTTCGCCGTTGCGACAGAAACGAACATGATCAAACCGGATGCGGGTTTCTGTACAGCCTCCTAGTATCGCAGCCGCTGGCTGATCGTGATATGCTGTTGATTGTGCGTTGGTTCTGTCGATAAAGTGCAGGGTCGAATCCCTGCTGTCAACCTAACACGTTGATTCATTGGGTGGAAGAAGAAGGGCACTTCTAAAAAGCTCACCTGAAAGAAAATGCTGAAAGAGATGGAATACGTAGAAAAAATCGCGGATAAAATCAGCTCGATTTCAGTGCCCAGCGATGGCTCGATGATCGATCAGTTGAAACAGCTTTTCGTTCGTGGCCAATCCCAGTAATAATAGTAGCACGAAACCATACAGTTCGTGCGGGCAAGTTCTCAAACCTCACCAGGTCAGATTTAAGGATCTGACTACACATATAGTATATAATGCATTGTTAGTCAGAAGATTAAGGTAACTCATAAAGATACAACACATGGAAACGACTGTCTCACTTGACGATATTTTAGTATTGGCCCCCATTCCCGCTCACTTACAACCTGATTTTCTACGGGTAGCCAATGGGCTCATCCAACGTGCCGACTACCCTAAAGAGAAAGCCATGGGGTTGCTGGCGCAGATGCTTCACAATCCAAAAAAGTTTGCCTTTTCCAAGAACAAAGTCACGAATCTGGCCCGCTCCATTTATGACCTGAATAAGCAGGGAGTTGCTGTCCCACTCAGCGAAACGGGTCTAACTTTGCTGCCACGCGAGGTAGCACCGTCCGTGTTGGTGAACCAGGAAAAACAACCGGAAATTGAGTTTGGACTGCGTACGGACCCTTTGCCGTATGCCGTATTTGGCCGGGAGCAAATTGAAGAAGGGGCACTGACGCAAATGCAAACGGCGGCTAGTTTACCCATTTCGGTGGCCGGGGCGCTCATGCCCGACGCTCACCAGGGCTATGGTCTTCCCATTGGCGGGGTGTTGGCTACCGATGAGCATACGGTAATTCCCTATGCCGTTGGCGTCGATATTGCCTGTCGCATGTGCCTGTCCGTATTCGATTTGCCACCCGCCTTTCTGGCTCGTGAACCGCATCTGCTCAAAAAGTCGCTGGTGGAAGAGACCAAGTTTGGAATGGGGGGCGAAACCCGTAAAAAAATCGATGAGAGCGTTATGGATTTACCCGATTGGCAGGCTACTAAAGTGATTCGCGATTTGAAAGATAAGGCTTACCGCCAGTTGGGAAGCTCCGGTACGGGAAATCACTTTGTGGAGTGGGGAATTATAGCGGTTCCGGAGACGGAAACCCCAGCCGAGCCTTCAGGACTGAACCTACCACCGAGCGAATACCTGGCTCTGCTATCGCATTCGGGCTCGCGCGGATTCGGTGCCGCCATAGCCAACACCTATTCAAAACTGGCTATGCAGAAAACCAGACTTCCCAAACAGGCGGCTCATCTGGCTTGGCTCGACCTGAACACCGAAGAAGGGCAGGCGTACTGGATCGGTATGAGTTTGGCGGGTGACTATGCCTCGGCTAATCACCACGAAATCCATAACAAGCTGGCCAGAGCAATAGGGCAAAAGCCTCTGGTGATGGTGGAGAACCACCACAATTTTGCCTGGAAAGAGCAATTAGCCGACGGTCGTCACGTCATCGTTCACCGCAAAGGTGCCACACCCGCCGGAGCCGGTGTGTTGGGCATTATTCCGGGCTCGATGACCCAGCCGGGTTTCGTGGTGCAGGGGCGGGGCAATGCCGAATCCATCAACTCGGCGTCGCACGGGGCCGGGCGGCTTATGTCCAGAAGTCAGGCGTTCAATACATTGACCCGCTCTCAGTGGAACAAGTCTCTACAGGCCGCTGGCGTTCAGCTTGTTGGTGGCGATTTGGATGAAGCACCGATGGTGTATAAAAACATCGATACCGTCATCAACGCGCAACGGGATCTGGTCTCGGTGCTGGCTACCTTCACGCCTAAAATTGTTCGGATGGCCGACGCAAACCGGAAAGAGGGGCGGGAGGACTAGTAGTCTATCCTTTATGGCCTTGTATGAGCATTTCCGTCTAATGGCTGACGCAAGAAGTAGAGACGCATACTTGCGTCTCTACAATTCGCTGGATGATGGGAAACTTATACCAAGACAAATACCGAATAGATTCCGCCCGCCTAACAGAATACGATTATGGGTCTAATGGGATGTATTTTGTAACGATCTGTGCTCGTAATAAATATCTATATTTTGGGGAGATTGAGCCGGATCCTGCCATCTTGTGTCCGTCAGCGATTGGGCGGATTGCTATTGACTGCTGGCTATCTATTCCAAATTACTTTCCATTTATTGAGCTGGACACGTTTCAGGTGATGCCTAATCACTTGCACGGTATTCTGGCGATTTGTAAACCAGAAACAGAACAGATTTACGGACAGCCTAACCAGTTTGGACCACAACAGGAAAATCTGGCGGCTGTCATACGAGGCTTCAAAGCGGGCGTAACAAAACAGACAAAGCTAAATCAGATCGAATTCGGCTGGCAACCTCGTTATTACGATCGTGTTGTCCGAAATCAGAATGAACTAGATCGCATCCGTACGTATATCGAAAATAATCCAACCAAATGGGCGGATGACCATAGCAATCTAGAAGGTTTATACATGTAGAGACGCATACTTGCGTCTCCTTATCCGGATGGTTTCTCATGCGTTAGCTAAAGCCATCCGGGCAGGGAGACGCAAATATGCGTCTCTACATGTAAATTCAACGCGAATAAGGTTAATTTCGCCTGTTCAACGGCTTCACTACGATAAACGAAGCCTCCGGACATGCGACTACCTAATCAGCTTTAACCCTAACGAACTAATGCAGGCAACCACCGCAGCGGGCCAGCCAAAACCAGCCGCTTTTACCGAAAATAAATACCTCATTACCCTAATTTTTGTTACGTCGCTTTTCATGTTCTGGGGCATCGCCATCACGATGGGCGATGTGTTAAACAAGCATTTTCAACACGTTTTGAGTCTCACCAAGACACAATCGGCTTTTGTCCAGTTTGCTATTTTTGGGGCCTACTTTGTGATGGGCATTCCCGCCGGGCTGTTCATGAAGCGATTTGGATATAAAAATGGCGTGCTGTTAGGGCTGTCCCTGTTTGCGCTGGGTTCGTTCTTGTTCGTTCCGGCGGCTGCGGCTGCGTCTTTCACGTATTTTGGCATTGCCCTCTTTATCCTGGGATGCGGGATTTCAACCCTCGAAACAGTTGCTCACCCGTTTGTGGCTTCTCTGGGTGACCAGCGGACCAGCGATCAGCGCATTAATTTTGCGCAGGCGTTCAACGCCTTAGGCGCCATCATCGGACCGGCTATCGGCTCTTATTTTCTGCTACGGAACAATACCGAAGGAAGTACCGACCTGACATCGGTTAAGGTATTATACATTGTGATCGGTAGCGTTATTGCGACCATTGCCATCCTGTTCTCTTTTGTGAAAGTGCCTGCCCTGACCGATCCGCACGCCGTTGTGGCCGACCCTGAGGCTGCCAATGTGGACACCGCTCCCGGAAAAACACTTTTCGAGCACAAGCACTTCATCTGGGCGGTTATTGCTCAGTTTTTCAATGTGGCTGCACAGGGCGGAACCTGGGCATTCTTCATTAACTATGGTCACGAGAAAATGGGTTTTTCCGACGCTACGGCGGGCAACTACATGGTGCTATTCATGGGACTCATGCTGGCTGGACGTTTTGTGGGCACGTTCCTGATGCGGGTGATCGCGCCCCACTCGTTACTGGCTATTTTTGCTTTGTGCAACATCGTGATGTGCCTTATCATCACTCAAAGTTTGGGCTGGCCCTCGTTCATTGCGCTGTTGATGCTTAATTTCTTTTTCAGCATCATGTTCCCAACCATATTCAGTCTGGGCTTGAAAAACCTGGGCTCGCATACGCAGCAGGCATCTTCCTTTATTTCGATGGGGGTCGTTGGGGGAGCTGTTTTTCCCTTTTTGATGGGCATGGCGGCCGAACACGATGTGGCATCGGCCTATTACCTGCCTATTATCTGTTACGCCGTTATCTTCCTGTTCGGAGCCAAATTCTACAAGGTGAACTGATTGGGTGCTGATTTGAAAGACAGCCAGCCGTGAGTCGACTCGATTGCAGTCACTAATGGCTGGCTGTCTTATAGCCTATGCCCTACCTTTTACCGTCCATTGTTCGACTATTTTTCCCTGGTCGAAGCGAAAAATCTCATAAACCATCGTAGGCTTACCCGCTAATTGGCCTTCTGCCTGAATGACCACGAAGTCGCCTTCACTGATTGTTCGGTGAATCGTTGACATAGCCAGGGTGGCAGCCTGTAGATAAGTACGCAACCCCGTAAGCCCGTTGGCAATGTCAGGGTTGTGCTGGATGAGGTCATCGGCCACAAATTCGGACAAAGCCTGTACCTGCTTGTCAATGAAGACACGCTGGTAAAACTCAACCGCCATCGTTGTATTGGTAGCGGTCAAGGTTGCATCCTCAATCGGTAGTGGCCCGTCCATCAGGGCGTTCCCGTTGGCCGTTTTCTCGGGCTGGTCCTGAACCGCGTCCCAATGTTCGGCTACCTGGTCGTTCTCAAACCGGAATAGGTCGACGACTATTTTCTGGTTACCTCCCCAGTCAAAACTCAGGTTTGTGATCACGTATTCATCTTCCGCAATAAGCCGCATGAACGGGGCTTTCGAAGAGGTTGGTTTGGGCATCTGCTTCATCAGATTCAGCGCGTCAAGAACGCCGGCTTTGCCGGGCTTCAGGGCTGTACTGTGCTGGATGTAGTTATCGGCAATAAGCTGCTCGGCAAAGGCAACGTCGCCCTGGGCTACAGCCCGCCGGTAAAAATCGCGTATGAGTGATTTATGTCGTGTTTCTTTCTGCATGATCGATGATGAGTTGGCCGTCCGTCTGGACAGCGGTTTGGTACACGATAGAGACAGGACTGCCAAGAAGCACAGCATGCCCGTGGTGAAATCGTGAAATTTCATGATGTGAAAATTTAATACTGGAGGAAATGACCTATACTGTCTGGCAAGCCGTAGACATGGGTTTGCCGCTGCAGGTAGCCGGGCAGCACAGCAGAAAACACCCAACCTGTTTTCGGTGGGCAGTTTCAGACTAGGTTAGCGGTATGTGATCGTGCGATTCGTAGCGATAAAGGTATTGATTTTATTCTGAAAAAGATTTTTAGCATAGTGGTAAAGAATTTTAACCACGGAGGCACCAAGAACACCGAGGCTGTGAAGGACATAATTAGCCCGTTCGTGCTCTGTGTTCTTGGTGCCTCCGTGGTTAAAATTTTTTCCGTGGTTAAAAGTTTTTATAGTAATAGCCTGGTAATAATAGATCAGCTTCCCGGCTGGGAATTCGCCAGTTTCTGTTTCAGATCAAACGTTTGTGCCGCAAAAACAATCAGGATATGGTGTTCATCGAAGGCTCGTTTTACGGCAATAATCGCTTCGCTCAAGGCTGCCTGGGCGTTCGTCGTGGACGGATTGATCCAGAACCACAACACAAACTGCACGTTGGCATCGGCAAAATTTCGGTAATGCAACTCGACGGGATGACCTTTCAGGACAAATGGGAGGCTGGCAACGGCGGTTTTGGCAACCTGCTGGGCCTTCGCCAGATCGTCGATGTACGAAACACCGGCTGCCAGCTCGATTCGGCGAATGCCGATCCGCGAAAAATTGGTGATTGGTTTCTGAAAGACATCTTTGGACGGAATCTCGACGGTCTGGCCCTGTCCGTTATCCATCACAACGGAGCGCAGTTTGATGTCGAGCACTTTGCCCGTGTACCCATTGGTTTCGACCGTATCGCCTACCTGAATTGGTCGGGCCAGGGCAATCATCGTTCCCGAAATGAAATTGGCGGTCAAATCCTGAAACGCAAAACCGACCGCCAGGGCAATGACACCGGCACCAGCCAGCAACGAGGTTACCGTTTTGTCGAGGCCCAATACACCCAGCGCCACAAAGAGCCCCACGGCAATAACCATGACCCTGACCAGTGCCCCCGTCAGGTTGACGAGCGATTGGTTGGCGCTGACCCGGCGTAGCCCACCCACCATTCCCTGGCTTACCCAACGCGATAAAAAGGTAAACAAAACAAAGACGATGATCGCCACGGCCAGTTCGGGCAAAAATCGGATGGTGTTACGTATCCAGAGAGAAAGTTCGGCGTAAATAAGGCCGGTAGCCTGAGAAAAATCCATTGAGCAAAGGTAATCGTGTAAACCGAGAACGACGCGCGTTCACTTACTGTTTCAATGGTAAGTGCATTCCCCGTACCTTTGCGGACGAATATAACTGATTGATGATGAAACCAACCGCTGCCATTTATCTCGATAATGCCGCTACCACCCGGCTCGATCCTGAAGTTCTGGACGCCATGCTGCCACTCATGACGGAGCAGTTTGGCAACCCTTCGTCCATTCACAGTCATGGTCGGGCGGTGCGAACGGCCGTTGAAAAAGCGCGGAAAACGGTGGCGATGTTACTGAATACATCACCCGCCGAAATCTTCTTTACGTCGGGCGGCACCGAGGCCGACAATACGGCCATTCGCAGTAGCATTGAGACATATGGTTTGACCCATGCGATCACTTCGCCACTGGAGCACCACGCCGTACTGCATACTCTGGAACACCTGGCCAAACAGGGCGTTATTCAACTCAGCCTGGTAAACATAGACCAGAAAGGGCATATCGATCTGGCTCATCTGGAAGAACTTCTACGGCAAAATCAGCGTGCTGGGGCGATTCGCTCACTGGTTTCGCTCATGCATGGCAATAACGAGATCGGCAACCTGCTGGATCTGAATCGGGTGGGGGAGTTATGCCGTTCGTACGATGCGATTTTCCATTCCGATACGGTACAGACGATGGGCCACTTTCGGCATAATCTGCAACAGCTACCGGTCGATTTCATTGTGGGGGCTGGCCACAAATTTCACGGCCCCAAGGGTGTCGGGTTTCTGTACGTCAATGCTGACCGGGTGAAAATCAATCCGTTTGTCTATGGGGGCGCGCAGGAACGCAACATGCGGGGTGGTACCGAAAACGTATACGGTATCGTTGGCCTGGCCAAAGCCCTCGAAATTGCCTACCGCGACATGGACGAACATCGGCAGCACATCACGTCGCTGAAAAGCCGGATGATTGAGCGGTTACGGCCTCAAATGCCGGAGGTGCAGTTCAATGGCGATTCGGCCGATGTTGACAATAGCCTGTATACCGTGCTGAACGTCAGCTTGCCCGCGTCGGACATTAGTGATATGCTGCTGTTCAGCCTGGACATCGCCCGTATTTCGGCCTCGGGGGGCTCGGCCTGTTCGAGTGGATCGAGCATTGGTTCTCATGTGCTGGGCGCTTTGCCGGGCCTGGATGCCGATCGGGGCTATGTGCGGTTCTCATTCGGAAAATACAATACCGCCGATGAGATTGATTATGCCGTCGATACGCTGGTCGGTCTGTATAATAAGGAACTGGTGAAGTAAGTTGATAGCTACTAATCAGTACTGCATTCTCCTGACTTGACGATTGAGCTTAGATTTTCCTGTGGTGTCGGGTTCTTCAACCCGACGCGGGCAGGTTTTTTAAAACCTACCGATAAGCTGGCAACGCGCGGTTTTGAGAAACCGTGCATGTCAGTTTGACGAAACTGACACCACTAGCTCAAGAGGTTAAGGCTGTTTTTGGCTCAATCATGTCCCATAAGTTGCCATACAAATCTTCGAATACGGCAACCGTTCCGTATTCCTCTTCGGACGGTGGGCGAACAAACGTTACGTTGTTGGCAACCATGTTGGTATAGTCCCGCCAGAAATCATCCGTATACAGAAACAGGAAAACTCGCCCACCTGTCTGATTCCCGACCCGGCTTTTCTGTTCCTCATTAGCGGCTTGGGCGAGCAAAAGGCAAAAGTCTGAAGCGCCAGGTGGCGCTATGCGGACCCAGCGCTTTGTTTCGCTTAATGCCGTATCCTCAACCAGTGTGAAGTTTAGTTTTTGGGTATAAAAGGCAATGGCATCGTCATAATTATCGACAACCAGCGCAATTTGAGCAATTCGTTGTTTCATGTTAAAGGAGTTTAGTAACTGATTTCGGATTAATGAAAAAGCACGAAGATCTGAACGGTCTTCGTGCTTTTTCATGACGGGTGATAAAGGCCAATTATTTCTCCACCAGCGTGGGCGCTAACCAGCGATTAGCCACATTCAACGTGTAAGTCAAAAAGGCGTTGACCGTTCGTTCGTACACGTCATGGCCGATGAATTGGCCGTTCTCGTCCAGATTTTTATCCGTCTCGTGCGACTCGTACAACTTTGGCGAAACGATTGAATAGCTGTTGGTAAAGCTGATGATCTTGTTCATCACCGTAGTCATATCCAGGGCAGGCTGGCGGCCACCTCGTCCATTCGAGATGCCTACCATCGCAAAGACTTTGTTGTCGAACAGGTGCTTGAACGATGGGCCGCCCAGTTGATGAATCGCGTTGGTTGCCTGTGGCGGAGCCGTCCAGTTGTACTCCGGCATCGCAAACAGAACCAGGTCGGCGGCTTCCCACGCCCTGGTCAACTCCTGCTGAAAAGGCGTCAGCTGATCGGGCTTGACCGACCCCTGACCGACAAATGGAATATCGTACTGCTCAAATGTGACAATGGATACCTCATGTTGACCCTCGGCCGTGAGAAGGTGCCGAACGTAGTTAACGAAGCGTAGCGAATTGCTGTTTTTGCGCGATGAGGTAGAAATTAGCGTAATTTTCATGCGGTCGATTCAGGGAATATGCCTATCAAACCACGGGGGTATCGCTTTAGTTTCCAGGAATAAAGCAGAGTTGGTCATGCAACACTGATGAAACCGAGCGGGTCTTTGTATCCTATTGTATGACTTAACCTAAACTGTACCGATGAACAAGCTCTTGTACCTGCTGTTGATTTCGGGTTGTGCATTGGCGCAAGCCCCCGTTAAATCCATTCGGAACGATTCCATTCCGGAGGAACGTAAACGGTTCCTGCCAGATATAAACGTACCCAGCCCAATGCCTGCTGTGCGGCCAACTAATTCCTTTTATCGTGATCCGAAGGACGGACCTGGTGTTGTGCGGGCTACGCTGGATAACATGCCCGTAAAAGTGCCGGATACGTCCATGATGTATACCATGCCTGGAGCAAACAGACACCCGAAAACACTGCTCGATCCGCCAACTCTGTTCCCGAAGTCCTTTCCGCAGCTAACGCCGAAGAAGCATGAGTAGCCGCAGAGCAGAAGCCTAACGATTGACGTCTGCCCTGCGGCTCTGGTCCACTAGTTTAATGCCTGAGCCAGATCGGCAATTAAATCATCGGCATGTTCCAGCCCGATGGATAAACGTAATAAATTCTTGGGGGTTGTCGAGGTTGTGCCCTCAACGCTGGCCCGATGCTCGATCAGGCTCTCGACACCGCCGAGGCTGGTTGCCCGTGTGAATAGTTTCAAGCGACCAATGAACTGGATCGCGTCGGCGGCATCGCCTTTTACCTGAACGGATAGCATCGCACCCGGTCCATTCATTTGTTGCTGAATCAACGCCCGGTCGGGGTGATTGGCCAGGCCCGGATAATGGACGTTCTCAACGGCCGGATGACCATCCAGAAAGTCGGCGATGGCCTGAGCGGTCAGGCTTTGTGCCCGCACCCGAACCCCCAGCGTTTTGATGCCCCGGCTTACCAGCCAGCAATCAAACGGAGAGGGAACTGCGCCGGACAATCCCTGCAAGAGCCGAACCCGTTGAGTAAACTCGTTATCCTGCTTAAACACCAGCGCGCCCCCCAGCACATCGGAGTGCCCACTGAAATATTTGGTCGTTGAGTGCATCACCACATCGACGTTGAAGTCAATAGGGCGCTGAAGGACGGGGGTTGCCCAGGTGTTGTCGCACACGCAAATGGCTCCCGCTTCGTGCGCCAGTCGGCTTACGGTCAGTAAATCGGTTATGGACAGCATTGGGTTGGAGGGCGTTTCGCACCACACCATCCGGGTATTTTCGTGCAGCGACGACTCGACAGCGTCCAAATCGCTCATGTCTACCCGTGTGTAGGTCAGCCCCCAGGGATGGAAAACCTGTTCGAGCAGGGCGGGAGTGCCGTAGTAAGCATCGGCAGAAAGCAGCACGTGGTCGCCCGGACGAAGGGCCTGAAAAAGAGTCATCGCAGCCGCCTGCCCTGATCCAAACGCCATCCCGACAGCTCCCCCTTCGAGTACGGCAATTGCTTTTTCGAGCGATTCGCGGGTTGGGTTGTTGGGGCGGGCATATACATAATTTGCGGGCAGCTCATTGGCCTCATTGCGGGCAAACGTGGTTGATAAATGGATAGGCGAAACAACGGCTCCAGTAGTTGTATCTGGCTGATGAGTAGCGCGAAGAGCAAGGGTATCGAAATGCATAAGATGGTCAGTAAGGACTAGTCTATAATAGACCCGACATCGAAACAGCAGGAACAGAAAGAAAGTTGAGTTCTGTAATGCGGATGGCACGAGCGTCCCGATCCTGCCCGCAGCGCAACCGCTTAGGGCCGCGAATATTTTTTTGATACTGTTAGTAATAACAGTTCGTGTACTACTTTTAGAAATTCGTATGCAAGCATACTATAGGTTATGAATCAAACATATCAGTCAGTATCCTTTGCGTTAGCCAATGGCGTAATGACCGTTTCGCTGCTTGGTCCCGGCAAAGGAAACGCCATGGGGCCGGAGTTTTGGGAGGAACTACCCATCGCAATGGATGAAATTAGCGCGATGCCCGATGTGCGGTGCATTATCTTTCGGGGTAGTGGCGATCACTTTAGTTACGGACTCGATGTGGCCCGGATGATGCCGCGTATTGCCAGCATGGCTACCGGAAACCCAATGGCCAATGAGCGTCGGAAGTTGATGGCTCAGATTCGGTTCATGCAATCCGGTTTTGTGAAGATACACGAGTCGGCCAAACCCGTTATTGCGGCAGTTCATGGCTGGTGCATCGGGGGAGGGGTAAATATGATTGCCGCGGCCGATATTCGGCTGTGCTCCCGCGACGCTAAATTCAGCCTGCGGGAAGCTAAGCTGGCTATTACGCCCGATATTGGCGGCTTGCAGTTTTTACCCCACTTGATCGGTCAGGGGTTTACCCGCGAGATGGCCTTTACGGGCGGTGACTACGATGCTGCTTTTGCCGAGCGCGTCGGATTGGTCAATCATGTGTATGACACACCCGATGCCTTATTCGAAGCGGCTAACACGCTGGCCCGCCAAATTGCCGACAATCCGGCCGCAGCTGTACAGGGAGCCAAAGAAGTACTCAACTACAGCATCAACAAATCCATCGAAGACGGCTTACAATACGTTGCCGTCTGGAATTCCAGTCAGATGCCATCCGTGGATTTTGGCGAAGCCATGCAGGCCACGCTCGAAAAGCGCAAGGCCGAATTTAACAAAAAGATAAACCGGGGATATTGAGTCAATAATAGAATGATTGAGTGATGGAATGAATGAATAATTCTCAACTCACTCATTGTCCAGTCATTCTATCACTCAATCATTCTATCATTCGACACTAATCATGACAACTGGCATGCTGCGCGATGATGCGCTAAAGGGTAAGACAATTATTGTGACCGGTGGCGGCACGGGACTTGGTAAATCGGTGACCCGCTACCTGGTACAACTGGGCGCTAATGTGACGATCTGCAGTCGACGGCAGGCCGTTCTTGACGAAACCGCGAACGAACTGATGGACGAAATAACGCAGAGCGGTGGATCGGGCGCTGTGCTGGCTGTTGCCTGCGATGTGCGTAATACAGACGAAATCGAGAATGTCATTCAGAAGACGATTGAGCGATTTGGCCAGTTGAACGGCTTGCTCAACAACTCCGCTGGGAACTTCATCAGCCCTACCGAGCGGCTATCTTATAAAGCATTCGACACCATTGTCGACATCGTTCTGCGCGGCACCTATTACTTTACACTGGCGGTGGGCAAGTACTGGATCGCCAATAAAATTCCGGGCACTGTCCTGAATATTTCGACGACCTACGCCACAACGGGTTCGGGCTATGTAGTGCCTTCGGCCGTTGCCAAAGGGGGCGCGCTGATCATGACCAAATCGCTGGCCGCCGAATGGGGCAAATATGGTATCCGGCTCAACGCCATTGCGCCTGGCCCCTTTCCGACCAAAGGGGCATGGGATCGACTTTTTCCCGAACCGCTGGCCAGCATGATGGATCCCACGAGCCGCATTCCACTCCACCGGGTTGGCGAGCATGGCGAACTGGCGAACCTGGCGGCATTCCTGCTGTCAGACTACTCGGGCTACATTACCGGCGAAAGTATCACCATTGATGGGGGCGAAGTACTGATGGCGGGCGAGTTTAGCCACCTCGATAAGGTCACCACCGAGCAATGGGATATGATTGAGCAGACCATTCGGCAGGCCAACCGGCCGAAAAAAGAGTGAAATCGGACCACCGAAGCGGAGCAAAAGAATGAAATGGCGAAAACCATCTGGCAAATTCGCTCTTTCAACCTTTCGCTCTTTCACCTTTATTCGGCACCTTTGCCCTCATATTTTTGTTCTACTTACGTATCAAAACCTTTTAAAATGCCCAACTGGTTTCTCGGAAAAATCCGCTATCAGCAGCCCATTGACGACTCGAATGTCGGCAGCCGGAATGAAGAATTTATCAAGCAAAAAACCGTAACGGAAGCCTACCTGGTCGATGCCGTTAGCTATACCGATGCCGAGGCTCGTCTTTATCAGGAGATTGCCGCCAATACACCCGACTTTGAGATTACGAACATTTCGCGCATGAAACTGGCCGACGTATTTCACATCGAAGATGGGGGCGAAATCTGGTATAAGGTGAAGGCTATGTTCATTACCGACGATGAGAAAACGGGCAAACAAAAGAAAACGCCCAGTGTAATGCTCGTCAATGCCGAAACACCGAAACAAGCTTACGAACAGGTTGAAATTAGCCTGAAAAGTGCCCTCGATCCATTCGAGATAACGGACGTAAATACAACTAAGATTCTGGAAATATTTCCGTACAATGAAGAGGAAAAGCGAAATCTTCGCCCACTCAGCGAAGTGCTTAGTCCCGAGCCGGAAACCATCTAACGTCCTTCAACGAATGCCATCCTTTTATAGAATGGCATTCTTTTTTTACGAAATTCCTGGCTTTCAGCCGCCAAGACTTGCGTTGAATTTGTTCCGTGCTGATATTTGTCCCATCATGAAACGTAACCTGTTCCAATTCTTTAACCTACTCATGGCCTGCGTCGTGCTGCTTAGCAGCACTGGCTTTGGTTTGGTGGAGCATTCGTGTCAGATGCGTGGCAAGAAAAAGACGATGGTCGTCGCCTTCAGCGAAGTGAAATCATCGGATTGTGCGACTAGTAAACAGCCCATGCCGGAGCAGCAAACGGTTATCAAGAAAACCGAATGTTGCCAGGACGATCAACGCTACGAAAATGTTGATATCTCGTCGTCGCTGAGCCAGTTTGTTGCCAAGTTTGTTAAGACTGTTACCGAAGCGGTTATAACCGGCTTTGTGGCCGTTATGGCCTGGATTATTGAGGTCGTTTTTGCCGGAAAATCAACGACTGTTTCAACCTTTTCGTCGCCCCCTTCGCTTTCCGGGCGCGACATTCTGACGTTCGTTCAGACTCTCCTTCTTTGATACGCTGATTAGATTAAGTTGTGCTGGCCGATGAGTTAATCATGGGCTTGTTTTACCTACTTATTAATCAGCGAACTCATGCCATTTCTTTCTTTACGGATTGTCCTGCTTATCAGCGGGCTAGGGGTTGGCTTATCCGCCAGGATGACCCCCGCGCAGGCGCAATCGGATACTACCCTCATCGAAAAAAGCATACTGGTCCGGGGAAGCGTCGGCGAAAATACCAATGGGCAGCACGTGCCTCTGGTCGGCGCAACGGTCATCTGGGCGGAAACGACGATAGGCACTACCACGGATGCAAACGGAATTTTTCAACTACCGCTGCCTCCAAACCAGAAACGGTTGATTGTCAGCTATGTTGGTTACCAGTCAGATACATTGACGGTTACCGACCCATCAGCCGAACTGACGGTGACCCTGCGCGTAACACGCACATTGCAGGAGGTAACCGTGTCGGGCGCGCCGGGGCAGATCGACCGTATCAATCCCATTCAAACGGAGCTTATTACACAGCGTACCCTCGCCAAAGCCGCCTGCTGCAACCTGTCGGAGAGTTTCGAGACCAATGCCTCCGTTAGTGTGTCGTATAGCGATGCCGTTACCGGCGCAAAACAAATCCAGTTTCTGGGCCTGGGCGGCCAGTACGTTCAGACGAATGTCGAAAATATTCCGACAGTACGCGGACTGGCCACTACGTTTGGGTTAAACTACATTCCTGGTACCTGGATTACCAGCATCGATGTTGGTAAAGGGGCCGGTTCCGTTGTGAACGGCTACGAATCCATGAGCGGCCAGATGAACATCGAACTGCAGAAGCCGGATGATAAAAACAAGCTGTTTTTAAACGGTTACGCAAACAGCTTTGGGCGAATGGAGGGAAACGTGAACTGGTCGCATTCACTCAACAAAAAGTGGAGTGTAGGCGTATTGGGACATGCCAGTACGCTCCGGAAAGAAATTGACCAGAATAACGACGGTTTTCGTGATTTACCGTTGTACACACAGCTCAACGCCATCAATCGGTATAAGTACAGTAGCGAGCGATTTATGGCGCAGTTTGGCGTGAAAGCGCTTTACGAAGATCGCGATGGAGGGCAACTGTCAACGTTTCGTTCACCAGCGGGTATTGCCCGGTATCAATTCGGAAACACAACGCAACGACTGGAGTTTTTCGCAAAAACGGCCATTCTCTTCCCCGATAAACCGTATAAAGGCCTGGGCTTGATCCTAAATGGTGTCCATCATGACCAGACCGCTATTATTGGTTTCAGGCCTTACAACGGCCAGCAGCGAACGATCTACGCGAATTTGATCTATCAGAACATCATTGGCAATACCAACCACACCTATAAGGCGGGACTGAGCTATTTGCTGGATGATTATAAAGAAGATCTGGCGTCATTGGCCACCAGTCGTACTGAGTCGGTGCCGGGAGTTTTTGCTGAATACACGTACACCTACCCCGAAAAGATGACGGTCGTGCTCGGAGGGCGGTTTGACTACCACAATCTGTTTGGTCCGCAATGGACGCCCCGTGCGCATGTGAAGTATACCATTAGCCCGAGTTTGGCGCTGCGTGCTTCGGCCGGGCGTGGTTTTCGGGTGCCCAACCCGATTAGCGAAAACATGGGGTTTCTGGTTAGCTCACGGGCGGTGTTTATGTACCAAAATAGAAATGCTGGTCCCTATGTCAACTGGAACCTGACGCCATTAAAGCCCGAAGTTTCCTGGAATTATGGCCTTAGCTTAACAAAAGAGCTGACAATACTCGGGAAGAAAGCGTCGTTGGTGCTGGATTACTACCGAACTGATTTTCAGAACCAGTTAGTCGTCAATGTAGAGAATTCGTCGCTCCTGTATTTTTATAACTTGCGCGATGCAACGCACCACGGCCGTTCATTTGCCAATAGTTTTCAGGCTGAATTGAACGTACAGCCTACCCGGCGGTTCGATGTGAAAGTGGCTTACCGGCTTTTCGACACCCAGCAGAGTACAGCCATGCCAGCGGGCGATACGGTGCTGCTCCCTAAAATGATGGTGCCCCGCGAGCGATTTTTGCTTAATGTGGGCTACGCCCTTCCGTACGACAAATGGAAATTTGATGCAACCCTACAATGGAATGGACCCCGCCGGATTCATTACCTGCGTGAAGGCTATGTGCATGCCAGCAACCAGAATTCGCCGACCGACTACTCGCCGGGATTCGCCAACCTGAATGCACAGCTAAGTCGTGGGTTCAGGAGCGGCTGGGAAATTTACCTGGGTGGTGAAAACCTGACGGGCTTCCGGCAGTCGAATCCCATTTTCGCGGCCAATGACCCCTACGGTCCTGACTTCGATGCCGCCAGTCGGGCGTGGGGACCGGTAACGGGGCGTATGGTGTATGTAGGGTTCCGCTTTAAACCAGTAAACTAATGATATTAACCGTCCGAAATATGGTGTGTGACCGCTGCAAGCGCGTCGTCCGGGATGAACTCGAACGAATGGGCTTGACGGTTAAACGGGTTGAGCTGGGCGAAGTTGATCTCGATACCCCACCGTCTGCCCACACGCTCGACGCTATTCGCCATACGTTGCAGCAAAACGGATTCGATTTGATCGACGACAAAAAGCAATCGCTCGTAGAACACATCAAAGTGTTGCTTATTAACGAAGTGCAGTACCTGAAAGCCGAGCGCCTGCCGACTGAGAACTACTCGACGTTTCTGGAACGGAAACTAGGCTATGAATACTCGTATTTGAGCGGCCTGTTTTCGACTAGTGAAGGCCAGACTCTGGAGAAGTACATCATTGCCCTCAAGATCGAAAAGGTGAAGGAGTGGCTGCAATACGCCGAACTGACGTTGAGCGAAATTGCCTGGCGCTTGAGTTACAGCAGCGTCCAGCACCTCTCCAGTCAATTTCGGCAGGTGACCGGCCAAACACCGGGGCAGTTTAGAAAGGCCGCTCATGCCAACCGACGCAATCTGGATGCTATCTAGAAATAATTAATTGGTTGTCGGCTAGCTAGTTAACGGCTAGCCAGCCTGTAGTTTCTGCCTATGCCAGGCAGGAGATATAGTACGTTAAAATCGCGCTGAACATATGGGTGGGTATGTATCTGATTTCAAAAGAAATCAGTCTAAAGAAGCGTAACCTAACCATACTATGACATATCCTCTATTGGCATCAGTTAAGGCTTTTCTCAGGGCCTTACTTAAGGTAGTTCTGAAGATGTGTAGCGTTGAACCTCTGTCGAAACCGGAAACCGAAGCCTTTCTGGGTCGCTATCAACTAGCGCGTAGCCCGGAGAAACAGGTTTTTATCCCCGGCGTGCAAAACCAGGGTGAGTTGACAAAACTCATCTTTTCACCCGTCCGGGCCGTCACCCATCAGTCATTTGTCTGGCGTTACGAACGAGGAACAAAAAAAGCGGTTCAACTGCCGTATGGAGGTATACTGGCCGAAGGTAAGGTGTTGTGTCTGGATTTTGAGAGCTACCATTTGGTGAAGAACTGGCGGGGGTTTAGCCGGCGCACCATTTTGACGTATGATACGCTCATTGCCCCTTTTAGTCATTACCTGGATATCGTTGTCTTTGGGGGCTACTATGACTTTGTCATCCTGGTGGCGGCCAAACTGAGTCGGATGAAAGCTGCGTTGCCGGAGCAGGTCTTCGCCCAGGCCGCTCTGGCGTATCCGCTTTTCAAGACGACCTACGAGCAGGAGTATCTGGCCTTAATTGGGATTGCGCCGGACCATATTTTCGATAGTGTCGCGTACGATATTCGGTTTGACCGGTGTATTCTGGCCAATAGCGGGCACTGGTTTTACCCGGACCCTGCCGATATCTTTGCGTTGAAAGAACTCGTAGAGGCCAAACTGACGATCAAGCGAACAAACCGAAGCCGAATTTATGTAAGCCGGTCCACGCGTCGGAAGGTGGTGAATGAAGCAGCCTTACTTAAACTGCTGGAAAAATATGACTTCACCATTATCGACGATAAACCCCGGTCGGTGGCTGAACAGGTCGAGATCTATAAAAATGCCTCGTTTATTATGGGGCCGCACGGCGCTTCGTTCACGAACATAATCTGGTGCGAGCCCAGAACGCATCTTTTCGAGCTATTTCCCGCCAATATGATTGTCGATCATTTTGCGTATCTGTCCCAGGTTATGGACATGCGCTACTCGGCCTACAGCCATGTCATTAAAATGGGGCAGACGAAGCATCATATCGAGGAAGACGTGTTTGTCTCTATTGCCGATCTGGAGAAAAGTCTCGACTTGTTATTCGTGCAGGTATAACGTGTTACGCCTTCGCGAGGCTATGAACTGTGTCACCGTTCAACCTGTACGCAACTGGCCGTCGAGAGCGAATCGCAGCTAGCGATCGGGCAACGAAACCCCTGGTTTCATAAAGTCGGGCTACAATTATGTAAAAACTCTATCGGGAAAGCGTAGTTACTTTGTCAGACCAACGGTGGTCAATCAAACGACAACGATTATGGAAGCTATGCAACACAACCACAGCCACACCGATACATGTTTTAGCTGCGCGGAAGCCTGCGAGCGGTGTGTTACTGCCTGCCTGGAAATGGGCGATAAAGATGGCAAAGGCCACGACATGACGGACTGCATTAAACTCTGCCGGGATTGCGCGGATATTTGTACACTCTGCGGCCGGTTAGATGCCCGCGGATCAGAATTTTCCCGCGATTTCATGGCGTTGTGCGCTGAAGTGTGCGAAGCCTGTGCGGACGAATGTGAGAAACACGCCGATCATGTTGCCCATTGCAAAGCCTGCGCCGAAGCCTGCCGCAAGTGTGCCGAAGAATGCCGGTCGATGTCGGCGAATGCATAAAATCAGCTTTCGTACAAGATAAACTCCTCACATTGATTAGTAGTTCGGAAACGACTACTAATCAATGTCGAACGTAGCTAATCAACGTGCGCCATAACCGGTAGCCCTTTGTTCCGATCGAGGCTGTATCCACAACGACCTTATGAATAGAACGCTCCTTTTCCTCTGGCTCATCGCCCTGTCCATTACGGCCAGGGCGCAGCATCAGCACCAGGAAGGTATGAAAATGCCTGCTCAGAAGACGCCTGCGAACGAAAAAGCGTCCGGCAAAATGAACGCCGATACCACTAAACCGATGGATCATTCCAGACATAATGGTATGGCGAAGCACAGGGAGATGGATGAGACAGGCTCAATGGGCGATATGAAAATGCTGAATCATGGCCTGACGATGGACACGACAATGGGAATGACCCACTCGTTATCGCGAAATTTGTCCATGAACCGGAATGGGTCCGGAACATCGTGGCACCCCGACAATACGCCAATGTATGCCTATATGAGCCAGCCAACGCCGAAAGGCTGGAGCTATATGCTGCACTACGCCATCTACCTGCGGTACACAAGTCAGAATGGCAACAATCGGGATAGCCGGGGGCGGGGACAGCAATTGGGAGCGCCGAACTGGTTTATGGGCATGGCACAGCGTAAGGTCGGGCAGCGGGGGCTGTTTCAGGTGCGTGCCATGCTGTCGCTCGATCCGCTGACGGTTGGGAATGGCGGGTATCCACTGCTGTTTCAAACGGGCGAAACCTACAAAGGGCAGCCGCTGATCGACCGGCAGCACCCGCACGATCTGGTGTCGGAGCTATCCGTCAGTTACAGCCATGCCTTCAGCAAAGACGTAGATTTGTACGGCTATGTTGGCTATCCGGGCGAACCTGCTCTTGGTCCGCCTGCTTTTATGCACCGGATTTCGGCGTTCAATAATCCTGATGCGCCCCTGAGCCATCATTGGCAGGATGCTACCCATATTTTGTTTGGCGTTGCTACGGCAGGTTTTCGCTACAAATGGGTCAAGCTGGAGGCATCGACTTTTAAAGGGCGGGAACCTGACGAGAACCGCTATAACTTCGATACGCCTACGTTTGACAGTTACTCCTATCGTTTATCCGTCAATCCATCGCCTTCGTTTGCCCTACAATTCTCCCAGGGATTTCTACACAGTCCGGAAGAAGCGCATCCCGAAGAAAACGTCACCCGAACAACGGCATCCGTATTGCACAGCAAAGGAGTAGGGCCTGGCAGTTACGTAACATCGGCCTTTGTTTGGGGCCGTAATAGCCACGACGGGGCTGGGGAGAATTCCTATCTGGCAGAAAGTAGTCTGCAAATGGATAAATTCGCTTTTTACGGCCGGTACGAAAACGTTAAGAAGTCGGCGGAGGAACTGGGTATTTTCCAGCCGGCCTCATCGGGTGAGATTGGAAAAATTACCAATGATCAATCGTTTCTCATTAACAACCTCACGCTCGGCATGAACTACCGAATCGTTCAGCAGCGCAGTACGGATCTAGTCGTGGGAGCCCAGGCAACGGCCAGTATGCCCGATCACTTTCTGCAGTCTCTCTACGGAAAGATGCCTGTTTCGGGCGAGATTTACCTGCGACTGACACCCAGTCTGATGACCATGAAAAACATGCATCATTCGGGTCATCGGCAAATGAAGGGAATGAGTCATTAGGCAACCATTTGGTGTGTTCAGTAAGCTACGCCAGATGAGGCACCATTTTTCATAAATGTTCGTTATCAATCTACTACAAATCACATACTGCTATGCTGCGTAACCTGTTTCTAACCACCCTGACATCTTTGCTGCTTTTGGGCAACCTGTTCGCCAGCGCACCAACCCGCGACGACAAGGAAAAAGAAATAAAAATCAAGACATCGGCCATTTGCGGCATGTGCAAATCCCGTATCGAACGGAATCTGTCCTATGAAAAAGGCGTTAAAGAAGCCGATCTCGACGTGAAAACCAAGGTTGTTACGATCAAATACAATCCGGCCAAAACGGACGTATCCAAATTAAAAGCGAACATCAGCAAAACAGGCTACGATGCTGAAGAAGTGGTGGCCGACCAGGCAGGGTACAACAAACTCCCAAGCTGCTGCAAAAAAGATAGCGGCCTAGACCATCAATAAACGCAGCAGCTAAAAAGCAAATCGCCCCACACCATATAGGTGTGGGGCGATTTGCTTTTTAGCTGCATCCTCCTTATTTGAACGCATCGATCAGTTGGGTAGCCGCCAGGGTTTGGGCCTGTTGCGCTTCAGGAACAATGGCGTACATGCCAAAAAATTCATGCGTTACACCAGCATACAACTGGTACGTGACCGGTACACCTACCGATCTGAGTTTGTCGCGAAGTAGCATGCCTTCGGTTTGCAGCGGGTCAATTTCAGCCGCAATAATGGTTGTGGGTGGCAGGCCGCTGAGGTTAGCTAAATCGACCAACGAAATCAGTGGACTATCGCCATCGGTAGGCGTGCGGAAATAGTTGTCTGTAAAGTATTGGATCAAAGGTCGGTTTAGCGGCTTGGCATTGGCGTAACGGTTGTATGAATCCGTTGACAGATCGTTGTTCGCTACCGGGAACACCGACAGAATATGAACCGGGAGCGCCAAACCGCGGTCGCGGGCCATCATGGCAACCGTAATGGCCATATTACCACCGGCACTCTCGCCTGCAACGGCTACTTTGGCCGGATTGCCGTTGATGGTCGCTGCGTTATTTTTGGCCCACTCATAAGCCCGGTACGCGTCTTCGTGCGCTGTTGGAAATTTAAATTCAGGTGCCAGCCGGTAATCAACGGACATGACGATTGCACCCGTTTCCTCGGCCAGAGCCAGCGTCGAATATTCATATACTTCCGGACTGCCAATCACCCAGCCTCCGCCGTGGTAATACACAATAACCGGCTTTGGTCCCGGTACCGCGTTGGGTGTGTACAGCTTAACGCGTATCTGAGCGTTATCTGCTCCCGTAATCATTCGTTCGCTGATCGTAACGTTAGCTTTTGGGCGAGGGATATTGTTTTTGTCAAGCAACGAGTTGACCGCATCCTTGAAGGAGGGTTGTTTGCGGGCATCCTGTGGCGAAAGCTGGTTGAGTGGAGTAGGAGCCAGGCGGCCTAACTCCTCAATAACCGCAAGCATCTGTGGGGTGATGGTTGGTCCCCAATCGGGTTTAGGACTGTTGGATTGAATGCTCTGGCCGGGCTGTGGCAAGCGGTGGTCCTGACAGGCAGTTAAGGAGAATGTGGCGAATAAGGCCAGTAATGCGCACTGTAAAACCTGACGTAGGGCTGTCTTTGTTACTGAAAGATGTTTCATAAAACGTTGTTTGCTTTAGTGGAACAACTCACAATTAACTCTACTGTTTTAGTAGATATTTTATTCGGTTAGTTAATTTGTTAACTGGTAGTATTTCCTCCTCATGCATACCCCGTTGTTTGCTGCTCTTGATAAATTTGCGGACACAGAGTCCCTGTATAGCGGCTGCGTAATTCCAATCGGCGAAACAGAGCGATTGGTAAAACGGTTAGATGCCTGTCAGAGTAGGGTAAAATTTGCCCGACTCGAAAAAGAAGGCCACCGCATTCAGTATGTGTACGAAAATAATGCTCACCATTCGTGGTTGCCAAAGCAGCCTGAGTAGATTGCGGCACTAAAAATTTGCAGACTTCATCCATGATTTACAAAAATACCCTCGATTTTGCCCGGCAACTCGACCAGGCCGATCCGCTTCGCTCGTATCGTGACCGCTTTTACATTCCCCGGCGCAATGGGAAGGATTTGATTTATCTCTGCGGAAATTCGCTTGGATTGCAGCCGAAAACGGCTCGGGCGGCTCTGGAACAGGAGCTTACGACCTGGCAAAATCTGGGTGTTGATGGTTGGTTTGATAAACCGGAAGCCGCCGAACAGCCATGGTTACGCTATCACGAAACCTGTAAGGCTGCCCTGGCTCAGATTGTTGGAGCACAGCCCGGCGAAGTCTGCCCGATGAATGCCCTTACGGTAAACCTCCATCTGCTGTTGGCTTCCTTTTACCGGCCTGGTGAGTCCAGCCCCGGCGTTAAAAAATACAAGATTCTTACCATTAAAGGGGATTTCCCTTCGGATCAATACGCGCTGGAAACGCACGTGAAACGGCATAATTTCCAGGCCTCTGATGCGATCATCGAAGTGGCTCCGCGACCCGATGATCAACTAATTCATACGACGGATATCCAGGCCGCTATTGCCGAACATGCCGACTCACTGGCGTTGATCTGGATGAGCGGTCTCAATTATTACACCGGTCAGGTTTACAACATGGCCGCTATTGCCGAAACGGCGCGAACGCACTGTATACCCATTGGACTCGACCTTGCTCATGCCATTGGCAATGTCCCGCTTCAACTGCACGACTGGGGCGTTGATTTTGCTACCTGGTGTTCGTACAAATACCTTAACGGTGGCCCTGGGGCTGTATCGGGGGTGTTTGTGCATGAAAAACACCATGCTCAGAACCTCCCTCGACTGGCTGGCTGGTGGGGGTATCGGGAAGACAAACGATTCGAGATGACGCCCGGATTTTTGCCCGCTCCCGGTGCCGATGGCTGGCAGGTCAGTACGCCCAACATCCTGGCATTATCGCTGCACCGGGCGGCCATTGCTATCACGGCTGAAGCCGGTATGGTAGCCCTCCGGCAAAAAAGTGAACAGTTGACGGGTTTTCTGGAATTTATACTCAATCAATTGCAGGAAGTGATTCTCCTTACTCCCGATGATCTGAACCAGCGAGGGTGTCAACTATCGCTGCTGGTCCGCAAAAACGGCAAAGGTTTATTCAACTACCTGACAGAACAAGGCATCATTGGCGACTGGCGTGAGCCGGATTGTATCCGGCTGTCACCAACCCCTTTGTACAACACGTTTGAGGAGGTATGGCGTGTCGGCGAGGCATTGACGGCTTACTACGCAGAACAGTAGCCGGACTACACATCAGGTGCGCTTACCACACGGCGGCTATCCTGTTCGGGTCACAAGGATTAGCCCCCTTACTCGTTTTCGGATGGGCTATCCGTCGAGGAAACGAAGGCAATGTTGCGTTTCAGGCCTTCCAGTTTAGTGCGCTTGACAGCCGATCGGCGGAAGATTTCCCGGAACACGTCTTCCGTAATTTCCTTCCAGTCGCTTTTAGTTAACTGGGATAAGTCGGGATGGGGATCGAAAGCGGGCGTTTTGTGGGGTCGGGCGAAGCGGTTCCAGGGACACACATCCTGGCAAATATCACAGCCAAACATCCAGTTGTTGAATTTTCCCCGGACTTCGGTTGGAATGGCTTCTTTCAGTTCAATGGTGAAATAGGAAATACATTTGCTGCCATCAACGACGTAAGGACCAACGATGGCATCGGTCGGGCAGGCGTCGATGCAGCGTGTACAGGTGCCGCAGTAATCGGTGATCGGGCCGTCGGGTTCCAGCTCCAGGTCGAGAATCAGCTCGCCAATAAAGAAGAACGAACCAATCTCCCGATTAATCAGGTTCGTGTGTTTGCCCACCCAGCCCAGCCCGGCACGTTTGGCCCAGGCTTTATCCATGACCGGGGCCGAATCGACAAAAGCCCGGCCACCTACCTCGCCAATTTCAGTGTGAATAAAGGATAGCAAATCCTTTAGTTTATCCTTGATAACAAAGTGATAATCTGTTCCGTAGGCATATTTCGATAATTTCAGATCGTCGTCATGTTCGGGCAATTTTTGCTCCGGATAATAGTTGAGTAACACCGTTATCACGGATTTGGCATCATCGACCAGTAACCGCGGGTCCAGTCGTTTATCGAAGTGGTTGGCCATGTAATTCATCTGGCCGTGCATTCCATTTTTCAGCCAGTTTTCCAGCCGTGGCGCTTCGTCTTCCAGAAAATCCGCTTTAGCTATCCCACAAAAGTCGAAGCCCAGCTCAGTGGCTTTCGCTTTGATGAGTTGCGTGTAGTGACTGGCAGACGAGTGCATATGAGGTAGCGTAAATCGAAGAAAGCTGGAATGATAAAACAGAAACACACCTGAGCCGAATATAAATCCGACAAACCAACCAAATCCAAACGATACAAATCTGGATACGATGTGTCAAGTTGGCAGGAAATGCGGTTTTGGCCGTTCTTTTGCCCATCTTTGTTTATGAATTTCTGGAAGAGAAATAGAAGCTCAGTAATGGAAAATAAAGACATTTTGGATGATCAGGCATCCAGCGATACGCAACAACCTGACAACCTGACAACCGCAACGGCGGACCGTGAAGAGGCTGTAACAGTAAACGGTGGCGAGCCCACCGAAGCTGATGAAACAACGTCGACCGAAGGCTTCGTAACCGCAGCTGCTGCACCGGAACCCGAAAAGAATGGCGGTGAAGTGGCCGAACTGAAAGATAAATATCTCCGTTTATACGCTGATTTTGAGAACTTCCGTCGGCGTACCGCAAAGGAAAAACTGGAGTTGATCAACAATGCCAATGAAGGCGTATTGAAAGCTCTGATCCCGGTTGTTGATGATTTCGAACGGGCCATGCAATCCATCGAAAATACAAACGACGTGGCCGCTTTGAAAGAAGGCGTTTCGTTAATATACCACAAGCTGTTCAAGACGCTCGAAGGAAAAGGCCTGAAGCCCATGGTTTCGAAGGGCGAAACCTTCGATGCTGATCTGCACGAGTCCGTTACGCAGTTCCCGGCTCCCAGCGACGACCTGAAAGGGAAAGTTATCGAAGAAATAGAAAAAGGGTACTACCTGAATGACAAGGTCATTCGATTTGCAAAAGTGATTGTAGGAAGCTAAAAGTGAAAGAGTGAAAGAATGAAAGAGTGCATTAGACGGGGCGAAAGGTAACGTACTGAGCGCTCTTTCGCTCATTCATTCTTTCACTCTTTAAAAGATATGGCAACGAAGCGCGACTATTACGAAATACTGGGCGTTGATAAAAACGTCTCGACGGAAGACCTCAAGAAAGCCTATCGTAAGATGGCTATCAAGTATCACCCCGACAAGAATCCAGACGACCCGACCGCCGAAGAGAAATTCAAGGAAGCGGCTGAGGCTTACGATGTCTTGAACGATCCTCAGAAAAAGGCGCGGTATGATCAGTTCGGTCATGCTGGTATGGGCGGTGCGGCCGGGGGCGGATACGGCGCTGGCGGCCCATCAATGGAAGACATTTTCAGCCAGTTCGGCGATGTCTTTGGCGACGATTCGCCGTTCGGTAGTTTCTTCCGGGGAGCGCAGGGTGGTGGCGGTGGTGGTCGGCAGCGCGTTCGCCGTGGCTCCGATCTGCGCATCAAACTGAAGCTGAACTTGCAGGAAGTTGCCAACGGGGTTGAGAAAAAGATAAAAGTGAAGCGGCACGTTACCTGCAACACCTGTGGTGGAAACGGGTCAAAAAATGGAACGGCGGTACAGACCTGTTCGACCTGTAGCGGGACGGGCCAGACGCGCAAAGTGGTGAATACGATGCTCGGTCAAATGGTCTCGACCAGCACATGTCCAACCTGTAATGGTGAAGGTAAACTTGTCACTGACCGTTGCGATGTTTGTTTTGGTGAAGGACGCGTATTGCAGGAAGATGTTATTCCAATCAAAATTCCGGCTGGCGTTGCCGAAGGCATCCAGTTGTCGGTTGGTGGCAAAGGTAACGTTCCTCCACGGGGCGGTGTTGCCGGCGACCTGCTGATTGTGATCGAAGAAGAGGAAGACGCTGATCTCAAACGCGATGGCAACAACGTTGTGTTCGATTTATACGTCAACTTTGTCGATGCGGCCATTGGTACCAGTGTCGAAGTGCCGACCATTGACGGAAAAGCCCGCATCACGCTCGAACCGGGTACGCAAAGCGGCAAAATTCTCCGTCTGAAAGGAAAGGGTATTAAGGAACTGAACGGCTACGGACGGGGCGACGAATTGGTACATGTCAACGTCTGGACGCCCAAGATGCTATCGTCCGAAGAGCGCGGTATTCTAGAAAAACTACGCAACTCGCCGAACTTCCAGCCAAAGCCTAACAAGAATGAGAAAGGCTTCTTCGACAAGATGAAGGATTTCTTTCACGGTTGATCAACCATCCATAGTGGGTTAACCCTCCTAAAGTAACATGACAAACGAGCCCCGAATAGGGGCTTTTTTGTGGATCGCAGCTTGTGTGCCGGTCATGCGTTACCTGTGCTTGTTAGCAGATTCGCGTGCGACGGGCACGGTCAGGTCTAAGAATCTGGGACTATATGGGCGCATAATGCCTGGGTTGTGCTATTTTCGTCTCCCACCTTTCCTACACGAATATGCACCAAACATTACTGCTTTGTGTGTCTCTGATGCTGGCGATCTCTCTGTTCGTCATGCTGGGACAGCGGTTACGAATTTCTCCTCCTATCTTTTTGGTTATCAGTGGGCTGGTTGTTAGCCTGATTCCGGGTGTTCCCCGTATTGTCGTTGATCCGGAGCTTATTTTTCTGATTTTTTTACCTCCCTTACTCTACGAAGCGGCCTGGTTTACGTCCTGGAAAGAGTTCTGGCGGTGGAGACGCATTATCATCGTCCTGGCTTTCGGTCTGGTTGTCTTTACGGCCTTTGCCGTTGCCTATATGTCAAGTGCCGTCATACCGGGATTCACGCTGGCTTTGGGCTTCCTGCTGGGTGGTATCATTTCGCCACCTGATGCTGTTGCGGCCACATCTGTGTTGAGAAACATCAAGGTGCCCAAGCGGGTAATCAGCATTCTGGAAGGCGAAAGTCTCGTAAATGATGCGTCCAGTCTGGTGGTGTTTCGGTTTGCGTTGGCGGCTGTGTTATCCGGTTCATTTGTCTGGCAAAAAGCCGCGACTGGTTTTGTCATGGTTACACTCATGGGCATTGTCATTGGTCTGGCGGTAGCGTTCGTGTTTTACGTTATTCACCGATGGCTCCCTACCACGACCCGAATCAGCATTCTGCTGACGTTTATGGCGCCCTATATCATGTACCTCACCGCCGAGGAGTTTCACTATTCGGGGGTGATGGCCGTGGTGAGTGGCGGGCTGTTTCTGTCGAATCACAGCCACCAGATTCTAAACCACAGCGCCCGAATTCAGGGGACAGGTATGTGGTCGACGGTTGTGTTTGCGTTGAACGGACTGGTCTTTATGCTGATTGGCCTTGAGTTACCCGTCATCATCAACGGGTTGGAAGGGTATTCAAAAGTAGAGGCAATTTTATACGCGTTGCTGATCACCTTTTTAATTATTGTTACCCGGATTGCTGTTGTTCTGTTCTCCTCTGTTTTTACCCGGATTATTGGCCGGGTAATTTCCGTGGCCGACCGTAGCCCAGGATGGCGCGGCCCCATCATTGTGAGCTGGGCCGGTATGCGCGGAGTCGTGTCGCTGGCATCGGCACTCTCTATTCCGATGACCCTGGACAATGGCGAGCCGTTTCCGCATCGAAATCTGATTTTGTTTATCACGTTCGTCGTTATTCTGTTTACGCTTGTTTTTCAGGGACTTACGTTGCCAATGGTTATCCGAAAGGTAAATTACGATGACCCCGATCATCGGGCTCCCGAGGATCAGCAAGTATCGGCAATCCGGCTGAAATTATTAAAAGTTGCGTTGAAAGAAGTAGACGAGAAATACGCCACCGAAGCCATCGATAACGACCTGGTGAGCAACCTGAGAAATCGGATGGAGAACGACTTGAACTCCATTACGAAACACCTGGATTCACTGGAGCGCGACGGGGAGCAGGTCGATCAGTATAATAAAATTCTGACCGACATCATTCTGGCCAAACGCAATGCACTACTGTATTTTCGCAGTCTCGACGAGTTTGATGATGAGGTGATCCGGCAGGAAGAGGCTCGCCTTGACCTGGAAGAAGAGAAGATAAATCACCCCATTCACTAGGCCTGACACGACAAAAAAAGCCCGGACCATGCTGAGTGGTCCGGGCTTTTTTTTGTTCTTGCTTTTATCAACCGAAGGCGTTGATGTGCTTCTGGAAGATCGCTTCGTACTTGTTAGCGGCTGCCGTTTGCTTGGCTTCCTTACAGGCTTCTACAATCGTTTGAAGAATGTAGAGATCTGAATCAGGATTGCCGAAGCGTCCGTTGCCGCTCTTATCATACGTCAGCGCCTGGTCAGCACGCGTGGCCATGATGTCGGCAATTTCAAGGGCCTTCTTGTTGTCGCCCACCTCAAACAGGAATCGCACGTAGTTTGACGAAATCTGGTCGTAAGGAATTGACTTGTCAGGAATAACCTTCAGCGAGTAATTGAGTACCTCGAGGGCTTTGTCCTTGCGGCCCTCCCGAATAAACTGATCGGCCAGACGGAAGAACGCGATGCGCGCCGAAATAACAGGAGGTCCTTTGTAGGTATCATCGTAATACACATCCGGATTATCGAACTCACGCCAGAATGTCTTCTTGGTCATGTTGGTATACATGATGTCGGAGTTGACATAGCCATCCGTTGCGCCCGGTACGGCTACCGGCATCAGCCGATACGCATAGCCTTCCAGTTGCATGTAGTTTTTCAGGCTCAGGTAATTATCACTCGCCAGGGTGCTCGAAAAATAGATAGGCCGCTTCCAGTTATTGGTCGCAATCATGTCGAGCATGATCAGGTCAGGCTTATACAGGTCTTTCTTGCCAATTGTCCACTGCAGGGTGTCCTTCATAAGCGGGCGCAGCGCAGCGGGTACAAATTTCGCATTATCGACAGCGGCTTTGTCGATAGGTAGGAACAGCACCGACGAAGGCAGGATACTTGTCATGTCGCCATTCGTGAGCGGCACCTGAACCGCTGGGCTGTTGGTCTTGATCAGGCTGATGTATTGCTTGAGGTCAATTCCGCTTTTCACGCCCGGTACTTCATAGAACGGCACAATGTCGTTTTTGCCTTTGTTGAAGTTGTCGAATTCGAGCGAGATGGGCAGCGCGTCCGATTCATACGTCTTGCGCTTCATCTGCTGAATGTACCATTCGGTACCCAGCAGGCTCAGATTACACACCCGAACATCACGCCGAAATCCTTCCACTTCCTGTACGTACCAAAGCGGGAATGTGTCGTTATCGCCACCCGTAAAGAGGATCGCGTTCGGCGCACAGGAGTTTAGCAAATTCTTGGCAAAATCGACCGATTGATAACGCTTGTCGCGGTTGTGGTTATCCCAGCTTTTGGCACCCATCATCACGGGTACCAACAAACAAAGACCAGCCACCAGGCCATTGCGGGCTACGTCGGATTTCAATGTATTGCGCAAACCTTCGGCAATGGCCATGACGCCCAATCCCAGCCAGATGGCAAAGAAATAGAACGAACCCACATAGATATAATCCCGTTCGCGGGGCTCGGATGGGGGCGAATTCAGGAAGACTTGCAGCGCAATTCCGGTAAACAGAAAGAGTAATCCAACAATCAGGAAATCACGCCGACGGCGGAAATACTGAAATGTAATACCGAACAGGCCCAGAATAAACGGCAGCATATAGAAATTGTCGCGCGCTTTGTTGTGGACCAGCATATCGGGGGCATTCTGATCCGTTGACCAGGGCAGGAGGTAGCCAGCCCCTTCTTCGTCGCTTTCCCGACCCGCGAAGTTCCACATCAGGTAACGCCACCACATGTGGCCCAACTGGTAACTGAACAGAAACTTCAGGTTGTCGCCCATGGTGGGTTTTTGCCCTTCGGCCAAGCCCAGCATCTGTCGGTACAAAGCGGGGTGATTTTGCTGGCTGCTATACACCCGCGGAAACAGCATCTCGTCGCCGGGAGCGTAAACGTACTCGGGTTGGTGATCGAAGACAACATACTTGTTTCCTTCCTTTTTCCACATAGCGGCCCCTTGCTTCTGGTCGATAGGGCGGGCCGTGAAAACGGGGCCGTATAATAACGAGCGGCTGCCATACTGCTCCCGGCGCAGGTACGACAGGAAGTTCAGCTCATCGCTCGGATCGTTTTCGTTGATAGGCGGATTGAAATCAGCCCGGACCAGCACCTGCATGTATGAGGCATAACCGATCAGCACAAACGCCAGGGCCAGCAAGGCCGTATTTAAAACAACCCGTTTCTGGCGCGCCGACCAGATAATGCCATACACAATAGCACTGATGAATACGACCGTAAAGAAAATGACACCCGAGGTGAAAGGGAGGCCGAGGATATTCACAAAAAACCGCTCGACGGCGAACGCCATGCCCGGCAGACCCGGAATGATACCCGAGTTGATAATAGCCAGAATAACCAATCCAATACCGAACGCCATTGTGCCGCCCCAGAAGGTCGGTTTGGGGTACTTCTTAAAATAATAAATCAGGGCCAGCGCGGGTAGGGTAACCAGGTTCAGTAAGTGGACGCCGATGGATAAGCCCGTCAGGTAAGCAATGAAAATAAGCCAGCGGTTAGCCGCAGCTTCGTCTTCGATGCGTTCCCATCTGAACGCAGCCCACACCACGATGGCCGTAAAAAACGACGACATCCCATACACCTCCGCTTCGACCGCCGAAAACCAGAATGTATCGGAGAACGTGTACGCCAAAGCACCCACGGCACCCGTACCGATGACCAGCAGGGTGTCGGCCGTCGTATACTCACTTTCTGGTTTGTTGAGCAGCTTCTGGGCCAGCATCGTGATGGTCCAGAACAGGAAGAGGATCGTAAAGGCGCTGGCTAAAACAGAGGCCATATTGACCCAATAGGCCACGTTGGTCAGATTCCCGAAGGAAAACATCGAAAAAATCCGGCCCAACAACAGAAAGAAGGGAGCACCGGGCGGGTGTGGAACCTGGAGCTTGAAGGAACACGCAATGAACTCGCCACAGTCCCAGAAACTGGCTGTTCGTTCGACGGTCATCGCAAAAGTAATCAGCGCGACGGCGAAAGCGAACCAGCCTGTCAGGGTGTTCAGGCGTTTGAATGACTGCATACAAATGAAGATTAAACGGACTGCTTTGTGTAAGGGCCAAATTCAGGCCGGGCCCAATCCAGGTCCGGCCTGCATTGGCCAGGTCAAAATTACGCAAAAAGAAGCCCGTCCGAGGCAGGACGGGCTGTTAAAGTTTGTTAAGCGGGTCGATGCCGAATAAATTGAGACTATAAATTCGTAAATAGCGCCTTTGATAAGCTGAATAGATTTATTGCCGAACTAATAAATCTCCCCACGGGCTGCTTTCAAGGTATTCTGCATCAGGGAGCAAATCGTCATCAGGCCCACACCGCCGGGAACGGGCGTAATGAAGCTTGTTTTGGGTGCTACCTCATCGAACTTCACGTCGCCCTTTAGCGAGAAACCACTTTTCTTGCTGGCGTCGGGCACCCGCTCTAGGCCAACGTCGATGACAACGGCACCCTCTTTGACCATGTCGGCCGTGACGAACTCCGGTTTACCGAGTGCCGCCACCAGAATGTCGGCGGAGCGGCATATTTCGGCCAGGTTCTGGGTGCGGCTGTGGGTAATCGTAACGGTGCAGTTGCCCGGATAGGTATTCCGCTGCATCAGAATGGACATGGGCAAGCCCACAATCTGACTCCGGCCCACCACCACGCAGTGCTTGCCGGCCGTTTCGATATCGTAGCGTTTAATCATTTCCAGAACGCCCTGTGGAGTGGCCGATATGTAAGCCGGTAACCCTTTGGCCATACGACCGATGTTGATGGGGTGAAAGCCGTCCACGTCTTTCGCCGGGTCAATGGTTTCCATGACCCGGTCGGGGTTGATGTGATCGGGGAGGGGAAGCTGCACGATCAGTCCATCCATATCGGGGTTATTATTCACCTCCCGAACCTTGTCGAGCAGTTCGGCTTCGGTTACGGATGGGTCGAACCGAATGAGTGTCGAGTGCATGCCTACCTCTTCGCAGTTCTTCATTTTAGAGGCTACGTAGGTTTCGGACGCCCCTTTGTTGCCAACCAGAATGGCTACCAGGTGCGGAATTTTGCCGCCCTGCTGCCTGATCTGGGCGACCTCTGCCGCGATTTCCAGTTTGATTTGTGCCGAAAGGAATTTACCGTCAAGGAGTTGCATATAAATAATTTGTCGCTGATCTACAGTGAATTAGGGTTGATTCGAGTGCCATAAGGTCCGGTTACGGAACGCTTTATATTAACTCGTCCATCAATACGGTTTGTAATCAGTTGCGAAAGTACCATCTTGAGTTAGATATTGAATAGTTTTCTGCCTGTATTTAGCATGGCCCGATTGATTGGTGTTAAAAGCGATTCCTGTGAGGGAAGAAAAGCGGGCCTGTCAACCACTTATCCTATCAAGATGATTTAGATGGAATATCCTGACATTGCCCATGAGTTGATCGAACGACGCAGGCACGACCTTGACGTTAGGCAACGATTAATTGAGGAAGGAAGGCTGTTTCGGGGCTATAACCCGGACATGGAAGAAGTGCATCTGGCTAATGCCCGACGACTTCAGACGATCATTGATCAGATTGGCTGGCCAGCTCAGGAACAGGTTGGCGAGGAAGCCAGTCAGGCTGCCTGGTTGATTGTCCAACATGCCATCAGTTTGCCTTCATTCATGAAAGGTGCCCTTGCGTTGATGAAGGCACAGCAAAAAACGAGAACAATAGACCCCGTCAATCTGGCTTTTCTGTCAGACCGGATTGCCCTGTTTGAGAATCGCCCCCAATCGTATGGCACGCAGTTTGTCAACGACGATCAAGGCAAGCTGGTGCCTTACCAGCTTGATGGCTCGATCGATCAGGTCAATCAACGTCGCCAGCAGATGAGGCTCAATACCCTGGAAGCGCGATTGGCCGAATTGACTGCACAGACGAATGGTGAGCGGGAAAAACAACCAACAGCCGCCGAAAGACAATCGGAGCAGGCGGAGTATGACGCCTGGCGCAAAAAAGTTGGGTGGATTGTTACGTAACAGAATCTGATTTTATCATTAATTACGAAGCAACATGTCACAGGTAATCGTCAAACTTAATCCGCATCTTTTCTTCGGTGGCAACTGTCGGGAAGCCATGGAGTTCTACAAACATGTTTTTGGAGGAAATTTAGTTCTGACTCCTTTTTCGGAAGGGCCTCCTGAAGCCCATAAAGACCCTAAAGCTAACAGTGAGGAAATGAAGTCGAAGATAATGTACGCCAAACTAGATGGTGATATTGTCCTTTTGGCAAGTGACAATCCTCACAATACCGAAGCTAAAAATACAGGGCAATTCGGTTTGTCATTGGAAGGTTTTGAGAAGACAGTATTAACAGGCTACTTTGAAAAACTTTCAGAAAATGGTCAGATCACAGCTCCGCTCATGAAGCAGTTTTGGGGCGATACGTTTGGGATGGTAACTGACCAATTTGGCATAAGCTGGATGGTTACCATCACGGCTGAAGTGGCGCAAAAGGTAGAGAATTAGCCATATTTCTCCTGCCATTCCTTCTTTAGTTTTTTGTATTCGGCGTCTTCGCGGGCTTCCAGGTATTTCCCGTAAAAAATACGTGCTGATTCCGCTTTAACGGGGTCTTCGTTGCGGGGGAGCTGTTCCCGCCCGTGGGCACCCGATTGGCCTTTCTTATCATCGGGTACGGCCCCGTCGTATTTCTGACCAGTTTTATGATTGGCGTACCGACGGGATCGGGTGTACCCCATCTGTAAAAACTTGCGGGCCATGTCCATGCCGATGAAGTCTCCGTTCTGTTTGTAATCGAGGAACAACTGGTAGATTTTCTCGGACGACTCACGGGCTATTTCGGGGGTTTTGAATCGCCAGTAGGGCAGAATTTCGTCTTTATACGGCCTGACCAGCAGTACGCCCATTTCGCCCTTCCCCACGCGGTAAAGTTCGGGTTGTTCCCGGAGGTTTAGGATCCGATAGTCGAGGTCGTAATTGAAAGCGCGGTCGTTAGTAGCCATCGATCAGAACGAGTAAGGGGCTATTCGGTACAACAATTAATTAAGTAACCGACGAAAAAAGATCTCGTTGTTTTATTCCCGCCGGGTTAATTGGTTTAACGTAAACAAGCGCCGAATCGACCCTTTATCAGCCCATCGCTTTAGCGGTGGGTTTACAAAATAAATCGTGTTTCATCAACCGTTTCAACGGTTTGTCGGATGCTTAAACCGTTGAAACGGTTGATGAAACACGGGTATTTGTCGGCGGTTTCCCCGGTTGAAACCGGGGGCTAATAAAAAAATTATTCGGTGCTTATCAATACAAATCAATCTACCCGACGAGAATGAAATAATGCATCATATACAAAATATTTATGGGGCCAGCCAGACCAGTTTTGAGTCGGGTTCGTATTGAAACAGGGCTCTTACCTGTCCGCTCCGATTTAATTGCAGATAATCCATAGCAAGCACCCGGCATTCAATGACCGCAAAATTGGGTCGTCCCGCTTCGCTTTCTTCAGCCGAGGGCAAATTAGCGCCTAAGTGAGCCGGAAAACCGGGGTAAGGAGCGGGTTGCTCGCTACCCGGCTGGTATTCCGACAGGTAGTTTTTTCGTGTGCCAGCGCCTATGGTTTGCCAATGCTCATCAGCCACATAATCATCCGAGTGCAGATGCGTTTCAACCGTTAAGCGCAGTTGCACCTGCGATTTTTCGTCCCAGAATACCAAGGTGCAGTCAGGAAAGGCTTCGAACTGCATCACCTTTGCCGCCCGTACATCGGTATGAAACCAGACATACTTTCGATCGGCATCCACTTTTCGAAGTACCACCGTTCGGGCATCGGCACCGGTGGCCGTGCGGGAGGCAACAATCATTGTTTTGAAGCCGGGAGCGGCTGGCTCGTCTGGTTTGCTGTCGAGTACAGTTGCCAGCTGTTGCCAGCTACGTTGTTCGAGGGTGGGCAAGGTAAGAGAAGGATCAGGAAAAACGGAGGTTTCAGGAACAGGCATTCGTAAGAAAATAAATAAACAGCAGCGTTCGTAAGGGTGATTAACGAGCCGTAGACGTCAATTGTTCGGGTTGGCCGAATCGGCTGATCTGGATGAACCGATTTTTTTAATCAATCCCTGAAATTGAATAACCGATACAGGTGTTTGCTGGTTTATCTAGTATATCAATAGACTGTCTAGCGACGCCTTCATTTCGCTCATGTGTTTTCATAAGTCACTCAATGTCAATGCCTCAGAATTGGAGGCTCGTTATCAGGCTGCGCTGCCGCCTTCGGCTGATTTTCAGCCTATATACCACGCCAACGCCTATAATTTACCGACTTGGCCCATTGTAACAAGGCAGGAGCCGGGAAAGCTGCAACTTATTCATTGGGGGCTTATTCCAACCTGGACCCGAAGTCAGGATGCCGCCGAGGACATTCGCACCAAAACGATCAATGCCCGCTCCGAAACGATTTACGAAAAGCCATCGTTTCGAGCAGCCGCCCAGGCGGGCAGGCGCTGCCTGATTCCTGTAACGGGCTTTTTCGAGTGGTACACCGAAAAGAGTAAGAAATTTCCCTTTTACATCAGTACCAGCGACCAGAAAATCGCGTCCATCGCTGGGTTGTGGGATGAATGGCTGGATCCTGAAACGGGTGAGTTAATGCCAACCTACACGTTGCTGACAACCGAAGCGAACCCGCTGCTGGCTGCGATTCACAACACCAAAAAGCGAATGCCCTGTGTGCTGACACCCGATGCCGAACAGGCCTGGCTACACGCCGACCTGAGCGAAAAAGAAGCGCTGGAATTGCTGGCTCATCCGTATCCTGCGAACAAAATGCACAGCTACAGCATCAGCAAACGCATCACGTCCCGAACGGAGCCAAGTGACGTCCCGGAAGTTCTGGCACCGGCCGATTATCCGGAGCTGAGCAATAGTACTCAACTGTTCAGCTAAGTAACCTCACCCGCCTGTCCAGGTTGCCATCCGCTTGTGTAGAATAAGCGGTTATCAGAGAATTTGTGCCGAATTTTGGTCAACTAAGTTGTCTTTGTAATCGCCTTGCCGGGTCTTGCAAGGCATGTTATCTTTATTATTGATTTTAACCTGACTATGAAAAAAATAATACTTTCTGTATGCGTTGGTACTGCCCTGTTGACGGCTCCCGGCATCGTTTGGGCCCAGTTTCCCACGATGCCGGGTGGCAGCCCGCAACCAGCGGCCGCCATTCCCGGTACGTCGAGCGATACATCGCCCCGTGGCAACGCAAAGCTTACCGGCACCGTAACGGATTCGACGACAGGTAAGCCCGTCGAGTTTGCCAGTATCGCCCTGATCAACGCCGAAACGAAGAAGCCAGTTGATGGAACAGTAGCCGATGATAAGGGTAAGTTCACGCTGACCAAATTGCCACAGGGCGACTTTCAACTGCTCATCTCTTTCGTTGGGTACCGCAACAAAACCATTTCGAGCGTTAAACTTGACCGTAAAGGAGATATTAACCTGGGAAGCATCAAGCTGGCCGCCGATGTGCGCACGCTGAAAGAGGTTGAAGTGGTTGGGCAGGCCTCTTTGGTTGAAGAAAAAGTCGACCGGCTGGTTTATAACGCGGATAAAGACATCACGGCCAAAGGGGGCGACGCAACCGATGTCATGCGTAAAGTGCCGCTTCTGTCGGTCGATCTGGACGGGAACGTTAGCCTGCGGGGCAGTAGCAATGTTCGGGTACTGATCAACAACAAACCGTCTACTATTGTCGCCAGTAGCGTTGCGGACGCGTTGAAGCAGATTCCGGCCGACATGATCAAAACTGTTGAGGTTATTACCAGCCCATCGGCAAAATACGATGCCGAGGGGTCAGCGGGGATTATCAACATCATCACCAAGAAAACAACCTTACAGGGATTTACGCTTAATATCGACTCCGGGGTAGGCAATCGGGGAAGTAACCTGGGCCTGAATGGCAACCTGCGGACGGGTAAAATGGGTTTCAGTCTGAGTGGTTTCGGACGAGCCAACTACAACGTAATCGGGAATTTCGCCAATACCCAGAGAACGTTCGGGAGTACGGGTACGACCACAACCGACCAAAGCGCGGATACTCGCAACCACGGGATCTTTGGACAGTATACCCTGGGCTGGGATTACGACATCAGCAAGACCAGTTCGATTACGGCCAGTCTGCGTTACGGCGCGCGGAACAACTACCAGAATCAGGACAATTTCTTTACGCGCACAATCTCACCGAATTCGTATTTTCCAATCGTATCGGACCGGAATGTACTGACCAAAGATCTGTCCGGAACGGTCGATGCGAACATCGATTACACCCGCACGTTTGCCAAACCACAGCAGGAGTTAAGTGTGTCGGCACAATTCAGCCGCAACAACCGCAACAACGATTTTACCGCCGACATCTTAAACACAACGGACTTCTCGACCATTACGGCTCGTCAGCAGAACCTCAATAACAGCTTTAACCAGGAGTCGACGATTCAGGGTGATTACCAGACGCCGATTGGCAAAAACCAACTGCTGGAATTCGGTGGTAAAGGCATTTTTCGGCAGGTCGAAAGCGCATTCAGCTATCGGCTTGGTGGCGGAACGGGCGAACTGCTAACCGATCCGACACGTCCCGGCAATACCCTCAACTATGACCAGAGCATCGGTGCCGGTTATGTATCGTATACCCTGACCACGAAGAATAAATACACCATCAAGGCGGGCACGCGTTACGAACACACGGTCATTAATGCCAACTACAGCCAGAATCAGCCGGGTGAGCAGGGGGGAGCTGCCGGGCAGGACCTGGGTATTCCAAGCTATAGCAATCTGGTGCCGAGTTTCAATATTTCGAAGGCGCTGAAAGGGGGCAAAACGATCAAGCTGGCTTATAACCGTCGTTTACAACGGCCAGGTATTCAGTTTCTTAACCCAAACGTAAACACCTCGAACCCAACCAACATCACCAAAGGTAACCCTCTGCTGTCGCCGGAGTTGACGGATAATCTTGAATTCAGCACGAGTGCATACATCAAAAGTGTGTATCTGAACGTAGCCTTGTTTGCCCGCCAGACGAACAACTCCATCACCAGCGTTCGCGATACGATTACAACAGGTGCCGGCCAGGTAACCAACCCAACTCTGGCGCAGGCTATCCAGACGACGTACCTGAATATTGGCCGCGAATCGGCTTACGGAACGAACGTTTTTGGTAACGCCACCTTTTTCTCGAAATGGCAGATTGGTGGAGGTTTCGATCTGTATTATTCTTACCTGACCAACAACAACGCGGGTTCGGTGTACAACGCAACCAATTCGGGATGGGTTACCACAGGCCGCTTCTTTACCAACCTGACGCTTAAGAATGGTTGGGGCGTGCAGGGGTTTGGGTTCATTCGGGGACGGCAAATTCAGTTACAGGGGTATCAGGGCGGGTTTGCTTTCTACAGCATCGGTCTGAAAAAAGATTTGAAAGACAAACGGGGTAGTTTCGGTATTGCCGCTGAAAATTTTTTCAATCACCCCTTTACGGTTAATTCGGAGTCGTCATCGCCCATTTTTGCCCAGAGCAGTACAACAAATCTGTACAACGCCGGGGTGCGGGTTAACTTCAGCTACAAGTTGGGCAAACTCAGCTTTGATGCCCCCCAACGGCAGAAAAAATCGGTCAACAACGACGACATAAAAGGGGGCGAAGGTGGTGGCGATCAGCAGCCGCAGCCAGCACCGGCGGGTGGTGGCGCTCGCCGACCCCGCTAGGGAAAAACGGACAGTGTAGCGCTTTAAATCGGCGCTGGAAAATCAGAAAATTCTGGTTTCCAGCGCCGATTTGCTATTGGCTACCGTCTAGCCGTAGCAAACGATATTTTACCCTGAAACGATATTGCTATTGCTGATAAGAGGTACTAACGCGCCAACCTACCTGTGTTAAGTATTCCCCGATTGGCGGTGTATGCGTTGGCCGAATGACCAAAAATTATTATCCTGACCACTTACCTTTTCTTCCTTACGCTTATTAACCCGCGTAAAGAGCACAGGCAATGCATGCATAAATGTGTGAATACGCTTGCTGATAGTCCTTGCTTAGTCAAACACTTATTTTACTTCTTAAACATGTTTCTAATGAAACCCAACTTTATTAACTGGATTAGTATGTACGGGCTGTTGCTGTTATTCACCGCCTGTGAAGATCACCGCATTCCCTCTGTACAACGGTTGAGAATCAAGACAGTCAGAACGATAATTCCTGGTCTGGATGACACTCGCCTTACGACTGAAACGTATAACTATGATAGCAAAGGGCGTTTAATCCAATACGTGTCCGGAACGGAAACGAAGCCCGTTGTTCCGATTGGGGATTCGTCCAGAACGGTCATAAATTATGATGGGCAGGGAAGAATAGAAAACATATTTACGGAAGGTCGGGGTTTAGTCAATACGGCTTCTGGCGTAGTTTATTTGTGGCGTCCTTCATTCAACACAACCTATGCGTATGATGGGAATGGGAACATTACGGTCATGAAATTATTTGCAATAACACAGGATCGATCCCAAAGCCCAAATTTACTTGAGGTCTTACAGTTCGAGTATGATGGTACTAAGTTTCCCGTGAAAGTCATACATACTACCACATCCAATAACCATCAATGGACCGAGCGGTATACCTATAGCGGAGATAATATTGTCAACGTAGAAAGCAGTGACAACCAGTCGGCCACGACAACGTATCAATATGATAACAAACCCAATCCTTTTTATGGATTACTTACCGGGGAAAAAAGGAATGATGCCTTTATCGCCCTTAACAAAAACAATGTGATGACAAATGATAAGCAATATTTGTATGATACGAATGGATTGTTGTCGAAGGTTATTGCTGCGGATGGGGTCGTATATACCTACGAGTATGAAGCCTATTAAATTAAGATTACCGGAATAACGAATAGTCTGCTATCCGGATTAGGATCGGTGAATGACCCCAATAAAGTAGCCGGCAGGTGATAGGGCGGCTGACTGGTTTGCTTCCGAAGCGCTTCCCGGTGGCCCATGTCCGCCCGGTCTGGCAGGTGAGAGGGCTATCCTGGCGTAGCCTCTTTGCCTAAGTCTAGTGGCTCCGGCGTTCTGTAACCGGAGTCACGAACCAAGTACCGACATGAAGTTCACTACCTGTTTTCAGGCAGTGAACTTCATGTCGGCCAACCCTTTATTTGCGTTTGGTCGCCGTTGACGAGCTGAACTTGGTGCCAAAAAAGTCATTCGCATTCCAGACCGGCCGATCGGTATTCTGCGCGGTGAGGTAGCCAATCAGAAACTGCAACTGCACGTGCCGGGCAGCCGCTGTCCAGTCGAACGGCTGATTCATATCGTCCTTGGGGGTGTGGTACACTGTAGCCCGCCAGTCGAGGTTGAGCTTGGTTCCGTCGCGGTCATCGCCAGTTGTCGAGCCGCTCTTAATGTAAATAGCGGGAATTCCCTGCCGAACGAAGCTAAAATGGTCGGAGCGCATGAAGACGGCCTGCTCCGGAATCGGGTCTTTGACAATGGTCACTCCCACAAATTGCGCGGCTGCATCGACAGCCCCCTTCATACTCGAATGCTCCGATCCATACGGAACGATGTCGAGCAAGGGGTGGAAGAAAAAAGGCATGTCCAGGCAGAGGTTGGCCACAATCTTGTCTTTAGGTACGGTCGGGTTGCTGGCAAAATAATCGGAACCGAGCAAGCCCATTTCTTCGCCCGTAACGGCGACGAACAGAATGGAACGCCGGGGCGCTTTGGGCAAGGTAGAAAACAGTCGGGCCGCTTCCAGATTGATAGCCACGCCTGATGCGTTGTCATGGGCACCGTTGTTAATAGAGTCTCCCGGCGTGGATTCGACCGACGTGGATGCGCCTTTGATGGGTCTGGTGATACCCAGGTGATCCAGGTGGGAGACATAGACGACGTATTCGTCGTTCAGCTTTGGGTCGGAGCCGGGCAGTAAACCAACCAGATTTTCGCCCACCAGCCCGTCGCTCAGCTCCGTCTGGGTATGGGCACGAACGGAAATGGTTAACGGAAATGCCTGTGGCTGGCTTTGGTTAGCGGCTTTCCGGGCTTCCTCAAATGTTTTGCTGGCTCCGGTGAAGATGGATCGGGCGGTGGAATCTCCCAGGGAAGCAATAACCCGTAGCTGCGGAAATGTACGCTGTGCCTGGCCTTTGGCATCCGTCCACCGATAGATCGGCTGCCGGTTTCGGGGGGAGTTCGACTCGATGCGGGCCCGTACGTCGGTCGGCAGACTGAATGTGATCAGGCCAACGGCACCGCGCGAAGCCGCTAGTTCAGCTTTTGCCGACCCACTATACGCTCGTTGGTTTGATGGAAAAGTAGCGGGTGCACCGTTGAAACAGGCTACAATTTTACCGCGCACGTCGATGTCTTTATAATTATCGTAGCCCAGTTCGGGGGCCGATACGCCAAAACCGACAAAAACGACCGGCGCTGAAACGTCACTGACAGCCATCCCAAAATTAGGCGTAAGAATAAAGTTCTTGCCGTAGGTCAAGGGCTGCTCTTTACCATCCTGAATAAACACCATTGAACTGCCTTCTTCGCGTACCTGTGCCCGCCGGAGGGGGACGGCCTGACGGTACGTACCCTTCTGGCCCGCCGGGCGAAAGCCAAGTTGTTTAAACTGCGTTTCGACATACTGAGCGGCCAGTTCAAAGCCTTTCGTGCCGGGCTTGCGCCCCTCAAGTTTGTCGTCGGCAAGGTAGCGCATGTGGGCTTCAATAGCTTCCGGGCGAACGCTCCGGGCGACTTTCTGGGCTTCAGCAGGGATAGTGGGTAAAGGGGCCGGAGATTGGGCCGATGCTGTAACAACGGCCAGTACGGCTACTGGTAAAAACATAAATCGTTTCATTGTACGCAAGATCAGAGTTCGTTGATGGCCACGCCCGCGACGACGTCTAACGCGAAATTAACCGAATCGGTTATCTTTCGGCTGGATAAACGCATATTCTATCGCCTGGCCAATTGGCCATGTCGATAAGAAGAAGGGTTGAGCAGGTTCAGGCAGGTGGGGATTGTAATTTACTCCGCTTTTTGCCGTACGTGAAATAAATCACCAGACCAACGGCCAGCCAGACCACCAGCCGAAGCCAGGTGTCGGCAGGAAGAGACAGCATCATGAGGGCGCAGGTTAGAATGCCCAGAATGGGTACTACCGGCACCCAGGGTGTTCGGAAGGCACGGGGGGCGTCCGGTTGTCGTTTGCGCAGAATCAATATTCCCAGGCAAACCATAATGAAGGCCAGCAACGTGCCGATGCTCGTCATTTCGCCCACAACCCGTATCGGCACAAGGCCAGCAAAAAGGCTGATGAAAACGCAAAGCAAGATATTCGATCGCCAGGGCGTTTGAAAGCGAGGGTGAATGTCGGAAAAGGCGCGCGGTAACAACCCATCGCGGCTCATCGAGAAAAACACCCGTGACTGCCCCAGTAAATCCACTAAAATAACGGAGGTGTAGCCGATTAGAATCGCCAGGATGATGGCCTGGCTGAGCCACTCATAGGGCGTTTTTTCGATGGCTATGGCTACCGGGGCTGCGCTATTCTTAAACTCGGTATAATTGGCCAGCCCCGTCATGACATAACCGAACAAAACGAACAGGATGGTGCACACAATCAAAGAGCCCAGAATACCAATGGGCATGTTGCGCTGCGGATTTTTAGTTTCCTGTGCCATAGTGGCCACAATGTCGAAGCCAATAAATACGAAGAAAACGACCCCGGCCCCCCGTAAAACGCCACTGATACCAAACTCACCAAATACACCCGTATTGGGCGGAATATAGGGCGAATAGTTGGCTGGGTCAATGTATTGCCATCCCAGGGCGATGAACACCAGGACCACCAGTACTTTCAGGCTTACGACAATGGCATTGAACAGGGCGGAGCCCTGCGTACCCCGGATGATGATGACTGAAACGGCCACTACGACCAGAACGGCGGGTAGGTTTATGAATCCGCTAATCACCGAACCGTCGGGCATCGTCAACGTTTCGAACGGGGACTGCACTAACTGCGGGGGAAGGTGAATATCGTATTTGGCCAGAAAGCGCGTCAGGTACTGTGACCAGCTGATGGCAACGGTGGCGGCTCCTACGGAATATTCAAGAACCAGATCCCAGCCGATGATCCAGGCAAACAACTCACCCAAGGTCGCATAGGCATAGGTATAGGCGCTCCCGGCCACAGGAACCATGGCGGCAAATTCGGCATAACACAACGCACTGAATGCGCAGCCAATGGCCGCGACAACGAACGAGAGCGTAACCGCCGGGCCGGCATGATTTGCGGCTGCAATGCCCGTGAGTGAAAATAAGCCCGCTCCAATAATGACCCCAATACCCAGGGCTACCAGGTTAAACGCACCAAGCGAACGCTTCAGGGCTGACTTACCGCTTTCGTCGGCTTCCTGCCGTAGCAGGTCAAGAGATTTTATACGCATTAGAAATTGATGAAGAAGGCACGACCCGTACTGCAAGCGTGCAAAGAGGGCAGCTCATGAGCAAAAGGGCCAGTAAGAAATCGGTGGTTAAAGCGGAATGTAATGCCCACCGATAGCCACCAGCGACGCGACTAACCAAAGCACAAAGAACGCTCTCGAATACGGGTTGAGCGCTATATCGTCCGATTCTTCGGCTAAAAACGCAGGCTCTGTAAGCGATCGTTGACGTACCTTACCCAATTGCCGGGAAGTCGGATTCACTACGGCCAGGGGATGCGTATTTATGGAAAAAGAGCGAATCTTGACTCGTTTGTTGCTGATCTTTACTGTCATTGGATAGCTCGTTTTAAAATGAAAACCAATTACTATAACCCTATAGATTTAATAGTTTGTCTGAGAATAAGTAATCCGCCCCCGGTGAGAGGGCGGATTGAGGACAAAGCTACTGACCCTTACCCAGATTTCAAATGATTATGTGTTTTTCGGCTCATCGTTCGCCGAATAGCACATAACCTACAACAACGCAGCCCCAAAAACACCGGCACTATCCCCCAGTTTGGGTTTCAGGAACTTGGTGTTGATCTCCCGGCTATTGAAAACATATTTCTTGGCTCGTTCGACGCCCTCAGTATACAACAAGTCCACATTGCCAACTCCACCTCCCAGAACGATAGCATCCGGATCAAGAATATTGATAATGACGGATACCGCACGGCCAAAATACTCCAGCATCCGGTTCACGGTCTGGCTGGCCAGTAGATCATTTCCTTCCTGATAACGATCCATAATCTCCTGCATTGTCCGTTCCTCTCCGCTCAGCTGCTTGTAATAGCGTTGCAACGCCGGACCCGAAATAACCTGCTCATTGCAACCGGCTTTTCCACAATAACAGGGATAGCCGTTTTCTTCTAGAATATTATGACCCCACTCGCCACCAATTCCCTGTAAGCCATTCAGGACAAACGGTACGCCATCTCGTCCCCGAATGACAACACCTCCGCCAACACCCGTTCCCATAATTACGCCGAAAACGGTCTGGAAGTCGGGGACAATGTCAGGCACAATTCCCATTGTCGACTCAGCCAGGGCAAAGCAGTTGGCATCGTTGGCAACCGAAACCGGTAGGCCCAGCAGCCTGGCCAGATCCTGCTTCATCGGCTTGCCATTCAGCACCGTTGTATTGCAGTTTTTCATCGCCTGACGAGCCGGATCGAAGGAGCCCGGCGTTCCAAATCCAATTCGGTCGGGTTGAAGGTTGGTTTCAGCTTTCAGCATATCGATGAGCCGAACAATCTGGCTCATAATGTGGTCATAGCCTTTATGCGCTTCGGTGTCAATGCGTTTACGAATAATGACGGCGTCGGGAGAAGGAGCGGATAGAATAACACCCTCGATTTTGGTGCCGCCCAGGTCAATACCCCAATAGTTTTGCATTTATAAAAAATAATAGGTGATGTTGATTTAGGTTGATGACTGCACCTGATATACAGCCTTAGTCTTGCTGTCCATACTCGTGTGCCGGAAATCCGCCAACGAGTAAAACGAGACAAAGATGACGCTACCGCGTGCCTGTCGATTTCATCTATAACCTGATTAATGACAAATTAGCTAGTTTTACCTGGCTTTTCCTGAACTTATCCTTCAAATGAAGTTTGATTCATGCAGTAGTCAAGCGATTCTGTTCCAAATCAACACGCATAAATTTAAAATCAAAAATAAGTATGCTTACTCCCGGCCAAAAAGCTCCTGAGTTTTCACTCTTCAGCAGTGATAAAAAGGAAGTTGCCCTGTCAACTTTTAAAGGCAAAAATGTCATTATTCTTTTCTTTCCGATGGCCTTTACCAGCGTTTGCACGGCCGAACTCTGCGAAATGCGGGATAACATCAGTACCTATTCAGCGCTGAATGCCGAGATACTGGGTATTTCGGTCGATTCGCCGTTTACGCTGGCCAAGTTCAAGGAAGAGCAGAACCTGCCGTTCGATTTATTATCTGACTTCAACAAAGAAGTTTCGCAGGCTTACGACACCTATTATGAAACCTTTGTCATGAATCTCAAAGGGGTTAGTAAACGGTCGGCCTTTGTCGTCGATAAGGATGGCGTTATTCAATACGCTGAAGTACTGGAAAGTGCAGGCGATGTGCCTAATTTTCAAGCTGTGCAGCAAACGTTGACTTCACTTAATTAATTGAGGGATACGGGTTGCTCACGGAGAGGTCAACGGGCAATTCGTGAGCAACCCGTATCATTTACCTATTGGACTTTGGCTCATAATCGAAGCCCTGTTTCTTGAAAAATGGCCTGGTATCATAATTTTTTTCATGGATTGCCGCAGACCGCGTGGAAGGCTGCCCAGACGGAGGAGCAAACGCACCTTGACCTCGAATTGCTCGTAGAAACGCTGGATTTCGGCCCGGATGATCGCTTACTGGACATTTTCTGCGGCTATGGCCGACATGCGCTGCCGCTGGCCCGAATGGGTGCCCGTGTAACGGGAGTCGATATTTCAGAAGAGTATATTGCCGAACTGGAAACGGCTGTCGAAGCTGAAAAGCTGCCTTTGGTTACCCTGGCGGCTGATTTCCTGACGATACCGGAGTCCGAGCTTGGGGCGGCTGGCTCGTTTGACGCGGCTTACTGCCTGGGAAACAGCTTTAGTTTCTTTCCCAGACCCGATATGCGGACTTTTCTGACGCGCATTGCCAGGTTATTGAAGCCAGGGGGGCGCTTTCTGGTTCATACCGAAATGCTTGCCGAATCGGTACTGCCCGATTACCAGGCACGCAATTGGCAACCCGTTGGTGACGACGGCGACGAGCCAATTCTCTTTCTGGTCGAAAATGAATATGTCCCACTGGAGAGCCGGATCGACTCACACCTGACTTATGTTCAGGCTGGGCATACACAGACTCGAACGGCGCAGCATTTTGTGTATACCCTTGCTGACCTTCGCGGGTTGTTCATGGAAGCCGGCCTGACAGTTCTTGATTGTTATGGTTCCATTGATGGGGACTCGTTCGCGCTTGGCGATGAAGCAGCCTGGATCTTAGCCAAAAGGTAATCAGTACTATCTGCCTATTTGTATATTGATAAGTTACCTAACAGGTAATAGTATTTATCTAAATAAGTCATTGTTTACCAGTGAGTTACAGATTTTTGTAAATTCTATTTTTAACTTTTTTGAGGGTTGTTGTATTATTTCGGTATAAATCCGTAGTTTTCAGTCTATATAACGCCGTTAACTGAAGATTGATCGCCTGAAATTGTATGGAAACTATCGAACGCAAACCACGTAGTCGAGAGCAAGCCCGTTCCGGTATCTTAAAGACAGCTAAAACGATTGCTCGTCGGGAAGGCTGGCAAGCCGTTTCGATTCGAAAAATAGCCGACGCGATTGAGTACAGCGCGCCCATTGTATATGAGTATTTTGATAGTAAGGACGTTCTGTTAGATGAAATACGCAACGAAGGATTCCGGCATTTAGCGCATGAATATGAGCGTATTCTGAAGCTTTACCGCGACCCTGAGAAGCGACTTTACGAAATTTCACTCGTGCAGTGGGAATTTGCCCGCAATCATCCAGAGATCTATCAGGTAATGTATAACCTGGATGGCGCCTATTGTACCCTACCTGTATATCAATCAGAAACAATGCAGGCTGTGAGCCGTATTGTCCGTGAAACGATCTTTTCCTTTATTCCTAAAGCGGAAGAAAGCATCAAACGACTTTATTTTCAGTGGTGGTCAGTCTCGCATGGGACAATCATGCTGGCCATGTTGCTCAAAAACGAACAATCACTCGATCAGTCTGAACAAATTTATCGGGAGATGATGCGCCGTTTCGTTCGTGATCTGCGGTAAGTAGTGTGAAGAAAGTTCGCTGGCTGTTTTTGTAAAGAGTAGCCTACCTTCCCATCTGCATCATTATCCTACACCTCATGCAAATCGTCGTTATCGGTGCAACGGGAATGCTTGGTCAGCCCGTCACGCACGAGCTTATGCGGGCTGGTTCTCCAATTCGGATCATTGCCCGTGATGTCAGGAAAACGTGCCAGCTTTTTCCCAAAGCAACCGTTGTTCCGGGCGACTTGAACAGTGTTAACAGCCTTGTTCGCGCGTTGAGAGAGATCGGTTCCGTTTACCTGAACTTATCTATCAGGCAAGATGAAGAGAAGGATCACTTCCATACCAAGGCTCAGGGTCTGCTCAATTTGATTCAGGCAAAGCAATCAACAACTACCCGGAAGTTTTCGAGGCTGCCCGGACCTGGGCCGATCTGGGTAAGCCCTGCACTACGGTGGACCAATTTGCCGCCCGGCTCTAGGCGATCAGTCGTGTCGGATCAATGCATGGGCAAACTTTTGACTTTTCCACCCGCCACATCATCAACGCTGTGCTGAATGATGAAGGCTTTGGGGTCTACTTCGATTACAATTGCTCGTAATCGGCTGATTTCAAGACGGGTAACGACGGTATAAAGGACGCTGTCAAGATCCTGATGGCTCCCGTGTTTGCCATAGCCGCCTTCCCCTTTCAAAATCGTTATGCCCCAGCCTTTGTCGATAATATGGTCCCGGATCAGGGCATTATGTTTCGAGATGATCAGAACGGCTGTGTATTCTTCAATACCGTGAATCACAAAATCCACCGTCTTTGAGGCCGCGAAATACGTAATCATGGAGTAAAGGGCCGGATTTATGCCAAGAAAGAAGGCTGCCGCAACAAAAATGAGTACATTAAGGACTAAGATGACATCACTGACTTTCAGAATTGGACTAGTCCGGCTAATGAGCAACGCTGCGATTTCTGTGCCGTCCAGCACGGCCCCCCCTCGCATAGCTAGTCCAATACCCGCTCCTATAAAGAATCCGCCAAAAACGGCCGTTAACAGGAAATCGGGGGTGACATCCGGATACGGAACAATGGCGAGGCTTATGGACAGGCCCGTAATGGCCAGCGTACTTTTCAGGGCAAACTGGCTGCCAAATTGCCGGTAGCCAAGTCCTATAAAGGGTAAGTTGATGAGTAAAAGCCAGATCGGTAACGGCACGCTGATAAGCGATGCCAGTAGCATCGAAACGCCCGTAACGCCCCCGTCAATAAAATGACTCGATAGCAGGAACCCTTTTATGCCCATGCCAGCACTAAGTACGCCAGCAACAATGAACGCGGTATCTTTAATTAATCTGTAAGTAGGTGTGTTTGTTAACATAGGGTCTCGTTTTAAGACAATAGAGAATCAGTAGATCGAATAAAGCGTGTTTCATTCGGTCTACTGATAAATAATAACCAGACGTATTGTGCTAATATAAGCCGTCTACGGAGAGGTAACGTTCACCCGTATCGTAACAGAATGTTAAAATCCGGCTTCCGGGGGCAAGGCTTGGTAACTTTTTGGCAATTGCGGCCAGCGAAGCACCTGACGACACGCCAACAAACGTTCCTTCTTCCCGAGCCGACCGCCGGGCCATTTCATACGCTTCGTCTTTGCTTACCTGAATCACACCGTCCAGCACGTCGGTATGCAAGTTCTGGGGAATGAAACCTGCACCGATGCCCTGAATGGGGTGGGGGCCGGGCGAACCTCCGCTGATGACGGGAGAGAGCTCGGGCTCTACGGCGTACACTTTCAGATTCGGAAATTTCTGCTTGAGCACCTGCCCAACCGCCGTTATATGGCCGCCCGTACCGACGCCCGTAATCAGCACATCGAAACCATTGGGGAAGTCCGCCAGAATTTCCTGAGCCGTCGTGTGCACGTGAATGTCGATATTGGCCTGGTTTTCAAACTGCTGGGGCATCCATGCGCCGGGTGTCTGAGCAACCAGTTCATGAGCTCGTTCGATGGCTCCTTTCATGCCTTTCTCGCGGGGAGTCAAATCGAATGCTGCTCCGTAAGCCGCCATGATTTTACGCCGTTCGACACTCATAGACTCGGGCATAACCAGAATGATCTTATAGCCTTTCACGGCTGCCACCATGGCTAGTCCGATGCCGGTATTTCCCGATGTTGGCTCGATGATCGTGCTACCTGAAGTGAGCAATCCGCTGGCTTCGGCAGCATTGATCATTGACAGGGCAATCCGATCTTTTATGCTCGCACCGGGGTTTGCCCGTTCCAGTTTCGACCAGACTTCGAAGCCGGGAAACAGCCGGTTTATACGAACATGTGGTGTATTACCGATTGTATCGAGAATGGAGATAGCTTTCATAGGGGAAGGGTATTGACGTGGTAACGAATGGGTGTTACCGTAAATTAAATAACAAAATTTATAGGTTCCGACGCTTCGAGCGATTTAAGCCGAACATCGGTCTGATGCTGGTGAAATACCAGCGAATGGGCTTCGACACTGGTCGTCAGCCAAACGTTACCACCAATGACAGAATCGTGGCCAACCACCGTGTAGCCACCCAGAATGGTTGCATTGGCGTAGATGACCACATTGTTTTCGATCGTTGGATGGCGTTTTTTCTGAGCCATTGATTTAGCTACATGCGTAGCGCCAAGCGTTACGCCCTGATAAATCTTAACGTTGTCGCCAATGATCGTTGTTTCGCCAATGACCACGCCTGTACCGTGATCGATGAAAAACGATTTGCCAATCTGTGCGCCGGGGTGAATGTCAATGCCCGTTTGGCCGTGGGCATATTCGGTAAGCATTCGGGGCAGAAGAGGCACGTCAAGTTTAAGCAGCTCATGGGCGATCCGGTATACCGCAATGGTATAAAATCCCGGATATACGGCGACGACTTCTTCAATACCAACGGCTGCCGGGTCATTGTCGGCAATGGCGTGTGCGTCGAACAAGAGGCTATCGTAAATGACGGGTAACTTCTCGAAAAAACGCCCGGTAATGACCGCCGGACTTTCGGTCAGGTTTTTTTCCAGCGGATGTAACAGGCAAACTAGCTGTTCATTCAGGTTCTGGTAAGTTTCCTCAACGTGCTGAGAAATGGATTTGCATTCCTGGGTAACGGGAAAAAGCAGTCGCATTAACTGGTCGATAAAACGCCCCGCATCCGGTCGGGAAGGAAGCTTGTAACGATAACGCGCCCGCTGAGTTTGTAAATGATCGAGAAAGGAACTGGTTTCGGTAGTCATATTAATCATTATCTGGATCGAAATAAGGGTGTGCAGGCCACTCGTGATTTGCAGTGCCGAAGCGTTGAACCATCGGACAGACAATAAGTAAGGCTGCTAAACCGTCGGACCGCCAATTCGGTAGAATTTTTACCCCGTTTTGTGGAAACACTACACTGATCGGCTACGCATTAAACGGACACCAGACCGTTTTAAAACAATAGTTTCTTTGATTTTTAAACAAAAAGCGGGCCGCAAAGTTCGTCGGCAATTCCTGGAACCTGATTTGCAAGAGGAAAACGGGTAAACTAATGAACAAACGTATTATGCTCAGTAAAACTATCATTGCGTTCCTGATTTCACTGACGGCTACGTCGGGTGTTGCCTGGATGGTGGCATCTGCCTGTCAGTCACCGAGTCAATCGAATGCAATGACACCCGACTCGACAGGCAGTACAAACACAGGGACTGCTTCGGCCAGGGTTGTGAATGCGTATCCAAAATTGACGTTTTCATCACCCGTGGAATATACTTATGCCAACGACGGCACAAATCGTGTGTTTGTTATCGAACAGGAAGGCAAAATTCGAGTTTTCGAAAACGACCCGAACACCGCTACGGCTGGTACGTATCTGGACATTCGTGACAAAGTGGCATCTGGTGGCGAAATGGGCTTGCTAGGGCTTGCCTTTCATCCCGATTTCAAACAGAATGGGTTCTTCTACGTCAACTATACGAAGAACAACCCGCGCGAAACGATCGTGAGTCGTTTCAAAGCTTCATCGGCCAACGCGTCGCAGGTCGATCCGGCCTCCGAGGTAATTTTGTTTCGATTTGCGCAGCCTTATGCAAACCACAACGGCGGCAAGGTTCTTTTTGGCCCAGACGGTTTCCTGTATGTTTCTACGGGTGACGGTGGTAGCGGGGGCGACCCACAGAACAACGGCCAGAATAAAAGCAGTTGGCTAGGCAAAATTCTACGCGTCGATGTGAACAGCACTGAAAAGGGACACTATGGCATTCCGGCTGATAATCCTTTCAAAGGCAACGACAAAGGCTATCGGGAAGAGCTCTTTGCGTATGGCCTGCGTAATCCGTGGCGGATCAGCTTTGATGATGAAGGTCGTCTATGGGCGGGTGATGTCGGGCAAAACACGATTGAAGAGGTCGATATCATTACGAAAGGCGGCAATTATGGCTGGCGGATCAAAGAAGCCAATGCAGACTTCAACGCGAAGGACAACGCCGTTAATGAGGCCGAATTAATTCCTCCTGTTTACCAGTACAGCCACAATAAAGGCGATGTCTCCATTACGGGGGGCGTGGTTTATAGAGGGTCCGCCAACCCTTCCCTTCGGGGTAAATACATTTTCGCTGATTACGCCAGCGGACGTGTTTGGGCACTAACCCCAAATGGCACAAAACCCGCTGCTGCCCAGGAACTGATGGCGCAGGCTGGTGCTATTTCGGCCTTTGGCGAAGACCAGAAAAAAGAGATTTACCTATGTGATTTAGGTACTGGAAAAATCCTTAAGCTGGTCGGAAATTGACTGATTGATAGTATATTATCGCAATGGTCAATAAAAAAGGCGTCTATAAGTCAGCTTGTAGACGCCTTTTTCTATATATTGATAGCAGGTTCCATCTGGAATTCATCCGTTTGCTCAATGACCACCATTTTCGAATCACCACTTGGTTTTGTACGCGTTACGGGCGACGATCAGGGCGTTTCTGTTATCTCCTGTACGGATGTTCTGGCCGATGAACATCAGGCTGGCACCCGGTTGCCGACGCCAGTCGAACAGGCTGTCGACCAACTGAAAGCCTACTTTGGCGGGGAGCGGCATACGTTCGACTTCCCTCTCAAGCCGGTCGGAACCCCTTTTCAGCAATCCGTTTGGCAGGCCTTGCTGGAGGTTCCCTTTGGTACCACCCGCTCGTATCTGGCCCTGAGTCGGCGTCTCGGCGACGAGAAGGCAATTCGTGCAGTAGCGGCTGCCAACGGCCGTAATCCCCTCTGGATCGTAGTTCCCTGTCATCGCATTATTGGTTCCAATGGTTCGCTGACGGGCTATGCCGGTGGGTTATGGCGTAAAAAATGGTTGCTGGAGCACGAAGGCGCTTTTTCTCGGTCCGGCCAGTTGTCGCTGTTCTAATCAATTCATCTATACCGGGGTATTATAACGTGATGATGTCTACAACCTTATCGATTGGCTTATTGTCGTGCATACTGTTAACCATATCGGCCTGTGCACCCCGATATAAAGGTCCCGTTACGGATCATTTTAACGGTAAGAAATTTTTCAATCCGGGTATGCCCGAGCGAACATCGGGTGGTGTGCTGAAGTGGTTGCTTCATCGCGATAAAGGCCCCTGGCCGGAGCAACCTGACGCTTTTGTCGGCGCTCGGCCAGCCACCCGCATAGAGGGCGATAGTCTGGTGCTGACGTTTGTTAATCACTCCACGTTTCTTATTCAAACAGCGGGTCTGAACATTCTTACCGATCCAGTCTGGTCGAAGCGGGTGGGTCCGACGTCGTGGCTGGGTATCAAGCGGAAACGGCCACCGGGACTTCGGCTGGAGGAGCTGCCTCCCATTGATGTGGTATTGTTGAGTCATAATCATTACGACCACCTCGACTTACCCACGATCAAAAAGCTGGTCAAAGCCCATAATCCGCTGTTCGTGACCCCATTGGGCGTGTCGTATTTGCCCCGCTCGGTTGAGGGGCGCGTTGCCCAGGAACTCGACTGGAACGATACCCTGCGGGTGAATGATAAATTAATGTTGACGTGTACACAAGCGCAGCACTTCAGCAACCGGGGTATTGGCGATCGGGAGGAAACGCTCTGGTGTGGCTACCTTTTACATACGAGCTTTGGTACAACCTATTTCTGTGGGGATAGTGGCTACGGTCCTCATTTCAAAAAGATTGCTGAACAGGCCCGTAAGTCGACGACCGGCCCGATCAAACTGGCGTTGCTGCCCATTGGGTCTTACCGGCCCGAGTGGTTTATGGCTCCCGTACACGTTTCCCCTGCGGGAGCTGTGCAGGCATTTACTGATTTGAAGGCGGCCCAGGCGGTAGGCATTCACTTCGGCACTTTTCAGCAGGGTGATGATGGGCTTGCTGAGCCTGCGGATGATTTACGTAAAGCATTATCAGCCGCCAAAATTCCCGAAAATCTGTTTTTAGTTCCTAAAGAAGGGCATCCTATGGTGTTTAAGTAGCCTGGCCTATCCAACAAAAGCAAGAGTGGTAGCGTTAATTAAAGCGAACAGGTAGGCAATGATATTGACAAACAGACGCAAATGCTTTATGAAGTTAGTTCGGTTAGGATGCTATCTGATAGTAGCGGTCAGTAGCTTCGGTTTCCCTCTGAAAGCGGTTCGGGCGCAGGCTCAGGAAAGCTGGCGTTTGGCGAAAGATAAAGATCAGATACAGGTTTATACGCGCAGTATTCCCGGTAGTCGGTCGAGCGAACTGAAAGTCGAATGCACAATGCCCGGTACACAAAGTCAATTGGTGGCGTTGCTGTCCGATATTGCCAATTACAAAAACGTCATTTACAAGACCAAGTCAGCGCGGTTGATCCGCCGTGTAAGCGAAACGGAGCTTTTGTATCATGTGGTTACGGCAGTGCCCTGGCCCGTCAGTGATCGCGATATGGGTGTTCAGTTGACTTTTTCGCAGGATCCAACGTCCAAAGTACTGGAAGTGAAAGGGGTTGGCGTACCTAATCTGGTGGCTGCCCAGCCCAATACGGTACGTATTGCAGACTGGCTGGCTATCTGGAACGTTCGGCCGATTACAAAGCAACGGATGCAGGTTACCTACACCTGTCGGCTCGATCCGGGTGGGGATATTCCTGCCTGGCTCGATAACGTAGCTGCGGCCTCAAGCGCCTATCAATCGTTTGTATTGATTCGGAACAGCCTTTCCTTACCCCGTTACCAGGGGAAAACCTTCGCTTTTTTGAGTAACTAGGAATAGGTTTAAACACGAATGACCCGGCGTACACAGCCTGCTGTGTACGCCGGGTCATTCGTGTTTAAACACTTTTTTGGAGCTTCTTTTCGTAGGCCAGAAAGCGTAACCCCGGTCGGAAGCCAAGCGTAATCTCGCCCGCATATTGATAGCCAAGTTTTGGGAAAAGCGTTTGCGTAGCCTGGTTCTCGGAGTTCGTATCGATCCGTAGATAAGCAATACCGCGGTCAATCGCTACCTGTTCGGCCTGGTTTAATAAAGCAATGGCGACACCCCGTCCCTGGAAAGCCGGGTCGACGGCTAACCGATGGGTGACGATTGCACGCTGGCTCAGGTCGAAGCCGACCTGGGCATATTCGGGTTCCTGATCTTCCGTTATGGCCGCTACGCCCGCCAGTAATCCATCAATAATGGCTACCCAAAGTTGATTCTTGACAATGTCCGCTTCGAAGACAGCGTGGTTAGGGTAGTGGTCATCCCATTGGAAATTACCGGATTTGCGCATGAGCGGAACAACGTGGCGGATGAGGTGCATCAGCGCCGGGAGATCGGTAGTCGTAGCCAGGCGAACAGTCATTGAGGGTACATTGTTAATTCGGCGCAAATACGGTATTTTGCCGATAGTTTACTAAACAGAAACCGTTATGGAACTGGAATTTCCGTTGGTGCTTAAGAAGCTGGAGGTAATGACGGACGACGAGTTCTTTGCGTTTTGTCAGGCAAATGATACGCTCGAACTTGAACGTGATAAAAACGGAAATATAGTAATCGTGTCACCAACAGGGTCAAAAACAGGCAACATCAATCTGATACTAGCCAGCCGGATATTTCTTTGGAATGAAGAAAAAGCAGCTGGGTACACCTTCGATTCATCTACGGGTTTTAAGTTACCTAGCGGAGCGATTCGTTCGCCGGATGTGTCCTGGATTCAAAAGGATTGTTGGGAAGCCATTCCGGAAGAGCAGCAGGAGAAATTCGCCCCCATTTGTCCTGACTTTGTTATTGAACTTCGCTCGGCCAGCGATGACCTGACCTATCTTCAGAGCAAGATGGAGGAGTACCGGGAAAATGGCTGTTCGTTGGGCTGGTTAATTGATCGGAAAAGCCAGCAAGTATTTATTTACCGTCCCGGCCAGCCCGTTGAAACAATCACTACATTCACCCAAATACTAACGGCTGAGCCTATACTTCCCGGTTTTGCATTTGACTTGACGCTGTTGACCCGCTAACTTATTTCCCTTCTTTTAGCATCTCAACCACCATACTGAGTTCATTGACCGTCGTTTCGGGGTTGCCCGAATAACCGATGGTCCGGTACCGAACACGGCCGTCTGGACCAATGACAACTTTGGTTGGTATACCCTGCACTTTATAGGCATTCGCTACTTTCTGCTGCGCATCCAGTGGGACCACGAAGTTGTAGGTATTCTTGTTCATGAAATTATGCACGCGCTGCAGCGGTCCGCCTTCGCGCGTGTTGACAAACAAAAACCGCACATCAGGGTCGTTCTGAAACCGCGTTTGGGCCTGCTGCATGGCCGGGAACGAGGCAATACACGGTCCACACCAGGTTGCCCAGAAATCGAGCACAATGACCTTGCCCTTAAAGGCCGACGAAGAAATAGTTCGGCCCTGCAAATCGGTAAGCGAAAACGATGGAGCTGGTTCATTGATAAGCAGTTGCCGGAGTTCGTCCCGCTGGTCGGCGCGTAGATCGGCTTCCAGATTGGTCAGGTAGGCATCTGCTTTGGCAAGGGTGTTGCCGGGCTGTTTGGCATACCAGTCGCGGAGAGTCGCCTTGAGGCCAGGCGTTGCTTTTCCGATTTGAACCGCAGCCTCGGCCATCGGCTGGGCTTCGGCCACGTGGTTTGTTCGTACGGCGCACAGAAAATAGCGTTCCGTAACGCGTGGGTCACTGTTATCGATGTCATCGGGGTTGATGAACTCCTGATAAAGTGGATAGGCCTCTGCGTATTGGCCCTGTTGTTCCAGCGTTCGGGCATATGTATTCAGCAACTGCCGTTGCCGGCTTTGCTTCTCTGTTTCCCAATTTCCTACTGCCGTTTTCGGCTTTGGCTGCGTTTTTAAGACATCCATAGCCCGCTTGATCAGCACTTCGGCTTCGGGTAATGACCGTCGTTCGTCGGCTAGTTGAAAGGCTATGGTGTTAAGCATCATCGCGTCGATATGGGCTGCGGGTTGCTTCTCCACAAAGGCTACCAACCCTTTGCTATCGTTGTTTTTAAAGTAGCCATCCGTCATCAGCACGGTCAGGGCGGGTAGATACGACGACGTAGGAAATTCCGTCAAAAATGCCTGATAAGCCACCTTTTTACGGTTCCAGTCCGGTTCATTCCGGATGGCCATGGATCGGTCCTTTTGCACCAGCGAACCCGTTGGCTCGATCAGTTTCTGGCGTTCGCGCAGGGCATTTGCTTTCGGGAAGTCGCCCATACTTTCGTACAGTTGGGCCGCTGTAGTCAGTTCGGCGCTGGTGGGTGTCGGGCGGGAGGCCAGGTATGATTCGATTCCGGCCTTCACTTTCGGACCGTAGCCGGGTTTTCGTTGCTTGACCTGAGCCGCCAGCAAATCCGACCAGTATTGCGGACGAAGTTCCGGGTTTTGCAGGATTTCATGTTCGTAAAGCGTTACCACCCAGTTCGGGTCGTAACGGGCGCCTGCTTCATAGATAAAATGACTTCGCGTAAAGACGGATGCCTGTCCGCCGGTTGCGTGTGGAACAGGCCGCCCCGTAGCGTCGCAAACCGGAATAACATACAATTGGCCTTTGTTCAGGTCTGCACGTTTGGGTTGCTTGCTATTTCTGAAGAGAAGCATCAGGCCAGCTACGTCCCGTTTGGGCAAGGCTAATTGCCCGACATACTCATTGCCCACGCGTGTTAGCGCAACACTTGTTGGCTGGCTAAGCTGCATGGCGTTGGGAGCGCCGTAACGCACATAGCGACCCTCGATCGTGCTGTCGGTTGCCAGTGGAGTCGTTTGGGGGGAGTAGGTAAAGGATACCACTTGCCCAAGCTGCGGACGTTCGGGCGAAAAGCAGAATTGAGCGCTGGCAACTGGTAGGGCCAGCACGACGAAGAGAAACGTAACGAGAACGTTAGAATTGGTATTCATAACACAGTTGAGATCACCGCCAATCGGTGGTAAACGAAGATACGGGAGAAGAAAGTAAGCGCGGCAATCCTACCTGTATTTATTCATTTCTTATAGCTAAAGTGCTGAATGTACAGATTTTCCCGAGCGATGGACTACACCGCAACGACTTCCTCTTTGATGCCGGGTTTCGATACGGCCCATAAGCCGATAAATGTGAATAAACCATTGAGCAGCAGCCGCTCGAAGCCAAACTGATAACCGCCAAACCAGGCCGCCGAGTGTTCGTTGACGTAATAGGTTAGGAGGGGTGAGACGATGCAGATCAAGGGCACAAAACGGTCCATAACCGGGCGTTTGCTGAAAATTCCGAAGGCATACAGGCCCAGCAGAGGCCCGTAGGTATAGCCGGCAATATCAAAAACAGCCGTGATGACTTCTTTGCTGTTGACCTGTCGAAAAACAATGATGACGATGTAAAACAGGATGGAAAAACCAATATGAACGATGTGTTTGATTCGGGAACGCTCCGTTTCGGGTCTGTTTTCGACGTTCATGAAGTCTACGCAAAATGAGGTCGTCAGGGCCGTTAGGGCCGAATCGGCGCTGGCGTAGGTCGCGGCTGTAATCCCCAGAAGAAACGTAATGCCCACCAGCAAGCCGAGGTGGTTCAGGGCAAGCATGGGGTACAGATCGTCGGTACGGGCAGGAATCGCGATGCCTTCACGCTGCGCATATACGTATAAAAGCACACCCAGCGACAGAAACATGAAGTTGACGACGACCAGGGTAACGGTAAACCAGAACATGTTTTTCTGGGCTTCGCCGATGTTCTTACAGGTCAGGTTTTTCTGCATCAAATCCTGATCCAGACCCGTCATGACAATGGCAATGAAGGTACCTGAAATAAACTGCTTGAAAAAGTTCTTGGGGTCGTTGGCATCCCAATAAAATACCTGCGACATTGAATTGTCCTTCACCGTCCGGACCAGATCACCGAACGAAAAGCCTAACTCTTTCGAAATCAAGACGATGGTCAGTACAACGGCCGTTACCAGAAACACGGTCTGTAGGGTATCTGTCACAATGATAGTCTTCACGCCCCCTTTGAAGGTATAGACCCAGATCAGGGCGATGGTAATCAGCACGGATACCTCGAACCGAACACCCAGCGGAGTAAACAAAGCAATCTGAAGCACCCCGGCGGCCACATAGAGCCGAACCGCTGAACCAACCGTGCGGGCCAGCAGAAAAAAACCGGCCCCGGCTTTATACGACCAGAATCCGAAGCGTTTTTCGAGATAGCCGTAAATGGAAATCAGGTTCAGCCGGTAGTAGAGCGGCATCAAAACTGAACCAATGACAAAGTAGCCGACAATGTAGCCCAGCACCACCTGAAAATACGAGAAACCGATCTTGCCTACGGCACCCGGTACCGAAATAAATGTGACGCCCGACAACGAGGTGCCAATCATCCCAAAGGCCACTAACCACCAGGGTGACTGTCGGTTGGCCGTAAAAAAAGCATTCGTGTCGGCCCCTCGGGCAGTGTAGAACGAAACAGCAATCAGCATCCCGAAATAAGCGATCAGAATGACTAAAGCGAGGGTGGTATTCATAGAAGATCAGGCAACTTTTTAAGCCAAAATTGGGTTCTTTTAAAGCGTGGCACTGGTTTTTTAAAGTGCCCATTTTGCCGTAAATTTGCTAAATAAATACGATTTTATCGCCTATGCAACCTTTTGAAGAAACCGGTGTGGACGTACTCGACGAAGTTGTTGAAACTGATGTCCATAACCTCGTAGTCTTCAACGACGAAGTCAACACGTTTGAGCATGTAATCGAAACGCTGGTTGATGTTTGCGGACATACGGCTGAGCAGGCCGAGCAATGTACGCTCCTCATTCACTACAAGGGTAAGTGTTCCGTAAAGAACGGTTCATGGGAAGAACTCGTGCCGATGCGCAACGAAATATGCCGACGCGGTATCAGCGCCGAGGTGTTGAATTAAAAAGCGAATGAGTGAAAGAGCGAAGCGCCCTGCTCACTCTAACGTTCTTTCACTCACTCGCTCCGCGTCGGCGGTCCGATTTCACTCTTTATTAATGGAATACCCATCCAAACTTATAGAAGACGCGGTGAACGAGGTGTCGAAACTGCCGGGAATCGGAAAGAAAACCGCTCTCCGGCTGGTACTGCACCTGCTCAAACGCGATGAAGAACAAACCGAAACGCTGGCCCAAAGTCTGACGGCCATGCGCACCAGGGTCAAATACTGTCGCAAATGCCACAACCTGTCCGATCATGACCTATGCATGATCTGCGCCAGTAACAAACGCGACCAGGCTATCATTTGCGTTGTCGAGGACACGCGCGATGTGTTGGCCATCGAAAACACGGCGCAGTATAAAGGGCTGTACCACGTGCTGGGAGGCATCATCTCACCCGTTGAAGGCATTGGACCAAGCGATCTACAGATCGACTCGCTCATTGCCCGGCTGCGTAGTGATGAAGGTGAACACGTACGCGAAATCATTCTGGCCATCAGCCCTACTATGGAAGGAGACACAACGGCGTTTTACCTTCAGAAAAAACTCAAGCCATTCAATCTCAAGATTTCGACGATTGCACGGGGCATCCCGATTGGGGGAGACCTCGAATATGCGGATGAAGTAACCCTCGGGCGTAGTATCGTCAGCCGGATTGCTTACGATTAATGGTTGATACCGACATGGGTCGGGGTTTCGAACGGGTTGCCGAATTAATTTTAGGCAGCGACCCGTCCGAAACCCCGGCCCATTCGTTTTCGGATACAAAAATCTCGTTTCTTTGCGTCTCTGGCCGTTGGTTTGTTGAACATTCGCCCATCCGGGCTGTTCAGTTTAACAACCTGTGAGGTCACAGACGCTTTTTTGTTTCCCCAAACCAACATTCGCATGAATCGCTCCGAGTTTTTAAAACTGGCCTTCGGTGCATCCGCCGGTTTAGTTGCCTTTCGTTCCTTAGGATTTGCGCCAGTACAGGCCGAAGGGCCCTTCAAACTGGCTCCGTTGCCTTATGACGCGGGTGCACTTGAACCACACATCGACAAGATGACGATGGAAATCCACCACGACAAACACCACAAAGCCTACGTTGATAACCTCAACAAAGCCGTTGCTGGAACGGACATGGCCAAGATGGATATCGACGCGTTGGTGAAAAGTGTGAGCAGTACGACGCCACCAGCCGTTCGAAATAATGCAGGTGGACATTGGAATCATACCTTCTTCTGGAACATAATAGGCCCCAATGCGGGTGGCGCACCAAAGGGCGCTCTGGCCGAAGCCATTAACAAGAAATATACGTCGTTCGATAACTTTAAAACCGAATGGGGTAAAGCCGCAACCGGCCGGTTCGGTTCTGGCTGGGTGTGGTTAATTAAAAATGGCAATGACGTTGAAATCGTTTCGACGCCGAACCAGGACAACCCATTGATGGCGCTGGCTGAGAAAAAAGGAACTCCTGTTCTGGGTCTCGATGTCTGGGAACACGCCTATTACCTGAAATACCAGAACCGGCGCCCCGAATACGTCACCGCCTTCTGGAACGTAGTCGATTGGAATAAAGTCGGCAAGCATTTCGGCGCGTAAATAAGTAGAGACGCATACTTGCGTCTCCTGCAACGTCGCGTCTCCTGTGCCGGATGGTTTTACTGACGCCAGAGAGACACGATACTACAGGAGACGCGACGTTACAGGAGACGCAAGTATGCGTCTCTACTTATTTACGTATTTTTGTAAAAATTGCTTTACGCCATGTCATCAGAAGAATTATACAATGAGATACCGTCGCTGGATTTGGCGGATTTTACATCAGGCGACCCCGACCGAAAAGCGAAATTTGTGCAGGATTTAGGCCGGGCATTCAATCAGATCGGCTTCGTTGCTATCCGAAACCATGGCTTGACCAGCGAACTGACGAAACGTCTTTATGATTCGGCAAAGACCTTTTTCTCGTCGCCCGACGCGCTCAAACAAAAATACGAACACCCGGAACTGAACGGACAGCGAGGATATATTGGGAAGGGCAAAGAAACGGCGAAAGGCTTTAAGGTGGCTGACCTCAAAGAGTTTTATCACATTGGGCAGCCCGATCCGGAGGGCGATATGCCTGCCAACGTACTCCCGGAAGAAGTTCCTGAATTTGGAGAAGCAACCGTAGCTGCCTATCGTACGCTCGAAAGCGCAGGCAAGCAACTCCTGCGCGCTATTGCGCTTTATCTGGAACTGCCCGAAACGTATTTCGATGATAAAGTAAAAAACGGCGACAGTATTCTGCGGGCACTGCACTACTTCCCGCTGGATCCTGATACAACGCCCGACGGTGCAGTCCGGGCTGCTCCCCATGGCGACATCAACCTGATCACCTTGCTGATGGGCGCGTCGGCCGACGGGCTGGAAGTGCTCCGGCGTGATGGAAAATGGATCGGTATTACGGCCCTTCCCGACCAGGTTGTTGTAAACGTGGGTGATATGCTGGATCGGCTCACCAATCATAAGTTGAAGTCGACGATTCACCAGGTCGTGAACCCGCCACGGGAGAAAATGAACCAGTCGCGGTATTCGATTCCGTTTTTCATGCACCCGCGTGCGGAGATGGATCTGACCAGTCTGGACAGTTGCATTGATGCCCGGCATCCGAAGATTTACGTAGATATGACGGCTGGCGAATTTCTGAACGAACGCTTAATTGAGCTTGGTCTCAAAAAGTAGCTATCTTCATGGTACTGTTTGATTGTCAGGTTCATTGACGAAATCGTGTACTGCCGATCAACCATTGCAGATAATCGCCCCGTATGCTTCCTTACCTGTCTACTGTTCAACCCGTACGCCGAATCCGCCTTTTCATCTTTCTAAAAGATGTGCTGATTCTGGCGCTGACGACGTTTGGCGGACCGCAGGTTCACCTGGCCATGTTTTACGAGCGGCTCGTGAAGAAACGCCGTTACCTGACCGAAGAAGAACTATTAGAGCTGAATGCGCTGGGGCAGGTGTTGCCAGGGCCAACCTCTACCCAGACCATTACGGCTATTGGCTTTAAAATTGGCGGGCCCAACCTCGCTTACATTACATTGCTGATTTGGGTCTTGCCCGCTGTCAGTATCATGACGGCCGCCGGAATGGCTATTTACTACCTGGAACAGCAGAAATTGTCTCTGCAGTTTGTCCGCTTCATTCAACCCATGGCCGTTGGATTTATGGTGGTAGCTGGTTACCGAATCGGGCAAAAAGTCATCAAAAATAAAACCAGTCTGGGGCTGGCCCTGCTGGCTGCGGTAGTGGCTTACATATTCCGGTCGCCGGTAATGACGCCCATCGTGCTGCTGGTTGGCGGCCTGACAACCGCGCTGACCTACCAGCAGCAGGAGCGAATGGAAAAGAAACCCCTGCATGTGCAGTGGGCCAATTTTTTTCTGTGGTTTGGGGTGTTCATTGGGGCGGCTACACTGGGGGCTTACACGCAGTTGCTACCGGTACGCTTGTTCGAGAATTTCTACCGGAATGGTAGTTTCGTTTTTGGCGGGGGGCAGGTACTGACGCCTTTGCTGTACAATGAGTTTGTCGCCTTCAAACACTACCTGACTCGTGAAGAGTTTTTGTCGGGACTTGGGTTAGTACAGGCGGTACCGGGCCCCGTTTTTGCGTTTGCGTCCTACATTGGTGCCCTGTCCATGCGAGACGCTGGGCTCAGCGGCCAGTTTTGGGGGAGTTTTATTTCGACGGCGGGTATTTTTCTACCCGGTACCTTTCTCATCTTCTTTGTCTACCGTTTTTGGGAGCAGTTAAAACGCTATCGCGTTGTGCGGGCGTCGCTGGAAGGGATTAATGCGGCCAGTACAGGCTTAACGGCTGCAGCCGCTATGGCCCTGTTTGAGCCAATGGCTCCCTACTGGCCATCGGTGGTGGTGGTAGTCCTGACCATTGGCGTTTTGTTGTACACCAAAATTCCGCCTTATGGGCTCATTTTTATTGGTTTGGTGGCAGGGGTAGTCCTATAGCGAATGTATACGAAGCCACTACACAATCAGCTAAAACACAGTTTATGAAAAAATACGCATTTGCCCTGTTGGGTTGGGCACTGGCAGTGGTCGGTTGCCAACAAGCCGATCGACCCTGCACGGAGCCTGTTGTTTCCACGAAGGCACCCCAGGAAGAAACTGTTCTGCTGAAGCAGTACATCGACGCCAACCATATCCCCGCCAAAGCCGATGATCGTGGTTTTTATTACACCATCGAGTCGCCCGGTTCGGGAAATAAACCAACGGCCTGCTCCAACGTGACCGTTAACTACAGCGGCAAACTCACAAACGGAAAAACCTTCGACAGTGCTTCAGGAATCAGCTTTACCTTAAATCAGCTTATTGTCGGCTGGCAGGAAGGTATTCCTCTGCTGGCTCCCGGCGGCAGCATTGTCCTTTATCTGCCCCCAAGTCTGGCTTATGGTTCGCAGGAGCAGGGCGAAATTCCGGCTAATTCCATTCTGGTTTTTAAGATCGACCTGGTTAAGGTCAACTAAAGAAGGAATGATTTTCTACCGTTTAACCACGGATCAATTTACATGGCTAAACGGTAGAAGACCCATGCATCACATCCATTCCCAGGCACTCTGGTATGCATTGAGACGCTCGGCATAGGTAATAAAGTCCGCATAAAACGGCAGCCCGGACAGGGTGGCGCTATCGCCAATAACGACCAGTTTCTTACGGGCGCGGGTCATGGCAACGTTCATTCGGCGTACGTCCGACAGAAAGCCGATCTCGCCCTGGTCATTGCTACGGGTCATGGAAATATACACAATATCCCGCTCCTGTCCCTGAAAGCTGTCGATGGTGTTGACGGCTATTTTAGGCCGATAAGACTCTAACTCCGGCGTGTGCAGCAGTTGTTCGTTCAGCAGGTTCAACTGTTGCTTGTAGGGTGAAATGATTGCAATACGCGGGAACGTCTCCGGGGTGTAATAAGGGCCTAATTCGCTGACAACATGCGTAAGGTGTTTGATCAAAAATGCAGCCTCGTCCGGATTGGTCGAGCTGGTTCCTTCTAGTTTCTCCTCAAATCCACAACCCGCCGTGTCGATAAAGACCAGCGAGCTGTCACCCGGAAACAGCGAATGGCTAGCGACCGATGCGTGCGCCCGCAATTGATTTCTATAAAACACCTGCGAAGAGTAACCCATGATGTGTTCGTGCATGCGGTATTGTTCTTCCAGCAGCGTGACGGCTTCAGGGTGCAGGGCCACGCATTTTTCCAGGAGCGTCGTACTAAGTCCTTTTCGGGCGGCCTCGCTCGACTTGATCGTTGGGGACAGTTGACAATGGTCGCCGGCCAGCACCAGTTTCTGCGCTTTCAGAATGGGTATCCAGCAGGCTGGCTCCAGGGCCTGTCCGGCTTCGTCGATGACAACCGTATGGAACCTGAGGTTACGAATCATGTACTGGTTCGAGCCGACCAGCGTCGCCGTGATAACCTGGGCTTTAGCAATCAGATCGTCAACAATATACTGCTCCGTATTACCCACATCCTTCATGATCCGGTGAGCCTCATCGAATAACGCTTTTCGCTGGTCGCGTTCAGCTTTGCCAAAACTGCGCTTGTATTTGTGCGCCATGTTCTTGAACTCATTCGCCTGTTTCTTAAGCTTTTTAGCTTCTTTCATTAGGCTATGCTCTGCCATTTTATGGTCCAGCGTGAGTGCCATCAACCGCTCCGATACGCGGGCTGGGTTGCCCACCCGAAGCACATTTAGACCTTCTTCGTGCAGCTTTTCACTCAACAGATCGACGGCCGTGTTGCTGGGGGCAACAACGAGAATCTTTTGATGATCCTGTTTGATCAGGGCTTTGATGGCCTGAACCAGTGTCGTCGTTTTGCCCGTGCCGGGTGGGCCGTGTACAATGGCTAACTCATTGGCCGATAGTATTTTCTCAACGGCCCGCAACTGGCTGTCATTCAGTTTTGGAATGGACGGTTTCGGGATCTCGAAATGGAAAGTTGGGGAGGCCTGGCCCGTCAGAATCGCCACCAGTCTATTCGTAGCCGCCTGATTCAGGGTGTTGGCTGTTTTAAGAGCCTCTTCCATTTCGTCGTAACTCTTATCGTCAAAGAGCATTTCGACACCCAGCTTACCATCCCGCGACCAGTCCGGCAATTCATCCGTAAGTAAGGTGATCTTAAGCCGATTGCCGCTCTGGTAGGCGATCGTACCCTCCACGCGATCGGTTTTAGGGTCGTGGTTGCTGAAAAACAGGGCAGGCATACCCGTTCGCAATTGATGCGATAAATCCTGATGTGTTGTTCGTTCTACTTCGACGGTTACGTAATCGCCCCGGCTCATTTCGGATCCTCTAATCGCGATGGGATACCAGGTCAGGCCATTGGCTCTGCGTTCGGCTAAGGAAGTGGTTTCGGTAAGTCTACGATACTGATTTCGATCTTCGTCGCGTTCTGCCTTTAATAAATCGAGCAGGTGTTTAAAATAATCCATTGACAAAGGTAGCCAATTAGTCAGGCGTCTTGAAGGGACAGCCCAGTCGATAGCTTTGCCTTTTGAGTTTTATTCAACGCCAGCTTAACAGGCTACTTATATTAAACACGCATTAAATGAGTATATATACTTGGATGCCATGCGATGAAAATGAGTATTTTTAGGGCGCATAGGCTAATCTGGTTTCACTATGACCATTCTCGTACACACAATTGACGCCAATAAACAGAGTAGATATTTCTCCTGGGGGTTCTCCCGGCTGGAACTTGCTTTTGATGTCCTGAATGCGATTGTAGCAACAGGGGCCAGCCTCACTAACGTTGAACTGATCGAAAAAGACAAGCGAACCCCGTTGCCTGTTCAGGCTTTTGACGGGGAGGACATCGCTTTCTCGACGGAAATCCAACGGTTAGAACGCGAATGGCAACAGCTTTTGCGCGTGACCATCAATGAGTGAGCTTATCGGTTCGTAGCGGAATAAATATGGGCGATCTGGTCCTTATAGTTTTCCCGAATTACTTTCCGTTTCAGCTTGAGCGTTGGGGTTAGCTCGCCTTTCTCGATCGTCCATTCTGTGGGCAACAGAACAAATTTCTTTACCTGTTCTACATGGTTGAAGAATTGATTGTACTCGTCAATTTCTTTTGTGAACAGCGCCAGAACAGATTTGTCCATTACCATGGCGTCGGCACCCGGATAGGTTTTTCCTTGCTGTGCATACCATTCTTTCAGGGCTTTGAAGGACGGGACAATCAGAGCACCAACAAATTTTTCGCCTTCGCCCACGACCATGATTTGCTCGACCCATCGGCTTTCCACCAGTTTGTTCTCAATGGGTTGAGGAGCCACGTATTTGCCTCCGCTGGTTTTGAAGAGTTCTTTCTTGCGGTCGGTAATCGTTAAAAATTTACCGTCAACCAGCGTACCGATGTCGCCGGTATGAAGCCAGCCATCTATAATGGTTTCGGCGGTTAAATCGGGGCGTTTGTAGTAGCCCATCATGATGTTTGGGCCTTTACAGAGAATTTCACCATCGTCGGCAAAGGCAACCTCAACGTTTTTCAGTAGTGGCCCTACAGTACCGAACATCCGGTTGGCGTCGCTGTGGCGGTTTCCGCTGATGATGGGCGACGCTTCTGTCAGGCCATAGCCCTCCATGATCACAATCCGGGCGGCTCCAAACAGTTTCAGCAACCGTACCTGGCAGGCGGCTGCACCGGTGATGATGGCACGTATCTGCCCACCCAATGCTTCGCGCCATTTGCTGAAAACGAGCCGGTTCGCCAGCGCCAGTTGAAGCCGGTAGCTTAGCGATTGGGGTGCGTTAAGCTCAAATTTTTCGCCCAGTCTCAACGCCCAGAAAAAGAGACTCCGTTTGATGCCCGTCAATTCTTCGCCCTTCGCCAGAATACCTTCGTAAATCTTTTCGAGCAGCCGGGGTACGGTGGTAAAATGGGTGGGTTGAACATCCCGCAGGTTTTCACCAATGGTATCCATGCTCTCCGCGTAGTAAATGGCGGCCCCACCGTAAATATAACAGTAGGTGGCCATTCGTTCGAAAGCATGGTTAAGGGGTAAAAAGCTAAGAGCTTTTTGGCCCTGAATGCCGACCTCTCTCAACAAAATGGAACTGCTAAAAACGTTGCTTAGGATGTTGTGGTGCGAAAGCATCACACCTTTAGGAGTTCCCGTTGTACCAGAGGTGTATAGAATTGTAACCAGATCTGCCGGGGTTATTGTCTGCCGCTGCTTTGTCAGTTGCGTTTCAAGCTTCGGTGTGAGTGCCACCAACAATTCCCGCCAGTGCCGTACACCGGAAACCTGATCGAAGGCAAAGATCGCTTGTAAATGAGGTAGGTTATGCTGAATGCTGGCCACTTTACGGGCTAGCGTCTCATCTCCGGTAAACACCAGTTTTACGGCGGCATCCTGTAAGATGAATTGAAGTTCGGTGGGATTGATGGTTGGATAAATAGGGACTGAAACGGCTCCTGTTTGTTGAATAGCCAGGTCAGCCAGCATCCATTCGGGCCGGTTTGCGCTGAGGATGGCAATTTTATCGCGCCCTTCGGCCGTTCCATCGCCTTCGTTTATGCCCAGCGTCAGCAAGCCCGCGCTGAGCTGACAGACCAGGTTACTGACTTCCTGTGTACTATAATGGCGCCATTGACCTGCTTCCCTGGCGCACAGCATATCGCTGAGCGGGAAGTGTTGTTGCTGGTACGTCAGGCACTCAAACAGCAGATTCGGTTCGTTCATCGAAGCCCAGATTAATGTATCGGTTTAGTAATAACGATTTATTGGCAAATAAAGGTTTTATACCTCCCTCTGGCCGGGAAATCCACCACGCCAGTGCGCCTGCGTAAAGTTTCCGGTTAGCCTCCCCGTAGCTGTGCCATTACCAGGTAGATGCGGCTCCATCTGTTGGGTAAACGAATTTAAACGCCCCTTTTTTTGAGACTTTTTTAACACTCCACCGTGCACGGAGTTCTCTACAGGAAGCGGTGGCCTACTACGCTGCCAAACCATAAACCTACACATCCGAATGACCATTGAACTATATGCCAGCCCCCAAACGCGGACCGAATCGAACCCTCCCGAATCGCCCGTCTCGAACTTAAAAGGTGAGTTGCCCGAAGCGGAGCCAACGCTGGACTTCGGCGACCTGATCAATACGTTCGACTCCCGCGAGGAGGCCATTTCGTTTCTTGAAAAGCAGGCAGCAGAGCGAAATCAGGAACTTATCAAAACCGAAAGCGGCCCCTTCGATGCCTATACGCATGTCGAATGGCTTACCGTCGAGATTTTAACCGAAGGCAAACAAACCGAAAGTATGAATTATTATCTGGTTACCGATGAAGGGTATTGATGCAATTAGATATACCAGGTGCCCGCTGAGATGAGCTTATTCCGGCCCCCTACGTTGAGCTGGTAATGACCGTTTTCCAGCGACCCATCGAGGTAAATGTATGATTTACGGCCCAGTTGAAAACCCTGTTCGACAGTTGCCTTAATTTTGGTTTGCTGGTGCGCTAATAAGTAAGCCAGAAAACAACCATTGGCGCTTCCCGTGGCGGCATCTTCTGACAGTTTGTTATTTTCAGTCAGAAGCATTCGTGTATTGAATGAATTACCTGCTTCGTAAACATCGTTCGTGAAGAAGAACAGGGAGGTTGAGTGACCGGTTTTGCTGTTCGTTCTGTACATGTTCCGGGCCAGCAGAAAGTCTCTGAACGACTCAAACGTAAGCGTCAGATTGTCGATGGCTTCCCGGTTTTTTAGCGGAATGATAATGTAAGGTAGCCCTGTACTGACTTCCTGGACAGGCAGTGATGGATCGATGTCGTCGAACCTGATGTTCAACTCGGCTGATACTTCTTCATGCGTAAACGTACGCCTGAACTCAGGTTGCGCCTGACGCATGAAGAAAATACTTTCGTCCAGATTAGTTGGCTCCAGAACCTCAATCTCTAAATCCAAATGAGCCAGTTCCAGCGTCAGTCGGCTTGGAGCCTGCGGCAGAATGAATTTGGCAATTACATAACTCGTTCCCAGCGAAGGATGGCCCGCAAAGGGAACCTCATGCTCGGGGGTAAATATGCGAACAACAAAGCGAAGGTTATCCTTGACGGCTTTGATGAAAGTTGTTTCAGCAAAGTTTATTTCGAGGGCTATCCGCTGCATTTGCTCATCGGAGAGCTGGTTGTCCAGATCGAGAAAAACGGCGAGTTGATTGCCTTCGTATTTGTTGTTAGCAAATACATCGACAATGTAAAAGTTGATTCCCTGCATGCTCTTGTTTGAAGGTGTTGACTGAACGGTTGACTAGCAAAAACGCTCCTTAGCTTGTAAAACTAAAGAGCGTTTGTTGAAAGATTACCTGATCAGGTTTTCTTTAGTGGGGTAGGTTTGAGAACCTACCCCGCGAGGTTTCTTAAAATCGAGCTGTACGAACCGTTCGGTTTTAAGAAACCTCACAAAGGCAGATTTAAGAATCTGCCCCCACTAAAGAAAACGGATTAATTACAACTCGTCCGAGAGGAATTTCCGGATGGTCTGGTGGGGACGTAAGCCCGGCGCTTTTCCATTTGCACCGTTTGCAGCTGGCGTACCGGCCGGGCGGGCTTCGTTCGTCCGGTTACGGTTACCGTTCTGAAGAGCCAGCATCTCTTTGCGAAGCTGCCGCTGCTCATCATCGCTCAAAACAGTGCGGGTTGCTTCGCCTTGCCCGTAGCCGTCGTTGAAATTGCTGATGCGGCTGTCCGTTTGCGCTAGTTTGAGTTCAGCCAGTAATTCATTGAGTTCGGCAGTTACAGCCTGCCGTTGCTCTTTCAACTCCGCTAGGTCGGGTAGCAAATCCAGGTTGTGCTGCAATACGTTTTGCTGAGTTCGTTGTTCGGCTAATTCAGCCTCAAGCGGAGCCATTTCTTTATCCAGACGTTTCAACCGACGGCGCAGTTTCCAGAGTTTGATATCTGCCTGCAGCCATCGGAACCAGAACGCCGAGATCACCGGCAAGGCAATTCCCAGGCACACAGCACCCGCCAGCGCGAACAGGATGCCACTTAAAACAAACGAAAGCAAAGCCCATGGACTGTTGACCAGCGCCAGATTCAACTCGCTCGACTCGCTGAGCTGCTTTTCGATTTTGTTTATGGTTGCCGGGCTAAGAACTTGTGTAGTTGCCGAAGGGTCCGTATTTAGCTGAAGTTGCCGGACCGACTTGTTAATAGCCGATTTAAGCTGATCCGTACGGTAAGCTTCATACCGAAACCAGCCCAGTACGGCCAGCGTAACAACCGCAAATACGGCCAGCGCAATCTTGAACTGCCCGTATTTACGTCCGTTTTTTTCAGGATCCTCCTGATACGGTTTCTCGATAAGCCGGTCATAGGCCGGTTTGAGCAGGATAGACACCATGGCCAGACCAACGGCAAAGGCCCAGGCTTCGTTGGTGTTGCGAATGTTGAGAGCATACGCCACAATCTCGTGCGAAATAATCAGATCGCCCGCGAGAAACGAAATACCCGCCACCAAAAATAACAACCCCGCAAACAACGAATAATCCGGCGCGGCTTTGGCCCGGCGCTCACGTAACGTATCCTGATCAGCGAGCACAATTTGCCGGTCTGCTTCACGCTGGCCTACTTGTTTAGCCAGCCGCTCTACCTGGAGGGTATGGGTTTGTAAGGTAGCAAAAGCCGCTCGGTTCGCTTCGGTAGCTTCCGAAAGTTGTTGATTAAGGGTAGCTACCTCCGTCCGCTTCTCGTCAATTCGTTCCGTAAGCCAGTCTGTATTGATCTGGCTCGATAAGTATCCTTCGTATGTTTCCCGATTAACGCCTTCCACACCGCTCGTATAACCGTGCTGAAAGTCTGGGTTGTTTGTTGGCTCCATAAAGAATGAGTAACGATGAATTAAAAAAACATGACCGATCAGCTAACAGCAGGCTGGTCTGGCTCGGCGACAACTAATGAAGGGAGACGTTCATTCATCAGGGCAACATCATTTATCATTCATATGCGTACCGGCGACCCGGTCAAAATTGATTTCCGCTGTTGCTCAGAAAGTCGATCGCGGAGGCTTCGGGCAAGTTCAAACTCACTCACGAATAAGTTAACAAGTTCATCACGCCGGGTGTTCCAATGAGTAATTTGAGCCTGTACATGATTTAGCGTTGTTACGAAGGGCCATTTCTGAACGCGAAGCGAATCGACCTCCCGGCTCAAGCGTTCTATTTCGGCTTCCCAAACGGGCAAACTTTGTGCTTTCGCCTGAAGCCACCGGCGATGCGCACCCATGTTGGCCAGGTCGGTTTGTAAGGTAACGAGGTTGCTTAAAAACAGATTTCCGGCCAGAAGAAACAGGAAAAACACAAACGCAAACAACGCAATGGCTTGCCCCATCGACTGTGATTGGAGCGCTTGCACGAATACAAATACCGACGCAGCCAATGGCAAGCCTGTTTCTGCCAGAATGCGCCGAACCGACAGGCCAGCCCCGGCCTCGTATAAGAACGACGTTCGGCTAAACAAATTGAACATGCCCGCCAGAAATATACCCACCGCGATCAGTCGATTGGGAAACAGCGGGCGAAGCGTTTCGTCGATCAGGTAGAAATTGCCGACACAAACACCCAGCGAAAGAATTAAACTCACCAGCGTTCGGATCAGGTTGTTAGGACGGGGCTCGCGATCAACCAGTTCATTGATTTGATTACGAAGGCTGATAATTCGGTTTTCCCGTTGTTCGATAAATAGATTGAGTTCGCCAATTCGCTCGGTGTTCTCGTCTGCCAATTCGGTTAAAGGAGCCGTTTGTCGAGAAAAAAACGCCCGTATCTGCGAAATTTTCCCATCCGGTCGAGCCTCCGATAAACCAAATAATACCCCCTCGTCCCGTAGCGAATCCTGATCGGCAAGCCACTCGGGCAGGGGTTCGGGAGTATAGACTGGCGATGAACGGATTGCGGCTGATTGCAGATTCAACGCTGGCGGTTGGGAAACAGGTATCGTAGGTAATGGAACGGGTACGCCCGTTGATGTAGGGGGTAAAGAGGTAACAGAAAAGGAACGGCGGAGTCGTTGGAAAAACGTCATTAGGAAACGCTGACGAAAGAAAATAGGTGAACTGGATTCTTCATTGCAAAGGGCCTGAGCCGGGAAACCAGGCATTGGCTAAAGCCGGAAAACTCGTTGTAAAGCACTCCAGAGCCGTTTTTTTAGATTCTGATCGGCTTCAATCGTCGGCAGTGAGTCGGCCATCAGGAACGTAATGCCTTCGAACCGAACCGGCGAATAACGGTCCATCATAATGTCGAGATTAATACGCTCGAAAGGCACCCCGAACGTAATAAAATGATTGATGTATTTTCCCCGCAGCAATTCCGCAAAGTCCATGCCCTGCACACCGTGTAGGTTCAATAAGTCAACCCCATCGACATTCAGGTTAACGGCCTTCAGAATTTTCTCCAGAAACAGCAGATTGCTGGGATCTAATTCTTCATCGGCTAGCAGGAGAACTTTATGATTCAGCTGGGGCATTCTCGGCTGGTTTTGGATAGGGGGTAAGATCGACGGCGTGGTGGGGCGTGGTGCTGGTTGGGGCAATGGTTCAGGTGTTGCCTTGGCCGGAGTCGGTTCCAGCGTTGGTTGCAGGGTAATAACAGGTGGCGTATCGATTGCGATCTCTGCCGTATCTGCTGAAGCGACCGATGCGCTTACCAGCAATTCATCCAATTCAGAAAGTAGATCGGGGGTATGGTCAATAACTAGTGAGCTGTCAATAACGGGCGATTCCGCCATTTTTGCTTTGGTTGTCAACTCCCACGATTCGCCGTCTACCCGGAAGATTGTGTCGCCCTGATAGACGGTTTGATAAAAATTCTTTACGGACATACCCCTTATTCGTTTTGTCAAAAATAAGCAAAAAAGCCGCCCCTGCTTGTATAGCGGGGGCGGCTGCCAGTCAATTCGTGGTTTTTATGTCGATTAAGCAATCACCGCCTGCCGATGAATGATGGCTTCCCGGTCGGGGCTGGTCGAGATAAAATTGATAGGCAATCCCAGTGTATCTTCCAGGAAGTAGACATACGTAGCCAGTTCAGCGGGTACGTCGACAAACGAGCGGATATCGGTCAAATCCGTTTGCCAGCCTTTAAATGTTTTGTAAACCGGCGTAACGTCCGTATCGCAAAGGTCATACGGCATCTGTTCGGAAAGCGTACCATCCGCGAGTTTGTAATGCGTGCAGACCTTAATCTCATCAAAAATATTCAGGACATCCACTTTCATCATCACCAACTGCGTTACTCCGTTGATCATGATGGCGTATTTCAGAGCGGGTAAATCCAGCCAGCCACATCGGCGCGGACGACCTGTAGTCGCACCAAACTCCCGCCCTTCTTTACGGATCATCTCACCCGTTTCGTCGTTCAGTTCGGTCGGGAAAGGACCGCTACCCACACGGGTGCAGTACGCTTTAAAAATGCCGAATACTTCGCCAATCCTGCGGGGGGCTACTCCCAAGCCGGTACAGGCGCCAGCCGCCATCGTGCTGGAAGACGTTACAAATGGGTAAGACCCAAAGTCAATATCGAGCAGAGAACCTTGCGCCCCTTCGGCCAGCACTTTTTTCCCGCTGGTCAAAGCATCATTGACGGCATACTCGCTGTCTGACAGTTGAAACTGTTTCATAAACTCAACCGCTCCGAAGAATTCAGCTTCTGCCTGGGGTAAAGCCGCTGCGTAATCGAAGTTGTTCTGCTCCAGTATGACTTTATGAATGGCTACCAGCTTTTGGTATTTATCCGAGAAGTTCGGCGATTCGATATCACCAACCCGCAGCCCTAAACGGGCCACTTTATCCTGATACGTTGGGCCAATGCCTCGCAGCGTAGACCCAATTTTCGATTCGCCTTTGGCTTGTTCATAGGCCGCATCCAGCAGTCGGTGCGTTGGCAGAATGATGGACGCCTTGCGGGAAATTTGTAGGTTTTCCGTCAAGGCAAGGTTGTACTTGGCTAGCCCGTCGATTTCTTTTTTGAACACGATTGGGTCGAGTACGACGCCATTCCCAATGATGTTGAGAATATCATTGCGAAAAATGCCGGACGGAATTTGATGCAATACGTGTTTAAACCCGTTGAATTCGAGGGTATGCCCTGCATTGGGACCTCCCTGAAAACGGGCTACCACCTGATATTGCGGAGCCAGTACGTCCACAATTTTACCTTTCCCTTCGTCGCCCCACTGGAGGCCTAATAAAACATCGATCATTATAAAAATGAATTTGGATCACGCTCAAGTAAACGTCTCCGGTCATTAAAACGAAAAATAGTAGCTGTTACCTGCCTAATCTGGGTAACAGCTACACGGTGAAATCCTACACGAAATGATGCGCGGCTAAAGTCAATCTAACGGAGACGCATGTACCGTATCGGCGGGTTGGCTTTGCGCGTTTTTCTCAGTCAGGCGGTTCTCACACCGATCACGGGCACAGGAACCGTAGAAAATCAGGGAATGGTGCATCACGTTGAATTTCAACATATCGCCCACCATGTTCTGGATATTCTGGACGCGCGGGTCACAAAACTCCATCACTTTATGACAGTCCGTACAGATCAGGTGGTCGTGCTGCCGGAATCCATATGATTTTTCGTACTGAGCCAGGTTACGGCCGAACTGGTGCTTGGTTACCAAGTCGCAGTCAACCAGTACATCCAGCGTATTATACACCGTTGCGCGGCTCACTCGGTACTTTTTATTTTTCATGGAGATATACAACTCGTCCACATCGAAGTGGTCTTGTCGGTTATAAATCTCTTCCAGTATAGCAAACCGCTCGGGCGTTTTTCGAAGGCCCTTCCGTTCCAGGTAGGCCCGAAAAATCATTTGAGCGGCATCTAAATTTGTTTGAATCGGAGCAGTCATATCGCAAAATTAGTGAAGAATGAAGAATGAAGAGTATAGAATAAAGAATAAGGTTAGCGTGCCGCCCTAGTCTTTACGCTACACTTTTCATTCTTCACTAGTTAAGAGTCAAACCGTACTACCTCAAACACGCCCTGAACGCGTTCGAGTTTCTGCATCAGGGTTTCGAGGTGACCGGTATCGTGAACGTAGAGCCGGATATTTCCCTCAAAGATACCGTCTTTCGAATCAATCGCCACAGAACGCATATTAATGTGCAATTCGTTGCTGATGACCCGCGTCACGTCGTTAATCAAACCAACGCGGTCGGTGCCTGTAATCCGAAGCCCGGCCAGAAAAGCCAGCTCTTTCTGGGAGGTCCATTTGGCTTTAATAATGCGGTTACCGTGATTAGACATCAACTCAACGGCGTTCGGACAGGTGACCCGGTGAATTTTTATGCCATCATTGATGGTCACAAAGCCAAAAACGTCGTCGCCCGAGATCGGGTTACAGCATTTGGAAAGCGTATAATCAATCTTGTCCATGTCTTCCCCAATGAGGAGCATGTCGGCATCGGCCCGTTCGCCGTGAATTTTCTTTAATTCTTTGACAAACGCCTTCGCGTCGGGCAAGGTGTCGGTATTAAGTTTATTAGCGCGATTCTCTTTCGCTTCTTTATCCGATTTAAACTTCTTGAGTTCGCCAACGTCAATGTGTCCTTTCCCGACACGGTAGAAAAAATCGTCGGTGGTTTTTGAGCCAAAGTAAGCCCTCAACTGGTTGATAACCTCGTTGGTCATCTCCATCCGAAGCACCCGTAACTTCTTGTTGACCAGTTCACGGCCATCCGTTACGAACCGCTTGTTTTCTTCCTTGATTAAATCCTTAATCTTGGTTCGGGCTTTCGAGGTAACCACAAACCGCAGCCAGTCTTCGCTGGGTTTCTGGCGGTTTGAGGTAATGACTTCGACCTGGTCCCCATTTTGTAACACGTAACTCAGCGGCACCAGCGTGTTGTTGACCTTCGCTGCCATGCATCGTGCACCAATCTGGGTATGAATGTCAAAGGCAAAGTCGAGGGCCGTTGCGCCACGCTGCAATACCTGAAGATCGCCTTTGGGGGTAAAGACAAAGACTTCTTCGCTGTACAGATTGCTTCGGAAATCATCGACAAACTCGATGGCGGCCTTTTTATCGCCTTTACCTGCCGACTCGATCATGTCGCGCACCTGACTGATCCAGGCTTCAATACCCGCCCCGGTCTGGGTATCGTTGCCTTTGTATTTCCAGTGAGCAGCGTAGCCCTTTTCCGCAATTTCGTTCATGCGTTCGGTGCGTATTTGCACCTCAACCCATTGGCCGAGCCGACTCATCACGGTTGTGTGGAGCGACTCATAGCCATTGGTTCGCGGGGTGCTGATCCAATCTTTTAGCCGATCCGGGTTTGGCTTGTAATGATCCGTGACGATGGAATAGGCCCGCCAGCAGGCTGCTTTTTCTTCATCCTGCGGTACATCCAGAATGATGCGGACGGCAAACAAATCATAAATTTCCTCAAACGGCTTTTTCGATTTGTTCAGTTTTGTCCAGATCGAATAGATAGATTTTGGCCGTCCTTTAATGACGTATTTGATGCCTGTTTCGGCCAAGTCTTTTTCGATGGGTTCGATAAACCGGCCAATAAACCGGTCGCGGGCCAGGCGCGTATCGCGTAGTTTTTTGGCGATGTCCTTATACGCTTCCGGCTCAACGTGCTTCAGGTATAGGTCTTCCAACTCCGACTTGATGCTATACAATCCCAGCCGGTGGGCCAGCGGGGCGTAAATGTAAATCGTCTCGGAGGCAATTTTTAGCTGCTTATCGCGGGGCATCGAGTCCAGCGTACGCATGTTATGAAGCCGATCGGCGAGCTTGATCAGAATGACCCGTACATCATCTGACAAAGTCAGCAGCATCTTCCGGAAGTTCTCAGCCTGCTGCGACGTTCCGTATTCGAAGTAGCCTGAAATCTTGGTTAGGCCATCGATGATTTTAGCCACTTTGGGGCCAAACGCCCGATCAATATCGTCAATTGTCGTGTCTGTATCTTCTACGACATCGTGGAGCAGAGCCGCAACAATACTGGTTGTGCCCAGGCCAATTTCCTCGACGGCAATTTGGGCGACGGCCAGGGGATGGTAAATATAGGGCTCACCTGACCGGCGACGCATGTTCTTATGGGCTTCAGCCGATGTGTTGAAGGCTTTCTTGATCAGCTTGGCGTCGTCGCCCTTCAACATGGGTTTGGCTGCCCGAAGTAGGCGTCGGTAGCGCTTCAGGATTTCCTGCCGCTCCAGTTCTAAATCAATAACGGGTTCGGCTGAGACATTCATCATATTGCTTCGTTGCGGTAATTCTCTTCAGGATGTACTCCTACTACAAGTTAACAAATTAATAATCGAAAAAGGATGGAATAATCGGTAAAAATAAAACTTCTGAGAAAATGCTTTGCGCATTCAATTCTTTTTGTACTTTTGCACCCTGAAATAACTGAAACGGCCACTGGTCGATCAGCTTTCGGCGAACGGATTCAACCTGTTCGGGCCATTAATTTGCGGGCGTGGCGAAATTGGTAGACGTGCCAGACTTAGGATCTGGTGCCGCAAGGCATGGGGGTTCGAGTCCCTCCGCCCGTACTGAAGTTTAAAAGCGAAAGAGTGAAGGAGCGAAAGAGCGTTGTCTGTAACAATTCACTCTTTCATACTTTCACTCTTTCGCTTTTTGTTTTTAAACCGATACAAACGTGGATATTACTCTCGAAAAAGCCAGCGACACGAATGCCTCGCTGAAGATTACGCTGACCCCAGCCGACTATAAGCCAGAAGTTGATAAAAAACTGAAAGATTACGGTCGCAAAGTTCAATTGAAGGGTTTCCGCCCAGGTCACGTTCCTGCGTCGCTCGTGCAAAAAATGTATGGCAAGAGTATCCTGGTCGACGAGATCAATGCCATGTTGAGCAAAACGGTTAGCCAGTATATCCGTGAAAATAAACTTCAGGTCGTAGGTGATCCCGTACCTAACCGCGAGCAGGCCGAAGCCATTGATTGGGACAACCAGTCTGATTTTGCCTTTAGTTACACACTGGGTCTGGCTTCCGAATTCGATATTGACTTCAGCGATCTGCCCAGCGTAACCCAGTATCAAATTCAGGCTGGCGAGGCTGAAATTGATTCGACTATTGCTGACTTGCAACAACGGTTTCATACCCACGCTCACGGGGAAGATGTGAACGATGGCGATACGATTTACGGCGAGTTGAAGCAGGTTGACGGGCCTTTCACCGCCAAGACGGCCTTCCCAACGAACCAGATGGCCGAAGACGCTAAAGGGCAGTTTGTTGGCAAGAAGAAAGGTGACGTTATTACGTTTAACCTTGAGCAGGCTTTCCCGGATGAAAAAGCGCGTGCCAATGCTACGGGCGCTCCGAAAGAAGACGTCGCGAACCTGACCGGTGAGTTTACGTTTGAGGTTGATGACGTTACCCGTCATGAACCCGCTGAATTGAATCAGGAATTTTTTGATAAAGTGTTGGGTGTTGGTGCTGTTTCTGATGAAGAGCAGTTCCGTGCGAAAGTGGCCGACATTATCAAAGGCAACTATGGTCGTGAGTCAGCCCAATTATTGCGGTTGGATATCGAAAAAACATTGATCGATACGACGCCAATCCTGCTGCCCGATGAGTTTTTGAAAAACTGGTTACTGGAGGTTAACGAAGGTAAGTTTACCCCCGAGCAGATTGAGGAGCAATATGACGATTTCACGAAGTCGGTGAAATTGCAACTGATCAAAAACAAGATTGCCGAAAAAGCGGACATCAACGTTGAGTTCGACGAAGTGCTGGCCGTAACTCGCCTGATGGTTCAGGAGCAATTTGGCTTCATGGGTAGCGAAGATGAGGAAATGAATAAAACCATTGACCGCATCGCCCGCAACTACCTCATGGATGAGAAGAACAACGGACAGAATTACACCAGCACCTTCAATCGGGTGTTTGACGACAAGGTAATCGAGTATGCCAAAACCCAACTGACGGTTGTATCACAGGACGTTACCGTCGATGAGTTCAAAGCATTGGTAGAGAATCGATAGATAATCGGTTTTCATTTTAGCAGAAAGGCCCGGTCAATGACCGGGCCTTTCTGCTTTATAGCGTCTCCTGTTCTCCTTATACTAATCCAGTAGCTACTTACATATCGTCGTGCCTACAATGGATGAGCAAGGTTAATAAACGGTCTAAGTCAACCACACGAATAAAGTAACAAGGAATTAAAGAATGTTGGTTTGTATCCTGTGAACGAAAAATAGATACATTTCGCAAATTTTAGGTAGCTAAATGAAGCGTTTAGCTCAGTCGCGATTTCACCTCCCGAGACCTTCTTCTTCACTGCGCGTCATAAGCATTGCTCTAACCTTGTTGTGGGTTAGCATACTACACATCTACTTTTCCTGACCATGAAATTCTTTACGTTGACCAGGCGGTTACTAAGCTGGTTGCTGGTGAGTTGCCTATTTGTCTCGATGGGTTACAGTCAGACTCAACTGCTGTCACCGATGCGTGTGACAACTGCTGCTTCAGGCCTTACCGAATCGCGCGATACACTGGTACCAATCCTTCGAAGTAGCTATGCATCCATCAATTTTGCCACTACAGCTCCTTTTCTGCCAGACCAGATTGGGTTTAATCTGTTTGGCGATGTCAATCTGGTGGCTCAGCGAGTGGAGTCCAAAACCCTACCGGATGGAACCCTAATCTGGTATGGCCGAATTCCTGATCCCAGGTTCGATCATTTACCCCATTATCGCAATGTGATCATTTCGGCCGATCCGGCCCACAAGCAGCTGATCGCTACCGTTTTTTATAAGGGGAAGGAATATGAGATCAAGCCCTTGCCGCTTGCGCGTTCAGCGTCGGCAAGAGCCACGGGTACTGCTCAGATTCATCAGGTCATTGAACTAGGAAAAACATCGTCAACATTTTGCGATTCAACGTTCGAACAGCCACCATTGGCTACCAAAAATGCTCGTGTAGCCGCAGCCGTAGCCGAAGGTGAGGCCAACTGTGAGGGAGTGTATATCATTGACGTATTGGTTAGCTTTTCTGACATTGCCGCCAGCCGATCGGGCGGTAACCCGACGTTAGTGGCTAACCAGATGATTAACCGGGTTAATAACGCGTTGCACAATTCCCTGGTGGAAAATGTGCGACTTCGGTTAGTGGGTGTCGTTCGCGCGCCCAGGAATGCAGGGATTTATGGAAATGTGTTAGCCGTTATAGATGATTGGCACGCAGCCGACATGGTCGCTACCGGTGCCGATTACCTGGTCGCCGTACAAGGTTATCCAGGAGAAGCTCGGGGTATTGCCTATAAACCTGGCAACCGATCGGTTGTGGAGTCGAACCCTTCGCCCTGGTCGGTGTTTGCGCACGAAATTGGGCATAGTGTTGGAGGAGGCCACTGCCGGGGTGGGGGAGATCGGCCCTACGCTAACGGGTTTGGGCCAACAATTCAGTGTGGAGACGATATCAATTTCTACTCTAACCCGGATGTTGTGGTAGATGGGAGCCCCATTGGTAATACCACCACCTCAAATATGGCCCGGCGTTGGCGGGAGCGGGCGCAGGCCATGGCCAGTGTGCGCACCCACAAGATGCCCTATGCCTGTCTTGCCGACAGTTGTCCTACCCCCACACTTACGGCCCGTGGCTTAGGCACTAAACCTGGACTGGTCCTGCTATCCGAAGTCATGGTTCCCGCCGAATGCATTCGGCCCAATACCACCTGGAGTTCACTCAACGGTAAACTCGCAACACGGCCCGTTGAAACAGGTATTCAACAGAAAGCAGGCGGCCCCACTTTCAACAATCGAATGAGGGTGGGCGATCTGGTTAGTTCCACGCTTGCTCAATCCTATACTGAATACCAACTGCCCGCTGAATCTATCGTGCCCTACGAAGAAACAGGAACCGGTTTGCAGGCCAACCATCCTATGCCCTGGAAAACCGATGTCTGGTATACCACTGTGCTTAGACGATGGTCTACCGGGGATAACAAGACCCGAGTGGGCTTATTTATGTACGATTATGGGACAGGGCAATGGACACATTATGTGACGGTAGTAACGCCTGATAATAATGCCTTCTTTCTGGGAAATTCCCTGACCGCTTACTTGGATCAAATTAGTGGTCAGCCCAATGAACGATGTGGGCTTTGGCGCAATTTCTGGAAACTCAATCAGGATAAGACCTGGAATAAAGCCACCCAAATTGACGTCAGTGGGGGAGATGGAGCCTGGAAAGCCGAGAAAAGCTCGGCTAAAGAAGTCAAACTCTTTACCTGTACTGGCCTTGAACCACCCAGAGATCTGTATTCATTTACAATGACCATGCCCGAAACCAAACCATCGGTGGTAACTACGGCTTTGGTAAACCAACTGAGTCCAGCTTTCGCCAACGGGAGCCTGAACGTTGGCTGGCAAGTTGATCCGAGTCGAGCCCCCCAGCTATCTTACCGGATTGAGGTGTATGATAATGCAAATTTTAGCGGTACACCGCTAGCTCAGGTTAGTGGAATCGACCCCGAGGCCAGATCAGCAGGAATTCCTTTTCTCAACTTCCCGCCAAAAAACTACTATGTACGGTTACTCGTCACAGATATTTTCGAACAGGAATCGAATGTGGTCTGGGGTTTATTCAGCAATGCCAACACCTGCAACTGTCGATAGAAAGTAGCCATTTGCGCCGAATGTATAGCTGGTGAAAAAGGATAAACACAAAGGGCTGTAAATGAACAGTCTCGCTATTCAGCCACCTATATTACCGCTTCTGTAAAATACAGCTTTCCTATAACTCGGGACAGGTATCTTTCTCTCATTCAGCCATCCGGTTGTCTTGATAGCAAGTTTTAACCATCCTTCAGGCGATGTTCAGAAAGAAAAAGCACGTTACTGGCAAGCCAGTTAAATCGAAAAAATCACCACTTAGAGAATGGCTCGATTCACTTTTATTTGCCGTGATTGCTGCCACGCTGATTCGGTTTCTGACATTCGAGGCATTTGCCATTCCTACGCCTTCGATGGAAAATAGCCTCATGGTGGGCGATTTTCTATTTGTCAGTAAGCTTCACTATGGCATTCGTACGCCAAAAACGCCTTTGCAGATCCCGCTAACACATCAGAAAATATGGGGTACAAATATTCCTTCGTACAGCACGGCCATTCAACTGCCTTCCTATCGGTTGCCTGGTTTCACAACCGTTAAAAATGGTGATGTTGTCGTCTTTAATTATCCGCCACCCAAACCAAACGAGCCCGCCTATCCGGCCGATCTGAAAACCAACTTTATTAAACGATGTATTGGCATTCCGGGTGATGTACTTGAAATCCGGCAACAACGGGTTTACGTCAATGGTAAAGAAATGGCCGTACCAGCACGCTCAGAAACCACTTATTTCATTAAAACGACGGAGGTCCTTGACGAGCGATTTTTTCGGAAATACGATATTGTCAATGATTTTAAATCGGAAGAGGGTCCCTTTATCAACTGGCAACCACTTGAGCAGTACGACGCGGCCACCAAAACAACGGTATTGGTTGGCTACCAAATAAATACGACCCAAACGGTGATCGATAAATTCCGGCAATTTGACTGGATAAAAGGTATCGAGCCTCTACGCGAACAGGCCGGACAACGGGATTCCCGCATTTATGGTGGGGCTGCCTATGCCTGGAATCAGGACAATTTTGGTCCACTCAACGTCCCTAAAGAAGGGGAAACCATTCCCATCAATAAGCAGACGATTGCGCTGTATGGCCCTATTATCGACTGGTATGAAGATAATAAAAATGTGGAATTAACGCCGTCCAGCATTCGGATCGACGGAAAGCTGATTAATACGTATACCTTCAAACAGGACTATTACTTCATGATGGGCGACAACCGGCATAACTCGGAGGATTCGCGCTACTGGGGGTTTGTACCAGAGGACCATATCGTCGGGAAAGCGGTTTTTGTCTGGTTATCTCTCGATCCTGTTCCGGCAGATATTTTCCATAAAGTCCGCTGGAGTCGGGTGGGCCGATTGATTCATTGAGTATGATTTTGGTAGGCCATCGTTGGTTGATTGGTAACCGGCGATGGTGGCTCCATTCAGAAATCGGGTTACAGTCTCAATCGCGGAGTTAAAGTGAACACGACATCCCTCTCGGATTCAGTCAATAAAACTTTCCTGATTTACTGATGCATACACCGCCTGCGGCTAGCTGTTTAAAAAACTGGCGGGGTGTAAGGCCTAAAAAATAGGTAAAGTCTTTGATCAGGTGGCTATGATCATGATAGCCGAACATAACTACCAGTTCCAGCCAGTCGGGGGTAGCTGGGTACTGCTGACAAAGATGACTAAGTACTTTTTTGAAACGAAGGAAACGGATCATCTCTTTGGCCGAATACCCCAGATAGGTTTGAAATCGCAACTGAATACTACGGGTCGACAGCTTATGGGTTTGCGCCAATATTTTTATCGGGTCAGTACTTGAATCCCGGAAAAATGGAATGCTGTCGAGTAAGGAGAGCGCAGCCGCATCGGAAGGGGCTACAAACGCCATCGCATAGTCACGTAGTAACCGTATCCTATCGGCCAATACACGCATGGGGGCCAACTGAGCCCACAGTTCACTAAAACAGGCCTTGTTGAGCAACAGATCCGGGTTATGTAAATCATCGGCTTTGAGCTGATGCATGGGAACCCCTAAAAGCCGATAGAAGCCATTGAGGGTGAAGTTCACAACAATTAAATCTGCTCCGGGAGGTAGTTCATACACAAGCGTTTTCTGGAGCGGCCCCAGCACCGCCGTTTGTTCGATAACATACGAAGCCTCGCCTAATGAAATAGGAATAGTCGGGCCAAAGTTGAATACCAGAAGCATTTCATAGTTAGGCAGCAACTGTTGGCATACCGGCGCAGCTTGTGTAGTGTGCTCGACGCAGTAAAAATGGCTGATTACCGTAGCGAGTTGCTCATCGGCGTCAATCAATTGGCTATTCGTCGGTGATTCCATTTCGTTTTCTTACAATTTTGCCCAGTGATCCAGATGGACATTTGTCATACTAAAACACGAAAGACAAATGAAACATCTCATAATTTATGCGCATCCCGATCCAACCAGCTTTAACCGTGAGCTTAAGGAAGCTGTGGTCGCAAAACTGCACCAGACTGGGGATTTAGTCGAAGTACGCGATTTATATGCCCTGGGCTTTGATCCAGTCTTGACGGTAGCTGATCTGCTGACCGCTAAAACGGGGCAAGTGCCGGTTGATATTGCCACTGAACAATCTTTTTTAGCCTGGGCAGATGTGGTCACGTTTATTTATCCTATTTGGTGGACCGGACTACCTGCCTTATTGAAAGGATACATTGATCGGGTTTTTATGTATGGGTTTGCCTATACGTATGTACAGGGTGTTCAGCAAGGCTTACTGAAAGGCAAGAAAGCAGTCATTATTAACACACAGGGTAAATCGCACGAGGAATACCGAGCTATAGGGATGGATCAGGCGTTGCGCCTAACGTCTGATCGGGGAATTTTCGAGTATTGTGGCTTTGAGATTTTACACCACATATTTTTGGCGTCCGTTCTTCAGGCATCCTCCGCGCAAAGAGCGACTTGGCTGGAAGAAATAGCCCAACTGGATCTCAGTTAATGACAACGAAAAAGGAGACTCGGCGAGTCTCCTTTTTCGTTGTCATTAACTGAGCGTACACTTACTGATACTGGATGTACATTGGTTTTGGGTCAAGTGCCAACACCTCGGCCGGTGTCATAATGCGGGAACCAGGCTTACGGAAGTCATTCTCGTAGAACAATTTGAAACCGGTATACTGCACGGGTTCCTTCTGAATGTAGTCGTGATACGAATCTTTTTTAAGAACCGGAGGGCCCCAGCCATCCATATCCATCACAATCTGGACGTTCGGGTCTAGTTTAATGTTTTTGTAGTTTTTGATCATACCCTGTGTGAAGCGGTGAACCACCAGCACTTTAGGAGGCAGGTTATTTTCTTTAACGATTCGGCTCAGAAATTGCACTGCCTGGTTGACATCGGCGGCATCGTAGCTACCGATTTTGGTGCCCGGCTTAGCCCCCGTTACCATCGAAAATTCAGGGTCGATGCCCAGATGAACAAAGGGAAGTTTAAGGTACTTTTCCATGTAGGCCATCTCCGGACCAAGGGGGGCATGTCCGCGCTGAATGTCTAGAAAAACAATAGCTTTATGCTCGTTACCCCATTTCAAGACTTTCTTGATCGTTTTGTCGGACATCCGCATGCGGTAGCCGCCATCTTTACCCGGCAGCCCCTGAGCTGAAGTAGCTACCAGATGCAGGGCGGGCTGAATGGGAGTAGCCGGATCGGCCTTTTGCCAGTTTTTGATTTCCTCATCCAGCCGGCGAAGCATTTCTTCCTTAGGGTATTTGCCCAGAGCACCCATCTTCTTGGAGTGCGGGTTACCGTAATAAGCAAAAATGCGATGTTTAGGCAGCAGCGCACCCGTTGGGGCATAGGTAAGCGAATCGAGGCTGGGGTCGCCGGTAGATGCGGCACCCGATCGGGTAGCAGGCGCTGCGGCCGTAGTCGCTGGGGTTTCGGATGAATCAGGTGCTGTGCTGGTTGCCTCCGGACTTTTGGCGGATGCTTCGACCGCAATCTTCCCCGTTTTAGACGAATCGTCCTGTTTTGATTGTGTAGAGCAGCCGGTTAGTTGGCTGAGAGCCAACACAGACAGCGCGGCCAAAGAAAAGCGCATACGTACTTACAGATGAAATTTAGATAATTCACAAAAAAAGGGTTGCAGTCCGGTTCAAAGGAATGTCAACCCTAGCGTGCAAGTATAGAGCCAAAACCTAACTTTTCAAAGAATTAATTCACCCAGACCCTGGCGAACAACCGAAAAATCGTCGTCAGTCGCGTCAACAATTGTCGACGGTACGTTGCCGCCATAGCCACCGTCAACCACGATGTCAACCTGGTTCTGAAACTTCTCAAAAATTAGCTCCGGATCCGTTGAATACTCAATGATTTCGTCTTCGTCCCGAATCGAAGTGGTAATGATTGGATTACCTAGCTGGTGCACAATCTGCCGTGGAATGTCATTGTCAGGAACCCGGATACCAACCGTTTTCTTGTTCGTATTCAGCAATTTGGGTACGTTACCAGTAGCCTGAAGAATAAACGTGAACGGACCCGGCAACAGGCTCTTCATGAGCTTAAACGCCTGGTTGCTCACCCGGGCGTAGTCGGCAATATGACTTAAATCGTAGCAGATGAAGGAAAAATCGTTCTTCGTTGGTTTGATGCCCTTGATTCGGGCCACCCGTTCAACCGCGCGGGCATTGTGAATGTCGCAGCCCATGCCGTAGATTGTATCGGTTGGGTAAATAACAACGGCACCATCGCGAAGAGCGCGAACGATGTGTTCAATTCGACGGGGATCGGGATTTTTTGGATAAAGTTTTATGAATTCGGCCGACATAGTAAACGTGTTGAGTTTATGAAGTGCTGCGGCATCGACTCGATGCGTCAGCTTATCATACTCAATAAACGGTAAATGGGCTAAACCAGTTTCGCTGATTGACTTACGGGATAGAACTTCAGGTACTGCTGATACATTTTATTGACGGGCAGATGAAAACGGCTCAGTTCCAAAATCAGGCTGCTGTAGAAACCAGGTCGCTCAATATGGCGGAGGAGCGCACCAAATTTTAACGCCAGGTCGAATTGTTCCGCGTAAAATGCCTTGCGAATAAAGGTACGTATGCGTCGGGCCAAGGCTCCGTATTCCTCGGGAGTGCTACACCGGTCATAGGCCTTATGGCAGACGGTCAATGTGGATTGAAGCAACGTATTGTCTGGCAGAACCACCTGAGCCGACATTGAGCCGGGGCACTGTCGCTTTAGGGTTAACACATCGTCCAGATAAGCATACTGGTAGAGGCTCGCTGAGCGCACCCAAAAGTCAAAATCCTCGTACGCCAGGGTTTCGTCATAGCCACCCAGTTCATTGAGTACATCCCGACGCATCATCATGGTTGGCGTGCAGATGAAGTAGGATTCCAGAATAGGCCGAAACACATTACCGGACGGAACCGCAGCCAGCGAGCGTCCGTTAGCATCGACGGCATAATGAGTCCCTAAATCCCGGCCCGCTGGATCAATGTAAGTCGCATTCGAAAAAACAACGGCATAGGGACCGGCGAGTTCTTCAAACAAGGCTACCTGTTTGCTGATGCGGCTGGGGAGCAGTACATCATCGGCCGAAAGGTCAATGACATAACGACCTCCTGCCAGCGCTAATCCCTGATTAAACGCCCGATTCAAACCCAGGTTGGTCCGGTTTCGAATAAACTGTATGGACGGATAGGGTTGGATAAATTCTGCGATGCGTTCGGCCGAGCCATCTGTACTGCCGTTGTCAATCACAATCAGTTCAACATTTGGGTAGTCTTGCCCGATAACGGATTGTAATGCCTGTTCGAGGTATGCCTGTTGATTGAAGCTTGTACAGATGACGCTCACCCAGGGTTTGATCCGATTGAGGTAGGGGCTCATCGGCAATGAATTGACTTGTCCGGTAACGGAAACCATAAAAATAGAGTGACGGTCTTTACTTAGCGAACTACGGTCTGTGTAGTCAAGTTGTGTAAACCTTCAAAATAAAACTTATTTGTTACCAGATTAGGATATGTATTTATCAAACGGAAAAAATCAGATAAAATAATTAGTCGATGACAATGTTGGCGTGCTTTTTGTAAAATGAATAATGAACATTTTTTGGGCGTGCCAAACTTGTTTGGTCAATCAGAAAATGTGCCTTTACATTTATGGGTTAGGTTTTGCAAACGTCATCTCAAATCTCCGGGGTGGCGTTTGTTGTTTTTGCCGCCACACTTGGGTTTGTATCACCTTCGAGGTTGTATAGAGCGACATTCATCTCGAAGCCCAGGATTAATAGGAGCGAGATAAGGTTTATCCAGATCATTAGGGCAATTAGTGTGCCAATTGACCCGTATACTTTATTATACGAACCGAAATTGGAAACATAGTACGAAAAACCCAGCGTTGTTAGCACAATGAGCAGAGATGCCGTAACGGCTCCGGGTGTGATGAAGGCCCATTTCATTCGCACGTCCGGCCCATATCGGTAAATCACGGAAACAACCCCGACGAAAACGGCGAAGACAACCAGATAACGGCCGATGGCCAGCAGGTTTATGAAGATGACATTGTTGAGCAGGCCGAAATGAAGCAGAAAGTCGCTGATAATGCCGCCGATAATCAAAACGACAACGGCCAGAATAAGCGCAAACGCCAGCGTAAAGGTAAGCCCGATGGCTACGAGCCGGAGTTTGAAAAAGCCGCGACGTTCGGCCGAGTGGTACGACGAGTTGAAGGCCTGCATGAGCGCGACCAGGCCACTCGTTGCCGAATACAGGGCCAGTAAGAAGCCAAATGACAGTACCCCACTGCGTGGGCGATTGATGATGTCCCGAATGGTCGTGTCTACTGTACTGAATGTGTCTCCCGGTAAGACCTGCTGAAAGAACCCCATAATCTGGTCTTCCAGATTGGGAATGAATGTAATGAATGGAATAAGGGTAAAGAAGAAGATGACTGTCGGGAAAACCGCCAGAATGAGGCTGTACGAGACCGAGGCTGCCCGCTCGCTGGTGTTGTTATCCGCGATCTGGTCAATCATCTTGGTTAGAAACGCGTACCAGGTGATTCGGGAGTTGAACGGGTGGTGGGTGTACAGCCAGGCACGGGTATTCCGCAACGCCTTAACGTTCATCAGTTTGTCGAACATAGCGGTTCTAGTCAGTGATTTGGGGTGGGTACAAACGCCATAACCCGACGTTGCCTGGTCTGCATCATCGAGTTATGACCTAACGTTCTTTTTTTTTAACCTACTGCTCAAAGAAAGGTTTGGCGGCTTCGACTAATTCAGCCGGGGCTGCGCAGGGGCGGCCCGTCTCCGTACGGACAAAGACCAGGGTGGTCTGCCCCGTATTCAGGAGTTGGCCCTCCTGGTTGAAAATTTCGTAATCAAACAGCAACCGCGTTTTGGGCATCTGGGGTATCGTAACCCGTATGGTCAGCAGGTCGTCGTATTTGGCGGGTCGGATAAATCGGGAAGTAAGGTCATAAACGGGCATCGAAATGCCACTATGTTCGATCTCTTTATAACTCAGCCCTAAGTGTCGAAGGGCTTCAACCCGGCCAATTTCATAAAAACGGGCATAATTACCGTAATAGACAATGCCCATTTGGTCCGTGTCATAATACCGGACCCGAATCGCTGTAACGTCGTGCGTAATCATGGTAACTACTAGTCGAAAGGGAAAACGTTATCGATGGGTTGTATCTGGATCAGTACAACCCATCGACCTACTTCATTATCTTCATTCGGGTGAGGGCCTGCTGATACAGGCGGGCATTGGCGAGGTGCTCAGTCAGGGTCTTTGAGAAAGTATGATAGCCATTGAAGCTGGCGTTGACCACAAAATAGAGGTAATCGTGCTGTTCGGCGTTGAGGACAGCGTCAATTGTAGCCGGGGCAGGTAGATTGATGGGGCCGGGAGGGAGCCCCGCGTACCGGTAGGTATTATACGGGGAATCGACGGCCAACTGCTTGTTGAGGAGTCGGCGAATACCAAAATCACGAAGGGCGAAGATGACCGTTGGATCCGCTTCGAGTTTGATGCCCCGCTTCAACCGATTCAGGTAAACGCCGGCCACGCGGGGCTGCTCATCCCGTTTGTTGGTTTCAGCCGCCACGATCGACGCCAGTACCTGTGTCTGGGTCTGGCTCAGTCCCAGGGCTTTAGCTTTGGCCTGGCGTTCGGGTGTCCAGAACTTCTTGTATTCGGTTCCCATGCGCTCCAGAAATGCTTCGGGTTTGATGGTCCAGAAAAATTCGTATGTATTGGGCAAAAACAGGCAGACGATGGTTGTTGTGTCGAAACCAAATTTTTGGCAGGTAGCCGGATCATTCAGCAGCTTACCCAGCGCATCGGAGCCAAATTCGAATTTGCTGCCGAGCCGCTGGATGAGGTCGCTTTTCTGCCGCATGCTGTTAAACGTCACCGGCATGGCATCCTGGCTGCCACTGCGTAGCTTGACCAATGCTTCCCGGTTGCCCATGCGGGGTTTGATCTCATAACGCCCTTCTTTCACCCGCTCCGGGTATTTCATCATCTTGGCCAGAAAGCGGAAGGAGGTTTCGTCATTGACAACCCGATGGGCCTTGAGGGTATCCATGACCGAGTCGAAAGTAGAGCCTTTAGGAATCAGCAGGGCGAATGGTTTGTCGTCATCCTGAACCAGCAGGTTGGGGCTTCTGAAAACCTGCCAGAAGTAAAAGGTAAACGTCGTTAACAGAATAGATACGGTGAGAAACAGGCCGATTTTTAGATTGCGCGACATAATAAATGATGAATAATGAATAATGAATGATGAATCGGGCTGGTATTCCAGAGATACAGGGCAATGAACTAATCATCCTATACCCTCTATCATTCATGCCGCGAATTTACGGCAAAACTGTACGAATCAACCTACCATATCTAAAGTACCAGTTGCCCTTTTCGGGTGTCCTGCTGTTTATAGCCTGCTGCCAGACGAAGGTAGAACGTACGCGTCCGATGAATCCGGTAGCCAATAACGCTTGCGCGGGCTGGGAGTAACCCAACGCCCGGGCCAAAATGACGGCTTATTGTTTACGGTTTATGAGGAGAGGTTCCGCGGATCAGGCTAACTTTGCCACGACAAACCATCAAGGACAAACTTGCTTTTCGCTCGCTCATTCGGTACGCGCCGGGCTTCGTCCGGGCCCTCGCTCTATACCTTCTCGTTCTGGTTACTCTGCGTCAGTAACTTTCTGTTCTCCGCCAGCTTTCAGATGATGATTCCGGAGTTGCCCGCCTACCTGACCCGGCTGGGCGGTAAGGAATACATCGGTCTCATCATCGCCCTTTTTACACTCACAGCGGGTGTTTCCCGGCCATTCAGCGGAAAAATCACCGATACCGTCGGCCGGGTACCGGTTATGGCGTTTGGTTCTATCGTCTGTTTCGTTTGCGGGTTCCTGTATCCTTACCTGCTCACGGTTGGCGGATTCCTGACCCTTCGGCTTATTCATGGCTTTTCGACGGGCACAAAGCCTACGGCCACATCGGCCTACGTAGCCGACGTTGTGCCTGCCACCCGCCGGGGCGAGGCCATGGGCACGCTGGGGTTGTTCACGGCCATGGGCATGTCGCTGGGTCCGGCCATCGGGAGTTGGCTGGCGCATGCGTTTTCCATGAATGTCATGTTCTGGACATCCTCCGCATTTGCCCTGCTTTCCATCCTTATTCTGCTCCAAATGCCCGAAACGCTGGCCACAACACAGTCCTTTCGGTTTGGGCTTCTTCGCCTGAAGAAAGAAGAAATTTTCGATAAGCAGGCTCTGCCACCGTTCATTGTGCTGTTGCTGCAGTCGTTCTCGTCGGGAGTTATTCTCACGGTTATTTCGGAGGTGAGCACACCACTGGGTATTACGAACAATGGCTTATTTTTTACCGTATACACCATCGCGTCACTGGTTATTCGGCTGGTGTTCAGTCGAACATCCGACCGGTATGGCCGTGTTCCTGTGCTGTTCATCTCAACGATCGTGCTGGCCTTGTCGATGGGAATGCTGATCCTGACCGATTCGACCACCTGGTTCTGGACATCGGCGGTGTTTTACGGTATGTCGTGGGGAATGAACTCGCCAACCGTAACCGCCTGGACGGCTGACCTGAGCGATGAGAAAACGAGAGGTCGTGCCATGGCGACTATGTACATTGCTCTCGAGGCAGGTATCGGCCTGGGGGCATTAGCGTCGGGCTGGCTGCATAACCACATTATCGGGAAACCGGGCGTCGACACATCGTTTGCCGTCGCTGGTTTTCTGGCCCTGGCCGCCGTTGTGTACCTGGCTTGGTTTTGGCGTAAGGGGCGGCAGGCAAGCCGGCATCGCCCGAACGATACCGATGAAATAGCGTTACTGGATGGCGAAGCCTGATATGAACGAACTGGAACCGAAAATCCGCCCGCTGGTTGACGCGCTCAATAAAACCGGCTTGGTACAAACGTTTTCGAGTTGCGAAGGACACTATAGGCCCGACGAGCAGACACTTGTTGACCGGAATCATGCCGAAGTTCGGTTTGTGCCGGCCGATGGCATTACGGTTGGTCAAGTTGAGAAATGGCTGGCGACCGTTCTGACCCGTTTCAGGGCCCGGCACGGGTTGATCCCCATAAACCTGGTGGCGTACAAACTCTACACACCCATTGGTGAAGAAACTGTTGACGAAACGTTTGTCCTTGCCCTGAAGCCCTTCAACCGGTTCGACCCGCCAGACCGAAAGCGTGCCGATACCGACCGGGCAATTACCCAGGTTAGTCAACTTCTGGCCTCGTAGGAGACGCTATTGGCTGGTAGACATTTCTAAACAGACGTAGTTATCTCAAATGCAGTTAGGCGTTATCGGTAATAGTTCTGTACATTTTCAAACAATGCGTTTACCGCTCAGTCATTACGTAGTGGAACAGTCGATCAACCAAGAAAAGAGTACGTTAACCGCCACTCAGATTGCCATTATGGCTATATCGGCGGGCGTATGCGTCGCCAATATTTATTACAACCAACCTATCTTGCCTCATTTGGCCCGCTCATTTCACGCCAGCGAAAATGAGGTTGGGCGGGTAGCCGTGCTGGCACAGGCGGGTTATGGCCTCGGCCTTTTTTTTCTGACTCCCCTTGGCGATAAGGTAAACCGAAAACGGTTGATGCTGCTGTTGCAGGTGCTCCTGGTTATCGCGCTGCTTTGCATGACGTTTGCCAACAGTTTATTGCTGGTGAGCAGCATGAGCTTTCTCATTGGTTTATCCGCCGTTTCCGTTCAGATTATCGTACCGATGGCGGCCAGCCTGGCGCGTGAAAATCGGGGGCGAATTGTCGGAATTATTTTCACCGGGATTCTCGTGGGTGTGCTGTTTGCCCGGGTATTCAGCGGCTTTGTGGCCGAATGGCTTGGCTGGCGGTATGTATACGGTATTTCGGCAGCCATGGTAACCGTCGTGGCCGTTGCGCTCCAGGCTTCACTACCCAACGTAGCCTCCGAATTTACGGGTACGTACGGTCAGCTACTAGCCTCAACGGTGCACCAGATTCGACGCTTCGCCTTACTGCGCCAAACCGCCCTTCTGGGTGCGCTGGTCTTCGGGACGTTCTGTTCGTTTTGGACTACGCTGACGTTTCACCTGAGTGGTCCGCCTTTCCGGTATCAGACAGGAACTATTGGTTTATTCGGCCTACTGGCCATTGGGGCGGCCCTGATGGCTCCCTACTTCGGTAAACTTGCCGATAAGGGCAATGCCAACCAGGTGCGGCTGGTGACGGTGTCACTCATCATCTTAAGTGTATTGCTTGTTAAGGTGTTTCCGTTTTCAGCGACTGCCTTTGTTCTGACCGTTTTGCTGCTTGATTTGGGCGCGCAGTCGACGCAGGTAACAAATACCGCGCTTATCTACAGCCTGGACAGTACCGCGCATAGTCGCATCAATACGGTTTACATGACAACCTATTTTTTGGGTGGGGCCATTGGTACGTTCGTGGGCATTCAGTGCTGGGCGTGGGGCGGCTGGTCGATGGTGACCTGGCAATTGCTTATCTGGAGTTGTCTGGCGCTGCTGGTTTTATGGGGGAGCGCCAATAAATCGGTTCGTGAAACGGCCTGATATCGAGATTACAACGGTTGCTGACTTATTGTGAAACTCCGATAACTACCGAGATTTATTGCCCTGTCTACTTCATTCAGCCTACCCATCGGTTGAGCCAATAACGGGGAAAACGTAGGCTTTTTCCCCAGGTATCCGCCTGTAGAACCGCTCGGATGAGCACTGCCAATCCTGACAATACCTGAAAAGCTACCCGCTGATTTGTATCGTAAGGAAAGAGTAAGTAGGTTGTAGAAACCTACGCACTACACACGCTTAATCTAATGCACACACTTTTACCTTTTCTGCTCGCCATGGTAGCGGCCATCGTGTTGCTGAACATGTGGGCTAATAAACTGAAAATAGCCTATCCGATCCTACTCGTTCTTGCCGGTCTGTTTGTTAGTTTCATTCCGGTACTGCCAAGGGTTCGAATTGATCCCGATCTTATTTTCTTCATTTTTCTGCCGCCACTCTTGTTCGAAGCTTCCTGGTCAATCTCATTTAAAGAGATGAAAAAATGGTGGCGCATCATTGGTAGTTTTGCCTTTCTGGTCGTGTTTTTTACCGCTCTATCGGTGGCGGTAGCGGCTAACCATTTCATTCCGGGCTTCACGATTGCGCTGGGTTTCTTACTGGGCGGCATCATATCGCCACCCGATGCGGTGAGTACCGGAGCCATTACCAAATTTGTAAAAATTCCTAAAAACACGTCGGCTATTCTGGAAGGCGAAAGCCTGCTCAATGATGCGTCATCGTTGATCATTTTTCGATTCGCGCTGATCGCTGTTGGCACCGGTCAGTTCATCTGGCAGCAGGCGATTCTAAGTTTTTTCTGGATGGTCATTGGCGGTGCTGGCATTGGTTTGCTCCTGGCCTGGGTTTTCGTTCGAGTCCATAAACGACTTCCGCTCGATGTTCCATCCAATATAGCCCTGACGCTGATCGAACCTTATTTTTTGTATTGGGTAGCGGAGCAGATTCATTGCTCGGGCGTGCTGGCGGTCGTAAGCGGTGGCTTGTTTATGTCGGCCAGGCGACTTATTTTTTTTAACAGTGCCAGCCGTATTCAGAGCTTCAGTGTATGGGAAAGTTTCGTGTTTATATTGAACGGTGTTGTCTTTCTGATCATTGGTCTGGAACTACCCGAAATTGTCGAAGGGCTAAACGCGAAAGGCATTCCCTTACGTACCGCCATTGGTTCTGGTGTACTGGTAACCGGCATATTGATTGCGGCTAGAATCATTAGTTCTTACGCGGCCTTACTGGCTACGTATATCTTTCGCCCCAGCGTGATGCCTCATACCGGAAATACCAGAAGGCGCTGGCTGATGCCTCTGCTTCTGGGCTGGACAGGCATGCGCGGTGTCGTATCGCTGGCCGCTGCTTTAGCTATCCCCATCAAATTAGCCGATGGCACCGATTTTCCGCAACGAAACCTCATTCTGTTCATCACGTTTGTGGTCATTCTGCTTACGCTACTGGTGCAGGGACTCACGCTTCCGTATCTGATCACCCGGTCGAAATTGTTTGACGCCATCCTGGAAGCGGAATCGGAAGAAGTGACCAGACAAAAAATGAAACGAGGCTTGAAACAGCATGTCTACGAGTTTCTGAAAAGCAAACATGAAAATGAGCTGAATGGCAATGCTGCTATCGAGAAACTGCTTCAGCAGTGGGAACAGCGGGCAAAGGCCACCGATGATAGCTGGATGACGGCCAAGACAAAGACCATTTTTGTGGAATTGCTCGAAAGTCAACGGCAGTATCTTTCCGAACTCAACAAAGACCCGACGGTTGATGAAGGAATTATTCGTCAGCAATTATATCAAATCGATCTGGAAGAAGAACGGTTGAAGATCATTTAATCTGGGAAAAAGTTGCGTTACTAAGCTGGTCACAAAATAGCCCCGCTGGTCGGGGCTATTTTGTAATTAGCACGGTTGACATCACAGAATAAACTGGCTCAGGTCCCGATTTTTTACCAGGCCATTCAGTTTGTCGTTGACAAGCTCTTTCGTGATGACCACGTGAGCATTGGCCCCGATTACGTCGGGAATGTCGAACATAAAGTCGTTCATCAGGTGACTGAGTACCGTTTGTAGCCGACGTGCTCCAATGTTCTCTACATCGCTGTTGACCTCGAAGGCGATTCGGGCCAATTCGCGCAGGGCATCATCCTGAAAGGTAAGGTCCACATTTTCGGCCTGAAGCATCGCTTCGTACTGCTTGGTCAGCGCATTTTTAGGTTCCTTCAGAATCTGGTAAAAGTCATCTTCCGACAGGCTTTGCAACTCGACCCGAATGGGGAAACGGCCCTGTAATTCAGGAATCAGATCGCTGGGTTTAGCCACGTGGAAGGCTCCGGCTGCAATAAACAGAATGTGGTCGGTATGAATAACGCCGTACTTGGTGTTCACCGCGCTACCCTCGACAATGGGAAGCAAATCCCGCTGAACACCCTCACGGCTGACATCGGGGCCGCCACCGCCATTGCCTGAACGGGCAGAGGCCACCTTGTCGATTTCGTCGATGAAGATGATTCCCGCGTCTTCGGCTTTGCGGATGGCTTCCTCTTTTACTTCATCCATATCGATCAGCTTGGCCGCTTCTTCTTCAAGCAGGATTTTGCGGGCTTCGGCGATGGTCACCTTCCGTTTTTTGCCCCGCTTCGGCATCATTCCGCCAATCATTTCCTGAATATTCATCATCGAAAGATCATCGACAGCGCCACCCATGATGCCAATGTTGGGCGTTTGGTTTTGCTGCACATCAATTTCGATTTTCCGGTCGTCCATTTCGCCGGAGCGGATTTTTTCGCGAAACCGTTCGCGGGTGCGTTCGTTCAATTCGGCATCTGAATCGCCTTGCATTCGCTCTTTCTTTTCATTATCGAAGCCCATTTGGCCGCTGGCGGACTTAACAGGCGGAATCAGAATATCCAGAATCGCGTCTTCAACCAACTGGTGGGCTTGTGCTTTTACGGCTTCTTTCTTAGCCGCCCGCACCATATTGACCGATTGTTCGACCAGGTCGCGCACCATGCTTTCCACATCACGACCGACATACCCAACTTCGGTAAACTTGGAGGCTTCTACCTTGATAAAGGGGGCGTCGGCAATTTTGGCCAGCCGCCGGGCAATTTCTGTTTTACCCACGCCGGTGGCCCCGATCATCAGAATATTATTGGGCGTGATCTCACGCTGCATGTCGGCGGTGCTATTCATTCGGCGCCAGCGATTGCGAAGCGCGATGGCCACATTGCGCTTGGCGTCGTGCTGGCCAATGATGTACTGATCTAACTCGGCAACAATTTGCCGTGGGGTAAGGTCTTTGAGTGATTGGGTCATTGAAAAAACGGAGCGAGTTGGTCGCTCCTTACTTTAGAAACAAAGGAAATAGGAAAATGTGCCAAAGGATAGTGCTTTTAGCCATAGCAATCGTGAATAAATGAAATAGAAACTGAGTTCGTCATAAAAAATAGGCTATTTTTACTTGGCTAACGAAACAATTATTTATGAACTGGCGAGCGTATATTCATACTGATCCGGCTATTTTAGGGGGGAAGCCTATTATTAAGGGCACACGACTTTCGGTCGAGTTATTACTGGAACGCCTGGCGAACGGTTGGACTGAGCAAATGATTTTTGATAGTTATCCTAATCTGCCAACGGAAGCTTTACAAGCTGTTTATGGGTTTATGCTCGATACCATAAAGGATGACGTATTCCAGATACAGCCATCTGTTCGACAGGCTTCATGACTTCGGTAAGCTATGCATGGTTGGCGGACGAAAATGTACCCATACCCGCCTTTCGGGTGTTAGTTAAGGCTGGTTGGGACATAAAACATATTGGGATTGAGAACGGTGGCCTGCCTGATACGGCTGTTATGCAAATAGCTATTGACGAGAATCGACTTTTAATAACGTTTGATAGTGATCATGGAACGTTGGTTTTTAAAGACGGTTATCGTCCATTAGGCATAATCTATTTTCGTCTTAGCGACTACTTGCCTGACTATCCCGGTCATTTATTAGTTCGAATGCTGGCAGATAACTGGCAGTTTTACAAATATATTACCGTTGTAGAGGATGCCGTGATTCGGAAAAGAGCGATACCTGTTTAGCTCTGATTCGTTACTTCATTAACCGGTCCAGATCAATTCGTATCGACAATTGGCTGGTGCCTGCCGTGGGTACCGACGTAAACCGACCATAGGTAAGTTGAAACGCTTTGGCCTGCACCGATGCACCGAACGATATACCGGCACCACCCCCGCCCGTTGTCAGGGTGCCTTCAGCCCGTTTCTGGTGGTTATAGCCCACCAGCAGATGCACATTTTTGCTGACAAGTAGTTCCACTCCCAGGCTTAGGTGACGGGCTAGTTTCTCCGTTACGCTGGTGGTCTTCGAGATTGGATTGCCACTCAGGTCGTACTGTACATTAAGCGTAGGGTCATCGTAACTGATATCGAATCGTTGCAGGTGGTGAGCCGTCACCGTCAGGCGGATGGGCGCGTGCTGGGGTTTCAGGGTCACCCCCGCCTGTAGATCAAAGGGCAGGCTGGCGTCTGTCGGTCCATAATTTTTAATCAGGTATCCAACGTTCTTTGCGACTAGCCCGAAGGTTACATTGTCATTCGGGTGTCGCCAGACCCCGCCCAGATCGGCCAGAATCCCGAAGGCTGAATACGTCTCGATGGCTGAGCCAACGGCTTTGATGGTAGCGCCGAGCGTGAAATTGCCTTCTGTACGGGAGTGGGTCAGGCTAAGCGCATAGTCGTTCGCTGAAAATGTACCCAGATTATTGCCGGCCGGGTCTGTAAAGTTAAACTGACCGTAACTTAAATACTGCAGCCCAATGGCCCAGCCAGCGTGTCGATCCGGGTCTTTGGACCGGACCGGCAGTCCGTACTGAAGGGTATAGTATTTGGCGGCTGCCAGATAAGGCATCAGGCTGATGGATAGCAGGTTTGGGCTGACCGAATCAGCCAGGGCGGGGTTATTCAGGTGATAGGCCCCATCGGGACCGATGGCCGTAGCCACCTGGCCCCCCAGAGCGGCAACACGAGCGTGCGTTGGAAGATCGAGAAAGGAAAAGACGCGTTGACCACCGAGCGGTTGGGCAACCGTAAGAACCGACCCGGTCAACACAAAAAGTAACGTAACGTAAAAGGTTTTCAAACGTAAGTCAGTCGCAGTTTTTACAAAGAAAGCCAATTTTTAGCCTGTCCAGCGTATTCATTTGCATATTACGGGGAATGTATCCCCGAGCGGAGCGGATACAGACCAAAATGGTCCTGAATAAAAGTAAGCGACAAAACCGGTTTCAACCGTTGGAATCCGTAAGAAAAATTAACTTTGTCTACACGCGTTTACCTACAATCAATTGCATGTCTACTACAGCCCTTCAAGAGTCCAGTCAGGCCAACACCCCCAAACTGTCCAAAGCGGATATTCTGTCTCAGAAAAATGCCGAAGCTGAGCTCGGCGGTGGCCAGAAACGCATTGACGCTCAGCATAAAAAGGGGAAATTGACCGCCCGCGAACGGATTGCTCTGCTGGTGGATGAGGGCTCATTTGAAGAAATTGGCAAGTTTGTCATGCACCGCACCCGCGATTTCGGGCTCGACAAAGAGCATTATCTGGGCGATGGTGTCGTGACGGGTTACGGTACCGTCAATGGCCGGTTGGTCTATGTCTTCGCGCAGGATTTTACCGTCTTCGGGGGGGCTTTGTCCGAAACCCATGCGGAGAAGATTTGTAAACTGATGGACCTGGCGTTACAAAACGGGGCTCCTCTGGTAGGACTCAATGATTCGGGGGGAGCCCGTATTCAGGAAGGGGTGCTGTCATTGGCGGGGTACGCCGATATTTTTTACCGCAACACGCGGGCGTCGGGGGTTATTCCCCAGCTATCGGCTGTCATGGGCCCCTGCGCTGGTGGCGCGGTGTATAGCCCGGCCATCACCGATTTTATTTTTATGGTCGAGAACACCAGCTACATGTTCGTGACCGGCCCCAACGTGGTGAAAACCGTTACGCACGAGAGTGTTACGGCCGAAGAGCTGGGCGGGGCCAGTACGCACAGCACCAAATCGGGCGTAACGCATTTCTCCTGCGAAAACGAACTTACCTGCATTCAAAACATCAAGCAGGTGTTGAGTTACATTCCGCAGAACTGCGAAGATGAGCCGCCCAGGCTTGCCTATGAACCCGCCGACGAATCGAGGCCGGGACTCAATACGATTATTCCGGCCAACCCCAATCAGCCGTACGACATGCGGGAAGTGATTGAGGAACTGGTGGATGAAGGCAGCTTTCTGGAGGTTCATCGGAATTTCGCGGAGAACATCGTTGTGGGTTTTGCCCGACTTGGTGGCCGGAGCATTGGGGTGGTGGGTAATCAGCCCGCGGTGTTGGCGGGAGTGCTCGATATTCATGCCAGTACCAAAGCGGCCCGGTTTGTTCGTTTCTGCGACTGCTTCAATGTGCCTTTGTTGGTGCTTGAAGATGTACCCGGTTTTCTGCCCGGCACCGATCAGGAATGGAACGGCATTATCACCAACGGGGCCAAACTACTGTATGCTTTCTGCGAGGCCACCGTGCCCCGCGTAACGGTCATTACCCGTAAGGCCTATGGGGGCGCGTACGACGTAATGAACTCCAAGCACATCGGAGCCGATATGAACTACGCGTGGCCGTCGGCCGAGATTGCCGTAATGGGGGCCAGCGGAGCCGCCGAGATTATCTTCAAGCGCGAAATTGCCGAAGCTGACGACCCACAGGCCAAGTTGCAGGAGAAAGTACTAGATTATACCGAAAAGTTTGCCAACCCGTACCGGGCCGCCAACCGGGGGTATATCGACGAGGTCATTATGCCCGATCAGACGCGCCAGAAACTCATTCGGGCGTTTACCATGCTGGAAAACAAAGTGGCAACGTTGCCAAAGAAAAAACACGGCAACATTCCGTTATAGTGCGGTGTGAGTTCCGTGAAGTCGGTTGTAAGAATCTGCCTTCACTTAAGTCTGTTTCAATAGCAGATAGACAAGCTTCGTAAAGTTTCGTTTATCTCGTTTTATAATTCACAACAAGCTTGACCAAATGGCCAACCAAATTCCCAAAAAATCAGGTAGTTTACTTAAAACCGTGGTTATTGGTTTATTGATTATCTTCGGTATTGCCCTTCTCGTTGGAACGCTTACCGTCCTGTTTCCTTAAAACGTTTGGGCAGGATCAGCCGGATAAACAGCTATTCTATTTTATCCGGTCGATCCTGCCCCAAAAAGTTACCCATTAACCGCGTCCAGAATAATGGCGCAGGCTTCCCGGATTTGAGCCTCTGTGATAATCAACGGGGGGGCAATCCGCATCGAATTGTTGCAGAACAGGAACCAGTCCGTAATGACGCCTTTTTCGATGGCCCGGTCGATAACGGGCTTCAGGACATCGAATGAGTCGAATTCAACGGCCAGCATCAGTCCTTTACCGCGCACCTCCCGGATAGTCGGATGTATCAACAACTGTTTGATCAATTGCCCTTTCGCTTCGGCCTGCTCGTGGAGCTTTTCAGTCTGAATAACCTGCAACGTAGCCAGTGAGGCCGCGCATGAAACCGGGTGCCCCCCAAACGTAGTAATGTGGCCCAGAATTGGGTTGTTCCGAAATACGCTCATGATCTCCGTTGAGCTAATAAAGGCACCGATGGGCATACCGCCCCCCATGCCTTTAGCGCAGAGCAGGATATCCGGGATTGTGTCAAAAGCTTCGAACGCCCAGAAGGTCCCTGTCCGGCCAAAGCCCGTCTGAATCTCATCAAAAATCAGCAGCGCACCTACCTCCGTACACCGCTGGCGGACAGCCTGTAGGTAAGCCGCGTCAGGAACCCGTACGCCCGCTTCACCACAAACGACTTCCATCACTACGGCGGCCGTTCGGTGCGTAATCTGCGACAGGTCGGCCCAGTTGCCGTGCTGAATGTGCCGAATATCGGGCAGGAGCGGACGGTAGTTTCGTTTAAAGTTCTCGTCGCCAGAGAGCGATAGGGCACCCTGAGTGGACCCATGATAGGCATTCAAACAGCTGATGACCTCGCTGCGGCCCGTGTAGCGTTTGGCCAGTTTCATGGCCCCCTCCACGGCTTCGGTACCTGAGTTCGTGAAGTAAACCGTATTCAGGCTTTCCGGTAAGGTTGCCGCCAGGGCCTGGGCAAGCTCCGTCTGGGGCGTTTGAACGTATTCGCCGTAAACCATCAGGTGGAGGTACTTGTCCAACTGGTTGTGAATAGCCGCCAGAACATGGGGGTGCCGATGCCCGACATTGCTCACGCCAATGCCCGAAATCAGGTCCATGTAGGCGTTCTGACCACCCATTCCGTACAGATAAATGCCTTCGGCCCGCTCAATTTCCAACCCTAGCGGGAAATCGGAGGTCTGGGCTATATGCTGGAAAAATAATTGCCGGTTTGTCACCGTATGCATATTAGAATTATCAATATTGCTTCTCTAAAAGTCAACACCCTCGACCATGAAAACAGTTCTGCTTGCCTTCTTACTTAGCCCAACTATTTTGTTGGCTCAACTGATCAAAATTACCCCGCAGGATACCGAACGCAAGCAGTCATACCTGATGATGCGCGATGGCACCATGCTGCGAGGGCGTATCGTTCGGCAGGATAGTTCGATTATTACGGTACGAAAGAGCAATGGCGATATGTCCTACGTAGAAGCCGATCAGGTCATCTCTATTGCCGCCAATCGCCCGGCCGAACGGGGGGCACCAACTCCGTCGGGCGAACTACTGTATACCGTATTTGTCCTGAAAGACAGCACCCAACTTAAGGGAAAATTCGTTCGGCGGGACAGTACCATGATAACGGTTCGGAAGAGCAACGGGCAGTTGACCTACTTTGAACCTGAACTGCTCGTTCGGGTCGATTCAGTGCAAGCCCCAACCGAACAATCGTCGCCACCAATGACAGTAGGACGTTCGTTCCCGAACCGGTTTTCGCCCTGGCTGTTGACCGGCCAAACGGCCTACACGGCCGAGAAGGGGCGTTTATACTACCGAAACACGTTTCTGTTGCTGAATGAACTGCAATATGGCATTTCGCGCAACCTGAGCGTTGGTGTCAATGTAAATCCATTTTTCGGCTCGATCAATCCTGAAAACGGTGCGCGGGAAACCATACTGGGCGCTACGATCCGAATCAACAGCAAGCTCACCTTTCCCATTGGCGAGCAGTTTCGGGTCGGTGTCAACGCGATCTATCAACCAAGCCAGAAAGGGTATCTATTCAGACTAAACCAGCAATTAACGTTTCAGGGACTTATGTCCTTTGGAAGCAGCCAGCGAAATGCCACCCTCGGTTATGGTATGCGGTTTTATCCCGGTAACACGCTGAACAGCAAGGTGACGTATGTACTGGCGGGTGTCATGCACAGCATTTCACGCAACCTGACCTTCCTTAGTGACAACACCTTTTACCTGAATCCTTATCTGGGCGCTAACAGCGCTGAGTTGTCTGTTGCGCTTCGTCTGAATCGTAGTCGGCATGCGTTCGATGTTGGCGCATTAGGTATTGTGCAGGCACCGTACTTTATCTACACAACTGGTTATAACTACTACCAACCCCGTTCCCGCACGTACGTGTACCCCTATATTGCGTATAACCTGATCATTGGGCATAGCTAATCAAGTAAGGGTAGGGGCGAAGCATTCGGAATAGATGGAGAAAAAGGGGCGGAAGCCCTTTTTTCAGTTGGCCACCCATTGCCATTAATACCCTAGGGCTGGATGTGGTCTTAACCTAATCTGTGTGTGGTTCGTCTTGGCAGTTGGATACAACTGAGGGAAACTAACCTGGTCCCCATTTTTTGAGCCATTTTGGGGTAAGTGTGAAAAATAATTTCGCTCGAAAGCCTGGAGCCAAGGCTTATGCCAGATGTATACGGCATAGTAACTAAGTAGTAAAAAGTACACAGTAGAGCTTGATTATAGCTTACTAATAGACTTAGAGATAGAAATAGTATTCACATAGGTATAACGAATGCCTATACGTTTTGAAAAGCATTCAGCTGTGTCGTTGGGATACACAATGTCAAATGGTAGAAAAATAATATGCATTCATCAAATTGTGAAAAAAAATATAAATGCCATAGTAAATATGTGTATTGATATTTTTTACAACATAATATGTTGTTGTTTATGATAACCGTGTAATTTTGTGGCCAGTATTAAAAAATGGTTAAAACCTTTCTACTTGGTCACACTTCATGAAAAAAACTTTATCAGTCATCTGGCTATTAACTGTCTTGTTCAGTTTGCCAGTGCTAGCGCAGGACTTCTTGGTGACGGGCAATGTTACGTCATCGGAAGATAAATCCGGCTTGCCGGGCGTGAGTGTTCAGCTTAAGGGAACTACACGCGGCACAACAACCGACGCCGAGGGTAACTACAAAATAAGCGTTCCCGCCAATGGCCGTCTGGTCTTCAGCTATATTGGCTTTGCTTCGCAGGAAATTGCCATCGGCAACAAGTCGACTATTACCGTCAGCTTGGTGCCCGACGCGGCTAATCTGGATGAAGTCATCGTTACCACGTTTGGGACGGCCAAGCGGGCGTCGTTCACTGGTTCGGCGGGTACGCTGTCGCCTACGCAGATTCAGAATCGCCCGGTAAATAACCTTGCTCAGGCGCTTTCTGGAGCGGTGTCAGGCGTTCAGACAACGGCGGGTACCGGACAACCGGGGGCCGCTCCGAGTATTCGAATTCGCGGGTTTGGATCGTACTCATCGGGAAATGAACCGCTTTATGTCGTGGATGGCATACCCTACTCCGGCAATATCTCCAACATCAGCCCGAATGATATTGAAAGCATCTCAGTCCTGAAAGATGCGGCCTCAACAGCCTTGTATGGTTCCCGGGCTGCCAATGGGGTTGTTGTTGTCACAACGAAGAAAGGTCAGAAAGACCGGAGTTCAATCAACGTACGTTACACAAAAGGTCTGAGCACCCGCGGCTTGCCAGAATACGATCGCGTAGGTGTAGGCGAGTATTATCCGCTGATGTGGGAAATGTACCGGAACAACGTAGCGTACCGGGCTACGAACCCTGTAGCCCTGGCTACGGCAAACGCCGATGCCACCAACCGGCTGGTTAGTCTGGTCGGCTACAACGTATATAACGTACCGGACAATCAACTGGTCGATAATAACGGGCAGATGAACCCAAATGCCACGCTCCTGTATTCGCCCGACGATCTGAATTGGGAAAAACCATTGATGCGGCAGGGAAATCGCGATGAATTAAATGTGAGCTTCGCAGGGGGACAAAACAAGTCAGATTATTTCCTGTCGCTCTCCTACCTGAATGACAAAGGTTATCTGATCCGTTCAGATTTTAGCCGTTTTACAGGCCGTCTCAACGTGAACTCCCAAATGAAACCATGGTTACGGGTGGGTGGGAACCTATCGACAACTATGTCAAAATCGAATCAGGCCGATGCTGGTGGTACGGCAGGCGGGACATCCTTTGTTAACCCGTTTTTCTTTTCCCGTAATATTGGCCCAATCTACCCTGTGTATGCCTATGATCCGAACAATCCTGGCCAGTTTCTTACCTTAGCGAATGGGAACAGACGGTGGGATTACGGTAATCTTACGGCTTTAGGCTTGCCCGCCCGTCCGCAGTATGGTGGCCGCCATGCCATTGCGGAAACGATTCTGAATCAAAACAACTTTCGGCGGAACGTATTGAGTGCCCGGGGTTACGCAGAAATCTCTTTTCTGAAGGATTTTAAGTTTACAGCGAACATCGGCACCGATATCACGAACATCAACACATATACATTCTGGAATCCTGAAATCGGTGATGGAGCCCCGGCAGGCCGCGCAACGCACGAATTTCAAAATATCAACAGTTACAACCTTAACCAACTGCTAACGTATAACAAGTCATTCGGGAAGCACAACGTTGATGTCTTGTTAGGCCACGAAAACTTCCAGGTTGGCGATAATAATCTGGAAGGAGCCCGTACGCAGCAAATTGTAGAGGGCAACTATGAACTGGTCAATTTCACCACGACAACCAACCTGGCCTCGGTGGCCTTCATGCGTCGGGTAGAAGGCTATTTTTCACGGATCAATTACGATTATGATCAGAAATATTTTCTTTCGGCTTCCGCCCGGCGCGATGGTTCCAGTAAGTTCTATCAGAACTCCCGCTGGGGGACTTTCTTCTCGGTCAGTGGAGCCTGGCGTTTAGATCAGGAAGAGTTCCTGCGCTCTATTCCCAGCATTAATGCGTTGAAATTAAGATCATCCTATGGCCAAACGGGTAACGACGGTGGTGGTAATACAGGCCAAGATGCTCAGGACAACACGATTAGTTATTATGCCTGGCAACCACTCTACGGCTTAGGGTCGTGGAATAATGCTTCAGAAGCGGGAATTTTGCAAACAAGTCTGGGGAACCCAAACCTGGCCTGGGAATCGAATAATGCGTTCGACCTGGCCCTGGAGTTCAGTCTGTTTAAGGGTCGGGTATCGGGTACGGTTGAGTATTTCGATCGTCGATCATCGAACCTGATTTTTGCCGTGCCATTGCCTTTATCATCAGGTATTCAGACGGTAACGCGCAACATTGGCACAATGTATAACCGGGGTATGGAAGTCGAATTGGGAATCGAACCTGTGCGAACGAAAGACTTTACCTGGCGTCTTGATCTGAATGCTACTCGTATTAAGAATAAAATCACCAAAATGCCGGAAGAGAACCCCGAAATTATTGACGGAACCAAGAAGCTGGCCGTAGGGCGATCAATCTACGATTACTGGCTACGGGAATACGCCGGTGTAAATCCAACTAACGGTGAAGCTCAGTACCGGGCGGCTAATTACGTAGCGTCAAACTCGCGTATTACAGAATCCGGTGATACACTGACCAACAGTGTTAACAATGCGCGTTATCGGTATAACGGATCATCGATTCCGGCTCTTTCCGGTGGCTTTACCAATACGTTACGGTACAAGGGCATTTCGCTCTCTGCGCTGTTTGTTTATCAACTAGGGGGTAAAATATACGATGCCGCCTATGCTTCCCTAATGAGCGCAGGGGGGTATGGTAGCGCCAAGCATGTAGACATCCTGAACCGGTGGAGAAATCCTGGCGATATCACGAATGTTCCCCGGATGGATGCGGGCCGTACCTCCGATTTCGACGCCCAGTCAGACCGCTGGCTTACCGACGCCAGTTTCTTAAATCTACGTTCGATTACACTTTCTTACGCATTACCAAATGTGCTGGCCCGCAAATTACTGCTGGAAAATGCACAGGTATACGTAAGTGGTGAAAACCTGCTCTTTCTTTCTCGCCGGACTGGTATGAACGTTCAGCAGCAATTTACCGGGGTGACCGGTAACTCGTACAGCCCGGCCAGAAGCCTGGTACTTGGTGTTTCCTTTACGCTTTAAGCTTCAGACAACAATGAAAAAAAGATATCTGACGATGGTAATGGCCCTGGGCCTATTGGCTACGTCTTGCGATAAACAATATTTAGAACTCTCGCCCACGGGTAGCATTGATGCCGGCGCTGCCTATTCGACAACGAAGAACGCTGCTGCGGCCATTAACGGAATCTATCGGGCCATGGTCGTACGCTATTTGAGTTCGCAGGGGCACTTCGGCCATCCGGCCATGATGATCATAGTCGATGTGTTGGGTGAGGACGTCGTGATCAGTAATACATCGAATAACTGGCATCTTGCTGAAACGCGCTGGCAGGCGCACCGTTCCGAAACCTCTACCGGAGACGAGTTACCGTATCAACTCTACTACCGGCTTATTGGTAATGCAAACCTGGCTGTTGCCAATATCGATAAAGCGGCTGGTACGCAGACAGAAAAGAATCAGATAAAGGGCGAAGCTTTAGGCATACGCGCTTTCTCGTATTTCAACTTGGTGCAACTCTTTGGCAAGCGGTACGATGCCGCAGCTAAACCAAACGCTCAACTCGGTGTACCGCTGGTGCTGACCCCTACAACGGAGGGGCTGCCACGGGCGACTGTAGAAGAGGTTTATGCACAGATCAACAAGGACCTGACGGAAGCTTCATCCTTGTTGACCACCACGCGCAGCTATAAATCACACATCAACCTTAACGTGATCAAAGGGTTGCAGGCTCGCGTTGCGTTAGTCCAGCAAAACTGGGCAGATGCCGCAAAATATGCCGCTGAAGCACGTAGTGGTTACTCGCTGATGTCGGTTGCGCAGTATCAGGAAGGGTTTTCGGACATCAACAATCCCGAATGGATGTGGGGCTTTGACCACGTTGAAGATCAGTCGGAGACGTTTGGGGCCTTCCATTCGTATATATCCTCAAACTACAACTCTACCAATATTCGGGTGTCACCCAAAACGATCAACAGTGCTTTGTACGACCAGATTCCAGCAACGGACGTACGCTCGAAGATGTGGGTAAAGGCGCCAACGTCAACCAATTCAATTGTTCCGACGGGTGGTGTGCGTGTGCCATATTTAACCCAGAAGTTTCGGCTACCAGGGGCTACGCCTTCAACCAGCACGATGGGCGACGTTCCTTATATGCGCGCTGCGGAGATGTACCTGATCGAAGCGGAGGCACAGGCACGGCTGGGTAACGCAGCCGCTGCGTCTACCGTATTGTTCGACCTGGTCAGCAAGCGTGACCCGTCGTATGTGAAGTCGACCAAAACCGGTACGCAACTGATCGATGAGATTCTGTTCAACCGGCGTATCGAGCTATGGGGCGAAGGGTTCCGGTTCACGGACCTGAAACGCATGAACATGGCCCTTAACCGGAATGGGGCAACGAATATCAGCTCGGCTGTCGTGGTTCTCTTCGACGTAGCGCCCGGCGACAACCAGTGGGAGTTTTTAATCCCACGACGGGAAATTAACGCCAATAAAGCAATCGTTCAGAATCCGCTGTAAGCGTCTATTTATTTAGCGTTAACGCGCCTGACTGTATAAACAGTCAGGCGCGTTGCATTTTGTGTGATCCTTGTCGACTCAATCCCTATTCTACAACTGACCGCACAAATTGGCTAACCATAGCGGTACGAGGAACACAGAGAGTCTGTTTGAAATGGGCGAATTTGTTTGTTAATTGGTGAGCGTCGATCAGTCTACCTGGATAAGTTGCTCAATGAAACACCTACATCTTCTCTTGTTTCTGCTGGTGTCCAGTCTGGTTACCGCTCAGGATGACTATTACCAGCCCAAAAAACAGCCCGTACCGGCAAAGTCCAGGTATACGATTCTATTGAAAGACGGTACCCAACTGCAGGGTGAACTGGTGCGGCAGGATAGTGTAGAGGCTGTTATCCGCACCAGGAACCTGGGTGAGGTTCGGCTACGCGCTGATCAGATCGTTAGCATCGAGCAACAGGGCGCTCAGGTCGATGGAGCTAGCTATCCAAACCAGTTTTCGCAGACCATGCGGTTAACCCCAACGGCTTTCTCGGCTGAAAAAGGGAGGCTTTATTACCGAAATCACCTACTGTATTTCAGTCAGTTCGAATACGGCATTACGGATAACTGGAGCGTCGGAACTACGTTCTTTACCTTTGTTCCAAGCGCAATATTCAGCCTGTCAACGAAAGTTTCTTTCCCCATCGGTGATCGGGTGCGTTTGGGAATTAGTGGCCAATACATTGGGATTCAATCCGATGGGTTCCTGTTTGGCGGGGGGCGGGGATCAATACAGGGAGCCGGGTATCTGCAGGGGATCGTGACGACCGGCGACCGGCAAAACAATACGACATTCGGCCTGGGTTGGGGAGTATCCAACGGCGAACTGTCCCGAACTGTCGTTGGTTCATTCGGGTTGGTTCGGAAAGTTAGCCCCAAGCTTTCGTTCATTACGGAGAACTTCGCGTTGCTAGGACGGGGAACCGTCGATTTTGGGGGTATGTTGTCGGCGGGCATCCGTTTCGATCGTCGTCGCCATGCGTTTGACCTGGCCGCTTATGTTCCGTTCTTTGTTGGCCCTGGTGTTTCCAGTCTGGTTACCTTTATACCCTACGCAAGCTACCATCTGAAAATTGGCAAATAAATTGATCGGGTGAGAATAGCGGCTGCAATACACCGATTTCCGCTATTTTCGCCGTTATTATCCGATAAGCCATTCCTGTATGCCCGAAAATCCTGCTGATCTACCCCCTTTTGTTCGTTCATGGGCTCAACTCTATGCCATTGTAATTGGTAGCCTGGTCGCCGAAATCTTGTTTTTTTATGGGTTAATGCGCTGGTTGTCATGAGTATTCTTGACTGGGGCGTATTGGCTCTTTCGCTGATCGGCATCATCGCCTATGGCTTATGGCGCAGCCGGGGCAGCCGGAGTATGGACGATTACCTGCTGGCCGGACAATCGCTGCCCTGGTATCATGTCGGGCTTTCGGTTATGGCTACGCAAGCCAGCGCCGTCACATTTTTATCGGCACCAGGGCAGGGGTTTAGCGATGGAATGCGATTTGTGCAGTTCTATTTTGGCTTGCCCCTGGCTATGGTCGTATTGTCGGTTACGTTCGTTCCGATTTTCCACAAGCTACGAATCTACACGGCTTATGAATTTCTGGAAACCCGTTTCGATGCCCGTGTCCGGACCCTTACGGCCGGCTTGTTTCTGTTACAACGTGGGTTATCGACGGGTCTGTCGATCTATGCACCGGCCATTATTTTGTCGACGATTCTGGGCTGGAACATCTACTGGACAAACTTGCTGATGGGTGGTATTGTCCTCGTATATACCGTAACGGGTGGCACCAAAGCCATCTCCTACACGCACCTTCAGCAGATGGCCATAGTCACATTTGCCATGGGACTGGCGGGCTATCTGACCGTTAAAATGCTGCCGGAAAGCGTTGGTTTTGTGGATGCCCTGCACGTAGCGGGGGAGGCCGGACGCATGAACCTCATCGACCTGAAGTTTGACCCAAACAGTCGATACAACCTCTGGTCGGGTCTGATCGGTGGTTTTTTTCTTCAACTTTCCTACTTCGGCACCGATCAGTCGCAGGTGGGACGTTACCTCACCGGGCAGTCGATCGGGCAAAGTCGGTTGGGGTTACTGATGAACGGGCTTCTGAAAGTACCCATGCAGTTTCTGATTCTGCTGGTGGGTGTACTGGTATTTGTCTTTTATCAATACAACCCATCGCCTACCTTTTTCAACAAACAGGAAACCGACCGGCTAAAGCAAAGTAAGTATGCATCGGCTTACCAACTGGCCGAGATCAAACATCAAAACCTGACCGCTCAACGGCAACGGGCAGTGCTGGATATGCAGGTAGCCCTAAAGGCGGATAACGAAGCCGCGCAGGATGCGGCTGGTACGGTATTGCGCCAGACAGACGAAGCCCTGAAAGTGGTCAAAACGGACGTTACCAAGCTTATCCAGCAGAACAACCCATCGGCCGATGTCAATGACGTCAACTACGTTTTTCTGCGATTTGTCCTCGATTACCTGCCGCACGGCCTGATCGGTTTGCTGATTGCCGTCATCTTCAGCGCGTCGATGGGCAGCATAGCCTCCGCTTATAATTCGCTGGCCTCGACAACGGTTGTTGATATCTACAAACGCTTGATTAAAGGCGATTCCGACGATGCGCATTACCTGGCTGTTTCGCGCTGGTCTACCGTGGGATGGGGAATATTTTGCATTGTCGTTGCTCAGTTTGCCAACCGGTTAGGCAGTATGATCGAGGCAGTCAATATCCTTGGATCGTTGTTTTACGGTGTCATCCTCGGGGTGTTTGTCGTCGCGTTTTATGCCAAATCCATCGGTGGCCGTGCCACGTTCTGGGCGTCGATACTGGCCGAAATACTTGTAGTCGTGAGCTGGTACCTGGATCTGACCGCTTTTTTATGGCTCAACGCAATCGGGTGTCTGCTGGTGGTAGGCATTGCGTGGGTCCTGCAGCGAATGATGCCCAACCATCAGTGATTCCGGTTGAGACGCACCGATGCCAGCCGACCTACCTACGTTTACCAGACCATTGAGTAACTGAAGCAGCCCGGTTCGAACACTCGAATCGGGCTGCTTCACTAAGGGACAGTACGGTAACTTACGACTTTTTCTTGCCTTTGCCGCTTTTCATCCCAGGCATGGCCGGGATTTTAGCGGTGTACTCGGTGATGCTTTTCTCAATACCTTCCTTGAAGAACGGGAACGCCGAATCATTGGACGACTGGCCCATAGACAGTGCTTTCTGCGCCAGAGGGACCGCTTCGGTGTATTTGCCCATCTTGCCCAGAATCTGTGATTTTATGTATAGATTACGGTAGGTTTCTTTTAGCGCAATCGACTTGTCGATCCAGGTCAATGCCTGCTCCAGGTTACGTCCTTTCGACAGATTGTAGCTCGCTGCCGCCTGCAATACAGCCGCATCTTCGGGCTTTTCAGCTACGGCCTTGTCGACATTCGCGGCTGAATTGGCGTTTACATCAACGCGCAAATCAGCACTGGCTTTCGAGTTGGCCCACATGAAATTCATTTTGGCCGTGCTGTCGGTCAAGTCGCTGAAACCGATTGTGAAGGTTTCGATTTTCTCGTTATTCTCCTTCGGCGTCAGGTCTACCCGCAAGACGTCATCAGCCTGCTTGTACGACGCTTCAGTAACAGCTTTGTCTTTGTTGAAGATCAGGGTAAACGCGTCGGCGCCTGGAATCGACAGGATCGAATAGCTTCCGGCTGGGAGCGTCTTTCCGTTTACCATCAGGTCGGTTGTGGTCGTAAAAATCGTAGCGCCATTGGCACCCGTACGCCAGATTTTACCCGCTGGAACAAAAGAGCCCACGAAGGGATCGCGTCCTTTTAGGCTTGGACGTGAGTACGTTACGGTTAAGTCGGTGGTGCCCACGGTTTGCATAACCGATGCGCCCGGACTGGGTGATGGTAACTTAATTTGTGCGGTGGTTAATTGAGCAGCCAAACAAATAGCAACTGCTGTAAGCGAAAGTTTGCGCATAGTTGTCGATAGACTATTTAAAAATCTGGTCAATTTGTGACTTTTTTACGAAAAAAACCAACACATGCACCGTCAACCATTGATCTCATTGCTACAGGGGCACACCCCCGCCGACGCTGCGGAGCAGGCCATGACCCAGGCAACCATTGACTTTGTCAGGAGCCATCCCGATTGTTTTGAGCGTTCCTTGTCGATTGGCCACGTAACAGGTTCGGCCTGGATTGTTAGTCCCGATCGTGAGCAGGTATTACTCATTCATCATCGGAAGCTCGACCGGTGGCTACAACCCGGTGGGCATGCGGATGGTGATCCCGATGTGGCTGCGGTGGCCTTACGTGAGGCCCATGAAGAAACGGGTTTAACATCCCTACGGATTGTTGGTACGAGTATTTTTGACGTTGATGTACACGAAATTCCACTCCGCAAAGACGTGCCAGCCCACCTGCATTATGATATCCGATTTTTGCTCGAAGCGGACCCGTCTGAAGCGTTTGGTGATTCTGACGAAATAACGAATATTCAGTGGTTTTCTGTCGAAAACGTAAATGTTATGGCTAATTCTGAATCAATTTTAAGAATGGTAAGAAAAAATAGTAAAAACTAGAAATATAGTAGCTATTTTAATTGTTTTTTAATCTGATGAGGTAGTAGCTTTGTTGGACAACAAAACCATAGAAATAGCCATGAAATCGATCGTTTTTTTGCTTACTGGCATCAGCCTATTGGCGCTGTCGGGGCAAGCTTTTTCGCAGGACGACGGCGCGCGGAAGCCTTTAAACAATCCGATGTATTCGACGCATAACTACAAGCATCCCCATATGGCTGCGGCTGCCCGGCGGCAGGAAAGTAAAGCGGGTATTGTCGTGCAGCAACCTGGCTCAACCGATACCCGATTTGCCAATTATAAAAACCAGATGCCGAACCAGCAGCCGTCTGGTGGCATTCAGGTTGACCATACGCCATCGGCAAGTCTGGCCAACCGGAATTATAAGATCCAACGGGTGAGTGAGCCCAAACCCATTGTTCTGATGGATGAGTATTACGTCAAGAGACGCAGAACCGACAGTACGACAATTGGTAACTAGGCTGATGGAGCCAGATCGAACGGGTCAACGGTACGTACCGTTGACCCGTTTCTGTTTTAGTCCTCACGAATGCAAGATCTGTTTTGCCGCATCATTGATTTGTACCATACACGACTTGATCTGTCTTTTCAGCCCAGCTATCTACTGCGTACCTTTGTTTCACAAAAAAGAACCAGCTCTACACCCTGCGTTTTATCGTTATCAACCTTAAACCGTTGCAACCATGTCAGCCATTCATAGTCGTTTATACAGCATCATGAACAATAAATGCCCTCGTTGTCAAGAGGGTAACTTCTTTGTCTCGAACAGCGCATTTAGCCGTAATTTTGACAAAATGCACGATCACTGTCCGCATTGTGGCGAAAATTTTATGCCCGAACCTGGTTTTTACTGGGCTTCGATGTTTGTGAGTTATGCATTTTACACCATTTATACCTTGCTGACATTTTTCATTGTCGTCAAATGGCTAAACGTTGATTTGGACTACTACTTGATCGGGTTGGTACCAACGCTGATTCTGTTGACGCCTTACTTCTTTCGGCTCGCCCGCCGAACCTGGTTGTCCATCTTTATTGCTCCCAAACCCGTAGCGAGTTAGTTTGCTAGTACGGTCAGGCCAATGCCAGTTACCACATTGATCGTTTATGTGGTGACTGGCTTTTTTATTGGCTGATATCTATGAAAATGTGCTACTTTGTCTTGGGAGCTGTTACCACTTCGGTTATAAAGGTGTAAACAGGTTCATTGTATACATGCGTAAATAAAGCGGGGTTTCTGGCTGTGTAAAAGCTTTTACGGATTCTGCGTTGTAAAAAATTAACTAACATTATGCGGGTAAAGGTAGGGGTGGTCCAGGCGACTCCGGTGTTCTTCGACATGGTCAGGACAATTGACAAACTGGAAACTTTGGTGATTGACGGGGCCAGAAAAGGATGCCAGTTTATGCTTTTTCCGGAGTCATTCATTCCGGGTTATCCCCGGAAATTCACCTTTGGTGCATCCATCGGTTTACGGACAGATGCCGGACGCGAGCTTTATAAAACGTACTGGCAAAATAGTCTGCAACTTCCCAGCCCTGAACTGAGTCGGCTGGAGCAGATCGCCCGCGATAACGGCGTTTATCTGGCCATTGGCGTAACGGAGCGTGATAGCCTGAACGGTAGTCTGTATTGTTCCTTGATCTATCTATCCCCGACAGATGGCTATTTAGGTAAACACCAAAAGATCAAGCCGACGGGCGTTGAGCGCTTGGTGTGGGCCGAAGGAACAGGAAAGGATTCTCTGAAAACCTTTAACACGACCGTTGGCCGCATGGGTGGCCTGATCTGTTGGGAAAACTACATGCCGCTGGCCCGGATGCGAATTTACCAACAGGCTCCGCAACTTTATCTGGCCCCAACCGCCGATGCCCGCCCTAGCTGGTCCGCTACGCTCCAGCACATTGCCTGCGAGGGCCGTTGTTTTGTATTGGGTTGTAATCAGTATTTTACCCGAAACGATTACCCGGAAGATTATCAATCGTTGTTAACTGACGATGAGCGTATATTGAGTAGGGGCGGCAGTGCCATTGTTTCGCCACAGGGCGAATTTATCGCGGGCCCTTTGTGGGACGAGGAGGGAATACTGATGGCCGAGCTGGACCTGGACGAAGTAGTCAAGAGCAAGCTCGACTTCGATGTAATCGGCCATTACAGCCGCCCCGATCTGTTCGATGTTTAGTCTAGTCGTAAACCACAAGCTATATTATAGCTTGATCAGCTTCACTGTGCGTTTTTTGTCGCCCGAAATGAGGGTCATAACATACATACCGGCTGACAGATTCAGATTGGGTAACGTAAATGCGCTTAGTCCGGTCGAGGTGTAGCGATTCTGCCAGACAACGCGTCCGGCCGCATTCGTCAACGTCGCATCCAGAGGAGTATTCGCGTCAATTTCTCCCCATTGAACGCCAAGTGGCTCGCTGTCGCTGAACGGATTCGGATAGACCAGCAACTGGCCGTAGTTGTCCGCCAGAACGGACGCCCGCTCGAAATTGGGAATGCCGTAGCCCAACTGGTCGTCGGGATTCCCAAACTGGCTCCCTGACCGGCGAAGCGCGTCCGTCACCTGGGCCGCCGTCAAGCGCGGGTGAGCCTGCCAGAAACCAGCCGCCAGACCCGCCACTAACGGGGTGGCAAAGGAGGTGCCATTGCCCGAAACGATTTGGCCGCCTGGACTGCCTATAATCGTTCCCTGTCCTCGGGCTGCCAGATCGGGCTTTACCCGCTGATCGGCCGAGGGACCGAATGAACTAAATGAAGCCCGCTGTCCGGTTTGCGTAACGGCACCAATCGCCAGCACCGAGGCTGCGTCGGACGGAGCCGATAGGTAATGCCAGGCATCACTGCCATCATTTCCGGCGGCTACGACCACAACCATGCCCGTTTCGGTCGCAATCTGGGCTGCCCGGCTGGACAGAGCCGTTTTTCCGTCCAAGTTCTGGTACGTATAGCTGGTGCCCGCATCGTCGAACTGCGTGTACCCCAGGGATGAACTAATTACATCGACTCCCGCACTATCGGCATATTCGGCACCGAATAGCCAGTTGGCCTCTTCGGTTTGTTTTTCAGTAGCGGCCTCTTCAGTGCGGAGTAAAATAAACGATGCTTTGTAGGCTGTTCCGTACAATTGCCTGTCGGCAGTGGCGGCAATGGCCGATAAACACGATAGTCCGTGCGAATCGTCTTCGTATACACTCGTTTCCTTCTTGACAAAATCGTAGGTTGCCAAGACTCGTTTGTCGTCCAGAACCGGCTTAAGAAAACCAACTTTGTCGCCATTCAGAAAACCGGCATCCAGCACACCAATGAGCATGCCTTCGCCATGATAGCCCTGCTGGTGCATTTTGTCGACCCCGAGCTGAGTGATTTGCGCCTGCGAGTTGCCATAATTCAGGGGGTCATCGCTTACGCTGGCAGAAGATTCCAGCTTTCGGATGGTTTTGTTTTGTGTTTCAGCACCCACACGAGCCGTAGCCAGCGACCGGCCAAATTCCAGCCCGTTCACAAACGGAAGCTTCTGAATTGCAGCAACGGTAACGTCGTTGGTTTCAATTAATACGGCGTTGAGCCAGCGAGAGGTAAACCAGATTCTGGCCCCCGCCTGCTGGAGTTGTGTTACGTAAGTGGGATTGACCGGCAAATCGCGCTCCCGTAAGGAAATGCCCTGTTTTTGCCGACGTAAAATGGAGCGCTGGGACAGAAACTGTTCCGGGCGGCTGATGCTATAGGGTGAGTTCGCCTTGTCGCGCAGTAGTACCAGGTATTTACGTGTTGTCTGGCCAAAGCTACTGAACTGGCAACAGAGCAGTAACAGTAAAAGCCAGCCCATTTTATTCCTTTCCATACGTTTGGATACGATACACTTGTCGAGTGCCATAATCAATCTGGTTCTTCCCGATACAACCCGAACTTGTCGTGCAAAATTTACGATACGTCCGTTCTTTATAAATTAACCCAACCTGCCGGGCATACACCGCCAGGCGTTTCTCCTGCGAGACCAGCGTGGAATCGTCCTGAGCAACAACCGTAACGGTTTCCTTGAACGACTTATCCAATACGCGAAAAGGCTGGTCTGCGTTGCGTATCTCATACTCGTCGGGGCCGAACGTGTTGTATCGGTTGCCATTCCAGCGTAACCCATTGCTGATTGGAATTAGTAAGCTAACAAAATCCTGCCCATTTTCTGTGCGTATGGCTTCGTTCGTGACTAACCGGTCCGACCATACCGAGTCGGCTTGCCAGGGCTGGCTGTCAGTAGAGCGCCGGTAGCGGATCAGCCGGTAGGCGGTTTGGCCGGCTACATCGGTGTAAGCCGCTCCGATGACTTCCTTGATCTGGTAATATCGCTGTATGGGCGCGGCCTGAAGCGCGTATTGATCTTCCTGTACGGTATAAATACGGTATTGACCCGATTCGAGCGGAAAGTACTCGTAGTCTGATGGGGCAGGCTCCGTTGTAGCCGACTGGCATCCTGAAAGCAGAGCCACAGAAACGACGATCAGAAACCAGACAGACAAGGGGTGGGGCATATGAAAGGGAACGGCGGTCAGAAAATACGGCTCCAGGCGAAACGAATCACGAGCAGCAGAGCGACAAAGCCAACGACAAGGTAGGTGAAAGGGATGTAGGCAACCGCGTAGATGCGGGTGCGATCGATGAACCACAGAATACCCATTATGGCTCCGATCAAGGTTAGAAACCCGGATAATTTGCCGAAACCCGGAATATAACTGAATGGTAGCTTACGACGAATGAGCACCAGCGTGGCCACCATTGTCAAAATAGGCAGCGCTTGCAGCGCAAGGTTCATATCCCAGATGCTCTGCCGCTCGAACAGGAACAGGTAGATGTTGAGCGTGACGGCAAAAATACCCGGAATACAGGCCAGATAAATCAGAACGGCATACACATACCGCCATTTCCAGATGTCTTCGGCCGTTTCGCCCGACCATAAATTAACTAAAAAAGCTCCTGTCGGTATGGCCGCCAGGAGCAGAAATAACACAATAGGCTGGCCGGATAAGGCCGCAAATACATCGCGTAGTGTCATGGGAAATAAGCGCCAGAATGAATGAGTGAAAATAGCTTGTTTATGCTTTTCGCTCCGCATCGGCGGTCCGATTTCACTCATTCATTCTGGCGCTCTTTATTATTTAAGCGTCAGTAAATAGCCAATCGTAAAGTTGGCATCCCAGTCGAAAACGAACTGATTACAGCCCGTTGCATCGGCAATGGCTTTGTATATGGTCAAGCCCGATTTTGACTTGGCGCTCTCCAGCTTGTAAGCCGATGGTGCATCGAGAACGGTGTATCGTTCTTTGCCTTTTCGCACCGATTTGGCCAATTCAAAAGGTACGCCACCGATGATAAAGCAAGTTTTGCGGTGATCGGTGGGAACTTGTTTGGCTTTGGCCGCTACATCCGTCGCAACGGTTTCGTCGCTGGTTCCATTCGAGTAATACTTGGCTCCGTAGGTTTCCAGGGCTTTAATGGACTCCCCCTGTTTCCAGGAAATTTTGGTGTTGCCCGAGCCAATGTCCGTTACGAACGAATTGCTGGCATAGTCAGCGGGCAGCACCGACCGTAGGGCCAGAGAGCCTTCCTGTTCCGGTGTAACGGTGTTGACAAAATAGTTGAGTGATTTCAGCGCCTTAATAATCTTCTGCGTCCCTTCTGCTTTTATCGCTCCCGAACTGACAACGAAGTGAATGTTGCGTCCGCCAACGCCGAAGTCAAGCATTTTGCCAATATAGCTTTTCAACCCTGCCCGGATATCGTCGTCACTGGCCATGTTTTCCAAAACCAGGCTGTTACCGAATTCAGCTTTTTCCAGTTTCCAGCGCTTCTGATCGTCGATTCTGACAATGAATGAGTTGAAACCACTGGCTCCTAACTCGACAACACCTTTAAGCAAGCCGTTCTGAGGCTCAGGAGCCGTATAGTTGAACGCCTGGCGAGGCTGATCCGTCGCTTCGCTTTCCGATGAGCCGGACGACGTTTCAGAGGAGGCTGACGATTCTTCAACAGTACCTTCGGCTGTCTTGTCGTCGGCCCTGGGCATTGTCTGCGATTCGGAATATTCTTTTTCCTTGTTGTTGGGGGCCAGTTTACGCAGGGCTGCGTTGCCACCAAAATAACGGAACGCGAAGAAAGCAGCCGCCAGAATCAGCGCGGTGATGAGTAGCCGACCGGCCACGGTTAATCGTTGCATAGGAAATTAATTTTGAATGAATGAGTGATAGAGTGATTGAATTACTGAATGGTAGAGTGATTGAATAAAATTTGCGTCAGCTATTCTATCAGTCAATCACTCTATCAGTCGAAATTAATCCAGTAAATTCTTGTAACCGGCGTCTTTTTGCGGGTTCGGGCCGAGGTTGAGCGGTTGAGCCGGGGCGTCCAGCTGGACCATCTTAAACTCGCCTTTGTTATACGCTTCCAGCAGTGCTTCGCCCTTATCGGACAAAACGCCATTCTGAATATCGACACCATTGATGAAATCCATCGAGAGGTCCATAGCCCGTTTCATTTCGCCGAGTTTCATACTCATGTCATCCTGGATATACTCCATTGACTGGTCGAAGTAGAACTTCTTATCGGGATCACCTTTAAAGATACTGACCGCTGTTTTGAGCGCGTTCGAGCTATCCTTAACGATCTGATACTCTGTCTCTTTGAGCCGGACTTTGATCTCCGTCTCCTTAATGATGTAATCGGCGCTCTGATTTACTTTTTCCATGAACGCCAGCACATTTTTCATGTTCCGCTGGAGAGGCAGCAGCTTTTCGTTCATTTCCTGAAGGCCCGCCCCTTCGATGGTAGCCAGTTGAGCCGTTTCGCGCATACCGGGCCTGTCGCTCAGTGAATTGGCTTTGTTGGCTTCGGCGAATTTCTGCTTGATCGCTTCGTTGTTCTCATTGATTTTTTTGTTCAGCTTAACGAGTTGTCCCGCCAGAATATTAATCTGGCCCTGCATTTTCTCGCGCTTCTGCTTTAAATCGTCAATGTAAATTTTCATGATAGCGATCGGATTCAATTGAATGACCGTACCGGTCAAACTGCGCATCAATGACTTGAACAGAAAGAAGACGGCCGTACGGACATCTTTGCTGGTGAACAGGAAAATCAGGACACCCAGCGCGCCCAGCAGAAGCGACAGTTCAAGAATGTTCGATGTCGCGCGAATCAGGAATTCGATGATCCGGTTAAAATAAACCAGGCCTAATCCGGCCATGCCAGCCAGTACGATCATGCCCAGAACACCTTCCGGACGGCTCCAGAACGAACGTTTTTCTACGTCCGCTCCGCCACCAAGTTTTGAAAAGTCAGGAGTTGCCATTTGTTGGGGTTTATGGTTAACGGTTTTTGGTATTCACAAGTCGGCCGATACACGGGTTATCGGTTCGACAGACCCATACCATTGAGTTGTAAAAACCTATTTTAAGTAGTGCGCCATTTTGGCGATGTCATCCTTAATCTGGCCAATAAAATGCGCGAATGTCGACTCGTAGTTTTGCCGATTTTGGGTGATTTTTGCACTTTGTTCCGTGATTTCACCCGTAATGGCCGTCAGCCGGTTTGTATTGGCATCGATCTGTTTCTGAATCTCTACGAGTTGCTTGGCCAGCGACTCATTATCCGTTTGCAGCCGTTTCTGTTCGTTCTGTAAGCCGCCAACGCGTTCGGCCAGGGCTGTTTCTACGCTTTTGGTAAATCCATCCCGGTCTTTGTTCAGGGCCGCAATATACCCATTTGCCGTATTGGTTAACGTCATAACATCTGCCGAGCCCCCTAGCGCTTTGAAACTTGCCCAGGCCGCCTGAAACTGCTTTTCTTCCGGTAAGCCCAGGTTGCCAAGGCTCCGAAGCGTTTCCCGAAATTCGAAATAATCGGGACCGGGTGGGTTATTCTGAGCCAGTACGTTGGCCAAATGTTCGGCAAATTTCGAATCGACCGAGCCGGCCGTAGTAGCCGCCGACTCCGCAACGGGTGTAACCGGACCTGCGCTGGTGGTGCCGGGCGTGGGTACAGTAGCCGACGGGCGGGGTGCGGCAGGTGCCGATGATGCCGTCGGTGGCGTGCCGGTAGCGGTACCTGGCTCTTCATCTTTCACGAAGAAACTCAGGATTTTACGACCAAGTGATTTGTCAGGTTCTGGCATAATTGTCTATCGTTTCGGAGTTACTCATTCGCGGGTTTACCCCTTTGGTAAACGACTCAGCAATGTTACGAGGTTACTACCAATCCCACAATACCAGATTTGGCCGAACGGTTGCGGAGGTTGACAACTTGTTGCAGGGAAGGACGGGCTTTACGGTTTATCGGTTGCTAGCCGCATTTCCTCATTTCCTTATCCACTTTTCCATTCGCTCGGTAAACGTTTCTACTTTCGACTTAGAAACCAACTGGATATACATATTATAGGGATTCTGGCGGTAGTAATCCTGATGGTATCCTTCGGCGGGGTAGAAGGCTGCGTAGGGAACAACCTGCGTAATAACCCGCCCCTGGTGATGGCCCGAGGCATTTTCTCGCCCGATAGCCGCCTGGATACGGGCTTTCTCTTCGGGTGTCCGAAAGAATACCGCTGATCGATAATGCTTTCCAATGTCGGGGCCTTGCCGATCGCGTTGCGTCGCATCGTGACCGGCAAAAAACGCATCCAATAAAACGTCGTAAGAAATGACCGTCGGGTCATAATACACCTGTACCGCTTCGGCGTGCCCCGTCTGATCGGTGCCAACCTGCTCATACGTTGGGTAGGCCAGATCGCCCCCTGCGTAGCCGGATACGGCCGTTCGCACCCCTTTCAGGCGTTTCATTTCTTCCTGAACGGCCCAGAAACAGCCACCTGCCACGGTCGCTACGGCCTCACCGGGTTGCAGACCCGGAAGTTTAGCGGGATTTGTGTCAATAACGGTCGGCTTTTTTTCGGCCGGGCGCTGCTGGCAGCCGGGCAGCAGCAACGCGGCCAAAACGAATAAATGAATGTAAGCTTTCATGCGTGTGTGATCGTAGCAGATTAACACAAAATCGGGGCGGGGGGTTACGAAAAGTAAGGCCCATTCGTGCTTAACTTTGTTGTGTAGCCATAGTCTGTCAATCGTAACGATGGGTTATCAACGGCAAGATGCTGTGGCTTTGCATGTATGTCATTGACAACTTTAGGACTCGAACTGCCCACCGACCCGCGTTGGGTCAATATTGCCGAAATGAACATCGGCGAAATTCTGATCGATCATGCCTGGTGTGAACAAAAAGCCGCATCGTCGTGTATCTCGCTGGTTGTCCAGTATTTTGATCAGCCAGTGCTGGTGGAAACCTTAACGCCCATTGTATCCGAAGAATGGGGACATTTTCATCGGGTGTTAAAAGAACTTCAGAAGCGCAATATTCCGCTGGGGAGGCATCGGAAGGATGAATACGTGAACCAGGTACGAACCCGACTGCGCCGGTCAATTAACGATTACAAAGAGCAGATGATGGACAATCTGCTGATGAATGCCCTGATTGAAGCCCGTAGTTGCGAGCGCTTTAAACTTCTTTCGGAGCAGATTGCCGATGAAAGCCTGCGCAAGTTTTACCGGGAACTGATGGTTTCGGAAGCCGGTCATTACCGCACGTTCATTGACCTGGCAGAAACCTATCTGCCCGCCGGGCGTGTCCGGGAGCGGTGGAAGGAATTTCTGGCCGTGGAGGCTGATATTATAGCTAACCTGGGCGTCCGGGGAGATCGAATGCACTAACCGAGTTGGCTCCTTGGAAGGCTGGTCAGTGAATGACAAGTTGTATCTTTACTGTCCGGGACAACGGGCCCGACTCAACAAATACCGAATGACTTTTCTTCGCCAAACGGCTAAACGCATATTTGATACCCACGGCCCCAGCTTACGTGATGTTTGGGTGATTTTACCAACGCGCCGGGCGGTGTCCGTTTTTTTGGATGAACTGGCGGCCCTTTCCGACCGACCCTTTCTGGCACCCCATGCCCTGGCTGTCGATGATTTCATTACCCAGGCTGCAGGTGTTCAATTGATTGATTCGGTTAGTTTATTATTCGACCTCTACGATGTGTTCAGGGAGATCGACCCACTGGTTGAGTTCGAGCAGTTTATTGGTTGGGCGTCGGTATTACTGGCTGATTTCGACCGTATCGATCAATACCTGGTTAGTCCGAATGAATTGTTTAGTTACCTCACCGCGGCTAAAACCCTCGAACGCTGGCAGGTAGACATGCCGTCGACGGCCAAGCCCATTGCGGAAACGCCCGGTACGGCCCGCTACTTCAAACTGTTTGAGAACCTGCAAACGGCTTACCATGCCCTGCATGAACGACTAAACGAGCAGGGGCTTGCTTACCGGGGCATGGCCTATCGGTTGCTGGCGCAGAACGTTGAATCGCTGATTCGGGATAACTTGTTGTACGAACGGGTCTACTTTGTTGGGTTCAATGCACTCAGTCGGGCCGAAGAACATATTATTCGGGTGCTGGTCGACGCCCAAAAGGCCGAACTTATCTGGGATGCCGATCAGTATTACATGGACGACCGTCGGCAGGAAGCGGGTGAATTCCTGCGTCGATACCAGGAAAATGGCTGGTTTTTCTCGAAACAGAACCATACCGATCTGGCCCAGCAATCCAATAATCTGCTTGGCTCGGAGAAAAATATTCGCGTAGTCGGCGTGCCCAATGCCAGCATGCAGACAAAAGTGGCTGGCAAAATTTACAGCGAATGGCAACAGACCGGGCCCGTGGGGCAGGGGAGTAATCCGAGCCGTTCGTCCAAAACGGCCATCGTGCTGGCCGATGAAACTCTGCTGGTGCCGGTGCTGTATGCACTCGATGAAAACGTAACGGATTTAAACGTGACCATGGGGCTATCGCTGCGTTCGTCGCTGATGTTCACCCTGGTCGATACGCTGTTTGAGATGCAGCGAACGGTGCACGAATTCCGGACCCGGGATGGCCGTGACCTGAAGATACCCAAGTTTCATCACCGCCACGTGGTGAAACTGCTCAATCACCCGTTCCTGAAACAGTATGAGCGTATTCGCGGACTCCTGTGGCCGGGCGAGGTGTTGCCGAATGGTGACGTGCTACCGGCAGAACCTCTCTTTCAGTGGATTGCCAAAGAAATTGTCAAGAACCAGCGCGTCTACCTGACCGAGCAGGAGATAAGAGAGCTGGGGCAGCGCGATCCGCTCGTCCAGGTGCTGTTCACCCGCTGGCCCAACGACGAGCCGATGAAAGCCATTCAGACATTTTATGAGCTGATTGAGCTTTTGCGCGATGTTTATCGCACCAGTCAGGATGCCATCGAGATCGAGTATCTCTATCTGTTTTTTACCCTGCTCAAGCAACTCGAAGCCACGCTGGAGCGGCAGGGAAGCGTTGGGAAAGGAGCACCCAACGGCCGGCAGGCCACGGGGCAGGCCGAGGTTACGGTACGAAGCTTCCGGCAATTTCTGTATGAATTGATTCGGCAGACGTCCATTCCGTTTACAAGCGAGGGGAAGAGCCAGCTTCAAATCATGGGGATGCTCGAAACGAGGGCGCTTGATTTCGACCGGGTTATCATCCTTTCCGTAAACGAAGGAATTTTGCCCCAGTCACGCAAGCTTAACTCATTGATTCCGTTCGATATAGCGTCTGAATTGCTCCTGCCTACCTATCGGGAGCAGGAAGCCGTCATGGCGTATCACTTCTACCGGCTCCTGCAGCGCGCCAGCGACGTGGTGTTGCTGTACACCACGTCGACCGATGCCTATGGCAGTAGCAAAGGGGAGCCGAGCCGGTTTATCCGACAGTTGGAACACGAACTGATACCACGCTCAAATGGTCGGGTGCGCATGAGCCACCCAACCGTTCGCTTCGGGCGATCTACCGAGCAGACAAGTACCGATCCGTCTCAATTGCGGGTGTTAAAAACGGAACGGATTCGGGAGGATCTTGTAAAGTTACTTACCACAAAAGGCCTGTATCCGTCCTACCTGAACCAGTTTGTGAGTTGCTCGATGCGCTTCTATTTTAGCCGGATTGTGAACATCAGCGAAGAAGAAGATATCGAGGAAAAAATGGGGGCTGCCGAGTTCGGGAGTTGGCTGCACAAGGTGATGGAGCGCCTGGATCTTGACTACCGAATGAAAGCGTTACCCATTGATGAGTCGATTATCAAGACCCTCCTGGAAGAAGAGTTTGCGGTTTCCATGAAAGGCCGGGTCATTGAATCGGGGATGAACCTGTTGCTCTATGACCTGGCTCAGAAACTGATGCTCGATTTTCAGCGGCAACAAAATGCCCTCCCCGGCCTCACCGTCATTGGCACCGAGCAAACCCTGGAAACGTACCTGACGGTGGCTATCGAGGGGCGTGCACCGATCCAGGTGCGGATTGCGGGTAAAATTGACCGCATCGAGCAGTTTGGTGATCAGATACGTATTGTCGATTACAAAACTGGTAAGGTCGATCTATCCGAAAAGACGCCCATCGGCCTGAGTGACAAACTACTGAACGATGGTAAGGAAGATAAAATGCGGCAGTTGTGGCTGTATCGCTACCTGGCCCTGAAAAACATCCGGGACTATGGCGGCCTGCCCCGCGACAGAGCAAAGAAGGATATTTTTCGGGCGGAAGGCATGCCCGTTGAAGCGGGCTTCTATTCGTTTCGCGATGTGAACGGGGGCTTTAAATCAAACCCGGTCCGGTTTGGCGACAATGACAGCCCGGCGCAATACATTGAGGATTCGGAAGATTTGTTGCGGCAACTGATCGAGCGGTTGCTCGATCTGAATGAGCCGTTCAAGAAAACGGATCAGATTGAAATCTGCCAGTTCTGCGATTACAAGGGCATTTGTGGCCGCTAGGCGTCGTTAACGCATCTTGTAAATTTTATAGACCCTATTTAACGCCGGGGATTGCCTCCACCAGGTCATGAACGAAGTACATTATACCGAGGCAGCGTTTGTTCCGTCAAAAGCATGAAACAGGCATTATTACTGGTGCTGCTCTTGTTCAGTTTGAGCACGACGGCTCAGGTACTACGGAAAAGAACCGTTAAGCTAATGGGTAGCCGCTTCGACATTACCATCGTTGCGCAGGATTCCCTGACGGCTGAGACGAATATCGATCGGGTCATTGCCGAAGTAACGCGGATCGAGAACTTGATTTCCGACTGGAAAGCGGATTCTCAAATAGCAATGGTCAATAAAAATGCCGGTATTGCACCCGTTAAGGTGGATGCGGAGGTTTTTGCCTTGACGGAACGGGCGATTGCGCTCTCCAAAATGACCAACGGGGCTTTCGATATCAGCTTTGCCGCCATGGACCGAATCTGGAAGTTCGATGGCTCAATGACCGAAATGCCAAGCCCCGAAGCGATTAAAAAATCTGTGGCGAAGGTAGGCTACTCATTTATAGTCCTGGACCGCAAACAGTCCACCATTTTTCTGAAACGGAAAGGGATGAAAATTGGCTTCGGTGCGCTGGGAGAGGGGTACGCCACCGACCGTTGCCGCGATATGATGCTGGCCAGAGGTATCAAGGCTGGCATTGTCAATGGGTCGGGTGATATGAGCACCTGGGGAAAACAACCCGATGGCCGTGACTGGATGGTAGGCATTACCAATCCAATGCAGCGTGATACCATTTTCGCCGTTTTGCCCTTGCGGGAAAGCGCCATGGTTACCTCTGGCAGTTACGAAAAGTTTGTGGTGTTCAATGGCAAGCGATATGCCCACATCATTAATCCCAGAACGGGCTATCCGGCTACCGGGTTGATCAGCGTTTCGATCCTGGGACCCAGCGCCGAAACCGCCAATGGGTTTAGTACCTCCTTGATGGTCATGGGCAAGGAGGCCGGGCTGAAACTGATAAAAAAACACCCGCAGTACAGCTATATCCTGATTACCGATGAAGGGGAAATTATCTCCTCCAGCAAGCTAGCCTTGACCATGCATAAGCTGTAGGCTGATGTCTGGTGGGATCGCGCAGGTCCGCCAGCTCAATAACAATCCATCAGAATCTGGCCGTGTGACTGGTACACGCTAAGGCTTTGCCCCAGTTTTGTCTGGCAAATGGTTTCCAGTAGAGCGAGGACATCTTTCTGCATCGCCAGCGATCCACAGAGCATCAATACCCCTTTTGCCATCAATGTATTGGCAATGAAGTCGGCGTCGCGGGTGAGTAATTGACTGACATATTCTTTGTTGCCTTCGCGCGAATAGGCAACGTGCAGGTTCGTGAGTTGCCGCGCCAACTGACTCGTTTCCAGAAAATTCCGGTAAACATCGAAGGAGGCATGTTGCCGGAAACCACAGTATAAATGGCAGGGCACGGGCTGTTTATTCTCACTAATCATGCCCAGGAAGGGGGCGATGCCCGTACCATTGGCAATCATGACCACGACCGGCGCTTTTTTCGGGAAATGAAAATGATCGTTGCTAACGATCCGGGCCTGGATTGTTTCTCCCGGCGAAAGTTCGTGTAAAAAGCTGGAACCCAAGCCATGTTGGTGCAGCCGGACGCTGAGTTGAAGTTCCTTATTCAACACACCAATGGAATACAGCCGTTCGCGGTGATCGTTGGCGGGGTAAATGGCCAGCAAATCACCCGACGTAACGCTGTTTGTCTGGTTGGCGCGTAGCCGGATCAAAAAGGTGCCATTGGGCTGAGTCGTGCGCGTATTGTGCGTTACGGTTAATGGTTCAAGTTTGACCGCAGGCGTCTTCGGGAGGGCCGACGAAACGGGCATCAGTAGATTGGTTTGTTGCGACCAGGCTTCGGCCCATAATCCAAACTCGTCCGGCGACCGATCATTGACGGTGTGAATATCCACCAATGGAACAGCCCATGGCTGCCGGGACAGGAGTTGGTTCACGTCAAAGGCAAACTTACAAAAGTCGGGATAAGCGTGCGACCCAAAGCCGAGTACTGAAAAACGTACTGGCTGCAACTGTGGGTATTTTTCAACCAGTGCGGCAAAGCGGTTGGCATTGGTTGGCGCGTCACCGAGCCCATACGTAGCCGTTAAAGCGATCAGGTACTCCGCTTTAGGGAAAACGGTGTAGTCGTTGAACTCAGTCAGGAACGATTTCTGGCCTTGTTTGAGCAGTTGCTGATGAATGAGCTGGGCAAACTGAAAAGTACTGCCGTTCTCCGACCCAACCAAAATGACGAACCGGCTCTCGTCGGCGGAGTACTGGTTTTTGACACGGTTTGCCCGTCGTCTAAACGTAATGGCAAACCCGGAATAGATAAAAAAGAGGATGTTTGCCGAAGCGATGGCCAGAATGATGGCCCAAATGGCACTGGCCCGGCCGGTGTGTACATCTAGGCTCAGGTTAGTTAACAGGACATCGGTTGGGTAACGGGTTTCGCTAAGAATGTCGCCCGTAATCTGATTCACCGTCAGTTCGCGATCGGCAAGCGTCAGGGTGTAATAATCTTCGACGTCGTCAGAAAAGGGAAACTCGACGCGTTGAACGTCGGAAAGTTTCGTGTTTTTGAATACCGGGAAGTCAGCCAACTGGCTTTCCGGCTTGGACCTGATCGCGTCCAGATCGATTTTGGGGGAGATTTTTTCGGTCTTCATCAGTCCGAACCGCTCCAGCGACAAATACGTGCCCGACAGCGCAATAACGAAGATCGGAATCAGTGACAACCGTCCCAGCACAACGTGATAATACTGCGCAGCGTTATCCCGCACGATTCGGGTAAAAAATCGCTGGATGCCCCGTTGCCGCTGGATGATCAGCATTGTGCCCGAGACTGTGATCAGCAGTAGCAGGAACGCCGTCAGCCCAATAAAGAACCGACCAGCCTCGTGCGCAAACAGGGACCGATGCAGCGCCGTTACCCATTGAAAAAAGTCGCTCTGCTGCGTTGGAATACCCAGGATTTTGCCCGTTTGTGGATCGACATAGGCGGTCAGGTTTTTGCCGTCGGCATCACTTCCCTTGATCTGCACAAATTGGTTCGCGTCGATGCTCAGTTCACTGATCTCGGAAACGTGTTTTTTCAGGACTGGCAAGGCCTGAGCCAGCGTAAGCTGATTAAAATTAGCAACCCGATAGGGCTGAATTTTCTGCGATATGGGCTCGAAGGCCAGAATGATGCCCGTGATCGATGCCAGAGACAATAAAAGAAAAGAAGATACAGCCAGGGCTAAGTGGCTGTATCTCCAGACAGAAATAGTCATAAATGAGGCCGCTGTTAATTGGGGTCAGCTTGGTTGGCACAGCGCAGCTGGCGCAACGCGGTTGGCGCAACTTAGTTGCTGGTATTGGGGCTGAAACGTACGTAGCGGATGTAGCCCGTCCCTTCGCTTTTGGCGGCAAGTGCCTCCGTCGTAAGCGGAATTTCCAGGTCTTTTACGTTGTAATTCTTGTCCTCCACCGCGCTTTCAAATCGAAGCTTATAATCCTTGTTGATTTTGCTATTATCGATTTCCAGCACGGTGACGCTACGGTCGCCCCCCGCAACGGATGCCCCGGTGATGGCGCTGATATTGGGTGTTTTTTTGCCCAACGCCTTATGCCATTCTTTTACATCCGGGTACCATTTTTTGTTGGAGCCCAGTACATACAAGGTTTTCTCGTAAGCTCCCTTGCCGTTAATGAGTGAGACGACAATGTAAGCGCCTTCGCCCATATAGTTGGTCATCTGGATCATACACTTGTATTGGGTCGTACCCGATTGGGCAAATGAAGCAGCCGGTTGGGCAAAGGCCAGGACCAACGCCAGCAGGCTAATTTTAGGCAAAAAAGACATGTTCTTATTTTAGGAAAGTAAGCGATACGTTGCTTTTCGACAGCGATTCGTTCTCGCTGGCCAGATCAAAAGCGGTTTCTTTAAAATTGGTGGGAATTTCCTTTTTAGCCCCGACCGACAGCAGGTATTTTAGCATGGCATCGTCTTTGGCGACCATAGCCGCTTTGTGCAGAGCCGTAATCCCTTCCTTGTTGCGGGCGTTCACATCGATCTGGAGAGGTTCCAGCTTTTTCAGCAGCGCCAGATCGTTTTTAGCTACGGCAAGGTGATAGAGTGTATTGCCATTTTTCTGCGGAGTCTTTAGGTCAACCCCTTTTTCCTGCAGGAGCGCCAGTTTAGCGTCAAAATCACTGATACGGGGGGCACCGTTTCCGCCTTCGGGACGTGGACCGCCCCCCATGCCAGCAGAACCAGGGCCTGCTGGACGATAGCCCTGCACCAGGTACACCGCCAGATTATCGCCTGCCTTGTCGGTTGCCTGTATATCGGCCCCCTTGCCAAGCAAATACGCAACCACCTCTGGCGAGTTTCCCTGCACGGCCATGGCTAAAGCCGATGTTCCCTTTTGATTACTTTGATTGATATTTTTCACTTTCGGGGCCAGCCGTTCGAGCGTACTCAGGTCGCGGTTGCTGGCGGCAGCGTTCATAAATGGCGTGTTTCCGTCTTCGTCGGCCTGATTGACGTCGGTACCCTTACCTAAAAAATACTCGATCAGGGCCGACTGACCAGGCCGACGTACCAGCGCGTGCAGCGCATTCTCGCCATTTTTATTAACGGCTGTGGGTTTTACCCCCGCGCTTTCCAGGTATTGAAACACCTCAATAGGAGCAGGGGCCCGGCGCGACCCTTGCGCGGCCATAATCATGGCGTTGGGATCTACGGATACACCCCGTTGCTGAAGGGCTTTCAGTACGCTGAGGTTACCACCCCGAGCGGCATAGCCAAAAGCATTGTTCCCGGCCGCGTCGGTGCTTTTCAGATCCAGCCCTTTCGAGATAAAATAATCAGTCAGTTTGAGGTCTTTATCGTTGGCGATGGCCACCAGCAAGGCATTGGCTCCATCGTGGTTGACGTCTTTTTTAAGGTTGGCTCCACCTTTGATAAGCAGGTCGTATAGCTGCGTATCGGGCATTCCGCCACCGGCCGCGAAGGTTAGCGGGGTTGCTCCGTGGCTATCACCAACACTAACAGTAGCGCCTTTGCCAAGCAGGTATTCCACAATCTCTATATTATCCCGGTTGGCGGCCCAGTGCAGGTAGGTACGGCTGTCGTGCGTCAGCTTGTTTATACCATTGCCGGGCTGCGCCAACAGATATTTGATGGTCTCATTGGGGGCCTGTGCATTAATCGCCATGACAACGGGATCAAAACTAGCCGGATTGAACTGCGAGGGGTTACTGCCCTTCTCGATCTCCGCTTTGACCTGATTCACGTCTGGCTTACTTTGCCAGAACGCCTGATCAAGCAGTACGTTTTTCTGAGCCTGAGCGGAGAGCGCAAAGCCCACCAAAACGGCACTCAGTAACTTTTTCATATAGATTATACCTGAAACGATTGGATTGACTTGCGTACGATTGCGCGTGCAGGTCCGATAAAGGGCCGAACCCGTTGCAAAGTTAATAAGATTCAGTCTAAATAAGAGCGCTCGGACTGATTCTATATGCTTATTTTACACGCATCGGTATGCTTGAAGAGGATGTTTTCTGCCGTTTCTTATTCCAGGCCGCTGAAAGGGGAGCGAAGTCAGACTAAACCAGTTATAAGATCGGCTTGAACGAGTCCTGAATGGTTTGCTGGAAGGGTAGATGCCGTTTTCAATAGGCTCCGTTCAATAGCCCGAAAGAACGGCAAATTTCCGGCTTGCATTCGTGTGGTTGGTGCGATAGTAGACAAGTTGAAAAGCGGCCGATACTTAGCCTAATCTCCATGAACCGTCCAAATATGGACAAAGTACAGTCCGAAAACGGACGAAATAAAACCCCAAAGAAAGCCGAAAATAAGCTTTTTAAGGTTCTGAAGCCGATTGATACTATTGGCCTTTTATTTGCTATGCAAAAGGAAAACATAAGTTTTTTTAATTACGCAATCTACCAATTCATGAAAGGAACTCAATTGGGTGAGTTTGAAGAGATCGTTCTGCTGACGGTCGCCCTGCTCTACGATGATGCCTATGGGGTAGCGGTTTTAGAAGAACTAACCAGTCGTTTGGAGCGGCCGATGAGCTTAGGCGTTGTGCATCGAACGTTGCAGCGGTTAGAAGAAAAGGGATTGATTCAGTCCCGGTTTAGTGAGCCGGTTGCCGAACGAGGAGGGCGCAGCAAACGCCTGTTCACGATGACCCTGGCCGGTGAACAAGCCCTACAGCAAGCCCGGCGTATCCGGAATGAATTGTGGAACGGGATTCCAAAAACCGCTTTTGATCACCTGACATGAATCGGAGAAACAAAATCCAGCCGCCACGCTGGGCGGAGCAGCTACTCAGTCGAATTACGGCTCCTTATATCCGGGACGAAGTGCTGGGTGATCTGCATGAATTGTTTCAAAAGCGAGTCCATCGGTACGGGGTTAGGAAAGCCCAACTATTGTATGTGCTGGAAATGCTGTTGATGCTGCATCCCCGGTTATGGCGAGAGCCCCTTCAATCAACCCACCGATACACCCAACAAAGCCATTATTCAGATCCAACTCCAATGACCATGCTAAGCAGTTATGTTAAAATCGCATTGAGGAAACTCAATCGGCACAAGTCCTATACGCTGATTAATGTAGTGAGCCTGAGTCTGGGTATTGCCGGTGCCATTCTGATTTTTACGTTGGTCAAATACCACCTCAGTTTTGATACCTTCCATGCCGACCACAACCGGATCTACCGCATTACCACAGAGCTTCATACCGAAAAGATAACCTACAGTACAGGGGTTCCCAATCCAATGGGCGAAGCCTTCAAGCGAGGCTATGATGTTGCCCAGGAAGTCGGGCGAATCGGGTTTTTGAAAGATCGAGTGGTGGCGGTGTCGCCCCAGAAAAAATTCAAGGAAGATGTTGCCTTTGCAGATCCCGATTTTCTCCGCATTGTCAATTTTCCCCTGCTAGAGGGTAGCTTGCCGACGGCCTTGCAGGAGCGCAATACGGCCCTGATTACGGAGCGAATAGCCAAAAAATACTTTGGTGATAAGGACCCCATGGGTCAGGTGTTGCGCATCGATAGTTCGCTGGTCGTAACCATTACGGGTGTTCTTCAGAACCTGCCGGCCACAACCGATTTTCGCACGGAAATCTATATTCCCTATAGCAATTTGCAGGACCATAGTCCCTGGCTGGTTGAAAAAGACTGGTGGGTCGGTTTCAACAAAGAGATGCAGTGCTTTATCAAGCTCAAACCAGGGGTGTCGGCCGCGATGGTTAATTCTACTATTCTTCCCGCCATTAGTGCTAAATACTATGACAAGGAGAATGCGAAGCTTTTTCGGTTTACGCTACAGCCACTCTCCGATGTTCATTTTAATCCCAAACTGCGGGGGTATACGGATAAAAAGAATCTCTGGACGTTTATGCTGATCGGCTTTTTCCTGGTTGTTACGGCCTGCGTCAACTTTATTAACCTGGCAACCGCGCAGGCGCTGGGCCGCTCCAGAGAAATTGGTGTTCGAAAAGCATTAGGCAGCCAGCGAGGAGCACTCTTCTGGCAATTTATCACCGAAACGGCGCTCATCGCTGGATTAGCCCTGATAATCGCTTTAGGCCTGACCTATCTGGCCGTACCGTCGGTCAATCAATGGTTTGCTATTGAGCTAACCATCAATCCATTGACGGATACCTACCTACTTTTCTTTTTGCTCGGCCTGCTCCTGATCGTGACGTTCTGTTCGGGGGCTTATCCCGGTCTGGTTCTGGCTCGTTTTCAGCCCGTGCAGGCCCTGAAGGGCAAGCTCTCTCAGCAATCAGTGGGCGGGTTTTCCCTACGAAGAGGGCTGGTTGTCACCCAGTTTGCGATCTCACAACTGCTCATCATCGGCACGCTGATCGTCACCCGCCAGGTACGGTATTCTGAGCAGGCTGACATGGGTTTTCAGAAAGAGGCTATCGTCATTCTACCGGTACCGGATAATCAAAAGTCAAAGATAACTACATTGGGTAACCAGCTTTCGGAACTGGCGGGCGTCGAAAACGTGACGTTTTTTAATAGTCCTCCAGCCACCGAATTTCTGGGCAGTACAGGTATTCGCTTTGACTCTCGTCCCAAAAATGAACGCTTCAATATTTCCTATAAAACCGGGGATAATCAGTTCGTCCCAACGTTTAAAATCCCCATTCTGGCCGGTCGCAACCTGGCTTCGTCGGATACCGTTCGGGAGTACTTACTCAACGAAGCTGCCGTGAAAGCTCTGGGTTTAGCCTCCCTAGAGGATGTAATCGGGAAATCGGCAACGATCAATGGTCAGGCGGGAACCATCGTTGGGGTTATGAAAGACTTCCATTTTAAGTCGTTTCGTAGCGCGATTGAGCCGCTCTGCCTGACGACCCGACTGGAGATGTACAACAGTTGCGGAATAAAAGTGAACCCGGCTACGCTGGGGGCTACCCTGGCCGGATTTGAAAAAGCCTGGACGGCCCTGTATCCGTCATCGATTTACACGTACCATTTTCTGGACGAAGACATTGACCGGCTTTATAAACTCGATAGTATGCTGCTGAGGCTCATTCAGGGGTTTGCTGGTATCGCCATTTTTGTCGGCTGCCTGGGTCTGTACGGCTTGGTGTCGTTCATGGCGGCTCAGAAAAAGAAGGAAATTGGCGTGCGCAAGGTATTAGGCGCGAGTACGTCCAGTATTCTCTGGCTGTTCGGGAAAGAATTTTCCCGGTTGCTGTTAGCTGCGTTTGTGCTGGCGGCACCGCTGGCCTGGTGGGCGATGAACAAATGGCTGGCCAGTTTTGTATATCGCATTGAAATTGGCGCTGGCATTTTCCTGCTGGCCATTCTGATCACCTTCCTGGTGGCTTTACTGACCGTCGGTTTGCGAAGCGTGAAAGCCGCTCTGGTAAATCCAGTAAAGACGTTACGAACGGAATAGATTGTACAGAGGTCGGCTCACCAACTCATCGTTGGCATACGATGAGTTGGTGAGCCGATCTACGTTCATGGATCGCTTATAAAACCAAATGCCATTTGTTTGTTCAAAACTTTTCCAATAGAGACAAAGAGAATGGCTGCTACCCTTGCTTACGTCGACCACCAGTGGAGGGCAATAACGAGAGGCTTCTCGTCGTCAATCAATCCTATTTCTTCCTCATCCTACACTTGGCTTTCAGGCCTTTTGCAACAGCCACCGCTGTCAAGTCCTCAAACGTCAACTTAAGTAGTCTTATAGAGAAACCATCCATCGCCCATTGCTCGTAACAAGATGATATGATCCGGGCTCATCATTGGAATATTCTCCTTATCTGGAATGTAAACGTAACCCATTGAGTTGTCGCTCATTCCCCAAATGACTACTTCAACTGAATTTCTAAAGTCCGAATCGCGCGCGGGTGCATATAAGATAAATAGCTTTCGACAAGCTTCTTTCCAGCGATCTTCAATCACTTTGCTATTCTTTACATTGAGCTCAATATCCGCCGTTTTATTCTTTTTGAATTCGTCCTTTCCCGCTATAATGACTTTTTTCAATTCATCGAACTGATGACGGTGTTCATTGAAAAAGGCGATCAAGCCGTCATCCGATAAGGACAGCAAACGAGCGTTGCCCAACTTGAAATTGTAGTCCTCTCGGGACGAAAAAAGACTGTATACCCCTTGCTTACGTTCCGACAAAGCGATAATACTATCAATCTGTTTGGTATTCAAACGCTCTAACTGGTTCTTTTCGAACAAACCATAACCAGCCATGGCCAATGACCGAAAGGCTTGCATCTTCCAGATGGTCTGTTTCACAAAGTATAGATAATAGTCCGTACCCAAGCCTGCTTTGTTAGTGATTGTTAAGGCTACAACCGCATTTTGGTTAGTTTGACTTAACAGTTTGAACGTGCGCTTCGAGTTCTTTTGCTTAAAGTCTTTGCCGTTAGGGTGCCCCTTGTAGTCCCCCGTGATATAGTTGCCTAAGGCTGGAAAGCCGTTCTCATCAAATATTCGTTGGGCTAATTCAACTGGCGTCATATCGGGTTTGATACGTTGACAGTAGGCTATTGATAAGCCCAGAAAGGTCAGTAAATAAACGTTACCGATGAACCTGATCACCCCGTTCTTAGTGTAAAAGTTTACCATACTCAGTTCTTCAAGATGAAATCAGAGACTTACTCGTTTAGCTAGTTTTAAAGAAGATTTCTCTTTTGTCTAACCACGGGGGCTGTTGTAAAAGACAGAAAGGGTTTCAAGTTCCTTGTTTTAGACAGGAAAAGTAACCTGTAGCGACTCTTATCCGGGTTTCTCAATAATCTGTAAAGCATTCATATACAGTCGATTGATTTAGGTTGAGTAAATAAACTCACGATCTGGCTGACTCTATTTGTTTTCGGAAAAGGAGATAAATAACCCAACCCAAAGGAATAAACAAAATGACTAAACACCAGGCCGTCTTTCTTCCGGGGGGTAATGATTGCCGGTAGATTTGCATAAGGGCATAGGCAGTTCCTGGCAACTGAGTTACCACCCCAATCTGCCAGAGAACTAAACTTGTATCGGGAGAAGGCATCCTTGTCGAGTTTAAGCTTAAAACTTCATGTTTTGAATCCGCACAGCGTTCAGAATGGCGAGCATCGCCACGCCGACATCCGCGAAGACGGCTTCCCACATAGTCGCCAGACCACCAGCGCCCAGCACCAGCACAATGGCTTTGACAACCATCGACAAGGTGATGTTCTGCCACACGATCCGGCGGGTAGCCCGGCCAATCTCGACCGCCGTAGCAATTTTGGCCGGTTCGTCGTTCTGGATAATCACGTCGGCGGTTTCGATGGTCGCGTCCGAGCCGAGCCCACCCATTGCCATACCGACATCCGCCAGCGCGACCACCGGCGCGTCATTCACGCCATCGCCAACGAACGCTAGCTTTGCTTTAGGATTGGTGGGCTGTTCTCCTTTTAACCGCTCGACCTCACGAACTTTATCCTCAGGCAATAAATCGCCGTGCCACTCCGCTACGCCTATCTGTTTGGCGACGGCTTCCACAACAGCCGCTTTATCGCCCGACAGCATCACGGTGCGAATACCATCGGCTTTCAGGCGTTTGATGGCATCGGCGGCATCGGCTTTTACTTCGTCGGCAATGGTGAAATAACCCGCAAATGTTCCGTTAATGGCCGTCATGACAATCGTAAACGGAATTTGGGTTAGGGCTTCATCAAACGATACATTGAATTTGCGAAGCAGTTTAGCATTGCCGGCCAGCAGTTCTTTCCCGTCGACAGTTCCTCTTAGCCCGTGTCCGGGAATTTCTTCCACGTTTTCAACGGCTACTGTTTCGTATCCTTCCCCGGCATGATCAATGATGGCGGTGGCGACCGGGTGGGTTGATTTGCTTTCCAGCGCGGCCGTTAACCGGGCTAATTCTGTAGCGTCGATACCAACGGGTTTGACTTCCTGCACCTTAAAAACGCCTTTGGTCAACGTACCGGTCTTGTCCATGACGACGGTTTTTACTTGTGTCATCAAATCCAGAAACACGGAACCTTTAAAGAGAATGCCCTGCTTTGATCCGGCACCAATGCCGCCGAAGTAGCCCAACGGTATGGAAATAACCAGTGCACACGGACAGCCGATGACTAAAAATACCAGTCCCCGATAGAGCCAGTCACGAAATTGGTAATCGGCGACAACGAAATACGGGATAATTGTAATCAGTAAAGCCAGTCCACAAATAGCCGGAGTATACACCTTGGCAAACCGGGCAATGAATTCCTGGGTCTGTGCTTTCCGGCCTGTGGCCTGCTGCACAAGTTTAAGAATGCGCGACAGCTTGGAATCCTGATAGGGCGTGGTCACATCCATCTCGACCAGCGACTGCCGGTTGATCATCCCGGCCAGTACCGCTTCGCCTTTTTCAATAATGCGGGGTACACTTTCCCCCGTCAGCGCTGCCGTATCGAACGTACCTGAGTTGGAACGCATCGTGCCATCCAGCCCTACTTTTTCGCCTGCTTTAATCTGAATCACCGCACCAACAACCACGGTAGCGGCTTTTACGGTTTGCGCCTGCCCGTTTACAAGTACCGTCACTTCGTCGGGGCGAACATCGAGCAGGGCTTTGATGGAGCGACGTGCCCGGAGAACGGCGGCATCCTGAAACAACTCGCCGATGGTATAAAACAGCATGACTGCTACACCTTCCGGGTATTCGCGGATACTGAAGGCACCAAGCGTAGCCACACCCATCAGGAAAAATTCGGTGAACACGTCGCCACGGATGCTGCTGCTCCAGGCGCGTTTAAGCACCGGCCAGCCTACCGGAAGGTAAGCCACCACGTACCAGATAAGCCGGATGGGGTCCTTCCAGGTCGGACCCGTCCAGGTCAGATTCTTAAACCAGCTTTCGGCGTAGCTGTCAAGTCCGATGCCACCCAGCAACAATGCCAGGCTGATTGCGGCAGGTGCGTACGTGCGCCAGGCCTGATCAGGGCTTGCCTTCGTAGCCGCTGCTGCTGGTGTGGTGCCCTCTTCGATCAGTTCGATATCCTCATCGTCGCTGTGGTCGTGACCATCATGATCGTGATCGTGTGCCATAAATAGTTTTAGAGTTCTATGAAAAAAGTGAAAATGCCGAGGGCAATCAGAATGCCGCCGGTCAGGCGTTTCTCGTTATGGTCGAGCCAATGCCAGTTGACGCGGGCCAGCCCCCGGTACGAGATTGCCGTCAGGCCTACCATACAGGCAATAGTTACCACGGTATAGGTCACCGATAGGGTGACGATAGCCGTCCAGCCAAGCGTACCCGCCGTAAAAAAGAAGGTTTCAATTTCCAGGCAGGGTGAAAACAACATAGCTACCGACAGCGTAGCGATGATGGCTGCTTTCGAACGACCCGCCACTCCCCTGGGTACGTGTTCATGGGGTGATCCGGCGTTGGCATCGTGCATGGCAAAGTAGATCAGCCCCATGAAAAGCAGTAGCAGGGAGGCAATCAGTCGGGTTTGCGCTTCGAGCCGTTCGGAGACTTTCATCCCGATTGCCCCGATGATAATTCCCAGTATGACCGTACTGAGCGTATGAAAGAATCCGCTCAGGGCCACCACGCCCAGCGTTTCCCGCTCCGACCAGCTTTCGGAGCGGCCAATAAGTACAACTGGCAACCAGTGGTTAGGAATGGCCGCGTGGACCGATCCCAGGAGAAGGCTGCCTATCAGTAGGTTCCAGAGCATCTGTCTTCGTCGGGTTTGATTATAGGGCAAGGGGTACCAGGCTTTTTGGTTAATGGGCGTGTTCTTCTCCTTCGCCACTGGCGGCTTTAAGCTGCGACAACAGCGCATAGGCACCTTTAACGACCACGCGCACCGTAGCCGGATTGAGGCTGGCCGGTAGCATTACCTGTGAATAGCCTCCGTCTGTTACGCCCCGGCGCACTAGAATCTGCTTGAACCGTATTGATGAACCGCCCTTGTCGGGTCTTTCTTCCGAATGCTCATCTCCCTTTGCTTCGTGCTCCTGGTGTTCAGGTTCCTTTTCATCCGTTTCCACGAAGATGTAGTCCTTATCTTCCGCCGACACGATGGCTCCTTCGGGTAGGGCTGTAACCCGGCTATCGACCAGATCTAAACTGGCCCTGAGTGATGTATTCGGCGACAAATGGGTATCGGGCTGGTCGAGCTTGGCTACAACCCGTACCGAGCGGTCCGCGTCGATCGCCCGGTTGATGTATGAGATCCGCCCAGCCCGCTGCTTCCCGCCTTCATTATTGAGCAGAATCCGCACCCGCTGCCCTTCCCGAAGCTGGGGTAAGTCTTTTTCGAAGACCGTTAGCTCTGCATACAGGCCCTGGCTGCTGGTAAGTCGGGCAATTACGTCGGCAGGCTGAACATACTGGCCGGCTGTGGCCGGTATGTCCGTAACAACACCGGTAACCGGGGCCGTAATGACATACGTGGCACTAAACCGACCCGCTAGTGCCGCCTGGGGCGACAAGCCTACCAATCGTATCCGCTGAGCCAATCCCGTTAGGCGGGCGCGGGCAGCGTTGAGGTCAGCCGTCGTTTGTTGTAACACCTTTAGGGCACTCACATTCTCCCGGCTCAACTCCTGCTGCCGGGCCAGTTCGGCTTCTAAATACGTCAGCCGACTATGCGTTTCGGCGTATTCCTGCTGCACCCCGATCAGGTCAGGATTCTCGACGCGGGCCAGCAGCTGCCCTTTTCGTACCGGCTGGCCGGGCAACAGCGGAATCGACCGTACGAAGCCGCCCTGCAATGCGGTGATGTTTACCTGGCTCTGGGCCGGAACGGCCAACCGCCCGTTGAGGTTTAGCAATTGAGCTATAGTGCGGTACTCCACCTGACCCAGTTGAACGGAGGCAATACGAACCTGATCCTCGGTTAATTCAATGATGTCGGGCGGTGCTTCTTCATGGTGTTGGGATTGTGCCGCGGCCGTTTTCTGTTCGCTCGTAGCTTCATCCTTGCCGGTGCAGGCGTTGAGACTCAGGAGACCGAGCAACAGGCCCATGCGATATAACTTGATGATTGTCAACATGATTGAGGTGCGATTAAGGCAGGCCAATGAGTTGTTCTAAAACAACCACGGCCTGGTTATATTGATTGATGGTGTCCAAATAGCCTGTGCGGGTTTGAATGGCCCGCGTCAAGGCCTGGGCGTATTCCAGATAATTGGCTTCTCCGGCCCGAAACGCCTTTTCAGCCCCCTCGGCCAATCGGCGGGCCACGGGCAGGCCCGTTTGCTCGTAATAGGTCAGGCTGGCCTGCTGTTTCCGCACCTCCCCAACGGCCGCTGCCAGCTCGCCCTGTAGATTGCGCTGATTGAACCGGAGCGAGGCTTCGGATACCTGCTGCCCCAACCGGGCCGACTCGATGCGGGCGCGCTGCGCTTTCTGAAACAGGGGTATGGAAACGCCCACCTGAACGCCCTGGAACCGAGTCCCTCCGCCAAAGAACTGATCCTGGGAGACGCCACCCGGACCATCGATCGTTTGTACACCAATAAGCGATTGATTAAAATAGCCGATGGTATAATCGGGGCGTAGCCGGGCCTGCTCCACGGCAATCTGCCCCTGAGCAATGGTGGTTTGTTGGCGCAAGAGAGCCAGCGTCGGGTTTTGGGCCAAAGCTGAATCGGACAGCATTGGGAGCGGTCGGCGGGCTAGCGGACCATCGGGCAGGGTCAAATGGCCCGTTGTGTTCAACAAGGTTTGCAGACCGCTCAGGGCAATTTGTCGGTCAGCCTCCGTCAGAGCGATTTGGTTACGTACTTCCCCCATCAGGTTGTCGGCAGTAGCTAGTTCAAGACTCGTTCCCTCGCCCGTGCGTAACCGAACGTCCGTTGCCCGCCGGAATCCCACCAGCAGGCTATCCTGAGATTGAAGGAGTTTGAGCCGCTCATTCAGGTACGCCAGTTCCAGGTACGTTCCTTTCACCCGCGTCCGTAGCTCGGCCTGGGTTACCTGCCCCTGCAACTCGCTGCCCCGGATGCCCGCGTCGGCCAGTTGCTCCAGACGTCGAATCAGTTTTCCATTCGGAATGGGTTGGGAGATCGTAAAATTATTGTCCCACCGCCGGGAGTTGTACTGACCGCCCACCCACGTAACGTCTGTACGGCCAATGTCGCGGGCAGTGCGCCGACCCGTCTGTTGAAGGGCAATGTTCAGCCTACTGACCCGGCTCGACCCGTTGTTGATAATGGCCTGATTCAGGGCAGCCTCAAGCGTCAGGGGTGCGTTCGCGGCTGGTTGCGCCAGCGCAGTGGAGCCTATGCCAAACAGGAGTCCGGCAATGAGCCACCAGGTGGCCAGGTTTGGGGCCGCTTTGGAGGTGAGGTTGGCCTTCTTGGCACCCATCAGCGTTTGTTCCCACCAGTACAGACAGGGCAGGACCAGCAGCGTCAGCAGTGTAGCCGACAATAGTCCACCAATCACAACGGTAGCTAAAGGCCGTTGGACCTCGGCTCCGGCCGTCGTCGCCAGGGCCATCGGCAGAAAGCCCAGTGAGGCCACCAGGGCCGTCATCATCACGGGGCGCAACCGGGTGGCGGTTCCTTGCAGAATGATCGTTCGCAGGTCAGTCTGCCCCTCCGCTTTCAGGTAATTGAACTCACCAATCAGCACAATGCCATTGAGCACGGCCACGCCAAACAGCGCAATGAAGCCCACGCCAGCTGAGATACTGAACGGCATACCGCGCACCGATAAGGCCATTACGCCCCCGATGGCCGAAAGTGGAATCGCCGAAAAGATCAACAGACTTTGCCGTACGGAGCCAAACGTAAAAAAGAGGAGCAGAAAAATCAGCAGCAGGGCCACTGGCACCGCAATAGTGAGCCGGTCTTTGGCTTCCTGCAGGTTTTGAAACTGACCACCATACGTCAGATAGTAGCCAGCTGGCAGCTTCACCTGGCTCGCTAATTTCCGCTGTAACTCGCCAACGACGCTTTCTACGTCACGGTCGCGCACATTGAAGGCCACCGTAATGCGCCGTTGGGCATTTTCCCGCTGAATCTGGTTGGTACTGTTCTGAAAGGATACATTGGCAATCTGGCCTAACGGAACGGCTTGCCCCTGATGGCCCGGAACGGCAGCGGTTGTTACCAGCAAATTCTGCACATCTTCGATGCGTTGGCGGCTTTGCTGCTGCAGCCGAACCACCAGATCATAGCGCCGTTCGCCTTCATACACCAGGCCCGCCGAAGTCCCGGCAAACGCAGTCTGGACATACCGGTTGGCCTCTTCGATACTTAGGCCAAAGCGGGCTAACGCGTCGCGGTCAAACTTGATGACAATCTGAGGCAACCCCGATACCTGCTCTACGTAAAGGTCCTCCGCGCCCGGCACCGTGGTCACAACCCGGCCAATGCGGGCGGCATAATCAGCCAGTACGCCCAGATCTTCGCCGTATAACTTCACCGCCACGTCCTGTTTGACGCCCGTCATCAGTTCGCTAAACCGCATTTGAATGGGCTGAAGAAAACCAAAGCTCACGCCGGGAATCTGTTGTAATTTAGCCTGCATTTTTTCAGCCAGTTCCTCCCGATTGTCAGCGGATGTCCACTCGTCGCGGTCTTTGAGGATGATCATCAGATCGATGGCCTCCACCGGCATCGGGTCGGTCGGTATCTCACCCGCGCCCACTTTCCCGATCACTTCGATCACTTCGGGGAAGTCTTCTTTGAGTACCTGGCCGGCCAGAAGGGACGCATCAATCGTCTGACCTAGTGACGAGCCCGTCATCAGCCGGGTTTCCACGGCGAAATCTCCTTCGTCCAACTGAGGAATGAACTCTCCGCCCAACCGACTGAACACAAACAGTGAACCGGCAAACAACGCGAGAGACAAGCCAACGACCCACCTTTTATGCCCAAGCGTCCAGCGAATAGCCGGGTTGTAGAGTCGGTGGAAAAACGCCATAATGCGATCCGCAATCGCGGGAGTTTCGTTGCGCACCGGCTTTTTGCTCAACAGCAAGGCCGACACCATCGGTACGTAGGTGAGCGACAGCACAAACGCACCGGCGATGGCAAAGGCTACCGTCTGCGCCATCGGGCGGAACATTTTGCCCTCGATACCGACCAAAGCCAGAATCGGCAGATACACGATAAGAATGATGATTTCGCCGAAAGCCGCCGACGACCGTATCCGGCTGGCCGACGCGAAGACCTCCGCGTCCATTTCGTCCTGCGTGAGGTGGTGTTGAAATTTTTTCAGTGCGATGTGATGCAGCGTGGCCTCCACGATAATGACGGCTCCGTCCACGATCAGCCCGAAGTCGATGGCCCCCAGGCTCATCAGGTTGCCCGATACGCCGAAGAGGTTCATCAGGATGACGGCAAAAAGCATCGACAGCGGGATCACCGAAGCGACCACCAAGCCCGCCCGCCAGTTGCCCAGCATCAGGACCAACACGAATACCACGATCAAGGCCCCCTCGATCAGGTTGCGCTCAACGGTACCAATAGCGCGGTTGACAAGTTTGGTTCGGTCCAGGAAAGCGTGAATGTCAACGCCTTCGGGCAACGACTTCTTTATCTGCTCGATCCGTTGCTTGACATTGCCGATTACCTGCGATGAGTTGGCTCCCTTGAGCATCATGACAATGGCCCCCACAACTTCGCCTTCGTCGTTTCGGGTCATGGCCCCGTAGCGAATGGCCGAACCAAGCCCAACCTGGGCCACGTCGCGCACCAACACCGGTATGCCTGCGTCGGTTCGGCGCACGACGATTTTACCGATGTCCTGGAGCGTACCAATGAGCCCTTCGGAACGGATAAAATAGGCATTGGGTCGCCGATCTATATAGGCTCCACCCGCATTCTGATTGTTGCGTTCGAGGGCCGAAAACAGCTCATTTAGGGTCACCCCGACCGCTTTGAGTCGTTGTGGGTCGACGGCTACTTCGTATTGTTTGAGATAGCCCCCAAAGCTGCTTACATCGGCAACCCCCTTCGTGCCCAGCAGTTGTCGCCTGACAATCCAGTCCTGAATGGAGCGTAATTCCATTGCTGGATATCGCTTCTCGAAGCCGGGTTTAGCCCGAATCACGTACTGATAAATTTCGCCCAGTCCCGTTGTAACGGGGGCCAGTTCGGGCTCACCCGCATTGGCGGGTATCTGCGAACGGGCTTGCTGCAGGCGCTCGAAAACCTGCTGACGAGCGAGGTTTCCGTCTACCGCATCGGTGAATACGACCGTAACGACCGACAGACCGAAGCGGGAAATGGAGCGTACCTCTACCAGGTCTGGCAGGGTGGCCATGGTTTGTTCGATGGGAAAACTGATTAGCCGTTCGACATCAACCGCCGATAAGGCCGGGCTTTGGGTGATGACCTGCACCTGATTGTTGGTGATGTCGGGCAGGGCATCAATGGGCAACTGGGTCAGCGAGTAGCCGCCCCATATCGCTAAAGCGAGCGTGAACAGCCCGATAATGAGCTTGTTCCGAATGGAAAATCGGATGATAGAATCCAGCATGAAGTAGTCTGAACAAATGGATAATAGGCAGATGCCGGGCACGTACAGACTGCATAACTACGCCGTTTAAGGCAAAGCAGTCCGGTGCAACCGGCAGGGGTGTTCAGACCCGAAGTTGAGGGGGTTGCCAGATGGCCGTTATCGGATCAAGGGGATGTGCCGACGCGTAACTAAAACGGGTCACGGCAATGGGTACGATTTCGACCGGGGAAGTTAGCGTATGGCTGGACTGGGGACTGACCGTAATCGTCGCGGCACAACAGGCGCAGGTACAAAAGGGAGTACAGGCATCGTGTTCGTGGTGATGGGCGCCCCCCGATTCGGTCGTACTCACTGACAGGGTCATAGCTGGCTCTGCCTGCCGGGCTACCGGTAGGGGTTCATCTGCACAGGGCCACAGGGAAAGGGTCAGCAGATAAAAGGCCAGTATGGTTGTCAGCCACTTCACGTTCACAAAGGTAGGGCAAACGCACGTGCAACAGGGAGTCAAAAAGTAGGTCAGGTCAAATTTAAGGAATTATCATAATCCCCCGCCTTGTCTGACTATCCCATATGCGACTGACCGAGTTAGGCAACCAGTAAAAATTATTGTCTTGTAAAGGGCTCTTAGGTGAAGTGAGACGTCGCGACGACTACACTTCAGCGCCACACTGGCACGTTGATGTAGCTGCTGTTGTACCACTTTACTTGCAACGGCTCTTTGCCATCCAATATGGTTTCTGTGCTTACCTCTTTGCCTGTTCCATAATTCAGTTGAGAAAAGGGATTCTTATTGACGTTGATGGCCACCACCAGCCGACTTCCTTTGCCTATCTGTTTACTGACCAGATGCGTGTTTGAAAAATCAATGGTCGTTAGTTCACCCGGTTTCAGCAGCGTTCGTTTCGTCATGTCTTTTGAATAACTCGCCCGACCAATGTAATACGACAGGTGAAAATACTCGCCGGTCTGGGTTAACTCATAGAGAGTAATGCCAAGATCTACATCTTTTTTGTTGATACTGATGTTCAGTTGACCGAGGAATGAGCCATTTACCAGCAGATGCTCCGGTAAGGGTTGGCTGACGAATACAAAGCCACTGCTCGTGTCGATCGCCTTTCGCTCGATCGGGTCAGGATAGTAGTCGTTAGTACTGGTTTGCCGGTCAGAGAAATCGACCTGCTGGCTCAGATAACCCGCTTTTGATGGCTTCTTTGGCGTTAATGAATAGAATGCGTCTGTTTTCTGGTCGGTCAGGTAAAACGTTAAAAACCCATTGTTCATTTTCGCGAGCGAAGGGGCACTACGCCATTCATTGGCCCCCATGACCTCATAGTTGATCCTGTCTTTTAGAATGTCAGGCTTCGGGCCACTTTTCAATACGTGATCAAGCCACTGATACGTTATTTTCTTGATATCGAACAACGCAACCGAATCCACCGAATAGCCGTTAACCACTCGTTCTCCGCCGATCTGGGTGCCAAAGTGTCCATAAGGACCAATTACAAGGTAGCAGGGTGTTTTCGGATTATATTTCTGGAGCTCTTTAAGATAATACAGGCTCGAATTCTGTGAATCATTGTAATAGCCATCAAAAGCCAGAACAGGAATGGTGATCTGCCTGAATTCGCTTTTGTAGGGCGCCATCGCCTGCCAATACCGGTCAAGGTCAGGATGGCTAATCCAGCGTTGAAACCATTTATTTGGGGTTCCGTCGATGCTGTCCATTTTGTTATAGGCCGCTCCGCTTCGCCACCAGTCAAACATCACGTTTCGGAAACGCTTCCTGTCATTTCCGGTAAGGGTATCGAGGTACTTATTGTTGCCAACGTAGAACGACCATTCGTAGTTAGGATTTACAAATACATTGTTTTCCATGGGCAAACCCATTCCCGGTCTGTTGGCTACATACGGCACAATGGTTTTAAGGGCCGGATGAAGTTTTTTACAAGCTGCCCATTGCGAAAACCCATTATAGCTCCCACCGAACATGCCCACGCTGCCGTTGCACCACGATTGTTTACTAATCCACTCAATTACATCATAAGCATCGGATGCTTCGTTTTCGTAAGGATATATCTCGTCAGGGCTGAATCGTTTCCCTCTTGTGTAGGCAATAACGCCTACATAGCCCTTATCGGCCGATTCTTTCAGCGACTTGATATCCCGTCCGGTATCGCGCACATAAATGCTAAACTGAAGGACCACGGGCAGGGGCTGGGTTACTCCTTTTTTTCGGACCATCATGGCTGAGAGGGTTGCGCCGTCCTGAGTGTTTATCAGGATGCTATCCTGTACGTCGTAATCACTTTTGGATTCCTCTATTTTCGTCCGGAGGGTCTGTTGGGCGTAGGTGAACCGGACTACCAGTAAAAAAAGGGCAACCCAGATAATTTTCGTTGTGTTTTTGGCATTCATACGGTTGGCGTACTGATGTTGATTCGTAAGCGCCTGCTGCTACTTCGTTGAATCGAGCCAATTTCTTACTAGCTTTTTTTAGGTCATCAGGCTTTTAAGGACAGCCATTGATTGCTTTCGTTGCATCATAAACCAATCCAGCGAAAATGTAAAACAGGCTCCAAACATCACAAGGTCTCCCAAAACGCTTTCATGTGAGACGATAAAAACTCCACGCGTCTGCTCGGGAAGGGGTGTTTGGTGAAGCAACTAGTGAGTCAGTAGCCATTTCAGAATGCGGCTCCAAGTCGACAAGTCCAATGGATTTTCTTTTACTGTGAAAAATTTGCGAAACCGTATGGTTGCGCGTACATTTGCAACCATACGGTTTCGCGACGTAAACTTCAAACAAGATGAGACGAGATATTTTTCAGGCAATAGCCGACCCCACAAGGCGGGCCATCATCGCCCTGATTGCCTTGCAGGCAATGACACCCAACGCCATTGCTGACAATTTCAATACAACCCGACAGGCTATTTCCAAACACCTTCGCATACTCACCGAATGTCAACTAGTGAAACAGCAACAGCAGGGACGGGAGATCTACTACTCACTGGAAGTTGAAAGAATAAAAGAGGTTGATCAGTGGGTAAACCAATTCAGAAGCCTTTGGGAAACCCGCTTTAATCAGCTTGACGACGTATTATCAACCCTAAAAAAAGGATAAACATGAACGATTTCACCGTTGACAAAACAACAAAAACAGTAACCTTTTCCAGAGAATTTGATGCCGACCTTTCGTTGGTCTGGGATGCATACACGAAGCCGGAAATTCTGGATCAATGGTGGGCGCCCAGACCCTGGACTTCAAAAACAAAGTTTATGGATTTTGAAGTTGGCGGCCGGCGGTTTTACGCTATGGTAAGTCCTCAGGGAGAAGAGCATTGGTCCGTTCAACAATACACGTCCATTAGCCCCAAAACCAATTTCAAATTGTTGAATGCCTTTGCCGACAAAGATGAAAACCCAGAATTGCCCGGCTCGGAATGGGACTTAACGTTCAGCGAACAAAACGGGAAGACAACCGTACGCATCAGTATTTACAATGAATCGCTTGTGCGCTTAGAGAAAATGCTGGCAATGGGCTTCAAGGAAGGAACGGCCATGACATTGAAAAACCTGGAGGAATTATTGGCAACTTTATCGCAACAAAAGTAACGGACTGAATTGCCGTTATCATCGGCTTGGCGAAGTGAGGCTGAACGCTCCATTATTTAGTATTGGTAGCTAATCGGCATTAGTGGGTTTGTTGAGCAAAAGCTCTCCAATCCCCTCACTATCGCCAAGCCGTAAACCGTTAATTGCGAATGCCACCTACTGGTAGGCAGTTTTGCGGGGTTTACCCACCGTTTTGTACGTCGCCGAAAAGCTCAATCTGTCGGGGGTATCTGACAGACCTGCTGAACAAATATACCGGCAAAACCACGCAGGAGCATATTCATCTGGAGCTAATCAACCCGGCGAAAAGCCGGTTATGGAAAACGGACAAAGAAACTCCCCACCCCAGGCTACCACCTGAGCCGCGCACGTAGCACCAGGGCGCCCGGTACTCTGTCGGGCTCGCAGCGAAGCCTGTAATCTGTTCACAGAAACTTAACTCACAATTGGTTGACGAGTAGGAAAACTATGGCAATTTTGTAGCTATGTCTGAGCAAGAGCTAACCGATGACGAATTAGTGGCCCTACTTCGAACCGATAGCGAGGAAGCATTTCGCACATTGTACGAACGCCACTGGTATAACCTTTTTGTGCTGGCAAAGCGTAAACTTCGCGACGAAGCGATGGCTTCTGACATGGCGCAGGAGTTGTTTCTCCGGCTGTGGCAAAAGCGTGAATCACTGCTCATCAGTAATGTTGGGGCTTACCTGACCACCTCCCTCAAACACCTGATTGTCGATCATGTGCGCACGCAGTTGCAGGGGGAGCAATATGCCAGCCACTTTGTGTATAGTCCGCCAACGGATACGCTCAATACCCTCCATTCGGTGGAGTTTAGCCAACTGACCGAATCCCTCAATCAGGCATTAGAGCAACTGCCCAACAAAACCCGCGAAGTATTTGTCCTTAGCCGATTCGAACAGCTAACAATCCGTGAAATTTCCATGCGGCTGGGCCTCTCCGAAAAAGCCATCGAGTACCACCTGTCACGCTCAGTTGCCTTCCTCCGCGCCAATCTGCACGACTATGCCACCGCTGTCGTGCTGACCACTCTTCTGAGCTCTTAATGATTTCGTAACATACTGGCCTTAGGGTATTTTTCAAGTTGTTCGTCTAGTACTCTGAATGCGGCACAACTATAGAGTGCCGTCGCCAGATGGTATGGACCCCCAAACGCTACAAACCTTACTGACCAAGTACCGGAACGGCCATGCGACTGATGAGGAGCGGGCGCAGGTCGAAGCGTGGTATGATGCGCTGGATGGAGAAGCTGAACCTACTCTGTCGATGACCGACAAACGGGCATTCGTTGAGCAGCACTGGCAACAAATGGCGGCTTTGATCAAACAGACGCCAACTCATAAACGTATACCAACACTGGTCTACCGGCTGGCCGCTGCCGCTGTGGTTATACTGGGTATGGGACTGGGCTGGTATTCCCTGATGAATCGTTCATCAGAAAAGGGTTTCAATCAGCTAACAGCTCAAACGGGCAAGTCAAAACGGGTCGATCAGACGAACCAGTCGGGTAAGCCGCTTCGGATTGCGTTGACGGATGGCAGCGCCATTACGCTCCAGCCGGGTAGTCAGGTACAATACCCCGAACCATTTGCCGCCGACCGGCGGGAAGTTCGGCTGGTCGGTCAGGCTTTTTTTGACGTTACTAAAAATCCGAAACGACCCTTCCTGGTCTATGCGAACGGTCTGGTCACGAAAGTGCTTGGTACCAGCTTCACCATTGTAGCCCACGCGGGTAAGCCCACTGCTGAGGTCGTTGTTCGGACGGGCCGAGTGGCCGTTTACCGGCAAGCGGAGCCGCATCCGACAGTGTCCGACATGGTACTGATTCCCAATGAGAAAGCGACTTTTTTTCGGGCAGAGAGCCGTATTGTCAAATCGTTGGCCGATTATCCGGTCGTAATCCGGCCTCAGGCCATCAAAACCCATTTTGTGTTCGACAATACCCCCGTCGCCCGCGTGTTTAAGGAACTGGACGACGTGTATGGTGTAGCCATTTCCTTCGATGCCAACGCCCTTGCCAACTGTACACTCACGGCCAATCTGGCCAACCAGTCATTACCTGACCAATTGAACATGATTTGTCTGTCCATTGGCGCTACCTATCAAACCAACGGCACGCGCATTCGAATTAGCGGCCGGGGATGCCCTTAACAATCAAACTAGCTTACTTAAAACTACTTATATTTCATGAAACGTTTTATTTCGCTATTAGTCAGCGTCCTGCTGAGTAGTAGTCTAGGCCAGGCTGTGCCCTTGTCAGCGCAGGAATTAATGAACCGCTCCGTTTCCATAACGGTAGAAGGCGAAACGGTACGAACGGTATTGCAGCAATTGGAAAGGGCTGTTGATGTGCGCTTCGTGTATAGTCCGCGTGTGATTGGGGCTGACAAACGTATTTCGATCAGTGCCCGTAATGAACGGCTGGCGAGTGTGCTCCAGCGGTTGTTTACCCCCCAGAACATTGCCTGGGAAGTGATCAACGGACAGATCATTCTAAAAAAAGTGGATGGGCAAAGCAGCCTGCTGGCTGTGCCGGCTTTTCAGATCAACCGGGTGGTCGCCTTCGATCAGCCCCGGCGAATCCTGTCGGGTGTCGTGCGCGACAATGTCGGTAACCAACCGTTGCCCGGTGTGAGCATTGTTGTAAAAGGAACCACGCGTGGCACATCGACCAATGCCGACGGTAGCTTTACGCTGACCATTCCCGACGTGAGTAGCAATCTGATTCTATCCTTCTCCTTCATTGGGTACGAAACATTGGAAGTACCCGTAAACAGCGGTCAGTCTATACTCAACGTAATCCTCAAAGAAACGCAGAACGCGCTGAGCGAAGTGGTGGTGGTGGGCTATGGTACCCAAAAGAAAGTGAACCTGACGGGGGCCGTATCGCAGGTGCTGGCCAAGGAACTTGAAAACCGGCCGTTGAACAACATGTCACAAATTCTCCAGGGTATGGTTCCTAACCTGAACATTACGTTCAGCACCGGCCAGCCGGGGCAGGGTGGTAACCTGAACGTGCGTGGAGAAACGTCAATCAACGGGGGAGGACCGCTGGTGTTGATCGATGGTATTCCCGGCGACATCAACCGCATCAACCCGGCCGACGTGGAGTCGGTATCGGTGCTGAAAGATGCGGCCGCATCGGCGATCTATGGAGCTCGGGGTGCGTTTGGGGTTATTCTGGTGACGACCAAAACGGCCAAAAATGGCAAGACAACCATATCGTACAGCAACAATTTTGGCTGGTCGGCCCCGACGGTCAGCACCAAATTTCTGACCAATGGCTACGAATACGTTCGGATGAACGACGAAGCGTTTACGCGGGCTACCGGCAACAGCTACACCCGTTATTCGGAGGAAGACTACAAGGAACTGGAAGCCCGGCGGTACGATAAAGTTGAAAATCCCGCTCGCCCCTGGACGGTCATTAAAAACGTAAACGGAAAAGATATTTATAACTATTACGGGAATTACGACTGGTGGAATACGCTCTTCAACACGACCGAGCCCTCCAAACAGCACAACATCAATTTGTCTGGCGGGACCGACAAGATCAATTATTTTCTGTCGGGATCGATGTTCGAGAAAGACGGAATCATGAAGATCAACACCGATAAATTCACGTCTTACACCCTCCGCAGTAAAATCAACGCACAGCTGACGCCCTGGCTCAAAGTGGGCAGCAATATCCAGTATTTCGACTCGAAGTATAAATACCCCGGCCTGGAAGGGGGTGCCAACGCGAATTTTGTAGGAATTACGGTCCACGCCTTACCCGCTTATGCACCCACGAATCCCGATGGAACGGCTACGTATAACACCCTGAAAAACAACTATTCCATTGGCGATGGGCTGTACGCAAACCTGCTGAAAGGCGTTGCCGGTGGCGAAAAGCGGGTACATGAACTGACGGCAATCAACTCGGTAACCATCGACTTTACCAAAACCTGGAATCTGGTTGCCAACTACGCGTACTCCTTTTACATCGCCGACGACTGGTACCGGTCTGCAGTGGCTCAGTACTCCATTCAACCGGGTATTCTAGCCGTCGTGCCTAACTACAATACGGACCAGTACCGCAAAACATTCTGGTTCGATCCCATGAACGTGACCAACGTGTATTCGTCCTATAATCAGACATTCGGCAAACACTATGTGGCGGCCACGGCGGGGATTAACTACGAGTCTAAAAAACACCAGCGGCTGTTCGGCGCTCGTAAGAACCTGCTTTCCGAAAGTCTGAACGATCTCAACCTGGGTACGGGCGAACAACTGTCGGCCGGTGACTCGTACCAGTATTCACTGTTTGGGGCGTTTTATCGCCTGAACTACGATTATGTCGGCAAATACCTGCTGGAAGTGAATGGCCGCTACGACGGGACTTCCCGTTTTGGCGAAGGTCGACGGTATGGTTTCTTTCCGTCTGTTTCAGCGGGTTGGCGGCTGAGCGAAGAGCGCTTTTTCGATCCACTCAAGGGCCTCGTAGATAATTTTAAAATCAGGGCTTCGTACGGTACGCTGGGGAATCAACTGCCGTCGAACACCAACTCGGCCAGCTTTTATCCATACATCTCCATTATGCCAACAGCGCAGTCGAGCTGGATAACCAATGGTCAAAAGCTGTCGTACGTGAACAGCCCGAACCCAATTTCGCCGGACCTTACGTGGGAAAAAGCAACGACCTCCAACCTGGGTCTGGATGCGGGTTTGTTGAAGAATCGACTGAACCTATCCGCTGACGTTTACATCCGAAATACAACGGGGATGCTGGTGCCGGGGCAGGTGCTTCCGTCGGTTTATGGCGCTACAGTGCCCACCCAAAACGCCGGGGATTTACAGACGAAGGGCTTTGAACTGTCCATCGGCTGGCGCGACCAGGTCAAGGTGGCCGGTAAGCCACTGGTGTATAATGCCTCGTTTGTTCTATCCGATTCCAAATCGATCATAACCAAATACGACAACCCGAACAAGATTCTGTCGAGCCGCTATGAAGGGCAGACCATTGGCGATATATGGGGCTACTCCATCGACGGCTACTTCAAAACCAATGAAGAAGCGCAGGCCTACACGGTCGACCAAACGCTTGTCAACAAACAGCGCCTGAGCGCCCCCGGCGATTGGAGCAAACTACAAGCCGGTGACCTGAAATTCATCGATACCGACGGGAACGGAAAGATCGACCAGGGAGCCAACACACTAGCGAATCACGGCGACCTGAAGATAATCGGCAACGACCGGGCGCGCTACCGGTATGGTATCAACCTGGGGGCAAGCTGGAACGGCTTCGACATGTCGGTGCTGGCGCAGGGGATTCTTCGGAAAAACTGGTATCCGGGCAACAACGCTGACAAGTTCTGGGGGCCTTATTCGCGGCCGTATTATTCGTTCATTCCGGAGAATTTTGAGGCTGATGTCTGGACGCCGACCAACACCGACGCGTACTTTCCGGTGCTGAGAGGCTACACGGCGTTAAACGGTGGCGGTGACCTGAACGCGCCCAACGACCGCTACATTCAGAATGTTGGCTACCTGCGTCTGAAAAATGTGGTCATTGGCTACACGATTCCCGAAAGTCTCAGCAAAAAGATCCGCATAACTCGCGCCCGGATTTATGTAAGTGGCGAAAATCTGCTGACCTATACCCCCCTGCGATCCAAATACATTGATCCGGAGCAACTCGATGGCGACGCCACCAATGGCAGAACATACCCATTATCCAAGACAATTTCTGCCGGTCTGAATCTCACGTTCTAGGTCCATTCAACTCTACCTACTCCGATGAAAAAAATCATAAGTATCCTGGCTGTGACCCTTGGTTTGACAGCCTGCGACCTGAACATGCTGCCTCAGGACGCCATCTCGCCCGAAACCTTTTTCAATACCGAAAACGACCTGCTGCTTTACACGAATTCCTTTTATAACGCCCTGCCATCGGCCGAGGATGTGTATAATGAAGATGTCGACAATGTGGTCAAGAACAGCCTGCGCGATGAATTGCAGGGCACGCGGGTAGTGCCCACCAGCGGGGGCGGCTGGAGTTGGGGCACTTTGCGTAACATCAACTATTTTCTGGTTAATTCGGGAAAATGTCCGGATGGCAAAGCGGTAGCCAAATACAACGGACTGGCCCGGTTTTTTCGTGCCTACTTTTACTTCGGCATGGTGAAACGTTTTGGCGATGTTCCCTGGTATTCGGAACCCATTGAGGTGATGGATCAGGAGATGCTGACTAAAGCACGCGATCCCCGGACAATGGTTATGGATTCGGTGATGGCCGATATTAACTATGCCATTGCCAACCTCGATGCATCACGGCAGGTTACAACCGTCACAAAGTGGACGGCTCTGGCTCTGAAATCCAGAATAGGCCTATATGAAGGCACATTCCGTAAGTACCACACAGAATTCAGCCTGCCCGGTGCCGATAAATTTCTGGACGAAAGCATTGCGGCCTCGCAGGAGCTGATGAAAAACAGCGGATACACGATTTACAAAGCCACGCCCACCACCGCGTATGGCAACTTGTTTTCGTCGGACAATGCCATTCCCGACGAGGTGATTCTGGCCCGCGATTTCAGCGACGAATTGCAGGTGTATCATAACCTGAATTACTATACCATGACGGCCTCGTACGGCAAGCCCGGCCTGGAGAAGAAGCTGGTTAACAGCTATCTGATGGCCGACGGGACCCGCTTTACGGACGTCAAAGGATACGAAACCATGCAGTTTGCAGAGGAGGTACAAAACCGAGACCCTCGCTTGGCCCAGACGATCCGGACACCAGGCTACACCCGTATTGGCGAAACCACACCCCTGGTGCCGGAATTTGGGGCTACCGTAACCGGCTACCAACTGATCAAGTTTGTTTCGGCACCCAAGTGGGATACGTTTACCAAGGACATCACCGATATGCCCATTTTTCGGTACGCTGAAGTGCTGCTGAATTTTGCTGAAGCCAAAGCTGAGCGGGGCACGTTAACCCAGGCTGACCTGGATGTATCTACTAAACTCACCCGCGACCGGGTTGGTATGCCAAACATTAATCTGGCCGCAGCCAATGCCAGCCCCGACCCTTATCAGGCGCAGCAATACACGCAGCTCAAGGGGGCTAACACGGGCGTCATTCTGGAGATACGGCGCGAACGGCGGGTAGAACTGGTGATGGAAAACTTCTTCCGCTGGGATGATATCATTCGCTGGAAAGAGGGGCAACTGCTCACCAAACCATTCAAAGGCATGTATTTTCCGGGACCGGGTAGTTACGATTTGGACAAGAACGGGAAAGTCGACCTGGTTATTTACGAAGGCACCAAACCATCCGTGTCGGGTGCTCAACTGCTCAAACTGGGGAGCGAAATACTGCTGGAAAATGGCAACAAAGGCGGCAACATTGTGGTGAACGGACACATTACCAAAAAATTCAACGAAGCACGCGATTACCTGTACCCGATTCCTACGCAGGAGCGGCTGTTGAACACTAAATTAAACCAGAACCCTAATTGGGAGTAAGGGGAGGGGTGTCCGGCGCTTTTCGTAGCGACAAATTTTTAACCTGACTCCACCAAAAGCGCCGATCGTTCATCGCTAAGCGCTAAACCCATAACCCTATACATCAATATGTTTTCAGACAGACGATCCTTTCTTGAAAAAATGGCGAAGGCCGGGGCGCTGGGGCTGTTGCCCACGGCTCCGGCACTGGCTGCGGCCGGGTCCTCCGCGTTGATAGAGGAAAAGAATCATGTTGTGGCCGGGCCGTATCTGCAAAATATGAGTACCCAGGCCGTGACAATTATGTGGATTACCCACAAAAACAGTTTCAGTTGGGTCGAGTACGGAGCCGGAACGTTCACCAGCAAACGGGAATTCGGCTACACGAATGGACTGATCGAAGCCAACAACCGGATAAACAAAATAACCCTGTCGGGTCTTGCGCCCGGTGCAGACCATAAGTACCGAATTGTTTCAACCGAAATACTGGGCTACAAAGGGTCGAAGGTTGAGTTTGGCGAAACCGTTACCAGCCCTCTATACGGCTTTAAAACCCCGTCCGACAAGGAGGAAGAGTTTAAGCTGGTCATCTTCAACGACATCCATGACCGACCTCAGATCATTCCTCAGTTACTCTACCGGCATGGCTATACGGGCAACAAGCGGGATTACGATTTCGTCGTTTTCAACGGTGACTGCTTCGACTGGGTTACCGATGAAAGCCAGATGGTCGAGCACCTGATCAAACCATCGGTCGATATTTTCGCGTCGGAAATGCCGTTTATTTTGACGCAGGGAAATCATGAGTGCCGGGGCAGTTTTTCAAGGCACCTGCCGGCTTATTACGCGTATCCCGACGACAACTATTACTACGCCTTCACACGCGGCCCGGTGCGGTTTGTTGTTCTGGATTCGGGCGAGGATAAGACCGATGACAGTGTTGAATACGGTGGACTCTCGGCTTTTGATCGGTACCGGCAGACGCAGGCGAAGTGGCTGGAAAAAGAAATCGAGCGCGATGAATTCAAAAAAGCCGCTTTTCGAGTCGTGTTGATTCATATCTCACCCTACCACTCCGGCGACTGGCATGGGACTATGCATTGCCGCGAAGTCTTTGGGCCGTTGCTGAACAGGGCTAAAATCGATCTTCAGATTTCAGGGCATACGCACCGGTACGGAACCCACGATGCCAGTGCCGATCACAATTATCCAATCGTGATCGGTGGAGGGCCGCTGGAAGGAAACCGGACGTTAATAAAGCTACACGTTACCGCCAGAGAGCTGAATGTAAAAATGATTCGGGATGATGGCGAAGTGGTAGGGAAGTACACTATTTCTAAAAAGAATCGGTCGTAATTGCACCGGTAAAATGGAAGTGATCTCCGGTCAAACGCAAAGGGGTGAAATTAACCCGTTGTTAAGACCGATAACTGCAACCCAATCAAATGTTTATGAAGCTAGTCAACTGGATGTTACTCCTGCTCCTTCCCATTACTTCTTCTGCTCATGAAGGTCCATCGGAGGGGACGAAGAAAGCAAAAAGTCTCAGGGTGATGACGTACAACATCCATCACTGCAATCCGCCTTCTGCCGGGAGTAAGATTGATGTGGAAGCCATTGCGCGCGTCATCACGGCCGAAAAGCCTGATTTTGTTGCTTTGCAGGAGGTTGACGTGAACACCGAACGGTCGGGGAAGGGATTGAATCAGGCGAAGGAACTGGCCCGGTTAACGGGGATGAACTTTTTCTTTTCCAAGGCCATCGACCACCAGGGGGGCGATTATGGCGTTGCTGTTCTGTCCCGTTTCCCCATCCTCGACTCCACCCGCTTTATCCTGCCCATTGACTCCGCCATCGGGGGTGAAACCCGAACGGTAGCGGCTATAACGGTAGAGCCGACGAGGGGAAAACGAATCATTTTCGCCAGCACGCACCTGGATTTGAAAGAACCTAACCGGCTTACGCAGGCGAAGTTACTCCTAACGCATTTTGGCCGCACGGCTCTGCCCGTCATTCTGGGTGGCGATTTCAATGCGCAGGCTGACAGTAAGGTTATTCAGCTTTTTGACCAAACGTTCGTACGAAGCTGTCAACCCTGCGCGCCCACCATTCCGGTCAAAAATCCTGACCGCGCAATAGATTTCATTATGTATAAACAGGATGGTTCTTTGAAAAGCGTGTCAACCAGAGTCATTGATGAGCAATATGCATCCGATCATTTACCGGTAGTTGTAGAATTAAAGTTCAGGTAATCTTTGGCGGGAAAATGAACGGAGTTCGTATACTGTTCCACATCGCCCCAAAATCAGCAAATGGTGCTCACCGATCAATTCATGCCCTTATGGCACGTACTTCTGCCAGTTATGTTGTTCCCGGAAGCCTAAAACTTCCCGAATTTTGCGATTAGAAAATAAGGCTTCCTGCTCGCCTAACTCCCGACTTAGCGGCACCCCAGGAAAGAAACGTTCCGCCAGTTCTTTACTCGGAAGAAGCGCTCCATTGTGGTCATTGCCGGCATTAAATACTTGATACCCTAATCCATCTTTTTGCAAACATAAATCCACGATCTGGCCCAGATCCCGCGCGTCGATGTAACAGAAAGCGTTACGACGACGCACTTCGGGGTGAGCCAGATAGTAGGGAAACAGCTCGGCATATTCGTGGGGTTCAATTACATTACCGATCCGAAGCGCGTAGATATCCACGCCCGAGCGTCGCTGAAAGCTGCGGGCTGTTTGTTCATTGACGACCTTCGATAAGCCGTAGCTGTCCATCGGATCGACGTCGTAGTCCTCTTCCAAAGGCAAGACTTTGGGATTGGTTTGACCATCGGAAAAGCAGATGCCATAGGTTGTTTCGGAGGACGCAATAATAATTTTTCGGATACCTAGTTTAACAGCCGCTTCGATCACGTTGTAGGTGCCCTGGGTATTGACCCGAAATGTTTCGTTATCGGGTTTGAGCAGGATGCGGGGCACAGCGGCAAAATGAACAACCGCATCGAAGGTTGGGATGCCGGTACCGGGTTCCAGTTCCTGAAAGTTTGCATACGAACTCAGGGCATTGAAGATTTGACCGGAATCCGTCGCATCAGCCATCAAGTTAGTGACGCCTGGGTGTTGCAGCGGAGTGAGGTCCACATTCATCACCGTATGGCCTTGGTCAAGCAGGTAGGCAATAACGTGCTTGCCGGCTTTTCCTGATCCTCCGGTAAAACAAATTCGCTGTTTGGTCATAAAAGAAGCTACTTAATGCAGTTTGGTAGAGGAACAAAGCGGGCCGTTAGACTAGACGATAGCTACTTGTTTTCTGAGCTAACACCGGTCCGTTTACTGGCCACAGGTTCGGACACGCTACCTTAACTACACAAGGTCGATACTGTTACGAAATACGAACGAGCGATAAAAAAATAAACGGGAAGTAGATAGATGCTTGTTGCCTTTTCGGAGGATCGTTGTGAAAATGTTAGGATGGTTCCTGCTTGTACGATGATCGACTTTGGTTACCCAGGAAATACGAGAAGAGTGGAGGTTGGCAGCCATCAGTCAGGCCACTTCTCCAATCCCGCAGCGATACGGAGGGCTCGTTGAACATCCTCCCAATAATAGCCGCTGTCGTAACCGGTCGACAAGCGATCACAGATGCTTAGAAAATCAGTAGCGGCCTCTACGCGCTGTTTCTGATCAACCAGCAAGTTCGGCTGTGGTGCAGATTGGTCAGGTATATCTTCCATCTCACAAATTTAATGTTTAATTAAAAAGCCCCACTGGTCATACCAATGGGGCTGTCAAGAAACGTAACGGATAAATAACGTAGCGCTATAAGGTTTATTGTATCGCTTGAAACAGACGAATATTTATTTTGCACTTTTTAGGGCTAAACGTCAAAAAAGCAGTTTTGAGCATGTGTCACTCGTGAGCGATTTGCTTCACTGAGTAGTTGCCTTCCTTATACAGAATTTTTGCCGAAAACACGGTTGCTACGGCCATATTTATGGCCGTACTTGCTAATGCTCGCACCCGTTTAATCTCCTGACAGCGTGCATGAGCAGTAAGAGGGTATAGTATAAGTAAAATATAACCTTGCGAAGTGTGAACGCTGCCTAAGTAAGTGTAAGTCAGTTTTATGATAACCTTTAGGGCGGAAAATCAAAACAAAGTAAGTGTGGCTGAGTTTATGATATAAATAAAACATAATATCAGCGATATGAAAATTGCAGTAGAAAAGGGGCAGGATAAAACGTTGCTGGCCGATGGTCGGCAAACGGTTACGATCACTCAGATTGATGAAGGGTCGAGTGAGTACAAAGGCGTTCCATTTTTTGCGGTTCGATTCGAAAATGAAGACGGCTACGTCTCACACCGGTTCTATCAGTCATCGGCAGGAATGCCTGCCATTGTGAGCCTGTTTGAGATGGCTGGCATTCCCGTAGAGGAAGGCAAAGACCTCGACACAAAACAACTCATTGGCAAAGAGATGACAATAGAAGTGGGTGAACGCTCCTATACCGACCCCGAAAACCATAATGAGCGGACGCTCAAGCAGGCCGTTAACTTTCTGGCTAGTTAAGCAAGCTCATAAACGTATTGCCTGTACCGACCAAGCCCTGACGATTGCCAGGGCTTGGTCGGTATATTATGCTTGCGTACTTACTTTATTTGGAATAGGTTGTGCCATTGCTTCCCGAACAAAGCCACCTTTCAAATGCTCGTAGAACGATACCGGGTCAATCAGGGAGGCAGCTCCCTGTGCCATAAGTCCACCCAGCAGTAACTGAAAAATAGCCGAGTGCCGATCGGTCATTTCCAGAACCAGAATCGCGGCCGTGAACGGTGATCGGACAACGCCCGTCAGAAAGCTGACCATACTGACCAGAATAACCAGGTTGGTATCACTGGGCGTAACGCTGACCAGTCTGGCCAGGACATCGCCCAGAATAGCTCCGGCACTCAGCGAGGTTGCAAAAACACCGCCTGCTGCCCCGCTGCTGTAGCTCAACGCCATACCCAAAAAGCGCACGACGAAAAGATACCAGGGCGTCTGGTGATCGTTTTGAAACAATAACCGGTTAATGATTGGCTTGCCGGTGCCAACAGCATCTGTGCCAACCCAAAAGGCAATAGCCGCTAAAACGAGTCCGCACCCGCCAACCCAGGCGGCTTGCGTAAGGGGCGTGCCAAACCGCCGACGATAGGTATTGATCCAAAGAAGCGTTTTGGCAAAAATGGCACCTGCCAGTCCACAAATCATAGCGGCAAAAACAACGATGCCCAGAAACCATCCCGTCGATGCAGTTACTTTCGGAAATCCCAGGTACAAATAAGGGCCCTGAATGGCTTGAGCAGTCATACCGGCAATGATCACTGCGGTGAAAACGGCCGTTCGGAAGCGGGTGATATGGGTTTGGGTAAGTTCTTCAACCACGAAGACAATCCCACCCAGGGGGGTGTTGAAGGCGGCTGCCAGCCCGGCGGCCCCACCTGTAACAAGGGCGATCTGTCGGGAAAGCTGTGGCCAGCCAGCGGGTTGCAACCGGTTGATGGCCCGAAAAATAGCGGCTGAAACCTGAATCGTTGGCCCTTCGCGGCCAATGACTCCGCCACCCAGCAACAGAACCACGCTGCTTAGAACTTTTACAATAGCTACGCGCAGACTTAACAAATAGCCCGTGCGTCCATAAGTTGTCGGACTGGAAAGCTCGATCCCCGCCATCACTTGCGGAATACCACTGCCCCGTGCGGCAGGAGCAAGTTTCGCCACCAGTAACCAGGCGAGAACAAAGGCAACCGGAGTCAGAATAAAAACCAGATAGGGCTGCTTTTCGATCCAGGTAAAGCTTGTCTGCTCGGCCCAAACAAATAATTCTTCATAACCGACCGCCACCAGACCGGTTAGCAGGGAAGCCACCCAAAAAGGTAAACTTTGTAGAATAACCCGGCGGACACGCTCCGTGTATAGCCGTTTAATGACATGCTGATCAAGCCAGGCCAGCACCTGCGCGTATCGGGAAGGTCTATCTGTCATTTATCATAGAGGCACGATTAGGTACTAAACGTCCAAAACGTATAGGTGATTAACGGTGGCCTAAATTCTAAGCGAATTCTAATAAATTAGTCAGTTCGTTACACGATCAATAAGCCCTGCTCCCGAAGTTTTCCCCAAACGGCCGACTGGATAAACGCGTCGAAATTACCTGGTCCGGCCGTTTCGAAGCTGGCTTTGAGGTCCGCCAGCGAACATGGTTCATGCGGACCAATGAGGAGCCTGGGCAGCGAATCCATTAACCATTGACCTACGGGAACCGGCGCTTCGAGCAGCCACTGGCCTTGTTTGCTGTAAAACTCCAGCTCCGCCAGTTCCACTACAGTACGGCCCTGCTGAAGCTCGAAAATTTCAAGAGTGGGCAGGTGGCCCGGCCAGATGACAAAAGCGTTTGGGCGCGGCTCTTTGTCGGGGTTCTGGCTAATGGCTTTTTCGATGTAACGGGGTGGGATGGATGTAACGGGTATCTTGAATGGGAACCACTTTTGAAGGGGTAAGTCGAAGCCGACATCGTGCATGTAGTTGAACAGCGATTTTCGTAATCCCTCCGCAAACAGGTCATGGTCAGCGCCCGTCGGGTCGCCGTGTTCCAGGTCATTATCCGCAAAAAGGGCAAAACGGTCCGTCGCTACGGTCGGGCCCAGACGCACGACACCAAAGGCCGCCGGATCGACGCCGACCGGACTGTGGGCCGTCATGGCAAAGCGATGCCAGAAGCCCGACTGGACGATGCCGTTCATAAACAACTGCCGGACCATCTCCAGCGAATCGATGGTTTCCTGCATCGTTTGCGTCGGGAATCCATACATCAGATACGCATGCACCATAATGCCCGCCTGGGTGAATGCATCGGCCACGCGGGCTACCTGAGCCACCGTTACGCCTTTTTTCATGCGCTCCAGCAATCGGTCGGAGGCAACTTCTAATCCACCCGATACGGCAATGCAGCCCGAGGCTTTCAGCAACGTACACAAATCCGAAGTGAAGCTGGACTCGAACCGGATATTCGTCCACCAGGTTACGGTTAGTTTTCGGCGGATAATTTCCAGCGCCAGATCGCGCATAAGGGCGGGCGGAGCGGCTTCATCGACAAAATGAAAACCATTTTGCCCCGTCTGCTCAATGATTTCTTCAATCCGGTCGCACAGAAGCGAGGCCGTAACGGGTTCATATCGTTTGATATAATCCAGCGTCACATCGCAAAACGAACACTTGCCCCAGTAGCAGCCGTGAGCCAGCGTCAGTTTGTTCCAGCGGCCGTCGCTCCAGAGTCGGTGCATGGGGTTGACGACTTCAATGACGGACAAGTAATCGTGCAGGGGTAAATCGCGGTAGTTGGGCGTCCCCGTCTCGCGTTGGGGAACATCTTTTTCCCGAGCACCATTGTAGTACGTAACTACGCCATTGGTTCGGGCGTAGACGCGCTTCAACTGAGCCAATTCCCGTTGGCCCGACAGGTGTTCCAGCAAGGACAGTAGGGGGGCTTCACCGTCGTCCAGACAAATAAAATCAACATAGTCAAAAACGCGGGGCTCCCGCAACGAACGTAGTTCGGTATTGGCATACCCTCCTCCCATAACGACCTTGATGGCTGGATAGTGCTGCTTCAGGTATTTTCCGCAGGTGAGGGCACCATATAAGTTGCCCGGAAACGGAACTGTCAGGCAGACTACGTCAGGCTGCCACTGCTGAATTTTCTGTTCCAGCAAATCGACCAAACTGGACGATATCCGTGTGTAGGGCGCCTGTAGGGTTTCGTGTAGTTCATCGAAATGCGTGGCCGAGCGGCCCAGGCGTTCGGCGTACCGGCTAAACCCAAAATGCGGATCGACCGCTTCCTGAATGAGGTCGCTGAGGTCTTCCAGATAAAGCGTTGCCAAGTGACGGGCTTTATCATGAATACCCATCGTCCCAAACGCCCAGTCCAGTTCTTCCAACTGGGCAAAGCGCGAAGCCTCAGGCAGATACGTACGATCACAAATGCTGTGGGCAAGCGTCGGATTTTTATTCTGCAAAAAACGAATCACCGGGTCGATGGTGCTGATGTAATCGTTTTGCAGGCGGCAAATTCGAAAACTATTATCGGTCAGTTCGGCATCGGCGGCTTCCAGTTCCGCAAACATCGACGCTAATCCCCTGGCTGAGAACAGATCTAATATGACCTCGATGCCTAAATCAGCCTGATACGACCTGATCCCCTTTGTTTGCAGAAACCCTTTCAGGTAGGCTGTGGCCGGGTAGGGCGTGTTCAACTGCGTAAAGGGCGGGGTAAGTAATAAGAGCGTCTGATCCACAGCGGTATAAATTCTCGAAGAAGGATATAGCTTAACCTGAAAATGGATAACCTCCTGGTTTCAGCATTGGTTCGGCGGCAAGTCAGCGCTCGTAGTGACTCAATGATTCCAGACTAAGCCGCGGGTTGTAAACTCGATGTGTCGTTTGCCCTGCCCTTCGAACTCGACATCCACAATCATCTTACGGGCTCCTTTCATCTGGCTGATCAGTTTCTGGGCGGAGTCAAAAAACACGATGTTGGCCCGGCCATTCTCGGCTGCGGAAAGTGAATACCTGACGGGCGGCTTACCATCGAACCGAATGCTGGCATTTCCACCCTGAAAGCTCCGGTTGAACTGCCCGTTGGAAATTTCCAGATAGGTATACGTGCTATTATGCGTATGACGAAGCGTTAAGGTGGCCGTCGATCCACCCGTGTAGGGGAAGCCGAAGTTCAGCACAGTAGGCGAAACCAGAGCCGCCTTATACACCGTACTCCCATCCTTACCGATGCTTTTCTCATACGTCCAGGTCGTCACGTCGGCAACAGCACGGCTTTGTTGGCCGGGCTTCGGTGAGGAAGGCTCATTCAGGCGGCTGCTGGCTGAATCGGCGGCCCGCTGGGTAACCAGGGTGCTGGCTTTTTCCTGACCGGTCGCTTTTTTCTTGTCTGTGCAGCTCAGAACAGACAGCAGGCTAAGCGCATAAATAAGTCGTTTCATGCCGAATCAGTAGGCGGGTAGACAGGCAGAACGAGGGCTCATTGACTAATGTTACATACCCCATACTTCGGACATATGCTGTATGTAACACCGGTCAATGAGCCCTCGTTTAATGGACCCGGATTTTCTGCCCTGGCCGAAGCCGCGAGCCTGAAATGTGGTTCTTGCGTTTTAAGGTCGACACCGACATGCCATACCGGTCGGCAATGGAGCTGAGCGTTTCGCCCGACCGGACGCGGTGCAGTACGGTCCGCTTAAACCGCGGTCTCGAACTGCTCTCCGACGACGATGACGACCGGCCCCCGCGCAGGTAATCCCAAACGGAGCCCGTCAGCAAAAAGTGATCGGAGTTAATTGTATTTTCCGGAAACGAATAAATGTTCAGCGGGCTGAAGGGATTCCCTTCGTAACGTGTCTCGAAATGAAGGTGTGGCCCGGAACTGCGCCCCGTGCTGCCACCCAAACCGAGTTGGTCACCCGCTTTGATGAGCTGCCCTGGCTCGACGGTTTGCTTGGACATGTGTCCGTAGAGCGTTTCCAGACCGTTATAATGCCGAACCAGCACGTAGCGGCCATAGCCGTTACCATCCCAGCCAACTACACGTACAATGCCATCGAAGGCTGCATAAACAGGATCGCCGGTATCCAGATCGAGGTCGGTTCCGGTATGCCAGCGGCCCCACCGATAGCCGAAGTTCGAGGTCATCTTGCCTTCATTTAAAGGCGCTGACCAGAACCGGTTGGCTGGTGGATCATACAGTTTTATGTCGATGGCTTCGTCGAATTCAAGCGGATTGATGTTGTACGGATCGATGGTGCGGGAATCCCAAACGGCGTAATAATCGGCAATTTTAACCCATTCGGTTCCAACCAGCACGGAGTCAATCACTTCAACAACACTGGTTTGGCCCTGGTCGATCTGGCTGGTATCTTCACTGACAACCGGGTTTAATTCTTTTTTCGGCTCAAACTGGTTATTGAAGCGCAGTTGAGTTGTTTCCTGTTCAAATTGGTCGTCCGCTTTTTGCGGCTGTTCGACGACCGGGAAATTTGGGTTGCTGCCCGTTTTCGGAGTGATACGCAGGTTATTTTTAAATCGCCCGCGCTCCTGGGCCTGTGCCGTTACGGTCAAACACAAGCACCCAATGGCCAGTAGCCATCGTGTAGCGGTTTCTCTCATTGTAGCTAGATGCGCTAATGGTTTTAAGCCTGTCGTGTCTAAACAACTAACGACAAACGAAAAACCATTAACCCCTTCATATTTTATTATTGAACAATTTCTTCTCCCTGCATTTCCAGCGTAACCAGGTAACGTTCGGCGTCGAGGGCGGCCATACAGCCGGTTCCAGCTGCCGTAATTGCCTGACGATAAATGTTGTCCTGCGCGTCTCCACAGGCAAATACACCAGGTACACTCGTACGAGTACTTCCTTTTTCGGTCAGGATGTACCCGCTATCATCGAGGTCAAGGTATTCTTTGAATATGTCGGTATTGGGTTTGTGCCCAATCGCGACAAAGAAACCAGTTACGTCCAAAATCCGCTCTTCGCCCGTAGCGCTGTTCTTCACCCGAACACCCGTTACATCTTCGTCGCCAAGGACTTCCTCCGTCGATGTGTTGTACAGGATTTCGATGTTGTGGGCGGTTTGAACCCGTTTTTGCATGAAATGAGAAGCCCGCATTTCATCCCGTCGAACCAGCATATATACTTTCCGGCAGAGATTTGCTAAATAGCTGGCTTCTTCGGCAGCCGTGTCACCGGCACCAACGATAGCCACATCCTGGCCACGGAAAAAGAAGCCATCACAAACGGCGCAGGCCGATACGCCCCGGCCGTTTAACCGCATTTCAGAAGGGAGGCCAAGCCATTTCGCCGACGCCCCCGTCGAGATGATGACCGCGTCAGCCGTAATCTCATGTTTATCGTCAACGATAGCGCGGTGGGGTGTGCCCAATCCGGGCTGATCCGAAAAAATGACGTTGGTCACTAAGCCATACCGAATGTCTGTTCCGAATCGACGCGCCTGATTTTCAAGGTCCTGCATCATTTGAGGGCCTTGTACACCATCGGGATAACCCGGAAAGTTATCGACTTCATTGGTGATCGTTAGCTGGCCGCCGGGCTGACCGCCCTGGTATAAAACGGGTTGCATGTTAGCCCGTGAAGCATAAATGGCGGCTGTATAACCGGCAGGGCCGGAACCTATAATCAAGCACTTTACGTGTTCGGATGTCATTGCAATGAGAGCGAAGTCGTCTGGAAATAAGAAAAATAGCCTCTTAAAACAGGAGGGTATTCTGACAACATACACAAAATTGAAAAAAATCCCGCGGAAAGCAAAGAGAAGCAAGATATAGGATGGAGTATAGTTGATATAAGGTGATGTACCTGTCCAAAGTGCCTACATACGCCAATCGCCATCTTTACAGCACACGCCATTCGATCCGGCGGTTTAAACGCCTGTTTTCATCGGATGTATTTGGCACAAGGGGTCTGGTTTTTCCATAGCCAACGGCTTTGATCCGTGCTGGCTGAATACCCGCCTTCGTCAGGTAAGCCAGCACGGCCTGCGCCCGCTTTTGCGACAGGGTCAGGTTAGCGGCAGCATCGCCCTTGTCGTCGGTATGGCCCGAAATCTCAATGTTGACGGTTGGATTTGTTTGCAGAAAAACCACGATCCGGTTAAGCTCCGTCAGGGATTTGTCGGCCAGATCGTACCGACCATAGTCGAAAAAGAGATTACTCAACGTCTCGTTTGCCGACGATCCACTAACGACCGGCTCCAGAGGCACGCTCAAGGACAGTCCCTCGCCCTTGGTTTTCTGGGTGAAATCGAATGATAGACTTTTAAAGAGATAACCGGGTATGCTTACGTACAGAGCATACTCGCCCCCACTCGGCAATACGGCTGTATACTGTCCCGTTTGCGCATCGGCTTCTACCCGCGAAACAACCTGGTTTGTTTTTAAATCGATTAGCTCGACCGTGGCCGCCAGGGGCTTTTTCGTTTTGGCATCGGCTACCGTGCCTTTCAGGTAACTTACCGGCCGTATCCGATCCCGCAATGATTCGGGGAGGTCAAATGTATAGAGCCGGGAATTTTGCGATACCCCGTCTTTTCGCTCTTCAAACGAGTAATAAGCTCGTGTGCCATTGGCCGCCACGAATAGGGAGGCCTGGTCTTCGGCAGTATTGATCGGATACCCTAAATTGGTGGGTACTGACCAGGCGGATGCATTACGATCAGCCACAAACAGGTCGTAGCCACCTAAACCAACATGGCCTTCGGAGGCAAAAAACAGGCTTTGTCCATTGGCGTGCAGAAAAGGGGATGCCTCGTTGGCCGGAGTATTGATCGGTTCGCCAAGGTTGATCGGTTCGGCCCAGTTTCCATCAGAACCAAGGTCACTGCGCCAGATATCCCGACGCCCCTTGCCGCCCGGCCGATCCGAAACAAAGTAAAGCTGGCGGCCATCGGCCGATAAGGCAGGTTGTGACTCATAGAAATGGGTGTTGACGGCAGGTCCCAGATTATCCGGATTAGACCAGTCGCTACCCGTTTTATGACTGACGTATAAATCGCAACTACCGTAGCCTTTTCGTCCCTGGCAAGCCGTGAACACCAGCGTGCGGCCATCTGCCGAAAGGCTGGCTGTTCCCTCATTTTCAGGCGTATTGATGTTCGACGCCAGCGAAACCGGGGGCGTCCAGGTCTCTCCGTTAAAGGTGGCGGTCATCAGATCTTCGTCGCCTTCGGGTTTTAGGGCCGTAAAGACTAGCGTTTGTTCATCGGCCGTCAGCACCGGAAAGTATTGGGAAGGCGTCGTTTGCAAGACGGCCGACAAGGGTTTGGGGTCAACCGCCTGGGGGTGTTGGGTAGCCTCGAGCCCAAAGCGGGCGGTCTCCAACTGCCGGGCAACGCGTTTTGCCTGAGCCGATTGAGGAGCAAACTGCGTCTGATATTTTTCGAGGTAAGGAATGGCTTCACTGTAGCGCCCCAGTCGAAGCAACGTATTGCTCAGGGCCTGGTAGGCCGCGCCGGATGCAGGGCTGTCGGGCTGAATCCGGACAGCCGCCCGGTAGGCATTCAGAGCTGGATCGAACTGTTTGGTGAACTCATACAACTGACCCAGTTTAATGTAGGCGTCAGAATAAGTCGGGTCCAGCTTTACCGCCTGCTCCATAAACGGGATGGCCTCGCTCGTCTTTCGTTCTCCGAATAGTTTGATGGACTGGGCGTAGAGTTCTTTAGCCTTCGGGGCCTGGGAAAACGAGGAAAAGGAGGAAAGCAGAAACAGGAAGTAGCTAAAAAGGCGAGTGAACAAACGAACGCCATTTCGTCTGGTCTTCTTGTTGCCGCTTAGTTCTCTTACGGAATATCCAGGTACTTGTGTGTCTGCAACGAGATTTGCCATTGCGGGTGATCTTTTACGTACTCAACGATGCGGGGTAGCATTTCATTGGAACGACTCCATTCGGATTGCAAAAAGAGTTTGCAATCGGGGCGAAGATGGGGTACGAACGACTCGGCAAAGGCAAAATCCGACTGGTTGTAAATGATCACTTTGAGCTCGTCGGCTTTGGTATAAATGGCCGGATTGGGCTTTTTGAATTTCTTGGGCGAAAAACAAATCCAGTCCCAGGAACCCGTAACCGCCTGGCATACGCCCGACGTTTCTATATTTGTCCGGAAGCCAGCCGTTTGCAGCGAAGCCGTCAGGTCGGTCAGGTCGTGCATGAGCGGCTCGCCACCCGTAATGACCGCCATCCGACCCGGATACTGCAACGCACCTGCCACAACGTGATCGATCGCTAGCTTAGGATGCGCATTGGCATCCCAGGATTCTTTTACGTCGCACCAGTGGCAGCCTACATCGCAGCCGCCCAGCCGGATAAAATAAGCGGCCCTCCCCGTATGTGCGCCCTCCCCCTGAATGGTGTAGAACGCTTCCATGACTGGCAGAGCCGCGGATTCGGCCGCCGAGTCCACGGCGGCCGTGGTCAGGGTATCTGTAGCAACCGTATTCATTTGTATCGTTTGTTGTTCTTGTTCCAGAAGCATAAGACAAAGATACGGAGTTCTGGTGTAACCGGTAAGGTTTCGGGAGCCTTATCCAGCTGGTTTGCCAATTAGGCTGGAATCATTAGTATTGCTACCTAATTTGCTCCGGAACGAGTACCGGAGCAAAATAAAATGCCACCACGATGAGAGCGACTAAGCTTATTCTGTTACTTGGTCTTTTAATTTTTAATGCATGCCGTTCTAAAGATCCACAGGCCAATTTACTACCAGGAGCCTGGAAGCTCATCGGGACGAAATCAGTCACCGAAACAGACTGGAAACGGTATGAATCAAGCTCGGCTGCAGACGTCATTTTCTGGGAGTACGGGATAATGTCCACCAGCGAAGGCATGCTCTTCTCAGGCGGCTGGTGCAATAAGGCGGAACGATATGAAGCAAGAGACGGAAAGATTAGGTTTACGTTTGGCGAACCAACGTGTATTCCTCTGGTAGCGCCCCAGATACCGGATGAAGCCACCATCGTCGACATCACACCGCAATCACTAATACTTGAGTGGGGAAATCGAATGCTGAAATTTGAGCGTCCTGGTGCGTAAGTAAATCTGCATTCTTTGCGTAGGCATACTGTGATTTTATTCTCGGTCGTTTACCTTTGCGCCATGATTTCCCAGCAGGCCACTCATTCTCCCTTCCGACATCGTCGCTATCATCACGGCTGCTGAGCCCGCGCGTAGACACTGGCCTGTTAAAACGCTGAGCAGTCGAATCATCAAACCAATTGACTGTCCTCTTTTTCACGTACTTTTGCCCCCTGATTGACTACAGTATAGTTGGACTAGGCGAAACGGCTGTTGGTTTTACGCTAAAATCAATCAATTACGTGGTGTATGAACTGCATCGTACATCCAATATCATCTCTCTCTTAATGTCATCTGTATTACGCATTGCGCTGCAAAAATCCGGTCGGTTGAGCGAAGATTCGTATCAACTTTTTAAAGAATGTGGCATTCGTTTCGACTACGGAACGGGCAAGCTGAAGTCGGTTTCCTCGAACTTCCCGGCTGAGTTTTTATTCCTCCGCGACGATGATATTCCCGGCTATGTAGAAGATGGCGTGGCTGACCTCGGCATCGTGGGCGAAAACGTTGCCGTTGAAACAGGACGACCCGTCACGACGGTTCATAAGCTGGGATTTTCGAAATGCCGCTTGTCAATTGCCATTCCCCGCGGCACCAACTGGACGGGAATTCAGAACTTGCAGGGTAAAAATATTGCCACATCGTACCCCAACTTACTGGGTCATTATTTGACAGGACAGGGCGTTGAAGCCGAGATACACGAAATTAGCGGGTCGGTTGAGATTGCGCCCAGCATTGGGCTGGCCGAAGCCGTTTGTGACATTGTCAGTTCGGGTAGTACGCTGTTAAGCAACGGCCTGAAGGAAGTCGAAACGATTTTTCGGTCCGAAGCGATTCTCATTGCCCGGCCTGAACTCGCGGCCGACAAACAGGCGCTGGTCGATAAATTGCTGTTCCGGATCAAATCGGTGCAGGCAGCTAAGAATAATAAATACATTGTGCTGAACGCGCCTAACCATGCATTGGAACAGATTACGGCGTTGCTGCCCGGCATGAAAAGCCCGACCGTAACGCCACTGGCCACCGAAGGCTGGAGTTCCGTACATTCCGTACTGAACGAAAATGAATTCTGGGAAAATATCGAAGCCATTCGGGCCGCCGGTGCCGAAGGAATCCTGGTTATTCCCATCGAAAAAATGATCTATTAAAAAAGGCTGGATGATGAAGGATGAATGATTTTGCCACTGGCTACTGTTCATCACTTATCATTCGTTCGTCATCATTCATGAATATTATCCCATTTCCCGACCGTGCCGAATGGCCCGCGCTGCTGGCTCGGCCGGTACAGTCAACGCAGCAGATCGAAGCGGCCGTAGCGCCTATTCTGGCGCAGGTGCGTACCGGGGGCGACGCGGCTCTGATCGAGTTGGCGCAGAAGTTCGATAAAGTTGATCTATCGGAGGGCGGTTTTCAGGTATCACAAGCGGAGCTCGACGCGGCCGAAAGTCAACTGAGCGACGAATTAAAAGCCGCCATTGGCCAGGCATACCAGAATATCCGGCTTTTTCATGAGCGGCAAAAACAGCCCATCGAGAAAGTCGAAACCATGCCGGGCGTTGTGTGCTGGCGCAAAAGCGTGGGCATCGAAAAAGTAGGCTTATATATACCCGGGGGTACGGCTCCGCTGTTCAGTACCGTGTTGATGCTGGGTATCCCGGCCCAATTGGCGGGTTGCCGGGAGGTTGTTCTATGTACGCCCAGCAATCACCCGGCTATTTATTTTGCTGCCAAACTTGTGGGTATCACCAAAGTTTTCCGCATTGGCGGGGCGCAGGCCATTGCCGCTATGGCTTACGGAACGGCCTCTGTACCCCAGGTTTATAAGATATTCGGCCCAGGAAATCAGTACGTTACTGCGGCAAAAATGCTGGTGGCAAAAGAAGGCATGGCGATTGACATGCCCGCCGGACCGAGTGAAGTGGCCGTTTATGCCGACGATTCAGCCACACCGGCTTTTGTGGCATCGGATCTGCTTTCCCAGGCCGAGCACGGGGCTGATAGCCAGGTGTTGCTGGTGTCGACCAGCAAAAAGCTCGTGTCGATGGTTAATCTGGCCCTGCCAACTCAGTTAAGTAAACTTCCCCGGCGGGAACTGGCCGAACAGGCGCTGGAAAACAGCAAAGCTATTTTGGTCGATTCGGAGGCCGATGCCATCGACCTGCTGAATGCCTATGCCGCTGAACATTTGATCCTGAGCGTAGAAAACGCCGAAGCCGTCGCGGAAAAGATCATCAATGCGGGATCTATTTTTCTGGGAAACTACACCCCCGAATCGGCCGGTGATTATGCTTCGGGGACGAACCACACCCTACCGACTAACGGCTTTGCCCGCGCCTACAGTGGCGTTTCGCTGGATAGCTTCGTCAAAAAAATTACCATTCAGCACATCAGTCCGGAAGGGCTCCAATTGCTGGGGCCGGTGGTTGAAGCAATGGCCGAAGCCGAATCGCTCGACGCCCACAAACGGGCCGTGAGCCTGCGATTAGCGAGTCTGACAGAAGAAAATCCAGCCTGAGTTTGTTATCTTGCTGAATAAACAAGTCAGAGCGCTATGAGCCAGTTGGTGATTGAAGTAGATACGCCGGAAGATGAAGCACTGCTAATGCAGTTGCTGCCTCGGTTGAATGGGCGATTAGTAGAAAAAAGAAATACTATTCAAACGCAGTCGAAAAGGGATTCCTTGAGAGAAGTCTTTGGCAGATTGACACAAAGTGGAGTGGCACAGAAGTACGGTGACCCATCCGATTGGCAGCGTGAGACTAGACAAGACAAACCTTTAACAGATCGTGACGAATGATCGTTGATAGCAACGTTATTATTTATTCTATTCAACCAGACTATGAGTCTTTACAAAATTATCTGTTGAGCAAAGTGGATCAGCTTTGTGCTTCGGCCATTACTAAGCTTGAAGTAGTTGGTTTTTCCAAACTGAATCATGTTGAAAAGTGGCAGTTGGAAGAGTTTTTTAATAATATATCAACATTACCTATTACCGACCAGGTCATTACCGAAGCTATTCGACTGCGTCAGCAACGCAAACGTTCGCTCGGTGATTCGATCATTGCGGCTACAGCCCTCTTGTACAACCAACCCATTCTGACCAACAATACAGCTGATTTCGAGGATATCGCTGGTCTGCAGATCATTTCGTTAGAGTCGATAATCTAGCTTGTGTTCCTCTACCTATGCTTGATTTATCCGCATTACGCGCCAATACGCCCGGCGTTCAGCACGTTACGCATTTTAACAACGCCGGTGCATCGTTGATGCCTCAGCCGGTTATCGACGCCATTACGACTCACATTGCGCTCGAAGCCCAAATTGGTGGCTATGAGGCCGCTGAACGTCGGAAAGCCGCTATTCAGGATTTTTACCAGGCTACGGCTGATCTGCTCAATACCACAGCCGACCATATTGCCGCTGCAGCCAATGCCACCGATGCCTACGCCCGCGCCCTGTCGTCTATTCCGTTTCAGCGGGACGACGTAATCCTGACCACCAGCAACGACTATGTTTCCAATCAACTCGCGTTTCTGTCGTTGCAGAAACGGTTTGGGGTTAAGGTCGTTCGGGCGGCCAACGATCCGGCTACAGGTGTTTCGGTGGCCGACATGGCCGAAAAGATCAAGTCGTTACAGCCCCGGCTGGTAGCCGTAACGCATGTGCCCACCAACTCGGGACTGGTTCAACCGGTGGAAGCCATTGGTCAGCTCTGCCGCGAATACGATGTGCTTTATCTGGTTGATGCCTGTCAGTCGGTGGGGCAGTTGCCGGTCGATGTACAAGCGATTCAGTGTGATTTTCTGACCGCTACCTGCCGGAAATTTCTGCGCGGTCCGCGCGGGATGGGTTTTCTGTACGTCTCCGACAAGGTTCTGACGGCTAACATGGCACCCTTGTTCATCGATCTTCACGGAGCTTCCTGGGAGTCGGCGGATACGTACCGGCTGGAGCCAACGGCCAACCGGTTCGAGGACTGGGAATTTCCGCAGGCGCTGATGCTGGGCGCTGCCGAAGCGCATCGCTACGCGTTGAAAGTGGGCATTGCGGAAATTGCTGAACGAAATGCCCGCCTGTGTGCAACACTTCGTTCAGGACTGATTCAGTTGCCGGGCGTTCGGTTACTCGATGAAGGCGACCGATTAGCCAGCCTCATTACATTGTTCAGCGACCGAAAATCGGCCGCCGATCTGAAAACCGCCTTGGCAGTAGAGCACATAAATACATCCATTAGTGCGCATGGTGCGGCCATTCTGGATTATGATCGAAAAGGCATGAAAACGGCAGCACTCCGTATTTCCCCCCACTATTTCAATACCGATGAGGAGGTTAGTCTATTGCTGGAAACGCTGAAACAGATACTTTCATGAAGCACCTCGCCGACCTCCTGCTTCTGGGCGATCCCCGTTTGTACGAAACCTGCGCGCCCGTGCTGGAAGCTGACTTGCCGCTGGTGCTCGGCTGGGTGGCCGATCTGCACAACGTTATGGAAGAAATTCGGTCGAAATACCAGTTTGGCAGGGGGATTGCGGCTCCCCAACTCGGCATCATGAAACGGCTGATTTACCTCAATGTCGATCGCCCAACGGTTCTGATTAATCCCGAAATCGTGACGGTTAGTGCCGAAACCGATGAACTTTGGGATGATTGCATGAGCTTCCCGAATTTGCTGGTACGGGTTCGACGGCACCGGGAACTGACAATGACCTACCGGGATGAGCATTGGCAACCTCAGTCCTGGACCGTTACGGACTGGGCTCTGTCGGAGTTGATTCAACACGAATACGATCACCTCAATGGCGTGCTCTGTACCATGCGTGCCATTGATGAGCGATCGTTTCAATGGCGGCCAACACCCATTACCCGCTCCTGAATGAGTCGCAAAACCAGATAATTTACGTAAACTCTTCTTGTTTAACCGCGAAACTGGTTAGGTCTGATGGAAGGCGGTATATTTGTGGTTTAGGGTTTAGGCTGGCTACGTAGCTGAAGCTGCCTCGCCGTCAACCGTAAATGGCCAACCTAGTCAATTGAACGTACCGTTGTTCCCGATGTTTAGTCTTACCGATCTCCTCCGCCCGCACATTCTGACCCTGACGCCCTACTCCTCCGCTCGTGACGAGTATACGGGTAAAGAAGGTATATTTCTGGATGCCAATGAAAATCCGCTGGGCTCAACAACAGCCCAGGGCGCGTATAATCGCTACCCCGACCCGCACCAGTGGGCCATCAAACATCGGCTGGCACCCATAAAAGGCGTTCGCCCGGAGCAGATTTTTCTGGGAAACGGTTCCGACGAACCCATCGACCTGCTGGTTCGGGCAACCTGTACGCCGGGTAGTCAGGATTCCATTCTGATCATGCCACCAACTTACGGCATGTATGAAGTGTCGGCGGCCGTCAACGATGTCAGTATCATCAAAGTCCCGCTAACAGCCGACTTTCAGGTAGATACCGAGGCTGTGTTGGCTGCCATAACAGACCGTACCAAGCTTATCTGGCTCTGCTCCCCCAATAATCCATCGGGTAATTTGCTACAGGCGGATGCCGTCCGGACCATCCTGAAGGCGGCCCATCAGTCGCTGGTTATTGTCGATGAAGCGTACATTGACTTTGCCGGTACGCCTTCCTGGACAGGTGAGCTGGCCAATTTCCCTAATCTGGTCGTACTACAAACCTTTTCGAAAGCCTGGGGGCTGGCGGCTCTCCGGCTCGGCATGTGCTTTGCTTCGGAAGAATTGATTGGTGTCCTGAACAAAATCAAGCCGCCGTACAACATCTCGGCCCCAACCCAGGCGCTCGCGCTGGACGCGTTGATGCACGAGGAGGCAAAAAATGAGATGGTGGCTCAGATCATGGCCGAACGGCAGCAATTGTCAGACAAACTGCGGTCGTTGCCGATCGTGCAGGTTATTCATCCGTCAGACGCTAACTTCCTGCTGGTGCAGTTTGTCGATGCCAGGGCTACGTTTGCCTATCTGATCGACCAGCAGGTGATTGTTCGCGACCGCTCGAAGGTGAAATTATGCGACGGTTGTCTGCGAATTTCAGTGGGTACGTCGGACGAAAACGAAAGCCTGATCGCGGTGCTTCGGCAGATGCCCCAGACCCTAGTATCGCCTGATTTGCCAATCGGAACAGGGGAGGATGCCACCCGGCCGGAACTTGTTTCGAATGCCTGACCTTAGCTATTTCAGCTGGTTACTTCGACAGGCAGAGGGCGTCAAAGGTTATTTCCTCCATTTATTTATGAAAAGATCTGTAATGATTACGTCACTGGTCCTGCTGGGCTGGTTAATGACCTCGAATGTTGCGCAGGCGCAGTATAACAACTGGTCGGTGGGTTTTCGGCTTGGAGAACCATCAGGCATAAACGTTCGTAAATATTTTGGCAACAACCGCGCCTTTGACCTCAACATCGGTACGTATGGGGGGCTGTATGGCACCAAACGTAGCTATGGCCCCGGCGATTACAAGAGCGTTGGGCTAACCGTTCAGGGGCATTACCTCTGGCACACGGCCGTGACCAAGAGCGAAAGTATTCGCGCGTATTACGGCTTTGGCGGGCAGATCAACAACCGCCGTACCTACCCGCTCCGGCTCAATGGCGAATACCAGAAAACACTCTCGCTGGGTGGTTCCGGTATTGGTGGCCTGGAGTTTTTTCCGGTCAACAAACCGTACTCTATCTTTCTGGAAACGGGGGCTTACGTCGAACTGCTACAGTCCCCGTTTTTCCTGAGCCTGAACACGGGGATTGGATTGCGGTATAATTTTTAAAGGAGTTAAGAGTCAGTATATAGGAGTGAGGAGGTAGGAGCGAGGAAGGGCTGACTGACGAGTTAGTAAAAAGTTATGTCGGTCCGCCGGTGCGGTCAGCCCTTCTACCTCCTCACTCCTAATACTGACTCCTCAAAACATCCATGTTTAAAATTTATAGCTCTTCGGCTGGGTCGGGGAAGACATACACGCTTACAAAAGAGTATCTCAAGCTAGCCTTGCGGCCAGATACAGAGGATGGCTATTTTCGGCGTATTCTGGCGGTAACGTTTACCAACGCAGCCGCCAACGAGATGAAAAACCGGATTCTGGAAAACCTGTCCGGCATTGCTGGAACGAAGGAATCTCCTCTGTTGGCCGAACTGGTGGTCGAGCTGTATGGTACACCGCCAGGCACTGATTCGTTCGATGTAGCCAAAGCTGCGTTACGAAAAAAAGCGTCCGGCGTTTTCCGAACCATCCTGCACCGCTACGCCGATTTCAGCGTAACCACCATCGACTCCTTCACCCAGCGTATCGTGATGGCGTTTACCGACGAGCTGGGCCTGCCTTACTCCTTCGACGTAGAGCTGGAAACTGACGAAGTGCTCGAAATGGCCATCGACAACCTGATTGAAAAAGCAGGTACCGACGAGATGGAGGAAATTACGACCATTTTGAGTGAGTACTACACCCATACGGCTGCCGAGGGTAAAAGCTGGAACCAACTCCCCGAACTGCTCAAAGAATTTGGCCGTAACCTAACCTCCGACCAATTTTACGAGGCTGTCAACGCGGCACAGGAGTTATCACCGGGCGCGTTGCGCGGTATTCGTACGAAGTTGCTCGCTCATAATCAACAGGTTGAGCAAGAGATTATTACGCATGGTCAGCGTGCCTGGAAGCTGATAGCCGATGCTGGTCTGGACGAGAAAGATTTTAGCTACGGTGCCAGTGGGGTCGGTGGTTTTTTTAAGGCCATTGCGGAAGGTAATGCCCATCGGGACGCCGGAACCCGTGTGTACAATGCTCTGAAGAATGGCGACTGGTACACCAAAAAAACGCCCTTGCCCGTTCAGGGCCTTATCGACGGGATGGCCAGCGAGTTAAGCGATTGTATTTCCCAGATTCTCCGCGTTCGCGATGAACGGGGGCTACAGGTTACGCTGTTCGATTGCCTGTTGCCTCATTTGCAGAAACTGGCCCTGCTGAAACAGATGCGGGTTGAATTTGATGAGTTACTCAGGAAAGATGGCCGGGTGCACATCTCCGAATTCAATAAAAAAATACTGAACATTGTCGCGTCCGAACCCGTCCCGTTTCTGTATGAGCGGCTGGGAACCAAATACAATCACATTCTGATCGACGAATTTCAGGACACGTCGCGGCTTCAATTTGCTAACCTGCTGCCCCTGATCGAAAATGCCCTCGGGGGCGATCACTTCAACCTGGCCGTTGGCGATGGGAAGCAGGCTATTTACCGGTTCCGGGGGGGCGATATGGACCAGATTGTTGCCCTGCACCGGAAAGACCTCGATACTCTGAAACAGGCGCACAACCCCGGCTCGTGGACGGCCGACCGAATTGAGATGCTGGACGGTCATTTGCAGGAAGCCCTGCTCGATACCAACTGGCGAAGTGCCGAACCGATTGTCCGGTTCAATAATGACTTCTTTGAGTTCACCGCCCGTAAGTTCGAAAGCCAGCATCCGAAACTCGCGGAGGTATTCGATGCCGAACAACAATTTCACCAGAAGGCCCAGCCCAACGCCCACGTGGCCGGTCATGTCCAGATCGATTTTGTGGCCAAGGATGCCGAAGCCGATAAAGATATTACCGCGCAGATGCTCGAAAAGACAATGGAGCACCTGGAGAAAGCGCTGGCTGATGGGTATACGTATGGCGACATCGCCATTTTGTGCCGCAAAAAATCGCACGCAAAAGCCTTGGCCAACGAGCTGAACGCCCGGCGAATTCCGCTGGTATCGGCAGATTCCCTATCGCTGGAATTTTCTGATCCCGTCAAATGGCTGGTGACGCTGATGCAACTCCTTCAACGGCCTGACCAGAGGCTCCTTCGGTACGAACTGCTCTATCTGTTTCATCGGGTGGTGCAGGGTATTTTTCCCGATGATGTGTTAACGGAGAAGTTGAGCGCCATTGCCGAAAGCGATATCGACGCCACCTATGCCTACCTCGCCGACGAAGGCTATCCGCTGGATCCTTATGTGATGGGGCAACTCAATCCCTACGAACTGGCCGAGCGATTGACTGCGCAATTCGGTTTGTTCAACCAGGCCGAGCATAACCCATTTCTATTCCGGTTTCTGGATGAAGTGCTGGCGTTCAACCACAAACGAAGCGGTCACCTGAGCGATTTTCTACTGTACTGGGAAGGCGTCAGGCAGAAGATTTCGGTGGAGGGAAATGCCCGCAATGCGGTGAGCATTCAAACCGTTCACCGGTCCAAAGGACTGGAGTTTCCGGTGGTTATCATTCCCTTTGCCAACTGGAAAGTGGAACCCATCAATGACAGTACGATCTGGCTCGACCTGTCAGCGATTCGGACCGATGCGCTTTCCCATGAAAACGGGGCGGGGCAGCTAACCCGATTGTTATCAGCACCGGCTCACACAACCAGTAAACTGCGCGGGACACCGAAGGTTATTGCCGACCAGTATGAGGATGAATTCACGCGTACGTTTCTGGAAAACATGAACTTGCTCTATGTGGCCTTTACCCGGCCAACCGACCGGCTTTATGTGATCAGCGAGGCAAAAGATTTTACCAAAGGGCAACAGAATACCATCAGCCATTGGCTACACGCGTTTCTTCGCGATAGTGAGGTAGCCCGAAACTGCGGCTGTGCCTGGCAGGAGGGGTTGTTGAGTTACCAGATCAGCCTGTGCGCGGACTCATTTGCGCACCACAAAGAGGAGGGTCCGCTGGATGAGATTGTGCTGGAAGACATCGTGAGCGGTCACCGGGGACAGGATATGCAGCTGCGACGACAGGCCGACCGCATGTTCGATGTGGCCACGTTTGAGCGCACGCGCGAGCGGGACCGAAAACTCTGTGCAGCCCTGAGCTTGATAAAAGGCTCGGAAAGTATTGATACTGTGCTGCGGCAACTGGTGAGTGAGGGCCTTGTTCGTCAGGCTGAAACGGCAGAGTTGAAACAAAGCCTGATGACCATCGTCGCTCACCCCGCCCTGTCATCCCTGTTTGATTCGTCGCTACGGATCGATACGGACCGGAGCATATTGAGCAATAAACGAGTACACGGCGCACCGCACCGTGTGGTGCATTATCCGGATGGACACATTGTCCTGGTCCAGTATGAGTCGGTGCCGGTCGTTTCGGAATTGACAGAGGCCCCTGCATCGGTGACCAGCCCAACGGATTCGTTGAAGTACTTCACGAACTTATACCGGGAAATGGGATTTCAGGAGGTAGAAGGCCGGCTGGTTTATTTGTCAACGGAACCGGAAGTAGTGAAGGTAGTTTAAACCTGTTTGATCGTTAGCGCATGATGTTTTCAACAAAGTTGATTATAGAAAGTAAGTGTAGTGCGCTTGCTTTTATTCTTAGTTCGTTTCTCTTTATTCATTCTGCCTTTGCGCAAACAGCCTCTCCTTACGAATTAAAGACGGGTCGTGAACTTAGCTTACTGGGAGCGGGGGTAGCTTTACAAGGGGCCGTGCTGGCGTTACATACATCGGTCGATCCACTTACACCAGCGGAGGTGGCTACCCTTAATCGGGGGGACATAAATGCCTTTGATCGGAAAGCCACTACCCACTGGTCTACGTCGGCTGGCACGTTAAGTGACGTTACGCTGGTGGGCAATGCTGCCGTTCTGGGTTTACTTACGCTGGGGACCAAACCAATGCGGCAGGATGTTAAAACAGTGGGAATCATGTTCGTGGAAACAATTGCCTTTGCCAATGGCTTTGAGCGACTGGTAAAGGCCGTCACGCAGCGCCCACGGCCGTTTGTGTATAATCCGACGGTGCCGCTGGAGGAAAAGCTGACGCGGGATGCCCGGCAGTCGTTTTTTTCGGGACACGCCACCCATGCCTTTGCGACGGCCGTTTTTACGGGCGAAGTCTTCCAGCATTATTTTCCACATTCACGGCTCAAACCCGTTGTCTGGGTTGGATCACTCGGTCTGGCAACCGCCACGTGTTTGCTCCGGTACGAGGCCGGTGTTCATTACCCGACCGATTTGATTGCCGGGGCCGCTTTTGGTTCGCTGGTGGGCTGGGGAATTCCCAAACTGCATGAAGTCAAAAACCAGAGTGCGCTGGGTCGCCGGCTGGATGTACAACCCTGGAGTACGGGTTCGGCCAATGGAATTTACATGCGGTTAGCGGTGTTCTCCCGTTAACTTTACCCTCCTGTTAACTGGCGTACGTAATTGCTGGTGTTTACTGCATAATGACAAAAATTACCGACCATATCAAGGCTGCCAACGGCAAACCTATTTTTTCCATTGAAGTTATTCCGCCCATCAAAGGGGATAATCTGAAAAGTTTGCTCGACAATATCGAGCCGCTAATGGAGTTCAAGCCGCCCTTCATTGATGTTACCTATCATCGGGAGGAGTACATCGAGCGACCCTTACCCGATGGCACCATTCAGAAAATCGTGACGCGTAAACGGCCTGGCACGGTGGGTATTTGCTCGGCCATCATGCACCGTTTTGGGGTCGATCCGGTGCCACACGTGCTATGTGGCGGTTTTTCCCGCGAAGAAACCGAAGATTTCCTGATTGATCTCCATTACTTGGGCATCGATAATGCGCTCGTGCTTCGGGGCGATCCGGCCAAACCGTTCACGACCTTCAAGGCGAAAGAGAACGGCTACCTGTACGCCAGCGAGCTGGTTGAGCAAGTCGCCAACATGAATAAAGGGATTTATCTGCACGAAGAAGATACAGCCCTGGCTCCCAGTAATTTCTGCATTGGCGTGGCCGCTTATCCCGAAAAACATTTTGAAGCAGCTGACCATGACTCTGATTTTCAGTACCTGAAACAGAAGATCGACAAAGGGGCGGATTACATTGTCACGCAGATGTTCTTCGACAATAAAAAGTTTATTGATTTTGTGGATCGTTGCCGGAAGGAAGGCATCAATGTGCCCATTATTCCAGGTCTTAAACCGATCAGCACCCGCCGACAACTTCAGGTATTACCCCGGCTATTTCACCTCGAAATGCCTGCCGATCTAATTCAGGCCGTCGAAGCCTGCGAGAACGATCAGCAAGCCCGGCAGGTGGGTGTTGAGTGGTGCATTCAGCAATGCCGCGAGTTGATCGCCTATGGCTCACCCGTAATGCACTTCTACACCATGGGTAAATCAGACAATGTTATGAAAGTAGCGAAAGAGATTTTCTAATCTATACTTTATACGAAAGCCGGGCTATTTTTAGTGAAAATGGCCCGGCTTTCGTATAAAGTATAAGTTTTACTCGGCCAGGTAATTGCCAATGCCAACCACAACCGTCGACAGCACTACCAGACTGATACCCAATGAAATGGTACGCATGGTGGGTTTGTTGGCACCCCGCCATTCGTGCAGGTACAGGCCCCAGAAACTACTGAAGGCAATGATAAACGCCATGTGGAGCGTCCAGCCCGAAAAGCGATAGTCGCCCATTTTGCTATCGCCCATGCCGTAAAAAAAGAACTGGAAATACCAGGTAAAGCCAGCCATGGCACAGAAAATAATATTTTTTACGATTGGGGTCGAGATGTTCCCGTAGTCCGTATACGTACGGTTGCGGATGTTCAGGTAAATCGTCCAGATAGCATTGGTTGTCAGTCCACCGAGCAGAATAATCACCAGGGCTGCATTGTTCATATACAATGGATCGGTCCCTTTTTTAACCGCCAGTTCGGCAATCGGTTGGCCGGCCGTAAGCCCGAATGAAAAACAGGCGCTCATGATCCCCGAGAAAACAGCGACCAGCAAGCCCTTGCGGATGTCGAATTCGGCGATAACGGCTTTTTTCTGTTCATCCGACAGCGAGCGTTCCTTCATCATACCGGCAATGCCGCAAATCGAAATACCCAGAACACACACGCCCAGCCCAAGCATAATGACCTGACCAGACGTAGTGCCGATCAACTGCCCGAACTGGCCCTGCCAGATGGGCGGCACCAGCGTTCCGAAAACGGCACAAAGGCCCAGCGTCACGGCCATCCCGAGCGATAAGCCCAGATACCGCATGGCCAGGCCAAATGTTAAACCGCCAAATCCCCACAGAACGCCCCAGAAATACGTCCATAGAATCGTTTCGCGGGGTATCTGCGCCAGTACGCCAAACAGGTCCGTCACCGTGAGTGAACCCAGCAACAGGGGAGCGGCCAGCCAGGAAAATAAACCACCCACGAGCCAGTAGCTTTCCCAGGCCCAGCCACGAACCTTCTGATACGGTAAGTAAAAACTGCCGGAAGCAAAGCCTCCCAGCGCATGGAAAAAGACCCCCAGGAATACAGCCACTTTATCTACGTTTTTTCAAATTTATGCCGTGTATCGTCAAAAACTTTCCTGTGCTCTCCTGTTCAAAAAGCCGATCGACGGTCAAAGAGAAACCATAATTTTTTAATAAGCCCAACAGGAGAGTACATGAAGCAGGAGAAAAGTAAAAAAGCTTACTTTGTCTAAAACACGATTTCTGAAGATACTACTTACTAACTATTTATGAATACGACGCAAGCGTTCAACTATGTGAGCTACCTCTGGGATGACAAAAAGGCGGCAGAACTGGCTGGTGACGAAGTGGCCCTCTTTATATATCGTTCCAACTTACTCGGGGCCGACCTGCGCTTAACGAATTATGCCGGAGGGAATACGTCGGTTAAGTTGATGGAAACGAATCCGTTGACTGGTGAGCCCGTAGAGGTCATGTGGGTGAAGGGGTCGGGGGGAGATATTGGTACGCTAACCAAAAAAGGGTGTGCTAATCTCTATGTCGAGCGCTTGCATGCATTGAAAAACCGCTACCGCGGGCTGGCTTTTGAAGATGAGATGGTTGGCCTCTTCGATCATTGTCTTTTCGACCCGAAGTGCGCGGCTCCATCTATCGATACGCCGTTACACGGGTTATTGCCGTTCAAACATATTGACCACCTGCACCCCGACGCGCTGATTGCCATTGCGGCCAGTCGCGACGGTGAAGCCATAATGCACCAGATATGGGGCGATCAACTCGCCTGGCTACCCTGGCAGCGGCCCGGTTTCGACCTGGGCCTGAAACTGGAAGAAACGGTTCGCAATAACCCAAACCTGCGCGGGGTAATTCTGGGTGGACACGGGCTGTTTACCTGGGGAGATACCTCCTACGAGTCGTATATCAATACGCTGGAAGTGATCGAGCAGGCATCTGAGTATCTGGCTGCCAACTATGGAAAAAAACGTGCCGTATTTGGCGGGCCAGCCCGGGAGAATACCGATGCCGACACGCGTAAAAAACAGGCCGCTTCACTGATGCCCGTCCTGCGTGGGCTGGCGTCGGGTCACCGGCGAATGGTAGGACACTTCACCGACGATGAGCGAGTGCTGGAATTTGTCAATTCGCACGATTTGCCCCGGTTGGCTCGACTGGGTACCAGTTGTCCGGACCATTTCCTGCGTACTAAAATTCGGCCGCTGGTGTTGGACCCTATCCAACTGTCATCGGCTGATAGCGAAGCCTACCTGGAAAAGGCATTTGCCGATTACCGCGCGGATTATGCCGCTTACTACGAACGCAACAAACACGACAACAGTCCCGCCATTCGCGATCCGAATCCGGTCGTTATTCTGTGGCCAGCGGTTGGCATGTTCACCTTTGCGAAAGATAAGCAAACGGCGCGCGTGGCGGCTGAATTTTATACCAACGCCATCAATGTCATGAAGGGTGCCGAAGCGGTCTCGGACTATGTCGGTCTGCCCGAGCAGGAGGCTTTCGATATTGAATACTGGCTGCTGGAAGAGGCCAAACTACAGCGCATGCCAAAGCCCAAACCGCTGTCGGGGAAGGTCGCGCTCATAACGGGTAGCGCAGGCGGGATTGGGAAGGCCATCGCTAAAACGTTCCTGGCCGAAGGGGCCGTCGTCATTATTAACGACAACGACGCCGACCGGCTGGCGTCTGCCAATGAGGAGTTCAACAACCAATACGGGAAAGATGCCTATACGGCAGTTCAACTGGATGTTACCAACGCCGAAACCATTGCCAACGCATATACGGCGGCTTCGCTGGCTTTTGGCGGGGTCGATATCGTCGTCAACTGTGCCGGGTTGAGTATTTCCAAGCCCATCGAGGAGCATACCGAAAGCGATTGGGATTTGCTGTATGACGTGCTCGTAAAAGGTCAGTTTCTGGTTACTCAGCAGGCCGTTTCGGTCATGCGTAAGCAAAAGTTGGGTGGCGATGTCATTAACATTGTCAGTAAAAATGCCCTTGTATCGGGGCCTAACAATGCGGGCTACGGGTCGGCCAAAGCGGCTCAATTACACCTCAGCCGGTTAAATGCGGCCGAGTTGGGTAAAGATCATATCCGGGTAAATGTCGTGAATCCTGACGCGGTCATTTCCGATTCCAAAATCTGGGCCGGGGCCTGGGCCGAGGGCCGCGCCAAAGCGTATGGCGTGACGGTGGCCGAATTGCCCGCCTATTACGCCAAACGCACCCTGTTGAACGAGGTCATTTTACCCGATGATATTGCGAATGCCTGCCTGGCGTTCGTGAATGGACTGCTGGCCAAATCGACCGGCAACGTCCTCAACGTCGATGGGGGCGTCGCTATGGCATTTGTCCGGTAGAAACGGGTTTGCGGTTTGTTTCAGCCCACAAGTGGGTTTGAATAATAATATTGTCCATAATTTTTAACCGTTTTAACGGTTTGCAACGTCAATCAATATCATCGTTTGGGAGTCCGTAATGAATCATAAACCGGCGGTATTCATCCATAAACGTAACGGTACGATGGTGTTCTTCTTGATTCAAAATATACGCCCGAACACGTGGTACATGGGATTCACTAACCGAAAATGCACCATAACCGATTTGCCAGGCAAAATGCGTTGCGGTTAATTTCATTTGATTGAGTGTATGCGAACTGGCACCTTTAATTTGCTTAACCACATCGACAATTGATTTTTTAGGATTGAGCAAAAACAAAAGATGTACATGGTCAGCCACACCGCCGACGCAATCAACAAAGCATCCTGAATCAATAAGTTGCTTTCGTAATTCGTCATGTACGGTTGGGCGGATGCCAGGTTGAATAAGGGGTTGTCTGGCTTTCGTAGAGAATACGGTGTGGACCCAGATTTTAGATTTTGAATGACTCATGGGTGGTCGGTAAACCGTTAAAACGGTTAAGAAATGATGATTAATTGGTTTCATAAACCCACACATAAATGTGCGGGCTGATAATAGAGATAGGACGGAAATCCTGTGAAATGGATACATAACCTCTAAACCCGATGAACCTGAACCCCGAACATATTGACGCATACAACCAAACGCAGTTGGAAGGCCACCGGCGAAAACTAGCCTACTGGACGCAGGAGGTAGCAAAGGCTGAGCCGGTAATTGAAAAATTGATTGATTTCCAGATTGCTATTCCAAGCTGGGCACTGGGAACGGGCGGCACCCGTTTTGGGCGGTTTCCGGGCGGGGGAGAACCCCGTAGCCTGGAAGAGAAAATTGCCGATGTGGGCCTGCTGCACGCCCTGAACCGGGCAAGCGGTGCTATCTCGCTGCATATTCCCTGGGATATTCCAACCGACCCCGATGCGATAAAGCAATTGGCGGCTCATCATGGACTACGGTTCGATGCCGTTAACTCCAACACGTTTCAGGATCAGCCCGACGCCGAACAAAGCTATAAATTCGGGTCCTTGCAGCATACCGATCCGGCCGTACGTCGGCAGGCGATCGAACACAACATTGAGGTGATCAGGCATGGGGTGGCGCTGGGCTCCGATGCCCTGACCGTCTGGTTATCGGATGGGTCCAGCTTTCCGGGGCAACTCAACTTTCGCAAAGCATTCGACCGGACGCTGGCGAGCCTCGAAGAGATTTACGCGGCATTACCCAATGACTGGAAACTGTTTGTGGAATACAAAGCTTTCGAGCCCAACTTTTATTCGATGACCGTTGGTGATTGGGGAAGTAGTTTGCTGTACGCCAACAAACTCGGGCCCAAAGCCTATACCCTCGTCGACCTGGGTCACCACTTACCCAACGCCAACATCGAGCAGATCGTCGCGATTCTGCTGCATCAGGGAAAGCTTGGCGGCTTTCATTTCAACGACTCCAAATACGGCGACGATGACCTGACGGCGGGTAGTATCAAACCCTACCAGTTATTTCTAATCTTCACCGAACTGGTAGACGGGCTGGATGCCCGGGGTATGAACCATGCCACCGACCTCGGCTGGATGATCGATGCCAGTCATAACGTAAAAGACCCGCTCGAAGACCTGCTCCAGTCGGTCGAAGCGATACAACTGGCATATGCCCAGGCGCTCCTGGTTGACCGGGAAGCGCTGGAAGATGCCCGCGAAGCCAATGACCCGGTGCGGGCGCAGGAGATTTTGCAGGATGCTTTCCGAACCGACGTTCGTCCGTTGGTGGCCGAAGCCCGTCGCCGGGCCGGTGCTTCACTAAACCCGCTGGGTTTGTATCGGCAGTTGAACGTCCGCCAGCAACTCATCGGCGAACGGGGGGCGAAGACAGTAGCCACGGGGCTTTAAACTAAGTTTTGAATGAGTGAATGATAGATTGAGTGAATAGCTAACGCAAACTCAATGAGGACTTCCTGGTCCTAATCATTCATTCATTCTCTCATTCACACATTCAACATTCATGTCGACTCCCGCTATTGCCATCTTCGACATTGGGAAGACCAATAAAAAGCTGTTCCTCTTTGATGAGGCCTACCGAATTGTTTGGGAGAAATCGGAGCAGTTTGCTGAAATTCCGGATGAAGACGGCGACCTGTGTGAGGACTTGGACCGATTGACGCTTTGGATAACCGCATCCTTGACGGAGGTGCTGGCTTTGCCTGACGTTTCGGTTCTGGCGGTTAATTTCTCGACCTACGGGGCTAGCCTGGTGCTGATTGATCAGACAGGAAAACCACTTAGCCCGCTTTATAACTACCTGAAAGCGTATCCACCGGCTTTACTCCGGCAGTTCTTCGCAACCTATGGTCCCGAATCGGACATCACCCGGCAAACGGCCTCGCCCTCGCTGAGTAGTTTGAACTCGGGGCTTCAGTTATACCGATTCAAACACGAGCAGCCTGATGTATTCGAACGCCTGGGCTATGCCCTGCACTTGCCGCAGTACGCGAGCTATTTGATCAGCCAATGGCCGGTTTCGGATCTGACCAGCATCGGGTGTCATACGATGCTTTGGGATTTCGACCGGCAGGCGTATCACACCTGGGTCAGTCAGGAGAAACTCGATGCTTATCTGGCACCGGTTGTTCCGTCCGACTCGGCCCGCATGGCAACTGTCAATGGCAAATCGATTCAGGTAGGCGTTGGCCTTCACGATAGTTCGGCGGCATTGATACCCTATCTGGCCTCGTTTCAGGAGCCATTCGTGCTGATTTCAACCGGAACCTGGTGCGTGAGCATGAACCCATTCAACAGCAGTCCGCTGACGCCAGAGGAACTGCAATATGACTGCCTCAACTACATGCATTATAAGGGGCAGCCTGTCAAATCGGCCCGTTTGTTTGCGGGATACGAGCATGAGCAGCAGGTGAAACGATTGGCCGATTTTTTTCAGGTACCGATTGATTCGTATGTTCGGGTAGCGTACGACCCTGGCCTTATCGAACAGGCCCGGCAGCATTCGGGACCGGTAACAACGGAAGTTGATGCTAAAGGGAAGCAATTGTTATCCATGCAGGGGTCATTATTCGGGCAACGCAACCTGAAAGATTTCGCAACGTATGAAGAGGGATACCATCAGTTGATGCTGGACATCGTCGCCCAGCAATTGATTTCGACGAATCTCGTACTCGCCGATACGTCGGACAACCGGGTTCATGTGAAACGGCTTTTTGTGGATGGCGGCTTTGGCAAAAACCCCATTTACATGAACTTGCTGGCAAAAGCGTTTCCCGACATCGACGTGTATGCCGCATCGGTGGCGCAGGCGTCGGCTTTGGGGGCGGCCCTGGCGATTCACCCTCATTGGAATGCACATCCGCTACCGACGGATTGTGTGGCGCTTACCCAGTACACGAATTCGGTTACCGCCTGAAAACTCCCGTTTACTTACCGTATCGACCAATGACAGTTAAACCGCTGGCTGGTCGCCTTGTACTCTTCTTCCTGTTTTTTGCTCTGGACATTATACACCGCTTATAAAGAAAAAACTATGGAAGAAATAGCGTTTACCATGAAATTGAAGCCGGGTGTTGAGGCCGAATACCAGCGTCGGCACGACGAGATATGGCCGGAGTTAACGACTGCCCTCCTGGAGGCAGGCATTCGGGATTATTCAATTTACCTTGACCACGCAACGGGAACACTGTTTGCCGTGCAGAAACGCCTGCCTGACCACACTGCCGACGCATTACCGGGATTGCTCATCATGCAGCGCTGGTGGGCCTATATGGCTGATTTGATGGAAACAAATTCCGACCATTCACCCGTTACTGTCCCTTTGACCCGTGTATTTCATCAGGAGTAGTTGTTTTCTCGTTTGACTAGTAGCTTTGTGTCGCTCTCCGATTAAGCACTAACGACACACGTGAAAATTTTAACGATCTCCCTCTTTTTATTGGCCGCCGGCTTAGGTAGGCAAGAATTAGTTGCCCAGCCAGGTAACCCCGCTATTCTTCGCAGCGAATTGATTTACGAACAGCCACCCACCCCGGAATGTCATGCTTCTACCCTTGCTGAAACGCCCAACGGACTAGTGGCTGCCTGGTTTGGCGGGGAATACGAGCGGCACCCGAATGTGGGTATCTGGATCAGTAGCCGAACGGATAAGGGTTGGGCAACGCCCGTAGAAGTAGCTACGGGCCTGCAACCTGACGGGAAGCACCTGCCGTGCTGGAACCCGGTTCTATTTCAGATACCCAAAGGTGAATTGCTGCTGTTCTACAAAGTCGGTCCCAGCCCATCGACCTGGTGGGGGCTGTTGAAACGATCCAAAGATGGCGGCAAAACCTGGTCGGAAGCGGAACGGCTTCCTGAGGGAATTGTGGGTCCCATTAAAAATAAACCTGTCCTGCTGGCTTCGGGGGTTCTGTTATGTCCCAGCAGTTCGGAAGATCACAACTGGCGAGTACATTTTGAGCAAACCAGCGACTGGGGTAAAACGTGGAAAAAAACGGCACCCATTAATGAAGGCGTCACGGATGGGGCGATTCAACCCAGCGTTTTGTTTCATCCTGATGGGCAGTTACAGGCCCTGTGCCGTAGCCAGAAAGCTGGATTTATTCTCGAAACCTGGTCAAAGGACGGGGGAAAGAGTTGGTCACCCTTGCAGAAAACGACTTTGCTGAACCCTAACTCAGGAACCGATGCCGTGACCCTGAACGACGGCCGTCAGGTACTGGTTTACAATCCGGTAGCGAACACGGGTAAGGCTGAATACGGTGGCCCTCGCACACCCCTTGAGGCCGCCATATCTGACGATGGAAAAACCTGGAAAACACTGGCTGTTCTCGAAAGCGAGCCCGGTGAGTTTTCGTACCCGGCGGTTATTCAAACGGCGGATGGACTTGTCCACGTAACCTATACCTGGAAGCGGAAGCGTATCAAACACGTGGTGCTTAACCCGAAGAAAGTGTAGTGCGTCTTGGTTGTGTTGAGTTAATTGAGCTGAATTAAAAGTCCTAACTAGCCCATCGCTTTAGGGGTGGGTTTAGTCAGAATCGGTTCCCTATCATTAACCATTTCAATGGTTCGGTGCTTATAAAAACCGTTGAAACGGTTGAATTTCATTTGTTTTTCACCTAATCCACAGCTGAAGCAGTGGGCTGATAGGGTTCAAACAGGCGCTCAATTAGGTCAAACCAGTTAGCCAAGCCAGAATACAAAAATACGTTACTTTTTGGGGGGCAATGCCGCCACATCGCGTTCTCGTTCAGTCTGTTCGACATAAACGGCATAGTCGGCTGGTTCAATTTTTATACCGAAGTGATTGGCGTACGCCTGGGTAAATTCAGCGCCGAAATACAGGATAGCAGCTGTATAATAGATCCACGTCAGAATGACGATCAGGGAACCCGCTGCCCCGTAGGCTGAACTGGTGCTGGTCGTTTCGATGTATAAACCAATCAGGTAGCGTCCCAGCATAAAAAGCAGGGCGGTGAACAGAGCGCCCCAGCGTACGTCTTTCCAGGCAATTTTCGCGTCGGGGAGCACTTTAAAAATTATGCCGAAGAGCGCCGTTACTACGGCTGTGCTAATCAGGAAATTAAGCGCCGTGATCAGAATGAAGCCTACGTCGGGGATATACCGGGTAATGATGTTGCTCATGGCCAGAACAAGCCCATTAATGATCAGAGATACCAGCAGCAGGAAACCCAGGCTGACCACCAGAGACGAGGAAAGTAGCCGGTCTTTCAGTATCTTCAGCCAGCCCCGCTTTGGTTTGGCTTTTACCCGCCAGATCATATTCACCGAATCCTGAATTTCTACGAAGATACTCGTTGCACCTACGACCAGCGTAATGATTCCGATGACCAGCGCCGTGTTGGTTTTACCGGATAGCCCAACGCTCTTGATCATATCCTGAATCTGCTTGGCCGCTTCATTACCCACCAAGCCATTTATCTGGGAAAATATCTGTCCCTGAATGGCTTCCTGTCCCAGGAAAACACTGACAACGGATATAATGAGCACTAGTAGGGGAGCCAGCGAGAAAACCGTGTAGTAAGCCAGAGCGGCACTTAGTTTCAGGCACCGGTCCTCCAGAAAACCGTTGAAGGCATCCCGGATAACAATCCACAGGTCAGAAAAGAACGATTTTATGCTCTTGGTTGCCATATACGTTGAGTTATCGTGCGCGCCATAACCAGATGCCGGTAATGGGTTATGGCAGAAAGTAAGTATAAGGTCTAACTAAAATACACATGAGTTGTTGGCCATGCATCAGGTAAATCCTGACTGCGGGACGCTGGGTCACCCGTTCCCGTTGAAACGGATTTTAAACAACCACTGCTCCATAGGGTTCAGAACTAGAGAGACAAACCTTACTCAATGCATTATGAACCCTGCTGTAGAATCGTACCCGCCCAACCAGCCACCACCATCGTTGCCTCCCATTCATACCGTGCGGCTAACGGTCAATGGCAACGAAACCGAATTACAGATTGCCCCCTGGACAACCCTACTCGACGCCCTGCGGGAATACATGGACCTGACAGGCACCAAGAAAGGCTGTGATCATGGTCAATGTGGGGCCTGCACGGTATTGGTGAACGGTAAACGGATTAATTCCTGCCTGACGCTGGCCATCATGCAGGAAGATACCGAGATCACCACCATTGAAGGCCTGGCCCGGCAGGATGGCGGCTCGGCAGAGCAACTCCATCCGCTTCAGCAGGCTTTCATCGAACACGATGCGTTTCAGTGCGGCTATTGCACCCCCGGCCAAATCTGTTCGGCGGTAGGGCTAATGAATGAAGGAAAAGCCAAAACGACGGCCGACATACGCGAACTGATGAGCGGCAATATCTGCCGGTGTGGTGCCTATACGAACATCGTTGATGCGATTGAGGACGTACTGAATCAACAAACGGCATGAACAGCTTTACCTATATTCGAACCGATGCCGTAGATACCGCCGTACGCGAACGGGCATCCGAACAAACCGCCAAATTCGTGGCCGGAGGGACCAATCTCATTGACCTGATGAAGGAAAATGTAGAACACCCCACGCGGCTGATCGATATAACACGCCTGCCTCTGGCAACTATTTCCGACACGGTAGCGGGTGGTCTGCGGCTAGGCGCGCTGATGACCAATGCCGATACGGCCTATAACGAGCAGGTTATTCAGCGGTATCCGTTACTGTCGCAGGCTATTCTGGCTGGGGCATCGCCCCAATTACGCAACATGGCCACGGATGGGGGCAACCTGCTGCAACGGACGCGTTGTTATTATTTCTACGATACCGCCACACCCTGCAACAAACGGGAGCCCGGCTCGGGTTGCTCGGCCATAAACGGCTACAACCGGATTCATGCCATTTTAGGGACGAGTGATCCGGGACTCACCGGCGAAAGGACCGAACCGTCCTGCATCGCTACTCATCCGTCGGATATGTGTGTGGCGCTGGCCGCCCTGGAAGCGGAGGTTCGGGTGAAAGGCAGTAACGGTGAGCGTACCATTCCCTTCGCTGATTTTCACCGCCTTCCGGGCGATGCCCCTCATCTGGACAACACACTGGAACCCGATGAGCTGATTACTTCCATTGACCTGCCCGCCCGTGGTTTTCCGGAATACCACGCGTATTTGAAACTCCGCGACCGGGCCTCGTATGCGTTCGCGCTGGTTTCGGTAGCCGTTGGGCTGGAAATGGATCGGAGCGACGGTCGAGGTGGCCTTATCACATCCGCCCGAATTGCGCTCGGTGGCGTGGCGCACAAACCCTGGCGCAAGCCCGAAGCCGAAACCCTGCTGGTTGGGAAACCAGCAACGAGAGAAAACTTCCAGGCGGCCGCCGACTTATTGCTGGCTGGGGCTCAGGGATTTGGTCATAATACATTCAAAATCGAACTGGCTAAACGCGCCATCATCCGGGCGCTGGGACAGGCCGCTAAACTCGAACCTACTGCATGAGTACGCCACCAGTAATGACCCAATCAATCGGGAAGCCCATCAGCCGCGTCGATGGGGTAGACAAAGTGACGGGTAAGGCGAAATATGCCGCCGAATTCAATGTGCCGGATCTGGCCTATGGAGTCGTTGTTTCCAGTGCCATCGCCAAAGGTAAAATTAACCGTATCGATACGAGCGACGCGCTGTCGCTCGATGGCGTTTTAGCCGTATTTACGCACGAAAACCGACCCAAGCTGGCCTGGTTCGATATCAGCTACAAAGACCAGGATGCGCCACCCGGCTCGCCGTTTCGGCCGTTGCATGATGCAACCATCAGGTACAGCGGACAACCGATCGCGCTGGTCGTTGCCGAAACGTTTGAACTGGCCCGGTATGCGGCCACGCTGGTTCGGGTCGACTACAAAGAGGTTTCTCACGAAACCAGTCTGGAAACTAACCTGCATCAGGCCCGTAAACCCAAGTCGGGGATCGCTTCGTTACTGAAACCACCGCCACCAAAACCCCGTGGCGACTTCGAAAAAGCGTATACGGAAGCCCCTGCGGCCATGAATGGTCGGTACGTTCATGCGGCAGAGCACCATAACCCAATGGAGCTTTTTGCCACGACGGTCTCCTACGACAAGGGCGGTAAACTGACTATTTATGACAAAACCCAGGGCGTAACGAACAGTATTCTTTACGTAACGCAGGTATTCAACATTCCTTTCAAGGATGTTCGGGTACTCTCGCCCTACATGGGTGGTGGCTTCGGGTCTGGACTACGCCCTCAATATCAACTGTTTATGGCGGTGATGGCCGCTCGTGAACTGAAGCGGTCCGTACGGGTGTCATTGACCCGGCAGCAGATGTTTACCTTCGGTCACCGTCCCGCTACAGTCCAGAATGTAGCCCTTGGCGCACTGGCAGATGGAACGATGAATGCCCTATACCATGATGCCGTAGGCGAGACGTCGCAGTTCGAAGATTATACCGAAGTTGTGGTCAATTGGGGCGGCATGCTTTATCCGGCCGAAAATGTCAAAATGGACTACAAGCTGGTGCCGCTGGATGTGTACAGCCCACTCGACATGCGTGCACCAGGTGGAGTAACGGGTATGTCGGCTCTGGAAGAAGCCATGGATGAGCTGGCGTACGCGGTAGGGATGGACCCGCTGGCATTCCGACTTAAAAACTACACGGATCTGGACCACAACCAGCAACTGCCTTATTCCAGTAAGGAACTTCGGGCGTGTTTTCAGCAGGGGGCCGAACGATTTGGCTGGTCGAGCCGTAATCCCGAACCCCGTTCGATGAAAAAAGACCACAACCTAATTGGCTGGGGCATGGCCACCGGTATCTGGGATGCCAACCAGATGCCCGCTCGTGCCGAAGCCGTTCTTATGGTCAATGGTAAACTGCGGGTGAGTAGTGCGACGGCTGATATCGGTACGGGCACCTATACGATTATGACGCAGATCGCGGCCGATACACTGGGCATGCCAATCAGTGATGTGCTTTTCAAACTGGGCGATACCGATATGCCGATAGCGCCTATTTCCGGGGGCTCGTGGACGGCGGCAACCGTAGGCTCGGCGGTACAGGCCGCCTGCCAGGAAGTAGGGAAGACACTTCTCAAACTTGCCAAAAAGATGCCCGGCTCACCGTTCAAAGGAGTTAAGTGGGACGAGGTGACTTTTTCTGATAAGCACATGCGACTGAAGAGTGATCCTTCCGTTGCGCTTTCGTTGCAAACGCTCGTTGATCAAAATGGGGGCAAAGCAGTTCGGGAAACGACCGGCGCGCTGCCTAATATGCTGAAACAGAAAAACTACACGCGCAGTACCCACTCGGCTGTGTTTGTCGAAGTAATGGTCGATGAAGAGTTAGGAACGGTAAAAGTGACCCGTGCGGTGACTGCTGTTGCCGGTGGTCGCATTCTGAACCCGAAAACAGCTCGCAGTCAGATACTGGGCGGCATGGTTTGGGGAATTAGCAAAGCGCTCGAAGAAGAAAGCGTTATGGATCACAACTTCGGGCGTTTTATGAACCACAGCCTATCGGAGTACCACGTAGCTGTAAACGCGGACATTCATGACCTTGACGTCATTTTCGTAGAAGAGCATGACGACATCGTCAATCCGTTGGGGGTGAAAGGGCTGGGTGAAATTGGTATTGTGGGTATGCCCGCAGCCGTTGCCAACGCCGTTTTCCACGCCACCGGCCGCCGTGTCCGCGACTTGCCCATCACCCTGGATAAGTTGTTGTAATTTTGGGGTCATTAAACCCCCAAATCCCCTGAAGGGGACTTTGCCTAATCATGAGCAAAGTCCCCTTCAGGGGATTTAGGGGTTTAATGTTTATGTTTGAGACAAGGGTTTTCTTAGGCCGTCATTTTTCCGTCCAGTTCGGGTCGTTTGTCCTTCGTCTTATTGAGCGTATTCAGACTACTCTGAAACGATACCTGAACGCCATCTTTACCGAATTTGCAGGTAACGGTGTCGTAGTGAGCCGTTTCGATGAACCGCCAGATCATAACGAAGGTGTTGGCATCCTGCCAGCTGCCGCTGCCAGCTACTTTCCGGACGGGGCCGCCCGGAACAACGGTTGGTGTTAAGGAGAGGGGCGCTACGGAAAAGGTAGTTGTGCCTTCCCGATAACGACCGACGCCACATAGAACCTGGTGGTCGCCCTGGTCATCACGAAGTTTGAAGATACACCCGTCCTTACCGAACGTCAGCGACACATCCTTCACATGCGAGGAGTTCTCCGCGACGGCAAATGTTTTCCCGCTTATCTGACTCGCTACTGTCGAACTGGTTTGCGAAGGTGGTGGGGTCAGCGCCAGGTTTGCCATTTTCTGGGTCAACGCTGCCTGTTTTATTTTATCGGCAGATAGCCCATTTCCCTGAAGGGCGGGCAATATATGGTCCCAGACGGCATTGAGAATGCCCTGCATATCTGCCGATTCGGACGTGATGGCCACAACGGCGTCCTCTTTGGGTAGTACGATACAAAACTGGCCAAAGGCACCATCGCCCCGGTACGCATCGTGGCGACAGCGCCAGAATTGATACCCATATCCCTGAATCCAGTCGTTTACACCGGCATCGCCCTTGCCACCTTTAGAGTTTACTTCGGCGCGGGTTGCATCGGCAATCCAGTTTTCAGCGATCAGCCGTTTGCCGTTCCAGAGGCCTTTTTGTAAGTAAAGCTGCCCGAACTTGGCAATGTCTTCGGTGCGCAGTCGAAGGCCCCACCCGCCGGTATTGATTCCATTGGGATCGACTTCCCAGTCTTCGCCTTCAATGCCCAGCGGCCCGAACAGACGCGGTTTTAGGTAGTCGATGACAGGCATACCCGTGAGCTTCTGTACGATGGCGGAAAGCATGTAAGTGGCTCCGCTGTTGTAGACAAAAAATGTTCCGGGTTTATGGTCAACGGGTTGCGCCAGAAACGATTTTACCCAGTTGGTATCTGTGCCACCCCGTAGCGATGGGGTGGTATCTTTATCGTGACCCGTCGACATGGTCAGTAAATCTTTCACCCGCATAGCTGCCAGGTTATCGCTGATCGTGGCCGGGACATCTTTCGGGAAGAACGACACAACTTTGTCCTCTATGGTCAGCCGTTTTTCGGCCACCGCCATGCCAACGGCTGTCGAGGTGAAGCTTTTACTCAATGAATACAAGGTGTGTTTAAGGTCGGGAGCGTAGGGTGCCCACCAGCCTTCGGCAACAACCTGACCGTGCCGAAGTACCATGACACTGTGTACATTGAGTTGTTTCGCTTCGATGGTGTTGACAAAGTCCAGCAGACCACCGGGCGCAACGCCCTGTTTTTCGGGCAGACTACGGGGTAATTTACCTGACTTGGTCGGGGCTGTCCAGGCGCTTACAGGAAGGGTAGTCGCAAGGCTCAGGCCAACGGCCCCGAAGCCAAGTTGCCGAAGGAAATCTCTGCGGTTGAGGTTCATTGGGTTTACAAAGGGAGTTATGGTAGCAAACGGTTGACCAGCGCGATGGCGTGGCGTCTTTCATTAAAAGCATAGACCAGGGTCGTAGCTACTATTCACCCTGGGGAATTTAATCGGGCATGGATCGTAATGCTGATCAATAGCTACTTCCGTTTGTTTATCTACTATCTTCATGGAATGAAGAACTTTGTACTTAGGTATTTATGTCTGGTTCTGACCGTTGTTTCGATTCCTTTTTGTTCACTGGCTCAGTACGGGGCTGATGCAAAGGCCGATGAGGCACGAATTCGGGCCTTGCGCCTGCAGTCGAACGAGGCTATTCAGGCGCGGGATCTTGCTGGGTTTGGAAAAACAATGCGACCGGATATTGATGTGACCCGGGGAAGCGGCTCCCATGTAACAGGCCGAGATTCGGTGCTGGCATCGGTCTCGGTCCAGCTTGCCGACCAGTCGTTTCTGGGGTATGTGCGGATGACGGACAGCGTACAGGTCAGCACATCGGCTCCCCTGGCGGCCGAACAGGGGCACTGGGTAGGGCGTTTCCAGCGTGCCGACGGCATCCAAACCATAACCGGTGTTTACCTGACAATGTGGCAAAAAGACAGCGCAGACTGGAAAATTCGTTCGGAGTTATTCGTCAGTCTGGCCTGCACGGGCAGTGCCGCCTGCGGGAAGTGAATGGTGTATTAGTCAAGGTTACCTGGTAAGTTTTCCAAGTCCTGAAGGTCTTGAGGGCGGCCGTAAGATAACCATGAGCAATCACAGCGTGGCCACGTCGTTGACGTTTTGGGATTTACGGATAGTGTCCATTTCGTAAATAGTAGGTAAAGGAAAAACTATCGAGTTGTGCCTTGTAGAAAATCTCCGGTCGTTCCAAATCTATCTGGAAACCTGCGGCCAGGATATGCTATTTTATATACTTTGTATTTGAGGAACCTTAAAATTGTTTGGTCATAGTTGTTAATCAGCAACTATGACCAAACAATTAAACAATTACCCCTTCTTCTGCTCTTTCGCCCAGGCGTCTTTCAGGGTGACGGTGCGGTTGAAAACGGGCCGCTCGGTGGTGGAGTCGGGGTCGCTGATGAAGTATCCCTTGCGCATAAACTGCACATTGGCTGGCGAACCCGACCGAATGGACTCAACCAGCGAGGGCTCGACAAACGCGCGAACGACCGTTAGCGAATCCGGGTTTAGCAATTCCTTAAAATCCCGATCATCGGCAGCCGGGTTCTCAACGGAGAACAGGCGGTCATAAAGCCGCACTTCGGCTTCAACGGCATGCGGTACCGATACCCAGTGGATGGTGCCTTTAACGTTGATCCCCGACGTATCGGAGCCGCTTCGGCTTTCGGGAATGTAGGAGCAACGCAGTTCGATAATTTCGCCTGCATTGTCTTTCACCACCTCATCACACTTGATAATGTAGGCGCCTTTCAGCCGAACCATACCGCCTGGAAATAACCGGAAAAACTTCTTCGGCGGATTTTCCATGAAATCGTCCCGTTCGATATACACCTCCCGGCTAAACGGAACATCCCGCTCGCCCGATGCCGGATCTTCGGGATTGTTCTCGATCCGCATGATCTCCTCACGTCCAATTTCGTAGTTGGTAATGACGAGCTTGAGCGGCTTTTCGTCCAGAACGGCCATAACGCGGTGGGTCGTCTTGTTGAGTTCCTCGCGAATGCAGAACTCAAGCAGGCCGACGTCGATCAGGTTGTCCCGTTTGGCAATCCCGATGCGGTCGGCAAATTCACGCAGGCTGGCCGGTGTATACCCCCGCCGACGAATGCCTGCAATGGTTGGCATACGCGGATCGTCCCAACCCGATACGTGGCCTTCTTCCACCAGCAATTTCAGTTTACGTTTGCTCATGACCGTGTAGGTCAGGTTCAGGCGGGCAAACTCGATCTGGCGGGAAGGGAAAATGTTCAGCTTATCGATAAACCATTCGTACAATGGCCGATGCACCTCAAACTCCAGCGTACACAGCGAGTGCGTAATATGCTCGATGGCGTCGGACTGCCCGTGGGCAAAGTCGTACATGGGATAAATGCACCAAGCGTCGCCCGTGCGGTGGTGATGCGCGTGTTTGATGCGGTAAATAATCGGATCGCGCAACTGCATATTTGGCGACGCCATATCGACCTTCGCCCGGAGTACTTTGGCTCCATCGGGATACTCGCCCGCCTTCATACGCCGGAACAGGTCGAGGTTTTCATCGACGCTCCGGTCACGGTACTGATTTATCTTTCCCGGTTCGGTTGGTGTTCCTTTCTGGGCTGCTATTTCCTCAGACGTCGAATCATCGATGTAGGCTAAACCTTTCTGAATCAGGGTTTCTGCAAACTGATAGATCTGGTCGAAGTAATCGGATGCGTAAAACTCATTCTCCCAGTCGAAGCCCAGCCAACGGACATCATTCTTTATCGAATCGACGTATTCAGTGTCTTCCGTAACGGGGTTTGTATCATCAAAACGGAGGTTTGTCTGCCCGCCGTATTTGTCAGCCAGACCGAAGTTGAGGCAAATCGACTTGGCATGGCCGATGTGCAGATAGCCGTTCGGCTCGGGTGGAAAACGGGTATGCACCCGGCCGCCATTTTTGCCCGAGGCTAAATCGTCTTCTACAATCTGTTCAATAAAGTTCAAGGATACTCCAGCGTTGTTGCGGTCTGCCGCACTGTGTTCGTCGGAGTCTTTCGTTACTTCACTCATATCGCTTAATCGCTGCTGATAAAGTCCCGAAAGTACGGGCTTTGAGCGGGTTTGTCAAACCCGAACCAAGTTGTTTTGACAGGAATAGAAACTACCCGTAAAACCACTTGCTAAGTAAGGGATGAGTGCTTTGCGCATTATATCGGTCAATTGATTAATCGGCTATGTTAAATTTACAGTGTTGTATCTTGTTGATTTTCAGGTATATGTAAGTAGGGGATTTTTGAATTTTGTTTGAAGAAAATTACCTAAGTAGTCAAAGATCATTAATTAATTTATTATCCCGAGTGAACAAAAGAGCGATCAGAAACAGTTGTTGGATAGTACACGTTGTTGACTAGTATCAGGGCCGGGTACGAATGCCACTCATTGATTTATGAAGAATTGTTGGTTTAGTCTCCTCATTGGAGTTATCAGCGCATGCTCGGGTTCGGTTTTCGCGCAAAAAACAGCAGACTCTTTAGCCAAACAGGCTTACCTGCCCGATTGTATTCAATACGCTTTAGGCCATCAGCCTATTGTTCGCCAGTCGGTCATTGATCAGGAAATTGCCGAGCGGACGGTTCAAAGTGCGCTGGCAGCCTGGTATCCACAGATTGCTGCCGGTTACAACCTCATCCACAACATTAAGTTACCGACCACGATCTTTCCTGATCCAACTACGGGAGAGAGCATTCCCCGAACGATTGGCGCGAAGAACACTTCGACGGCTTCATTGTCCGTCACGCAAAGTATCTTCAATCGGGATGTGCTGCTGGCCAGCCGAACCGCCGATGCTTACCGCGCCCAGGCTTCCCAGAATACGGTCAGAAACAAGATCGACGTAGTTGTCACGGTCAGTAAAGCCTTTTATGATGTTATTCTGACGCAGCGGCAGGTGGATATTCTGAGCGAAGATATTGTTCGGCTGCAACGGAGCCTTCAGGATGCGTCTAACCAGTACCAGGGCGGTATCGTTGACCGGACAGATCCGCAACGGGCGCGCATTGCACTCAACAATTCCCGAGCCCAGCAGAAACAATACCGGGATCTGGTAGGCGCAAAGGTTCAAACCCTGAAGCAGCTTATGGGGTACCCACCCAATGGCGTACTCAATTTAACCTACGACACGCTTCAACTGGCGAATGAGGTTACCCTGGATACCAACCTGCTCGCCAACCCACAAAGCCGGATTGAATACCAACTACTGCAAACGCAGGGCCGCTTACTGGCCGCCAATGTGCGGTATAACCGATGGGCTTATTTGCCGTCCGTGTCGGCGTTTGGTAACTATAATTTGCTGTATCAGAATAATGCCTTCAGTCAACTGTACAGTACATCATTTCCAAACTCGGGAATTGGTCTGTCGGTTGCACTGCCCATTTTCCAGGGAGGCCGACGCATACAGCAGACCAAAATTGCGGAGCTACAGGTTCAGCGGCTGAACTGGGATCTGGCCGCGCTGACCAGTGCGGTCGACGCGGAGTACGCCCAGGCGCTGGCCTCGTACAAGGGCAGTTTGGCTAATTATCTGGCGCTTCGGGAAAACCAGCTGCTGGCGGAAGATGTGTATCGAGTCATTAACCTTCAGTACCGATCCGGCATAAAAACGTACCTGGACGTGACCATTGCCGAAGCCGATCTGAGAACCGCGCGACTAAATGTATTCAATGCCTTGTACCAGGTGTTAATCAGCAAGTTAGACGTTCAGCAGGCACTGGGCGTTATTCAATTTCAACAATAGCACAGGACCCTACAAATCAGTTGTTGTGTGTCAGTAAACGCTGCATCAACCGCTGGCTTCTACCAACAAACGGCCTTTAGTCATTCGTGCCGGCGATCCGGAACAAACTAGTTATGAAGCTTTTCAATCACCTGATTTTACTTACCGGAGGAGTGTTACTGGCTGCCTGTGGCGGCAAAAAAGACGACCAGCAGCAGGCTCCTCCACCCCCAACCGCTGTTTCTGCCGTCAAGGCGGAGCGGGGAAATGCAACCTATTACGATCTGTTTCCAGCCACGGTGACGGCGCTGGTCGAAGTCGAAATTCAACCGCAGGTATCAGGTAATATTACGGGTATTTTCTTTCAGGATGGGCAGTCGGTTCGTAAAGGGCAAAAGCTCTATACTATTGACCCGCAGCAATACCGGGCAGGCTACGATCAGGCGGTGGCGAACCTCAACGTTCAGAAAGCAAACTTGAATCGGGCTCAGAAAGATGCCGACCGCTACAATGCCCTGGCGCAGCAGGACGCCGTTGCCAAACAACTGGTCGACAATGCCAACGCGTCGCTGGAAGCTACCCGGATGCAGGTCGAAGCGGCTCAGGCCACGATTCGGCAGGTAGGGACGAACTTGAAATATACCACCATATATGCCCCGCTTGACGGCACCATTGGTATCTCGCAGGTGCGGCTTGGGGCAGCCGTAGCGCCAGGGTCGACGCCCCTCAACACGATTTCTTCTGACAATCCGATTTCAGCTGACCTTCAGGTGGATGCTTCGGAAATACCGCGTTTTGTCAGGTTGCAGAATCAGAAGAACTCGGCTAGGGATTCGACGCTCCAACTGGTGCTGCCGGATGGAAGTACCTACAAATACCCTGGCTCGGTGCGAATTATTGACCGCGCGGTCGATCCGCAAACGGGAACGTTGCGCGTTCGGATAGCTTTCCCCAATCCAAACAAAGAATTGAAAGTAGGCATCAATGCCAATGTTCGGGTGAAAAACAGTACGGGTCGGCCTGAGCTGCTGATTCCATACCAGGCCGTAACCGAGCAAATGAGTGAATACTTCGTTTTCGTGGTTGGGGATAGCAGCAAAGTGACCCAGAAGAAAGTGACGCTGGGTGCCCGGATCAATGATAAAGTGATCGTTAAGAATGGGCTGAATGAAGGGGAAGTCGTTGTCACGGAAGGAACCCAGAAAGTACGTGAAGGCGCTAAAGTGCGCGTTACCTCCACGGGTCAGGAAGGCAGCGCCAAGGGTGATTCCAGTAACCGGCAGACAGCCGCAAAATAATGATAGAATGATTGACTGATAGACTGAGTGAATAGGCTGACGCTTTCATAATTCACTCAGTCTATCAGTCAATCATCGCACCGGCGACCCGGTCAAAATTAATCTCCTTATGTTCGCAGAAATATTTATAAATCGGCCCGTTACTGCCATCGTCACGTCGATTGTGATCGTTGTTATGGGTATCCTGGCCCTGTTGAGCTTACCCGTCAGTCAGTATCCGGACATTACGCCCCCGGTCGTGCAGGTAACGGGTACCTATACCGGTGCCGATGCGCAGACGGTGGAGCAGACCGTTGCCACGCCGATTGAAACCCAGGTGAACGGTACGCCGGGAATGGACTATGTGCAAACCAATGCCACCAACGACGGCCGGATGACCATGAACGTTACGTTCAAAGTGGGAACTGACGTAAACATTGCCGCCCTCGATGTTCAGAACCGCGTCGGTATTGCACAACCGCAATTACCGCAGGAGGTCACTCGCCTTGGTGTCGTGGTTCGTAAACGGAATCCATCGCTGTTCATGCTGGTGGCCATGTACTCGCCGAAAGGAACCCACAACGTATCGTTTCTGGATAACTACACCAATATTTACATCCGGGATGCCCTGCTGCGGGTACCGGGGGTAGGCGATATTTTCAGCCGGGCCGACGATTTTAGTATGCGGATCTGGATCAAGCCAGACCGGCTGGCCCAGTTGGGTATGACGCCCGACGATGTGGTGGCTGCTCTGCAGGAACAAAACCTGCAGGTAGCCGGTGGTTCGGTGGGTGCGTCTCCTCAGCCAGCATCCCAGGCCTTTGAATATTCCGTTTTCACCAATAGCCGACTCAGTAAGGAAGAGGACTTTCGGAAGATTATCGTTCGCAGCGATCCGGCCAAGGGGTCGCTGGTGTATCTGTCCGATGTAGCCCGGGTGCAGTTGGGTAAGTTCTCCTATGCCAGCAACTCGTTCGTCGACGGAAAGCGGGCGTCTTATCTGCTCGTGTATCAGTTGCCGGGCAGTAACGCGCTTGAAACGGCGAAAGGCGTTTATGCCGCCATGGACAACCTGAAAAAGACGTTCCCAAAAGACATTGAATACGTTGTGCCCTTTGAGTCGGTATCGGTTATTCAGGTGTCGATAGGGGAGGTGGTCGAAACCCTTCTCGAAGCCCTGGTCCTGGTTATTCTGGTGGTTTTCCTGTTTTTGCAAAGCTGGCGGGCTACGCTGATTACGCTGTTGGCCATCCCGGTATCCATCATCGGTACGTTTGCGCTGTTTGTGCCGCTCGGCTTCACCATCAATACGTTGACGCTCTTTGCGTTCGTGCTGGCCATCGGTATCGTCGTCGATGATGCCATTGTAGTGGTGGAAGCCGTTCAGGTTAATATCGACAAAGGCATGACGCCCAAAGAAGCTACCCGCGAAGCCATGCGCGAGATTTCGGCTCCGGTAATTGCCATCGCCCTGATTCTGGCCGCGGTGTTCGTGCCGGTTGGTTTCATTCCGGGTATCGTTGGTCGGCTTTATCAGCAGTTCGCTATCACCATCGCGGTTTCGGTATTGATCTCGGCTTTCGTGGCCCTTTCATTAACCCCGGCCCTATGTACGCTGCTCCTTCGTCCAATGCATATCGACGAGAAAGCAACGGGACTGAACAAGTTTTTCTATAAGTTCAACCAGTGGTTCGAGCGCGTAACCAACGCTTACTCAAATGGTGTACAGCGCCTGATCAAGGCAACTCCGCTGGTCATTGTCGGCTTAGTTGTCGTCTACATCGGAACTGGTTTATTATTCCGGGCAAAACCAACGGGTTTTATTCCGACGGAAGATGAAGGCCGTCTGATCGTCACGTATGAGATTCCGGAAGCCGCTTCGACAACCCGTAGCCTGGAGGTGCTCAACAAAGTGATGAGCATTCTAAAACAGCAACCCTACGTAAACCACTTTGCGGCCCTGGGTGGTCTGAACGCCATTACGTTCGCGTCCAAGTCGAACAGTGGTACGGTATTTATGCAGCTGAAACCCTGGGAGGAGCGGAAAGAGCGGAACATGCAGGCCGACTCATTGGTGGTGAAGCTGCAAAAGGCGTTGGCAGGTCTGAACGATGCCCGTCCGCAAGTGCTGCAACCACCGGCCATTCCGGGGTTGGGTCAATCCTCCGGCTTTACCTTTGAGATCCAGCAGCGCGAATCCAATGATGACGTTCGGGCGTTCGACAACGTGGTCCAGAACTTCCTGGTTGAGGCTAATAAACGCCCCGAGATTTCCCGCGCCTTCACTTATTTTACGGCCAAATCACCCGCCTATCGGGTTGATGTTGACCGGGATAAATGCAAGAAATTGGGTATTTCAGTCAGCTCGGTGTACACGACGATGCAGACGCTGTTGGGTAGCCAGTACGTGAACGACTTTATTATTTACGGACGCAAATTCCGGGTAGTAGCCCAGGCAGATACTATGTATCGGGCTGATATTAAGGCGCTTAACCAGTATTACGTTCGCAACGGAGCGGGGCAGTTGGTCCCCATCAGTACGGTTATCAAAACCAGTGTGATTGAAAATGCTCCGCTGATATCCCACTTTAACCTGTTCCGCTCGGTCGAGTTGAATGGGGGAGCCAAGCCGGGCTACAGCACCAGCCAGGCCAACGATGCTCTGCGCGAAGTGGCCGCTAAAGTGTTGCCTGCTGGGTACGCCTATGATTTCGGAGGGTTGAGCCGCGAAGAGATCAACGCGGGCAGCAGTTCGATTTACATCTTTATGCTGTCGATTGGCTTTGTATTCCTGTTCCTGGCAGCCCTGTACGAAAGCTGGTCAGTGCCTTTCTCTGTCTTGCTATCCGTACCCATTGGGGCACTGGGAGCTATTACGGCGCTGATTATATTTCCATACCTGACCAATAACGTCTACGCCCAAATTGGGTTGATCACGCTGATTGGTCTGGCCGCAAAAAATGCCATTCTGATTGTGGAGTTTGCCAAAGAGCGTGTCGATAAGGGAGAGGATTTGCTGGAGTCGACCATTGAAGCCGTTCGCCTGCGTCTGCGTCCGATTCTGATGACGTCGCTGGCGTTTATCCTGGGTGTGTTTCCCCTGGCGTTGGCAACCGGAGCGGGTGGTGTGGCCCGGGCTACTATTGGCCGAACGGTGCTGGGCGGCATGCTGGCTGCCACGTCGCTGGCTATTTTCGTCGTACCCGTTTTGTATGTTGCCATCTCGAAACTCGCTTATGGCAAAAAAGGACTCGAAAAGTTGAAGGAGAATGCCAAAAAGGATGGAAATTCTGACGATTCTCCGAAACAAGCCGTCCAGGTTGTACCTGCCAACGGTCGGAACCACGAGTAGAGTTGGTGGCGTGCACCTTGGAATAAAGCAAAATAGCTTATTCCATGTGTCCAGAAACGTACGGATACTGTCCGTTTCTGGACGATACATGAGGTTCTGATTCTTCTAAAAAAGGCCACTTCTCAACGGAGTGGCCTTTTTTGCAATTTGGCAAGGCATTTGACATACAGAAATAGAGGAAATAAAACAGAGCATATACTCTCAATAACGAATTCCATGCGTCGGAGTGATTTAGGCGAGTTTGAAGAGGTGGTTTTGCTGGCGGTGGCTGCCCTTTCGCCTACGGCGTATTCAGTGGTGATTGCGGAAGAGCTGGAGCAGGAAACGGGTAATACGGTCAGCACGGGAGCGGTTCACGCGGCTCTGCAACGACTGGAACAGAAAGGGTACCTGACCTCGCTACTGGGCGAAGCGACGGCCGAGCGGGGAGGGCGACGAAAACGCCTGTTCACTGTTACGCCCCTGGGTGGGCGGGTGCTGAGCGAGGTTCGCGCCGTTCGGAATCGACTGTGGGATCGCATCGTCCCGCAAACCATACTTAAGTGGAGCTAACCTTCAATAGGTATGGAACCTAACCAACAGAATACACCACCGCCCCCCTGGCTGAATACCCTGCTGGGCTGGTTTGTGGCTCCCCACCTGCGGGAAGAGGTGCTGGGCGACCTCCACGAGCGCTACGCCCTGCGGGTGCAGCGCCTGGGTGAGCGCCGGGCCCGCCTTACCTACTGGCGCGAGGTGCTGGCTTATGTCAGGCCCTCATTCATTAAACGTAAACCTTCAGCGTATCCTAATCCAACAAATACAGACATGCTACGGAATTATTTAAAAATCGCTTGGCGAAACCTGATCAAGCAAAAGGGATATTCATTTATCAACATCGCGGGTCTGTCGGTTGGAATGGCCGTTGCCATGCTTATTGGCCTGTGGGTACACCATGAGTATTCGTACGATACGTTTCTTCCAAACTATCAGCAGTTGTATCAGGTAAGACGAAATTTTAACAGCAATGGCGACACACTTACCTTCACGTCGACATCGCTTAAGTTAGCCGATGCCCTGCGCAACCAGATACCTGAGGTTGAATACGTCGCCGAAAGCGATTTTTTTGGATCGCATGGACTCAAGGTGGGCGACAAAAAGATGTACATGGATGGTGCCCAAATCGGGGGCGACTTCCTGCGTATGTTTCAATACCCCCTGATAAAAGGAGAGGCCAGTGTGGCGCTGAAAGATCCCTATTCTATCGTACTGACTGAGTCGACTGCACAAGCGCTCTTTGGCCGTGAAGAGGCAATGGGTAAGATCGTTCGGTTCGACAACCAGAACGACTTGAAAGTAACGGGCATTCTGAAAGATCTACCGACCAACTCGTCGCTGAAATTCAATTACCTTGTCCCATTCAGCTATTATGAAGCAGCCGTGAACGGTGTGCGCATGGCCCGTAGCGGTGGCTTCGGCGATAACTCGTTTCAAATCTTTGTTAAGCTTAAACCCAGCGTATCCTATGCCCAGGTGGCTGGGAAAATCGCGCTGATCGAACATACCGAGAAAAATAGCCTCAACGCTATGAATTCGGTGGTGATTCTGCAACCGCTGCAAAACTGGCATCTGTACTCAACGTATCAGAACGGGAAAGAAACGGGTGGATTCATTGAGTATGTCAGGATGTTCAGCATCATTGGCATTTTAGTAGTCCTAATTGCCTGCATCAACTTTGTTAATCTGACTACCGCGCGTTCTACCAAGCGAGCTAAAGAAGTGGGCATCCGAAAGGCGGTCGGTTCACAACGGCAACAGCTCATCAGCCAATTTCTGACCGAATCATTTCTGTTTACGCTGGTGGCTTTCGTATGCTCACTGCTCTTTGTTCAACTGCTGTTACCCGCGTTCAACGCGCTGATCGACAGCCAGGTAGCCATCCCATACGCAAATGCTGGGTTCTGGTTGGCTACGGTAGGCTGCCTGTTGATCACCTCTCTGCTGGCCGGTAGTTTACCTGCCTTCTATTTGTCGTCCTTTCAACCCGTAAAGGTTCTGAAAGGCACGATGCAGGTAGGGAAATCGGCTTCCTGGCCACGCAAAGCATTGGTTGTCGCGCAGTTTAGTTGCTCCATTGCCCTGATCCTGAGTGCCATCATCGTTTTTAAACAAATTCAACACGCGAAGAGTAGGCCGACCGGATATAATGTTAACCGGTTGCTAATGACCAATATGAATAGTGAGTTAGGGCAGAATTTTACCATTCTGAAAGACGAGTTAGTCAAAAACGGGGTGGCTGAACACGTGTCGCAGTCATCGAGCCCGGCTACAGACATCTGGTGGCATTCTGATTTAGACAAATGGCCCGGTAAAAATGCGGGTGAAACGGTGGAAATGGGCATCATACGGGTCGCCAACGACTACTTTAAAACGGTAGGTATGACCTTGACACAGGGTCGGGATTTCAGCGGTGAAAACGATACAACCAGCGTTATCTTCAATGAAGCGGCCATCAAACGGATTCGATTGCAGAACCCCATCGATCAGATCATCACCTGGCAGGGTAAGCCGTTAAAAATCGTCGGGGTAGCAAAAGACGCTTTGATGCAGTCACCTTTTACCAAAGCAGATCCAACGATGTTCGTTTGTACGCCTGGACCGCTCAACGTGCTTTTATATCGGATTTCCCCCCGGCTGGCCACGCAGGATGCCCTTACTCAAATGACGACGTTGTTTACTAAATACAACCCGTCGTATGCCTATAATTATCAGTTCGCCGATGTGAAATACGCGGCTAAGTTCAAGCTGGAGACGCTGATTGGTAAACTGGCTGGTATTTTCGCTGGTCTGGCCATTTTTATTTCCTGTCTGGGTTTATTTGGGTTGGCCTCGTTTATGGCTGAACGACGCACGAAGGAGATCGGTGTTCGCAAAGTACTCGGAGCATCCGTACTCAATGTCTGGGGGTTACTGTCCAAAGAGTTTGTCTACCTGGTGGGCATTGCCTTCTTTATCGCTACCCCACTAGCCTACTACTTTCTGTCAAACTGGTTGCAGAAGTACGAGTACCGCACGGAGCTGTCCTGGTGGATTTTTGGCCTGACGGGTCTGGGGGCTATGGCTGTTACGTTGCTTACGGTTAGTTTTCAAAGCATCAAAGCGGCTTTACTGGACCCGGTGAAGAGTTTGAAGATTGAATAGGTCATTCGCTCTATGAACGACAATCCTCCATCCCGAAACCGAACGGGACCGCCCCCCTGGCTGAACACCCTGCTGGGCTGGTTTGTGGCTCCCCACCTGCGGGAAGAGGTGCTGGGCGACCTCCACGAGCGCTACGCCCTGCGGGTGCAGCGTCTGGGTGAGCGCCGGGCCCGCCTTACCTACTGGCGCGAGGTGCTGGCTTATGTCAGGCCCTCATTTATTAAGCGTAAATCAACCGATCCGACGTACCGGGAGTATCCCAAACCAGCCAACACCGCCATGCTACGAAATTATTTGACAATTGCCTTCCGCACCCTGAGTCGGAATAAACTTTACACTACCCTCAATGTGGCAGGTCTGACGTTCGGCATCACTTGTTTTTTGCTGATCGGGCTGTACCTGTTTGATGAATTAACCTTCGATCAGCAGCACCGCCAGGCAAACCGTATTTACCGGGCCATTCAGCATAAAAAAACGCCGACGGAGGAGCTAACCATCGCAGCATCGAGCTACAAAGTGGCCGAAGAGTCGACGAAACGTATCGGCGAAATTGAAAATTCGGCCCGAATTATCCGGATTGGAAGAGCCAATTTATCAAACCCGGAAAACAAAAACTCGTTTCAGGAGACGATTACCTTTGGCTCACCGGACTTGTTGACACTATTCGACTTTGAGACCCTGGAAGGCGACCCTAAGTCGGCACTGAACGAGCCTAACTCCATTGTCATCGTCGAAGAGCTAGCCCAACGGCTTTTCCATACGACCCAGGTTGTCGGTAAAACCGTTGATTTTGAGCTTGATAAACCGCTGAAGATAACGGCTGTTCTTAAAAATCATCCCCGTAATTCAAGTCTCGATTTCAACCTGGTTGTTTCGGAGGCAACCCTCAGCAACAGCGACGACTTTACCGAATGGATATCGGACTGGAATGCGCAAAATTCCATGTCGTTTTTTCTTCTGAAAGAGAAGGCCGATCCAGACGTTGCCGCGAAGAAAATCACCGATTTACTGTATGCCAATGCCAGATTGGAACCAGGCACATCCATTCGCTACACCTTACAACCCCTGACCGACATTCACTTGTATTCCGAGGCAATTGTGGATGGTGCACGAAATGGCAATGTAGAAGCGATGAGCCAGGGCGTCTTGCTCTATATCAAGATCTTTGCGATCGTCGCGCTGTTTGTTTTGCTTATTGCCTGCATCAATTACATGAACCTGGCTACGGCCCGGGCCTCCAACCGGTCGAAGGAAATTGGGGTTCGCAAAGCCAGTGGCGCGTTTCAGAGTCACCTTATCTATCAATTTCTGACCGAATCGTTCGTCGTAACGACTATCTCTTTTTGTCTGGCTTTTGTGCTGGTCAATGTACTACTGCCGACCTTCAGTGAATTCACCCATAAGGAACTGTCGATGGGTATTCACACCGACTATAGAATCTGGCTGTTCACCCTCCTGGCTCTTATCGCGACAGGTTTGCTGTCAGGCAGTTATCCGGCTTTTTTGTTGTCCAGGTTCAGTCCCCTTCTCTTACTGAAGAATCTGAAGATCCAAAGCAAAGGCGATTTTTCGTTACGGAAAGGCTTGGTCGTTTTCCAGTTTACGATTTCAATTGTAATGATGATTGCCACGATCGTGCTTTTCCAGCAAGTCCGGTTCGCGAATACCAAAAATCTGGGATTCAATAAAGACTTGTTGCTGGTCGTCGATATCAATAGTGGTAAAGTACGAAGTAGCGCCGAAACGATTAAAGCCGAGTTCGCCCGGATTCCTACGGTAAAACGGGTGTCGGTTACCTCTCGGGTTCCGGGCGAATGGAAGACGATTCCGACCGTCAAAATAAGGCCCCAGGGTACGAGTGACGAACCTAAAGTCGCCTACCTGATTGGTGCCGACGAAAACTTCACCAAGACCTTTGAGGTGCAGTTGATGAATGGCCGGAATTTCGGGGGCATGAGCGATTCGACGTCCGTCATTCTCAACGAAACAGCCGCTAAACTACTCGGTATCACCGAAGCCTCGTCGCAGCAAGTCGAAATACCTTCCCGAGCGATGGGTGGAAGCTACAATCCCCTCAACGAGGCTAACCAGCCGTTCAGGGCGAGGGTTATCGGCATCGTGAAAGATTTTCATTTTCAATCGCTGCGCGAAAAAATTGCGCCCATGGTCCTGGCGTACCAAAAGAATCCGGTCCATAATATTGATTATTTCACCGCCAGAGTCGAAGGCAAGGACATCCCGGCAACATTGGCTAAGATGAGCGACGTTCTGACCAAAATCGACCCGGCGCATTTGCTGGAGTATCATTTTCTAGATGAGCAACTGGCTCGTTTCTACGCCGAAGACCAGCGTCGGCAAACCCTGCTGATCTGGGTTGCGCTGGCAACCATCTTCATCGCCTGTCTGGGACTTTTCGGGTTGGCGACCTATGCTGCCGAGCAACGGGTCAAGGAGGTAGGAGTGCGGAAAGTGTTAGGCGCCAGTGTATTGAATCTCGCCACTTTATTATCGAAGGATTTCTTGCGACTGGTCCTGATCGCCAATGGCATTGCCTTTCCGTTAGCCTGGTGGGCGACCAATCAATGGCTGCAGGAGTTCGCGTACCACATCGAAGTAGAATGGTGGGTGTTTGTTGTTTCTGGTATTTTAGCCCTCGCCATCGCCCTGGCAACCGTCAGCTACCAGGCGATAAAAGCGGCTTTACTAAACCCGGTGAAGAGCTTACGCAGCGAGTAAAAAAACGAGTACGAAGCGGTGCCGCAGGCACAAAAAAGCATGGCGTGGAGGAGCGCAAGTTGAGCTGTGATGTACTTTTACATTTTCTTTACATTGTTTTACAGGCATTTAATAGAATGGTCTTTGCTGACCGGTAGGTTTGCTTCTTCACTAAACACAAAAGCAAACGCCATGAAACAAGTAATCAAAAAAAGCCTGATTGTCACTCTTTGTAGCCTTGGCACGATAGGCTTCGCCCAGCAACAATCGTTCTCAAATTGCTCGGCCGCTTTTCTCGGTAGTAGAATGATTGTCAATTTTTTCCAGCCAACGGGTCAATGCTGCCTGTCTCCTACGGCTAAAGGTGGGTTGACCGTAAAGACGGTAGCGTTGACGTCGACGAAATGCAACCCCCTGAACAAAATTCCTTTTACTGTGGACATCCGCGATAAAGCGACGAATACGCTGTATATGTATGCTGATAAACCCTTGTTCCAGGTTCCAGTGCAACGGGTACTAGCCAATTGCAAAAAAGGCGACAATAGTGTGTTGTTGACTATGGATAAGCGTTACGCACTGCCTACTAATGAAATGCTGGTAAAATAAAGGGCCGACCAATCGAGTCGACGTCAGATAAATGATCGGGTTAGACAGGTAATAAACCAAAAATCAATTACCTTTCTTTCACTGTGTTATTCTTAAAATCGGTTGTTGTGTATGCGGGTATATTCAGGCTTATCAACGGGTAGTCGTCTGCTGATCGTCAGCGGGTTTCTTTTGTTGATAAGCCTGTTATTTGTTCAGTTTGTCGGATCGACACCCTTATCCAACAAGCCATATACGCCCGAAAAAGTCAACCTGGCCCTCCGACGAACGGCCCACCACCTGTTGCGTGCGGCTGGCGATTCGACGTCTCGGATTCCAGCCGTACAGCAGCGTGATGCGCAAACCTTTCGCATCCGGCTGAACCATGCCTTCGACTATGACAGGCTGCCGGGTCTTCTTCAGGAATCCTTCCGGCTCCATAAAATTACGGCGGAGTATACCGTAGCCGTCCTGGATTGTGCCAGAGGGGAATTACAGCTAGGGTATTCCGTTAAGGATGTACTGGCCGCCGAACCTGTACCCTGCGCGGGCCGCTCCATCAAGCCCGGCTGCTACCTGGTGCAGGTCACCTTCGACGCACCTGCCGAGACCGCTCAGGCGTTCCCATTCTGGCCAGCTCTCTCCATTGGCGGACTCGGCCTGATCGTGAGTTTACTCGTCGTGGGATGGCGCCGAAAAGAGCGAACAAGTGAACTGACGCAACACACGGCCTTGCCAACGGCGACCCCATCGTTACTCCGGTTCGGTCGGTCCAGTCTCGATGTCAATAATCAGACGCTTACTACAGAAACCCGTCAGCACAACTTGACCTATCGCGAAACCAAGCTGCTGCGCCTGCTGGTGAGCCATCCCAACCAGGTATTAGAACGCGATCTGATTTTGAAACTAGTTTGGGAAGACGAGGGCGTCATCGTGGGCAGAAGCGTGGACGTGTTCGTATCCCGATTGCGGAAGCTATTACAAAGTGACTCTACCCTCAAAATCGCGGCTGTACACGGGGTCGGCTACCGGCTGGAAGTACAGGAAGTAATCAGCCGTTGACTAACCTTCTGGAGCGCCACCGGTTGATTATACGTCGGGTTTGGCGACCAGCGCATTCTCTTTTTCGCGGAGATGAATTCAATAGAGCGTTTTCTCTGGTAAGTAGCGCTGCTCTGTTTTTTCTCGAACGTCCATTGCGCCGGACAAAACTCGCCAACCTTCCCGATACGCCTATCGTCGAAGAGGGCGTGTGTCCGGTACGGAGTTCCGGCCAAGTGTTGACCGGTGGGAACGACGGGTGGTGGACCGGGCGGTTTTGGTGGTGTAGAAAAATGCAGGTGTTATATTGGTATCGTGATGAGGAAATTTACTGGTCTGGGCGTGAGAGAGGTACGGACAAACACGTTGATTCGCTGTGTGTTGCTAGTACTGTTTCCGATCATTAGTAACGGCCAGGGCTTCGGGTTTCTCGGCATCCCGCTGGATACGCTGTTGAGAACCAAAATTCCCCGCGTTGACCGGGCTTACATCACAACCTATTACCGGCAGTTGCATCTGTACGCGGTTAGTGATCACCAGGAATACAGTATGCAGGTTGTGGGTAAAGCCTACTCACTGAACTATAAACCGAATCTGCCCTGGGCGCTGGGACTTGGGGTTAACTACAAATGGATTGGGACCGAACTAACCATTAAGCTGCCCTTCTTCGGGTACACCCCCGAACGGCGCGGGAAAACGAAACCGTTTGGGGTTACCATCAATTTGAATAACCGTCGTCTCTGGTTTTCAACGCAATATCAATTTTATCGGGGCTTTTATCTGAGCAATCCCGATGTGCTGCGAGCGGACTGGTTCGATCATTCGTCGGCTTATCCCTACCGGAATGATATACGCAGTCAGACGGTAACGAGTCGGCTGTTGTACCAATTCAATCCCTTACAGCTGTCGATTCCGGCTACCCTGCTTCAGCGGGAAGAGCAGCGCAGGGGTGCCCGGTCGTGGAATATCGGCGGGTCGTTTGCCTACCAGTACATCCGGGCCGATTCGTCTCTGGTTCCTTCAGTATTACAGGCTGATTTTCGCCCGGAATCCCGTTTGTTGAGTCTCCAGTCGGTGTCGCTGGGCCTCGACGTAGGGTATACGCAGACGATTATTCTGCACAAACGTTACTTTGCCAGTTTTACCGTACGGCCGGGCTTAACGGTATTATGGCAACAGACGAAGACCGTGTCCAACGAGTCCGAAAATCAACTGCAGGCAGGCTGGCAGGGGATTGCATCGGTAACCGTAGGCTATAGTTCGGCTAGTTACTACGGCGGTATCTATGCATCAACAACAAAAGTAAATCGAACCTTTTTCAATGGCCTGATCAACACCGATACGGACTATATTAAACTGGTGTTTGGCAAACGAATTCGCTACCGGCCCAAAGGGATCATAAAGCAGGTTCCTGGCTTGTAAGGATCTGAAATAGAAGTACGTTAATGGACTTGTTAAAGGTTTTTGACTGCTCATTTCTTCGCTGGTTTGGCACTCATGTAAAAGGTCAGCGTGCCACCTTTGAGAATATCCGAATGGGTAACGATGGGCTGGGTCAGCAGCTTGCCGTTCAGCATTATTTTCTGCACATACACATTCTTGTCGCTCTGGTTGATGGCTTCGATGGTAAACGTTTTTCCATTCTCAAGGGTAAGCCGGGCGTTTTTCACCGAGGGACTTCCCAGCGAGTAATCTTCCGAACCGGGGGCCACCGGGTAAAAACCCATTGACGAGAACATGTACCAGGCGCTCATCTGACCGCAATCATCGTTGCCTCCCAATCCGTCGGGAGTAGGTTTGTACTGCATGTTGAGAATCATGCGGACGCGCTCCTGTGTTTTCCAGGGCTGGTCGGTCCAGTTGTAAAGGTAGGCAATGTGGTGCGCCGGTTCATTGCCGTGAATATAGCCGCCAATGATTCCTTCGCGGGTGATGTCTTCGGTTTCGGCAAAAAACTCATCGGGTAAGTGCATCGAAAAAAGCGTATCGAGCCGGGCCCGAAATGCCTTTGGTCCACCCATGTACTGAATCAACCCCGCCGGATTCTGAGGAACGAAAAAGCTGAAATTCCAGGAGTTGCCTTCAATAAAGCCCTGCCCATCGGTTTTGTAAACGTCGAATTGTTTCTTGAACGAACCGTCTGCCAATCGGGGCCGCATAAAGCCAATGGATTTATCGAAAACATTCTGCCAGTTCTGAGACCGTTTTAAGTAGGTTTCGTAAATGTCGGATCGATTCAGCTTCTTCGCCAACTGAGCAATGCACCAATCATCGTAGGCGTATTCCAGCGTGTTCGACACCGACGTGCCGTTGCTGGCCGCAGGGACATACCCTTTGTCGATATACTCCCCAATCCCTTCATAAGGGCGATGGTTCGAGGTGGCAATACAGGCATCCAGGGCTTTCTGAGCATCGCCTTTGAACACGCCTTTGATGACCGCATCGGCCAGCACCGACACACTATGGTAGCCACTCATGCACCAGTTTTCATTGGCGTAGTGCGACCACACCGGCAGCATCTTCAGCGTACTCTGGTCGTAATGATTCAGCATGGATTGCACCATATCATTGTTCCGGCTGGGCTGAATCAGGTTGAAAAACGGGTGCAGCGCCCGGTACGTATCCCAAAGGGAAAACGTCGTATAATTTGTAAATCCTGTTGCCGAATGAATACCCTGGTCCAGCCCTTTATACTGGCCATTGACATCCATATACGTCGTTGGATTGATAAAGGAATGATACAGAGCCGTGTAGAAATTGACCTTGTTGGTTTCGGAGGCATCGATCTGGATTTTGTTTAATTCCCGGTTCCAGTCGGCCTGCGCTTTCGCTTTGGTCTGGTCAAAATCCCAATGGGGTACTTCAGCCTGCATATTGGCCAGCGCATTCTCCTGGCTAACCGGCGACAGAGCCATTTTCAATTGCACTTTTTCGCCCGCTTCCGTATCGAAGTCAAAATACATCCGGATACGCTTGCCCGCTATCTCCGGGAAGTTTTTGGTTTGATCGAACTTTCGCCAGAAACCCTTGTAAACCTGGGATTTATCCAGGTTTTTCTGGCCGTACGATTTAAACGGTTTGGAAAACGACAGGGCAAAATACACCGTTCGGGTGCGAGCCCAGCCATTGGTTTGCCGGAATCCCGTGATCAGCGTATCGTTAACGACCCGAACGAAGGTCCAGACAACTTTGTCGTCGTAGTTATAAATACCATGAGCCAAATCCAGAATGAGGTGCGATTGATCCGATTTCGGGAAGGTATACTGGTGAAAGCCCACCCGGTTAGATGCGGTCATTTCGGCCAGAATTCCATCATCGTCGAGTTTGACTTTGTAGTAACCTGCTTCGGCTACTTCATTGGCGTGCGAAAAAGCGGACCGATACCCCGTTTTGGGGTTTGACGATACCCCCGGATTAAGTTGCAACGCCCCCTGCGTTGGCATAATTAGGAAATCACCCAGGTCGGAATGGCCCGTACCACTGAAATGTGTATGGCTAAACCCAACAATTGTTTTGTCTTCGTATTTATAGCCCGCACAGTATTTATAGACATCGCCATTGTATTTGCCATTAAGCTCGTACGATAGCGTATCCGTATCGGGGCTCAACTGGACTGACCCAAAGGGCACCGTAGCGCCCGGATACGTATGCCCCATTTTTTCGGTGCCAATGAGCGGGTGGACGTAAGGGACAAGGTTTTGTTGGGCGTAGGAGAAGAAAATGAGTGATTGAAAGAGGACTGTAAAAAGTAATTTCATCATTTTACGTGGGTTGCTTCACTAAATCGGCTAAAGGCTAAAAAGGTACGAAAAGCTTTCGGAAGCGCCTGCGCGGACTGGTAGACAAATTTAAATAAAGACTAATTCTTTTTGCTTTCCGTGCTGGAAGATGCTTACATCTGCCAAGAGAGGTTTTGAGAAACCTCGCCCGCCGGTTACTTATAACCGACGTCACGGTAGTGCGGAATCGTGAAAGTCTGTGCGAAAACGCACATATTATTTCTTATTGTACTTGGTAATCCATTGACAGATAGTGCTTTATCGGTTGGCATGTTGTTTGGCTATCTATCGCTAAGATTGCACAGAACATGATGGATAAAGAACTTGCCCCGGAGATAACCAATCGTAGTCGCAACCGAAGCCTGCTAATCGGAGTGGTGGTTATCGTTGTACTCGCGATTGCCATCACCTGGTTGCGTGATGCGGTGAAGACATCCATTGAGGCCGACAAAATTCGCGTCGCAACGGCTGAGATTGGCCCTGTAGAAAATTCGCTCAACGCCACCGGTGAAGTGATTCCGGCTTACGAACAAATCTACACCAGCCCAATTCGTGCTAGTATCCGGCGGGTGTTACTAACGCCCGGAACGGCCGTGAAACCCGGTCAGCCTATTCTGGATCTCGACAAATCGTTGACCGAAATCGAACTGGAAAAACTAAACGATCAGCTTTCCCTGAAACGGAACAGCATCGATCAGCTACGGATGAAGCTAAATAAAAGCCTGTATGATGCCGAAGTGAACGATCAGATCAAACTGCTCAATATCAACCGGCTGCGAGCCGATCTGGAAGGCTCCCGACGCTTGCAGAAAGTAGGAGGGAACACGGGCGAAGATGTTACCCGGGCCGAAAACACCCTGCGTGTCGCTGAACTGGAGAAGAAGCAGTTGGAAAACGATCTGGCCTACAATCGGCAATCGATGGGAGCCAGCCTGCGCGAAACGACGCTGCAAGCCCAGATCGAGGAGAAGAACCTGAAAGAGTTGACACATAAATTGAAACAGGCCGATATTGTTGCCGACCGGCCGGGCGTGCTGACCTGGGTGAATGAAAACATCGGTTCAGCCGTCAATGAAGGGGAAATGCTGGCTAAGTTGGCCGATCTGGCCAGTTTTCGAGTAGAAGGGTCGTGCTCTGATGTCTATGCCGATCAGGTGAAAGTGGGCTTGCCCGTGATCGTCAAAGTCAACGAGACGAACCTGCGCGGACTCATTACGCAGGTGAAACCGGTCGTGAAAAATGGTATTGTTCAGTTTGTCATTCAATTGGACAACAACCACCACGCGTCGCTACGGCCAAATATGAAAGTAGAAGTGTTCGTTGTCACCGATCGCGTGGCGAAAGCGGTGCGCGTGGCGAACGGACCGGCTTTTAAAGGCAAACGGAAGCAGTTTATATATGTATTACTCAAAGGGAGCAACGTCGCACATCGTCGGGAAGTCGCCCTTGGGCTGTCAAACTTTGATTTTGTGGAAGTGAAATCGGGCCTTCAGGCGGGCGAACAGGTTATTCTGACCGATCTGAGTGAGTATGAGCATCTGGAAGAAATCACCATTGAACCGAAACGATAACTCCAGACCGCCATGACTCACGATCATCTACTTCACTCATGTCCGTGGCTTGTGTCCTCAAAAGCCACGGGAAAGCAATCACTGGTACGTAGACCCATTTATTTTTTGATCATTACTAGCCTGTTCGTTAGTCAACGTCTTTGTGCTCAACCCCAGACGACTACATTGACTGAGGTCGTCCAGTTGGCGCAGGCCCAGTCGGTGGCAGCCAAACGAGCCAATACCCAGCAACGAACCAATCATTGGCAGTTCCGGTCTTTTCTGGCGCAGTTTAAGCCGCAGCTAAGCCTGGATGGGTCGCTTCCCAACTTCACCCGGTCGTATGTGCAGGTGACTCAGCCTGATGGTAACCTCCGCTTTGAGCCGGTATCCTACAACAACTCCATCCTGAACCTGTCACTAAATCAGACAATTGCGCCGACGGGCGGGACTATCTTTATTCAGCAGCAACTCCAGCGATTCGACAATTTTATCCAGAACAACACCTTGTACAATGGTATACCTTTCGGGATCGGGATAACGCAGCCGCTCTTTCAATTTAACCAGATGCGTTGGGACCGGAAGATACAGCCGCTCTTGTATGCCGAAGGAAATCAGCAGTTGATCGAGTCCCTGGAACAAGTTTCACTAACGGCATCCAACTTGTATTTCGATCTGCTGGTAGCTCAGGTGAATCTGCAAATTGCCGAAACCAACCGCACCAACAACGATACCCTATACCGAATTGCGCTGCATCGACTCGATATGGGTAAGATTTCGCAGAATGACCTTCTGCAGTTGCAGTTGAGTGTGTTGAATGCCGAAAAAGACCTGGCATCCGCCCGGCAAACGGCGGCAGTAGCGTCGTTGAAATTGAAAACGTTTGTGGGTTACCGGGAGGAGAGCACGGGTCAGCTACGCCCGCTGGATTTGGCCATTCCGAATCAGATTCCTGACCTGATCGTGGATGTGAAACGAGCGTTCGATGAGGCTGTTGCCAACCGGGCGGGGTCTATTGGCTTCCGGCGACGAATGCTGGAGGCCGAGCGGGACCTGGAAAAAGCCCGTAAAAACAACGGCCTGAACGCTACCCTGACGGCGGGCTATGGGCTATCCAACCAGGGGCCCAATCTGGTCGATGTCTACGTTCGTCCGCAGAACCGCGAATACGTCACCCTTCAATTTACATTACCCATCATGACCTGGGGGCGGGCGCGGGCAATTGTTGAAACCGCCAAGGCAAACCGGGAGTTGGCGCAGCAAACGGTAGAGCAGGATAAGCTAACGTTTGAGCAGGAGATCTTTACGCAGGTGACCTTACTCCAGATGTTAAAACAACAGGTGACCCTTACCGCCAAAGCCGATCAGATCGGTCAGAATCGCTATCAGATTGCGCAGGATCGGTTTAAGTTGAGCGACCTCAGTGTGACGGATTTAGGCATTGCTACGCAGGAAAAAGACCGCGCCCGCCGGGATGCCATTCTGGCTCTGCGCGATTACTGGCAGGCATTTTACACCCTTCGCTTATTGACCTTATTTGATTTTGAAACAAACCAAAAAATAAAGTATTGACCATTTTTTATCATTCCGACGATAGGAGAAATCTTCCACTTGCCCACCAGGAGATAGTAAGATTCCTCCTATTGTCGGAATGACAAAACCACCACAAATAAAACCTGAAAACATGATCAGCCTACAAAACATCGAAAAAGTTTACCGAACCAGCACCATCGAGACGCTGGCGCTCAACAACATCAACCTTACTATCAAAAAAGGGGAGTTCGTTTCCATCATGGGACCGTCGGGTTGTGGCAAGAGTACGCTTCTGAACGTCATGGGTCTGTTGGATGAGCCGTCGAAAGGAGTCGTTCAGCTTGATGGACAGTCCGTTACGCAGTATGGAGATAAAGAGCTCGCCAAATTGCGCAACCAGAAAATTGGCTTTATTTTTCAGAGTTTTCACCTGATCAATGACCTGACGGTGCTCGATAACGTAGAAATACCACTGCTCTACAGAAGCACCAATGGCAAGCCGCGTCAGGAATACGCCAAGGAAGCGCTGACAAAAGTAGGCTTGAGCAACCGCATGAAGCACTTCCCGAAGCAGCTATCAGGCGGGCAGAAGCAACGCGTAGCCATCGCCCGCGCCATTGTCGGTAATCCCGATATCATTCTGGCCGATGAACCAACCGGCAACCTCGACAGCGCCATGGGCAACGAAATCATGAATATCCTGCAACAGCTCAACGACGACGGTGCTACCATTGTCATGGTTACGCACGATGAACAGATGGCCAAACGCACCCACCGGTTAGTGCGGTTATTCGACGGGACGCAGGTGTTATAAATGAATGGCGAAAGAGCGAATGAGTGAAAGAGCGGAAGTAACGCGTCTGGCACTCACTAACTCTTTCGCTCTTTCACTCATTCATTCTTTCGCTCTTTAATTATGCTTCTTAACTATATAAAAATCGCTTGGAAGGTGTTGCTGCGGCATCCATTTTACACCTTCATCACTCTTTTCGGTATTAGCCTGACGTTAACCGTTCTGATGGTCCTGACATCGTTTATCGACCATCTATTCGGGAGTCATTATCCAGAGTCGAACCGGTACCGGTCGCTCTACATTCAGTTTATGACCCAGCGGGATTCGGCCCGTACGTCCCGAAATGGAGGGCCGATGAGTTACAAATTCCTGACCGAGTATGCCAAGTCACTGAAAACACCCGAGCGAGTCACGATCTGTTCGTTCTACAGTAGCTCGAACGCCTACGTAGGGTCGCAAAAAATCAGGATGAACACCAAATTTACCGATGCCGATTTCTGGCGGGTAATGACTTTTGACTTTCTGGAAGGTAAACCCTATAACGAACAGACTATTGCCAGTGGGGCGAATGTCGCCGTTATTACGGACGATTTCAAACGGCAGTATTTCAGTAATTCAGACGAATCGGCTGTGGGCAAGGATGTCGAAATTGAGAACATTCATTACAAAGTAATTGGTGTGGTGAAGGGAAGTCCGCTTACCCGTTTTTTTACTTATGCGGACGTTTACTTTCCCTACACGGCTCCTAAAAGCAACTACCAGAACGTTGGTTTCCGAGGGAATTTCATCGCCATCATACAGGCGAAAGCGGAGGCTGACCTGCCGGCCATTCAGGCGGAATTTCAGGACCGGATCAACCGGATTCCCTTACCCGCCGTGTCAGATGGGTTTAGGTTTGATATTCTGGAAGTGCCCTGCGAACCGTATGCAGAAAACATTATCGGACAGATACTGGATGGCGGACCTGGTCTGAAAACTATATTTTACGGCATTATCGCCTTCATTCTGTTCATGCTACTGGGCTTACCTGCTATCAATCTGGTGAATGTAAACGTGAGTCGTATTCTGGAGCGAGCCTCCGAAATTGGGATACGCAAAGCCTTTGGCGCACCCATCCGTACCCTCGTCTGGCAGTTTATTATCGAGAATGTCTTTATCACTTTTATTGGTGGAGCCATCGCGCTGGTACTGACATTTTTCGCCATTCAATTGATCAATTCAAGTGGCTGGATCGCCTATGCCGACCTGACCATCAATGCCAACGTGTTCATTGTCAGTATGATCGTTTGCCTGTTGTTTGGTCTCCTGTCGGGTGTGGTACCCGCCCTTCGCATGTCGAAACTTAGCATTGCCGAAGCACTCAAATCATAAAGAGCAGAAGGATTACCCTGCACTTTTTCGCTCATTCATTTTTCGCTCATTAATATGATTCCTCATCTGTTTAGATTAATCTGGAATAAGAAGAAGACCCACGCGCTGCTGATCGTAGAGATCTGGGCTTCTTTTATGGTACTCTTTGGGCTAATGTCGCTGATCGTGTTCAACGTCAGAAATTATCGGGAGCCGCTGGGGTTCGTGTATCAGAACGTCTGGGCTATCGGGTTGCAGAACAACCAGGATACCACCGAAATTGCTCAGAAATCAAACGCCATTCTACAACGATTGAAGGGCTATGCCGAAGTGGAATCGGCTTCCCGGGCAAGTAATAATTTCCCCTTTTCGTCGAGTAGCATGAGCAATGGTATCGACTACGAAAAACGCCATACGCAGGCCGACTTCTATGTAACTGACGGAAATTTTGCAAACACCCTTGAGATTCCGGTCCTGGCGGGCCGGTGGTACCACGCGGCTGATAGCGTCGGGAAATTCAAGCCCGTTGTTCTGAATCAAAAGGCAGTCGAAGAATTGTTCGGTACGGAAAATCCGCTTGGGAAGATCATCAATAAAACCTGGAAAGTAATCGGCGTAGTGGGTAATTTTAAGGGGAAAGGTGAGTTTATGAGCAACCAGCCAGCCCTGTTCGAACAACTGGACGAGAATAATGACTGGAACCACACAATGATCGTACGGGTCAAACCGGGTACCGACGCGGTTTTTGAAGCTAAACTTGTCAACGATATTTCGGCGATGGCAAAAGACTGGAGTGTGGAGGTCGACCACTTAACCGATGCCCGGAAAAAGCAGCAGAACCTTACCTTGGTGCCGGTTATTATCTTCCTCATCATCAGTACTTTCCTGCTGATCAATGTGGCCCTGGGTCTGTTTGGGGTGCTGAACCTGAGTATTGCCAAACGCCGGGGCGAAATCGGGCTGCGCCGGGCGCTGGGCGCCACCGGACAGGGAATCTCTACGCAATTCGTTGGTGAAATATGGGTGCTGGCTACCTTTGCCATGTTGATTGGTTTGCTGTTTGCCGCTCAGTTTCCGCTGCTACATGTATTTGACCTACAGGCAGGAATTTACATGGCCGCTATCGGTATTTCCATTGCGGTTATCTATGGGCTCGTTACCGTATGTGCCCTTTTCCCAAGTCGGCAGGCAGCCATGATTCAGCCCGCTACCGCCCTGCACGAAGAGTAAAGACGCCTATTTGCGTCTCCTGTTGACCGGATGGTTTTGCTGATGCACAGGAATAGAGACGCCTATTTGCGTCTCTACACAAAAAATATGATTCTCATTATTGACGACGATATTGCCGTTCAGACGTCTCTTTCGCTGCTGTTCAGGAAAGAAGGGTTTACCGTACGCGTGGCCGATGGGCCATTTGAAACGATTGAAATACTGGCCGAAGAAACGCCCGAGCTGATACTACTCGACATGAATTTTTCGGTAGATACCTCTGGCGACGATGGCCTGCGCCTGTTGCGCCGGATTCGGGAGCGGTTGCCTGCGGTGCCGGTCATTCTCATCACGGGGTGGGGGAGTATCGACCTCGCCGTGGAAGGCATGAAGGCGGGGGCGCGGGATTTTATTACCAAGCCCTGGCAGAACGATCACCTCGTGCAGTCGGTGCGAACCGCCCTGAATCTGGCGCAGGCAATCCCCGCGTCACCCAATCGGCGTAAGCTCGATCAGCAGTTTAAATTTGATAATATCGTTGGTGAAGACGCCAATCTGCTGACCATCCTGACGACCATCGGGCGGGTAGCGCCAACCGATGCGCCCGTGTTGATCACTGGTGAAAGTGGTACCGGTAAAGAACTCATTGCCGAGGCTATTCATCAAAACAGCCGGCGGCATCGGCAGCCGTTCGTGAAAGTGAATTTGGGCGGTATCTCGTCCACCCTGTTCGAAAGTGAATTGTTCGGGCATGTTCGGGGGGCGTTTACCGATGCAAAAACGGACCGTGTCGGGCGATTCGAATTGGCCAACAAAGGATCTATTTTCCTGGATGAAATTGGCGATCTGGACCCGGCAAGTCAGGTAAAATTGCTGCGCGTATTACAGGACCGAACGTTTGAGCCGCTGGGAAGCAGCAAATCCCGAACGGTCGATGTGCGGGTGATCTGCGCCACCAACCGCAATCTGGAAGAAATGGTCAGTAAGGGCCAGTTTCGGGAGGATTTATTCTACCGGATCAACCTGATCTCCGTGCGGTTGCCCGCCCTGCGCGAACGCCCCGGCGATATTCCTCTGCTGGTTGCGTATTTCGTTGATAATCTAAAAGTTATTTACGGGCGTCCCGACTTGCGGATCAGTGCGCCAGCGCAGAAATGGCTTAAAGGTCTGGCGTTGCCCGGCAATATCCGCCAGCTTAAGAATGTCGTGGAGCGGACGGTTCTCCTCTCGTCAGGCAACGAGTTGCAGGTAGATGACTTCGAGCGCAACCTGACACCAAATGCTACGTCGGTGGTTACGGCCGCCAGTTCGTTGCCACCGGTTGGCAGTATGACACTGGAAGAAATGGAGTACCAGATGATCCACCGGGCCATGGCATTTCACCAGAACCGGGTGGCTAAAGTCGCCCGTGCGTTGGGTATTACCCGTTTTGCGCTCTACCGCCGATTGGAGAAATTTGGCATTCCCTACACAACCGAGGAATGAACCTACCCCTGCGCACCCGTTTCCTGATTTACATCATTGCCGTTCATCTCGTGCTGATTGGGTTGACCTGGTGGGTACTGCGCGAAAATAAACTTGTATTTATTGCGTCAGAATTGCTTATCCTGCTCTCCATTCTGGTCGCTGTTCGCCTGTATCAGGCGTTTCGGCAACCGTCGGAGTTTATCGCGTCGGGCATTGAAGCCATTCAGGATAAGGACTTTACGGTTAAGTTTGTGCCAACCGGCAACCAGGAGGTCGATGACCTTATTACGGTGTACAACTTAATGATCGACCAGCTTCGGCACGAGCGGACACGGCAGGTGGAACAGCAATTCTTTCTGAACAAACTCATCGACGCTGCGCCCATTGCCATTCTGATTTTTGATTTCGATGACCGCATTGCTTCCGTCAACCCCAGAGCCAGCCAATTACTGGGCATGGAGTCCGATAAAATTATTGCCAAACGATTGTCGGAACTGGGCTATTCACTGCTGGCTCAGGTCGCCGACCTGGCCGATGGCGAAGCGCGCATTATGAAGCCGAACGGCATCGAGACGTATAAAGTGTTGCGATCCTACTTTATGGATCGGGGGTTTCGGCGGTCGTTTCTTATCATCGAAGAACTGACGCCGGAGATCCTTGCTACGGAAAAAAAATCGTACAGCAAGGTTATCCGGATGATGGCGCACGAGGTCAATAACTCGATTGGCGCCGTAAATTCCATTCTCGACAGTACGCAATCCTATGTCAATGAGCCCGATGTAAAACACGCCATTCGGGTGGCTATCGAGCGGAATGACCGTCTGAATCGCTTCATGAGCCGCTTTTCCGACGTTGTTCGCTTGCCGCAACCCCAGCTAAGACCCGTTAATTTAAGCGAGCTCGTCTGTAATGTCGTTCAACTGATGCAGCCACAAGCCGTTGGACGGGGTGTATTGCTGACGGCTGTTGCTGCCGAAAAAAATGTTAAGTTAGTCGATGGGGATCAACTGGAACAAGTCCTGATCAATGTCGTCAAAAACGCGCTCGACGTCTGCCGGGAAGGCCAGCGCATAGAAGTCATCAGCACCACTCGTTACCTGCTCATTCGGGACAATGGTGACCCGATTCCCGATGAAATTACGGCTAATCTGTTCAATCCGTTTTTCAGTACTAAGCCTGACGGGCAAGGCATTGGCCTGACACTTACCCGCGAAATTCTGCTCAACCACAAACTATCGTTCTCCCTTCGGACGGAAGCCAGCGGCTGGACGGAGTTCCAAATTCTGTTTGAGTAAGGTGTAGGTACAAATCGTAAATGATAGGTTATTACAAAGGTAGATAAACAACTGAAACCCCTAAGATTGACTACTATTCTGAGCCGAGTCAGTGAGAACCTGCTCTCACGAAATTATAGAAAAAAGATCATAGTAGATTGATTATCAATATGTTTGATAAGTCAGGTGGTGAACAATAAACTACTCCCGGGTGTTATACAAATACCAACTCTTACCAGTATTTATGCCTGATTTCAATCCATCAATGATTCTTTATACGGCCGATGCCCTCAATGAGCGGGGGGAGGCAGTGCTGGCGCAGTTCCCGAATGCCGAAACCCTGGAGGTGAAGCAGCACAACCGCTTGCCGGAATTGGGGTTGAATCACTTTAAAGTCAAGTCCGATGTGCTGGTGTTGGGGCGGCTCAAAACCCAGGACATTAAGTGGAGTGGGCGTAGTTCAGATTATATCGCGCCAAGTCTGGCCAATGGCTGTTTTGGTGCCTGCACCTATTGTTACGTCGACCGGCACAAGACGGTCAACCCGATTACACTTTTTACCAACATTGATGAGAACCTGGCGAGTATCGATAAACACGTCAATTCGCTGGCCTGGCCTAAACCCATTAACCAGACGGACGCCACGTACTGGACGTATGACATTGGCTGTAATTCCGATATTTCCGTGGATTATGGGTTGACGGATGGCATTCAGCAGGTATTCGAATTTTACCGTGATCATCCCCGTGCCAAAGCTACTTTCGCGACCAAGTTTGTTAATCCGCTTCTGCTGGACTTCGATCCGAAGCGGAAAATCCGTGTCCGGTTTAGTTTGATGCCCAGTCATGTCAGCAAACTGGTTGATGTGCGCACGGACAGTATTGAAAAACGGATTGCCGCAATCAACGACTTTTATGATGCCGGGTATGAAGTACACGTTAATTTCTCGCCGGTAATCGTTTACAGTGGTCCGGATGGCGATAAGAAAGCGTGGCGGAATGACTACCGCGAGTTGTTCCGACAACTTGACGATGCCCTTCGGCCGGATGTTCGGGCGCAGCTCAAGTGCGAAGTTATTTTTCTGACGCACAATCAGTGGCAGCACCAGGCCAATCTGGCCATCAATCCGAAGGCGGAAGAACTGCTGTGGGTACCCGAATTGCAGGAGAGTAAAGTAAGTCAGTTTGGGGGCTGGAATATCCGCTACAATCACCAGTTGAAGCGGAAAATGATTGCTGTTTTTGAGGATATGGTCCGCGAGGAAATCTCGTGGTGCGAAATCCGTTATATATTTTAACGCAGAAGGCCCGTATCAAACGGGCCTTCTGCGTTACGTTAATCGACGCTGTTCGCGTTCTTATCAATTTGACTTACTGCCCCCTTTGCTACCACCCGTTGATCCACCCGCACTGCGGCTGCCTTTATGAGAGCTTTTGTGCGCTGTTGAACTCCGGCCGTTTCCTGTTTGCCCGTGTCCCGTACCGTTGTCCTGGTTGTCGGTAATCCGCTGGCCTTCGTACGATTCTTCGACTTTTTCCAGGGTTTTGTCTGCCATAACGCTGATGAGTTTAGTTATTACCCCCTCAACGCATTAGCGGGCGTGTTGTTTTACATACTCGTCCATTGAAAACCGTCCGGACCCAAGCACCAGAAACAGGACTAACAACAGCAACACAATGACCGACAACCACAATTCTGAATTCATTGGCGAGAACCCCTGCCGGATATTAACGAAGAAGAGTGCACCGACCAGAATTGGTAATTGAATGAGGGTCATCAGACGTGTCAGGCAGCCAACGGCGATGAGGAAGCCGCCCATCAAATGAGCAAACGTAACGTAGTGAACCAGAATAACCGGGAAAAGGCCAAAATGAAGGCCACCCACTAATCGGGTCAGATAAGCCGTGTCGCTGATAAAGCTTACGCCTTTTAGCACCAGAATAACGCCCAGCACAATGCGGAGGGCATCTGTCCACGCCGGATGATGCGTGTCGCCCCAGTTTTCAACGCGATTCAGAATATTCATATCCGTAATTGGTTTAGTGAAAACTAACCGAATGTACAGCAATGAACGTCGAAAATGAGACTGATGGTCAAATAGTTAGTTAGCGGCTGTGCTGGTTTGTCGTTACCCTAAGCGGGCTACGCACGAGAAGCGATCCCGTCCTGACAGACGACAAACTAATAACGGTTACTCGCCGTCCAGCGGCCCGGCATGCACAGGTGCCAGATGCTCGATTTCGTCCGGTTCAAATAGTCGGGATCGAATCAAAAAACGAACGCCCAGGGGAATTTCGAGTGAAAAACTGGCCCCGCGTCCGGGTGTTACGTCGATGGTCAGGTGCGTATGCTGCCAATAGTCAAACTGATCGCTCGACATCCAGAAGTCGCATCCTTCAATCTGGCCCAGCAAAATGTCGGACTGGCCAATTCGGAATTCGCCTTTAGCAAAACACATCGGTGAGGAGCCGTCGCAGCAGCCCCCGCTTTGATGAAACATCAGGGGCCCGTGTTCTGCCCGAACTTTGTTGATCACCTCAGCAGCAGCCGGTGTGACGTCAACGCGCGAAGTGGTTTGCGTCGTCATAAGAAGATTATTTTCGACTGAGCGAATGATAGAATGAGTGAATATAGGCTGCGATACCATTCACTCATTCTATCATTCGCTCAGTCATAATTAATCAAAAGAAGCCTAATTTATTTTTGCTGTAAGAGATCAACAGGTTTTTGACCTGGCGATAGTGGTTCAGCATCATCAGGTGGTTCTCCCGGCCGAAGCCCGACTTTTTGTAGCCGCCGAACGGCGCATGAGCCGGGTAATCGTGGTAGCAGTTTACCCAGACACGGCCCGCCTGAATCTGACGGGGAATGGTATACAGCTCATGCGCATCCCTCGACCAGAAGCCTGCACCAAGTCCATACAGTGTATCATTGGCAATCGCTACCGCTTCGTCGGCATCCTTGAACGTCGTGACCGACAACACCGGTCCAAAAATTTCTTCCTGGAAGATCCGCATCTTGTTGTTGCCTTTGAAAATAGTCGGCTGGATGTAGAACCCGCCTTCGACACTATTGGCCGGACCACCACCCGTCAGCACCTCGGCACCTTCCTGTTTGCCAATGTCGATGTACGACAGAATTTTCTCGTATTGATCATTGCTGGCCTGCGCACCCATCATGGTTTCAGGATCGAGGGGATGGCCCAGTTTAATGGCTTTGGTGCGCTGGATAACCCGCTCCATAAACTTGTCGTAAATGTCTTCCTGCACCAGCAGGCGCGAAGGGCAGGTACAGATTTCGCCCTGATTGAGCGCAAACATGACGGCTCCTTCGACGCACTTATCGAAGAATTCATCGTCCTGATCGGCCACGGATTTCATGAAAATGTTCGGCGATTTACCTCCCAACTCCATCGTGACCGGAATCAGGTTTTCGGATGCATACTGCATAATCAGCCGCCCCGTTGTGGTTTCGCCCGTAAACGCTACTTTGTTGATGCGTTTGTGCTGGGCGAGGGGTTTGCCGGCTTCCGGACCAAACCCCTGGATGATGTTGACTACACCCGCAGGCACGATCCCTTCCAGTAATTCGAACAGAACGGCCAGCGACGTAGGCGTTTGCTCGGCTGGTTTGATCACGACGCAGCAACCAGCCGCCAGAGCGGGGGCCAGTTTCCAGGTAGCCATCAGCAAGGGAAAATTCCAGGGAATAATCTGGCCAACTACCCCAATGGGCTCCTTAATGATCAGCGATAGCGTATCGGCGTTGAGCTCGGTTGCCGACCCTTCTTCCGCCCGGATGACGCCGGCAAAATAGCGGAAGTGATCAACCACCAGCGGCATATCGGCCGCCATCGTTTCGCGGAGGGCTTTTCCATTCTCGACCGTTTCTACGCGGGCCAGAAATTCCAGGTTCTGCTCAATGACGTCGGCAATCTGCAGGAGTACTTTGCTACGTTCGGTTACCGACGTTTTCCCCCAGGTCTCAAACGCCTTATGCGCTGCATCGACAGCCAAATCGACATCGGCTGCTTTTGAACGGGGCATTTTAGCAATCAGGCTGCCATCGACCGGCGATTCGTTGTTAAAATACTCCCCACCAACGGGGGGGACCCATTTTCCACCAATGTAATTCTCGTACTGAGTCTTGAACATCGGCCGGGGCATAATCTTGCTCGGTGCTTCTGCAGTTTGCATGGCTGAAAAAAGGTTTTTTGTGATTAATTAACTTCTTCACAAATTTTGCCGAAATTGTCCAAGTTTAGTTGCGTTATACTCTCATAAACTTACGAAATACTACCATCGGCGATCGTATGAGACATACCGGAAAAGCAGAGAAAAAGGAAGCTGTCAGCGCATGGGGTAACCGGTTAGACACGCTGGTAGAGAATAAACTGACCCTGAACCATGATTCGGCTGAGTTACACTTGTATGAGACGTTTCAGCCAGCTCAGTTAATTCAGTTGCGGTTCAATGCGCCCGTTATGACCAGTATGCTGAGCGGACGCAAAGTGATGCATCTGCGCGAGATGGAGCCGTTTAATTACCAGCCCGGCGAGTCGTTGTTGCTGCCCTCTGACCGGCTGATGCAGATTGATTTTCCCGATGCCACCACCGATGAGCCAACGCGTTGTCTGGCCCTGACGATCGCCGATGAGTTTATTCGGGAAACCATTGCCGAACTCAATGAACAAGTGCCCAGGGTTGAAGCCGTCAATGAGTGGCAGTTGGATGTTGACAACTACCTCCTGCAAAACGATCCTGAAATCAGTTCGCTCACGGATAAACTGATTCGGCTCTTTCGGGAAAACAACCCCTTCAAGCCCTTCTTTATCAAAAATACCCTTCGTGAGCTCATTGTCCGTCTGTCGCAAACCCAGGTACGAACGGGACTTCTTCTTCAGACAAGTCAACACCTCAATACGAACCGGTTGGCATATGTCGTGGCGTATATCCGGGAAAATCTGACGCGGGCCTTGACTGTTGAGGAGTTGAGTGACAAAGCCTGCCTGTCGAAATCACACTTTTTTCGACGTTTCAAAAGTGAACTGGGCGTTTCGCCAGCCCAATTTATTTTAACCGAGCGCATTCAGCTGTCGAAAGCTATTTTAAGCAATCCGAGCAAGTCGATCAGCGATGCCTGCTACGAGTCAGGCTTCAACAGCCTGACACACTTCAGTAGTGCCTTTCGTTCCATTGAACGCATCTGCCCAAGGCAATTTAAACGGCAACTTTTCGGGGCAAACTGAACAGCGGCAGTATCTATGGCGTTCAAGCTGGCCATAACCAACCCAAAAGGCCAGTTTTCGACTTATGCCCGGTATGCCATGCGAAAGAGGAAGTACGTCGGCTTGATAGCGGCTAGGTTTGTAGCTTGAATCGCTTCGATCAACTGACATTACAGCGGGTAGGGCTCAGGTTGATTAAATACAGCCGACCAAGTTCACTGCTGACATACCGTTGTCACTGCCCTGGCTTTTCTTTGTCTTGTTAATTAATTGATAACGTCAATCAATAGCAGACCATGGAAAATACAGCGCAGCTTAACCAAACGATCGAGCAGATCGTCGTCTCACCCCAGCAACTTCTTGCTCATTGGCAGGGACACCGGCAACTCACCCGCCGATTGATCGAAACCTACCCCGACGAGCACTTCTTTTCGTATGCCCTGGGCGGCATGCGCCCTTGCTCGGCGCTGGTTGATGAAATCCTGCAAATGGCCGACCAGAGCATGCAGGGCGTTGTTTCGGGCCAGTGGCCTTCCTTTGGCGAGGGGGAGGAGGCATCTCCCAAAGCCACGACGAAGCAGCAAGTACTGGACCAGTGGGATCGGGTAACCGAAACGATTAATGCCCACTGGCCACTGATTCCGCCCGCTCGTTTCCAGGAGGTCGACAAGGCGTTTGGTCTTTATGAAGGACCAATCTACTGGTTTCTTTTCTATCTGATCGACAATGAAATTCATCACCGGGGTCAGGCTTATGTTTACCTGCGCACCCTGGGCGTAGAACCACCTGCTTTCTGGGATCGCCCCCAAGTGTAGTTCGCCGGTAAGCCCTTGAAGGATAAGGTGTTTTATAAACGCCTTGGCCGATCTAATGATTGGCCAAGGCGTTTTCGTATTCTGCTGGCGGCTATCCAGCACGTGTAAAGCGATAAGTACAGAGCCGTCAGCCATTTTTCGGGATAATATTTTTTCTCTAAACCCCTCTTCCAGACCGACATTACATAATTTGCTCCTGCATCGCCTGATAAACCGTCCTGACCACCGGTTGGAAGCCCAGACTGCGAGCCAATGAACTGTCACTCAACAGGTACCAGGGATTCACCAGCGGTTCGGAGGAGGATTCCAGTTGTACGCCCACCAATTGGGCTAATTCGTAAATCGATGTAGGGGCTTCATCCGCGATATTGACGGTTTTCCCATCCATCACCCCAGCTAAAGCCAGTTTCATCGCCGTAGCGATGTCGCGGTGGTGAATGGTACTCATTCGCATGGCGGGATGCCATTTGCCGGCAATGGCATAACGGGGCAGCGAGTCTAAATGGCCATCCCCGTCACCATAGACAAATGGAAATCGCAGAACGACCCAGTTGAGCCCACTGTCGCGTAGTTCCCGCTCAGCCGCCACCTTACTGGCTGGGTAGGCCTGGTGGGGAGCAACGTCATCGTCTTCGCGACCCGGATGCGGGTTCGTTGCGCTGTAAACGTTGGTCGTACTGGCCAGAATGAAACGGGCGGTAGGGGCATGGACTTTTGCGGCCTCGATCAGGTTGCGCGTTCCTTCCAGATTGCTCTTCCAGATCAGATCCGTGTCTTGCGTGCGAAATACTGCGGCTAGATGGATAATGGCTGACACATCCTTCACGGCCTCGCTGAGCGATGTAGAATCGAATAGATCGCCTTCTATTGCCGACACACCGGCCGGAACAGGCTTTCCGGCTCGCACCAGCGCGCGGCAGTCCATACCCGCATCGGCAAGACGCTGGAGCAGGCGCTCCCCCACAAGGCCGGTCACACCGGTTACTAATAGTTTCCCCAGTTGATTAGTCATCATTTTAGTCGTTCGTTTATGAAGACAAAGCTCTGGAGAAGTCAGGCAATGGAGCCGGACAAAAACCGTTAAGATGCGGACAAATCCTGAAAGAAAGCCGCCACCGTCTTCCCGGTGATCTTCCTGAACAAGCGGGAAAAATAACTGGGGTCACTAAAGCCAAGCTCGAAGGCTAACTCCTTGACGGAGGTCCGTCCGCCATAATGCAACCGGCGCTTGGCCTCCAGAATCAGTCGGTGGTTAATGAACTCTTTGGGGGAGAGGCCCGAATAATGCTTGACCAGCTGATTCAACCGATCCGTACTTAGGGCGAGTTCCTGGGCAGCATGACGGATGGTTGGATGCTCCGTCAGGTTATTTTCAACGAATACCTGGAAGGCGATATACTTTGTCATTTGTTGGTCGGCAGGCTTAGCATCAGCTGAAAAATATGCCGTATTGATTTCCGTCAACAGGCTATTGAGGTGGGCCAGGATAAGTTCAGGGTCCGTATCTAAAACAGCTAATAAGCCTTGGAGTAGTTCAAATATCGCTTGCAGCCTCCTGGCAGTAGTGGCAGAAAACCTTATTTTTTGTTGATTAAGTGGATTGAGCAGGAACGGGTATTGTTTCGGTAATCGAGCCAGGCAGTGGTCATCAAAGCCTAATTTATAGTACTCTTTTGCCTGTAGGCTGATCGGCATGTGTTGAATCTGATGCGGCAACGAGAAAACTAATTCATGCTGGCCGAGGGTAAGCGTTCCGCCGTCAACGCCATACTGAGTAGCCCCCTGCTGGATAAACAGAAAGAAGTAGTAGGGTAACCGGTGGGGGAGTTTATACGTATCGCTGTTCTGGAGAGCTAAATGGCCGAAATCGGGGGAAACGATACGGATAGGTAATCGACTATTTTGGCTGAATTCCTCGGGTAATGAATTAATCTTATGCATAATGCATATCTGGTAATGACGTCAACATACAACCACAAAAATGTACTTTTCACGGCGCAAATCAATTGAAGGCAACCCATACGATGGTGAACAGTCAACTGTTCCTGGCAGTGAATATAGAACGTGTATGTTGAAATGCCCTATGTAATGAGCAGACACATGAAGCCCCTTCGTCTCACAAATGAGCTTTTCTGTGAGGCTGGTGCCCATTGACCCGTTATGAAAGTGTTGACAGTTGTCCGATCCTGAAAATAATCCGTTAGGCAATCTCTCCTGAATCGCCGTCCTACAGCGGGATTCTCTAGAAGAGAGTTTCCTGATAAATTTTTATTTAGTGAGTACTAAAACTTCTTTTGACAAATGGTGTCCCAGCAAGAAAGGCTGGAAAAGAGCGGAGAATTTAACTATGCCAGCAAAATCTAGCAGGATTCAAACAATTATTTTCGATTAAAAATGAATTAAAGCATTAGGTCTTACTTCGCGTTATATTTGTTACGATCCATCCCGGTGATCATGCAAAAGAAGCGTATACACAACCCAATCTGGCACCGACTGTTCTGCCTGCTGATGGCCTTTTATGTCATCAACGTCAGCATCGATGCGCCCGATGGGTATGTATCGCCTAACAGCCAGGGCGAATACCGGGAAGACTTGTCTTTCAATGAAATTGAAAGCTTCTTTGAACTGGTGCTTGAAGTAGGCTTTGGCCTGAACGACGCAGTACCTGAACACGACGAGTCGGACGAAGAAGAAGATCAACTCACCAAAATCTTCATGGACTGGTCGATTCCTGGGCCGGTTATCGTTTATCTTGTGAATCCTGTAGCGAGCTTTCGGCTCCCCATTCTGATGGCTTATACCGGTATTAGTTACCTGTCCAACCCGTCAGAGATCACGACCCCACCCCCGCAACGGCGGCTCGGCCAAATCGCGTAATAACGTAACGGCAGTCATTGGTATGCTGGTCAATCCTGGCCATGCGTAGAATGCCGTTTGCTCAGGCAAACTCGGCTTGCCCGTCCGGGCACGTCTTTTTTTCAATCCATTTTTATTTTTTCCTAACGAACATGCTTGTTCAACCAGTGGCCCGCATTCGCCGGGTCCGATTGACGACGCTTGTCCTGCCGTTTTGTGTGTCTGTTTCGTTACTGACAGCGTGCACAACCGAGAAAAAGCAGGAGACAGCGAAAATTGAAAAATACTCCGTCGTACAGCCCATCGTGACGGATACACTCTACGCCAAAGATTACGTTGCCGACATTCAGGCGGTACAGAACGTAGAAATCCGATCCCGAATTGAAGGCTATCTGGACCACATCTACGTCGATGAAGGGGCTTTCGTCCATAAGGGTCAGTTGCTCTTCACGGTCAATAATCCCGAATACCGCGAAGAATTAATGCGGGCTACGGCCAGTCTCAACAATGCGATGGCGGAAGCTAAAACCGCCGAGGTAGAGGTTAAGAGCGTTTCGCTATTGACGGCCAAAAAGGTCATTTCTGAGATTGAACTGGAAAAGGCCCAGGCGAAACTGTCGGCTTTACGAGCGAAGGTCGATGAGGCTAAGACGGCCCAAACCGGGGCGCGACTCAAGTTGACGCTGACTCAATTACGGGCACCCTTCGACGGCGTAGTGGACCGGATCCCCAACAAGGTGGGCAGTCTGGTGGAAGGGGGAACGTTACTGACGACGTTATCGGACAATCGACAGGTGTTTGCTTACTTCAACGTACCCGAAGGGGAATACCTGGATTTTGTTACGGCTAACGATGCAGTCCATAAACGGGATGTGTCCCTGCTGCTGGCTAATAATCAACTGCACACCAGTAAGGGCAGTATTGAGAAAATCGACGGGCAGATCGACCGGAATACGGGTAATATCGCCTTCCGGGCCCGCTTCGCTAATCCCAAAAACTTGCTGAAACACGGTTCGAGCGGGAAGGTCAGGATGAATCAGGCCGTGACGGACGCTGTGCTTATTCCCCAGAAAGCAACTTTCGAGTTGCAGGACAAGCTGTTTGTGTTTGTTGTGGGCGCTGACAATAAAGTACACATGCAACGTTTCGTACCCAAACTTCGTCTGCCTCAGCTCTATGTCGTCCAATCAGGCCTGACCGCTTCGGACCGTATCCTGTATGAAGGGATTCAGACGGTGAAGGAAGGCGATCTAATCGAACCGCACCTGGTTTCAGCGCCCCAACTCAGGTCTCAATTGGCCAAGCAGTAACTCTCAACCGTTCAACAACCGCAATGGCGGACCACTATGTTTTCAAAATTCATTGAGCGCCCGGTACTGGCTATTGTCATTTCGGTGATCATTACGCTGCTGGGTCTGTTAGCCATGACGCAGTTGCCGATGACGCAATTTCCGTCGGTGGCCCCTCCCGAAGTTAACGTCACCACCGAATACACGGGCGCTAACGCCGAAACGTCGGTTAAAGCGGTTATCACCCCCCTCGAACGGGCTATTAATGGCGTTCCGGGCATGAAGTATATGTCATCCGATGCCACCAACGATGGTGTAAGCGTCGTACAGGTCATCTTTGAGGTGGGTACTGACCCCGACGTAGCGGCAGTAAACGTGCAGAATCGGGTTGCCGCCGTCATGGCCGAACTGCCCTCGGAGGTTATTAAAAACGGGGTGAAGATTGCCAAGGAAGAAAATTCGATGCTGATGTATCTGAACGTTTTCAGCAGCCATGACGCCCTGGATGAGAAGTTCCTCTACAACTTCGCCGATATCAACATACTGGCTGAGCTAAAACGCATCAAGGGCGTTGGGTATGCCGATATCATGGGAGCTAGGGAATATGCCATGCGCGTCTGGCTCAAACCGGATCGCATGATGGCCTACAACATATCGGCGGAAGAAGTGGTCGAACGGCTACAGGAGCAGAACGTCGAAGCGGCTCCCGGTAAGTTGGGTGAAAGCTCCGACAAGCAGGGACAGGCCCTTCAGTATGTGCTAAAATACACGGGCAAATACACCACCGAGGAGCAGTACGGCAATATTCCCCTCAAAGCGAACGCCGATGGTGAACTGCTGCGGCTAAAAGACCTGGCTGATATTGAGTTCAGCACGACCTATTATGACGTTGTGTCCAAGCACAATGGTCGGCCATCGGCCGCTATTATGCTGAAACAGCTACCTGGTTCGAACGCTAGCGAAGTCATTGCCGGTATCAAAACCCGGATGGCGGAACTGAAACAGACCCGTTTTGCCCCCGGTATGGATTACGAAATCACCTATGACGTGTCGCGCTTTCTGGACGCATCGGTGCACGAAGTAATCAAAACACTGATTGAAGCCTTCTTTCTGGTAGCCCTGGTCGTATTCCTGTTTTTGCAGGACTGGCGGTCAACCCTCATTCCCGCTATTGCCGTGCCGGTCGCCCTGATTGGTACCTTCTTTTTTATGCAGCTTTTTGGCTTCTCCATCAACCTCATCACACTCTTCGCCCTCGTATTGGCCATCGGCGTGGTGGTCGATGACTCTATTGTGGTTGTCGAAGCGGTTCACGCCAAGATGGAAGGGGCCGGGGGCGCATCCGGCGGGTTGAGTCCCTGGGAAGCTGCCAAGGCAGCGATCAGCGAAATTGGCGGGGCGGTGATGGCCATTACCCTGGTGATGATTGCCGTGTTTGTGCCCGTTATGTTTCTGACGGGTCCCGTGGGGATTTTCTTTCGGCAGTTTGCCGTGACAATGACCGTTGCCATTCTGATCTCCGCCATCAACGCCCTTACCCTTAGTCCGGCTTTGTGCGCACTCATCCTCAAAAATACGCCGGGCCACGATGGGCATGATAGCCCCAAAACCGGGGTCTTGACGGGCTTCTTTACCCGCTTTAACGCAGCGTATGAAAGCCTGGCCCACCGCTACGGATCGCTGTTGCGGGTTATTGTCAATCGGCGGGTGGTGACGTTTGGTCTACTGCTCGCCTTCTGCGCGGGCGTCTGGGGCACGAGTTCGCTGGTCGCACCGGGCTTTATTCCTAACGACGATCAGGGTACGTTCTACGCCAGCATTACGACCCCGGCGGGGGCTACCCTGGAACGAACGCGTCAGGTGGTTGATCAGATACAGCAACTAGCCACGGGAGTTCCGGCCATAAAATCCGTTTCGACGCTGGCCGGGAACAATATCCTCTCCGACGGTACGGGGGCCACCTTCGGTACTTGCCTGATCAACCTGAAAACCTGGGATGAACGAACGGAATCGGTCGATGAGGTGATCGAAGCGCTGGCCGAAAAGACGCACGGCATTAAAGGCGCTAAGATTGAATTTTTTCCACCCCCAGCCGTGCCGGGCTACGGCAATGCCAGTGGCCTGGAGCTACGGTTACTCGATCAGACCGGTACGGGCGACTACAAGAAGATGGAAGCCGTGGTTCAGCAGTTTGTGAAGGATTTGGAAGATCGTCCCGAAATCGAGAATACGTTTACCATCTTCGATGCCAGCTTTCCGCAGTACATGCTCTACGTTGATCCCGACAAAGCGGCCCAAAAGGGGGTGTCGGTCGGACGAGCGATGCAGACGTTGCAAACCCTGATCGGTTCGGAGTATGCAACCAACTTTATTCGGTTCGGACAGATGTATAAAGTCATGGTGCAGGCCCTGCCCAGCTACCGGGCCCAACTGGAGGATCTGCTGAAGCTGTACGTGAAAAATGAAAACGGCGAAATGGTACCTTACTCGGCGTTTATGCGCGTGGAGCGGGTATATGGTCTGGAGCAGGCCACCCGGTACAATATGTATCCTTCGGCTGAAATCAATGGGCAGGCAGCCCCTGAATTTAGCAGCGGTAGCGCCATTCGGGCCGTGCAGGACGTAGCGGCCACCAAGCTACCCAAAGGCTACAGCATTGACTGGGCCGGTATCTCGCGCGATGAAGTGCAGTCGGGCAATCAGGCGATCTATATTTTTGCGATCTGTCTGGTATTTGTGTACCTGATTCTGGCCGCTCAATACGAAAGTTTCCTGCTGCCACTGCCCGTGATTCTCTCGCTGCCGACGGGCGTTTTTGGGGCGTTTTTCTTTCTGTGGGTAACGGGTCTGGAAAACAACATCTACGCCCAGATCGCGATGGTCATGCTGATCGGACTGTTGGGCAAAAACGCCATTCTGATCGTGGAGTTTGCCAATCAACGCCGGGCCGATGGCCTGTCAATCATCCCGGCAACCATCGAAGGCGCACTCGCCCGGTTGCGGCCTATCCTGATGACTTCCTTTGCTTTCATCGCGGGTCTGATTCCACTTTGCATCGCTACGGGCGCGGGAGCAGTCGGTAACCGAACTATCGGCACCGCTGCTGCGGGGGGCATGCTGGTAGGCACGGTGTTCGGGCTAGTCATTATACCGGGGCTGTATGTCGTGTTTGCCAGCCTGGCGAACCGGTTCAGTAAAACGCGTCCAGTGCAAAACCCGCCGTTAATTGAAACGAAATCCCATACCAACGCTACCTTACATGAAACGGTGTAAACGTCATTTGCTAGTGGCCGGTGCGGTGCTCGGTAGCCTTGGCGGGTGTCGGACTATACATCAGCCCACATCCACACCCGTGGTGTCAGTCCCTCAATCCTTTGCGGGTAATGCCGATTCATCGGGCATTGGCGAGCAGCCGTTCCGGTTGCTGTTTACCGACCCCAACCTGGTCGCCCTTATTGATACCGCCCTGGTTAATAACCTGGATCAGAAAATAGCCCTGCAGCGCATCAATGTGGCCCGCGCTACGTTCGGTATTAGTCAGGGGGCTCTGTTGCCACAGGTTGATGCGGTGGCAACGGCTGGCCTGGACCGTTTTGGCCGCTACACCATGAACGGAGTCGGGAATTTCGACACGAACCTATCTGATAATGTCAAGGGGGGCCGCCTGATTCCGAATCCCACGCCCGACTTTTTTACCGGTTTTCGAGCCTCGTGGGAAGCGGACCTATGGGGTAAACTTCGCAACCGTCGGAGGGCAGCCTACAACCGGGTACTGGCTTCCGTAGAAGGCCGCAATCTGGTCCTTACTGCCCTCACCGCTGAAATCGCCCGGCTGTATTACACCCTTTTAGCCGACGACGCCGAAGTGGAAATTATCCGCGACAACATCGAACTGCAGGAGCAGGCGGTCGAACTGGTCAACGTACAGAAGCAGGCGGGGCGCGTGACCGAGCTGGCCGTGCAGCAATTCAACGCACAGCTCCTGAACACACGCGGCCTGGAAGGGCAGGTACGCCAGCGACTCGTTGAGACCGAAAATCAGATCAATGTGCTACTGGGTCGTTATCCCGGACCTATTAAGCGCGGGCCTTCCATTCGGGAGCAGCAACTACCCGCGTCGGTACTGGCCGGTATTCCCTCGCAGTTAGTCCGTCGCCGGCCCGACATCCGGCAGGCCGAGCGCGAACTGGAAGCTGCCAACGTGGACGTAGCCGTGGCCCGCGCTGACTTTTTGCCAAGCCTGAGCCTAACACCCTACGTTGGCCTCAACGCGTTCCGGCCCTCGGTACTGCTCGATCCCGCGTCGCTGGTGGCCGGTGTACTGGGCAGTCTGGCCGCACCCGTATTTAACCGACGCTTGCTGAAAGGGAATCTGGCTATTTCGCAGGCCCAAAGCCGCGAAGCTTATTTTGCCTACCAACGAGCGATCGTGACGGGGGTGAGTGAGGTGGTCAGTAACCTGAACGGGCTGGAGAACTACAGGGCCGTGGCCAATTTACAAACGCAGGAAGTCGCGGTACTCAGGCAGGCCGCTACCACGTCCAACGACCTGTTTGCGGCTAATTACGCCACTTATTTAGAAGTAATCACGGCTCAACAGTCGGTGCTGGATGCAGAACGGGCGCTGATTAATACCAAACAATCCCAGTTTCTGTCCTTGGTCGATTTATACAGAGCGCTGGGGGGCGGCCGGGAATAACCGAATACCTTTATTAACCAGTAGCCTTCCGCAAATAAAGTGGTGTAAGGCTATTTTTTCACTGATACGCGCATGCTTCTCAATTTCCTGTTTACCCTGCTACTGGTTGCCCTAAACGGTTTTTTTGTGGCGGCAGAATTTGCCATTGTTAAAGTAAGGGCGTCCCAATTGGAGCTTAAAGCGCAGGCGGGCAATGCGTCGGCCCGGCTGGCTACTCATATGCTTTCGCACCTCGACGGGTATTTAGCCGCTACCCAGTTTGGCATTACCCTGGCCAGTTTGGGACTAGGCTGGATTGGCGAACCGGTCGTGGGGGCGCTATTGACCGCCGGGTTTGACCTGGTCGGTCTTTCGCTGAGCGCGGAGATGGCCCACCAGATTTCGCTACCCATTGCGTTTGCCCTCATCACGATGCTGCATATTGTTTTTGGCGAACTGGCCCCTAAATCGCTCGCTATTCAGCGGTCAGAAAGCACAACACTGCTCATCGCTTATCCCCTGCAGGGATTTTATCTCGTCTTCCGCCCCTTTATCTGGGTGCTGAACGGATTCGCCAACACGGTACTGAAAGGGGTTGGCATCCAGGCCACTCACGGGAATGAAGTGCATAGTCCGGATGAGTTAAAGTATTTGGTGCGCCAGAGTCAGGAGGAGGCCGAAGAATCGGATCACCCGATTCCGGCTTCCGATCTGACCATCGTGGGTCGAGCTTTTGATTTTTCGGATCGAACTGTCCGGCAGATTATGGTGCCTAGGACGCACATTTTCGGGATCGATGTAAATGATTTCGATCAGCTCGTGCTGGAGCGTGTCATGGCCGAAAAATACTCCCGAATCCTGTGTTACGATGACGACCTGGATCATGTACTGGGCGTTATCCACCTGCGCGACCTGCTGATCACCCTACGACAGCATCCATCCGTCGATCTGCGCTCCCTGGCTAAACCGTTGCTGGTGGTGCCGGAAACGAAGTCGATTCGTCTGCTGCTGCGCGATTTGCAGCGGCAGCGTAAAGTCATGGCGTTAGTCATCAATGAATATGGAGGTACCGAGGGCCTGGTGACTATGGAAGACATTCTGGAGGAACTGGTGGGTGAAATTCAGGATGACTCCGATGAGGAACGCCCAATGGTGGAACAGATCAATGAGACAACTTATTCGGTGCTGGCCACCCAGTCGCTCGACGATCTCAACGCCCTGCTGCCTCACCCGTTGCACCGGCAGGGCGATTACGAATCGCTGGCCGGTCTCCTGCTGGGTCGATTTGGCCGATTGCCCAGCGAAGGCGAAAAAACCCGGGTCGATAACTACGAAGCGACCGTAACGGCCCGGATCGGCAACTCTATTGAACGGGTGCAATTGCGTGATTTAACCACCGATCAGGCCTGAACGGTTCACGGATACCACAAGTAATTCAAACGCTATGTGGATAGAAAGGGTCCAGGGTTTATATCCAAACAAATCGCTATATGCTCCGTCTATACACTCTAGTTTGCTTGTTGCTTTTTACGGTGAGTTGTCATAAAGGAGTAGAGACTCCCGACGTAGCTGCTTCAAACCTACCATGCAACGTGAAAGACCCAATTAATGAGTTAAAATGGCTTAACGACCAGTTCAAGGCGTTTGTGAGTGGTCCAACAGTAAATGGTATTGTCATCTTCCGATTTGAGGATAGAGACATTATTGAAGTACAAAACTCCCTGTTTAACTCAACAAACCAACATCAGTATTACTGTACTGGCGAACGACTCAACCTGGATGACCCTGCACGATTTAATCAGTACCGAAAAGAACGGCAAGAAGTGAAAGTTCTCTACGGCACTAATCTCTGGAAATAAGCCTGGTTAAGTGGTACACTGCGAATAGTAGTAAGTGGGGCTTCGTTTATTGCCGAAATGGACCATAGCCACAGTAGACATGACTGAGACGGTCTACGCATGGCTCCCTGTTTAGGACACTCGCTTGCTACCAAATCTTCAACGTGCCTAATCAGGATAGAATCTCGCTGACCTGTTCGGTGATTGTAAGCCGTACCCTTGGCTGTCTCGAAAGACCTGTCCCTGCGGATCGTGGATACCAAGATGCCGACTCGTCATAGCTGGTCTGTCAGCATAGTAGCCTGACCGAAATGGACTAGCTAATAAAATATATTGTTTAATGTTTTCGTCGATTTGTTAACTATAAATACCTATTAGTAAAATTAGATAACCCTTATACGTAAATGGCTTACTATTGCCGGATTATTTAACACTTAATTCACTATGCATAAGCACATTTACTATTTACTCATACTTCAATTGATGAGTCTATCCACTTACGGTCAATGCGACCAGCTTGTCAGAGCAGCCAGTAAAGAAAGTGATCGAGTTGTGGTCACGACAACCCAGGTTGGTAAACCATCAACTGAACCAATCCAGTACAGACGTGTACAGCAGAAAGGGCAAACCCGGTTTTTCCTACAGCTTTATACCGCTGGTGGTTCCGCATTGCCTCAAAAAGGAGCAACCGTCTTCTTTACAGATGGATCAAGCATTCAATGGCCCAATGTTGCTGTTACGTCCTGGTTGAATGAAGCTGGACACACTAGCCATTGTTTGATTAAACTAGTGGAGAATGAGATTGAACAGTTCCAGGACAAAACAGTCGCCAGCTTAACGCTCTTCACTCATAAAAGATTGGTTACTGTTCAGCAGGCTCAGCGGGCTAAGAATCTGATTAATTGTGTAATCGGGGCTGACCTGATCGACATTAAATCAGACCAATTGGTTCGCCACCAATAAAGAGTAAAACTATCAAAAGCGGCTGCTGCCCCATTTGTGCTACATAACTCTGAACATAATCGTCTTGGAGTTATGTAGCGTTGAACGGTCAGCTTGAGTAAATAATAAAAAAGGGGTCAATCTTTCTACGTAGTATCCGCTTGGCGAATTGTTGTTTTGACGCATTTTTTGCCATGACATTCGCAATCGAATTAACATGAATGGCCGATCATAACGATTGGACTTATACCTTTTTTTCTGGGCACCCGTTGATGGCTAAATCCGCTCGCGTTGCCATTCGCTCAATGGGTGTAAAGGGTTATGGTGAAACGAAAAGCATATGCTCAAATTTGAAGCTGAAATCAACCGTTAACAGTTGACCAGCCCCATCACTAAGCGAAGAGGAACGATCTGTCAGCTCGACGAACACCCTCATCCCGGCTCGACTGGACTAACGGCTTGTTTCATCACCTATACATTAAGCCAGTTATCTAATCGCCTAGCGTATGCACTACCCAGCTTTGTTGCTCTGCTTCCTGATCTCCTGTTCTACCTTTTCTCAAACTGCTCAGTCCGACCTGCGAGGTGCCCATTTTGGCATGACTATGACGGAGGTTAAAGCTAGTGAATCCCAGAAACCAGCCGAAGAAAAAGATGACCAGCTTCGGTACACAAACGTGTCGCTGGGTCAGGAGCAGGGAGACTTATATTATTTGTTCGAAGACAATCGACTTGTTGGGGCTACCTATCATTTTTTGTCGCCATCTCCCTCCAAACAAATGTATGTTGCCCGCTACGATAAACTAAAAGCGTATTTTACGGAGCAGTACGGACAACCCGCCAATGATAACACCAATCCGTCGCTGAAAAAGGGGCCTGTCGATCATCGCAGTGCTATCTGGCGCAAAGACGGTAAGATGATTATGGTGCTTCAGGACAACGAAAAAGGCAAAGCCTTACTGACCGTTCTATTGACAAAGAGTAGTTAGTTAACCCGAATCTTGGCTAATGAACTCAACTACTTGTTCAGGACAAACTCCTCGATAAAACTGGATCTGACACCTTGAACTGGCCATTAAGTTAGATCATATTTAATGGCCAGTCTCATTGACGAGCGTTTACGATCCTTAGAAAGAATCGTAAACGCTAAATAGTGGTATATAGTCTTATATATAAAGAGTTTGCAAGCCTGTAGGCCGGAACTTAAGACCCTAAGACCAGGTCTGTAAGCCGATGAGACCCCAAACACCCATGTAGCCCACCACCAGCAAGGCTAAACTAACGGCTAGGCCCATGAAAAGCAGATCGGCTCGTCCTGTAATCTGCTTATACGTGCCAAGAAGGCCTGCGAAGGCTCCCAGGGCAGCCAGCGGACCCAGGAGGGACGCCACAAAAACTGTGATCGACAGGGGTGAAACCACGCCCAGCGCATTACCGCCCCCGCTTAAACTAACGATCATCACCAGATAGCATACCGCATAGACGAATAGGCCTAAACGAGCCGGTAAAGCACTCAGCCGACGGCCTTTTCGCTGTAGCCAGATCCCCCGCAGAAGCCAGCCAAGACCCAGGATTAAACAAAGTCCCAACACCAGCAGCGACAAGTGACCGAGCAGGACGGGTAGCCAAGCACCCCACATCGACGATTTGGTCGCCGAGTTAGCCGTTATACCCGCCCCAAAGGAGCGAACCAGCACGGATTCACCCATGTCATTGTGTACGAGCGTCAGGTCGGGGGTGTAGCCCCGTTTATCCAGCCGGAGTACTTGGTTTGGCCCGATTGGTTGAAGGTGCATCGGCTCGCTTCCCAGGCCATCATGCAGCACCAGCTGACCCCCTTCTTCGTCGATGTGCACCAATTCAGTTAAACCCAGAAACCAGCCCGTCAGCGCGGTTCGAAACTGACTCGGCCGATAATAGCCAAGCCAGTTTTCTTTTTGAGCCGCCGACAGCGAATAGGCCGGTGGGAGTTGCGGGGGTACGGCCTGCATCACCCGCTTTAGGATGGCGTCTCTGAGGGCGCCGAAACTGGGGCCGTCGGTGTTGATGAGGAAAATAATGCCCCGGTTCAGGGCCGGCTGATAGAGATAGTGCGCCCGAAAACCGATGCCGGCTCCGTCGTGCCCGTGTAGCAGGTGTCCCTGGTAAGCGGTGACGAAGTTATTCAGGCCGTAGCCCTGCTGAGATCCCGCTTGGGCGGCTAGGCTAGTGGTTGGCGTCTCCATCCGATCCACCAGCGCGGGGGACAGGAGTTGCCGCCCCCGGAATGTGCCTCGCCCCATTAACAGTTGGACAAAAGGCATCAATTCCAGGGCCGATACATTCAACCCCCCTGTGGGGCGCGCCAGCAGGTGCCAGTAAGGCGCTTCCTGCTGGTCATCGCCCACGTAACCGGTGGCCAAGTCGGTCAGGGCTGCCCCATCCCGGTGAAAGGTTGCGTGGCTCATGCCCAGGGGAGTAAAGATCCGCTGCTGCACGAAAGACTCGAAGTCCTGCCCCGTTTTGGTTTCAATGATGCGGGCCACCACTGGCGGGCCCGCATTGCTGTAGGCCATAAACGTACCGGGCCGCCAGCGCGAACGCCGGGCCTGGGGAGCGATGGTGAGGCCTTCCTGGAGAGAAACGCTGGGGTTGTTATAGGCGTAAGCTTTCATGGACCAATCATCAAAGCCGGCCGTATGCTCCAGCAGATGGGCAATGCGAAGCGGGTCGGTGGCTTCCCAGGGGTTATCGATTTGGATGTCGGGAGCCAGCTTTTTCACCTCGTCGGTGAGGTCCAGCTTTCCTTCCTCCACCAGCATCAGGGTAGCCACGGCGACCAGGCTTTTGGTAATGGAGGCCACCGGGAAAAGCGTCTGGGCGGTAACGGGCGTCTTGGCGTTTTTGTTTCTCCAGCCGGTATTGTGCTGATACAGCAATGAATCTTTGGTAAAAACCAGTACCTGAAGCCCCGGTATTTTATAGGCTTTCTGGATACTGTCAATCTGACGGGTGAGTTTATCTACCGGGAGGGTAGGCTTGGATGGCTGTGCGGTTGCTGCCAGACAGACTGCTAGTAGCCATATACTGATCAGGAAGGGAAGGAGCCGATTAGGCATAACGGTAACAGAAGATTGTGCCCTTACCCAGACCAGGCAGACTCACGGGTGTGTGGGACACAAGTTAACAGCCGCTCACGTATGCCTCGGCTTAAACTTAGTAAAAGGTAATCACTAACGCTTCCGAGATAACCTGATGGATGAGAGAAAGGCCGGGACATAGGCTACAAATAGTACTTAACTGTATACCCAATCCTGCCCAAACGTAATTCACCAACACGCTCTTATCTTCGTACGATTGTATTTTTGCAAAAGAAGTCAGCCAGTTACGTTTGTAAAACTACTTAAGTCTCTCCCGCAAATACCCTCTTAGATAAGTGACCACTTACCACAATCTTCGAAAAGCAATAACTCACTACTTGTTCAATTTTAAATGAACCGCTCTCTTTATTTAGCATTAGGTGCACTTATGCTGCTGACTGGCTGCCAAACGGCTCGTTTACCATTCCAACAAGTTAACAGCACGTACTGCGCACCAACTCAAACCTATCGGTATACGTCGGCCTTTACTCCTCGACCTGACATTGAAGCCGTACTGAAGGTCGACACCAGCTTGACGAATCGGTTTTCGCGCCATTCGTTGTTGATGATAAATGGGTTGGGACTGCTCCCTACTCTTGAACAATTCGTAAAACTTAGTAGAGATAGTTTGCACGCAGATCAACTCAAAAAGCTACAACTGCGTCAGCAACTGCATAGCCGACTCCTACTGGCTACGACCGAAATTTCCAGTCTGGCCGCCGAATTAGATTGTGAAGGAGAACGAGCTGAACAGCTCGCTTACTACCTCGACCAGAAGGATGTTCGACGTATTCGTAACCTCACTATTTCATCCATCGTTGCGGGCGCGGTCACGACGGTAGCTACGGCCTTGATCTCGTCCGAATCCTCTAACAAGATAGTTGGCATTGGGGGCGGGGTGCTTAGCGCCGTGTTAGGAGGGCTGGCCGCTTTTTCGTCCGACAAGCAGGTGGCGCTGGTTCACCAGCGAAATTTGTTAACCGATATCTGGAATCAATCCAAAGTCTCAACGGTTTATCCTTCCTTTATATGGTACGTCCTGAATGAAAAAGCCTTTAGCAATTCGGAGGCTTATTCAATCGCTTACAACATTCGTTTGCGCTGGAACAATTACGTTTTGGCTGGCAGCGCCAAAGAAAAGCAACCACTTTATTTCGGGGCTGGGGGGAAGTATACGTCCGATGAACTGCACACGCGTGCGAACATGCTTAATCAACTTCAGTCGTCGGTACGATCCATCAATCAGGATTTGCAAAGCCTGGAGCTAGTCCTCACTCAAAATTAAGTCGTACAGTTAGTTTATATCCAATGCATACGTTTGTCGATTCTGCTGATGCTCAACGCTTCTATACAACTCCCTGTTCTAAAAAGATGTCAACTCAATTCATCGCTTGAGTTGGCTACGGGCAACCTGCTACCCAATTCTTTCGGCTGTTACCTCGGCGTCCGCAAAGCCCTCTTTGACGACGTTAGTTATCGTACAGGGAAAAAATAGAAGTGCATACTGGACTACGTTTCACGTCAAACCCGTATGCTCCTAACTGCAGTTGACAGTTATTAAATCATCTCCTGGAAAGTTCATTTACGGAGTCGGGTGTCGAGTGATATGGGTAATTGACGGATTACTTCCACCTCGGCAAACGAAGCATGTTGGGGATGTAATAATATATTGTAGGACATCTCTAAAATGACCGATGGTACCGCCATGGCTAAGCAAAAAGGAGCTTGCAGCCATTCGGCCAGGAGTGTTTGCGTTTCGCCTAAAGTACCACTCTTCCAATAAGCCGGTAGTTTGGCGGGATCAAGCCAAAAAATAGAATCCGTTTCGTCAGGCAAACGTAATGTACTTAACCAAAATTGAGGTAATTCCCCTAAGGTCAAGGGGGGTAAATGCACTAATGTTTCCAGCAAAGCCAGTTCAGGTGTACGACTGGTGTAAAGGATACCCGCGCCCTTTGGGTTCCAACGGCCTGCATGTCGATGACTGCCCACAACGGATAATGGCTTCCGATGATAAGGCTCTTTGTTGATGCGATAGACTTCCATTTGCCTACCCTACTAAACCCCATTCAATACGGCCCAGTACATCCTCAGCCAGTGAGAAACCTGATACCGTATCCAGCACAGCTAAAGGAGACTGGATTATTAGGGAGGCCTCAGTCGTAGACGACGCAGGCGGCATGGCGCTGAGAAGTGGCCGATTAATTGGCTTAACGGGTTGCTGGAAACTACCCATATCGCGAAGGAAGCCAGGAGTCCTTCCCTCAACGTGGAGATCAGTCTCTGGACGATAAGCCAATTCCGCCAGGGGTGTGCGTAACCAACAAGCCAGTAGATCAGTCCGCCCGTCATATAGCCCAGCGATGCCGACGGCTGATCATGGACGCGATCAACTTCGACAATCTACTTTATCTGTCGGAGAAACTTCGACAATGTGCCACTGGGCAGGAACGCGAGGAGTTACTAAAAACTATTTTAAGCTCTTCAACCCATATGTGGCATCACATCAATTTGCAAGGGGAGTATGACTTCTCTGAACCGACCACATCTGAAAACCCATTTGATTGAGATACCCTTTTACATGTCAGTTTACCTGATACGTCGCCGTTAATTATTAGATAATTATAGGGTGAGGATTTATGGACGATTCTGTAAAGAGACCTGATATACCCCAACTGTGTCAACTACCACAACGATAAAACAGCTTTCACTCCAGCAGCAATTGGAAACGGTGCGGAATACCCTTCTAACCGGGTATGTTCAACCAGATCAATTCTCACTCAGAACCGTTTACTATGCGGGCTTTGATTCGCAGTCATCCATACCCTCAATGGATCAATGACAACTTGAGTTGCCCCCTTTACTAAGGGCAGTCTGAAGGGAGGACTATCCGGTCCAGGACGGATGAGTTCCCGATAGAGTTGACGCCCCTTATCATCCGTTAGAACAATCGGTACCCAGTCAAAAGGGTTGACGGCGATAAGCTGACCTTGCCTATTTTGATCGAATTTCTGAAGCAAAAGAGTGACAACCAGTTCATCTGGTAACCGACCAATCTGACCAATCCGCAGGTCAAAACGGAAACGATGAGTCAGATAGCTGGTCAGGTAGGCTAGCGAGTCCGGTAATTGCCCCTCTATAAAGTGCACAAAGGCCGAAGTGGTGAGCGGTCGCCCGGCTGATTGACGGTAATACTGGCCAATACAAGTTTGTAAAGCAGAATCACCCCAGACTTCTCCAATTTGCGTAAAGACCACGGCCGCCTGATCCTGGGCAATAACAGTCTGATTTGTTGTCTGGGTAAGGGCTGGTTCCTGCGTCCGGTTGCTCCCTCGCCAGGCACTGACCCGGGCGGCTCGCTGGGCTAATCGCTTGGCCAAGCGGTCCGAGCCATATCGCATTTTCACGGCTTGTAAAGCCAGGTACTCAGGTAAGCTATGCGTAAATAAAGAACTCCCAGCTGTAGGCGCGCAGACGCGTCGTTGCCACCACTGCCGTATCACTTCCCGAGTCAACAGATAGTCCAGATAATCAAGTTGAGTAGAGTCAGGGCCAGCAAGCCAACCCTGATTTTCCGCCAATCGAATGCAACCTGGCCGATTTTCCACGTCGGCTTGCCGGCCTTTGGGGACTTCTTCCACTCGAAGCTGGCTATAAGGATAAGGACCGAACAGGTGTTCGCCTTGCTGAAGGGCAACGATGATCCGATTTACCAGAGCATTTACTTGATACGGGTGGTGATAACGGATATCGATTTGGATGAGGTGGCCGTCCTGACTGCTGACTCGGGCATGCCGACTGGCGGCTGGTTTTGAGCTGCCAACCATTGGTTCAACAACGGGTAAATAGGGTACATGGTCGATCTGCAGCGTACCTAGCAACCCGTAACTTAATAGGATGCCCAGAATAATCCAGAGGACTACGCGCAAGCGAGGTAACGTCCAAAAAACACGCCTGCGATCTTTTCCCGGTTGGGTTGCTCTCGTCCAAACCAGAGTGCTCGTTGCGACAAGTAGTAGAGCCAGCAAACTCCATTGTAAACTGATCAGCAGACGCAAACGGCTGAGCGGACCATAGCCAATCAGCTCTGAGTAAACTGCCGGGGTAGGTAGACTACTATATAGTAACCAGGGACTGACTATGCGTCGTTGCTGGGCATAACTGAGCAGGATCAGCCCAAGGAAGGAGAGCGCATGGCCCAGAAAGCGTTGCCGGGTCAATACTGATATCAGTAGAAACAGTGCAATTAGTTGAAGTTGTCGTCCACCCGTTTCCAGGAGCATATCCTGCGCATACAGCTCCCAATCGATTGCCGAGAGTGGTAATGAACTGGTTATCTGAATAAGTACCATCACCAGGCTGACGAAGCCAACTATAAGCAGGGCTGCGGTCGACAGGGCCACATATTTGGCCGTTATTCGAATCCACGCGGGCTGAGGAAGCACGGTAAAGACTGACTCCAGCCCCATCAACTGGTCCCGATTCACTACTTCGCCCGTTAACAATAGCATCAAACAACTAATTAATACACTAATTGGCTGGCGTAATGCCGTCAATGAGGCACTAGTCGGTAGAGGTATGAATGATTCGGTATTTCTCAAAACAGTCGCCAGGGCCAGGGTGACCCCGAGTATACTAATGCCACCCGCCCACAAAAAGGGCTGTCGTCTCAACTGACTGAATTCAAAACGGGTTGAGCGGCCCAGGCTTCCCCACCAGTCAGGGCTATCCAGCGGCTGTTGCGAAACACTTAATGAGCTCAACCGTATCGTTAGTTTGCTCGTAGACGCTAGCGTATCGGTTGATCGTTCACGGCGAATCTCGCCAAGCCAGTAGTCGGCAAATCGACGGTCTGCCTGATGCAACAAAGCCAACGAACAGCCTATCCACCCTAACCGGTTAATATACCAAGTATCGGTCCAATTTAATAAAGTAGTCGTCAGCTGACCGGGGGTTGACTGACGTACCGCATCCTGGATGAGGACCAATCCGAATGGGTCCAGTAAAGCAAAGATGTCATCCGATGTCAGTTGGTCGGCCAGAAAGATGATGACCAGCCAGTTTATCATTCCCAGCGCGAAGGCTATGTAGGCCCCTGCCATACTACGTAGCCGGATCGTCAGGGCGGCAGTTAGACTGGCAAGTATAAATAGATTACTGGCGGTTAGTGCCGTAAAGCCGTCCACTAACACGAAGGCCGACATTATATAGTTATATTGGTGATGCAGGGTCAGGGCTATTCCGATGCCGATCGGATAACCGATCGCTACTAATAGCGTGAAAGCTAACTGACCCAGAAACCGGCTCATCAACCAAAAGGTAGAGGCTACGGGCAGGCTATACAAAAAAACGTCCGTTCGTAGCTCCTGGTCCCTCATCAGGCCATAACCGACCGACAGCGTGGTCAGGCCGATCAGCGCCGGTACATTGGAGGCCAGCAGACGATATAGCTGGCCGTATTGATAGCCAGCGTCGAGTGACGTTGATCCAGGTAAGAGGTACTCGTAGCCTACCCACAAGCCTTGCATTAACGGAAGTAATGCCAAGAGTAAGGTTACCGGCCGGTTCAGTAGGTAAGCCAGTTCATAGCGAGCTAATCGTAAGGACTCCTCCATCACGTAATGGTCAACGGTGAGAAGCTAGCGTGGCAAAGTAAACGTCTTCCAGGGTAGGGCTCTTGGGCCGGCCCAAGAGGGGTGGCGTGTCCTCACACATAGTAACGACTAATTGCCCGCTCGCGTACCGGTGAGCAATGACAGCATATTGCTGCTTGTAACGGTCTAATTCTGGGCGGGTAATCTCTTTTTCCCACAGACGGCCGATAAACTGGTGGATCAAGGCTGTTGGCTTGCCACTCAAGCGGATTTCCCCCTGTCCTACTATAGCCAGTCGGGAGCATAGCGTGCTGACATCTTCAACCAAGTGAGTCGATAGAACGACGATGGCATTTTCGCCCGTTTGGGCCAGTAAATCGTAGAGTCGATTACGCTCGGTTGGATCAAGGCCCGTTGTTGGCTCATCGACAATGACCACCTGAGGTTGAGCCAGCAGGGCCTGAGCGATGCCGAATCGCTGGCGCATGCCCCCGGAGAAGGTACGCATAGGCTGATGTCGAACGGCCCACAGATTGACCTGATGTAACATCTGCTCCACCTCGTACTGACGCTGCTGACGATCCGTAATTCCCTTCATATCGGCAATTTGAGTCAGCAGTTGCTGGGCGGTGGCCGTGGGATAAATGCCAAACTCCTGGGGGAGATACCCTAAAATACGGCGAAATTGGAGCGGATTCTGGTGAATATCCTGACCATTAAAACAAACGGTTCCTTGAGTAGGGCATTGCAGAGTCGCTAGTATACGCATTAGTGACGATTTACCAGCACCATTCTCTCCTAACAGCCCAAACAACCCTTTTCCAATTTCCAAATTAATATTCTTAAGCGCGGTCAAGCCGGAAGGGTATTCCAATCCAATGTTCTGAATGGCTAACTTCATTCATTTCGAGCGGATAAGGTAATTTATAGTGAACCAGTCTGATTTTGCAACTGGAAAGGCACGAATAAGCAGTCGTCAAAATTGACCTAATTAACCTACAACATCAAGAATTACCAACTCGCTCTAACGAACAACTCAATCACATCTCGATCAGGTAGACACATTAGTAAGAACATTACCATTAATAAAGATCAACAGCCGTGATTTATTCCGGTGCCAATTAATAGTTCACTCAACGACCCATCGTTTGCATGGTCGAAATGAGTTTGCCGGTACGGGCATTGGTCTGGTTGTGGTAGCAGAGTAGTGCCCTGAGCCAAATTCCAAATTATTAAAGAATAATAGCTACAGTATTTGCTTAGGTAATATTTCCTTACATTAATCCTATTTTAATGTAAAAAATTTCAATGTTTTATCTAATTTTAGATTAAAAATCGGAATTATATTTCTATATAAGTAGAAAATTTAAAATAATATTTTGATTTAGTTAATTATACGCATTAATTGTAAGATGTCTGCATTTTAATATATTTGCAGCAAATACTTATTTCTTAACTTAATTTTAATCTTAACTATGAGGAAAAATCTAATCCTAATTCTCGTGTTGTTAGGCTTTTATTGGGTACCAGTTTGGGCCCAGGAGCGGACAATTACCGGTAAGGTAACAGACGCCCAGGATGGCAGTCCTATTCCTGGAGCTTCCATTCTGTTAAAAGGGACCAACCGGGGAGCTAATACAGATGCCAATGGCATGTATTCAATTAATATATCGGGTTCAGGAAGCGTTCTGGTATTTAGCTTTGTTGGCTCGACTACGCAGGAAGTCGAAATTGGAAATCGATCAACAATCGATGTAAAGCTGGTTGCTGATGCAAAAAGTTTGCAGGAAGTTGTTGTAACCGCGCAGGGGATCGTCCGCGAAAAGAAAGCGTTGGGGTATGCCGTTACAACCCTGGACAACCGATCCATTGAGGATCGCCCGCAGGCCGATGTTGGCCGTATTTTGCAGGGCAAAATTCCGGGGGTAAACATTACCGCTACGTCGGGGGTCTCCGGTACGGGTACCAATATTAACATTCGGGGTTTTTCCTCGATTACAGGGTCAACCCAGCCACTTTTTGTCGTCGATGGCGTACCGTTCAATTCCAGTACCAACGCACGGGGTGGACTAGCTACGGGTGCCACGGGAACTGGCTTTCAGGGGGGGAGCCAGTCGGCATCCAGCCGCTTTCTGGATATCGATCCCAACAATATCGAAAACATCAGTGTCCTGAAAGGGCTGGCTGCTACAGTTACATATGGCGACCAGGGACGTAACGGGGTTATTCTGGTAACGACGAAAAATGGCAGCAAAAAAGCTCGTCCAACGGAGATTACGCTGACCCAGTCGGTTTTTACGAACAAAGCCAACCTGCCGAATTATCAGAATGACTATGTAGGTGGATTCCAGCAGAACCTGGGCTATTTTTTCAGCAACTTTGGTCCAACGCTTACCGAAGCCCTGACTTATCCATCGCAGAATACCAATACGGCACTCACGCAACATCCGTATGCCTTCCTAACAAATACTACATTAAGAGCCGCTATGGCTCCGTACGTAGCTTCGCTGGGGCAGTATAAAATGCAGGTGTATCCTGATAACGTGAAGGATTTCTTCCGCACGGGTATTATCTCTAATACGTCGCTCAATGTATCGGGCGGAAGCGAGCGCGTAGGGTACAATCTCTCGGTGGGGTATAACCGGGAACAGGGATATATTCCAGAAAACGGATTAACTCGTTTGAATATAGGTTCCGGTATTCGGGCTCAACTGAATAAAAAATTGACGATTAATTCGTCGTTCAACTTTGCCAATACGGACCAGTATACTCCTCCGCTCAATGCCGGAACGGGTAACAATACGCTGGGCGGATTTCCATCGGTACTAGCTAACGTCATGTATACACCCCGTCAGGTCGATTTGATGGGTTGGCCGTTTGAGAATCCAATTGATGGAGGAACGGTCTATTTCCGGTCAGGAAACGATATTCCAAACCCTCGCTGGATTTTGAAAAACTACAAAACAACAGACGTTGTCAACCGTTTTTTCACCACAACCAACCTAACGTACGACATTGCCAAAGATGTGGTCCTTTTATACAAAGTCGGTCTGGATACGTATAGTGAACACCAGGAGTATAAATTCAATAAAGGTGGAGTTGACTTCGTCAATGGCTTCTACAATACCTACGACGTAAGCAATACTATCTGGGATAACAGCATCATTGTTTCCTATAACAAGCCGGTAAGTGATCGGTTTACGGTATCGGCACGATTAGGCGGCAACATGCGGAATGATAAAACGGGCTATACGTTTGTTGTCAGCCAGAACCAACTGGCGCGTAACCTGTTCCGTCATAACAATTTTATCGACAATCAGGCTTTTGACGGAACCATTGAACAAACCCGAATCGGTGTATTTGGTGAAATTACTGCCGATATCAACGACTATTTGTATTTAAACCTGGCGGCTCGTAACGACTGGACATCGACGGTAGAAGTACCCAACCGCCAGATTTTTTATCCATCGGGTAGCCTTTCGTTCGTGCCTACCTCGGCCTTCAGTGGCCTCCAGGGAAGTAAGCTCTTAAGTTTCCTGAAACTAAGAGCCGGTATTGGTACGTCGGCGGGTTTCCCCAATCCATACAGCACCCGAAATGTACTGAATCAAAGTGCCCGTGCCTGGCTCAATTCAGCAGGAACAACGGTTCAGACGCACTCGGTGGATAATACGCTGGGCAACCAAAATCTGAAGCCAGAACTGCACACCGAAGTAGAGTTTGGGATCGAAGGACGCTTGTTGAACAACCGGGTTAATTTCGACATTACTGCGTATCAACGGAACACGCGCGATCTGATTACCAACACACCTCTGGATGCGTCGACAGGGTATACGGCTACGACCATTAACATCGGTAAAATTCGCAACGAAGGTGTCGAAATCAGTGTGTCAGGGACCGCCATCAAGCGGGGCGATTTTGCCTGGGATTTGACGGGTGTTTTCTCCCGCAATGTACCGAAAGTGCTGGATCTGGGCGGGACGTTACAGGAAGTTCAAATTGCCGGTTTTGGCGGAACATTGGGTAACTACGCCGTGGTAGGCAAACCGTTTAATCTGATCAAAGGAACGGGCTACCGGCGCAATGATCAGGGACAATTGCAGATTGATGCCAGTGGCAATCTGCTCACGACTACATCGCCAATTGAGTTAGGCAATCCAAATCCAGCCTTTACATCCAGCCTTATCAATGAGTTTAAGTATAAGTCGCTGACATTAAGTGTGATGCTGTCATATCGGCATGGCGGAGCTATGTATTCGTCTACCGCTGGGGCGCTGCTTGGGCGGGGGCTGGTCGGTATTGATAACGGGAAGCTGGCTGGTACAGACCGGGCACAGACCATTGTTGTGCCCGGCGTGAAAAATGCCGATGGAACAGCGAACGACGTTCAGGTCACAGCTTCAGATTTCTATTTTAACAACTATTACTTCTTCGGGGATGAAGGCCGTATATTCGATGGGTCGACCATTCGATTGCAGGAAGTATCGCTGGCCTGGCAACTGCCTAAGAAAGCACTGAGTAAACTATCCATCAAAGGTGCTTCGTTGTCGCTCTTCGGAAATAACCTCTGGTATCGGGCCCTGTATTTTCCCAAAAATTTGAACTTAGATACCGATAATCTGGGGCTGGGTGTTGGCAACGGGATGGGCTTTGAGTTTCTGACAGGGCCAAGTGCCCGACGGCTGGGTGGTACACTGAAAATCACATTCTAAACATTCGGGATTGCCTGACTTTGTGCGAAAACACAAGGTATTATGTGTGGGGTCTCTCTATCAAAATCTATATACGATGATTAACAAAATAAGCACACTTATCCTGACGCTGTGTGTGGTCGTTGTTAGTTCCTGCAAACTGGATTTGCTTGACAATCCGAATGCCGTAACGACCAACAACACAGATATTAACTACCTGCTCAATTCAATTGAATTGAGCTATAAGGATCACTTTAATCAGATGAGTGATCCAGGCATGCGCCTGACACGTATGCTGAATCAGGGAGCGGCTATTTACGACAACGCGGTTTCGCCCAACAACTTCAGTTTTGCCTGGGAAACAGCCTATGCTGGGCTGATGACCGACGTAAAAACACTGCTCCCGCTGGCCGAATCAGGTGGATTGTACGTACATGCCGGGATTGCCCGTACTCTACGGGCATCTGTTCTAATTAACCTGGTGGATGCTTTTGGGGATATTCCCTACGCCCAAGCCATCGACGCCACGAATTTTAATCCGGGTGTCGATACCGGTAAAAGTATCTATGAAGCTGCCCTGACGGAACTGGATCAAGCTATTGCCAATTTTAAAGCAACCTCGAAAGGGGGAGCCACGGGTGATCTAATCTATAGCGGTAGTACCGACAGCTGGATACGGGCAGCCAATTCACTGAAATTGAAAGTATATCTGAATCGTCGTCTGATAGACCAGACCGGCTCCACAACAGGCATAAATGCCTTAATTGCCGGCAATCAGCTCATTTCGACGACCGCTCAGAACTTTACCTTTAAATTCAGTTCAAATCTGACCAACCCCGACACGCGCCATCCGCGTTACGCTGGTCAATATTCGCCAACGGGCGGGGGGGACTATCAGTCCAATTCGTACATGGGTACCTTGTATTCGTCAAAAGGGTTTCAGGACCCTCGTATCCGGTACTATTTCTATCGCCAGACGGTGAAAAACCCCACCGATGTGAACGCACTCCGGTGTATTACGAACACGAAACCGACGCATTATTCCGATGCTGACGTGTACTGCCTGCCAACCAGTGTAGGCTATTGGGGGCGCGACCACCTGAACAACGAAGGGATTCCACCCGATGGGTTGCTTAGAACGGCCTGGGGAGTTTATCCGGCTGGTGGTTTATATGACAACGATGCCGGGGTACCGGTATCGCTGGGAGCGGGTGCCGGTGGAGCCGGTATCCAGCCGATCATGATGCGTTCATTTATCGATTTTATGCTGGCTGAATCAGCCCTGACGCTCGGTACGACAGGAACGGCTAAAGACCTGCTCAAGTCAGCTATCGAAAAATCGATGGCTGATGTACGATCCATGGCTCTGGGGACTACCGAAAGCAGCAAAATCAGTACGTTCGAAGCCGCTCAAAATCTCGTATGGACTGCCGAAGTAACCAAATACGTAACAAAAGTGATGGCAGACTACGATGCGGCAACCACCACCGATGCCAAACTTAATATTATTGGCACGGAATATTGGCTGGCACTACACGGAAACGGTATTGAAGGCTATAACCTCTATCGCCGGACAGGAAAACCTGCCAATCAGCAGCCTGCTCTCGATCCGAATCCAGGCGCTTTCCCCCGTTCGTATTATTACCCGGCAACGTACATCATACGAAACTCGAATACGAAGCAAAAAGCTAGTTTAACTGTCCCCATCTTCTGGGATACTAACCAGGCTGGTCTGTTAAAGTAAGCAATCAATTGCTGTTTGTAAACGTATAAGTCATCTCAAAAACTAAATTGACATGAAAAAATATTTAATTCTGGCAGTGGGGAGTTTGTTAGCGCTGTCCTGCAAAACAGATATGATCACTCACCTCGAAGTAAGCGACTTTGAGAACGGTGGGTACATGCGTACCGTTACGCCCTATCCGGTTGCCAATACGACGTTTAGTGTCAGTAAAGCCAATATGAGTGGCACGAAGATGGAGTTTGTTGCCGAAGCCGTTACGGCTAATCAGGGCGCTTTATTTGCGTCGTACGATCTAACGATCAAATTTGTTGACGCAACGCCTGCCAATGGAACCATCACCGGAACAACCGTAGCCCTGAAGTCCATTGCGGCTTCTGCCTATACCAAGGATGCTACAACGGGCTACCCACGAGCTACCATCGCCATTACTGGTGCGGAAGCCCTGACAGCCACTAAACTGACAACGGCCGACATTGCCAATGGCGACCGTTTTGAAATCAACGGAACCATGAAACTGACCGATGGGAAATCGTTTTCGGCGTCGAATACCAGCCCAAACATTACGGGTGGCGCTTTTTATAGTTCGTCATTCTTTTACCGGCTGAATGTAGTGAATTAAGTAAAACGTAGTCGGTTGTCAGAAGATGTAGTTACTTATTCTGACAACCGACTACGTTTTAGCCCACCCGGCTAATTCAGTATTGGGTAATTTTGCCGTTTCGTACAAAAACCGTCACCTGGGTATTCATTCACTAAGACGAGGACGTATTAATGGCAAATCAATCAACGCCTTTAAGTCAAAAATCACCGGGAGTTGCGGACCGAGTGATAGCCGATGAGGAATTTTTTTTAGATCGTTCACAAACCAGAGCTTACTTGTTTGATGAACATACTACCACCCAGTCAGCTGAGATATAGTCGTCCAACTATCCTGTTGCACGAGGAAACCATCCAGGAACTGTTTGCCGACTCTATCCCGCACCTTAAAGAAAGGATTCAGGCGCAAGCGATGGCCTTTGACCTGACCATGCAACCCGCTTAGATTCCGCATATCGACAACAAATCGATATTTTCAGGAAAGTGCCAGGCACACAGAATCCCAAAAGGATTTCGCTGGATGAACTGGACCAGCTACAAACACTAACTCACGTTACAAGCTGCTGAGGTCAATAAACCTTTGCTTCAGTAGGGGAATAGCAGTATTCAGCCAGAAATCTGACCCGACCATTCCACTACTCATGCCGCCATAGGCAAACCGCGGAACAGCAATCATCTTACCGGGCACTAACTCGTGACCAAGTAAGTTTCGGATCAGGCTGTGCAGCAGATCCGTTAACTCGGTTTCAGTCGCTGGTAGCAGCAGCGTTTTAGCGACCTCAGCTAACTCATTCCATAAGTATGGATCACCACGAAGTCCCCATTGTACGGGGGGGGTACTGAACAGAACCGAAAGGCGCTGATTCGTCATCAGTACGTCATACAGCAGTTTTCGGTAGGTCTGTAATTGGCCATGATTGAGGTTACTGCCCCGACTCCCCGCTACGTTCAGCACCTTGATTTTGTAATCGATCAGCCATGTGCGGAACGCTTCGGCCGTGGGGTTCACCAGGTAGGGTTTCCCTTCTTTTTCGCAACTGTCAAGCGTTAGTTTCGTGCCACCGGCAATCAAACCCAACAGTACGGTTCCATCGGACTGTTGCACATTCGTGCGGGGCGGGTAACTGGCGGATGGATGCTCTGTCAAGTTGTATACGTCACGCAACCGCTCATCCGGTCCGTTCTCAGTCAGATAGCCTTTCGGTGCCATACCGCCGGTGGGGATGCCCAGCGACCGGGCTACTTCCAAGCCAAGTTGGTCGATACCGGTCTGGCCACCAGATATTACACGCTGGAGTTCGATCATCGCTTTTAACAACAAATTTTACAGGGTATATACCCCGCATTACGGGCCTGGGCTACCGATACCTGGCTAACCCCATGCGTACACTGGGCCAAGTCCCGGCACATACTGCTGTAATACGCATACGAACTGCGACTCTCGCAAATAACCACGTAAGCCACCTGCGCAGCCGGGTGTTTGGCTTTGTGTGGATACCGGCCCGTAGCGGTCTGCGCACTAACCGGCAACCAGCTCATTTGCATCACCATGAAAATCAGCCACCGTCGACGGGTCTCCATACACGCTTACATTGAGTCGTTCTGTGGAAAAGTGTGTCATTCATCAGATACTAAGTTGACCGGATGGCCGAAGCGAAGTAAACGTGGCAAAATTGACGCAAAAGGCTAGAATTCAGTATATGCTTCGCTGAACGGGCATTACATGAACCGGTTCACCAACCCGTATTTTACCTGAAGTTGGGGTTCTTCTTCCCACAGAGAGCGTCATAAAAAGGATGAGACGAAAAGGCTATTTTTATACTGTAGGGAAAGCTCATTTTCGCCTAATGAAAAGGACAATCCGACTAAATTATAGCCCCTTCGGGATGAAAACAAGATTAAAAAATAAGAAAAACGCGCGTTTACACTTGATCAGGTTTTCAAAAAATCTACCTACTATAAAGTAGCCAGTTTAACCTGGATCAAGTCCCCTGGATCGAACGGTTTAACAGCGTAGGAAGGAACTTGAAACCCATAAGGATGTCCGGAATAACCTCCTGGAAACTAAGAATCAGCGAGGGCACGCCTACTGAAAACGCTCTTTTTATAGGTAAACCCGTCCGCTCCCTATGCAGTATATACTTAGCTTAAGGCGGCTAAAACTACTTGTATTCGTAAGTTTTATAATTAAATCAATAAAAAATTATACAAACATAATAATTAACTTTAAGTTAATGCTGCTAATCAATATTAATCTATATGTACACCAAATCTTTACTTTGCTATGAAAAATTTCATAACCTCCCTTGTGGCCGCTGGTTTGGCCCTGTGCGTAGCCGCTGGTAACTGCCTGGCTGACAACTACTATTGTTTGACCATCAATGGTAGTCATTATTATGATGGTCAGACCGTATACATAAACTGTGACCAGACCAATGTCGATGTTAGAACGGACCGAACACCCGTTGATAATTCGAGCCTACCAGGGGCTAAGTTCTGGGACGCATCTTCTGGTTACGCCATCAACTCTGTCTACGGGGCGCAAAGTGGCAGTGGTAGTGAAGCTTTTTTTCATATAACCCTCAGTACGAATGGGTCAGATGGATACGTCCATCTCCAACTATGGGAGGGGAATACGAACATTACGGTAAATATAAGCCGAAAACCACCCATTTCCTTTGTAACAACACCTAATTTATGCTCTTCCGGACAATCGGGTGCTATCTCGGCAGCCGTTAACTTTACGGGTCAACCAGCCATGAATATACAGTGGCAGACGACAGGGGGCATCTCCGTGAACGGGTCTTCATCGTATACCACTTACGGAAGTACCAACAGCCAGGTGAGTGCGCAACACAACTCGTTTGGTAGTATTAGTGCGTATGGCGTAATCCCAGGCTGCAACAACTTACAGACAAACACAATCACCCGGTATATAGGCACTCCTTCCGGTAGTGATATCACGTTTGCGGCTACGGGTGGTGGCGATAATGGCTCGTCATTCTGCGTAGGCAACACGCGTAACTATCAATCCAGTATACTGTTGCCTGCCTCCCAGTACAGCTATAACTGGTCCATTCCCACCGGCAGTAGTAACGTCAGTTATTTTTATTCTTATGACGTCAATGCGACCTTGACCGCTGGTTCGCAGGGTGGCTTTGTTCTTCAGATGAACGTCACCAACACCGCTTGTAACACGACGGGGGGAACATCCCGCACGTTTTTCATCAGTAACTGTAACGGGGGGTATTACAGCGTAACCCCTAATCCAACCAGTAATCTGGTTACAGCCAGCTTTGATCAGGATACAGACGAGCATTACCTGCCCAACACTCTTCAGGTAGTGAATGACGGCAATACTGTCGTTAAAGAGGTAAAGATAAAGGGGCAATATTCCGAGCATGCGTTAAAAAACGGACTCAAAGTTGATATTGACGTTCATGCGCTGCCCAGAGGTACTTACTACTTACGGGGTATTTATGGATCGAGTAAATCAGAAGCGGTTCGCATTGTTCTTCAATAACCAGGACTCTTCTTTCAAAGCCCGAAAGTGTACTGTACACAAAGCCAAGCTCGTCGTTGGCGACAACAGAAAGCAACTCATTGGCGTAGGCTGAACGAAGTACCGTTGGCTAAGACCTGTCAAGCCTCTTTTTTGCGATTGATGCCTCAAATAGTGGTTTAAACTGAATTCGCCACAGGCTTCTAATCAGCCAGAACACGTTGATCAAAAAACAGGCGTTTGACTCAGTTCTACTAAAAAGAAAAAACGGCCCCAATTCGCTGGAAAGGGCCGTTCTTTGCTGGTTTTTGAATACAACCTGAATTGAAAAAAAGCAATTTCGTCTGTTACCTCCGTAACAAGTGAAACAAAATTGGTAAATAAAAAGAATAAATACAACTATTCTGATAAAATTAGCATGGATTTCTTCTTAGCGGGAAAGCCGACTTGTGCGTAAAGATTTCTCGTTCGTCCTAGAACCCAGAACCAGTAGCAACAAGGCCTGAAACGTCTCTGCCGAATTTAAAAATCAGTCGAAATAACGTAGCAAAGCCTCATTTAAAAACGAAGTTGTAGGAGAGAGAGGCAAGGGGAGCGGCAAAAATCTGGAGCTTGTAAGCGTTGGTTTTGTTATTCTCGGTTTTGAAAAATACGGAATAGACATTCTTATGGCCGTACAGGTTATAAACGGTAAAGGCCCAGCGGCCTTCCCAACGCCGTTTTCGCATGCCTGGACTGTAAATGTTCCAGGCGAAATCCAGCCGGTGGTAGGCTGGTAATCGTTCATTGTTGCGTTCGCCATAATAGGGGTACTGAGCCCCTTCGATCGTAACGAAACCCGTTGGGGCCGAATAGGGCCGCCCTGTGCTGTAAGCAAACGTAAACCCAAAGCTATTGTGCCGGTCAACATCAATTGTCATGTTGGCATTGACCGTGTGAGGGCGATCATAACTGGCTTTGTACCAGTTACCGGCGTTTACATTTTGCTCAACAGAGGCACCTTCGTACACCTGGTTCAGCGTACGGGCATACGTATAATTCAGCCAACCGGTTAGCTCGCCTTTCTTCTTGGAAATCATGGTCTCGATGCCGTAGGCTCTGCTACGTCCCTGCAACAGTTGGGTTTCAGGAAAGGGTTGAAGTAAAAAATCAGCGCCCGGTCGGTAGTCGATAATGTGTTCTGTGATCCGCCAGTACCCTTCCAGCGTGAGTTCGTAAATATTCTCCTTGAAACTGAGGAAATAACCGGCGGTGAGCAACTGACTGATCTGTGGTTTTATGTTCGGGTCTGAGGTTTTCCAGCGCGAGGTGGGCAGGGGCGTCGTGGTGTTTGTGACAACCTGTAAATACTGGCGCATCAGGTTATATCCAAATTTGAGCGATGCGTTTGGGCTCAGCGTATAGCGAATGCCAATCCGGGGTTCCGGACCGCCGTACTGTTTGGCTAGCTGACCCGCGCCATACCGGATCGAATCGATCACCGAAAAGTCATCGCGGGTTTCGCCGGGCGCATACTGCCTGACCAGCGATGGGCCCAGCGATAAAAATTGGGAGTACCGAATGCCCAGCGAAATAGCCAGTCTATCGCTGAAACTTCGTTCATAATCGGCGTGGATAGCCAACTCCAGGGCATTCTCCGTTGGTGTGGTTACATAATTGACGCTTTCGCTCCGGCCAGGAAATAAGGTGCCCGGCTCAATGCGGTAATGAGTGCCACTAACGCCCAACTCGAGCTTTTGATTGGTCAGCTGGAAGTTCAGGTTCGATTTTAGCTGCCGCTGCAATACCGACGACCGCAAACTGACAACGTTGCCACTTAATTCAGGCGACAGGATTTTGGGCACATAGTGTACATAAATACCCGTCGTTTGCAGGTTCAATCGGGGCGATAACGTTCGGAACCAGCGTGCCATCACATTGACCGTTTGGTGGTCGTAGCGGGTAGCCGTTCCGTTCACATTGGGCAGGTTGGCCAGCAGATCGGTCTTGAATTCGTCTTTACTGCCGTACGCCGTCAGAGTTAGCGTATTGCTATTGTCGATGCGCCAAAATGCTTTCAGGACAGCATCTCCGAATCTGGCACGTATGTTCGCCAGTCGGTCCGATACAATCGGCAGGAGAAAGTCGTTGAAGGCCCCGCGCCCCGAAATAAGAAGGCCAACTTTTCCCTTTACAATCGGAATGTCGGCGGTGAGTTTGTTCGAAACCAGACTGACCCCGCCTGACAGGCTGAACTGGTTCAGGTCAGGATTTCGCAGGGACACGTCCAGCACGGAGGCCGCCCGCCCACCGAAGCGTGCCGGTACGTTTCCTTTATACAGATCAGCCGTGCTGATAACCTCGGACGGGAAAATAGAAAACAACCCAAACATGTGCGTTGGGTTGAAAATGGGCGTATCGTCCAGTAGAATCAGGTTTTGGTCGGTGGTGCCTCCCCGAATGTTGACACCATTGCTGGCCTCGCCAACACTCGACACCCCCGGAAGCATCTGCAAACCGCGTAACAAATCGACTTCGCCGAGGGCGGCCGGCAGCTTTCGTAAAGCATTCATGTTGATCTGGTTGACGCCCAGAATGGGTTGTCGAACCGTTTGGTCGAACCCCTTGGTCGTCACGACGACTTCTTCCAGCCGACTTTCAACCGAAATTAGATTCAACTGGATCGTTACGGGATCGCTGGAAAGGCGAACGGTTTTGCGTACGGGCGTAAAGCCAATCAATCGGGCCACGACGGTATGCTCACCAGCGGGCAGATCGATGGAAAAACGGCCTTGCTCGTTGGTGCTCGTACCCGTGAGCGCTTTGCGATAATCGACAACAATGGCTGCGCCGACCAGTGGTTTTCCCGTGGCCGAATCGCGAACGACTCCGTTCAGGTTAACCATCATCTGAGCCTGGAGAACCGGGCTGAAAAGCAGATAAATGCTTAATATAAGTAGGTATCGGCGCATCCGTTCAGCGAGTAGAGAGTTCGTTAGTCATTCCAGCCGGGTGGAAATTGATCGGTACGGGTGCGGCTGGATACGCAAAGCGCCGAAGCGACACTGCCGCCGTAGGTACTACTGCCGGGTAACGATGATTCCAGGCGTGGTGTACGACCGTTTATGGCATAAAACAACCCCTGAAACGTACCCGTCGTTACATCCTGACGTTTGATCTTGTGGCGAATTTCGGTTACGGCCGCGGCCGAGAAATAGCCGATCACATTCTCCGTCGGGTTGGCCAGGTTCTTGATATTCCCCGAAATGGGAGCGGGTGGTGAGTCGGCCAGCGTACCCGTATTTTGAACCTGATCCGTAAAGAGTTTATAATAGCGATAGGCATTGGGCGACAGCGAAAGCTGCTGGACCACAATCAGTGCCGGATTGCGCTGGTAAATAGGCACACTCGCCACTTTGTGGCCCGTTTGCAGTTGCCCATTGGTGTACGTATCGGCCGAAACGTCGATGTCTGTATTATAGAAAATATCCCAGCACAGCTCCCGGCAGGGGTAATCGAACTGGATAGACAGGCTCAAGGTAGTATCGCGTACACAGCCTAGAACATCAATCGGGCCGCTGCCCACGGGGCCAACGTCCAGGACAATGTAGCGACCCTGCTGGCAGGTAGCACACCAGAGTTGCTGTTCGTACAGCCGCCATCGCCAAAGGTAGAAATTGCGGGCATTGGCCGGGTCCTGAAAATCGATATACACGTCGTTGGCGGGCACATTTAACCCGTCGGCCGTTGTCTTTGGCCCCTGTGGGTTGAACTGATCGTACGCGTTCAGGATGGGCGAGACCGCCGACATCGTTTCGACGGATGATTCGTAGCTAATGCCTTCTTCGGTTCGAAAGCGCAGTTGATAAGTCGTGCCGACCTGGCCCCTAAAATCGTCGGGAAAACTGTACGTGCCGGGTTGACTTTCGAGCAGCGTAACGGGCGTTGTCCCGTTGACGAGAACCGTGACCGTGGCCCGCCGAATGGGTGTATTGATCGAGCCGCTATCAATTGTCGACCGGGAACGACTAAGGCTGATGGTCTGGGTTTCGTTCAGGTTCGTGATAATGCCGCTAACGACCAGCAAGTTGCTGTTCAACGGAGCACCGGGATCGTAGGAGTCGATGCAGCTGTGGAGCGACACCGCTACCAAAACGAGTCCACACCAGGGAAGGGTTTGTCGGAAAAAAGCCTTGAGCATACCAATTGAGGGCTACTATGCGGTTTCGTTGTCTAACTGGCGGGACGGGTCTGTGAGTCGTTGTAACGTCACTTGCTGCCCCCGCTAATGGTCGGGTACGTCCCGGTTATTCGATTCTTCTGGGCAATAACCGGGCTGGACACCACGATGCCCCCGGTTCGGAAACTCCAGCGTTTTCGGCCCGTAGCGGCATCCAGGGCATAAATACTCTGGTCATTACTGCCAACATAAACCACGCCGTTGGCCACCATTGGCGTCGTGTAGATATCGTAATTCGTGCTGAATGACCACACCTGTTTACCCGTGCTGGCATTTACGGCGTATACCGTATGATCCCGGCTTCCAATGTATACGATCCCATTAGCAATAACCGGGCTGGAATAGAGGATACCGTTGGTAGGAAAGGACCAGCGTTGTTGACCGGTAGTCGCGTCGAGGGCATAAAGACTCTGATCGGCACTGCCGACATACACAACCCCATTGGCAACCAGTGGACTGGAATCGACGGCTGCGCCGGTTTTGAACGTCCAGCGTAGCTTGCCCGTGGCGGCATCGAGCGCGTACAGCTTACCATCCTGACTACCCACGTAAACGATTCCATTCGCAACGATAGGGCTGGAGAGGATGTAGTATTCGGCACTGGATATCCAGCGCCGAAGGCCCGTGGCCGCATCCAGCGCGTAGATGCGGTTATCCTGCCCCCCAATGTAAACAAGCCCATTCGCGACAGTTGGACTGGAATAAAACCCGAACGTATTCGTAAACAGCCAGAGTAAGCTCCCGATAGTGGCATCAAGGGCATACACGTTGCCATCCTGACTGCCTACGTACACAATACCGTTGGCAATGGTCGGGCTCGAATACACGATCCCGCCGGTTTTGAACGCCCACCGTTTTTTGCCGGTATCGCCGTCAATGGCATACAGGTTGTAGTCGTTGCTACCGACATAGACCATCCCGTAGGCAATGGCCGGACTTGACTGAATAGACGTATCGGCGCTGAAAACCCAGCGGGGCTGCCCGGTTGTGGTGTCAAGCGCATAGAGGTTATTGTCGAAACTGGCTGCGTATACAACGGGGGCTGAGATCGTCGCTGACGATGGCGTTGTTACGGTGGCGGCAATGGGTGGGGTAACTGGCGGAGCTACGTTGAGTGTGGAAGCTGGCTTGCATCCTGACAGACAGGTGCTTATGAGGTAAATCCAGGAAAGGGCGATTCCTGAAAGCCGGGCAAACGCGAGTAAGGCAGGCTGATTGCTTCTCATGTAAGAGCAAAGACCTGGCCCGGAAAAATATACCGTAAATGACCAATAGAATTAAGCCCCCGGCAGGGTCAACGGGACAAAGTGCTTCTGATTGAGCGGCAGGTTATCCGGGGTCCAGTCTACATCGTTGAGGAAAGCGAACGCTCGAACGGGGCAATTCGCCACGCGACAGTAGTGACAGCATTCTTTCTCGCAGGGATCAGTATGCACAAAAATCTCGACTTCACCCCGAAAACCGTCTTTGAGCGTATCTTCAAAATGATGTACTTCCTCGTGTACCTGATTGAGTTTCCAGTAGTAGGGCAGTGTCAAATGGCAGTCGATGTGCAGGTCGGCGCCGTATTTCTGCACGCGCAGGTTGTGTACATCAATCCAGTTCCGGTCTTTGTGAACGTTTAATAGATTCACCACCCGGTGTAGGGTTGGCACATCCGCTTCGTCCATCAACCGCGCAACCGACTGGCGGGTGATCTGAAATCCATTGTAGATGATCACAAGGGCGAGGAATAGAGAAAGCGTACTGTCAATCCAGTGGTTGCCGGTATAGGCAACCAGCGCCACGCCGATCATCACCACGATACTGCTAAAGGTATCGGTGAGCAGGTGTTTACCATCGGCGGTCAGAGCCGCTGAGTCGGTTTGTTTTCCCGATCGGATGAGCATCCAGCCAACAAAGGCATTGGCCACGGCGGTTAGCCCGATCAGGGCAAATCCCCAATCCAGATTCGCGAGAACTTTGGGCTCGAAGAAGCTCAGTATCGCCTGCCAGATAATGACCAGACCCGCTGAAAGAATCATGGCCCCTTCGAACCCCGAGGATAGAAACTCGATTTTTCCGTGCCCATACGGGTGGTTCAGGTCGCGGGGCTGGCCGGAAAGATAGATACTATAAAACGCAAAGCCGCTGGCAATGACGTTCACGATGGACTCGACCGCATCGCTTAGAATAGCGGTTGAATAAGTGAGAAAATAAGCCGTGAATTTGAGTACCAGCAGCGCTATGCTCAGTCCCAGCGAGATGCCCATCCATCGGTATTTCGTTTGTTGACTGGCACTCATGAAGCTGTGGGACAGGATGTAGGTTTAACTGAAGTCGCCGGAGACGATTTGTAAACGGCAAAGGTAACAATTCGGCGGGGGAAAAGTGGTGTTCGTGGTAGCCGGTTTGGGGCCTTTTACCACGAACAAAGGACTAAGGAAAGCATTCGATTAGTTTACGGCTTTTGCTCCCAGCCAGTTAGCCCGGAACGTCTGCATGTCGGGCGTGAGGGATAGATCCGCTTTTTCGTAGGGCTCAACGGAGGTTGCCGGGTTTTCGGCCAGCGTAACGGCCGCCGTTTTTGCTTCTCCCCGGTGGGTATAGGTTAGCTGAATGACATCGCCGGGTTTGTGCTGCGCCAGAATTGCCTGAAGCGCTTCCGTTTTCGTAACAGCCTGTCCGTCAACGGCCGTCAGGACATCGTCAATATCTAGGCCAGCCTTGTATGCCGGTGTTTCCCGAATGGTGTTGGCCAGCACCGTCAGTCCGCCGTTGTTTTCGGCATACCGGATCGATCCCATCCAGGCTTTACCTGCCTGCGCTTTTTTGACGCTAAAACCAGCTTTGGCCAGTAGGGAAGCGTAATCGATAGGCTCATGGCCGTAGATGTATTTACCGAAGAAAGAACGGGCAAACTCGGGGGTTGTCAGGCGGGCCAGCTCGCTTTGCAAACCATCAACGGTATAGGGTTGCTCGGGCTTGCCGAACCGTTTCCAGACGGCCTGCATATACGTATCCAGCGACTGGTTGCGCTGGCGTAATTCGAGGTCCAGCGCCAGCGCAACCGCTGCGCCGTAGGTATAATAGGACGTAAACATGTTGCCGTAATTCGTTCGGTCGATGGCTACGCCGGCATCGACAAACACGGCATGGCAACTGGCGTCAATGGGCGAATAACGGGTAGCACCGGGCGTTTGCTGTTTAGTATACACGAGGCCAGCCAGCGTGTTCACATAGTCATCGATCGGCGTAAAACCAGCCCGGACGAGGAGCAGCTCGCCATAATATTGCGTGAAACCCTCGGCAAACCAGAGTTCATAACTCATGTTGCTCTTCTCGAAATTAAAGGGTTCCAGCGTTTTGGGGCGGATGCGTTCGACATTCCAGCAATGGAAAAATTCGTGCGCGAACACGCCCAGTACTTTCTCCGGTCCGGTGAACGCGATCGGGACGGCAATCATCGTGGAATTTCGATGTTCCATACCATCACCCCGAACGTAGGGATTCAGGCTCGCCAGAAAGGTATAATTGCCGTAATCATAGCTCGGGAATTCGCCATAAACCGCCTTCGCCTGATCCACAATTCGGGCAATTTTCTGAGAAAATCCGTTCGCGGTCGAATCGGCGACGGCGGCTTCCAGCGCCACCCGGAACGTGATTGGCTTGCCATCGGTATTGGTTCGCTGCCATTCCTTGACGGCCAGTTTACCGATCTTTACCGGCGAGTCCATGAAATACTGCAAACCGGGGGCAGTGAAGGTGTATCGATCCGTGGTGGAGACTAGCTGGGTCGCCACAACACCCATGTTGTCACCTGGCAGGGTAAATTTCACCGTAATCGGTCGTTGGTCGAACCCCTTGACCCACATAAACGTAGCGGGCATATTCAGGTGAATACTCTTCGGGTCGATGCCCATGTACGTGCCGTCGGGATAATTGCCGAAGAGTGTATAGCTCAGTCTGATGGTGCCTTTGTGGGTTGGTACGGTGTATACATCGCCCTCTGTCCGGACAACCGTCAGGGGCTGATTCTTTTCGTCGTACGCCCGCACATCATACACGTTCTTGCCGAACTCGTGGGTAGCGTACCGGCCTGGCGATGAGCGACTCATGCGAAAAATTGCCGTTTGTTTTGGCAATTGCGAAACGGTCAGGCTAATCTGGGCTTCGTGGTGAATGGCATTGGGGAAGGAGACGTCGTAGCGAATTGGCTGGGCAATGCCCGAACGAATAAGCAGCGGGGAAAGAAGAAGTAGAAAAAGGGATCTCATGTTGATAAACAGTAGGCTGAACGTGCAAATCTGGCCCAATTTAAGCGTAGCCCACGAGAATCGTATAATCTGATTGAGGGTGGATATTACCAAAAAGGCGTTGGGCCTTGTCGTCGCGTATGGGGGAAAGGTGATAACTTAGCGGCTTTATCGGGAAATGGCGCCGACAGTCAGACTCTGAATGAGTTTGCACAAAAGGCCGTACCCCACATTGAGAACCGTTTTAGCGTCTGTATGAATTCGACCGAAAATCCCTGGCAAACCCTCAATTCAGCCGTACCCTACGAGAATCCCTGGTTATCCATCCGGCACGAGGAGGTGATCACCCCCGCCGGTACACCCGGCATTTATGGGGTCGTCAGTTTTAAAAACAAGGCCGTTGGTGTGATACCGATTGATGCCGATGGCAACACCTACCTCGTTGGGCAATACCGGTATCCGTTGAATGAATATTCGTGGGAAATCCCCGAAGGCGGTTCTCCGCTCGGTACCGATCCGCTGGAGTCGGCCAGGCGGGAACTGAAGGAGGAAACGGGCCTGATGGCTCAGAAGTGGACGAAAGTGGCCCGCATCCATACGTCCAATTCGGCAACCGATGAGGAGGGGTTTCTGTATATCGCCGAGGAACTGACGCAGGGCGATCATGCGCCCGAAGAAACGGAAGACTTGCGCGTCTGGAAATTGCCCCTTGCCGAAGCCGTTGAGATGGCCATGACGAGCCGGATCACTGACTCGCTTAGCGTGAGTGGTCTGCTGATCGTTGCCCGGCTGCGTGGAATTTAAACTTAGTGAGTTGTCTGTGGTTTGTTAGTTGTCACTATGGTGCTCTACTGGGCTACCATAAGCTGGAATAGAAAACCACGAACAACAACCAACAAACGAAAATCTGCTTGTGTTTTTACCTATCCTTTTCGGTTTCCTGGTCGGGGTGGCGCTTTGCCTGACATTTGGAACGGTATTTTTTGCCTTAATCCAGAACAGTGTTGATAATGGGTTTCGCTCGGGAATGAAAATCGTTCTGGGCGTTATTACCGGCGATACGCTCTTCGTGCTGGCGGCCCTGCTGGGCACTGCGTTCATTCCCAAAGTGCAGGGTTTCGAGAACTTCATGGCCATTGTCGGGGTGCTGTTCCTGGTAGCCATGGGGCTGGTCAATATCCTGAAAGGAACCCCCCGGCTGGCGTATCCTAAAACGAGTTTTGGTAATTTCGTCTATTACTTCACCACCGGCTTCTTTCTGAACGCGCTCAACCCCGTCAACTTTGTATCGTGGGTCGCCATCGTGGCCTATATCCGGTCGCACCTGCATTATTCCGTCGGGCAGCAATACGGCTTTATGGCTGCCGCTCTAGTAGGCGTCTTCGTGACCGAATCGGCGCTGGCCTACTACGCTAACCGACTCAAACGGCTCTTTACGCCCCGTGTCGTGTTGATTTTCAACCGGACAACGGGCGTTGTTTTCCTGATCGGAGCCGCCAATATTGCCTACACCCGGTTGCTTGAGCCGCTATCGAAAGCGTTGGACTGGTGAGATTTTGAGTGAAGAATGAAGACGGGGCCGCCCGTGCTGTGAAAAGCTAAGAATATGAATTGTACCCAAACTATTAACTTCTTACTCGTTAAAGTGGTGTCAGTTTCTTAAAACTGACATGAGCGGTTTTTCAAAACCGCGTTAACCAGCTTAATTATACGGTTTTAAGAAACCTATCAAGTCAGTTTTAAGAAACTGACACCACACTTAACGTAAGAACGTCGGGATGATCACTCCTCATTTCGTCAAAAACGCTTCCCACTCCGCAATCATCCCTTTTTTCAGGACGCGGGGAAACTTATTCTGACCGCCCATTTTGCCGCGGGAAGCCATCCAGTCGTAGAAGGTTTTGGTCGGTAGTACCGTCACGCTAATGTCTTTCAGGGCGTGTCGGCGTTCAACGGCGTAATCATCGTTGAGTTCTTTGAGTTTGGCATCCAGTCGGTCGCGGAGTACGTTGGCGTCTACGGCGTCATTGGTGCCGATGTACCAGTGGTGAGCAAACAGGGTATCGTAGGTTACGCCCGCTACGGTGAATTCCCGGATGGAGATGCCCAGCTCGTCGGAAACCATTTCGATGGCCTTGTTCATGTTATCGACCGATAAGTGCTCACCGCATAAGCTCAGGAAGTGCTTGGTACGGCCGGTAATGACAATTTCAGCCCGGCTTTTATTGACAAACCGAATGGTGTCGCCAATCAGGTAGCGCCACGCGCCAGAGCAGGTCGAAATCAGGAGGGCGTATTCTTTGCCCTCTTCCACGTCGTCGATCATCAGGGTTTCGGGGGTTTCGACCAGCTCGCCATCGGCCGAAAAATTCTGCTCATTGAAAGGAATGAACTCAAAAAAGAGGCCATTGTTGAGCACCAGCTGCATACCCTCCGCATCGGGGTGGGTCTGGTACGCGATGAAGCCTTCCGAAGCCAGATACGTTTCAATATAGGTGATCGGATGGGCCAGCAGCTTTTCAAAGCCCTGCCGATACGGTTCGAAGGAAACGCCCCCGTGGCAGAACACCATCAGGTTTGGCCAGATGTCGTGGATGGTGTTGACTTTGTAGCGGGCAATGATTTTCTCCATCAGCAACTGGATCCAGGCCGGAACGCCCACCACGTAGCCGATGTCCCAGCCCGCAGCCTGTTCCGTTATTTCGTCCAGTTTGTGCGCCCAGTCGCGCTCCTGCGCAATGTCGCGGCCGGGTTTATAGAATCGCTCAAACCAGAGGGGGATTTTGCTGGCGGTAATGCCACTCAGGTCGCCTTCGTAATGGCCTTCCCGAACGCTCAGGTCAGTGCTACCGCCCAGCATCAGGCAGCCTTTCTCGTACAGCGTGGAGGGGAGGTTCTGGTATTTTCCGAGGGTCAGAATCTGCCGGATGCTGGTCCGCTGAATGGCTTTCGACATCGCTTTGGTAACCGGAATGTACTTCGTCGCGGCTTCTGAGGTACCCGAGCTGAGGGCAAAGTATTTCACTTTTCCGGGCCAGGTCACGTTGGGTTCGCCCGCCAGCGTTTTCTTCCACCACGAATCGAACATCTTGTTGTAATCGTGGATGGGCACATTCTGCTTGTATTTCTGATAGAATTCCCGTTCGGTGCCGAATTCGGCCGCCCGGAGTAAGTCATCAAAGTGATAGGCTTCACCAAAAGCGGTAAACTGCGCTTTGCGGATTAGCTTACGGAAGACTTTGCGCTGCTGACGAAGGGCGTTGAACTTCCGCAGTCGGACGACATTCGATAATCGAATCCCGTTTTTGAGCATACTACCTAATAAAGCCATGTTTGTCGATGCGTAAAGCATGATGTGTTAAGAATGAGGAATAAAACACGCCAGATAGCAGTCCCTTTTTCCTCATTCTTCACGCATCATGCTTCATTAAAATTTACAGTTTCCATTCAGTCAGTTTGTCCATCATCGTATACGCTGTCAGGTCATACTTACAAGGGACGATGGACGTATAATTTTGTGACAGGGCGTACTCGTCCGTGTCTTCGGCGTGAGTGTCGAAGTTGACAAAATCACCGGCCAGCCAGAAATACCGGCGGCCGTGCGGGTCGCGTCGCTCATCGAAAACCTCCTGCCATTTGGCGTTGGCCTGCCGACAGATGCGAATGCCTTTCAACGGCTCGGCGCCACGGATCGGGAAGTTTACGTTCAGGGCCGTACCGCGCTCCACACCCCGTTCCAGCACGTTTCGGGCAATGGTAAGAATGTGTTCGTGCGTATGGGAGAAATCAGGTTGGCGGGTAAAGTCGCCCAGGGAGAAACCAATTGCCGGAATGCCTTCAATCGCGGCTTCAATCGCTGCCGACATCGTGCCTGAGTACAAAACACTGATGGATGAATTGCTGCCGTGGTTAATACCGCTGACAACCAGGTCGGGAGCCCGGTCTTTCAGTACGTGATTCTTTGCCAGTTTAACACAATCGGCGGGCGTGCCGGAACACTCGTAGGCGGGTACATCGCCAAAAATATCGGATGGATACAGTCGTATGGGATTCGCAATGGTGATCGCGTGGCCCATACCCGATTGGGGGCTATTCGGGGCGACGACCACCACCGAACCGATTTGCTTCATTAAGTCAACGAGCGTGCGGATGCCGTGGGCGGTAATGCCGTCGTCGTTCGTAATAAGAATCAATGGTTTTTGTTCGGACATAAAAACTGGGTTGTCATGTGTCAATCGCCCATACCGGGTACTGGTCAGTAGCTTACGCGCGTTCACCGCTTTCCGGCCATTAGCGACTGACTTTTGCAGCCGCTAAACTACACAAATACGGCATAAAGATGGACGAAACTTAATCGCAGAGCCATGTTGACAGGGCCGTTAAGGCTGATGCCGTTTTTTGAACTGGAGCGGATTCTCACCCGTGACCCGCCGGAAAATCTTGTTGAAGTACGACAGGCTGTCGAAGCCGCACGCGAAGCAAGCCTCCGAAACCGTGTTATTCAACAGTAACAGTTTCTGGGCCTGATTGATCCGGTATTGATTCAAAAACTGCGTAAACGTAAGGCGGGTCATCCGTTTGAAATACCGGCAGAAAGCAGCCTCCGTTAAGTTAGCTATGGCGGCCACTTCGGGTATGGCCAGATGGCGGGTATAGTGTTCGGCAATAAACTGATTTACCCGTTTGAGTCGCTGCTGCTCTTTTAGATTATAAGCGCTCGCAACGGCTTCTCCCTGCAAAGGGGTGCATTCGGTGCTGGTCGCCAGGAGCTGAAAAATCGTCAGGAGGAGCAGTAACCGTTCAAAAGGAGGGAGGCTGGCCAGTTGATTCAGGCGTTCGCCAACGATTTGTTTCGTGTGTCCATAAAAGGAAATGCCCGACCGGGCGCGTTCGAATAAGTTTGTAATGGCCGCAAACTCGGGAGCCTGCCACAACACCTCGCCCAGAAAGTTTTCCTTCAGCTGCACAACTACCTTGCTGTGATCGGTTTTAACCCCGTAATCGAAGTTGAGGTGTGGGATGTTGGGGCCAATAAAGACCAGATCGCTCCCCTCGTAACGCGAAATATGATCTCCAACATGCCGAGTGCCATTGGCGCCCTCGATGTAAACGATTTCGTATTCAGGGTGGTAGTGCCACAAAAAAACATCACTCAGATGGGGAGTGAGCAACATGTGAAACGAACTATCGGTATCGGGGCTGATTTGCTCAAGAGTGATCTTCATAAATCAGACAATTTTGCTGCTAAATGACATAAACGACGGGCAGAGACAGACCAAAGAGCAATATAGTGCAAAAACTGGCCAGTATCGTCTTAACATGTCTCTTCCTGGATAGACTAATTTTGATTCAACAAAAACACCTTAACATCCTATTAACATGGAAACGATGCAGCCTACAGGTACGCCTGCCGCAATGGCTCCGGCAGGAATTCCTGCTAATGCACACAAAGACATTCCCGGAAATCCGTCGACAGCCACGACCAGCAAACTCAAGCTCAATGATCGTCCCAATGGGGAGCCTCTGCGCGTATTATCCGAAGAAGACTGGGCGTTCTGGAAAGAAAATGGGTATATCGTTATCAAACAGGCGGTGCCCAAGGAAAATGCTGACCGACTGGCCCGATTTATCTGGGAATTTGAGGAGAAAGACCCCAACGACCCCACTACCTGGTATGCCCCGCCCCGTGCCGAAATGAAGATGAAGGAACTCACCAATAGCGGCATGGTCGAACTGTATAACCACCAGTACGAGTGGGACAATCGGCAATATCCACGCGTGTACGATGCCTTTGTCGATATCTGGGGTACCGAAAAACTATGGGTGACCATCGACCGCGCCAACCTGAATGTACCCGTTCGGCCGGGGCATGAGTTCAAGGGGTTTATTCACTGGGACTACGATCCCGAAACCCGCCCACAAAACGTGCAGGGGGTACTGGCGCTGGCCGATCAGACCGACGAGAATATGGGCGGTTTCCAATGCCTGCCCGAACTCTACCGCACGTACGACACCTGGAAACTAACCCAACCCGCCGACCGCGACCACTTTAAACCCGACACCACCGGATTTGCGTTTGTGAAAGTAAAAATGGAAGCGGGCGACCTCCTGATTTTTAACAGCACGCAACCCCACGGCATACGTCCCAATTTGTCGACGGATAAGGTGCGTATTGCCCAGTATATTTCCATGATGCCCGCCGAGGAGGACAATGAAGCCCTGCGGCAGTGGCGTATTATGTCCTGGCGCGAGCGGCAGGCTCCCGAAGGGTACGCCTTTCCCGGCGACCCCCGCAATTGGGAAAAGGAGCGTGAGCAAACCGCTGAACTCTCATCGCTGGGCCGGAAGTTGCTGGGTTTAGATAACTGGGCGTAAGCTTTCCTCGCGAAGAACCAGCGGGTAGTTCTGGCAGCACAAATGGGGTATCTTTGACGTTGTGACGCAACCGAAACGATATCCCGCTTATGCTTTCATCCCGCCACCTGGTCTTTATGGAAGTGGCTCGTTTATTAAGCTTTACCAAAGCCAGCCAAACCTTGTTTCTGAGCCAGTCGGCGATTAGTAAGCACATAAAGGCCCTGGAGTATTTTTACAAAACCGGCCTGTTCGAGCGACACGGAAACCACATCAGCCTGACTAAAGCCGGGCAGGCCTTATACACTAAGTTGCTGGAAGCGGGCCAGTTACAGGAGGAGCTGCACCAGGAGCTTCAACAGATCAACGAGACGTTTCTGCCCTTGACAAAGCTGGCCATCGGGGCCAGTACAACCATCAGTCTATACGTCCTGCCATCGGCGCTGTCTGCTTATCTTCGGCAACACGAACACATTCAGGTCGATGTGCTTAACCGCAATTCCGACACCATCCAGAACGCGTTGCTGGCCCACGAAATCGATGTCGGTATTGTGGAAGGGCTGACGCGGATAAACACCGTAACCTACACGCCCTTTATGACCGACGATGTGCTGGCTGTCTGCTCGGCCAGAAGTCCGTTGCGGGGGCGAACCCTTACCGTTGCCGATTTGCCCACTATTCCGATGGCCCTGCGGGAAAATGGGTCGGGCACGCTGGCCATCATTGAGAACGAACTGAGCAACAAAGGCATATCCCTGTCGTCTTTGCGCGTTTTGATTCGCCTGGGCGGGACGGAAGCACTCAAAAACTTCGCGCTGGCGGATACCTGTCTGGCTTTCCTGCCGAAGCGTGCGATTAGCAAGGAACTGGCACTGGGCGAACTGGTCGTGCTTCCTATTCAGGATTTCGTGCTTCAGCGAACGTTCTATTTCATCCAGCGGAAAGGAACCGAAGGCAATCGATTGGTCAATACATTCATTCAGTTTTTGAAACACCATTATTCCGGCAGGGAATAACTCATACCAAAACGGTATTTGCTTCGTGCGTTGTTAACCGGGACTTTTCGGGAAATTTTACAACCATGATCAGTACCTCCACTTCATCGCTATTCACCGATTTGCGCTGTTCGCAGTGTGGATCGACGCACAATGCATTCGTTCGCCAAACCTTATCCAGCTGCTGTCAGGCCCCGCTCCTGGCTGCGTATGAACTTAATACGGAGGGGCCGCAGAAAGCCGATCTGCAGACGCGTACCAAATCGCTCTGGCGCTATGAAGAACTACTGCCTGTAATCCAGTCCGGCAATCAGGTAACGTTAGGGGAGGGCTTCACGCCCTTGCTGGCTCTTGGTCGCCTGGCCGATACGGTTGGGTTCAGCCACCTAAGCCTGAAAGACGAAGGACTCAATCCGACCGGATCGTTTAAAGCACGGGGCTTGTGCATGGCCATCTCGAAAGCAAAAGAAAATGGGGAGCAGGCCTGTATTATCCCGACAGCCGGGAATGCCGGGGTGGCCATGGCGGCCTACTGTGCCCGCGCCGGACTCGAAGCCGTAGTAGTCATGCCGCGCCATACGCCCGATGCCTTCAAAGAAGAGTGTATCGGCTACAACGCCAACCTGATCCAGATCGATGGTCTCATCAACGACTGTGCGGCCAAAGTGCACGAACTAAATCAAGATGGACGCTACTTCGACGTGTCGACCCTGAAAGAACCGTACCGGCTGGAGGGCAAGAAAACAATGGGTTACGAAATTGCTGAGCAATTGAACTGGACCTTACCGGATGTAATCATGTACCCAACGGGTGGCGGAACGGGGTTGATTGGTATCTGGAAAGCGTTTCACGAAATGAAAGCGCTGGGCTGGCTGCCAAAGGAGCAGCGGCTCCCGCGCATGGTAGCCGTACAGGCCGAAAACTGCGCCCCCGTTGTGGATACGTACTTCGGCAAACAGGCCAACAGCAAACAATACATCGGCAAACCGACCCTTGCCAACGGCTTGGCCGTACCCAGGCCCATTGGCGAACCGCTCATGCTGCATGTGCTTCGTGAGTCGGGTGGGACCGCCATTGCCGTTTCCGAAGAGGCCATGCTGGAGGGCGTTCGTGACCTGTGCCGTTACGAGGGCATTTTTGCGGCTCCCGAAGGCGGAGCCATCTGGGCGGCCACAAAAAAACTACTGCACCAGGGCTGGCTACAGCCCAACGAGCACGTTGTGCTGCTCAACACCGGCTCGGGCCAGAAGTACCTGGACAATGTAAAGGGCAAATGGCACGGTTGACGGGTCTATCATCGACCACTACACTCCGCCCAGACTTACCCCCACGCGCTGACCCTGGCGGCTTTTGTAGCCCTGAACGGGCGAGTAACTTTGGGTCTGTTTGCCATAGTAACCGGTTCCGTCGTAGGCGCGAAGATTTGGGTCTTCTTTACAGGCATCGGTGCAGGTACCGCCATGCTCCGCACCGCAGTTTTCGCAGAGGGTTACGTGGTTGTTGCAGACTGGACTGGCGCAGTTGATCATTCGGCTGGTGGGTGTGCCGCAGCGGTAGCATACCGATACCGTTACGGGGTTTATGTGATTGACGGGCACGGTTACACGGTTGTCGAACACATAACACTCCCCGTCGAAATCTTCGCCACCCGTTTCCAGACCATACCGGATGATGCCGCCATGCAACTGATAGACGTTCTCAAAACCCTGAGCCAGTAGGTAAGCCGACGCTTTTTCGCATTTGATGCCGCCTGTACAATAGGTGATAATTTTCTTGTCTCTCAGGTGATCGAGTTCGTGAATGTGGTCGGGAAGTTCGCGCAGGTTTTCCATGTCGAAGGTGATGGCCCCCTTGAATTTACCGACTTCATGCTCATAATTCGACCGCATATCGACCAGCACGACATCAGGATCGTTTTTAAGCTGCCGGAATTCGTCCGGTTCCAGATGAATCCCCGTTTGCCGAAGCGGATCAACGGGCAGGTCGGAGTGAACGATTTCGGCTTTTACCCGAACGTGCAGTTTTTGAAACGTATGCCCGTCACTTTCGTCGATCTTGAAGGCAATACCGGCAAAGCGCGGATCGGCCCGGAGCGTGTCCATGTACGCTTCGCAGTCGGCGGTCAGGCCAGACACCGTACCGTTTAGTCCTTCGGGTGCTACAATCACGCGCCCAAGCAGATTCAAGTTGAGGCACAGCAGATGATGCTCTTCCCGATAGTGCTCTGGGTTTTCGATGGGCGAATAAATATAATAGAGCAGGACGCGGTATGGTTTCATAGGTACAGTACAGGCAAAAGACCGGGCTGCCGGAGCAGCAAAAATGAAAAAAGGAGACTCAATCGTTTTCTATTACAAAATTAAACCCAATTTGCGAAAGTTCATTCGTTGCCGATCGGAAGAGAGAAATCCCTTTTGTCCGGTCGTTTTCTTTCTTCGTTCGTATGCATATTGCCATTACAGGAAATATTGGGGCCGGTAAAACAACCCTGGCCGAGCAGTTGGCCGCCCATTATGGTTGGGAAGTTTTATACGAAGCGGTTGAGGGGAATCCCTATCTGGCTGATTTTTATAGTGATATGCCGCGCTGGGCCTTCAACCTGCAGGTGTATTTTCTGAACAGTCGATTTGCGCAGGTAAAACGAATCATCGACATTCATCAGGCAAATCAAACCAGACAGGAGCAGCCGCATACGGTCGTGCAGGACCGGACGATCTACGAAGATGCCGCCATTTTTGCCCGTAATTTGTACCAGAGCGGGGATATGCTGGCACGTGACTTTACAACCTATCAGGCGTTGTTCGCCAACATGACGAGCCTTATCCGTCCCCCCGATCTGATGATTTACCTCCGGGCCAGTCTGCCGAAACTCCGTCAGCAAATTCAGAAGCGGGGCCGGTCGTATGAGCAAGCCATCAGTGACGATTACCTGAATAACCTGAATCAGTTATACGAAGAATTTGTCGCTTCTTACCAGTTAGGACCGTTGCTTATTGTCGACGTAGATGGCATCGACTTTGCGAAAAACTCAGCTGATTTTACCCACATTCTACGACAGATCGACGTGCAGTTAAGCAAAGAAGTGTAGCGATGTTTTAGCCAAGCCCGCCACTTTGCCCGACTTGTTGATTACAAATGTGTTTGCCAGCGTTGATGCCTGTCTATTCTATTCTCGATAAAAGTTGATTCATGATCTCACTCTCCGATCTTGGAAAACGCATCTGCATTTTAGGGCCATCGAACAGCGGCAAATCTACCCTTGCCAATGCCATCGGTCGAAAATGTAGTTTGGACGTCATTCATCTCGACCAACTCCATCATTTGCCAAATACAGATTGGCAGGTGCGTCCATCCGACGAATTTATCGCCTTACACAATGCCGCCATTGCTGGCGATCAATGGGTGATAGAGGGCAATTACTCCATTTGCATGGGCCCGCGTTTTGAGCGCGCTACCGGGCTGATTCTACTGGATGTTTCCACCTTAACGAGTTTATGGCGATACGTCAACAGAACCCTCTTTGAGTTGAGCCGATATGGAGGACTGGAAGGGAGTCAGGATAGCCTCAAGTGGATCATGATTCATCACATTATTGCCGGAACTCCGAAAAATAGAATTCGGTATGAGCGGATGTTTCAGGCGCTTACTTTACCTAAAATCCGACTGTCGTCGGTGCGCGAAATCAACCGCTTCTATAAACGTTGGGAGTTACAGCCGCACTCATGAACGATTTTTGCCTTCTATGCATGGCTTTACCGAAGACTAAATAAACTCATACAGTTTGACTGGCTTTCAAAAAAAAGCCGCCCTCAACTATTGGGGCGACCTGTGGTGTGGAGCGCGGAAAAGAAGTATATACGATAGGTGGAGCAAATTGGATTCCCTTTTCGCATTCTTCCTCATGAAAGGCATTTTCCTGTTCGGTTGCTTAAAGGTCATACCTTTACGTACTGAAGCATCTCTGTAATGCACGTGTAATGGATACAAAACCTCCTTTTTATCGACGCCCCGTCGTGCTGGCCATTTTTACGGCCGTTCTGGTTGTTGGCGCGTTTGCGCTGGCGAAATTTCACCTGATCTCATTCGTGACGCAGGGAGTCCTGACGGCGGTGGCCGTTGGCATTCAAATCGCACTCTACCGGCAGAAAAAAGAATAAAACGCAGTGGAACCTTGGGTACGGTCCATCCGCCGAATTGATGGTATACCCGAACGTTACCATATGATGGTTTGTGCGTCTTAAGTACAGCTTTTACAGCTGACTTAACCCATTGATGGTTTGAACCCGGCTACGATACCGTAGACCGGGTTTTTTTATCGCTTTTCGTATGGGTTGGTCTACGCTTTCTGGTGTAGCTCGTGGCCCATAGATCAATAGCCTACAGGAAGCGACTTACCCCAGGAGTTCTTCGATTCCTTTATAAAGTTCCAGCGCGTCGAGAACATGAATTTCCTGGCGTTTGGCTAACCAAAGTACCGTATCCACAATTCTGTACGCATCGTCATACTGACGAACTAACTGCCATACCATATACGCATCCGTATAGTCCTGACCCGTGTCGCTGGCAATCGTAGAAAGAAGGCCAATATTGGCCCGGATTGGATTCATCGCATGATAGGAAAAAGAAGGGAAAGCCGGTTTCTAAGCCATAATTTCACCAAACACCAACGTTCCGAAGAGCAGAGGAATCGAAGGAAGTATATGAGTACGTGGGCCTGACTACTCATTAAATAGAACCGATAGCTGGTTCACATGCCTGAAAACCAGACGTAACCGTCGCCGGCCAACGAGGAGCCAACGGCCCGCCAGGGGCACCTCGTCGGCAGCCGCGTCTAGTCGGCGGATATCATCCAGAAAATCCGAATCAATAGAATAGGTTCGGCGAATGCGAATAAAGTCCGAATACTGGTCCAGACAGTTCGAGAGGATTCGTGTGAGGGGTAACTTCTTGTCGGTCAGCAAGTGACAATATGTATAATTGCCCTGGCCAGATAAATACGTGACAGTGTCAGCAGTGGAGTAGAGTACTCGTTTCATGCAGTAAATAGGAGAGGAAGTAACTTATTGCCTTGCGAAAAGTACCGAATAGTTACAATATTATTTGCCCAATTGATAAATTATATTGGTGGGCATAACCAAACAAAGGGGGAAAATTCCCGACTAGTCATAAGTAAGGTTGCTCACATGGAGGAGCGTTTTACTGAAAGGTCAGAAAGACGTTGACGAACTGCCATAGCCAGTATTTCCGTTGCAGCCCACGATAGGTCGTATTCGTACTTTGGGTTAACTCAACAGTTCAGTAAACCTGGGCCAGCTTATGGGGGAGGGGCTTTCAGTGTTACTCCCAAAAGAACTTGACCCAAATAGCTTATATTGTGCCGGTGTCCGCCAGATAGCTATCTTGTCTAATCACTTATGAATGCCCTCGACAAACTTGAGCACTATATTGACCAAGTCCCCCGGCAGTTGCAGGCCTTCTCTGAAGAGCAATTAACGCAACATCTGCCTGGAAAGTGGTCGCGAAAACAGGTTTTAGGCCATTTGATTGATTCCGCACTGCACAACCTGAAGCGGTTTACCGAAGCTCAATTTGCTGAAGGGCTGTACCAGGTGCAAGGCTATAACCAAGATCAATTCGTGATTGCTAATACGTATCAAACCCTTCCGTTAGACCATTTACTGGGGTTATGGAGTAGCCTCAATCGCCAGATTGTCTATGTGGCTAAGGCCATGTCCATTCCGGTTCGCAACCAACCCATTCGAGTTGGCGCAGATGACGCCCCCACTCAAACGTTGGCCTGGTTACTTGACGATTACATCCTACACATGGAACATCATTTAAGAACGTTAACGTAGACTCGCCCCAGTATCGTTAAGTTGGTTACTGGTCCTTACGACAGCACCCTTGGTAGATTATAACTGGGAAGCGTGTTCTAAACCTTGAACCTTGCTTCGTTGGGACTCAACGTATGGGCGAAAACCCCCAGTAATGACGCATATTTATGACGAGTATTTCAGTAAACATCTTTATGGAGGATTTCACCAGTGAACGTCGTCGGCTCGTCTGGTTAGCCCTATCGGACCTCTACGCAGACAATGAATTGCAAGCTTCTGATTTGGCTTATATCCGGCGTGTATTTGTCCAAAGTGATTACTCGCAAGCTGAGATTAAACGAATCAATTACCACGAAGTGGCCCCCGTGCTGCTCAACAATTTATGGCGTGTAGCCGGCGTTTGGCAAGGTTACGATAAGGAATGGGTCATTGATCAGATCACCGACCGATTGAATCGCCCTCGTGCGAATCAGTCCTGGGGCCTTATCTGGTGGTTATGGTGTCGGCAGGTAGACTATTACACGAAGCCCTATTTTGATGTTATTTTTGGTTAAACAACATGATTCGTATGATACGAATGACGTTTGACAGAAATTGAGATCAATGCCTCAGGAAACGCTCTTAGCTCTAATCACTTCGTTCAATTGGCTTATATCCTATCATAGAGTCTGACGCATCTGAAGCTACCAATAAAAATCTTGAAAAGATAAACTGGGGATTAGTGAGACCCTGAGTACAGCAGATACTTGGTGCTAAGCTAGCTGTTTTCTCCTCGATTGGGCCCTTCCCGGGGTAGTTGCGTCTATACACTCAACTCTCCCTTTTGATCAACTACCGTTCGCAACCTACGATCAAGGAGGAATTTGCCGCGATCCGCTGTAAATTTACTCATTCATTTACGCTACCAGGCCCCTGGACGGCGGCTGACGAATCATTTATAGCATTGACTATTTGGTATTTTATCGATCTAATGGGTACAGGGGTGTTCGCCGTTTCAGGCGCGCTATCGGCCTTGACTAAGAAAATGTACCATGATGTGGTCGCCCTGTTTTTCGTGGGATTTCTGACCGCTCTGGGCGGTGGCACCCTGCGGGACGTGCTCATGGGCGCCTATCCCCTGGTCTGGATCCGCGATCCAGCTTATCTGCTGGTGATTCTGCTGGGCGTTCTGGTGGCCGTGGTTGGCCGCCGGTGGTGGCATGGTGCCTTGCGACGCCCTTTGGTACTCTTCGATACGATCGGTCTGGGTTTGTTCACGATTCTAGGCATGCAGAAGGCACTGCTGGCGGGGGTCAATACGTGGGCTTCAATTCTGCTAGGTATCATGACGGCCTTGTTTGGAGGGGTGATTCGAGACACGTTTGTCAATGAATTACCCCTTATTTTCGGCCGTCAACTTTACGTGACGCCCTGTTTAGGAGGTGCGTTGCTGTATCAAGTCAATCAGCATCAAGGCCTGGAGGCTACCCTAAATGTGGTAGTGTCGGCGGGCTTCATCACGCTGTTTCGCTTGCTGTCCATCAAGCAGGACTGGCAACTACCCCGGGTGGAGCGTTGAAGGGTTCAGCGACTCATTAAGGTCACGAACTGCGCGTATCGTTAGCACGATTTATTTTCAGTAAGCGTCCATAGCGGCTTAATAAGCTACCTAATCCATGTCGACCCGGATTACGCCTGGTCTAAACCGAAATTGTCTGGAAAACCGGCACCTCTCGAAAAGTATAAATGGCCATAGCGCTGTTCAGAACTGCTGTACTGGCTAATAACTTCTATTCCTTAGTCTTAAAATCAATCAGGTAAGGCTTGAGTCGATCGCCATTCTCATTGCGAAAACTTGAACCGATCACTAACTGGCAACGCTGATTCGGCTTCACCTCGAGTTCAAAGGAGAACGACTTAGCATCCTCCGAAAAGCCTAGTAACCTTTTCACCTTCGGCATGCTTTCTATGCCCAAAGAGCCTTTGCCAAAACTATAATATCGCGTATCCATCTTTTGGGAGAAGCGAAGGGTAACCACCGAAGCGCTCGTGCTAACAGATTGAGTCCCGTTTTCGAATGGAGCCATGCCAATCACTCTTGGTCGGTAGTCCTCAAAATTCCAGACAGATTGCTGGGCATTTTCAGTAATAGCCCCCTGTAGCAAATCCACCTCAATAAAACTGTCGTTGAACACAGTTTGTGTGGCCTTCACATAATCGGAGGACTTCGCCTTATACGGGTTATGCACGAATGTCTGGGGGTTGCGCGCAAATAAGGGGAAGGCCGTACTTTGAACCTGGATCATGATCCGATGCCCTTTTTTAAAGGTGTGGAGCACATCCTGCAACTGAAAATGGACGGCCGTTTTCTGGCCAACTCGGAGTGGCTGAGGCTTTTCAAAGCTGTTGCGAAACCGGGCGGGCATCATTTCCGAACGAACCATCTGCCAGTAATTACTCAAAGTGACGTTTTTGTTGGGCATGTAGGCATGATTGGGTTCGTCCAAAGGATACACATCGATCAGTTTTACAAAGAAATCAGCATCCGTACCCGTACTAGCTACGTTAAGATACGCTTTAAGTTCACCCCCTAGGGTCACATCTTCAGACAAAGCACCGGTTTGAAACGTCAGCACGTCGGGCCGGCGGCCTGCAAAGCGCTGGTCTTCGCTCATGTAATTGTAAGGCGTAAAGTTCATGGTTGATGTCAAATCCTCGGTGTGGGGAACGGGCTTCATCGGATCACTAGGGTAGGATAGGGACTTAGTTTTTTTAGGAGGCTGCCGATCCAGTGTTCCCGCTGCATTTAAGTAAAGCTTTTGCTTATGAATACGAGCTGCGGGCCATTGATCAAACTGATTCCATTTTTTCAGGCCCGTATCAAACATATACGCTTCCGGTAAACCCGTGCTGTCGCCGATGCCCTTTAAAAAATGACGAAAGAATTTGGCTTCGATCTCATTCATATAGAAGGTCGCCAGGCTGTCGCCAAAATAGAGATTACTGTGCAACGTATGGCCGGTCTCATGAGCCCATCCCCCGTGACCAAACGGTCCCATGACAATCGTATTGTAGGTGCCAGGGCTCTTCTTCTCGATCGTCTTGTAGAGATTCAGTGGCCCCGACAGGTCTTCGGCGTCAAACCAGCCCCCAACGGTCATAACGGCCGTTTTTAGATTGGGCTGATAGTGCTGAAGTAACCCCCTTTTTCGCCAGAAGTTGTCATAATTAGGGTGGTTCACCGTTTCCTGCCAAAAGACGTTGTCTTTGTAGAAGGTGTCAGCAAACGTCAGCGGGCCTTGATCCAGGTAAAGTTGATAGCCATCTCGAACCACTTTGGCTGTATTGATCGATTGGCTATCGTACCAGGCAAAAGTGGTCGTGTCTTTTTTTGGGACGCCAAACCAGGGAAATAATAAAAAATAACTCTGCAAAAAGGCGCCATTATGGTGAAAGTCATCAAAAAAGAAGTCCGAAACGGGTGCCTGCGGGCTGGATGCTTTCAGGGCGGGATGGTTACTCAGCAGACCGGCGGCTGCGTAAAACCCTGGGTAGGAGATCCCCCACTGACCCACATTGCCATTATTGTTCGGTACGTGCTTAACCAACCAATCAATCGTGTCAAAGGTATCGGAGCTTTCGTCTACGTCCGTATTACTTTTGTGAATCGTTATGGGTGTCAGGTTGGTAAACTGCCCTTCACTTTTGTAGCGGCCCCGTACGTCCTGATAAACCATGATATAGCCTTCCTGCATCATCGTCATTGATGGGCCTACGCGGTTGGGATAACTGTCTTTACCGTAAGGGGCAATGCCATAGCAGGTGCGTTGCAACAGGATGGGATAGGGGTGGGTCGCCGTGGCTTGTTTAGGGGTATAGATAGCCGTAAACAATTTGACACCATCGCGCATGGTAATATACGTCTCGGTTTTAGTATAGTGATCCTGGACTTCATACGCCATCTGTGCGTTTAGAGAATGTGTTCCCAAGAGGAGGCTGACGACAAGAAGTTTGACAAAAAAATGACTCATAATTAGTTGGTTTGGCTGTTACTGATGAGCAACTGTTTGGCACGGTGGTAAATCTCCTAACGCCCGCTACTCGCCTAAAAGTGATAGAGATTTCGAGTGGCAACTCCTGTTTTGACGAAAGGTTACAGCCTGAACGGATAGATATACTCCGCTAAGATTTATATGAATTAAACAGACAGCCTAGTTGCGCTAGTCGCGCGCCCTGCACAATGGGCAGCTTAGCCGCAGGTCGCTTACCGATCTCTGTGATCACTATAAATAGGTATGCTGTACGGATGGCCGCCTGTACCTGTTATCAGCAGAATAACTTTACTTATCCACCAAAGATCCATTTATGCTTGCAACTTAGGCTCAGAAAAGCAAACATTGTGGCCTCTATGCGCTGGGGCTGTCAGAATAGTCAACAGGATGCTGACAACAGACTCATTAATGTTCCATTTCTCTATACCTCAACTATGCAATCACGTATGATTCGATCCATTAAGTCATTGCTCACCTTATCTTCTCTTGGCCTATTGATGTTGAGCGCGTCCTGCCACAATGCAGGCAATAAGAACCAGAAAGAAGCCGATACGACGGCACAAAATGAGACAGCTCAGCAGAGGGTGCCCACCAATGACCAACCGTCAAAAAAATTTGATAGTAGCACGATTCCCGTCTCTACCCATGAGCTGGGTGCGTTTCCTTTCTTTAGTCTGCCAAAAGGCCTGGCCGAACAAAACAAACCCGTCCAACGCATGTTTGACAAGCTTTACTTTCCACTGGATGGGGTGATGACCCCCCTGGAGGGGAAAGTCTGGAAGAGTTACATTGTGACACAGTCAGGCAACACCGATGAGTGGTCACTGCCCTATTTTGAGAAAAGCTACGACGAAGCCATCAAGAGTGTGGGGGGCGTCAAGGTGTTTGATGGGCAAATCACCAGTCAGGAATATGACCGCTATCACGATCAGGCATCCTATTTAGGCGAAGATGGGTCGATCGGCTACACGGAAGAAAACATAAAGGTGTACCTCATTCGCCGAGCTGATGGCAGTGACGTCTATATTCAGCTGAGTGGAAATAACGCTTCGGGCAAGCTCAATATTCTCCAGAAGGAAGCCTTCAAACAAACGGTTACGTTGCTCAAAGCGGATCAGATACAGCGCCAGTTGACTCAAACTGGGAAAGCGATCCTTTACATCAATTTTGATGTCGATCAGGCAACGCTGAAGGCGGACGGCCGGGATGCGGTAAAGGAAATCGGGGCAGTACTGACCGGCGACAAAAGCCTAAAGCTGCGTATAGAAGGCTACACAGATGATACGGGCAATGCTGCCCACAATAAAACATTGTCTGAAGAGCGAGCCAAAACGGTACTCCGTGAATTAACAGCGTCGGGGATCGATGCATCCCGGTTGACGGCTGTTGGCTACGGGGCGCAAAAGCCGTTGGCCCCTAATGATTCCGAGGCAAACAGGGCCAAGAACCGGCGGGTAGAGCTGGTAAAGCTAGGCCAAACAGGCAGCTAGTCAATTAGCTCTCCTTCTAACGGCCTGATTGTCGGTGGTTTATCTACTGGTGGTAGCTAACCGTAGCATGGTGAAGAACGGGGCAATGTATTCACTACACATAATTAAAATGAAAATTGCTGGGCTGCTAGTCATTAGCCGAGCCATTACAGACCCAAATTCAACAGATTAGCAGGGTGAGTGGCTCTTAGATGTTGCCTCTGGCTATGCTATATAGTTGTGCTACGGACCCGTGTAGTGGTTAACTAAGTGCAGTTGATCGCTTTTTGAGTAGACCACGGGTTAATAGGAATAGTACAACGATCCAAACTAGGGCTGAAAAGAGCGACCACCTGGCTTGAGGGGCTACTAAGCTGTAATAGAAGATCGGGGCACTCCCGTATAAACCAAATACAATGGAAGCCGTTAGGAAACTGTACGCAATCTTTAAGCCCGTACGTCTGAGTTCTAAAGAGTTATAAGTAATAGGCAAACTTTTGGTCAGCAATACGATCAGTTGCCAGGCAATCCAGGGTGTGCCCAAAACGAAGCCAACCCCAGCTGGGATACCCAAACCCGTTTCAAAATGGCCAACGTCTCCGGTAGCCGAAAAGGCTCGTAAGGGCATATAACTGTAGAGTTCGGCTAGATTAAACACGGCAAACCAGAAGAAGGCTTGGGTTAAAAATGGTCTTGATTGGGTAGCTGATTTATGTAATCCTGCTTGTGACAGCAAGTACAATAAGACATTCGTTGCCAAAGCGGCAACGGCAATTAAAGAGGCTTTCCAGGGGAAGGATCGAAAGATGGGTTCGTAGTTAATGTCTTCTTCGGCGTGAAACAGAGTCCAATCGCCATAAATAATATCGAGTGGTTGCGCTTTATAACCCAACAGCCAGCCAACCAGACTATGGGACCACTCATGTGCTAAGACCATCAGATGGTGAGCGGCAACAACGGTGACGATAGTGACAATAAAAATTACCATTCCTCTTTTCATAAATAAGGTCAAATTCTTTATGTTCCACCATAAAGTTAGATGTGGAAGCTCAAAATTGGTGAGATAGAAGGGGTGATGACGAGCTGGCAGGTTTCAGTAAATCGACCCAGGCTAATTCAATGTAGCGACCAAAGATAGTGCCCCACGAAGCGCCCCTTTTTGCGGCCGAAGCGTGAAGGCTAAGTGCTCTCTAAAGAGAGCGCTTAGCGAGACTAAGTAAAGGCTGGCTATATGATAAGTTCAGCTATTAAATCGGGCAATAGTCAAAGGTACAATTAGTTAAACAACTGCCTGAAAGTTAACGGCGTCAGGTTGGTGCGGGCTTTAAACAGCTTGCTAAACGATTGGGGGTAGACGAAACCTAATTCATAGGCGATTTCGTTAACAGACACATCTGTGGTCGACAACTTTATCTTAGCCAATTCGATTAACTTATTGCTTATAAAGTCCTTCGTGCTCTTTCCCGTAAGGGTCGTCAACAAACGACTCAGGTAATTGGGGGACATGTGCAGGGCGTCTGAAACATACGCTACACTTGGAATACCTTTCTCGACCAGATTTTTGTCAGTAAAGTAGGCGGAAAGCAGACGTTCTAATTGACCTAGAACATGGTGGTTAGCGATTTCCCGGGTAACGAATTGTCGCTGATAAAATCGATCGGCGTAGGTGAACAACGATTCGAGTTGTGTAATAATAATCCTCTTACTAAACGTATCAATTGCCGATTGGTACTCCTGCTCGATGATGCTGATTAGGCTTGATAAAATAAAGGCTTCTTTCTGGGAAAGATGCAAGGCTTCATTCGTAGCATACTCAAAGTACTCATACCGCTTAATCGTCTTAGCCAGACTGGTGCCCCAAAAAAAATCGGGATGCACTAGCAAGGCCCATCCTTCTGGCTTTATTAATGGCTCCTCATGAACATGAAAGCCAAAAATTTGGTCGGGCGCCATAAAAAACATCGTTCCCTCGTTAAAATCATAGGTCTGCTGCCCGTAGCTGAAGTGTATACCGATGTTCTTTTTTAGGCTTATGCAATAAAAATCGTAAACTAGTTTGGTGGACTCCTCAACGGGAAGTCGTTCTACCAAATCCAGTTGGATCACACTCAGTAACGGATGTAACGGTTTCGCATAGCCTATCAGTCGATGATGCTCACTGATGGTTTTTATTCGATAAGGCTGCATGGTAGGCGTAAAAAGAATTTGTTTGGTTTATATTTTTATAAGCGACTCACTGACAGCCCATAATTTCTCGCCGATAGAAGGGTCAAATCGTTCGTGCAAAGGGACGATCTGCATCTTCTCATTGAAGAAAACACCTGTCGTATGTTCAACCTGGGGTGAGGTGGCTAAATAGGCACCGACTTCACAGATTTCCTTGGCAAAGGGTTGATACATAGCCCCGATAAGCTGCATATACCAGGGTGCCTGAGCTGTAAGGTTTGATTTGATCACGCCCGGATTGAAAGCAACGGAGGTTACATTGGTTCCGTGTAATTTTCTGGCTAGTTCAAAGGCAAAAAATATGCGGGCATACATGGCCTGGGCAGTGGCTTTCATCCCATTAAAGCGATTCAGGCTTTGTGTATCATCAAAGTTGATAGAGGGATTTTTTAGAAAAGAGGGGTTCCCCCCGACCGTGATTACTCTTGCCGGAGCACTCTCTTTGAGGATATCCATCAACTGGTGTGTCAATAGGAAATGGCTCAGGTAATTCACCGCAAACGATCGTTCAATTCCATCTTCGGTCAGTTTTTTATCAAAGAAAATACCACCTGCCAAATTAGCCAGCCCATGCAGGTTGTTATACTTTTGCTTAAATTCCTGAGCTACTTTCTGTATGGAAACTTGTGAAGATAAGTCTGCAAGGAGATAGTCACCCTGGTCGTTTCCGGTTTTCTGAGCAATTTCCTGAAGCGCTTGTTCTGCGTTTTTAGCACTACGGCTAATGATGACAATTTTGGCTCCTTTCTGGGCAATACCTAACGCCGTGGCTTTTCCCACTCCTGAAGAGCCACCAGTCAGCAGAACTAGTTTACCCGCTAATGTCTTGTCGGTACCACTCATGGTTTGCTTAATTTTTTACTAAGCAAAGGTCAGGACCGGGAAACAAACGCTGTTAGCCAAATCTATCTTTCTGCTAATCGAATCTGATCTTTAGAATCAGATTATTAGCTCGTTTCTAAGTGGTCATGGGCTCTTAATAAGTGTGGAAAACCTGTATGAAGTTGGTGATCTATAAACCTTTGATGGCTTAGCTAATCCGTCTATACTATTCGCCTAGCCAGCGCCTAAACCCGCCCGCTCTATCACGACTGACCAGCACATCGTCGGAAAAGGTTGGATGGAGCGTAATTTTTAACTTACCATTGAAGTACAGATTGACCTGCTTGATAGCGCGTAGTTCGACAATAATCTGGCGGTTGATTCGAAAGAAGCGGTGCGGATCAAGCAACTGTTCGACCTCCTCCATCGTGTAATCAATCAGCCACTCAGGGCCGGCTGCCGATTGAATAAATGTCATCTTATTACGACTGAAAAAATAAGCCACCTCATGAATAGGAATAGAAAGCAAGCGCTGCCCCTGCTTTACCAAAAAGCGCTCCCGGCCAGACCGACTTTCGGCTGGAGGGTGCCGAACTGAAGGATCTTTGACTGGGGATTCCAGGAGTGACGCAGAATTAAGGCTTAGCGGTAGTTGATGCAACAGATTAACCAGCGCCGTCTGCAGACTATCCGACTGATCTGACAACGCGTCTTTCATCGTCCGCAATTTAGCCAGCGCCCGACGCAGGTCTGCTTCCTTGATAGGTTTGAGTAGGTAATCAATACTATTGACCCGGAACGCCCGAATGGCGTACTCGTCGTAAGCCGTCGTAAAGATAACCGGGCTAGTTACGACCACTTGATTGAAAATTTCGAAGCTTTGCCCATCCGCTAGCTCGATATCCAGTAATATCAGGTCGGGGGTGGGTTGAGCTTTCAACCACGCCACCGACTCCTCAACGCTACTTAATTGCCCTACCACCTTAGCCGAGGGTTCTACCTCGACCAGTAGCCGTTGCAGTTTGCGAGCGGTTGCCTCTTCGTCCTCAATCAGTAAAATAGTCATGGCGCTTCGTTTCAATGAGTGGAATTGTGACTTGGAAGGTCGTTTCCGTTTGCCGAATAACCACGTCGGCCTGTTTCAGTAGTCGGTATTTACTAACAATATTTTGTAGCCCTGTTTGGTTGGACGGTATGGTTACGACCTTTCTTTGCAGATTGTTAAGCACGAACAGATTTATGGCATCGTCGGTGTAAATACGAATTTGCAGTGGCCGGTGAGGCATTGCCGTGTTATGCTTAACGGCGTTCTCGACCAGCAATTGCAACGTAAGAGGGGGGAGCAGGCACTCGGCATACCGCTGGGCAACGTCAATGTCTAAAGTGATACTGCTGCCGAACCGCATTTGTAACAGGTGAAAATAAGCCCGGATGAATTCCAGTTCTTGTGCTAAGCTTGTTAACGGCTGGTCATTGGTTTGCAGCAGGTAGCGGTACACGGAAGCCAGTTCCTCAATAAACCGTTCGGCCTGCTTAGGGTTCTCCTGAACCAGCGACGAGAGTGTGCTCAGGCTATTGAACAGAAAATGCGGATTAACCTGCTGTTTCAAACTATCCAACTGCGTTTGCAACTGTTCTTTCTTTAGTCGTTCGGCCTCATGGTAGGTAGCCCACCATTGTCGGTATAGATAGCGTCCTTCATAGATGGCAGCTACGGGTAACGTAAATAAAAACGACACCAGTGTCGTCACCCAATAGGTGCCGCCCGGCAGCGGATAACCCCAAAAATGCGTTATATCGTAGAGGTAGGTAATGCCAATTTGTTTAGACACGGTGGCGCAGACGAACCAACTCAATTCCAGGGCAAGCCGTTGCTTGGTCTGCGCCAGCCGGGGATAATAGTAACGCGCCACCCGAATGCCTTGTCGGTTAATCTCCAGCAGGATCGTCCATTCAACAAGACCAATGAGTAGCCCGTTTAACCAACCCATACGCTGTGCATCGCTGTCGGACTGATAGAAAACAAAGTTTGCTATCACCGTCACTACTACAATGGCAAGTATCCGTAACCACTTGTCTCTCAGGTTTTCCATCAGCTAGTAAAGGTGCAAATTAATCGTCCACCGCTCAACTTGGAGACGATCCCAAACGTCGACAAAACAACCCAAGCAAGGCTACCGTTACTTGTCGCCGTTAAAACTGTCTCATTGCTGTTTAGAGTACCTTATCGTGGCCAGCGGTTAGATCCTCTTTCGTATTTACGCCCCGAATCTTAGGCGCTATACCTATACCTTCATAACGCTGCCCATTGGCCGCCCGAAAATCGCCCGATGGCACCGCGTAAAGCCAACCATTGGGTAATTCCCGTTTAGGATTATCCGAGAAAATGCCGTAGGTGGTATCGCCCATTTGAGTGACGGTGGGACTTTGGTTCATTGCTAACGTAAAGGTTTCGCCTGCGCTCTGGGTCAATCGGTTGGTCAATAAAACGACAGGTTTGGCGTAGCGAACCTGGTCCGCAGGTTCAACGTACCAGTCGATTGGGGCGGTAAAATTGCTGTGCTTAGGGTCACTACGAAAACGGGTGGTCATGAACAATTTCCGCTGCTGCGCAAACCGGTTCGCTACATATTGACTTGATCGGTCAAGCCCGCCCTCACAATTGCGCACGTCCACAATGAGCCCCTTCGTATCGGCTAGGGCCGATAAGATTTCATCCAGGGCCTTTTCGTAAAATGAGGGACTCTCGCCGAGATTAACGATGTATACGTAACCTACCTTATCTGCCAGTTTGCCATATACTAGGTTGACACCTTCTGCGGTACCAAGCATTTGACTGTTTTGTACATACTTTCTTGTGACCTCGGCGCTAAAGTCTTCGCCGGTATACGTGGGGCCGCTGTCGTATCGGCGGTAATTAGGACTGGGTTTGAGCAGCCAGACGTGTCCGTCGTTTAATTCGCCTAGCATCTGCGCGATTACATCAAACAATTGATCGTCCGTTGTGGTCGGCTTAATTAGCGGACAGTATTTCTGATAAAGCGCGCTCCAATCAATATTTTTTGAGTCAAATTGCCCATACAATTGATCAAATTCCTGCCAGAGCCGGTCAAAATTAGCGTTGGGCGTATTAACTGGTTCAGGACCGAGTGTCAGGTCGTTGCAGGCCGTCAGCAGGGCGAAAAGCAGACTGAAGCCAAGCGGTTTAGTGAGTCGAGTTTTCATACGTTTACTGAATAGGAGGTTGACATTTGTAGACTATGGAAGCTTGAAAACTATGGTCAGCCGTTCGAATTAACTGCGGATTAGTATAGTAGAGATAATTGTAGCGGTAGCCGATACCGAAGCCTACGTGGCGGCTAAAAGCAAAATGGTAATTTACCTCCACTTCCGGGTTGATGTATCGATTTAGCGTCGTCAACCGGGTACCTCTGAAAAAAGACCTGATCTCGGTACGATTGGGTTCGGAAACGACGTTGCTGTAGGGCATCCGGCTAAGAGCCCCAAGCATGGGCAAAGCTGCATCGATGATTAGCGTATGGCGTTTGCCAATCAGCAAGCGCTTTTGATAAGTCAAGCGCAGGGCGGCACTGTTGAATGCCCAGGTATTGAGGGCCAACCCGTCCGCATAGCCAATGAGTTCATGAAGGCCAACACCCAGCCAACTCGTGCGATTACCCGTATGCCCGATGCGTCGTCGGTAATTCAGTTCGAGTTGGCCACGGTACAACGTTGGTACTAACCAGAGCGGCTGCGCTTGTTCCTGAGCAAACTTTACCGAACGAATCCCTAAGCCGGGGGGAATAAGGTCGCCCAAGCCGACCTGCACACGGGCTTGCCACTGATTTTGCTGTGTCAGCCTGGTATAGCTCACGTGAACACCGTCTAGATTAGCCACATACAGCATGGGCGAAGCGCCAAGATCGCGCATCTTAAACGTCTGACGGCTGTACCCGATTTGTAGTTCACTACCCCTGTTGGATAGGGAAGGGGAAATCTGCGCAAAGGTCAAAGCGCTCCCCAGCGACAGTACTGCTGTCGAAAGCATAGTTTTCATGGCATTCGCTGTAGTTGGTTAATCAATTATTCGTAGACGCTCTATGGGGCGTAACTGAGTCACCGTGTTGAATTAGACGCTGTACGCATTGCATCGCCCGATCGTTACCGGTGAGCACATCATCAATTGTCGGCGTTACCAGATAATCGGGTCGAATGCCCTGCCCTTTTTCTATCTTGTGGGGTAAATCAGCCATGTAGAAGCCAAACAGGGGAATTCCCAGGTCAATCTTCGAATTTGGCAGTTGCGTAATGGCAAAAATGCCGCTGTTATTTCCCTCGAATGCCCCGCCTGTTTCCTGCCCGATAAATGTGCCGCGCCCATCGGCGTGAATCCGGGCGGCCAATTCGGTTGTAACGGAAAAACTGCCGCCGTTAATCAGTACATACAACTTTCCGGCGAAGGCATTGCGTTGAGGTTTGTGCATTTTCAAACCCGATTGCTTCGTGAAAACGTACCCATCCCCTCGCTTCCGGACCACGAGCCAGCGGAGCATTCGGTAAAGTTTAGGCGTCCAAGCCGGAAATGAATAGGCTTTTTTTTGCCGAACGCTGATGTGGTCGTAGTAACGGAATGGTTGCCGGGCCAGATACTTATATAACCAGACACCGTAGTTTTCTTCCCCTCCTTCGTTGTTACGGAGGTCCAGAATGAGATGCTGAATATGCTTTTGGTCAATCTGACGAAATGCTTCGGCTAAGAATAATTTAAATTTCTGCTCGTTCTTTTCCGTCCAGAACCGTTTAATAGTTACCGTAGCCGTGTGGTTATTGTCCTCAAAGGTGATGTAGTAAGGTAGTTGTGTATCTAGTTTATGGGCGTCGTTGTAGGCCCTGATCGCAGCCAATGGCTGAGCGGGTAACTGAACGGTCCGTGTAGAGTCGCCAATCTTATAGGTAATCTGATGGACGGCAGGTGCGCCAATATAGGTAGCGTAATAACCAGAAAAGAAGTGATTGAGGTCTTCATATTTGCTACCTATCGTGTATCCATCCGCGAAAGATAGGTTAGGTAGGAGTTTGCCAATAATAGTCTCAATGGACTGATCATTGATGGTTAGCACTTCAGCCCCGGCTGGTGCCGGGTTGGCTCCGTAGTGATCTATAATCCAAGCCTTCTTGTCTAGAAAATACAGTTTTAAAGGAAACAGGTTGTTGGTAAAAAAGGGGTAATGTTCATCCTGGTCCGGCATCAGCCATTTGATGTGGCCATCGCGCAGAGCCACTAGTAAAGGCGTCATTGTTAAGTAAAACTCATGGTGTGTCATGGGATGGTTCAACTGGGTAGCTACGGCGGCCAAGAGTGAGTCGAAATGGGCTTTCGAAGAATAGCGGTACGGAGCCGGATGGGCCTCATTCAGGGCCGTTTGGAAGCGGGTAAAATCGGCCTGTAACTGGGCTGGCGTTAGCGTCTGACCACAGTTTATCGTCGCCTTGGAGAGTAGAAAGAACAGGAGTAAATACCTGACTGCCATTGAATCGGTGTTTGAGTTGACAGGGCAAAGCTCAGCGCAACGATCTGACTTCTAAATCGATCGACTACTGAATTGAGTCGATTTGCTTCTCAATCGTGGTTTTTTTATACCGAAACTATAATCTGGTTCATCGGTGAGTTTTACAGCTCCCTTTTAAATAGGGTATATGCCCGTCGCTCTTTTCAGTAAGATGCTGTATTTGGATGGCCTGGAATGACTGGATGAGAAATTTATCGGTACCGCTTGCCGACGCTTGAACGTTAGTCGAAAAACACCATGAGAGCTGCTCTCAAGAACCTATTGAGATAAGTATAAGCGTAAACACAGCCCAATGCTGCTTGGACTGATCCCAATCCATGCCTTTGTTGGCAAAAGATGGCCTATACCGTTGACCACCAACGGCTGCCCCCTTTCAAAAAGTGACAGCTACGTAAAGAAACAAAGCTTACAATGGAAAACAAGCTTCATTGTTGCATAGACAGATGAACACTTGACGGAGTGAGTGGCTAAACAATATGGCTATAAATAACCTTATTGAACTAACTAATAAAACAAAAACTCAACGGTTATGCAACAACAGCCAAAAGACGCCAAGTATCCTCTCTCCACTAAGGCAGACGATCACGGCAGTACTTTAGCCGACCGGTCATCGGACCAGAAAGGATCAACAGATTCTGCTCATACAGTACCCGTCAATAAGCCGCTGCTCAACGACAACCGTTCACCCCTAACCTCGAACGTGGGCCAACCCATTGCCGATGACCAGAACTCGTTGCGCGCCGGGGAACGCGGACCCACCTTGCTGGAAGACTTTCTGCTGCGGGAGAAATTGCAGCACTTCGACCATGAACGCATTCCCGAGCGCATTGTCCATGCCCGGGGTGCAGCCGCTCACGGTCAATTCCAGCTCTACGAATCACTGGAAGAGCTGACGACGGCAAAAGTATTGACGGATACCTCATTGCTGACCCCCGTTTTTGTGCGTTTCTCGACCGTGGCCGGTTCGCGCGGGTCGGCTGACACCGCCCGCGACGTTCGTGGATTTGCCGTCAAGCTGTATACCCCCGAGGGTAACTGGGACATTGTGGGTAACAATATTCCGGTGTTCTTTATTCAGGATGCCATTAAGTTTCCCGATCTGATCCACGCGGCCAAACCCGAGCCCGACCGCGAAATTCCGCAGGCGGCTACGGCCCACGATACATTCTGGGACTTTATTTCTCTCACGCCCGAATCCATGCACATGGTTATGTGGATTATGAGCGACCGTTCAATTCCCCGCAGCTTTGGCACGATGGAGGGTTTCGGAGTGCACACCTTCCGCCTGATCAATGCACAGGGTAAATCGACGTTTGTCAAGTTCCACTGGAAACCCGTCCTGGGTGTTCACTCCCTGGTCTGGGACGAAGCCCAACAGATTGCGGGGAAAGATCCCGATTTCCACCGTCGTGACATGTCTGACTCTATTAAAGAAGGTAATTTTCTGGAATGGGAGTTGGGTATTCAGACGCTGGCCGAAGAAGACGAACAAAAATACGATTTCGACATCCTGGATGCCACCAAACTGTGGCCCGAAGAGCTGCTGCCGGTTCGTCGGGTGGGTAAGATGACGCTTAATCGTAACCCCGACAACTACTTTGCCGAGACCGAGCAGGTTGCTTTCAATACCACGAATGTAGTACCGGGGATCAGCTTCAGTAACGATCCCTTGTTGCAGGGTCGTAACTTCTCCTATCTGGATACGCAGTTGAGCCGACTGGGCAGCCCCAACTTTACCGAGTTACCGATCAATCGCCCGGTTGCTACAGTGTCCAACAACCAGCGCGATGCCCAGATGCGGTACACCATCGATAAAGGACGGGTGTCCTACGCACCAGCCTCGCTGGATGGCCACTCTCCCGAGGAGGTAACTCCCAGTCAGGGCGGCTATAAGACTTATCCTGAATCCGTGAGTGGACCCAAAGTACGGGTGCGTAGCCGAACGTTTGACGATCATTACGGGCAGGCTAAATTGTTCTGGAACAGTATGAGCGGTGCCGAGAAAGAGCACATTGTTAAAGCCCTTCAGTTCGAACTGAGTAAAGTAGAAACCCGCTCTGTTCGTCAGCGCATGCTCAAGCATCTGCAACAGATCAATGGCATGCTGGCCGAGCAGGTAGCCGCTGCCCTGGGCGAACCCGAAGAGAATGGTCTGGCACGGGGTTCGGCCGACTCCGTTGCGGGCGCTCAGAAACTGGCCGACGCCTTGTCAGAAACCACCGCGTCGGGCGGACTTCAAATGTCCAAAGCATTAAGTATGGAAGGCCAGCCGGGCGGTCCCAAAGGCCGGAAGGTAGCCATTCTGGTCGCCAATGACATGGCCGTTGATCAAATCATTGCCCTCAAAAAAGCCCTTAAAAAGGCGGGGGCCACGAGTGAACTGGTCGGTTCTAGTTTAGGGATGCTTGGTGAGTCACTGGAGATCACCAAAACATTGGCCAATACCAGTCCGGCCCTGTTCGATGCGGTATTCGTGCCGGGGGGAGCAGGAGCGAGTACATTGACCGCCAAGGGCGACGCCAGCGTCTTTTTAGCCCAGACTTACAAACATGGTAAAGCCATTGGCGTGTTGGGTGAAGCGGTAGACTTGCTGACCAAAGCACTGCCCGCCGGAGCCGCACTGAATGAGATGGGTGTGGTTTCGGAAAACAATGGTAGCAGGCAAGAGCAAGCCATCGATCAGTTCGTGGCCCTGGTGGGGTCGCGCCACTGGAGCCGGCCGGCACTGGAGATGGTCGCGGCCTAACCGAGGAGCGATGCAGACCTGTATGCCCCGAACATAGGGGTTTCTTTAGTTACTGGACAATGAATTCGTTTAAGGAAATTCACTGTCATTTTTTGGTGATTAGCACTAATTCCGAAAAGCGGGGATACACGTAAACTAAACAACAGACTCCAGCCTGCAACAAGCTGGAGTCTGTTGTTTTAATAGGCTTATTGACTAGTGGCTAATGCGTTGGGAGGTGACGTACGCTCACCAATCATCATTCACCAATCGTAGTTGATTTACCTAAAAGCACGTCTTTCCACGAAAAGTTGTCGATAAAGTCAATTACTTCCTGAATCGTAGTGAACTCAGCTTCGTATTTTCTGCCTGTACTGTATTTGGCTTTGACCTTATAATTGTGCTCCCGCTCGTTTATTACGATGACTGTGGCCGTCTCTTCGTTCTCATGGCGGTACAGGTCAATGAAGTGATACCCTACTGGATTGAATAGGTATGATCCTTTGTAATGCTTTCCGCCTTTAGTGACAGAATGCTGATCTAAGTATTCTGTCAATTTCTCGCGAAGCGGATTTTGGTTGGGTAAGGGTGTATTCGGCATATAGATGGACAGTAGATAAAAGTATAGCAGCGTACAGCCTTGTTGTTAAAGGCTATGTACTAAATGGTAAGTATAGTAAACTGTTTGTTAATAATTATATTATAATGTACTTATTGATAGCCTTTTGATTTAAAATGAGACATAATCGCGGGTGATAACCGGTTAACGACCCAAATTCATTACCGTCGTTTTATCGTTCAAATTGAATCAGGGTCTTATGGGATGATTAGCTGTTAATCACTTATCAAGTGGCCAGTAGCGGCTGATCGGCACCACCGCGTCCAGTTAATAGCATACGGAACTCGGTTTTGAGTTATCTTTCTAAGAAAAACAAATAACCTAATGTGGGTGGCTACGGCCCGCAAACTAACCGCATGACCTTCTACCAAACCGAAATAAACCGAATTAGACGTATCTGCTACTCTAATCAGAAACAACTTCAAACCGTAATCGCGCTCCGGAATTTTATCAATAATAATTTCGACAACGAATTGACGTTAGGCAAACTGTCTCATAACTGTTTCACATCTAAGTTTCATCTGCTCCGACTCTTTAAGCGATATTATGGACTAACACCAACGCAATATTTGATTGGTAAACGAATTGAGGAAGCAAAGGACTGTTTAAGAAAAGGGATGACGGTGACCGACACTTGCTATAGAGTAGGATTCGGCACGCCTAGTTCCTTCAGCACTCTTTTTAAACAACGAATTGGTCAATCCCCCATTGAATTTCAAAAAAGAGCAACTTTCGCAACGTGCGTTAGAGACTGATTTGAGAAGTTGCGAAGGCTAATCAAATTCACGTATATATGAAAGTTAAAGTGGTCAGCATCCCAGTTCAAGACCAGACTAAAGCACTAAACTTCTATACCCAAACATTGGGTTTCATCAAAAAACATGACATTCCGCTAAGCGAAAAGAATCGGTGGTTAACCCTGGTGGCTAAAGAAGACCAGGACGGAGTGGAGATTTTATTAGAGCCATCCGTTGAAAACTTTGAGCCCGCCAAAACGTATCAAAAGGCCTTGTTCGATGCGGGGATTCCATACACGCAATTCAACGTAGACGATGTCCAACGCGAATATGATCGTCTGGTTCATCTTGGGGTTGAATTTAGTGTAAAACCGACAGCCATGGGAACCGTTAAACTAGCGGTTTTCAATGATACCTGCGGGAATAATATTCAACTGGTGGAAATGCTATAGGTCAAGAAACAGAACTTTAAGATGGGATGATCGGTGTATAAATGCTGTGAGTAAAGCGGGGTTTTGTTTCACAGCGAGTTGGGGGTATTAATTCATTGGTCAGTTTATGCTGGGTAGTGTCAACCACCATGCCCACAGTTGGACTTAATTGTTGCCGCCACCAATACGATTCTGTTCCTCTTCAACCCCTGACCGACGCTGGCGAGTGGTTTTCATGGTTCGATTGCCAAAATTGTAAGTGAATGTTAGTCGGGCCACGCGGCTTTCCCGCTGATTGACAAAGCTTAGGTTTGTCGTCGCAAAATTCATGGTGCCACCCGACCGGAGTGTGTGTAATACGTCACTGACATTCAATCGGAGAGTAGCTGCTTTGTTCCACAAACTTTTTTGAACCCCCACACTCAATTGGCCCATTCCGCGCATGTGCATCGTGCCATAGACTAAAGGTGAGTTGTAAAATCCAGACAGCTCAGCCGTTAGGCCATGAGGCAGGATAAAACTCTGATTTAGCGTTACATTGGCCGATAGTTGCCGATAATCGAGTCGCTGCCCGGCGAATTCCGCATTGTAGGCATTCCAGAATACATTGGCACTCGGCTGGAGTGTCCACCATTTGGTGGGTTTCAGGGGTAGACTGACACTCAGGTTGATGTTATCGAGCGCGGCCAGGTTTACGGTTGTCACCCGCATAATTCGCTCCTGTTGTTCATTCACGCCCGTTATGACATCGGTAGTATGGTTGTAGCTCAGACTGACGGTTGTTTCATGTTTATACGTGTAGCCTACCTGAAAGGCGTTCGTGTATTGCGGCCGCAGAAATGGGTTTCCCTGATAATACGTATACGGGTCCATGACATACACAAACGGGTTCAAATCCTGGTAGTTAGGTCGGTCGATACGTCGGCTGAAAGAAGCACGCCATTGATGATCTTCGGTCATCTTATACGTCACAAAAGCACTCGGAAACAGATTCAGATAATTGCGATCGAGGACTCTGCTTAGCGTTACCGAATTGCCCAGCGAGCGCGTGTTCTCCGCCCGCAATCCAGCCTGCACCGACCAGTTGCCCCAATCCCGATTTGCATTCAGATAACCTGCCGTGATGGTTTCGTCGTATAAAAAATGATTGGTGCGCTGCGGATCGGGGGTGTAGCCATTTTCGGTTAATGTCTCGAAGCGAACGTCGTTATCGGAGGTCACGTAAGAGATTTTACCCCCCAGTTCCAGTCGGCCACCACTGCGGAGTGGATGCACATAATCGGCTTTGGCGGCCCGGATCGTAACCGTTGAGGGGGGCAGATTTCGTTGCACGAGTTCGGGCTGCGTTTCTTCGCCACCGGCACCCAGATACCGTGTCCGCATGTTGTCCTGCGGCTGAATGTTCACGCGGGAGTAGTCCAGGTCAGCTGTTAATTCGCGGCCTGGGGAATTGAAGGTGTGTTTTGCATTTGCATTGACAGCCATTCGTTGCGTACGTCGGGTGGAGGTATTAATCATGGTAAGCGTTTGTTCTAGCTGACCGCTCGAATTATAAACGAGATTCCGGTTGTCAATCATCGTCTGGCTGTTACTGAATAGTCCATTCACCATCAGGCCAACGGTAGTCCGTTTGTTCAGCGCATAGTCAGCGCCAATTTTAAACGTGTGATTTTGCGCACTGCTAGGACGATAACCAAGATTATTGACGGTAGTTAGTGAATCGCCGGAGCCAAATTTGCGTAGGGCATCCACGGAACCGTAGGTCTCCCGGTAATCAAAATTATAGTTGCTGAACAAATTCCAGCCGCCCGTTCGGCGATTTAGCGTGAATCCAGCCGATGCTTTCGGAAATCGGCCATAGCCAGTCCCTGCCGTTGCACTACCGTTGGTTCCATCTTTACGGCTCCCTCGTTTCAGGCGAATATTGATGATCCCCGCATTACCGGCCGCGTCATAGCGGGCCGATGGGTTGGTCACAAGCTCGATGCTTTCAATTCCGTTGGATGGTGTGTTTCGTAACAGATTTACCACTTCCTGCGTCGATAGATAAGTTGGCTTTCCGTCGATCATCACCAGCGTACCCTCGCGGCCCTTGAGGGTAATGCGGTCGTTCTGGTTATCGACAAAGACACCGGGCGCTTTTTCCAGTACTTCCAGCGCTGTACCTCCCGCTGAAATGATACTGTTCTCTACGTTGATCACCGTTTTGTCGGGTAGTTGTTCGATAAACGGCTTCTTGGCAGCTACCGTTACTTCGCTCAGTGTTTGTTCCGACTGGGCCATTGTAATGGGGGGCACCGTAGCTTCGAATTCATCGACCACAACGGTAAAGGGAGCAGAAGTCGTTTTTTGATAACCCACTAGTTGGGCGGCTACCTGATAGCTTCCCGGTGCGATATGATCAAGCATATACTGCCCGTTACTGTCGGTAACTGCTCCCTTAACCAACTGTGTTGACGAAGCTGACTGACTACTGGTGGGTGTCGATGCGCCCGCCTTGATTAATAGAATAGTGGCAAATTCAACCGGTTTGCCGGTCGCAACACGAACTGAACCGGTAACTCGGGTTCGGCTTAGTTGTTGTGCATAGGTGGCGGAAGCAATCAGGCTAACGCTGAGCAGATAGATTAGGCCAATCAGGAACGGATCTACACCGGAGGAAGTAAAGAAACTGGCCATACGGTTTTTGGAGAGAGGTTGACACTTCATTTTGTAGCATTCATTAGTGGCTACAAAGTTGGCTGTCTACCGAACGCCCATCAATCGCACAAACATGTGAATGACGTCCCTATCAAAGCCCGAATGATGTGATTTTTCTGGGGGTGTAGTGCCGAAAAACCCCTAAGTCCCCTTCAGGGGATTTAGGGGCTAAAAGCCAGTCACACTAGCCCTTCCCGCATGGCTTTCAGGATCGCTTCGGTCTTGGAGTTTACCTGCAATTTGTCGTAGATGTGACGGATGTGTGACCGGACAGTATCGATGCTGATGTGAAGCTCATCGGCAATGAGTTTATAACTGTAACCAGCCACCAATCCCTTCACGATATCCAGCTCCCGTGTCGACAGCTTATAGTCCTCAGTAGTCGGCCGCGATGTAGGTGTGGCTATGTTGTTGGAAGGAGCTTCGGTCGGGAGGGCGTTTTGCTGTTGGAAGAAACGAAGTACTTGCCGGGCCACATTGGCCGTCATGGGTGAACCGCCCTGGTGAACATCAAAAATGGCAGCGACGATTTCCGAAGGTGGCGTGTGTTTCAGCAGATACCCGCTGGCTCCGTTGCGAATCGCCTGGAAAATCTTCTCTTCATTGTCGAATACCGTTAGCATCAGCACCTGCGTTTGGGGCGATGTCGCTTTTACGATGGGAACGGCTTCAATGCCTGTAATTCCGGGTAAATCAATATCCATTAAAACAACATCCGGTTGCAGGGATCGCATCTCATCCGTCAGGTTTCGGCAGTTGGCAAACGCGCCGAGTAATGTAAGACCTGGTGTGGCCTGAAGTAAAAAAGAGATGCCTTCGCGGAGATCGCGATTGTCTTCGTAATAGACTAGTTTGATAACGTCAATCATAATTTTGTCAGTAATTCTATCGAGGTGCCGGCTCCCGGTTTAGACGTCAGCGTTAAGCTACCGCCTATTTCAAAAGCCCGTTTTTGGAGGTTAGGCAATCCATTTCCGGTCTGAACGGTGGCTGGATCGAATCCTCTGCCGTCGTCCTTTATAGTCAGGCGTAGCTGTTTTCCGGTGTTGATCGTCAGGCTAACCTCAATCCGTGAGGGTTCAGCGTACTTCACCGCGTTGTTCATACTTTCTTTAAAAATAAGGTACAGATTCCGTCGCTGTTCAACATTCAGCCGGGTTTTCTCAAACTGATCGGACACATCCATTCGAAACATAATGCCTTTTGCTTCGGCCATTTTCAGGCCAAATTCGCGCATACGGCTGACTACGTCTTCCAGCCGGTCATGCGTTGTCTGAATAGTCCAGATAATGTCCTGCATCGATTCGGATAAAGCCGTGGCACTAGTGCTGATTCGTTGAAGAACAGGGATGGCTTCGGGCGTTGTGGGCGCAATCTGCTGTTGCACTACATCACTGAAAATACGAATACTACTGAGCGTAGAGCCCATGTCATCGTGCAAATCCGTCGCGATTCGATCCCGGATACGTTCAACGTGCTGACGTTGCTGTTCACGATTGCGATAGATGGAATACAGAATGCCAAGGATTACAAATACTGCGAGCAATCGAAACCAAACGGTTTTCCAGTAAGGTGGTACCACTCGAATGGGCAGAGTAACTCCGGTTTCATTCCAGACGCCATCATTATTGGCGGCCTTTACCCGAAACGTATAATTCCCGGGTTCAAGGTTCGTGTAGGTTGCGGTGCGCTCGTTGGTTACGATCCAGTCTGTGTCAAAATCAACGAGTTGGTAGGCGTAGCGGTTTTTTTCAGGCTGACTGAAACTGAGGGCCGCAAAATCAATTGCCAGGGTTGTTTCATCCGGTTCTAACCGAATTGCGGACGTTATTGACCGTGGCTGATTATTGACCCGGATATGGGTGATCACCACCGGGGGCGGCACACGATTCAGTCGAAGATTTTCGGGTTTCCAATAAGCAAACGCGCCGAAAAATCCGGTGATCAACGCCCCTTGCCGGTCTATACTGATCGTTTTAAACTGCGTATTGGAAAATAAACCGTTCGATTCATTATAGTACCGAAATTGCCTTGTTTTGGGATTCAGCTCATGCAGTTGTTCGTCGGTGGCCAGCCAAAGGTGCCCTTGTTTGTCTTCGGTAATACCAAATACATGATCGGCCCGTAGGCCGTTGGGTAGGGTATAGGTCTGCTGAATTTGTCCATTTGTATCGGCCTGGACCAGAAAATCAATTCCAGACACCCAAAGCTTTCCCTGTTTATCGACCAAAAAAGTGCTATGGATCTGGTCGGAGGGCTGAACATTTTTTTCAAAACCTCGCAACGCTATTCGTTTCGTTTGACCCGTTATCGGATTCAGTCGAAAAAGACCCGATCGGGTATTCGCCCATATCCTTCCAGATGGGTCTGGTTGCAATAGCCCAATGCCCATCGGTAATTGATCTGTTCCCGGCGACAGCCACCGATGAAATTGATTGGTAGTGGTATCATACCAAAACAGACCACTGGCGGTAGTACCAATCCAGATCCGTCCGTCAGCACCCTGACAAAGGGCTGGTATCGTAAGTTGAGTCGGGTTGTCTTTACCGCCCAGATCGGTATGCGTTTGCCACTGCTCAGTTCCCGGATTATATACAGCGATTCCGCCCTGCATACCAATCCACAACCGCCCCTGCCGATCCTGAAGCATGCTGTAAAATCGGCGATTGGCCATGTTGGGCTTTGTTAAAACTGCCCTTATCAAGCCGGACTGACGATCCCATTGATAAAGCATTTGATGGCCAAGCACCCAGTACAAGCTATCGTTTCGGGTATCCTGACGCACAATCTCAACTGGCTCAGGTGGTCCAGTTGACAGATTCGGCAACCATTTTCGACTAAATTTCAAGGCTACGGGATCAATTTTCGCGATACCTTCCGACGTACCTATCCAGACAATACCCGTCTGCCGATCTGCCCACATCACGCCAACAGAGCCGCCTGGGTAGCTTAACGGATCGTCGGCTACGTGCGTGAATTCCGTAAACCGTTTCGTGGCGGGTACGTAAGCCATGATGCGGTTGTAGCCTCCCAGCCAGAGTAACGGTTGACCATCCGGTAGTCGATCTTCTACCAGATCTGTACTGACTTCAGAATGGTTGAACTGTTTATTGAAACGGTCAGTAGTCGAATCATACAGACAGACTTCGCCCTGCGTCAAAAGCGTATATACACGCCCGTTTTGCTCGGTTAATCGTTCAACTTGTCTGTGCTCGTTCGGATGGGCAGGGTCAGACCCCAGAAAATGGGTGTATTGGCGAGTTGTCAGGTCAAGCCGGTAAACAGCCCCCCATTGCCATACCCAAATGTGTCCCTGTCGATCAGGAAGGGGAATGGGATAGGTACCAGGGTGAACTGCGGGAACGGGAAAGGCAGCAAGTTGCCTGGTTCGTGGATCCAGGCGATAGATATGATCAACCGACGCAAACCACCCAATCCCGGCCTGATCGAAGTGTACGGGTGAAACAAAGTCATTATCGGCTAACTGGTCCTGCTGCTGGGGCAATGCTATTGGAAGAAATCGGTCGGATTTGGGGTCGTACCGACAAAGGCCCCGATGAGTCGAGACCCAGATAAATCCGTCGCGGTCTTCAGCTAATCCGTCTGATACGATGTAGTTTCCAGGTAGTCCATCGGGTCGTTCATTCCGTTTATAAACCGTAAATTTCACCCCATCGAAGCGATTCAGCCCATTAACGGTACCAAACCACATAAACCCGCGTCGGTCTTTCAGGATCGCCGTCACCTGATCGTTCGATAAGCCGTTCTGTGTGGAGAAATGCTGAAAAGACACATCCGATGGTTGCCCCGTTACCACTGTAGGATTCATCAGAAGCGGGACAATAAACCACAGCAACCATTGCCGAAATAGCATACATGCAGATTTGATATTGCTTTCTCAAAGATACAGTCTTCACAACGCGGTGTGCAACAGTAACCGATAGCATAAAGATGTGATCCAGGGCGGACAACAATGTCGCTGCTAAAAGCTGTAGTAAAAGCTTCACAGCTCATTTGTATTTAGTGAAATCTCACGCAGTTAATAGGCGAACTACCACACAACCCTTCGTCTGAATGGGTGTGGCTTCGACTGATTTCAGGGAATTATGACGGCACGGTAACCTGGTGTTTGTCGATCACATTAGGTTTGGGTGTTTGGCCAGACGGTATGCCGTCTGGCTTTTTTGTGTGCTCAAGTTATGAAGCGTACGCAGCAGAATCTGGCTGGTAGCCAGATTGTAACTCCTCGGATAGCCTTACAATTCAACAGCCTATTTGGCCAGATCAGCGCTATTTAAACGCATCTGGTGCATAGCTACATTTTACCCGGAGGGCAAATACCTCACCTTCGCCCTTCACTAAAACCATTCAGACTATGTTTCGCCAAACCATACTATTCCTTCTTTTAGGCGCTACAGTTGCCGCACAAACCCCCACACTGACGCCTGTCACGCTGTTTACGGATCAGTTGGTGGCCGTGTACAACACCGGGGATTCCATTAATTTTAAAACCTATTTTGCGAGTATAACCACTGATCAGGCTCAAATTACAGCAAACAGTCGCCGAATGCAACGGGAGTTTGCCCAGATAGGGCCGGTGCAACTCAAACAATCAACAAGATTATCACCCGTTCAAACCGAATTGTTGCTTAAGGCAAATACCTATGATTCCTGGTGGAAACTAGTTGTCCTCACGGATAGTACGAACCATTTCAGAGAACACCACATGTGGCCGGTCCGCCTTTCAAATGAGGGACTTGGTTCTGCCAAGCTTACACAAACGCAGATTCTGACCGGTATCGACAGCTACATCACTAAGTTGCTAGCCAAAAATGTATTTGCCGGAAATGTCCTCATTGCGCATAACAACCAGATCATATATTCAAAATCATTCGGCAACAATCCGCAGGGAAGTCCTAATACGGAGGGCCAACAATTCAATCTGGCTTCTTTAGGTAAGCTGTTTACCTCGATCAGCATATTGCAACTGGTCGACTCAGGAAAACTATCCCTCAACGACAGTGTCGGAAAATTTATGCCTGAATTAAAAAACAAGGCACTCCATCCCATCACGATCCGGCAACTGCTTACCCATACCAGCGGCATGGGTGATTTTTTTGACGACCCGGCTTATCAGCCACAAACGGGCAAAGTCATTACCCAAGCCGACTTTTTGCCTGCCATCGAAAAGGATAAACCGCATTTTCGACCAGGCACTGCCTTTCGGTATAGCAATACGGGTTTTTTATTATTAGGGCTGCTCATTGAAAAAGTAACCGGCTCCAGCTTTGCTGACTTTGTCACAAAGAACATCCTCTTACCTGCGGGCATGCACCACACACTTATTGACAGCGGAGCTGGGGGCGGCCTCTCTACCAGCCCGGATATGTATACGTTAGCACAGGCGATCCAAAAGGGAAAACTGTTAAAAAAATCGACTTTGGAGCGGTTCTTAACCGAGCATACACCAGACTGGGGACTGGGTCAGGAATATCAGGCGTTAGGGGCGGAAGTGGTCACAGGCCACAGCGGTGGCTACATTGGTGTGTGCACGGAGTTGAACATGTATCGCCATAGTGGCTATACCGTAATTATCCTGTCCAATACAGAGCCACCTTATGGCCACTTCTTGTCGGATAAGATCAAAGAATTGATTATTCCTAACGAACTTACTCGTCATTAATCTCTCTCTGGTTTTTACTTCGATTACCTGTTCAATTCCATTGAAACGATACAGTCGGGTGTTGGCATACTCAACCGTAAACGAGCGCTAAATCAGGCCTTCTCTTCACTAATCTTGGGAGTGGGCTGCTTGAGTTTTTGGTATTGGGCCGTCATGGAAGATAAACCCGAGCCAGACCTTCTCCCAGTAGACTGGCCCAATCTTAGTAGTGAATTCGGTCAGACGGCCAATGCCGCGATTCTTTCGATAATTTAATAGCCTAAGAGACTTCCTGAGAAAGACAAAATTCACCGAAGCGCAACTGGGTGGACAGTGCTATCAGCTTAGCGCTTTGCCAAGCCGATAGCACTATAATGGACTACGGGTTTCCAACCGTCGATGGCTGCAACAACTTGGATCTGCCGGCCTAAGGCAAAGAAGACCAGCACCTAAAGCAGTTGGTTGTTGAGCTGGGTCCGCATAAATGGATGCGTCAAGGTATCATCAAAAAAACGCCAGGGGCACAGGGCCGCCCAGGCCGATGAGTGCTTAAACGCTCACTGGTTCCTGGCACTGGAAGTTGCCAGCGACTAAATCGAGCGATGGCGCAGAGAAGACAATCGCGTAGCCTGCCAGACAGATCTGTTTCAATTTGATAGCCCATCTTATCAGTTGAATGCGCTTTTGCATCAACTCATACATTGCCCGCTTCATCCGCCTGACGCGGCTGCCCACCTTTGTATCGCTGGAGCGATTAGCAATGTCCTACCGCTGGCAGAAATGAACTTACTCTGTTTTTAAATAACTATCAATCAGTCAATTAAATCGTATGAAAACGCCTAAAAAATTTATTCTCTTAGCTTTAGCCACCATCACTCTGTCGGGGTCATTAAGCAGTTGCGCAACAGTCTTCGGCGGCCGCGTAACCGAGCATCAAAAGCGAAAACCTTTATTAGGTGAGCCGCAACGTGAAATACGGATCGGTGCGCTCATTGCCGATGTATTGCTGTTCTGGCCGGGTGCTGCCATTGATTTTGCGACGGGGGCCATCTACAAGCCAAAACCGGTCGTTACGGCGCAAAAGGTGTCCGCTACTGTTCCAAAACCGCGCCGTTAACTTATGTGGCGGTTAACCATTTCTCTTAACAGCGGCTAGACTCGTCAGGAAGTGTTACTAGGAACAGTTTCTGGCTATTTGAAAAACCATCGGTCCCGAAAATGGAATGCTAGCTTCAGAGCCGATGACCTATTGATCGTACCAGGTCCGGTGGGGGCTGTCGCTTTGTCGACAGCCTTCAGCGGGTAACCTGCGCCACCTGCCCTTCCTGGTCTAGTAAGTAATCTTATCGGTTATGATCCGGTAAGTACTTGTTCGGTCCAGTGTAAGAAGAACAGTTCACCGTTCATAAGCCGTTGATACGTTTCAACCAACGTTCATGACGCTTTAAAGCAATCAGTGTTAAGACCAGGTGGTTCCGGGTCTATTTTACGCTAACTTTTATATTAACCAATCGATGGAAACTCTACTCTTACCCGACTTTACCATTAAGCGCCCCGTCTCAGTGGCGTCAATCGAGTACCTCGAAGCGATGAGCAATTATTCACTGGTTCACCTTCGAAATCAGCGACCTATGTTGGTGGCCATCACCCTCAAACGCCTTTCGGAGCGACTGCCATCTTTCCTGCGTATTCACAAAGGAACGCTGGTCAACCCGGATTATATCGAGGCTTATCAGCTTAGCAAAATGAACGCCCCGTTTGTCCAGCTCTCCAGGAACAGGAAACTATCCGTTTCTCGTCGGCAGCTCAGGCAAATAAAACCCCGTTTGACCAATTCTCTGTTACTTGTTCCTGCTCCTGTCAGATAGCTCTACCTGGCAAGGCCAATTGCCTTACCTACCCATCCAGTCTTTGAACTCGCTTACTTTCTCCCGGCTAACAAGGGCCTCTTTATCGAAAGCCGGTTTAAGCGTAAGGGAAAGGCGGTTCCCAAAGTAAGGTTGAATTTGCTCCACGGCTTGGTGCGTAATAATGAGTCCCCGATTGGGCCGAAAAAACTGAGCCGGGTCGAGTGAATCAGCCAGTTCGTCGAGCGTATAATCGACCAGGAATTTTTGCCCCGAACGAGTCTTGAAAAAGCTGAATCGTTCGTCGGTGTAGAAATAAAGAATATCCCCCGTTTCGACCGACAATAGTTTTTGCCCTTGTTTAACCAAAAAGCGCTTGCGGTAATCTTTGGCCAAGTTGCCTACTCCCTGTAACTTGCGCAGGAGTTTCTCGATATTCAGACCAGGCGTGGGTGCGTCAGGTGCCTGGATAGGTCCCTGAGCCGTCAGGTCGCGGAGTTTTTTTAGACTGCGTTGCAGGTCTTCTTTTTGAATCGGCTTCAGCAGGTAATCAATGCTGTTGACCCGAAAGGCCTGAAGCGCATACTCATCGTAGGACGTTGTGAAAATAACCCAGCTGCGGATAGTCACCTGCTCAAAAATCTCGAAACTCTGCCCGTCGGCCAGTTCAATGTCCATGAAAATTAAATCTGGACTCGGATGCTGCTGCAACCAGCTTACCGACTCCTCAATGCTACCAGTAACCCCTTGTATGTTTAGGGTAGGTTCTGTGCTGGCAATCAACTTACGAAGTTTGCGAACAGCTAATTCTTCGTCTTCGACAATCAGTACGTTCATGAGGGATTGGGATTTATAAGGGAGAGACTCACGGTAAAATAAAAATCGGTTTCGGCTACTGTAATGTCGGTTGTGGCGGGAACAAGGCCGGGACGCTGCTGAGCCAGCAACCGGTATTTCGCTATGATATTATTTAGTCCCACCTGGTTGCTGAGCACCCGGGTGGTTTTTCGCTGCAGGTTATTCTGAACCAATAACCGGCCAGTGGGAGCCGACTTAATTTCAATGATCAGCGGTTTGTTTGCGTGAATAACGTTGTGCTTCACGGCGTTTTCAACCAGCATTTGCAGCGTGAGTGGAGGCAGCAGACTCGTCAGATCAGCCTCGTCGATGGTTACATCAAGTTGGATTCCTGAACCATAGCGCGTTTTAAGAAGGTGGAAATACGACTGAATAAAAGCCATTTCGGTAGCCAGTGTCGTCAATTCACCCGTGTCGTCAGTTTGGCGGTTGGTTTGTAACAGGTAGCGGTACACCTTCGCCATTTCGTCCACGAACTCCTCGGCTCGCTCAGGCTCGTCGGCAATCAGCGACGACAACGAATTGAGCGTGTTAAACAGGAAGTGCGGATTGACCTGATTTTTCAGGCTTTCGTATTGACTTTGCAGGTTTATCTTTTTTAGCTGCTCTTTTTCAACCACACTGGTGCGCCACATGCGCATTGAGTAGCTACTCTCGAATACGCCCACCGAAATCAGGTTGACCACTACATTGAACAGCAGGATACGCGTGGCAGTACCCGGCTGATACTCATATCCGAACCAGTGCCCGTGTTCGTACCCCCACATGGTAGCAACGATAAATGCGGTTGTGATGACCATGTAGCTAAGCATCAGCAGGGACACGCGGAGTCCGGTCTGGCGTAGATCGAAGTAACGGTCAATTATACGTTTCGTCACTACGTCGAGCAAAAACTGGCCGGCTAAGCCGATACCGAAGTTGATCAACGTAGCGCCCGCGAGCGTAGACCAATGGCTAACATAAGCTGGCCCCAGCAGCAGATACGTGACCACTGGTATATACCACGGCAGCACCAGTGGCACCTGTTGCTTAAGTTGTTTCGTGGATCGGTACCAGTGCATACGCTCAGAAAAAATGTTGGGCAATACCATGTCGAATCAAGTGATGTGTATGTTCAGCCAGGAAGCCGGGTGGGTGAAATTAGTCCGTGTCAACGGCTGTTTTGGCGCTGAGCGAAGCGGGAATTAATGGCAGACAAATCCGATCATCGCCATTTTCCGTTTCCCAGTGGGGTGGGAGGGCACCGATCAGTTTGTACAGATTTATCACATCATTGAATCCCGCGCTTTTCGTTTCTACCAGCAATGCACGAGGTTGGCGATTGTACTGGATCAGCAGTTGCTGGTTACCCACTGCCCACACTCTGATGCAAAGGGGCTTATTGATCTGAACAATTTGATGGTGCAAAATATGGTCGAGCAGATTGCGAAAGGTCAGTGGAGGTAAGCCATATTGTTCGTCACCCGTGGGAACATCGATTTGGATGACCAGCGCCTGGCGATAACGCACCATCAATAGCTGGGCATACGACCGGGCAAACTGGATTTCCAAACTCAACGGTACCCAGATTCGGGTATGCGCCTGCAACATGTACCGGTACACTTTCGCCATTTCGTCGACAAACGCTTCGGCTTGCCGGGGTTCATCGGCAATCAATGAGGAGACCGATGTAAGCGAATTAAACAGGAAATGGGGATTGATCTGTCCTTTCAAAGCATCCAGTTGTTGCTGCATGGCCATCTCCCGGAGTTGTTCCTTTTCGATCTGGTTCTTCTGCCAGCGTGCGTAGGTATCCGTTACGATCAGCACATAGCCCATCAACAACGCACTGATAGCCCCTATGCCGGCGACGTAAAGCATTACCTCAGCTGAGAAAGAGGTTTGCAGCAATGGCACTTGGCTACAGATCCACACGGAACCTACCGACATTAGGGCCGAGAGCAGCGTACCCACGGCTAGGGTTGTCAGGTTACGTCGTTGCACCTGCTGACCGTCCGCAAAATGGGCAATGATCCCTTTAACGAGTACTGTTAGCACCAGCAAGTTCACGACATGGAGCGCAAACATGGTCAGCGTACCAACAACAAATACGTCGAGATGCCTGAAATACCGTTCGCCGAACAGAACTCCACCGGCCACCGGATACACAACGGGCAACCATACTAAATGATACCACAGTTCGGGGCGGGTAAAGAGCGGACGAGGCAGCCGAAACGGGAGCAAACGGATCATAGACGCAATCGAGTAACAGGTCGCTGAAACATAGCAACGAAGTTACTCCATTCGCCGGTTTAACTTATGCCAGAAGGATACAGGCCGTTCAACTCCGGCCATGAACTGTAGAAAAGAGCGTATGAATTGTAAAAACTAGAGGCAATCGAAAAGTCCTTCGTACCGTTGGCGGTTTATTTACCGAGCCACTCTTTAAAGAGCATTACCCTTTCCCGGCTGATAATGATGTCTTTGTTGATCGCTGGTGTTAGGCGCAGAGTCTGGTGGTTACCTAAATAAGTATGTACCTGATCGACACACCGGATGGATACGATAAACGAGGTATTTACACGGAAAAAATAGGCGGGGTCGAGCATCGTTTCCAGCTCATCGAGACTGTAATTGATAATCATTTTCGTTCCATCGGTTCCCTGAAGCTGATTTAGGTTGTCTTCGGCAAAAAAGTAAGCAATCTGATGTGTTTCAACCGCTATCAGCCGGTTGTCATACTGCACCAGGAATTGATTCCGATATTCGTTTGGCTGTACTTGCTTCTGCAAATCATACACCAGTTGCCGCACCGTCTTTGCTGAATCGACAGGCGCTGACCGGGTCTCTGCTCGCTGATGAGTAAATTTGTTGAGCGCCGTTCTCAGTTCATCTTTCTGGACAGGCTTTAGCAGGTAGTCGATGCTGTTTACCCTGAACGCCTGGATGGCGTATTCATCGTAGGACGTAGTAAAGATAACCGGCGGCTTCACCGTGATCTGTTCAAAAATCTGAAAGCTTTGCCCATCGGCCAGTTCGATATCCATCAGAATCAGATCGGGCGATGTGAAATGGCCTGAGCCGTAGTGGCGAAGCCATTCGACGGTTTCCCGGATGCTGCTGGTGACGGCAACCACGTTCGCTTCAGGCGCAATGTGCCGCAGCGTTTTGGTCAGTTTTTTAGCGGCCATCTCTTCATCTTCAACTAGAAGTAAGTTCATTCGCTGATTGTTGTTTTGGCGGGTGTGGCGTGGTTGGAGAGGCCATCGACCGTAATGAGCGGAAACGAAACCGTAAAGTGGTCGGCTGTTTTAGCGATAACGACCTCACCCTGGCCAAGTAGTTGAAATTTGGTCATAATGTTCCGCAGACCTACCTGCGTGGAAGGCAACGGCTGCAACTTTGGCTGTAGATTATTTTGTACCGTCAGCAGTCCGTCTGGCCCAGTGGAGATGGTTACCAGCAAGGGTTGCGCTTTGTCGACTATGTTATGTTTCACAGCGTTTTCGAGCAGTAGTTGAATTGTCAATGAGGGTAGCCAATACGGCTCATAAATGGGATCAACATTGATAACCAGCTGGAGACTTTCACTATACCTGGTTTTTAGAAGGTGGTAATACGACCGGATAAACTGTAATTCCGTGTGCAGATCGATCAGTTCGTGTTCATTAGCCCGCAGCAGGTATCGGTACACTTTACACAACTCGTCGAGAAATTCTTCGGCTCGCTCCGTGTCGTCACCGATCAGGTACGACAACGTGTTCAGGCTGTTGAACAGAAAATGTGGGTTTACCTGCTGCTTCAAACTGTCGAGTTGCGTTTGCAGATTTTCCTTTTTCAGAGCCTCCGCTTCCCGCTCCGACTTTACCAGGCGGTGGAAATAGAAAACGGCTTCCTGAATGCCTATAATGAGACCACAGAACAGGAGGGCACCCGGTATGGCGTTCAAAAATGATTTCAATGGGTATTGACTATGGTAATCGAAAAGGTTTACCAGCCCCATATCGATCCAGTCGACAGACAGGCAAACCAGCCAGCAGAAGGGCAGGGCTCGCTTAATCCGCATCTTCGTCTGTGAAAGCTGCGGGTAGCGACGCTGAAAACTACGCAGCACCCAGCGAGTTGCCTCCCAGGTCAGGAAGGTCAGCATCAGCAATTCCAGTGCGTGCTTGAGCGTAAACCAGCTAGGTTCGTTGATAAACACCTTGTTGGTGTACATATCGCGCAACCACAGCAGGCCTATACCAATGATGCGTACCCACCGGTCGTCTCCTTCTTTCACGAATCAGGTAGTTGTTTACTTGTTCAAGGCTTAGACCAAATTGCCAGGCGGAACAGACGCGAGGAGAATCCCTTTACCCGCCGGTCCTGAATTGCCCTTTTACGGCCAGTGATTTATAGACTTTAGTCGACGCGTTGTAATGGTGTAGTGTGGCCGAAAAAGAGCCCGCGACTACCTGATTCTTGGCGTCATATTCGGTGATGGTGATGTTGCCAGGGCCGTAAACGGGTTTGCTCATGAAAGGTGTGTACGTCCAGAAGTAGTCGGTCAACGCTTTATCAGTACCATTCACGGTTAGTTTTCCTTCGTTTTCTTTGTTAAGATTATAGCTACCCGGACCATTTATACCAATTAGTTGAATGGAGACGCCTGCCTGCTTAGTACCATCATAAAGTTTGCCGGTTACACTGACCGCCAGGTAACCTTGTGTGATGTCGGCGGCAGCATAAGCTTCGGGCTGTTTGCTTCCACCGATGAAAAGCTCGTTAGGTGATTCAATGGTCAGATTGCTGAGAAGCAGCAATTTCCTTTTTCCCTTCAAAACGATTTCTACGCTTACCGCTATCGGATTCTTTTCCGGCGCTTTGGCTGGGGCTCTGTAGTACACGGATTTTCCCTCATTACGACCCATCGTGCCAATCGGTGAATCGGGCTTGTTCACGATGGTCTGCCCGTTAATCTGCCAGTTTTTTACCTGATCCTCTTTGAGGAGTTCTACCGTATTAGTCAAGGGTGTTAGCATTTCGTTAAGGGTTTTGAGGGTATCTGGCAAATCTGCACCAGTTCCTTCCCAAAGGGCGTGGTTCTCCTGATAGAATACCTTCAACTCAACTGTTTCATTAGGGGCCAGCGTTTTCTCTGTCGGCTCCATCCAGAAATTCTCGTAAAATGAATACCGGCTAAAGTGATAAAGGGGAGCCACCACCCGGTGTTGATTGGCTATAACGACGAGATTGTTCCGCCCCTGCCAGATACCTTTGTCATCCTGGTAGGCAATGCCCAGTGCTTCGGGCGATGAACCCCGCAGGTCGGCATCCTTATAGGTCCAGCTAAGGGTAACGGGCTTGGCAAACTGTGTGCCGTGGGGCCCGAACTCGTAGCCCACGCCTGCCCCGCCAAATGCCGTGTTTTCGACGGGCTGAGCAGTAATCAGCGTTTCTTTGCTTAGCGCGCCAGGGGGAACGCGCAGCCTCATGGTACCGTCGGCACTGCTTAGCGTACCACCCGCCGGCCCAATCGTTTTGCTCAGCTGCGCGCTCAGCGGTTTGCCGACGGCGGTAGGTACGCCCGGTTTAACTGGCTCGCTGGAAGCTGTCGGCTCTGTTCCCGGCTTACAGGCGAGTGCCAGACTCAATAAACCCAGTGCGTAACCGGTCTTACGTATGATAGAAATAAACATGAATTGAGGAATGATCGAGTAGAGGTGAATGGCTGCTGTTGCTTACTGATCGCTGACAAAACGTAGTGTGTAGCGAACGGATGGATCGTTGTCCAGCGCTGCTTACCAATACGCTGGGTTGGGTACGTGATTCCACTAATCTGAACCGAGTCTGTCAACAGGGAGTGCGGCTCCCTGTTATCTGGCTTACACGCTATTGGTAGTAGCGTGTAAGCCAGATAACAACTTGTCGTAGTCAGAAAAAGCTGAAAATTTTTCTTGTTTGAATAAATCATGGTCGTGGCTAACAGGCTTACCAGTTACCAGCCTCCAGAACAACTCCTTTCTGGTCGTCGTTGCCGAAGTAAAGCCGCAAGGCCGGTTTACCCTTACTGTCCGTCGTTTTCTCATAATGGAGTGTCCGTGTGGCGCGCTGTAATTCCTCATCGTTGGCAGCCCGCTTGAAGTCTTTGCCCGGCGTGCAGCTGTATTCGCCCCGTTGGGAGCCCTCGTTGGTGGTCAGGGTAATCGACTGGTCGGCTTCATTAAATTTGGCTTTTCCCTTGAAGTAGGTGTACGATGTCGTGCGGCAGCTGTAGTAGGTGGTTGAGTTCAGCACGTACATCTCGTAGGTTCCGTTGGCGCCAAAATTAAACGCCATGGCCTGTTCATAGGCACTGCCGTTGTAGGTGCCGTTCGTTCCCCAGAAACTGCTGGGGGAGAACGTGCCGTAGTTCCATTTGCCCCCTACGCCACTGGGCGGTGGCGATTGCTTGTCGGGATCAACGGTTTCAGCAGATTTGGTACAGGCCAGGCTGATACTTGACGTGATACCCAGGAGGAATAGGTAACGCAACACTGTTGACCGGCGAACAGGGAATAAAAGACTAGTCATGATTAAAAAAGAGGTGATTGTTCGTGCATTAGGATTTATTGACTGATGGAGAATTCGCCACTGAACGGGGTGCCCTGCTTGTTGCAATTGTCGGCGTCCTGATTGCTCATCAGCGCTCCACTGAACGTGCCTTTGGCGACTTTACCATCGGTATACTGCGTTACATCGATAGTGCCCTTAGGCGCATAGTAGCCTGACATATCGGGACAAACCAGTGCGGCATAGTTGTTCAGGACTCCATTTTTGGTTTTGTATTCGATCTGACTCACTTGGTTGAAGGCGTCAATGGCTGGCTTGTAGGGATAGCTACCAACTCCCGTTCCCCATAACGAAAGGGATAAATGTTCATCCTCGCTGATGTTGACTTCCACGCTCCAGAGCCTGAGCGAACCGACAACGGACTCGTTGTCCAGCCTAACGTTGGTGTATGTTTTAGTTTGTCCATTGAGGGTCACTTTAACGTAGTTGTTGCCAGTTGTGGGCGTGTTGCCAGGCGTGGGTGTGCTGCCGGGCGATGAGCAGGCGACGAGCCCAATGGCAAACAGGGCCGTTGTGTACCGCAGCGTGCGGGAAAGAAGGGTGTGGACAGAGTAGTGATTGATACGCATTGTGGTAAATAAATTAGTTAAAAGCTGATAGAGGTTTCCAGTTGATGGCCTTGTGTTGGCAGAGGTCATTTTGTTCTTGACGGGTCAAAATTGCGCACACAAGCCAGCCGAGCCAATCGGATACGGGTCGAATTGAGCATTATCGATCCTGAATTGAGGGAATACACAACCGGACTGCCTGGCCCGTCAATGCCCGCTCGCCAAGGGCATATATAAGTGGAGTCGCTAAACCAGTCGGGGTGGTTTGCTGACAGGGATTGGCAAAACCCAGGTGAAGCTAAAGGCAGGTAATCACGTTGCAATTCGGTTTAAGAAAACGGCCATCGCCAATAAGCCTGTGTTCTGTCAGGCATTGGACTCGGCTGATTTTGCCCGGAAAGTGTAAGATAGACTCGCCGGGAACACCGACAATTCAACAGGTCGTCATTGCAACTCAACCTGCAACCTGCTCAATTCGACTCAATTCACGTTTAGCCGCCAACGGGGGCGGGCTACGTTTGTGTGGTCACAACGTTCTCTTTACTTAAAAAAACGGAGTGGTCCACCTGCATTGCGCAGTACACGAATGACATTGTTCACAACGACTCTTTTTTAATCACAAGCAACCGATCACCATGTTCTCCCCCAAAATTCTGTTAGCCGTCTGTACGGTTACCATACTATTAGCCTCTTGTAAGACGGAAGAAGAAGCCGTACCAACGCCCGAGCAACCCCCCGCCAACAGCACCGGACGTGCCCTGGGCTGGGCAAGCAGCGAAGACATCAGCGAAGTGCCGGTTGCCACAACGTTCGGCTTACTGGCCGCCAACAGTCTACCCACGTCCATTGATTTGAGCGCCTACCTGCCGCCTATCGGCAATCAGGGAAGCTACGGCACCTGCGTTGCCTGGGCCGCAGGCTATTACACCAAGACAACCATCGAAGGAATTTCAAAAGGCTATTCTGCTTCGCAATTGTCGAATCCACAATACCAGATTAGTCCCCGTGATCTGTTTACCTCCCTACCCGACAATCAGAAAGGGTCGAACTGTGGCGGTACTTCCTTTATGGCCGCTTTGGATATGATGCAGCAACGGGGGGTAGCTACTTTGAGCACCGCCCCGTATACGGACCTGGGTGACTGCCGGAAATCGTCGGCATCGGCCGGTTGGGAAACGGATGCCGCTAAACACAAAATCAAAACGTACCGGACCATCGAAGCAAGCGTTTTCAGCATCAAGCAGCAACTGGCTAGCAAGATACCCGTATTGCTGGGAGCGATTTTGTCTGATAATTTCATGACCTGGAATAGCGATAACGTTCTCTCGTCCAATACAACCTACAAGCAGGTTGGCCAACATGCAGGACACGCCTTAACCATTGTGGGCTACGATGATACAAAAGGCCCTGGCGGAGCCTTCAAAGTCGTGAATTCCTGGGGGGCTAGCTGGGGGAGTAGGGGCTTTATCTGGATCGATTACAACTTTCTGGTTAACACCTTCGCCGGGGATGCTGGTAATGGCGAAAAATTTCTGATGGTGATGAGCGAAAGTGCGGAAAAACCAACGGACGATCCCACGCCACAACCAGGCACCGGTGGTGTCAATTTAGTTGCTTGGGTCAATGAAGATTATTCAATGTACTCCCAAACGGGTGCTGCGGTTGATCGAACACTTAATTTCAACATTTACAATGACGGGAGCAAAGAGGCCAACCCTGGAACGCCCTGGACAGCCTATTACATCTACTATAATGCTCGCAATGCCAATGATTACGGCGTTTTATTTCAGCATACGTACACGACCCGGAATCTGCCAGCCAATCAGACAAACTGTATGAATGGGAACTGTGAACTGAATGTCTCTATCCCGGCCAAGGATGACCTCTCCAATGTGCTTTTTGGCAACAGTGAAGAGGGGGCGGAAATTAACTACCGTATGCCCGCTACGCTGAACGGGTCCTACTATTTGGTCTTGATCGTCGATGGTGACAACACGTTTGATGAAGGAGACGAAGAGGATAACTACTTCTACACAACCGAACGACCCATTAAATTTCGCAATGGCTATGCCGCCCGTCAGGGTTATGTGGGGCAAGACCAGGCGAAAGGGGCATTTTCGTTCAAAAATCTGCTGACTATCAAGAGCTCTGATAAACTACGTCGTCCGTTTAATTCGGCTATCAATGCCGAGCATCAGAATGCTTATTCGACTCAGGAAATTTCACACTTTATCCGTCAACAAAAGAAAAGTGGCGCATTTGCGCAAAAAGTTCAGGAGTACCAACGTCAAAAGACAACCTCATCGATCCATGCTGCTCAGTAAACTGTTGCCGGGGCTGTTGCTGTGGGCGGGCTGTATGGCCTGCACAGCAACGGCTACCACCCACCCGACGGTACGGGCCGCCGAGATTCTGGAAAAAATCAGCCAGCAAGCGCCCGTCTTCTACGAGAACGTAACGATCGAAGGCGATGTCGATTTCACCTCGCTAACCGCTTATCCCGAAACGGTTGATAGCCATAAAACGGCCGTCGAGTCGCCAATTTTCTTTAAAAATTGCGTGTTTGCCGGTAAGGTTCTGGGTTTCAGTCAGGTCAATGGACATAGCGTACTCTGCGCGTTTCGGAAAAACCTAACCTTCGATAGTTGTCGATTTAATAACGAGGTCAATTTTCAGTCCGTTTCGGTAGCAGGCGTAGCCTGTTTTTCCAAGTGCCAGTTCAATCGGCGGGCTTCTTTCGAAGGGGCTCAATGTCAATCGGAGACTTATTTCGATGAGGTTCTTTTCGCTCAGGAAGCGCGTTTTCAAAACGCTACTTTTGAACGATCTGTTAACTTCTGGAAGTCTGTTTGGGCGGATGTCGCCTACTTTCAGGGGGTGGTCTATCGAAGCAACGCCCAGTTTAGCCTGACTAATTTTAGAAAGAATGTCGATTTTTCCCTAAGCCAAATCAACGGCCTGCTCAACTTTAATTATGCGCAGCTTACGGGTAGAAGCAGTTTTACCAACTGCCATTTTCGCGATGCGGTTGATTTTGGCAACGCAACGCTAAACGATGCCAGCTTTGCTGAATCATTTTTCGACGTGCGGGCTACTTTTTCAGGAGCCAGCAGTGAACATTTATCTTTCGAGAATGCCTATTTCTTATCGCAAAAACCAGCACTGAGCTTAGCCAAATCAGCGTCCGGCCAAGTGAATCTGAAAGGTGCCAGGTTAGCCGCTTCCGTCACGATTCCAATTAAGCTGTAGCTTAAGCATTAAAAAAAACGAGGCTGCTCCTGAGTATTGAGGGTTACCACCATTCTGTTTCAGTGTCCCGCCAGCTTTACCCAAACAGCCGAGCACATTTGCCTCCTGGTTGACTTTTTTTCTCACATTGACTGAATCGGTTTACAGATCTATTGGAAACCTCGTGGCCCAAGTGTTCATAGGCGTACTAAGAAATGGTCGGACTAAAGATTTCTCTTTATTTCACTCAGGAGCGTTTTTTTGCCATTATAAGTTGAGTTTTTTTTAAGTAGCTGATAGCGAACCTTGAACGAAAAAGAAAAGTGAGAAAGGTCTTTAAAGCTTACGTCAACGCAAACATCCGAGACACTCCATCCGTTTCTGTTAATAAAAAGTACGCTTCCTCCAACCACCTGGCTTAAAGCCAACGCCCCGAAGCTATTCCAGAGATGGCCGCTACGGGGCTGACTACTGGCCCGCGGTAAACAGCTTCGTTAAGAACAGGATGTTGGTGACAAGTGACCCATTGTTGAATTAATCTACAGTCTAACCAAGACCAAATTATGAAGAAACTATCGATAACCATTCTCGTTACCGGGACTGTATTGGGCCTGCTTTTATTTTTCACCGTTAACCAGGCCGATAAAAACCTGAGAAGATCGCTCGATGCTGAATAGGTTTGCGGAGAAGCCGACAATTCGTGACTTCGCTCAAGCGAAGTGAAACGTAATGTAAACCAATTCAGCAAGGTAGACGTCTTCATTCTTTCCAGATGCCGTAAGCCGCATGGGGTTATTCCGTGTAGCGGGGAGCGCCATCCGCTTTTTTTAACGCACTACCCATATCGCGGGAGTCAGTGACGGGCACGTTCATATCCAGTTGTCAAACCTGGTTTGTCGCCTTCCTCGCGGCATCCCCTTAGTTTTTTGAGCCTTGCTCGCTCAGCGCCAGCTTGACGGCTTCATACAGATTGACAATGGCTCCCGTTTTTGACAAGCTGGAAAAATCGACCTTCTGCTTGGTACCTGGTTTCAGCACCGGCGTATGGTACACCACCGCCGACTGCAGGATGATACGCTTCAAATCGGCTGCCCTAAGCCTTGGGAAGTAGGTTTTCAGAACGGCTGCCATACCCGCCACCACGGGACTAGCCATGCTGGTACCACTGGCCGGCCGATAGGTATTGGCCGGGCCACAGGACCAGATGTTAAACCCCGGCGCAAAGACATCGACCAGCCTCGAACTATAGTTTGAAAAGCCAGCTACTAAACTGCTATCATTCGTTCGACCACTGGCGCCCACGGTAATGAGGTTGGCGATGGGTTGCCTGTTTAAGTACATCGGGGAAGGATACTCCATCGTCGAGTCCAGGTCCAGGTGATCGTTGCCAGCCGCATGAACCAGCAAGACCCCTTTCTTTTCCGCATACCGCATGGCGTCATCCACCAGGGCTTTCTCGGGGGAGAAATACTTCCCGAAACTCATGTTGATGATCTGAGCGCCATTGTCCACGGCGTAGCGAATGGCATTGGCCACGTCTTTGTCGCGTTCGTCGCCATCGGGAATACAGCGTACTGACAGAATGCGAACATGGTCGGCGATACCGTTCACGCCCAGTTTGTTAGTGCGGTCAGCAGCGATGATACCCGCCACGTGGGAGCCATGGAAGGTGCCATGACCATCCAGGGGGCTTGTTAAGTTGGCGTTTCCGTAATGGCGTTGAGTGAACTCCCCGGCTTTATCGCCCACCAGGGCCCGCTCGTTGGCCTCCAGATTGTAGGCATAATCAACCCGCGCTTTCTGTTCGGCATTGTAGCGTTTATAGTGGGCTAGCAGACTGTCGGTAGTAACCAGATTCATCTGGCTTACTCCACGATAATACCGCTTCGCCAGTTTCTGCAGGGTCGTGTCGGTGGTGGGTGGGCTATGCAATAAGGCTGAATCCAACCGGCTCACGCCGAATGCTTTTTTGAGCGTTTGAATATTGGCCATATCCTCGGCTAAGTAGAGCGAGTCTTGCTGGTAGTTGATTAGGGTTTCGGCTCGTTTGCGTTCGAAGTAGGGCTTGACTCGAATCCATAAGTCATAATCAGCCTGTTGACTGGGAAGCAGGCTCTCTCTGGCTTTACCGGCATAAAGAGGCTTTAAGCGGGCATACAAACGGGTTTCTTCTTTCTGGTCATGGACGTAGTTGCGGCCATCAGGGCTACCCATGAAGTTCCAGCCGAATACATCGTCGGGATAGCCATTACCATCGTCATCTTTTCGATTGCCCGCGATTTCTTTAGGATTATGCCACAAGACGGCTTTCAGGTCTTCGTGGTTGGTGTCAATACCACCATCGATGACAGCCACAATGACTGGTTGAGTAGGTTGGTAGGGCAGACTCCTGAGCAGTTGATAGGCCTGCTGAGTACTGATGCCGGTAAGTTTATCGGTGGTTGGATCAAGGTGATGCCATTGATCAGGCTGAGTTTGGGCGTAGACCGTACTGGCGAGTAAGCCTAGATAAATTAAAGCAAACGTAAAGAAGCCGGATTTCATCAGGGGTGGATAGGTTAGAGGCTGCATGAGGTTTTGAGAAGGTAGTCGTTTCAACGAGTTACCAATAAGTTTACTTATCAAGCGGTGTTTATCAACCAGTCTAATTTGATACGAACAGCTAACCGTTCATGTGCGCTTTCTTAATGAAGGTGGTTTAGTTAATTTCCACGGGTAGAGGTCTGTGGCTTTCCCCAGCCTAGCACCTTCAGGCCAAACCAACTGAACAAAACACCCAGCCCCATGGAAAAAAGAGCTCCCAGGGTCACGCTAAAGAAATTGCCAATAATGGTGTTAGTCGGCTTAGCAGGGTCAAAATGAACCGTAACGGTATCATTGACGTCGTATTCAGCCGGGGATGTTCCAGATTGCCCTTTGCACCTATAGGTCTGACCGTCCGGTGTCTGAAACTCCACGATGGGATAATAGACACTCGATTTACCCAAACTCCGTTCATTACCAACAACCCGGCCCTCAACCGATTGCCCATTCAGGAATAACCAGCTCCCCCGATAAAGCTGATAGAGGGCTCCTATACTACAGAGTAGACCAAGAATGAGTGGGAAATACTTCACAAGAGCCAAGGGTTGAGCCCGGGTTTAAGTTTGATTCAAAACTACTGGCTTCAACTACCCCAGTCAATCGGATAAATATACGATGTATGTCGTCCACTAAATTGGACCACCTCAATGCATTGTCCACGAATTATAGCTATAATCTCGCTTTGGAGCGTTTTGCGAGATGCTGTCAACATGCATTAAAAAGCCGTGTTTACCCACAAACCGACGTTTGTAGGTGAACACGGCTAGACTTACTGCGCCACAATCCCGTCTTATATAGATGGTCGGATTGGTTGCCAGTCTAAACCTGGCCGCCCTGTTTGCTAAGAACGACCAATTAAATTTTCCCTTTTGCCTCGGCTAACGTGACCGTTTTCCCTAATGCGCCAAATTCGTGCAGCTCACCGAAAACTTCTAAGCGAATGGATTGATCGAGCGCACCGACACGCAGGGGGGCAAAACCAGCATCGACAATAAGTTCTTCAACAGCAGCATTGATGCTCTGATCGTCGGTCGCGTAGAAAAGAACCGCTTGATCGGGCATCTGCCCTGACGCCTTAGCCAGTGAAGCCACGCCCAGGGTGCCGAACGCTTTAGCCAGCTTAGCGCCTTTTGGTAGAAATGAGACATTGAGTTGACCAGCGGATTCGGATTCGCCAATGACTTTAACAAAACCACCCTTTTCATCCGGCGTAATCGGGTTGGACGGATCGATAATAATTTTGCCCTCTAACGGAGAAGCATACTGAGTCAACAGCTCTTTGATGGCTGAAAACCAAATGGCCAAAACAATAATGTCGGCTTCTTCAAGGGCGGCCTCGATTGTCTTCGGCTGTGCCAAGCTTCCTAGTTTTTCAGCGAGGCTTTCTGCTTTTGATAACTCACGGTCGGCCAGAATCACTGACCGATTGCCCTTGGTTAGATTGGTGGCCACGACTTGGCCAATTTTGCCTAAGCCGATCACAGCGACTTTTGAATTTGACGTATTTGACATGGTTTTTTTATTTATTGACCATGCAAAGTTCCGTTGGAATGCCAGGGCACTCCAATAAACTATCGTAAGAAATTGGCTTAAACTAGTTTAAGATCGGACCGCTGGGCCGGCACTCGGCGTTCCGGTTGCGACATCATGAAGCGATGTCCTTCCGGATTTTGCTCAGGAACTCAGGGGTAATACCCAGATAGGAAGCGATTTGATTATTGGGAAGCCGCCCGGCCAATTTGGGGTACTGTTCCAGAAAGGTAAGATAGTTTTGTTGAGCGGTTGAGCTGATGGTTTGCAACACACGATTTTGAAGTTCTACATACTTGTTTTCAATGATAACCTTAAAGATTCGATTCAATTTGGTTATATTGGTATAGAGAAAATAGAGGTTCTGCCGTTCGATTTGCAGGATAATGGAAGGCTCTACTGCCTCGATAAATAAGCTACTTGGCTTACCAGAATGAAAACTGCCGATGTCAGCAATCCAGTCATTTTCAGCGGCAAATTGGATATTATGCTCCGTCCCTTTGGGATCAACGGCATACATCCGAAAGCACCCCTCAACAACGAAGGTATAGTGTTTGCAGTGAAACCCTTCCTGCAAAATAGCTTGCCGCCGTCGAATTGAACGCTCGGTAACATGTTCACTAAGAAGCTGCTTTTCATTCTCCTTGAAAGGAATCAAGGTTTCAAATTGATCGATTAGTGGCTGAAGGTTCAAGCAAAATAGTGTCTACTGAATGATGCTCTTTTGACGGCTAGTCGGTAAAAAAAGTTCGATATTCACTAGTTGCTGTAAACTAAGAAATAAGGGAGTTTCCTAATACTCTCTTATCTCAGTCCAAATAGCGCGCGATTCTTAGGCTATCTGCTCATGGATGTTTCGTTTCATGAAAGGCCCCATTCAATAAGCAGATATTTGAAGAGCGATTTATGAGACGATCAGTGTCGAATACCTGACAACGCCCGTTAAGCGTTGTCTTCTTTTGTATAAATTACCCTGACGCATTATAGGAATAAGTACGTATGCCATGTAAGGTGAATTAGCCGTAGTTTATAAGGCTCTGAACGGCCCCGCAGAGGTTCTCTAGCGAGCAGGCAAACGTTTCGACAACGCCCGGCCATATCGCATAGCAGACCGGGTATTGTACTTTTAATCTGCTTTCAAGAAGTAAACACAAAGGTGCAAGCCTTTACATTTTGGATAGGTAAAACGTTAAGCCTGTCTCTCGCTCAATAGCCAGCAGCTTTCTGACTACCTCTAGGCTGCTGATCCCTACCTGCGCCCTCCGCTGATCGGCCTGTTCCTGCTCGCTTTTCGTCTCGACCTGCCTGATGTAGCCATACCCGTTGTCGTTCCCTTCACTCTTGATCACTTGATACCAATCATCAACTCGGGCGAACTCCCTGGGCGACATCTGCCCCAGGTCAACAGCTTGCAATAACCTGCTCCGCATTTGCGGATACAGCGTATCCGTTTTCACGTAGTCGCCATACATCGAATTATGATGGCTTAGTATAACCGATGCCCAATAACTATTTCCAATCAACTTTTCCCCCGGATAGCCATAGGTGGCCATAATTTTGTTGAGCTGCTGGACTTGCCTTTCGCTGTGCGGAGCAAATACCCGTTTCCCATATCGATCCCGCGCTTTCGTGGTAAAAAGGAAAAGTGCTCTAAAGGCCTTTCGTTGGTCTTTTCTGAACAGTTGATGGACAACCTTTCTAACATCCAGGTGTATTCCTTGTAAATACGTTTCCCTGCTGGTAGCGTATTGATTGGTGATCGTCTTCCACTCCGTTTGCGCGCTGATTTTATCATAAAAGCTCATTTTTTTAATGTCTTTTAGTTCCCAGCCATGGGCTATTGCCTGCTGCAATAAGCTGAACCCTTGACTAGTTTTTCCCAGATAGAAGGCCAGTTGAGCCGCAATTTTGTAATCCTTCAGAAAGCCTGTGCGGTAGGTGGCGAACGAGTACTGGTAACTGCCCAACGCCGTTTCATACGCTTTCTGGCTCACTAATCGCTCGGCCTCAACGATGGCCCGGTGATAGGATGGGTAATCGAGTTGGCTCGGCTCCTGCGACACGGGCTGGGGCAGTTGTTGCGGATTCGCGATCTGGGCGTTTCCATAGCTAGAAAAAAGGAAGCACACCACCCACATAAAGTAGCGCATCGTGAATAAGCAGAAAGGTTGGTGAAGTTGGGCTGGAAGCATCGACTGAGTAGGGTTTACCCAAGGAATGCCAAAACACCAGCCAAGGTTGCCTGGAGCCAAAGAAACCCGGGCAGTTATCTACCAGATTGCTTGCTTGTTGGGTCCGTTTTTGAACAGGCGTCTTCTTCTTGAATTGGAGCGTTTGAAGAGAATTAGTAGAGGCAGAAACGACTGTTACAGATCTGTGCGTGTTTGCCTGCCAACGTTGGTTTGCTTGGTGTCAATTTGTATTATCTTTCGATATGAATAGAGCCCAAACTATTCCTGCCAATTCAACGCGCATCGTTACGCAGTATGGACTGGTTTAGCACACACCACTGATGAAACCTGGGACCAATGAGAAGGTTAATTTTGCCGCACTCTCAAAAACTGATAATATTGTCAACCGGTACGAGGCCGTCAGGCTGGCAATGGCAGAACAGGCAACGGCAGAAAAAAATAGCAGATGTCAGTTTGTTGGTGACAGGCCATAACGGACACCCAAATTTGATAATGAAAATATCCCTTTTTGTTCTCCTTAGTACCGTCAGCCTGTATACGGCCTACGCCCAGTCAACGGCAGACTCCTCAGCTACCCGAAAGAATAGTCTTAAAATTAACCCCCTGAGTCTTGTTGTAGGTGACGTATCTGTGTTTTATGAACGGATGTTGACCAAACGTGCATCGCTGGTGGGTGGTGTGGGCTTCGGTTCGGAAACGTATGAGTATCACAACGCCAACAACCCCTTGCCGAGATTATTTCACTATAAGCGGGTTACGTTGGAATATCGGCACTATTTCCGTCGGCGTCCTTTGTCCCCCACGGGTTTTTACGCAGGCGTATACGGTCGCTATTCCGGGCTTACGCTCGACGACTACCAGTTCGACAATCAGGGTACTATTATTCGAGACCCGAGCGGTACATTAGTCAGGAGTACACGGCAGCTTTACGTCTGGATGCCCGGCGCTATGGCGGGCGTGCAGACAAGCACACCGCGTGTGGTGGTCGATTTGTTTTTGGGACTTCATTATCAACTACCGACCAGCAGTCCCCCTCTCAAGGCAGTCCTGCCGGAACAGATGAGCCGGAAAGGTTTTACGCCCCGCTTTGGCCTGACCCTGGGCTATCGGTTTTGATGATGCGATCGGGCAAGGTCTGCCACTCAGCCAAGGCGTACGGCCGCATCAACGCTACTCATTGGCCAGAAAGTAGTCGCTTGCACTTAATAAAATTGTCGATCAGGCCTGAGGGATTTTTCTCATCAAATTCGTCAAAGCCAATCACAAAGGCAGGTTCAGCCATGAAAAATCGCAGGGCCTTTGTCACGCGTTCTACATACGCCGACGCGTGCCCGTTTTCGGCAACTTCTTTGGCAATCTCCGCATCCCACCTGATGCCTTTGTTTTGAGAATCGACCAAAAACGGAATGACAAAAGGCGCATAAGTACTGAAAAGGGGATTTTCCTCATAGGTTAACCTGGTATCTGGCCAGACGTTGACTTCTGGAAAGAGGGTCGACAGATCAACCGTGTAGACCGCCTTGCTGGTTTGTATGGCATTGAATACCTCCGCCTGGTTATCGTTGACGTACACCTTTACGTAGGCGGCATTCCAAACGGTTGTTCCTTTGGAATTGATAATAAAATAGGGGTGAAACGAATTGTTGATGGCAATGCCTCCTATCTCTCCAATAACCAGTTGGTAGAGCTCACCGAAGAGGTGCTTGTCATCGGCTACATTGTTAGGATTCTGGGTAAACCCATACAAGTAATAGGGGGTGAAACTGGATAAAGACATGACAGGGTTGCTCCCGGCGGTTTGTTTTCGTTTAAATACATCAAAGGGGAATAACATGAATACGTCTTATTTAGTGGAGTTGTGTGAGTAAAAGCTGCATCCAGAGGTACCATACTGACGAGTGCTGAAACCGAATCCCGTGTACCATTAGCCGCTGTTAACACGACCATGACTTTGGTTTTAGGTATCGTAGGCTCGCTCGTGTTAGCTGCCATACGTGTTAGCCAATAGAAGCAGGGCCAAGTCAAGGCAGTTGTATGATCACGTTCACCAAAACGACTCATTAGTTTACCGAGTCGTAAGCGATCCACCATAGTTCGCGGCCATGCACGCCGTCATCGGCAATAAAATACAACCCGTCTGTTGAGAAAACGCGGAAAGGACTCTTGCTTATTGGACGTCGCGTTAGCTTAACCACGCCGTCAGTTGGCTGAGAAGCAGGGGTAATGGTAGGGGGATTGCCTGGGTCGATGTCCTTAGTCAATTTTGTTCCAGCGGCTGTTCCATCCGTTTGCCAAAGCTCCAATCCGTGCACGCCATCATCCGCCGTAAAAAAAAGAGTTGATTTTAAAACGCCTAAATCCAAACTAAACCCCATGCCCCCTTTAGCGGGTGCAATTACTTTAACTAAAGCCGTTCCGGTCGCTGTTCCGTCTGATTTCCATAACTGCATCCCATTCACCGGGTCAGTCGCCGTAAAGAATACAGTACTTCCTAAGGGGGAGAGTTGGTAGAGGCCCTGCACTTTGATTGGTTTAACTAATGAAGTGCCACCTGCTGTACCATCCGAGCGCCACAATTCCGTTATCGTCGTATTGCCATTTTTGGTCAGATAAAAATAGAGTCGATTACCGGCACCCGTAAGATTCTGTAGTGAATAGGTCTGTTTCGCATCTGGTTGTGGATTGATTACCTGTAAGGTGCCCGTCGCTGTTCCATCCGACTGCCAAAGCGAAGCACCATGAAACTTATCGGATGAATTCGTTTGAAAAGTAGTATCCGCAAAAAAGTAAAACTTATTTTGAAAGGAAGTGAAATTGGTCATCACGGTACCTTGCTTACCGGGGGTAAGCTCACGGGTCAACGTTGTTCCGGAAACGGTTCCATCCGTCTGCCAAAGTTCTGTTCCATGTAGTCCGTCGTTAGCCGCGAAGTAGAGTAGCCCTCGGTAATTTATCATATCTTGCCAGATACCAACTTTCAAGCCCTTCAAAGGAAGGGTGCCAGCGGTTGTTCCATCAGAACGCCAATAGTAGATGCCATCAGTTTGAATTAAGCCAAAGACAAGCGTTGAGCCGACGGAGTGGTAATGCTCGAAGTTAATTTTACTTTCGTCATTATCCCCCGGTGTCAGTTCCTTGACCAGGCGGGTTCCCTCAGAGGTGCCATCCGTACGCCATAGTTCCTGGCCGTGCAGCCCATCATTCGCAACGAAAAAAAGTTGATTACCCGCTACGATAAATAATTTTGGACGACTACCATTCTTACCAGGGTTAATGTCTTTCACCATAACGGTACGCTTGGCGGTACCGTTAGACTTCCACAGCTCTAAGCCGTGTACTCCGTCATCACCCATAAAGAAAACGTTGTCACCAAAACGTATGGGGCGTGCATCCCAGTGGGCACCCCACTCAGCTCCGGGATTAACGTCTTTGATCATCTTAACTGATTGTGCCCAGATGAGGTGAGTAGTCAAGCTACTGAACAGGATGAAAATGTATAGCCGAAGCGCCATGGAAATTGGAGACGGAATGTAATACCGTCGACTAAATATAGGGGAGCACGTACTCGATGGACTTGATTCACTTATTATCCGGTCGTCAGTCTTGGGTAGCCGCCACATCTGGCCAAAAATTGAGATGTCTTTTAAGTAGGTATGTGGAGAACGGCTGAGAATAGATGACTGTCCATGTTACTGGGGTTATCAAGTTGCTGTGACTAGTAACCTCCTGTATCACTTGTGCTATTAAGGCTCTATCGCTCGTTCCACCAGGCGTTTTGTCGCCGAACTTAGTTCATCAGATACCACTAAAGCCTGGGCAATGGTGGGGTGCCGACAAAGCGCCTGTTCGATCTTGGCCGGTTCAATCCAAAAGCCGCGTAGTTTCAGCTGATTGTCCAAACGTCCCAAAAAATCAATGGTACGAAATTGTCTTTAAATTGGACCAGAACAACAGATCAAAGCAGGTAGAGTGCGTATGTGGAAATACAGATACTGAATACACCAGAAAAACGCAGTCAAACACCTAGGCTAATTTAATTCCAGCACCCATTCTTTTACTGCCGAAAAGCTACCCGCAACCGAAGCCGTCTGGCTTACGGCCTGAGCCTGATTTGTGTCGGTATTCAGTTCAATGGTACACTCGATCTGACCGGGGTACTTTCGCATCAATAACTCGACCGTCGAATCATCCAGCCAGCGCACCGCCCAGGCCGACCAGCCATCGGCGTCAATCGCAAACAGACAAACGCCGTCGCTCACCCGGATAAGGTAAGGCTGGTCGATCCAGTGGCTCATGCGAACCTCGTAACTGCTAAAACTTACTTTGTACTTACGATCAGGCGAAACTATATCTTCGGACATACGGGTAGGGTGCTCAACGTGAGGTAGATCGATGCACTGTCTGGACGCTGTTACGACTTTAGGATACGTATTTTCGATAGCGAAAACTGAGCTACTGCGTTAACCAACAGAGGTTTATCTGCTTTTAGAGTATGTTTTGGATAGGATAAAAACGAGCGTCTGTCTTATCTTGGAAGTTCTCAGGCTACCAGATATCATGAACGAATCGTTTCAAGAACTAACAGACTCTCAAGGGCAAGTTATAGCGAAAATTGTAGATAACCAGCGTCAACGCTGGCATTCGCTCCGTATCATCGTCAATGCCATTCTATGGGTGAACTATACGGGCCTACAATGGCGGGAGTTGAACCGGCTTAAAGGATCACCACCTTGGCAGACTGTTTATTATTATTTCCGCCAATTCAAACGGCAGGGTGTTTGGGTGCAACGGTTGGACAGTCTGATGGTGAGCGAACGGAAGCGACAGCAACGAGAAGAAGCGCCCAGTCTGGTAGCCATTGATAGTCAGATTTCGTCGTCGGTTGTTTCGGGATGTGGAGAAAAGCATAGAAAGTTGGGAGGCTATGCTTCAGATCGCCTTCATTTTCATTCTATCCAACCGATAGGCAGTATACTATTACAAAACATACCTTTAGTTTTATCAGAAATGAATCAACCTCTTTTCCATAGGCCCGTGTACTGATAGCGAATAAGGGAATCTACCTGTTCCTGTATCGCTGAAAGCCTCATTGTCTTGATTCTTGTTTGGGTAAGTAGGGCGGATGGTGTAAGGCAGTAAGCTTATTCCTGCTCATTTCCAGCCGCTTGAATTACCGCCGAGAAGCACTAGGCCCATGACCAGGCCATAGAGTAGGCTGGGTACCGCCAGGATGGCAAGTAGAAGTTTGGCCATGACGGTATATTGATGCAAAAACAGCCAATAACCACCCAATAACACAGCGGCCAGACCGCTTAGAATGACCAGCCAAAGTGCAATGTTGAACGACGAGACGGTGCCATCACCCAGGCCGATAACAAAGAAGTAAATACATACAAGGGCAACAAATGCGTCGATACCCCATAAGATCCAGAAAAAGTACATTGTTTAAGTGACTTAAATTGAGCTGTTTACGGCCCTGTTGTTACTCGTAACTTAGATTCAGGATTTCATTAATCAGCCATCGGTTCGTGTCGCGCACCAGTCGGAACTCGTAGGTGGTCGGACAGCACACACGTTACGATAGCCTGTTGTCTGTCAATTTTCACCTGCTTGATCTTCAGCAATTTGAGCGAAGCCAGTTGCCTGTCCGCATCCTGGTTGAGCATGACTAAATCATAATCAAATCCAGTGGGTGGGCCTTCGGTCTGATCTGAAAACCTTCCTGACGTTCTTTAAAAAACGTTCGCCACCCATTCAGGTAAGAATCGGTTAGTCGTTGACTGCTATCCCTATACGTCTGACGTGCTGATCGTCAATGGTTTTCATACGTCAAAAGGGAGTTCGTATTCTTTGGTTATTACCTTAGAGCTACGGGTTTTCACGGCTACTTTAGCCTTCAGGGGTGAGCCCAGCACGAGATAGTTTTTAACGAATTGATCGTCATGTACAATCCATGATTGAGTATCCAGCAGGTACTCGTCAACGCCAGCTTTATTGGCCTGATACGCCAGTTGCTCTACTGCCAGCGGCTCGTAATTAATGATGTTGCCCATGTACATTACCTGTATGCCGGGTAGCGACTGGTTACCTAGTTCGGTGCAATGCACGACTGTAATACTTAGTGAGGAGCCGTCTTCGAGGTCTTTGACCGCCCATTCGTCGATGATCGTTTTTTCGTTTGCCATGATTGTAAAGTTGTTTAATTAGGATGCTGTCTGATCAGCTGATCGTCAGAACGTTTTGTAATTTTTTACGTATTCTTGAAGTGATGTCAACCTGTGGTTGATGTGCCCATCGAGGGCTGTGTAGATGGCGCGAAGTTCCACTTCGTTTTTCTGGCAGTAGCTTTCGATCGGGGTTGTTTTGGTTCCAATCTCCAGCACATCAAGTTGTGTAATGGTTGCCCGGTATTTGCGGTTAGTACATTCGATAATAAAGCTGTACCGAAACGTGTAGATGCCACCGGCTGACGTCTCCGTACGGGGCAGCGTAACAACCTGCGACACCCGACCGACCAAATCCCCGGCTTCCTTGTCGCTCAGTGAGAACGTATCGCCGGGTGAATAGCAGGATTGGGCAATCCACAACCGGACGCGCCGGAACAGATCGACCTGCGAAACAGCGTCGCAGTCGGTTACCTCCGAGTAGCTTACTTTCTGATTCACTACCGGCAGAATGCCCTGTAGTTTTCCGTTGGTGATAACGGGTGGACAATTCACGATTCCGTAGCTTGGTTTTAGGAACCAGGCCATGAGCAGGCCGATGAGAAGAAGACGCATGGTGAGGTGTAGTTTATAAGCTGTAGTGTGCCGACTGGGTGAATTGATGACACAAAAGTGGGTACGCTTACACCGTTCAGCAATTATTTATAGCCGAGTTGCCTGTTTTGGTCGATTAACCGTACTGGGTTGGCAATGAAACGTTTTGTGAAATGGTTACGTCAAGGAGTAACCGGGAAGCACAACATTCCGATGGCCCATTACGTTAGGGTATCTTCGTTGCCTGTGCTTCCAGAATCAATTGCTGGGCAGCGTTTGCGGGGGTAATGTGGATGTAGTTTCCTTGGCCGGAACGGGCAATTTTTTGGAGATTTCGGCCATTGACTTCCGCTTTTCCGAAAGTGAAAACGGTTAGAAAAATGGCGCGTTGCGTGTTTTTCGCCACCGATGCCTGCACCTCGTCGCTGATGTCGAATTCGCCATCTGTTGCCAGTACAATCCGGTTATTGCCCGCTTCGATATAGTTTTTATTGGCCGTTTTATAGGCCAGCTGGATGCCCTTATTTCCGTCGGTATCGCCATCCGATTTTAATTCGTCAATGACACGGCTAATGTCACTACTATTAGTCCCAGAGGTGGGCTTGAGGGCCACCCGTGCCTTACCCGAATAAACAACAATGGAAACCTGATCTTCGGGCCGCAGCAGGGTTAGCAGCGACTTGATCGACTGCTTCAATAAGGGCAGTTTATCGGGCGAACTCATAGAAGAGGAAACATCCAGCAACAGGACCATGTTGTTGGGCGCATAACCAGCCAGCGACGCTGTCCTGCTCAACTGAACGGTTGACTCAACGGGTTGGACCACCGGTTCTACGGAGTCAATAGGCGGTTGCCGCCGAAAGACAAACAAATCGGGTTGGTTGATCGTCGGCAGTACATCCGCCGGAGCCAGTTCACTAAACTTGTTGTACTGGTGGATCAACTCGTTGTTGTAAAAGTAATAAGCCGACTCAAACGGATTCGTTGACGACGTAACGGGCTTCACGGCCGCCACCACCTTCTCGAAACGGAGCGAATTTTCGGCTACATCTTCGTAGGGAGAATAGGGACATAGGCCGTTGCTGCGTCCGTAGCGTTTGAGGCCGTTCAAATTGGCGTATTCATCGGCTATCAGCGTTCGGGCGTGTGCCCTGACCGAGTCCATCGCCGGTAGGTGATCAGTCTGTGTCCTCAAATATCGTTTTACCCCAAAAATAGCTTCCCGGTTCCGATCAATGGTCTCCAGCAGTGCCCGGCCCGATACATACCAGGCACTCGTTCGGCTGGCAGGTGGGTAACTTTCATAGATGCGCCGTACGTCCGTATAGAGCCGTTCTTTTTTCTGGTCGAATAGTTCGAACAGGTCGGCATACCGATCCAGAATGGCATCGGAACGATGCAACTGGTCTTGCAGATACTGTTTTTCGGTGGTGTAGCGGACCAGCTCAGTGCTCAGGCCGTCCATTTCTGTCAGCATCGAAAACAGCACCTCTAACTGACCCGTCACCGAAGTGCGATAAGGCAGGGGAATCGATCGGCTTGTCGTGTGCAGGAGCTGATAGGCCGAAACCGGAAGGATGACCTCCTTATACGTGTAGGTGAGTGGGGCACGTTTTGCCGCGTCAGCCGGGTTCCGATAGCGCTCGGCAATGGGTTGGTAATTGCGGATCAGAAGCTGAATCCGGTGCATCTGTCGCAACGATTCGTTAATAAATCCAACGTAGTCGGAAAGAACCTGGACGGTGGTTTTCGAGGCGGGTGAAGTAGCCGGTTTAATCGTAAACGCAACCGGGGCCATGTCCTGAAATGCGGGTGTTTGTCCTGAGTTTTGGGCGGATGGGGTAGGCCTGGCGAGGCTAAAAGCCGGTATGAGTTTAGGGGAATGGAGCAGTCGTTTGATCGATACACTATAGTTGACGAATCCGTCACGGGCTGCCAATAAATCCTGATTGTAGTGCATCAGGAGTGCGCGGTAAAAAGCGTTCCCATGCTCGGGGGATTGCCGGGCGGCAACCGTGTAGCCGTCTACTGCGTCGCGCTTGAGTTGCTGAATAGACTTGAGCGCGACACTAAACTGGCTAATCATCCCGGAAGTAGGGTAGGCTATCCCCAGCGGGTTGTTGTCAAAACTGTCCAGCATCTTCGCATCGGCCAGTAGGCTTTGTTGTACCCGCTCAACCGGCCAGTCCGATGGATCACTGGTTCGCAGGTAAAACGTAAGCGTATCGAGCAACTGCTGCTGGCTATGTAAAATTCGGTCCATGCCCTCTTCGGTAGCCAGATAAACGTCCGTAGTCAGCAGGGGCTGGTACCGGCGATAAATACGTCTGAGCTGGTTAATGAGTGTGGCTCGTTCCTTGCCAAACTGCACAAACAGCGACTGCATCTGGCCAATCAGTACATCGGACTGGCGCAGGTTGTCACGCTGATAGTCATTAAGCCGGACGTAGGTTTCCAACGCCTTCGCCGTTTGGTCGAGCTTCGTCAGGCAGCGCCACAGCGATTCCGTTGTCACCGTGAGTCGTTGCTTTTCGGCGGGTGTTAGGCCGTCGCTCGCCAGCGCCTGTCGGTACCCATAGTCGTTCAAAGGTCCCGACGACGGCAACCGGAGCTGTAAGGGGGCAACTTGGTGGGATTTGTTGGTAACTGCATAAGCAGCAGCATAATACCCCTGTAGCATTTGAAAACGACCAGTCAGTTCATCAGCCGATTGATTTAGGAAGGTTACGTACCGGTTAAGCGACTGCTGCGGTGTTTCCCGCACGGGTTGGCTCGCTGCCCAGCCGGAAGCAAAAACAAGGAAGAGAAAATACCCATAAGGTTGCATGACAAACAGGCGTGGACGGTTAACGATTTGAGATAAGATTATTCGGCATCAGTCGGGGTCCATTTCACCAAACCCGTCCTGAAACCGGCCTTTGCGCAACTCCCCGTCAAACTGATCGCCGATGGTTCTGAGCAGCGGCTGGTCTGTGCTTTCCAGACTCAGGCTTTTGTAGTCGTCACGAACGTAGAGGGTGAACATAGACCCATTGACGGTGAACACGGCACTGATCATACCCTCAGATCGCTCCACTTTGGGCTCCATAGCTGGATACTGTTTTTTAGCCCAACTCATGAAGTGATCAACCATACCGGGCAGCACCGGTTTTAGCTCGTAGCGAATTGGTTGCCCCTCACCCGGGTTCTGCGCCCACCGACCGTGCCAGGGCGGGTGTTGCGCGTAGGGTTTCAGAAAAGCAGATGGCGCCGGTTTGTGGATCAATCATAAACTTACCCTTGTCCTTCCTGTCCCCTGGGTTGGGCATCCCGCGTGTTTTTCTGTACGGCAATGGCGGCAAACAGGCTAAGTGTAAATGACATACCGTAGAAGCCTTTTTCGCTCTGTGTCAGTGTAGCATTCCACAGGCCAACGGTAAGCAGTAGCAGGCATAGCAGTACCGATACCCAGCTCAGGCCGTAATAGATTGCCGTGACGGGAATGCCCTCCTGCCGGTCGCGTACGCTTTTTTGCACCGAAACAGCCGCAAACAGGCCGTACATAAGAACAGTGAAATAATAGCCCTTTTCATTTAGCGGCATTTGTGCGTTCCACAGCCCTATGTTAAACGCTAACAGCCCGGCAAATAAGGCGGCCCAGGCAGCGGCAATGAAAGCCCCGGATGGTTGTTGGTTCATGAGTGTTATGTAGTTGTTCAATGGTTACGAATTACTATAGATTTATACTAGCGGCATTAAGCAGCCTGATGCATTGGGCAACCGCCCGCGCGATTGACAACGGCTGGCTTTTCAGCAGGCACTTCCATTGGGCAAGCCCCGGCGGGTGCACTAAGGTCAAGGCGATCGCCGGGTTGCACATTGTCGAGTAGCCGGTTGCTAACGCTACCAGGTATGCCCGTTTCGCGCTTGACCACAATGGTGTAATATTGACCATTTGGCGCACTCGCAAGGCGGTACGGATGTGGCTGAAATAGCTGTAGTTCGGGCAGAAACAAGCGCACGTTCAGGTACTGACTCGTCCCAAAATGGGCTACCGTTCCACCGTCGGTTGGATACAGATGGAAGGTGGTTTTGCCGTTAGTCTCCGCGATTTTAGCGTTGACAATAAACGAACGCCAGCCTGTCCAGCCACCTGGTTTCGCTACCTGAGCCGCGTATAAATTGGCTTCGATGCCGATCATCAGACGGGCTAATTGGTCATAAGCCGCTGTCCAGGCATCGAGCAGCGCCGGGGTTGCCGCCTTACCCAGTACTTCACCGATGGACGCAATCAGGTGGCGACCAATAACGGCATAGTGTTCGGGGCGAACGGCTAGGCTGGTGTGTTTGTGGCCAATGCGCTCTAACGCAGTTAGCAGGACCGCCGGATCGTCGATATTTTCAGCGTAGGCTAGCACGGCCATTGCCAGAGCTGTCGGTTGTCGGCCATTCTCTTGATTGGCCATGCTGAAGGTGTTCTTCAATTCGGCATTGATCGAGAAAACACGTTGGTAGAAGTGCGTGGTCAGCAGCAGGCCACTTTCTTTTAGCACCGGTACGGTCGCTTTAATGAGTCGTTTCTGTTCGGGAGTCATTGGATTAGCTGGTAGAGGAGGGAAGCGGGACTATACAAGACGGGTAAGCCCTTCAAAGATGATGAAATCGGACAGGTTACGTGAATGGCCTAAAAAGATGGCGGAGTTTCGGTCGATACATACTCATACGCTTTGTTATCCAGTACTACACCCGTTAGGACATCAACGCTCGTCCGATTCGATACGTACCCGTTGGCATTCAGTGTATAGGTGAATTTAGTGTCCTGCTCCACTTGATTCTTAACCAGATTTTTTCGGGTTATACGCTTCACCAAATGCTTGCTGGAGGTACCAAAAATACCCAGATAGGTGTCGTTGAGAAGGCCCCATCCTTTAAAGTTCAACTGAGCGTTCAGTGGATACGAATCCGATAGAAGCGCGGGGGCCTCCGCCAGTTTATAGGCAAACGTAAATTCTTCGTCTGCCACGGCCCCATTGTGCCTGACCACCTTACTCAGGTCACCGTCTACCGTGTAGAAATAGTCATACTGTAGCGTGTAAGCAGACGTGTAACTGGTCCAGGTTTTTAATCGGCCCTGACTGTCGTAGGTGTATGACGAGTTGTACACGTACTTAAATTTAGTCACGTTGCCGTCGGGATAGTTATACGCTCTATACTGGTAGCACCGGCCGTTGGCGTCGAGCGTAAACGTTTCCTCGTTATACGTTTTATTGTTGTAGACTGTGGCTACTCTAACTGACTGGGTGCCTTCATACGTATAATCCGTACGTTCGTTGGTATTACCCGGTACGTCTGCGCCATAAATTACACGTTTCAACCGGCCATCCGGATAATAACTCACCGTCTCTGGTCCGTCTTTGACGAGCACGTAGTTTGGGAGCTTGTCCGGAATCAGGCTGTTTGTAGCCTTGTCGGCCACTTGTTCGGGATTCGATGGGTTAACCAGGTTATCATTCTGGCAGGCAAAAGAGCCGATTATTACGGCAAAGGAAACCGCAATTTTTGAAAACAATGTGTTCATGGGTACTGTGTTCGTCGTGATTAAAGTTGAATAGTAAGAAATAGCGGGCTGGCGCGTTGATCCGCTCAATTGCCCAGTGTCAGAAACCGGGCAGACACGGCGGGGTCCGGCGTCGCTGTCTGTAAGTGAATTGACTTGATTATGACGTCTTTCCCCTGTTCGATACGCAGACTATACGTGCCGTCTTCCAGTTCGTTCATATCAATAACCTGTCTGAAGGAAACGCCCTTCTTGGGCAGTTGAGCGCGGTACAACTCTTCGCCGGTGGGTGCCAGCAACTGCACGAAGGCGATGGTATTGGGTTGTTTTTCAACAGACAGACAAATTTTGTTCACCTGCTTCGTCTGGTAAACCCCAACGAGTAACGGGCGGGAGGTTTCCGTCGTTTGGGCGAAGGTGGCCGAACCGGCCAGTAGTAATGCGCCTGCCAGCAGGCTCTTGAAAAAGGAATTGGTTGACATGGTTTTAATGATTAGAAGATGTTGTTTACTGTTCATTTTTGCTTACTCGGTATCAGGTCATTGGCTTGCCCTGCTGCTTTGTGGTTCAAAGGTGGCAGGTGTGAACAGGAGAGACAAAAGTTTCAGCCTGAATGACCGTAATCTATTAATTGAAGTGTAGGCTACTGTCGATGAAGCGTTTAGGCAGGCCGTGTCATAGCGAGTAATCCGCTAACGAAGTGATATAAGAAAGCCCTCCGGCGCGAACGACGGAGGGCTTTTTGAGCTGATCATATTGTTTGCCGTTCAACTTCTCGAGTTAAGAAACCCATTGTTGAAACCACCTGACTGATTTTTTACAATCTTTAAAATAAGACCTATAGTTTCATTGTGAGCGATGACTTGACACGAATAAATGGATATGAATTTCTGCGTGGGTACTGAGCACTTGAAGACAAAATGAGGCTCTCCAGAAGAAACCCTGACAAAAGCTGGCCGTCGCCTGGGCTACCTAATTACATGAAATAAATATCACTTATCTATTTCCATATCCTCTTCATAATTCATCTTACTACTTCTAGTTCCAACCTTTTTTGTCCATCCCTTTGATATTCTTGTACGTTTAGTTCTTTGTCTTACTTTGTCTTTGTAATGGTCTTCAGGATCCTTTACCTCAATTCCATACTTTTTCAAAATTCTCTTCCTTAAAGCACTATTCTCATATGATTTTGGGTATGCTTCGGCGATCGTATTGACAAAGTTTTGAAGTGCATACTCCTCTGTGTTCTTGGCCTCATTTTCAAAATCCCCAAGCTTGGGTGATAAAAAGTGACCATCATCATACTCAACATTTTCACTAAAATTATATACTTCGTCGCGTACTTCAGGAATAAAATTTTGAACCCCTTTAATATCAAACATGCCCATTAAGTGATCAGTAAGAATCTCCGCTTTGCTTTTCTTACTTTTACCAAATACGTCATCACCATACAGCTCATAGTTTTGTAAAAATTTTCTATGCAACCCTTCAGTTCGCCCGCCGTTAAGACCACCAGACTCAACGGTTGATAATGGGATTAGATTTAAAAAATTCAGGTAGGCTGAAATACATTTCTCAATCTTGGCGTGTTGAGTCCCTATATTATAATCAGAGAAGTTGGTTTCTGAAATCAGATTTTTTAAAACGTTATAAGCTGCGATAAGGAATATCTGATGCTTCTCATTGATAACACCAGCATACTCTAATGCATCGTTATTGAATGCTTCTGTCGTCATGGATTTGAGCATTTGATATGCATCAGGAAGGGACTCATCTTTCAGTTTTCGGCTTACCGCGTCCAAATGGACTATCCAAGCCGTCGAGTGCGCACCCATTGTACTACCAAAGGGGCTTTGAGTGCGTCCCTGGAAATGAATATCACCTATTTTATCATTAGCAGTAAGCAGGACAGTTGCTTGAAGTTCAGTCCCCATTTTGGTGTAGTCTGAAATTCCAACTGCCTGGTGATTCAGTTTCGATGGTCCCACTTGATCGTTAGCAGATAATGTAAAATCATTTGTAAAGGCTGCCTTTCCTGTCAATAGAGCGATCACCTTGTCGGCGTTAGCCTTAAATTTCTTTTTCAACTCGCCTTTGCCCAGACTATCTTCAATATATTTTACCTTATATATTTCGCTAAAACTGTAGGCATATGGGTAAGCCATACGAATGGTACGTAGAAAATTTTGTATAGCGAAAGCCCATACCTCGGCTTGTGAATGTGTGGGGGTATCAATTGACGAATTTGCCAAAAAAATCATGGGTGTCTCGGCGGCAAACATCTGCCATAACATCGTGCGAATTTGCTGTTTATATTTAATTTCGGCCTCATCAGATAAGTCATTCGTTAATAACTTCTTGAGCTTTGCATCAATACCTGTCAACTCGATATCGCCTACTTGTATCTGACCATTCTCATTAGTCTTGACCGCTGTAATGGTTTCGAGTGATTCGCCATCCTTAATAGCGCCGTGCCTACTGTGTTTAATCGAAGCCGCTGCTTCGAACATCGTCAGCTCACCTCGTGCCACACCCTCTCCGTGTCCGGATGGGTCACCACCCGAAACGGTAGCCATCGGCAGAAAGTTGACGTAAGTCAGATATATATTAATGGTCGATCGCAGGTGCTGTAATACGGCATTATACGTATCCTCAGTAAGCGTCGCATTATTCGCATTGATTAATGTCCTGCCTGCTGCTTTCAAAGCATCTGAGGCTTCGTCAAGTTTCTGTTGGTGATCTTTTCCTATATATTTTTTCAGTTCAAGCAAAGGAGAATTTAGTTCAGATTCCATTAACTCCACAAATGACTTGACGGCGTTTTGTAAATCCGTGCCAACTAAATGTCGTCTAATCGAGTCAACGTGAGCAACCCAAGCGGTTGAATGGGCTCCCATTGTTGAACCGAAGGGAGATGGAGTGCGCCCACCAATAACTACTTCACTGATTTGATACTGACTTTTTTTGGGATCCCAACTGCCCGTAATTCTGCTTAATGCTTGTGGGCCTGAGGTGATTCGAACCAGCGTTCCTTTCTTTCTTGGAGCTACTACTTTTTTGCGAGCTTTCTCGGCACTAATGGTACCTGGAGGATCCAAAAAAGAAAAACCTTTAGACCCTTTGATAGGCGCACGGGTATCTGTTATACTAGGGACACGGGGACGTTTATTGTTGGTCTCAGGCTGAGTTTTAAGTTGAGTCTTAGACTGCATAGCAAAAAAGAGGAAGTTGAACCTTAATTTATTATAGGCAAAGAATTTGTAATCTAATTTTCAAACATCCGGTAGTTGTAGTTATTGATGCGTCGAGATATCTCTAAACAGTAAGACTTTCGCAACGGCTGATAGCCTACTGTAAACAGGTTGACTACGATGCCCTTGGCTAAAGTTGTGCCGAACATAAACTGGAGAACTGGTAATCAGATAATTATTTAAGAAATGCAGGCTGGACCAAGTGACTGGAGTGGTTGCCAAAGGGAAGCCCGACAAATCCGCCACCTTTTGCGTAGCTTAAATGGTATTTATAACCAGAAAGCTAGGCGCTGACGCAAATCAACTACGGTCAGAGGTACCGCAGATATTCTTGCATGCATTAAAGGCAAACACATCAGCATTGAAATCAAGAACGGTAATATACGGATGAGTAATCGCAGAACAGGTTGGCCAAAATTGATGACTTATTTACAAAATCCTTAAATTTCAACGTACTATGAGCCCATCCCCGGAATTCACTGATAGACGAGACAGTACATCTTCGCCTAGGCGTCGTTCATCTCAATCAGATGTTGTTTCTTTTCATGGGCGCCATCAGCTCTCAAATTGTGTCGATTCAAGTCCTCTTATCATTAGACAACAACAGAGTCTTTCGTCAATAACGGGTATCCATCGACCATCCACCGAAATTGTATTAGAACGATTAATTAGGTTATCTGAAGAATTCGGAGCAGATTCAGCTAATCTTATTTGTAAAAATGGACTATCAGAAAAGGATATAATCGAAAGGGAAAATTTGACACATAAATTTATATCAGAGGGTGGTCATAATACTGATGCTTTTGATATATTAAGGTTACTCTTAACTGGTAATAGCAGATTTCATCGAATTTAATTCCCCTTTTCACGATGGTTTACTGATACAGTAATTGGCTATGCAAAACAAAATGGCATCGGGTCCAGAAAACGCTTTGTAGCGTTTTCTGGACCCGATGCCATTAAATCCTATAATTTACTTAGCTCTATACAAGAGCTGGAACCGCATTTATAAGGTCCCCCATCGTAAACCGATCGAAAACTGACTCAGCTGACTTATTACCAAAAGCAGGCTGAAAAGCAGTATTTGCACTTAAAAACGAATCACTATCACCCCAAAGCAGTCCGATCAGAACCTCAGCTACAATACGTCCACCAACCAGACCTAAATGGGTAGGTGTATTATCTTTTTCCTCATCCGAAGGTAAACTATGTACTGCTTTTACCCAGTTATGACGCGCTTCGGCGAGAATATAAAACCACAAAGGAGCTTTGTCCTTAAATGCTGGCGAAATCTCGGTAATTGATACTGTTTTTGCTGCATCTTTTCCTCCGGGCAGTGAATCTGCGTTCGCTTTACCCAAAAGAAGTTCTGCATCAGGAATGGGAACATAGCCCATCTTATGAGCTACTGCTTGTCCTGAAGGCAAGCCCAATTTACTACCTCTCATTAAGTTGCGAAGCGCTAACATACTGATTTCTTTACGCGGAGGATTTGAGCCGAAAACATCAATTGGGTCATTGGTCCCAGGTATTGAAAATTCCGGTAAAAATTTCAATGGACTCACCAGAGACGTATCTATTTTATAGGATGGCTGCACACGAGTTGGCCCTTTCTGATCAGGTGAAAGTTTGTGGGTTGGCGTTTCAAAGTACAGATTCCAATCGATACCCCAAGTGCTCGGGAACTCCCTAAACCCATTTAGACCATCATTGGCAATAGGAGAAAATATCATCTTTCGCCCCTCTAATCCATCTACCTGTACTTGACTTGGCAGGTTCAGTTCACTTAAGCGATAAACAGGCCGTATCATCGAATGCCCAAAGCGATAGGCAGCTACACTAAATTCGACTGGCATAAATGGCTTTTCTTTCCATTTGAAGATGTTCAGTTTCGGCTTAATATCAGGAATAGTTGCTGAATAGTCTGGGTAACTAGGTACTTTTTTAACACTCCAATCAAAATGTGGTAGAATGTTTAAAACCATTTTATGACCTACAATGCGGGGTAAGAAATCGAAAATGACTAACCATTGATAATGCCATCTTACTTGCCGTTGAATCTGTTCGAATGTATCATTTGGGCAAGTATCGGCCAAATGGTTATGAAACCGCAAAAAGAGCCCCTGTAGTTGAGAGACAATTACGTTCTCATCATTACGCTTGTCACCAATTAATGCTCGCTCATGAAACCTGGGTAAATCGTTGGTCAATTTATGCTCGGGAATGCCCCCTGTAAGAAATTGATCCCCAAGCACAAACTTCCGCCCATTGCGTTCGTACATATACGGCTGATCGTCAGGACCACGACCGTACAGATTATCCAGATCAAGTGCAGGGGTTCTGAAATCAACAAGTCCGTCTGGATCATTTTGCTTGATCAGACTACTCATCGGGTCGAACGTAATATCGTGGTCGATAAATTGACCAAAATAGGTGTAACCAGCTGGAATACCGAAGTTCTCCTCGTTATCATTGACAGTTTCTGACGTAAGGGCGGACTCCGCTTGGGCTGTCATTGCCTCTGCCAGTTTAACCAGGTCGTCATCCTCGAAGATAGCAGGGGGAAGAGCACGAAACATACGCCCAAAACGACCTTGAAAAAGCTCCGAATTTACTGTTGAGTTTAAACCACGTAAAGGTGTTCCATGTCCTGATACAGGGCGTTGTGGAATAGGTGTAGCCATGAATAATAGGTATAAATTATTTGTTTGACTTTACTTATACAAATCATATTAGTAGCCATAAATGTCTGATTTTAAACAGTATGTGATAATGGGAAAAACACCTTTTTTTAATTAACTTATTACTATTTCATTTTTAGAGGGAGTATAAAAGGACCTTAACCGAGCAATCACTAACTAGTTTGGGTATGATTTTTTATCTAATTCTCACTACCACGGCTTATCGGTATTCTTATGGATATAAGCGCTCAGCGAATTCACTACCTCATTCATTTCCCGATTCACCGACTGGCATAGTATCTTATTATCAGCTACCTGCTCAAGAAACAAGGGCCGTTGCTGTAATCCCTGAACTTGAAATGTGGATGCCACAATTTTACAGGTATCATCTTTAGTGAGTGTTTTGGAATTAAATTTGGTTTCTGACTTGTAATCGTTGAAGCATACTCTGGATGTTGGCCAAATACAGCCAACATCCAGAGTATGCTTCAACACATTTGACTCGCTCACCAAACTTGATTTCCCAACACATTCTAAAGCGAGGGCCTTCTATAAATAGCTCTGGACTGTGCTCCGAGCGACGATGCGTGTAAGTATGAACAAAGCCGGTCCGCCGGGGCGGTTATGCTTGGGAATACAGCTGGAAAGCTGAAATGAGGTGATGAATTTTTCGTGGTCGTATTTCTGTCCCGCATAGCTGAAGATACAAAAACTCAACCTAATCCAAGTTGTCAGTACTGATAGAGTTGTGCAACAGCCACCCCCGTTTTGCATTACAGACCCTAATTAGGAATTTTAATTAAAGTAACCTCATACTCATACGGCGTAATCTCGAACGGCTCACTGCCCAGCTTATAAGTACCCTTGCGTTGGGTCACATACCCATCGGCATTCCGTACATAGCTATAATAAATATACCTTGTGGGATTCGGGCTCTTTGGAAGAGTTTCAACAACGGATTGAACCAGGTGCTTACTGGGCTTGCCAAAATAAGGCAGAAATCCCTCATAAAGATCACTCCATCTCGAGCTCACCGGGTATAAGTCGTCCACCGGAGCCCCCCCATTTGCATCAGTGTAGGAAAAGACAACTGTTCGGTAGATAACCTGTTGGGCATCTAAGCTCGTGACCTTTATTAAATCTCCATCGGCGTTGTAGTCGTAGTGCTCTCGTCCCCTAACATTGCTGTTAAGCCACTGCAGGCAATCAACCAATTGCCCATTGGGGTTGTAGCCCAGAATAAACATGAGGGTTACGTCACCAGAAGGTTGATGGTCGACTTCTTTATATTTGTAGCAGTGCCCCTTATTATTGAACCAGTAGGTTTGATTAACATTCACCGTATTGGGGTAGGACGCCTGGAGAACCACATCGACCGATCCTGAGGTGTACATCGTGCCAGGCGTATAGTTATAGCTATACGTGGCGGTGAGACCATAGGAGGGATACACATACCCCTTTATCCGTCCATCGGGGTAATACATCAGCTTTTGTTCGCCAAATTTGGTGAGTGTGTATTTCTTGAGAGCGGAGCTCCTGGCCCGGTTAAAGGCGGTTGTCGAATGCTGCCGTTGAGTTAATTCGGGATTGACCAAGCTATTTTCCTGACACGAAAAGACGCTTAGCGAAGCCACCAGATAAAGGGTCGTTTTACTCTTGTCAAGCAACACCTTCAGGCGTGTTGTGTTACTCTTTGGTGCGATTGAGTGTAGCATTATTGTATGGGGCCATGGCTGGCTTGCTGGTTGTTTACTGATGGCAAAGGTGCTGCTAGCAATCAGGTGCCCCAAAGATTTGACCACCAGTGGCGGGAATCGCTTTATGAACGGTTGATGATTCGCAATGAATCGTTTAGGGGAACTACCGAGGCCCCCTCGTCTGAACCATCAAGGCTGACTGCGCCAACCGGTAGTGTTACCGTGAAGGTAGTTCCTTTATTTTCCTCGCTCTCAACCTCAATACTCCCCCGGTGGAGCTCCACAAACTGCCGGGCGATAGCCAGGCCCAGGCCGGTTCCTTGAATCCCGGTTGTGTTACTGGCCCGAAAAAAGGCGTCGAAAAGGGTGGATTGCTCACCGGCGGGAATACCAATGCCCGTATCAATCACCTGAATAACCAGGGTCTCTTCGTTGAAAATGATCCGTAGATGAGGTGAAAGGCCGCTTGAGAATTTAAATGCATTGGAGAGCAGATTGACCAACACATGGTGGAGTAGCTTTTCGTCAAGATATATCCGGCGAGGAACCCCCTCAATTGATACCTGAACTGTCCGGCCATCCTGTCGTTCGCCAAAATGAGTGGTCTTCAAGCCCTCACAGAAACCGACAACATCTACCCAGTGAGGGTTGAAGGCTATTTTGCCCGCTTCAATTGTGCCAATCGTTAACAGGTCTGTGAGCAGCATGGTTACTTTTTCGATCTGATCCTGAATGACTCTTAAATGAGTTTGGATCAACTCCCGGACTCGACGCCTGGGCAGGTCCTGATACAGCGTTATGAGGTCGACGCTGCTTTGAATGATGGTTAAGGGGGTTCTGAATTCGTGGGAGGCCGTCGACACAAAGTGTGATTTGAGTTGATTTAATTCCTGTTCCCGGCTCAGTGATTGTTGCAGAACAAGTTCGGTTTCTTTCTGACTGGTGATATCATTGACAATACCAATGTAACGAAGGGGAATACCTTGACGATCACGCATGACGAAGGTTTTAATTTGAAGCCAGCGAATGCTGGGGTGAGTTCCCTTCACCCGGCACTGGACCACTACTTCCTGCCCTTGCCGGTAGTTATTGAATTCGGCCAGCGCTCGGTCGTAGTCTTCGGCAACGACCGTATCCAGAAATGAATAGTCTCCGCTTAAATTAGCCTGGTCGGAAATACCAAAGACCCGTTTATACGCTGAATTAATGTATAATAAGTCAAACGGCTCGATCGAATGAATCCAGAATACTTCATCCACATTCTCCGCAATTTCCTTGAAGCGTTGCTCACTGTCTCGCAGAGCCGCTTCGGCTAGCTTTCGCTCGGTTACATCCCAGGCGACTCCGATGGCCCGAACAGGTTGACCAGCCGGGTTTTTCACCACCAACCCGTGTGATTCTAAATAGACGATCGTGTTATCGGGTTTTATAATCCGAAAAGTATTAGAGAATCTGTCGTCCTGGGCACCGGTTTGAGTAACTCGCTGCGTATCTTTCAGAAAAGGGGCGCGATCATCGGGATGAATCATGCTGATGAATGTAGCAAAACTCCAGTCGGTACGCCCCGGTTCGAGACCAATCATTTCGAGCAGGCGGTCATCCCAGAGCAACTTTCCCTGTTCCAGATCTTCTTCCCAGATACCCTGTCCAACACTTTGGGTGGCCAGTTGCAGCCGCTGATTCAACTGACGTACCTGCGTCTCATTTTTTTGTCGCTCGGTAATATCACGAGCTGAACCATACACCAATTCATTAATCCCAATCGCATTCCACTCAATGATTCGGTAGGTTCCATCTTTTTTGCGGAACTGATTAACCTGGTTACGAACCGGTTGTTGGAGGATGTTCGCCAGGAACTGCTGATAAACGAATTTCTGCTCATTAGGATGAATTAAGTACAAAAACGGAATGGCCATCAACTCCTCCTCGGAGTAGCCCAAGACCGCCTGGAAAGCCAGGTTGGTTTTGACCAATCTCCCCTGGCTATCCGAAATGCAGTGCATATCCAAAGCGCCTTCGAAGAACGTATTCAGTTCCCGATTTTTTTGCAGGAGTTGTTGCTGGGCCACCTTCAGGGCTGAAATGTCCGTAGCAATACCCACATACCCAATCGTTGTCCCATCTTGATCTTGCAACACGCTGGAAACTAATAAAATAGGTACCTGTCGATTGGCTTTCCCGAGCATAATACACTCCTGGGTAAAATGACCCTGCGTAGTTAACTCAGTCTGCATAACGTGTGAAGACAGGTTCATCGACCATTGATCGATATACGAAAGAAAGGGGGGGGCATTGTTTCCGGGACCAGGGAAAAGCCGCGCTACGCGGCCGGGAAGCTCGTCGGCCTTGTAACCGGTTAAGGTTTCCGTAGCCTGATTTGCCGTCAGGATGATTCCGTTTATGTCCGTTGAGACAATGGCCTGCCCGGCGTGTTTAAGAATCGCCTGATTCAGGGCTGACAACTGCTGAATAGCTCGTGTCCGTTCGGCCACCCGCAGCTCGAGGTCTTCATTTTGCCGCTTTAACCGCTTATCCTGCTCCTGCTGGTTGGAGACGAAGGCTAAATGGTAGGCAACTTCCTGCGCAATTTGCCGGTACTCCTCCGTAAAGAAGAAGGGTACTGAAGAGAGCAACGTGAAGGCACCGGTGCAAATCGGGCCACTATACAGCGGAATAACCACCATGGAGCGAAACCCTTCATCGACCAGGTTCAAGCCGGGGGGTAGACGGATCGTGTCCACGCGTAAATCCGGGTAATAGCGTTCCTGACTAGGAAGTAGATTGGTTATATAATGGGCAGGAAAGCTCAGATTGGTGTTTGGGTCCAGCACGCCCTTGGCTAATCGATACTCAGCCTTGGCCATACCCGAGTTGGGGTCGATGCGAAATAGCGTTAATCGCTCACAAGGGACCAGCGCATTCAGGTGCTGCAAGGCGATCAGAAGGGAAGATTTTCCCGTTTGTTGGGGGCTAAGTAAAGCCTGATCAATAGCATGTAGGCCTTCCAGGCGTTGAGTAGCCCGTTGGATGGCAATTTGTTGCTGCTGTCGTTGCCGGGCGGTGAGGACTAAAGCGCTAAACGTTTTTAATAGAGCAAGGTCTTTGGCATCCCATGTCTTTTTGGCCCGAATAGCATAAAACCCAATAAAGCCAACCGTTTCATGGCCATGAGTCAAGGGAATAAGTACCATGGATTGCACGGAGAGCCATTCAAACAGCGCCTGCTCGCTGGCTGCCTGGAGCGGTAATTCGTTGGTCGAAAATTGCCGGACTTGACCGCTGGCCAGCTGTTGATGCACCCAGGCAAATTGAGAAATTGGTAAATCCTGTAGCTTGGCGCTACTGGAGGGAATACCCGGTGCACACCATTCATGAGAGCAGCTGCCCCGTTGATGATCCGCTGAATACCAAAACAGAGCGGCTCGATCCGCCCCATTGTAGGCACTGATTTGGCCTAGGGCATCCGTGATGTAGCTATCCAACGCCCCCCCTTCCAGGGTCATCAACTGTCCGGCTATGGTTGAAATGATGGACTCCATCGCCAGGCGTTGGCGCAGCTCCTGATCCGCTTTTTTTTGTTCCTGTACATCCAGAATACTCACCAGCAGTAGCTGTTCATCGGCTTGCCAGGTTAACGTTATTCGGTAGGTGAAGCCATGCTCTATCTGGCTTCGATAGTCATAGCGGCCCTGAGGATCAATGGCTTCGCTAGCCCCAAGCAGTGCCACGGCAATCTGGTTCGCGGACTTGTCCAGATGCAGGGTACTCAGAGGATGGCCTAGTAGCTCTTCCGGTGTTTGTTCCAGCATGGCTGCGAACACATGGTTGACCAACTGGTAGCGAAAACCCGTGATACGCTCTCCTGTCGAGCGGATGGGTTCCAAAATGGCCGCCCCCTGGGGGGAGGACTCAAACCAGACGTGTAAAAGACGATCCAAGCGTAAAGTCGTTAGAGGGTTGGCTTAGTCAGACGGATGGGTCACCAGGCTGGGATGAAGAGACAAAGGCGTATCTATCCATACTATATCCTGATAGGGGCAACTTTAGCCCTGTAACCATCGCTTGAAGGCATCAAAGCGTGCTTTAGGTAAGATTGCTTGGCTTATGGTAGGATGCGCTAAAACCAAACAGTATTTACCTTTCTCCCAGTAGGCATAGCTTTTAACCATTCTACGGTGAATGATCAATTGTCGATTAATTCTAAAAAACTGGTTCGGGTCGAGTTCGGCCGCTAGCTTGTCAATTGTTTTTTTTATCTGGAAAGTGCCCAGTGAATGGGCTACGAAGTAAGAACGTTGCTGGGTAAAGAAGTAAAGGCAATCCTGAATTTGCAGTATCCTGTTCCCGCGTTGATCCTGGCCTTGGATTGTCAGCAGAAAATCAGAGTCTGAATTGATTGATGTTTGACTTTGCTGTTGACTCCTCCTAAGTCGGCTTGCGATAGCATTCAACAGATCACGGGCTAAAAATGGTTTGGGTAAGTAGTCGTCGGCTCCTAAATACATACCACGGCGTATATCCACTACATCCGTTTTGGCGGTAATAAAAATGAATGGGATATGGGCTTGATCTGGACTTTTTCGAATCGCTTCCAGGACCTGGTAACCATCCAGTTGGGGCATCATAATATCACAAAGAACAAGATTAGGTCGCCATCGCTCGATGAGCTTAATACCATCCATTCCGTTAGACGTAGCGCCTACTCGATAGCCATTCAGCGTCAGGATTTCCACGATACTGTTGCGAATCTGGTCTACATCTTCGATCACCACTATCTTGTTGATCATATCGAGAGGGTTGTTGTTTGGTCAGTGGATAGCTAGTAGAGTAATTATCGAAAATTTTTTTCAAATAATCAGGTACTTACCAGTACTTTATCATTAGTTCAATTATTAGGTAAGATTTAACAAGCGGGTCTACGAATTAGTGTGGTCTTAAACTGGAAATTCCGTAGGGGATGACCAACTGTTCACGGCTGCCACGGCTAATTTCGACTAAAGCTTACAGACGGTTTCGCCTTAAAAGTCCCGGTTTAATCTTATCGTTAGCTTTATCATGCTCTGAGAAGCCAGATGGCCACAATGCCGTTCCCCGCGCGAGGGTTCGGTAGCCGCCGTACGGCGATCAGAGGCCAACTTGTTATTGCAAAACCGGGACATATATCAAAACGCGGGCAAGCGAGCGCTGCTGGGGGAGGAGATGAACCTATTGGTGGTATTGTCAGACTTGGGTTGGCAGGGCACCCGTCAGCGAGGCAAAGTTTACAGCGATGGGCTTGTGAAGCAATACTAGCCGCAATTCGGTCAAAGTCTGCGTCAGGTCAAGCTGAACGAAACGGGACTGCATCCCTAACTCACCCGCGTGATCAACTCATAGGGGTAACTTGGGGGAAGGGTTTAGTCCTTACGTATAAGATTGAATACAATTAGGTCGTTGGAAGTTTTGTCTCCACAAATTGGTATTTAATCGGCTAACCATTTCTTTAGTTGCCTAAAGCGGGCCTTCGATATAATAATTTCTTTATGTTCCGCACTATTCGTCAGGTATAAACAATACTTCCCCTGCTGCCAGTAGGCATATTTCTGGATGCTATTGCGCTGAATAATCGCCTGGCGATTAGCCCTGAAAAATTGCCTTGAATCTAGTTTAGAAACCAACTCCGTCAGGGATAAGTTAATCTGAAAGGTGCCTAACGGATGGCGCACCCGATAGGCTCTGTTGTGCACATAAAAGCAAAGACAATCGGCTATTTGTAGCATCCTGCTACCTCCCTCCCCGTGTGCCTGGATTGTCTGGAGCCAACTGGGTGGTGGCTGAAATAGGGGCTTTTGTTGATGCCGTTTCAGACGACTCTCAATGGCCGCCAGCAGATCCTTTGTGCTGAATGGCTTGGTTAGATAATCATCAGCCCCCAACTCCATGCCCCGGCGCAAGTCGACCATATCCGATTTAGCCGTTAAGAAAATAAACGGAACAAACATTGAGGGTTCATGCCTGCGAATGAGCTCCAATACGTGGTACCCACTTAGATGCGGCATCATAATATCACAAAGGATTAAATCTGGTGGTTGTTGTTTGGCTATATCGACGCCTTCTAAGCCATCGGCAGCAGCAACAACTTGATAGCCCTTGAGGCTTAGAATGTCCAGCAAGTTTTTTCGAATTTGCTCTTCGTCTTCAATAAGTAGAATTTTAGGGGGCATATATAAATGCGAATAAGTTTACTTCATTAAAAAAACGTATAGCAGGCAATGAATAGCTAAACCGCTTCAGGTAGGGTGGGTAAATGAATGGCGAAGGTCGTTCCCTGCTTAATTTCGCTCTGGACCGTAAGCCGGCCCTGATGAAGCTCCACATACTGACGGGCAATGACCAAGCCTAACCCCGTCCCGGGAATTCCCATGGTATTACTGGCCCGAAAAAAGGCCTGAAATAAATTGTCGATATCCTGAGCAGGTATGCCGATGCCCGAATCGGACACTTCTATGCGCAATTCGTTCGCCAGAAAACAAAGGGTTAACTGGGGGTCTTGGGTCGAGAATTTGAAGGCATTAGATACTAAATTGATCAGTACATGCCTCATCAGTTTCTCATCCAGATAAGCCAGATAAGGATCACCCATTAACTGAAATTGCACCTTACGCTGATCAGGTCGTCCGCTGTAATGGGTTGCAATCAACTCCGTGCAGAGCTTAATGGGGTCCAACCATCGGGGCTGGAGGCTCACGCGGCCTGCCTCAATTTTGCCGATAGTCAACATATCGGATAGTAGTTCACTCACGCGTCCAATCTCTTTGCCGATCACCTCGACAAGCTGTCGAATCGATGCCTGACCCGTTGGAACATCCAGATACAACTCGATCAGGTCAACACTCGTTTGAATCGTTGTTAAAGGCGTGCGGAACTCGTGGGAGGCCGTGGAGACAAACTGGGACTTGAGTTGGTTGAGTTCCTGTTCCCGCTCTAAGGATTGTTTGAGGACCAGCTCTTTTTCTTTCTGACTGGTAATGTCATTGACGATGCCAATATAACGATCAGCTTTGCCGGTCGTATCACGAATGGTAAATGTTCGAACCGATAACCAGGCCACTGACCCATCAGGCCGTCGTAGCCGATAGTCCAATTGGCCTTCCTGGCCTCCCCGGTAGCCTTGAAAGAAAGCAGCCATAGCCGGTCGATCTTCGTTCACGATGCCTTCCATGAAGGAAGTCGGATCGTCATAGATGCTCTGCCGAGTGCGGTTCCAAATCCGTTCATAGGCTGGGTTGATATAGAGTAACCGAAAGGGGTCAGCCGAATGAATCCAGAAGACCTCGTCCACATTGTCGGCAATCTCCCGGAACCGCTGTTCACTCTCTCGCAAGGCCGCTTCTGCCAACTTCCGTCTGGTTATATCCCAGGCAACGCCAATCGTTCGCGCCGGGCGACCGTGTTCGTCCTGGACCACTAAACCGTTGGTTTCGATGAACCGGATGGCTCCATCGGGCCGGATGATGCGGAATTCATTCCTGATTCGGTTGCTAGGCTGTTTCGGCTGCTGAGCGTCTTCCAGGAAGGAGGGTAAATCCTCAGGATGAATGAATTGTATAAACTCCTCAAAACTCCAGCCATCCGGACGGGGGGCTAATCCGTACAACTGCCACAGGCGATCGTCCCACATCAATTTATGGGTTCCTATCGAATGTTCCCAGATGCCCTGGCCTGCCGCCTGGGTAGCCAGTTGCAATCGCTGAGTGAGGTTCCTTAAATCAAGTTCGGTCTGTTGGCGTTCGGTGATATCGTGAGCGGAGCCATAGACGACTTGCTCTATCCCAATGGCATTCCATTCAATAATGCGGTAGGTGCCATCTTTACAACGCATTCGGTTGATCTGATTGCGCACCGGTTGCTGGAGAATGGATTTCAGCCGGTGCTGATACACCCATTCCTGCTCGTCGGGATGGATCAGTTGTAAGAAAGGGATAGCCTTCAGCTCCGCTGCCGAATAGCCCAGCGCCGTTTGGAAGGCCTTGTTAACTTTGGATATAACGCCCCGACTAGTGGAAATACAGTGCATGTCCAGGGCGTTCACGAAGAAGCTGCTTAATTCCCGGTTCTTCTGGCGAAGTCGGGCCTGGGTAGTTTTTAAGGCTGATATATTGGAGGCAATCCCTAGGTAACCGATGGTAACGCCCTGCTCATCCTGCAAAGCGATAGCCGCTAAAAGAATGGGTATGGTCATGCCTGTTTTGGTTTTTACTTCACCTTCCAGGTATGTATATTCCTGTTCATTCAGGGAGTTCTGCAAGATTGCGCTAGTGGTGTTGCCCATGGCTTGCTGGCCAGCCTGGAAGGAAATAACGGGAAGCTGATTGGGGCCGCTACCAGGCCTGACCTGTACTGACTGCCCCAGTAACTCTTGAGCGGAGTAGCCCAATAATTTTTCACAGGCCTCGTTGGCGGTCTGGATCACCGCATCGACACTGGTGGAGATAATGGCTTGACCGCCATGTTTGAGAATCGCATTTTGCACCACCGTTAGTGTACTGATTTGTCTCGAACGCGCTTGTACTCGTTTCTCCAACTGTGCGTTCTTTTGGTCAAGCAGCGCCTGAGTTTGTTTGAGGGCGGATATATCCATGACCGTGAATAGAACGTTCTCGCCCACTCGTACCAAGGAAAATTGCCCCCACATAGAAATACCATTAACCTCAACCTGTTCCTGGTACTGTTGGGGTATACCACTCTGGGCAACATGCACCAGCCGCTCAAACAGATCTATTCGAATCGTGCCGGGAAACAGGGTTTTAAAGGTTTGCCCCACCATTTCTTCCATGCTGCGTCCCGTCATAGCGGCATTGGCTGGGTTGGTCAACAGATAGACAAAATCGGTGATTTGTTTTCTTTGTCTTAGTGGGTGTAAAAGGGCAAGCCCAACCGGGGTATTGGATAGTATCTCTTCCCACAAGTGGGGAGTGGCACCTAATGGCTGAGGAAGGGGTGCAGCTGGCGGTGATAGGAGGGATGGGCCGTCCGTTAGTTCCTTCACTAGTTCCCTAAGGGGATCTGCAGCCTGGGTTGGGTCAGGTGTAAAAAACTCGACTAAATAACCCCCGTTAATCGGTGTAACCATTGCCTGGCCCGACGTAGAAGGTGTCAGTTGGTAGGTAAGCCTGCAGGAAATGCCTTTTTCCAGCGACCGCCAGAGCGCGTTCAGGAAAGGAGTTGCCTGGGGAGTCATCCAGTCAGACAGGTGCGCGTTTACGGTATTTGGTTTGCCCGTTCGGGTGCAAGCTTGTTCACTGGAGTGTACTTGTAAATCCACTAAATGACCTTGTTGATTAAGTAAGGGGGTAAAAAATAGCAGGCTACGTGGGCTAGGGGTAATTTCAGCAAACTCAGTTATCTGAACGGTTTGAACAGGATTTTCCATAAACGTAAAATAATCCGATGGTTCGTATTCCTTTGAAGCCTTTCTCTGGTTTATATACCGGATCCCAGTGGCTATTTCATTGAAGGCTTTTGTCGAGACTACCGTTTGGTACAGTAGCTCTCTTCGGTCAGTGAAATACTTGTCAAAATCGGCAAGAAGAAATACTGAATAGGAATGGGCTCGTTTTGACGATATTTTCTAATCAGATAGGACGAAATAAGCATTCATTTTTATTAAATCGATAACTACTAGGTTATAAATTAAAGAAATTTTTTACAGTATATATACTAGTTGAAATCGAGATTATAAAATAAAGACCATGAAGCAACAGAAGTATGGGTGTTAGTTTATTTTTGTCCACAGGTCAAGCCTTATCTTTTACTGATTGTTTATGAAAAACACGTTACTACTAGTGGTTGCTTTGAGCAGCCTGATGTCCAGCTTGCGAGCACAGACGACACCCCCCAAACGGCCACTTCCCATCATCGATGTGCATGTGCATGCCATGAAGGTCAATCCGAGCTTTGCGGTTGAGATGTGTCCCTGGTTTCTTCGAGACATGCCGGGAGGAGATCCTAACCAGCAAATGCGTGCCTTTCTGAACACGGAGTGTGCCGAGCCGCTGCAGCCGGCTAAATCCGATCAGGACATGCAAGCGGCCATTTTAGCGACCATGGAGCGACTCAACATGACCATTGTTGCCTTTGGGGATCCGGTAATTCTTAGAAAATGGAAAAAAGCGGCTCCCGGCCGGGTCATTGCGGGCATCGGCGTTAGTTCGCCTAAGGAGATGAGTGTCCAGGCCTTTACCGATTCTCTTTCGTCAGGGTTTTATCAGGTAATGGGCGAGGTAGCTCCCCAGTATCAGGGGCTTTCCCCCAGCGATATGAGTTTGGATGGTTACTTTGCCGCTGCCGAAAAACTGAATATACCCGTCGGTATTCACATGGGAACGGGTGGAAACGGGATGGCCAACCTGACTCAGGCTACTTACCGCGCTTCTCTGGGCAGGCCCTTCCTGCTGGAAGACATGCTGGCCCGCCATCCCAAGTTAAAGTTGTGGGTGATGCATGCGGGCTACCCCATGATTGATGAGATGATCGCCTTGATGGGGGCTAATGCGTACGTGTATGTGGATCTGGCAGGATTTATCTGGAGTTATCCCCAAGCGGAGATCCACGCCTACTTAAAGCGATTGGTGCAGGCCGGTTTTGGCAAACGGATTCTTTATGGAACGGATTTGCTGGTATGGCCCAAATTAATTGAAACTTCCCTGAGTGTGATTGAAAACGCGGACTACCTGTCCTTTGATCAGAAGCGGGACATCCTGTTCAACAATGCGGTACGTTTCTTTCGGCTGGATGCCAGCAAGTTCAAATAGACGATGTGAGGTGAGCTAATCGGCAAACGGGTCAACTAATTCATCTCAGTATATACATAATGTATCGATTTTGAGAGCCTTGGATGCTGGCGTTGACTTGTCGACTCATTCACGACGCAACTTGTTAACTACAATAGGCTGTCTCATTTGGGAGCGATTTGTGAGCTTAAGGAAATTTACGATTACAGATTTCCTTAAGCTATGCCCAGTATTTTTCTGAAAAAATAGGCGAACAGGTAAAGAATAGTCAAGTAGTTAAATTCATTCTATTATTGGGTTTCGCCATTGTGTAATCTTGCCCTAAAATCACTCTGACTATGAAACGGCGAAACTTTCTGCAAACAGCGGCTCTCACTGGCGTAATACCCCTATGCACGGGAGGCAGCTCCAACTCTATTCCGCCCGTAGGGCCAACTCCGGCCTTATCGGCTTCCGAGCAAGCGGCCATTGCGACCGCTTTAGGCAAAAAGGGAAGCTATAATGACGCGCAGGCGACTTACTCGGTGCCCTTGCCTCGCCATGACCTTAACGTAACGGTGAAAGGCGAGCCAGTACCGATTTCCTTTGGCTTTGGAGGTTGGGTGGCCTTCAAAAAGACCCTTGATGGTAAACAGACCGTTATGATGAGTGATACCGTCCTGTTGGAAGCCGAGGTTAATCCGCTCATTGATGCCACCCACGCAGCGGGCCTGGAGGTAGGTGCTATTCACAACCACTTCTTCTACGAGCAGCCCCGCATCGTTTACATGCACCTGCACGGCATGGGCCAGACGGCCGATTTGGCCCGAAAATACGCGCAGGCTATTCAGCATACCAAGCTGTTTCCGGGCGTCGCCACGTCGGCCAGTCAGCCGGGTAGCGGGGCTACGCCTAACCAAGCAGCTCAGTCGGGCAATAACGCCACCCCAACGACCCAGAGTACCATGCCGACCGGCAAAGAGTTGTTCGACTTGCCTGCGTTGGACGAACTGGTGAAGTACAAGGGTGTCGTCAACGGTCCCACCTACAAGTACACCGTTGGGCGTGACGACGTGCAGATTGTCGCGATGGGTGCCCAGATGACGGCCGCCATTGGGCTTAACTCCTGGGCTTCGTTTGCGGGTAAACAGGAAGATGCCCACATTGCTGGCGACATGGCCATGCTGGAGGGAGAGGTCAACGCGGTCGTGCGGGCCTTACGCGATCATCAGTTGGAAGTCGTCGCCTTACACCATCACATGCTGGGCGAGCAGCCCCGGACGGTGTTCCTGCACTACTACGGGCGGGGGCCAGCCGTCAAACTGGCGAAGGGCTTTCGAGCGGCCCTGGATCAATTAGGCAAAGGCGGAGGAATGAAACATTAAGCCCCATGATCTGGATCACTCGTCAGCGTCCTAAAATCGACCGGTTAGCCTGCCCCTGGCTGATTCGCCGGTTTATCGATCCACAGGCCCAAATCCTGTTCGTACCTGCGGATAAAGTCATTGAAAAGGCCACCGAATTAGGCGGTACTCCCTTTGACATAGCTGGCGTCGAGTTCTCCCATTATGGAACGGATTGCACCTTCGACTACTTCCTGAAAAAATATGAGTTGACCGACCCGGCGCTGGTTGCCATCGCACCCATTGTGCGGGGGGCTGATACCGATCATCACGAACTGGCCCAGCAAGCGGCTGGGTTATGGGCCATCTCCGCCGGACTGGCCCACAACATTCAGGACGATGATGCGCTGCTCGAGCAAGGGATCATCCTCTATGATGCCCTATATAGCTGGGCTAAACACCTCCAGCATCAAAAGCACACCCAGCAACCCGAAGAGCAACTGCTGTTGCAGATTTTTACTACCTATCTCCAGAAAGGAGCGGATCGGAAAATAGCCCCTCCCGCTTGGACAACTGAGCTTCGGGACCTGATTCAGGATCATATCGATACCAACCTCAGCTTTACACTGTCGGCCGTGGCCAGCTCTTTACAGGTTAATCCAACCTATTTGTCCCGCGTTTTTGCCCAGTACTTCGATAACCTGACCTTTGGTGACTATATTCGTAAGCTGAGGATCGAGAAAGCCATTCAACTTTTAGAAGATACCCCGCATTCTTTGTCGGAGATTGCGTACCTGACGGGCTTCTCCGATCAAAGCCACTTTACCCGGATCTTTAAGAAAATGATGGGTCAAAATCCCTCCGACTACCGAAAAAATATGCCCAAACGTAAAGCAGGTACAAACAGGTAGGATCTGTTCTATTTTTGGCATCAGCAAACGCGTATTCTTGCCAAAAGTATACGCGTTCCATGGACCAACATTACTCGTTAGAACCTATTGCATCGGCTCCCCAGCGGGCAGCTACTAAGAGGCTCTTTTTGGGGATTGCTCTTATTGTGTTGCTATCGGCCCTGCCATCATCCCGGCTAATGGCTCAAACCCCGCCCCCGTCTACGCCCGTAGCACCAGCCTACCCGCGCATGGCGGGCTACCTGGGCGTTTTACACCCGCTGGTTACCTGGCATTCAACCGGTACGGAAACCAACTTTGATCGCTACTATGTGGTGGGCTTTCCCATCGGTCTGAACCTGTGGAAAACCAAACAGCTTGGCTTTAGCGTAGAAGTGGTCCCACTAATCCGCGCCGAAAACGGCACTAGTCGGGTCGCCAATGTGCTGTTTCATCCGGGCGTACTAATTAACCTGGGCCATGATTACACGCTGGCCACTCGTCTGGCCTTCGAAACATCGGGTCGGTACGGATTCACGCCCGTTCTGAACAAGATCGTCCGCAAAGGTCCCACCAACAGCTATTTTGTGGCTGTACCGCTACCGGTTCGTTTTGGTAACGATCATACGGCCTCCTTCACCATCGGTTTCCAATTTGGCATTGTCTTTTAACTCGTTTTAGCGATGGAATTATCTCAGGCGTCTTATACGCAAACTGATCTGGTTAAGTACTTTCTGCGATTAGGCACCCTGGGTTTTGGGGGACCGCCCGCTCTGGTCAGTGCCATGCACCATGATCTGGTCATGGAGCGTGGGTGGATTTCGGAAGAAGACTACCGCGAAGGCATGGCCCTGGCCCAGTTAGCACCAGGGCCTTTAGCCGCTCAGCTATCCATTTATCTAGGGTATGTTCATTATGGCGTTTTGGGGGCAACCCTGGCCGGATTGGCCTTTGTACTGCCTTCGTTTGTCATGGTGCTGGCCCTAAGCTGGGCCTACGTCCAGTTCAACGGCTTTCCCTGGATGCAGGCTATTTTCTACGGCATCGGTGCCGCTGTGATTGGCATCATTGCCATTGGCACCTACAAGCTGACCCTAAAAACGGTGGGCAAAGACACGCTGGGCTGGGTTCTCTTTGTGATTTCGGCCCTATCGACGGCCATTGCCGAACAAGAGATCCTATGGCTGGTGCTGTTGTCAGGGGGAATTTATTGGCTGGTTAAAACGTCGGGCTTCATTCGGACCGGCGTAGGCAGCGGCTATGCTCCGTTCTTGCTACAGGCCCTCACGCTGCCCACCGACTCACTGCTGTGGAAACTGGCCCTGTTCTTCACCAAAGCGGGCGCTTTTGTCTTTGGCAGTGGGCTGGCCATTGTTCCCTTTCTGTACGGTGGAGTAGTCAAAGAATACGGCTGGCTGACCGAACAGCAGTTTTTAGATGCGGTGGCGGTAGCCATGATCACGCCTGGACCAGTGGTAATTACGGTCGCTTTTATCGGCTACCTGGTGGCTGGATTCCCAGGAGCCTGCGTGGCGGCCATGGCTACGTTTTTGCCCTGTTATCTGTTTACGGTCCTGCCCGCTCCCTACTTCAAACGCTGGGGGAAGCATCCAGGCGTGAAGGCCATCGTCGATGGGATTACCGTGGCCGCAGTAGGAGCCATTGCCGGGGCGGTGGTCGTGTTGGCGCGTCGCCAGTTAATGGACATACCCGCTATCCTGATTGCTATTGGTACACTGGGGCTACTTTACCGATTCAAGAAACTTTCTGAGTTATACCTGATTGGGGGAGGGGCATTAATAGGTCTTCTCTTACGATATTATACCTAGCCAAATGCGTTTACTACACATCTCCTAAAACGTCCGTTTTTGACGCCGATGCATGAAGATTATATTGTCTCATTTGGGAGCGATTTTTGAGAATACTCAGTCTGTTCACATACGTGCGTACGTATGTGAACAGGACAATTAATCGGAAAGTCGTTTCAGGCTTTCTGCTGACTTTTTACACATGCCTTTGAATGGCTTTTGTGTAATGAGGGACAAACTTTTTCTCCTGTTTCAGGGCAAAATTGACTAGCAGAATCAGGGCTGGAACTTCGATCAGCGGGCCGATGACAGCCGCAAAGGCCGCACCGGAATTGATGCCAAACACGGCGATAGCCACCGCAATGCCTAGCTCGAAATTATTGCCTGCTGCGGTGAAGGCCAACGAAGTCGATTTGGCGTAATCGGCTCCGGCCCGTTTTGAGAGATAGAATGCCGAAAAAAACATGATGGCAAAATAGATCGTCAGCGGAATAGCGATACGCACTACATCGAGTGGGATGGAGACGATCAACTGCCCCTTGAGGCTGAACATCACAACAATGGTGAACAGCAGTGCAATAAGTGTCATAGGGCTGATAGCGGGCAAAAGCGTTCCTCATACCACTGGCGGCCGAAAATCCTTGTGAGGATGATTCGCGAGAATAATCCACCCAAAAATGGTACATCCAAATAGATAAAAACGCTTTTGGCCACTTCGCCTATGGGAATGTTGACGGTATAGCCTTTCCGCCCGAACAAGGGCGGTAGCATGGTGATAAAACGTAGGCATAGACCGAAGCCAAGGGTAGGTTCGTCGTGCCGGAATTAAACGCGTTGATGAAGGTTTGTGACTGTGGGAAGAAACACCCGATGCCGACGCCGATCAGCATGGCCAGGAAGATCCGCAGCGTTAGTAAGCGATCAAGAAACGAGAGTCTAGGCACGGGTCGCCTGGCCCGTTACATTCTCTTCGATGAATTGCTTGCTATAGGCTTTGATTTCATCGCGGACCACGCGAAACTGCGCCAACTTATCACCATCAGGGGCGTGTGATGGGTCGGTGAAGCTGTGATGCACCTTCCTGGCCGTCGATGGAAAATAGGGGCATTGTTCGCGGGCATTGTCGCAAACGGTAATCACGTAATCAAGTGGTAGGCTGGTATATTCGTCGGCATAGTTCGACGTGTGGTGGGATATATCAATCCCATCTTCAGCCATGACCTGAATGGCCAACGGATTGACCCCGTGGGGAGCAACACCCGCGCTGTAGACCTGGGCGCGGTCGCCCGCGAAATACTGCAAATAGCCCTCAGCCATTTGCGAACGGGCTGAATTGCCCGTGCAAAGCACTAGAATATTTTTCATGATCGTTGTGGTTTAATAGATTAATGACAGCAATCAGGTCCCGGCCTGGATTGGCCACAGCAAGCGGCTGCGGCTGTTATGGTCTCGGTGCTGGGGACTGGTTTTTGGGCAAATACCGTCACACTGTAGATGCCCTTATCTTGCTGACGGTAGTCAGCCACTTCATCCGCTGACAGGTAGGTTTGCAGCACATCGTCGGGCAGGGCGATTTCTCGCTCTTTCTGAATCTGAATGTTGGTAAATCCGGCATCTTGCACGAGCTGCAAATAAGCGTCCTTCTGGATCGCGCCTGATACACAGCCCACATACATTTCGGCGTCATGCTGCAAGCCTTCGGGAAGCTCGCCTTTCAGCACAATGTCGGAAATGCTGAAATGGCCGCCCGGCTTCAGGATGCGGAAGGTTTCCGAGAAAGCTTTCTGCTTGTCGGGGACTAGGTTCATCACGCAATTGCTTACCACCACATCCGCCAAATTTTGCGGCAACGGCATGTCCTCGATGTCGCCATAGACAAATTCGACATTGGTAAAGCCCAAGGCTTTGGCGTTCTTTCGGGCACGGTCGATCATGGGCGGGGTCATGTCCAGGCCGATCACCCGGCCTGTTTCGCCGGTTTCCGCCCGAGCGACAAAGCAATCATTGCCAGCCCCCGAACCCAAATCCACTACCGTATCACCGGGTTTGATCTGGGCGAACTGCGTAGGTAGACCGCAACCCAATCCTAAATCGGCATCGGCCACATAGCCGTTCAGTTCCTGGTAATCCTGCGCCATAACGATCGGCACGTTCGCATCGATCTCCGGGCCGCAACATGAGGTTGGGCCCCAGCAGCCATTGGCGTCAGGTTGTTCAGCCGGGCCGCGTTCGGCAATCGCGCTGTATTTCTGGCGCACGACTTCTTTGATTTGTTCAGCGGTATCCATGTGATTTTTATTTATTGGTTTAACGTAATATTGCGATGAATAAGGGCAAAAAAAAGCCCGCTCTTTGTCAGCAGCAGGGCACTTCCACCATTGCATCCAGCAATGCGCCGAAGGTTTGTTTCGCTTCTTCCCATACGGGCGGATTGATGCAGTAGCACACGCGGGGCGGATTGATGTCGCCCTGAATGATGCCGATCCGTTTCAATTCCTTTAGATGCTGGGAAACGGTTGCCTGGGCCAAATGCAATTCGCCAACAAGATCACCACAAACGCAAGCTTTCTTCTCGATCAGCATTTGCAGTATTGCCACCCGGGCAGGATGGGCAAAGGCTTTTGCCAAATCTGCGATGCGGTTTTGCTCTTTGGTGAATATTTCTGTTTTGGTCAATCCCATGCCACAAAGGTAGCACAATAATTATTGATCGCAATATTACGATGTCTGTTTTTTACTAACAGAATTCCCATCTCATTATATGCCCCATTTTATAAACAGATACATGAAAGTCCTCCCGGCACAAGCCTACTTAAGAACGATTATTCATCTCAGGCAGGAGCCTTTTTTGAGAACGATCCTTTTAGGCTTGCTGGCCACTACGGTAACGGCTGTCCCGGTAAAGCCCAAGCGTACGTCTTTTACCAAACTAGCTGACCTTGCCCGCTGGCACTCGATTCGCATCCACCCAATAGCCTAACACTACCGTCAGCCAGAGGGCTTGACCACTCCAGGCTAATGCCGTCACATCGGTCGGTAGTGGACTAAAGGCCGCCCCTAAATAGACAACCACCAGAAACACAACCAGACCCCATAAAGCCAAGCGACCGGTACGGTTTCGGGGCCGGGTGGTGCGAGTATACTGCCAAAGACCTAGGGCGAGCAAGCCTACTTCGAGGGCTACCGTAGCGGATAAGTTGTTCCACAAGCCCAGCCCTACTTTAGGTGAGTCCCCAAGATAGAGCGGTAAATCGGGGCGGTGGACCACTAAGTCTAGAAACCAGTGACTAGGCACGACTAATCCCACCAGCAGGGCGGCTGGCCAATTACGCTGGACGAGGCCATAGGCTGTGCCCACTAGCAAGCCCAGGAGCAGTTGGGCTAGCAGGCTATGGGAGAAGGGGTAGTAAATGAAGTCAAAAGGTGAAGCCGCCATCAGGCCGGGGTGAATTTGGACCCGTTCTATGCCCAACAGTAACAGCGTTGGCCAGAGTAAATCGGCGAGTTGCGTAGCCAGAAACAGGGTCCCTAAGGAGACGCGTGGTTGAAGGGGCTTGGTGGCCAGGGCGACCCCAAAATGACCGAGAAACATAGTCGTAGCGGTTAAAATGATGGGATAAAATTAGTCTCCACCCTACGATTACTCGCTGACCAATGACGAAGATCGAGTGACGTTTTACGCAAAAAGTTGACTTAGTCAGCGGTTCCTTGATCAGTATATAGTTTAATCTTGTCTCATTCGGGAGCGTTTTTGCAATACACGGTAAACAACAGGTAGTTTACTCCGCTTTGGGATATAACTGGCTCTTGGCGAGTAAACGTAATAAGGCATCCAGATCCACCGGCTTGATCAAATGACCCGTAAAGCCAGCCTCCTTCGTCCGTTGCCGGTCTTCCTCCTGCCCGTAACCGCTTAGGGCAATCACCGGTACTTGCTCACCCCAAGACTGCTGACGAAGCTGCCGACACGTTTCATAGCCATCCAGGCCGGGCATACCAAGATCTAATACAATGGCGGATGGGTGTAGGGCTTCTGCCGCTTCAAGACCTGCACGACCACTATGCCGGGTATGAGCCTCATAGCCCTTTAGCTTGAGCAGCATCGCCAGCGTGAAAGCCGCATCCGCATTGTCATCAATGACTAAAATCCGATCATGAGTGGTTGGGGAGGGAGTCTCGTCAACGGGCTTGGGGTTGACTGCCGGAGCCATCTCCAGGGTGGGTAAATAAACCCGGAACGTACTGCCTTTGCCCAGCCCTTCACTCTGGGCTTGCACCCGTCCCCCGTGCATCTCCACCAGACGTTTGACCAGGGTTAAGCCTAAGCCTAACCCCCCTTTGGAACGGGCCGTGGTGTTGTCCACCTGCATAAACAGCTCAAAAATGGCCGCCAGTTGATCAGCCGCCAAACCAATGCCATTATCCCGTACCTCCAGGATCGCTTCCTGCCCGAACGCCAGCCCGGTGCTGGAGGCCAACCTTAGCCAGACCTGGCCTGCTTCGCCGGTGTAACGCACCCCATTGGTTAATAGATTGGCGATGACCTGCGTCAGTCGGGTGGCATCCCCCTCCAGGTAGATAGAAGTCGTGGGTAGAGCCAGGTGTAAGCTCCGCCCCTGCTCGGTAAACAGAGGCCGTGTTGCATCAACCGCCTGGCGGGCCAGCTCGACTAAATCCACCCGGCTTTTATGCAGTTCAATCTTGCCCTGACTGATTCGGCTTATATCCAGCAGATCATCAACCATCCGCACTAAATGATCGGTTTGCCGATTCATCATCTCAATCGTGGTGTGGCCGACCGGCGGCCCGGTGGGTTCATCTTTACCATCGGTAAGTATCAGAATGTGCAGCCCTGAACGGATGGTCGACATAGGATTGCGCAGCTCGTGGGCCAGCATGGCCAGAAACTCGTCTTTACGCTGGTCGGCCTGGTGCAAGGCTTCTTCAGCTTGTTTGCGCTCGGTGATGTCCATCATCACCCCACTAACCAAGACCGGCTGACCCTCCTGTTCCTTAGTGACCCGGCCGTACCCGCTCATCCACCGCACGACGCCGTCCTCCCGCACGATGCGAAACTCCGCATCATAAAGCGTGCGCTGGGCAATAGCCTGCCGGAGTTGGTCCTGGATGGACTCGGCATCGTCGGGATGCAGGTGGCTCAGAAAGGCTTGGGCCGGCAACGGATTAGGCTCAATGCCCATGCCCAACAGCCGAAAATGCTGTTCATTCCAATATACCTGGTCACTGACCAGGTCCCATTCCCAGGTGGCTAGTTCAGCAGCCTCAATGGCCAGCCGATTGCGCTGTTCCAATCGGGCCAACGCTTCTTCGGCTTGCTTACGGCGGGTAATGTCAATGTGAATGCCGACCAGTCGAACCGGGCTGCCCGCCCCATTGCGTTCGATGTCCATCTTGGCATAAATCCACACCAGCCGACCGTCGTTCGGACGAATGATCCGGTATTCGCTTTCGTAGCTGGATTGTTCGCCCTGTAAGGCTGAGAGTAAGGCTTGTTCAGCCGGTTGTCGGTCATCGGGATGCAACTGGCGTAGCCAGTCGGCATGGGTTTCGGATTGGGTATCCGCCGGTAAACCATGCAACCGCAGGTACTCAGGCGAGCGCTTTCCGGTTAGCTGATTGACCACATCAATAACAACGCCACTGATCAGTCCGATTTGCTGGACGCGGGCCAGTTCGGCCTCTCGTCGCTGCAAGGCTTCTTCGGCTAATTTGCGGTCGTGGATGTCGGTGGCTGCCCCATACATCTTGACCACCTGACCGGTCGGGTCCTTCAGCGGGGAGGTACTAACCACAAACCAGCGGTACTCGCCGTCGTGGCGCCGTATCCGGTGCAGCTGTTGAAAGGAAGTACCGGCGACCACGGCCTGGCCATAGCGCCTGGACGAAGCCTCCCGGTCGTCGGGGTGAATGGCATCGATCCAGCCCCAGCCGATGGCCTCCTCGAAATGCTGTCCGGTGTAGTCCAACCAACGCTGGTTGTACCAGTTGGTGACCCCGTCGGGTTGGCTATCCCACAGCAGGTCAGGCACCAGATTGGCAATCGATTCAAAACGCTGTTGCGACTCGCTCAAGGCGGCTTCGGCTTTCGCCCGTTCCACCGCGGCCCAGGTACGTTCAGCGGTTTCCTGGGCCAATGAAATGTCGGTGGCCGTCCAGTGACGAGGAACCGTTTGGTGTAAACTAAGTATGCCCCGCACCTTACCTTCTTTCAGCAACGGAACACCCACGGCGGCCCGGCAGTCAATCTGGGCAAATTCGGCTTTTGATCGCTCATTGACCAGGGGATGGTCATTAACATCAGCCATCACGACGGTTTGCCCCCGGCCATAGTAGGCGATCAGATCTGCATCGAACTCGGAAAACCGCACCTGAACTTCTAGCGCAAATGTATCCCGGGCGTAGCCTGGGCCCATGAGTAAGGTGTCCTGATCGGCTTGCATATCGCCGTAAAAAGCGCGGCTCACCTGCAACTGCTGGCCGAGCAACTGCATGGCGGCTTGCTGGATCGCCTTTGGATCGGACAGCGTTCGCAAGGCATCGCTCAAGCGAAGCAGGTAGTCCTTCTGGAGTTGGTGCCGTTTACGTTGGGTGATGTCCTGGAACACGGCGGCAATAAATGGACTGCCCGAGCCGCCAACCTGGGAGTAATACGTATCAATCCAGCGGTCCAGGTCTACACTATAGGCTTCCATGCGCACTGGCTGGCCCGTTTGATAAACGCTGGTCAGCGCATCCAGCCACTCGGGCTCTAGATGGGGCACTACTTCGCTGGCCCGTTTCCCGATAAAATCGAGTCCGCCCGTTTGTCGCGCCACACTGGGGTTGGCTTCCTGCCAGATCATGTCCGCCACGCGCTGCTGCTGGTCGAGCAAGACTTCGACAATGGCAACCCCCTCGTCAATGGAGTCGAACAGGGTGCGGTATTTATCGGTGGCTGTTTGCGCCAATTCATCTTTAAGTCGTAGGATTTGCTGCTCCGCTTGTTTGGCCTGAGTAATATCACGGATGGTCATGGCTAGCCCAGTATCGGTTTTCACCAGCGCCTGATAGAACCAGCCATCAAACTGCTCATAGGCATACTGTTGTTCCTGCTCATAAGCGATCCCGGTTTGGGCCACCTCGACCATGCGGTCGAAAATGCCGGCTGGCACCACGCCGGGGTTTATTGTCAGTAGGCTTTTGCCAATGACGTCCCCATTTTGGGCAACGGCTCGCTGATTGTTCATGACCCACCTAAAATCCTGGATGGAGCCCGTCTCATCCCGCACTGCTTCGAAGACCTGAATCACATCCAGGGAGCTATTGATAACCGATTGCAAAAGGGCCTGGCTCTGCTGAAGCTGCTCTTCAGCCCGCTTGCGGTGGGTAATGTCGGCGGTGGTGGTGGCCACGCCGTCATGGAGCTTGACCACCGATTGATGAAACCAGCCATCAAACTGCTCGTGGACGTAATGCTTTTCATACTGCTGGGGCTGACCGGTTTCCATCACCTGGTTAAAGGCGGCAAAAATACCTTCCTCTACGACACCGGGTTGCTGTTGCAGCAGGCTTTTGCCCACCACATCGCCGTACATTTTTTCGGACGTGTGGTTATTGAGGGTCCAGGTAAAGTCAATGATCTGGCCTTGTTGATCACGGACGGCTTGAAAGACCTGAATCATGTCCATGGACGCGTCCAGGGTCGCTCTAAGCAGTTTCTGGGTTGCCAGTAGGTCGTCGGCCTGCTGTTGGTGAGAGTCATTGGGTTGGGAGGAAGGTGCCATATCGTTGCGGTTAGATGTCTGAGCAGCCCGCTAAAGCTAAGGTAATCACTGACGGGATGCGCGAATGGCCTCTTCTTTATTACCAAACCCTCGGATTATCCTCAATGGCTTACCTGCTTTGCACTACGCCAATATGGGTGGCATGCGGTTACGCTCCCTACCGGGTAAGCGAAGCGCCTTTAGGGTGTGCTTGTTCCACTAAACACCGGTCGTATCGTGTTCGGATTTGGTCTGGTCGGTGAGCAGTCGAATACGAATCATCGTGCCATGACTTGGTACCGTTTCAATATCCATGCTGGCTTTGAGCAATTGGCACAGCCGCTTGACGACAAACAAGCCAATGCCTTCCCCATTGGGTTGACTTCGCTCCTGTTGGTGAGCGTGTGTGGCTGGCGTGGCTTGGGAGGGGTAATCCTCGGGGCCTCCCGGTTGGTGAATACTCGTGGGCTCGGAAAGTGGTTTTAGCTGCTCCGCGAGCATGGCTACTGGCCCCTCATGTAAACCGGTCCCTGTATCTTGTATGCTGATGAGCCAGCGCGTATCGTTCTCGGCCGCCCAGGAAACACTGATCCACCCGCTGGTGGTGAATTTTAGGGCATTCATCAGTAAGTTCTGAACAATCCGTTGCACCTTAAGCGGGTCACTCACTACCGGTAACTGAGGGGGGCCATCCGCCTGGAGCACCAGGTTACGTTCCTTGGCCAGGTGCTGCGCCCCGTTCACTACATCTTGTACTAACTCAGCGGCATCAAACGCTTTGATGGTCAATTGTTCCTGCCCGGCCTCTAATCGGGCATAATCGGCTAGCTGTTCCAGCAAAGACAGCGCCGTGTCCATGTTGCGACTTAGCATAGCCAAAAACAACTGCCGTTCTTCCTCCCCGGTAGGCAGTTTAAGGAGGTGAGCCGCCGAGTTGATAATACCAAAGTTACCCCGTAAATCGTGCGTCGTCTCCCGCAGGTGTTGGCTGCGCCGGTTAGTGAGTTGATGTAGCTGATCTAAGGCCAGTTGAAGCGTCTGCACTTGTTCGGCAGCCGTGGTTTGGCGTAGATCATCGTAATACATAATGCTGCCTACATTGACCTCGGTAATCAACCGAATCAGCTGCTGGTTGGCGAACAACATTACGTGAGCTGGCGTCTGAGGATAAAGGGTGAGATACTGCTCAAATTCATCCGTTAGGGTCAGGTATAAGTGATTCAACTCATTGAGTAACTCGCGGAACGAGTATCCCCGTTGCCAGCGGTGTAAGCCATGCTGACCGGCCCGGTCTACGGGGGCAGACTCGGCTTCTTGCCCCAGCAGCCGTTGGTTGAAGATATTGAGTAACACCGGAGCCTGATCGGTAAATTCCTCTCGGGAAAAGCTAGTGCGGGTATGCAGGTCGGCATCGGCTGAACAGCGCGTACGCCAGTTATTGAGGATGGGTTCGCGCCGGGCAAAGAGGTATTCGGTCAACTGCTGGATGGGTTGCGGGGTCGAAGGGGATTTTTTGGCCATGTCGTTGATTATAGTAGGTACTAATTTCTTCTCAAACGGAGAGCGGACCTATCTAGCGAATTGCCGGTAGCCTACTGCAATGTACTGCAGGCTCTATTAGAATCAGACGTTATGTTAGCCAAAGTACAAAACGTCAGGCTAAATACTATTTCAGAAAACGCCCGTTTTTGACGCAGATGTATGGAGATTGTATCATCTCAAGAATAAGCGATTTGTGAGACAAAGGTTTTAATATCTGTCAATTCTAGTCAGTAGCCTATGCTTCACTGTTAAGCGATATAAATAAATTAATCAATCAAGTCTTATAATCAAACTATCTGTCTTTCATCGCCTGAATTCCCCAGTCCTGCATGACGTAAATGACGGGCATCAGCGACTCGCCGAAATCAGTTAGTTTGTACTCAACACGAGGTGGTATTTCCGGGTAGATAATCCGCTCGATAATGCTGTCTTCTTCCAGTTCACGGAGTTGATTGACGAGCATCTGTTTGCTGATGGTAGGAATAGCACGTTGCAGTTTACTGAACCGATTACAGTTTTTACTGATGCCATACAGGATCAGTACTTTCCACTGACCACCGATTCGATTCAGGCAGTGCGTAACCGGGCAGTTGTGCGGATTGAAATCCTTGTTTTTGCGCAAATTAGCCATTAGTCTAAAAAGATATACTAAGTAATATAAAGCAAACTACTTGCCTGTTTTAGACGAAGATAACAGCTTTGTGTATTCAATTACAGAAGCAATGACAATCAAACAAATCAAAGAAGTGATAGCGGGCGGTGAATGGATAAGTATTGCCCCTGAAGTGCGTCCAAGTCTTTCGCGAAACGATGATGGAAGCGCCAAGCCATTTTATTTATCCCGACGATTTACGTACCAGACTGACGACACCTTTACGCTGGAGATTGTAAATTTTGCCGATGTCTACGGGAACCTGCCCTTAGCCAACCTGTTCATCAAAGGCCATGTACAGTGGCAGGGCGAGCACCCGATTGCTGCTGGTGCGCAGAAGGTCGATTTCAGCGCCGATGTAGCGTATGAAGTAACGCCATTGCATCCGGATTTTGTGCGCATACTGAATCAGTTTGCCAGGGCTAATTTCAATACCTGGGAGGTAAACGGTACGCAAAGTATTCAGGGAAAAGCGTTTGCGCCATTTGGGTTAGCGGAAGGGCAAATCTTAAGAATACGATCTAATATACGTCTTGAACAATATGCTATTTTGGGGGGCGCGGCACGTCGATGGACGTGGCTTCGACACTGAAGGGAACCGTCCCACCAATTTGCAGATTCCATTAATCAGGCAGCCATAATGTACGAACCCTTTAAAGATAACGCACTTGATAATTCGGTTTGGTCTGCATGGATTGGCAATTACCAACGCGTTGGTTTCGGAGATGAGCCGGCAAAATAATAGTATCCTAAAATCGCTCCGTTGGCTAGCATAGCCGAATCGACCAGCGTAAATTTTGAGGCATTGGGGCCGTATGATCAACTCATGGCTCTATTCTCGAACGATCATTAGATTGACCCATCGCCCTGGGTAATCAGGAGCCGGATCGATACCCGGATAATTCCGTGAAGAGCGTATGGAGTGAATAAAGGGCGAATAGTATCGGTCAAGCATCAAAGCCATTAAGTTGGAGTTAGTTTTTGACTATTTCTTAAAAATCATCCTGGCGCGCTTCCCCTCCACCAGCAGGACTATCTTTGGGGATGAATACGTTTTCCTGGTCAACGGTGCCGCCAGCGAAATGCCGATCTCGTTTACTATAAAATGGGCTGACTCCGTCAATAAATACCTGATTTGGAAATCTCCCTTTATAAATGAATTGCCCTTCTTGGTGAAACCAATAGCCTGTAGAGACCTTCTTAGGTAGGACAATTCTTTACGGGATAGCGTTAAACTGACCGAAGTTATTCTATCGAAGCGCTTATTGTCCACCACCGAGTCGAGAGCAACCTTACGTAGTTTGGCCGTGATGTGTTTCGTGTATTGCCAGTAGGAAATCTCCCGAGTCAACTCCTGGTCGCTAAAACCAGCATACGTCATCTCCTCTTTTGAGTTTTCAAACACCCAGACGCGAATGTTTAGCCCATCAACATTCGGTATGGATACGGAAGTAAACCAGGGCTCTACGTTTCCATCATTGTTGGATGTGGTATGATCCACATGCACACTGTCCAATGTGTTTGCCCAGTACGTATGCAATGAATCTAGAGTTCCCAGTTTATCTGTGGTAAAGCCTAATCCTCCATCGCCTACCTTACTTCCCTTGAGACCGCCGGCTTTAAAAATCTCCAAATAATTATGGGTTCCCATGATATATTTTCCACTCCAGGATGCACTTCCGGCATCCTGAGTTTGTTCACGGGTCCAGGCAAAGTCTTTAGGTAAGTGTAAACGGTCAAATAAATAGGTGTAGGTTGAATCATCGACGACGACAAACAAATGGTTGAAGTGGATATTTTTTCTAAATGAGGAGTCATCGGTTGGTTTACGGTCTGTTTGGGCCAATACGGCGATGCTGCCAAGCACATTTAGGAGAAGAATAGCGCAGAAACGTGTCATTGTTGATCGGGTGAGGACAGACCAAATATAGTAACAAACCAGCTGAGAAGGGCAGGCATAGGGTCTCGAATAACTCTGGGAGAACGAGTGGTCGGTCATCCGCTGCTGGCCGCTAAAATGGTAGTACAAGCAATCGTCTGGTTTAGGAGCGTTTACTGAGGTGGTGTGTTTTCGGCATCGTTATTATTGATCTGCGCAAAAATTAGCCAACCCGCTCAAAAAAACCTTCTTGGTAGCGTTCTCCAACCGGGGAATTCAGTTGTGGCAATACCTGTACGTCTCGCCGATTCCCAACTCAGTAGAGGAACGGAATCAGACGCCAAGTATGCTGACAATAGGCAGCGTAGCCTGGAAGTACTTGCAATAAGAACTCTTCTTCCCGGCTTATTTTCACCGCATAGGTTCCACACAAGATCAGTAAGCCCGTCAAGCTTGACAGGCTGGGTTGATACAGGGTCGTCCCGAACGCGGCCGAAAGGAAACCCGTATACATCGGATTGCGAACGTAACGATAGGGACCACTAGTCACTAAAGTTTGGTTTTCAACTTGCTGAATGGCCCCACTCCAGTTATCAGCCAGCGCCTGGCGGGCCCAGACCCCCAACAGCATGCCCATCAGCATCAACCCCATGCCCAGTAAGTGAACCCAGGGGGGCAAACCGGAAACCGGTTTATGGAAAGCCATGGGTAGTGGATTGAGCAGCAGGATGAAGGACAGCACGACAAGTCCCACATGGATTGGCCGATACCAACTCGTCTTAGTTTGCTGCTGCACCTGGACTCGACGGCGTGTTGTATACCCCCATATGGCCCAGCCAATCCAAAAAATGCCCCATGTACTTAGAGCAAAGTAAGTAGTGAACATAGTGACAGATGCATTGCGTATAACTTAGGTAACTGAGGTAGCTGTCAATTTGTGTTGTAAGCCAACTCCATTAATTCCGTCCGGTGGAGTGATGGGGTATCACGTATAACTGGTACCGCAACGGCGGTCCGTAAACGTTTCATCTGCCTATGCGAAATAGAGTATAACAGATTGGCAATCAGCAATCTATTGTAGAATAATTTTGCGAAAACGACGGCTATTTGAAAATAGTTGTCAAGTTTAATAGTTCTGATATGGCTTTCCACTCCAAAAAGATAATAAATCGGATATGATTCTTACTGAACTCGAAGTTGGGTTGTTTCATCTCCTTTTCCCCAGTTGCTTTAGTTTCCTCAAACTTGGGAGTTGTGTTTGTTAGGAAAAATTTATCTGTAGCCTTTTTACCTAAGCCAAAATTCAGTGCTTCAGTTTTATCATGTTTACCCGGTTCAGCCAGAAAGCCAAAAGCATATAAACGCCTTAAACCTTCTTCTGTAGTGGTGTTAGTTTTATAAAGCTTATGCTCTTGTATTTTTTGAGGAGGTACCTTCTTATGTTGATCGACAGTTGCTAAATCTCGCTTAGCTTCATCTGTTGAGGCTATTTTTTTTATAGCGGCATCTACAATTTTTGTAACGACGTCTTTGTCTGGAGGATTCGCTATTTTGCCATTCACGTGCATCTGCATCTGTTTTCTAGATTCTTCCAGAATTATCTTCCAATCTAATGTTAAGGCTACTTTAAATTCCTTTACACCTTTAAGAGTCTTGCCACTTGTAAGCTCTAGTTGGGTCGTGCATTGCTCGTCAAGATCGTTCACCCGTAAATCTTTTATATTGCTTTGAAGAGCGGACAAATAGTCGATAAGTTGAATGTCGCTTGGTGATAATTCCTCTAAGCCACTCAAATAAGCGTCCAAAATGGGCATAACATCTTCTATGATACTGCCTTTGCAGTTCCAGTTTTTTACACTTTCTTCTAATAATAAATGAATTTCATCCGCTTTATGATCATTACCAAAGTTCTTAAAGAAAAGAAATGAACCTTTGTCCATTGCCCATGAGTCAATGTCGACTATTTCTTCTTTACTATTTTTGTAAACCGGGTGGTGCTTCTGTTTGCCAGCCTCAGTCTTAATTTGGCCAAACCGCTTTTGTAGACTTTCGGCTAATTGTCTCTGGCTGGGATCGTGAGCACCGAAGCTTAACCGCTTATTTGAATCTGGACTAGGACTCCGACTTCTAGATGAGCTATCTCGACTATTGCTCCGACTTCTATTAAATACAGGGCTATCCATATGTTTTTTATAATTGACATAAACTTCAATGGAAGGTTACCCAAAACCAAGAACTTTGTAACAAACGGTAAGAAAAAGGGGAGGAAACTAGAGCGTGTTGACTATTAACACAGTAAAATCATGGCCGAAGCCAAATAAACAAATCCAGCAAAGCTTGTCGCGATCTTTTCGTATCGAGTTGCCACCCGGCGCTACTGCTTGAGTTTATTAAAAAACCGTTTCACCTTGTTGCGATCCTTGTACAGATTTTTGTCAATTATTCGTTCGGCGCGCCGATTCTTTTTGGATGGAACCACCACTTCAACACCCGCCAGGACCAATGACTCCATCAACGAATCAGCATCATAACCACGATCAGCCAACAAGGCCGCCAGCTCATAATCAGCGATCAAATCCTGAGCCTGGGTGATATCCGCTCGTTGGCCAACCGTCAAAATGAGCCGCAACGGATTACCCAAAGCGTCGACCGCAGCGTGAATTTTAGTGCTCCAACCACCCACCGATTGCCCTAGACACTCACTGGCGGTATCACTTTTTTTGCCCGGGTCTGGCCTGACCTGCCGCGTGTTGATGCGCCCGCACGATGGTCGAGTCGATCATCAGCCAATCTAAGTCGGGTTCCTGTAAGGCCTCGAAGATGTTTTGCCAGACGCCTGTCTTGGCCCACCGTCAGAATCGGTGGTAGGTCGAATTCCAGGGGCCAAAGCGCTCAGGCAAGTCACGCCAGGGTGCGCCACTGCGATTGATCCACAGAGTTGGGTTGATAAACAGTCGGTTATCGGCTGCTGATCGGCCAACATCACCAACTTTACCGGGTAGTAAGTGAGCCACTCGTTGCCATTGCTGGTCAGTAATCTCATAGCGTCGCATTTAGCAAAGTTGCGAAACGACTCCGCTTTTACCTAATTGTCCACGCGCTCTAAGATCATACACTTTGTATAAGTTTTGGAAAGAGGCCAGATTGTGTATTGGAAAGGGGAGAAGAAAGGTCGATATTATGTTAATGGAATTTCTGTAGGGTAATAGCATAATCGTTGGGTAAATCAGAGAGAGTATAAGCAGCTATTAGTACCTTTTAAAAGCAGTAAAACTAAGACTCAACAACCATGAAAACGTTGCTCTACTGTAGCCTACTGCTATTAACCTTGTCTTGTACAAGGACTCCAGCTGACGTCGTCGATCCTAAGCCAGACACCGTACTATCCGAATACCCAGACTGGTACATACTCAAAGCGCCAGTGGACAAAGATATTCAAGGCGTGTGGGGCAATCGGGACAAGACCTTGTTGATCTCGACCAGGTATTTACTTTTCCGCTCAACTGATCAGGGTAAGAATTGGCAACAGGCCCATCAACAGTCGATCGCTATGTTTGGCGTAGTCCAGAACGGCGATACACTGTTCACGATGAATGGGCTGGCAAGCCAAACCGTGAAAGGATCCAATGAGTCCCCACAGTTCCTAATCACGGCCGACAATTACAGTTTAGATGATGGCCAGACTTGGCAACACTACTCGGGGCGCAACCAGTTATTGTCAGATATGCCTACCCCCGGCACTGTTGACAAACGGCTGCTAGTCAATCCGGTTGTGACGACCACGGGAGACAGCTATAAAATCAACCGAGTCTTCCTCGATGGGCCAACCGCCACGACTGGTATTTTCGAAACGCCTGGTGTTGTCACGGCTACCGGTCGTCGAATTGATCTGCCTCAGTTGCATCAGCTGCAGAGTCTGTATTTGGATGAGCAACAGCGGCTCTATATCGCCGGTACCGATGCGGTCTGTAAGCGGGGGCATTCGGGAGAATCCTTTTCGTTCTGCAACAGTAAGCAGGGGCGGGGGGTGGTCTATATTTCTAAGCATCCATTGCCATAGCTCAACATAATGCTAGTGTCTGTTGCAAAAGCTGGTACTAGCCATGATCTCCCATTAATGACTCTTATTTTTAAATTAGAAATGGGCCAAATCAAGCCTCCAAATTGGGCCAAATCAAACCTCTCGTGACTTTTGCGACAGCCACTAAGATTATGTTATGTGAGTGATCTAATGTTACCGATAAAAGCGTCTTACTTGTAATGTCTAAAAAAATACAAAGCTGACAGAGAGGAAAACACCCCTTTTTGGACGTTGAAGAATACGTTCGGCTTACTAATGCTTATTGGAGTGATAGGTTTTTGTTTAAAACTTGTTTTCAAAATACAGCCAAGAACAATGCTTTAGAAGGCGAAACAGTACAAACTAGAGCCGTTGTCATTGGCAAGAAGAACTACCTCGGAAATAGCCCGGTTTCTCAACAATTCTCATACTCTTACAGGTTTTCCGTAAATGGGAACAGCTATGAAGGCGATACTAGAGATCCTGATTTACAAATCGGGGATTCACTTATTATCAAATACCTACCAAACAACCCAGAGTATAGCGAACCACTTGACTAGCAAAAGCAAAGCTGTTGTATAATCATTGTGGCTGTTGCAAAAGTCGACAAGACTACAAAAAGCCATATTGGGTAAGCCGGTTTTGCCTAGTAAACGCGGTGAGATTAGCAACTTATTTAAGGCCATCACACCCGTTTCAGACTTTTGCAACAGCCACTGTTTTTATGTTATTCGACTATTTAAAGAAACGCTGAAACAGTAAACGATACGCACTTATCGAGTAATTACTATTTTTTGGTCATTTCTATTCTGCTTACTCCTCGGTTCAAACCTCGCCAAATCATCTTCTTCGGATCAGTAGAGAATTCTAAAGAAAACGTATCATTCATCAAGCCTATATCTTCTAAAAATCTCTCTTCACTTTCTGTTACACGGGTACCTACTGGGAATTTGTAACTAAAGGAAAAGAATGCTTGAGGACCCTTTTTACTATAAATCCACTCGGCATTAGACCGTAGATCAAATTGAATAGGATACGCCTTGGTACCAAATTGAATCGTACCATCGTATTCACCCGTACGTAAATCTCTGGGGGAACTACGTGGTTCATTGGTGGGAATGATAGACAACGTGGCAAAGTCAACGAAAGCCGTATCCTTCGTAATCTTAAGTTGTTTTTGGGAATAGTTGAAGTCCTGATACTTTATATTCACTTGACGGAGTGTCCATTGCCCTACAATTTTGGGTTGTATCTCTTGCATCAATTCGATACTGGCCTGATCGTAGTCTATCTTAGGAGAGAGACCTTCATTGGGTGAACATCGACTAAAAAGGAAGGCGATTGATACCAAAAAAGTGAGGTTGACTTTCATCGCGGAGAAGATTTAATACCGAAGAATCAAACGTATCTGAAAAGTTATATAAATGGGATTATGTTAAGTACTACAGAATGTATGACAAAAACAAGCCTTGTGTTACAGCTGTAAGCCAGAAGGTGAGGTCAGTAAGTTGATGTTTCTCTGAGCAATCTAAAGAAGTCGAAATAACCCCCCATTTATGAGATGGATACCACGACTATCCATCTACAGACAGTCTAAATAAGTTTAGGTCTCAAAATGTCGTCTCGCTAATCAAACCGCAACGGCGGACCGTCCAAAATTTCACATTTTAGCTGAGTTTGTGAGACGATAGTTGCCTTGTAATCGTCAAATTATTCGCAAAGCGTTAACACTAGAATTTGATAGATTGTGTATTCGATTTTTGTCTGGTGGGCATAAACGGTCCGCCGTGGCGGTCGGAAATTTACCCTGTTTGTTTAGTGATGCCCATTCGTATGGTCCATGATTTTTACTTGTCAGCAAATTGTATTCTGATGAACAAGCGGTTCAACAGGTGTGCCTTGAATCCCGAATCCGAACGGATGATGGCTATGATATTCCCGGAAAGCTAACAATAACGGCTATTCAGTATGTATAGGTAAATAACAAATACGTAAATTTACCCATATGTCTTCCTCAACTTTCCGATACCAACTACCCAAGAAAGCCATTAAAACCGATTGCCCGGATTGTGCCCCGAAACATCGCCGGACCTTGAGCCGCTACGTCGATACGTTAACCAACGAGCCACTACCCGAAATATACGGGCGTTGCGACCGGGAAAGTAACTGCGGATACCACCTTAATCCGTACAAGAAAGGTCCTTCGGGGTTGTCTTATCACGATGAAGTAAAAGCCCGTACCAATCCGGGCCCTATTCCCCGAGACTGGTTTTCGGTAGCGGCCAGACAGAAATACAAAGGGGCATCGAAACAGGAAATAATTAAGGGCCTTCTACAGACTGAAAACGCCACCTTCGAACAAGCGGAGCGGGTCGCAGCTTTCCTGTTCGACAAACCCGATGCTACACCTGTCAGGGCTGCCCCTGGTTCAGTAGGAACGGTTTTTGCCATTCCTGACGAGGTGCTCAAGCAGTCGCTTGGGCATTATGACCGCAATCAGTTTGCCTGGCTATTGCGTCGTCATTTTGGCCGTAACGTGGCCGATGAACTGTTAGAGCGGTTCAATATTGGCACTTCTGGTCGTTGGCCGGGGGCGTGTGTGTTCTGGTATATTGATGAGTTTCAGCGCATACGGGGTGGTCAGATCAAGTTATTCGATGAAACGTTTCATACCGTCACGTACGTGGTGAAGGATGGCGAAAAACGAAGCCGGACGACCTGGGTACATTCGTCCTTTGCCCAGCGCTGCCATGAGCAGAAATTACCGTATCCTGCCTGGCTCACCGCCTATCTGGATGAGCGCAACGACGTACAAAAGTCACCTTGTTTGTTTGGGCTTCCCCAGCTACTAACCGCTCCTTCCGATAAGCCGGTCGCGATTGTGGAGGCTCCTAAAACGGCGGTCATTGCAACCCCTTACTTTCCGGGTTTTGTCTGGTTAGCGGTGGGAGCCTTATCGTATCTGAATGCTGAGCGGCTGGCTCCCGTGCGGAATCGGAAAATAGAGTTGTTTCCCGATCTCTCAAAAGACGGAAGCGCTTTTGACCGCTGGAACCGGGTTGCCGGTGAGTTGCTGGCGCAGGGGTTCAACATAACTGTGTCGACTTATCTGGAGGATAATGCTACTGAACCCGAACGAGCGGCTGGTGCCGATTTAGCTGATTTCCTGCTCGAACAATGGAACCAGTACCCGCCGGAATGGGGGGAGTGACGGACCAGCGGGGCTCAAAAACCAAACTCTGGCGTTAAAAAAGCCGGCAGTAGGGAATTGATTTTCGAAGTGGGCTGTAGTAAAGACAGGAAGTGGCGTTGGCTGCTCATTGGCTTTCAACGCCTATTCTGCTTTATCAAAAGGCCCGGGAGATTATGAGAGGGAGTAAGTTGGATTTGTATTTGAGCAAAGGGTATTTCAGGATGCAGCAGGAAGTTTTTACCTGTTATGCCGTGCTCTTTGAGGATACCGTTTGTCCGGTACACTGGTTGCGTATTGTGCTGGCGGATGTGAGCTTCGGAAAAGAACAACTCCGGCTCTTTCGAATAAACGAAACGTTCTCCGTGACCATCAGGCCCCTGGTCATTACGGAGGAGATCGAAGCCCTGTATGCCACGTATAAAGGGGGGATAAATTTTGATGCGCCCAAATCCGTCGAAGCCTGCCTGCTCGATGGAGCCAATGACAACGTGTTCGATACCTATGCTATTGAAATTCGGGATGGGCATAAGCTGATTGCGGTTGGTATTTTCGATAATGGAGAGCAAAGTATTGCCGGCATTATGAATTTTTATCACCCAGACTATCACAAACAGAGTCTGGGAAAATACCTGATGTTGCTGAAAATCAATTTCGCCCAGCGTCAACAAAAGGCCTATTACTATCCCGGTTACCTGGCCAGTAAGTACACGAAATTTAACTACAAATTATTTGCCTGCAAGGCCGCTACGGAAGTGTTCGATGCCTACCGTGACCAGTGGTATCCGTTTGCCTGGGAAACGGTTGACGCGCTGGCGGCCGAAATCCTGAGCGAAGAATAAAGCCTACTGGACCCTATAGCCCCGCTTCTTAATGAGCAGAGCGGCTTTAAGGCTTTGCATCTGACTTGGTAGCTACTACCTTAACCATCTTCAACTCCCCATTATGAACGCTACGCCACTGACTAAAATCGATATCGGCGAACTGACTCGTGCCATCACAACCGATTACGCGAATGTTGACTTAGCCCAAGTCAATGACCATGTGGTAAAGCTGAGTGTTATGACCGAGCCCTACTTCTGGCATTATCACCCCAATTCGGATGAGACGTTCATTACGATGGAAGGGGTTTTATTGATTGATCTGGAAACCGAAACGATTGAGTTGTATCCTGGCCAACTCGTTACCATCCCTAAAAACGTAGCCCACAGAACCCGGCCCAAAGATGGGCGCTCTGTCAATCTAACCGTTGAACATAGCCAGATTGAGACGGTAAAAATCGATGTTCATTAGCCCTTTTTCGGCAGTATGGGAAACGAATCCTGAATTGGGCTATTTATCCGAGGAACTGACCGCCATGCCGATACGGCCGACGGATGCCGCACGTTGGTCAAAAAGGCGCTGCTCAACCAGTGTAGGTACCGGATTGGCCGTATCCGTCAGAGATGGGTATATTGCCCGCTGATAAACTTTTTAATCCAGAGTTACTTTTATCAGTAGCGGGTTCCTTTCGGAATACCCATCCTCAGTGCAATACATGCGTTGAGAAGATCATTTATGAAATACTATGGATCTTTTTTCGGCTGTCAGTGCCCTGGTTGGCCTCAGTGCTCTGCTCTCCTACATCAATCACCGATTTGTTCGTTTACCCGGCACGATCGGTATCGTTGTGTTGACACTCGTTCTCATCGTGCTGGTTCGATTAGCGGGCAATTTCTCCACCCATACGGCTCAACAGCTCCTTCAGATCAATGAACAGATCGATTTTTCGAGCACCTTACTCGATATCATGCTTGGCTTTCTGCTTTTTGCTGCGGCCTTGCAGGTGGACTTGGATGCGCTGAAGAAGCAGTTTCGGGAGGTTTTGGTACTCAGCACGGTTGGTGTCGTTATCTCGACGGGTTTAATTGGGTTTGGCTTGTTCTGGCTGACGCAGTGGATGGGTATTCCCATTCCTCTCCTGGGTTGTCTGCTGTTTGGTGCCCTGATATCCCCAACCGATCCGGTGGCGGTAGGCGCTGTCCTGAAGCAGTCGCCCATTCCACCGCGGCTAGAGACCATTATCTCGGGTGAATCCCTGTTTAATGATGGAATTGGGCTGGTGCTGTTCGTTTCTCTGCAGGAGGTAGCCGATCCTGAGGTTAACTTTTTCCTGATTGATGCCGTGAAGTTGTTTGCTCAGGAGGTAATCGGGGGAATTGGCTTAGGGCTGTTCATGGGTTTCGTGGTTTACCGGCTCATCAAGGCAAGTGACGATTTCCAAACGGTGGTGTTGCTTTCACTGGCGCTGGTAATGATTCTGTCCGTGGTGGCCAATTCCCTGCACGTTTCGGTTCCTCTGGCAGAAGTGGCAGCCGGTTTGTTGCTCGGACGGCGTTTACCCGGTGGCCAGTCAGCCGAAAGTCCCAAAGTTTACCTCAAACGGTTCTGGCACCTAATCGACGAATTGTTGAATACCGTGCTGTTCGTCATGATTGGTTTACAGGTAATGAGTTCACCTTCTTTATCGAAGTATGGCTGGATCGCGCTGGGTACAATTTGTCTGGTTATTGTAGCCCGCTGGTTAAGTATTCTGCTGCCGTTCCTGCTTCAGTTTCAGTTAGCCAAGCAACCCAAAGGAAGTCTTCGTATTTTAACCTGGGCAGGCCTGCGCGGGGGCATTTCAATCGCGCTGGCCTTATCCCTGCCCGATTCCTCTTATAATGAATTGATATTAGCCTGCTGTTATGGTGTGGTCCTGTTTTCCATCATTGGGCAGGGGCTGACGCTGAACCGGCTGGTCACCTCAGTAGCCCGATCCACACGGCCCATTCGCCAGAATGACTAACGGCTGTGGGGCATCAAGCGCATCTTTTTACTACCTGCCAATGGCAATCAACGAGGCTATGAGCGATACCCCGCCACGGCTGGGCTGTCTAGGCTTCTATCGACAGTTCCAGTAAAGCGTAACTCAGACTTTTGCCGTGGGTGTCCATCGTGAGCGAAGTCGTTACGCCACCCATCAGCGCTTGCTGGCAAACGAACTGAAGGGCGGGTAAATTGGGCAATTCGTAACGGGTGATATCGCCCGCTACAATAGCAGCCAGGTGCTGTTTAACGGCCTCGGCCGTAACCTGAGCGCAGAGGAGCGCATAGTCGTCGGCGTTGTACGGAATAAGCGAGAGCGTCATTGTATTGCCTTTGTCGCCAGCCCGGCTGTGGGCAATGTCATAGAGTTTGATGGTCATGAATGATATAGCGTTACCTGTGGCGTTACTTGCTGGCGGTCAATGAGCGTCGACACGATGCCCACCAGTTCATGGATGTATTTACGGGCACCGCCCCCGCCTGCCGGACCATTGGTGTAAAGGGCTTCTACTTCTTCGCCAACCAAAGCCGCCTGGTGGGCTGTTGTTGCTTTTCCGGCCACCCGAAGCCGAATTTCGTAGGGGGCCGGGTAATGGCCGAAGTTGGTTCGGTGTACTGACGTGCTGCCAATGTAGTCGATTCGCAGATCGGTGAACCGGTCCTGAAGCCGCTCCCGGATGACAGCTCCGGCTAATTCGGCCCGGCCGAGGGCATTCGAACCGGCATACGAAATTTCGCCTTCGCCAATAAAACCGGCTTCGTACCCCACACTGACTTTCAGGGAGTCGGGCCGGGCGGTGCCTTGTCCACCCCACGCTCGGACCTGATTGAGCCCAACCTCAATCAGCCGCACCTGGGTGAAGTCGGCGGTTACGTCGGGGGTAATGTAGCGGCTGGGATCCATCACCTCGTAGAGTAACTGCTCTTTGGCGGTCGCCAGGCTCAGCACCCCGCCCGTACCGGCTACTTTCCCAAAAATGGCTGTGCCATCCGCCGACACATCGGCAAAAGGGTGGCCCAGATGCGCCATATCAGGTACGTCCTTGCGGCCCGGATCAGCGAAGTATCCGCCCGTAAGCTGACCGGCACATTCCAGCAAATGCCCGACGACCGTACCTTGTCCCAACGAGTTGTAATCGTCGAGCGACCAGCCGAATTCGTGAACCAGGGGGCTCAAAAAGAGTGACGGATCGGCTACCCGGCCTGTAATAATAATATCGGCAGACGTGGCCAGGGCCGGTAGAATGGCCTCCACGCCCATGTAGGCATTGGCCGACACCAGCGGACCCGAATCAGAAAGCGGCTTGCCCGTTTCCAATGCCGTTTCACGGCCAGAAAGCAGGCTGAACACGTCGTCACCGGTGACAGCCGCCACCGTAACCGAGAGCGACAATCGTTGGGCGATGTCGACAATTTTTCGGGCAGCCGCCAGCGGATTTGCCGCGCCCATGTTGGTGATCAGGCGGACCTTCTTTTCCAACAGCTGTGGCAACAGATTTTCGATCCGGCGTTCCAGCAGGGGGTCGTAGCCCAGTGTGGTATCCTGTCGTTTTCGTTTCTGCGCCAGCGCAATGGTGCGTTCGGCCAGACATTCCAGTACCAGGTAATCTAACTCACCTTGCTGAACCAGGATCAGGGCTGGTTCGAGCCGGTCGCCGGAAAAACCAGCTCCGCACCCAATTCGAACAGACGTTTTCATACGTGAATCGAGCCAGTTAACAGGGCTGCCAGCGTCATGACGACGGTTGTGCCAAAGGCCCATTTAAGAATAAATTTCTGGTGATCGCCTAAATCGACATCGGCCAGACCCACCAGCAGAAACGTAGACGCGGTGAGTGGGCTCACCGGAAAGCCCACCGTCATCTGGCCCAGCAACGCGGCACGGCCAATTTCCAGTGGGTCGATGCCGAACTGCGTGGCCGTCTGGCTCAGGATAGGGACGACCCCGAAATAATAGGCATCGGGCGTAAAAAGCAGACTGGCGGGCATGCTGGTGATGGCTGTCAGCGTGGGTAGCCAGGCCGCATGTTGCTGAGGAATCAGCGAAACGACAGACGTGGCCATCGCGTCGATCATTTTGGCACCGGTCAGGATACCCGAAAAGACGCCTGCCGCAAAGATCATACTCGATACCAGGAAGATATTGTTTCCGTGGCTTCGGAGCACTTTCTGCTGATCGGGCAAGCGCGGGTAATTGATCAGCAAGGCGACAATGGCCGCCGAAATGAACAACGCCGGTGCCGGTACCCATCCTTTCATAAGAATAGTAATCAGGGCTATGGTCAGGGCGGCATTCACCCAAAATAAGCGGGGACGACGAAACTGCCGTTGTTCGTCGGTGAGGCTTGCCTGATGTACGTAGTCCAGATCGCTAATACCCAGGCGTTTTCGTTCGTTCAGCCCGAACCAGTACGCTACGAAAAGCACCCAGATGATGCCCGCCACAATGGCCGGAATATTTGGGTTAAATAGCTGTGTGGCATCAGTTTTCAACGTCGAAATAGCCCGCGCCGATGTGCCGGACCAGGGCACCAGGTGCATCGGTCCTACACTCAGCGCGACGATTCCTGTCAGAATCAGCCGGTTGATACGCAACTGTTTGTAGATCGGCAGAAAGGCAGACATGACGATCATGAAGGTGGCCGTTCCATCGCCGTCGAGGTGAACGATCATGGTTAACACCGCCGTTCCCAGAATGACTTTCAGCGGGTCGCCTTTCACGAAGCGGATGATGGCCGCAATAATAGGGTCGAACAGGCCAACATCGAGCATCGTCCCGAAATACAACACGGCAAACATGAGCAGAATACCCGTTGGCGCGACCTGTTTAATACCCGCCAGAATCATCTCACCCAACTCTTTTGGGCTGAATCCGGCCAGAAATCCCATGATGATGGGGATCAGCACCAGCGCCGTCATAACCGACAGACGCTTGGTGATGATCAGCACCAGAAAAACAGCAATGGTGGCAAAGCCAAGTAGCGACAGCATATGGGCAGATAGGGAATTATTTGTTGACAGGATTTACTGCCGGGCCAACGTTCGGATTGACATGTTTTTTGCGGGAATTTTCGAGGACGTTTTTTGTCATCCCGAGGAATGACAAAAAATCATGTTAACCGTGTCGAAAAAAAATCCGTCAGAAGCCTACATCGATTTTCCCGTAGCGATCTGCAACAGTTCTTTATCGGGATGGCTTTTCACCTGATTCGTATTGTCGAGAATCATGGTTGCGCCGTTTTCGGGTGTGTAGGCGGGCCAGTTTGGTAAGCCTTTATGGTTCGGATTGCCCGTTTTGGCAAAAGAAATCCAGGCCCGGCTCATTTTGTCGGCCAGCGTATGCGCGGCTTTGCCACCGCCCGTCATTTCTTCGCAAAGGTCAATGTTGTCGAACACAAAGGGGAGTTCCATACAGTGCATGGACTTGTAGATACCATCCATTACCGGCGACTGCCAGGTAAACAGATACATATACACAGGAGCCGCTCCCGGAATGGCTTTTGCATTGGCCTGCTGAACCGTAAGCGGACGGAAATTGACATCGATGTCCGTGTAATCAGACGGCTTGACCGTTTCCGGGTACGCCTTTTTCACCGCTGTCATATACGCATCGGCCTTATCGCCATACTTTTTCTGCAGGTTGTCTTTGGCCCCTTCCATCGTCAGGTTGCGGGTGGCCGGATTGAACGGAGTAAACTCATTTTTGGTCGACCCTACAAGCAGCGGAATCGTTTTCGACAGCGCTATCGCGGCTGGTTCATTGGGCTGATACGGCAGAAAGCTTCCATCATGAACGGGCCCCCAGCCCAGTCCGGCAACTGGTTTTCCGTCGGCTTTCAACTTCTCGGCTACCGATCGAATGGCTTTTTTGCTGGCCGCATTCAGCCGCTCGTAGGCTATTTTTTGCAGGGAATCGACCTGATTTGGCTGCAGGTTTAACTCCGCGAGCAAGGCCGCACTTACTTTTCGGGCCAGGTCGGCTTCGGTGAAGCTAGTGATGTAACTACCACTTTGAACAATGGCTTTGTGAAATAAACCTTTCGCAGAAGGGGCATTCATGAGGCTGGTTACTTTGCCGCCCCCGCCCGACTGGCCGAAGATGGTTACGTTTGCGGGATCACCCCCAAACTGAGCAATATTCTGCTGGACCCACTGTAAGGCCGATACTAAATCCATCAGACCCGCATTGGCGGAATTTTTATACTTCTCCCCATAGGCGGACAGATCCAGATAACCCAGCACGTTCAAGCGGTGATTGAGTGTAACGACAACCACGTCCCCTTTTTTGGTCAGGTTTTCGCCATCGTACGACGGTAGCTCCACCGAAGAACCGGCCGTAAATCCGCCCCCGTGTAGCCAGACCATGACAGGACGGCCTTTTTTAGTGTTGATCTCGGGTGTCCAGACGTTAAGGCTCAGGCAGTTTTCATTGGTGTATCCCCAGTTATGATGAAAGGGAAATTCAATCTCATCGTAGGTGGTCGTGGTGACGTCCATCGGGCAAACGGGCCCGTAGGTCATCGACGAGCGAACGCCCGTCCACGAATCGGGTTTAGTAGGCGCCATAAAACGCTCTGCCTTGGCGTAAGGAATTCCTTTGAATGTAAACGTGCCGTTGTGGATGTAACCCCGAACCGAGCCGGATGCGGTGGGTACGGTAGCGATGCCTTTACCGGCCACAATGGGGTCGGTCGTTTCGGTTTTAGTTTGTCCAGCGGCCAGCAGTGGTAACACGATTACCAGCAGGGACGAAAGGGTTGTTTTGAATTTCATGAATGCTAGGGGTTGACTATTATGTTGAAAAATTGGGACACGCGAAAGCTTGTCATGGCAATGGGACGGCTTAGTTACTACTCAGCACTTTACTGAAAAACAGCACTTGATAGGGGAGGGCGTTTTGCCAGAACTCCCAGCTGTGGCCGCCGGGCCGTTCGCTGTAATCGTGAGGTGTCTGGTTGAAAACCAACCGACGGTGTAGCTCCCGGTTGGGCTCGATCAGAAAATCGTCTACCCCGCAGTCGATAACCAGTTTCAAGCCGTTCGTTTTCATCTTGTCGGCCATACCCACCACCGAATACGCAGCCCAGCCGTCGGGCGATTGGCTGAATGGCCCCAGAATTTTTTCAAATTCGGCTCGGATATTTTTGAACGCATCGGGCGGGAGTTTCCAGGTATTCATGTCCAGATTCAGTGCCCCACTCATGCTGCCAGCCGCGCAATAGAGGTCGGGGTGGCGCGTTGCCAGGTACAACGCACCGTAGCCACCCATCGACAGGCCCGTAATAACTCGGCCTTTGGGCGTACGAATGGTCCGGTACGTATTGTCGATTTTGTCGATAACTTCTTTTGTCAGGTAGGTTTCAAACTGGCTGTCTTTGACAATGGGGCTGTCCAGGTAGTAACTGAACACCTCGCCTTCCGGCATGACAATGATGAGATTGTACTGGTCGGCGAGCCGGTGAATCAGGGTTTTGTCGGGCGTTTTGGTGATCCAGTCATTAAAGTGGCCGTAGCCACCGTGGAGCAGGTAAAGCACCGGATAGGTCGTTTTATTTTTACCCCCGGATGCGTAGGCGTCGGGTAGCACGACCACCGCCCGCAGGTTCTTTTTCATAACCGCGCTGGGTACATCGAGCGAATCGACTTTGGCCGCCTGGAGCGGAAGGGTAAGAAAGAAACCAAAAATGAATAGTAACTGACGGAGGGAGGTTATAGGTTGCTTCACTATGTATGGACTGATTTGGTGATTTCTGGATATTAATACCTGGTTGACGCTGTTGTCAGGCCGCGTGGTGATAGTGGATTTTATTCGTTATTATTTTGTACAAAAAGAAGAGTAGTCAAATGTAGGCGAGCGTTCGGTAAAATCATCCTGCCAGGGGTATAGATATACCGGTATCAGGCTTATTAAATGAAGTCGTATCTTTCGGAAATTTTATGAAGGTTACGGAATTTTCATAAACGGCTAGAAATTAATAGATTAGATGAAAATAAAGACGGGTAAGGAGGAGGTCAGGTACTTACTTACGAAAGTCATCGACACGTATGAACGCGCGACAGGACAGCGCATTATACGAAATACCAATCCGAAAAATTACGAGGGCATTGCCAGGGTACTCAGTTCGATCAGTAACGAATTGCCAAATACGGCCCAGGTTCTGAACCACGAGGCCTATCCGCCTGATCCCAACCCGAAACAGGTAGATTATCCGCATCGGAAGTACGACATAACGGGGGTGCAGGTAAAAGATGCTTTCCATCAACTCGTGGCTAATCCGCGCTCATTTCTGATCGATGCCTGTTACATTTACCTGTATGGCGTTGGCCGAAAGGGGTTCACCCAAAATCCGCAGGATGCCAATCTGATCGAAGGTGTCGATGCGTCCGTGGCACTACGATTGGATGAGCAGGAAGCACTCCGGCAGCAACTGGCCACTTGCCAGCAGGAAAAAGAAGCGTTGACAACCCAGTTGAAGGCTTCTTCCCGGAAAAAGGCACGGGTCTGGTTGATCGGCTTACTTAGTTGTCTGGGCTTACTTGGCGTAGTCACGGCGCGCTGGATCGCCGACCGGAATGAATGGGCCACCATTCGGCGCGACCTGAATATTCTTCCGTACCAGCCCACGCAGGCTGAAATTGACAGTTTGTCGGGTATCTGGCTGTATTACACGGGAGCGCCCCAGGCAAGGGCCAACGATCCTAACCGATTTCATCAGGTGGCCAACAACCTGGTGGAGATCATTTACAAGGACGGTTATTTTATTTTCAATCGACACGGGGCGAACATCGACCATATTGGCTACATGCAGTTTGAAGCACCGGCGCTGGTCTCCATCTATTCGCGGGTGAAGAACAAGAGCGGCAACGTGGAGTCACCCATTCATGCCCTGTTGCGCCTGGATAAAGGGAAGCGTTACCTCACCAGCATTGCCACCACCTGGAGTTTCGATATGGGAGACGGCAACGATATGATCGGCATCCGGAATGTGTTTATCAAACAGGGTCAGGGCGGATCACTGGAGGAGGTAACCAATACGCCGGAAAACGCCAATTGCCATTGTAAGATCATGAAATGGGTTCAGCCAGACAACCGGACCAAAACGTTCCAGTTGAAATACCGCTTGCTGGATACCCTGGCCAACGAATCCTTAAAAGCACTTATAAACGAGAAGAGTATTCTCCTGCGAGAACCCCGTGATGGCGTTATTCTTACCCCCGCCCTGGGCAAACACCCGTTTTAAGGGTCTATTCATCATTACCGTAGCTGGTCCGCCAATTCCCGGCGATACGTAAGCCCAACGGGAAGCGAGGCCTCGCCCATAAAACTTCGTTGCCGCTCAGGCGCATGATTTTGTCGAGGGAAACCAGATATGTCAGCTCAGAACCCAACTGGAAGTGAGTCAGAGTCAGCGGGAAGCGGGCGGCTGGCGGTAGCAAATACCGAAGGAGAGTAACCAAATTTTTCGGACAGGATGTAGTTTTTGAGTATAACTGGCTACTAACTGGTAGGTTACAGTGTAAAACCTTAACGTATCAGGACGATGGCCGCCCAGTTGGAACAAGCCTTTCTTAACCAGATCAATGACCACCTGGGTATTGCCCATAAGGTCTGCCGCTTATACTGCCAGGACCAGGAGAATCGGGCCGATCTGTTGCAGGAAATGTTGTATCAGCTTTGGAAAGGGTTTCCAAGTTTCGGCGAACGGTCAAGCTTCACCACCTGGATGTACAGGGTGTGTTTGAACACGGCCCTAACCTGGCATAGGAAATCCAGCCGCACGAACTGGGAAAGCCTTTCGCTCCGTCACCAGCAGATACCGGAGCAGACCGCTGGTCCCGAGGAAGAACAGCGGCAGGCACTTTTTCAGGCCATCGCCACCTTGTCCCCGTTAAACAAAGCCATTGTGCTTCTGTACTTAGACGAGGTGAGCTACGACGAAATCGCCACGATTACCGGCCTGACAAAATCCAATGTGAGCGTGCGGTTGGTACGCATCAAAAAGGAACTGGAAGCACAACTCAAAAAACAAGCAAACTCGCCTGATAATGTCAACTCTTGATCAACTTAAGCACCACTGGGAGCCATCCAACAAAGCCTCCGCTGCTGATGGGCAGCTGCTGGATGAAGCCTCCCTCCGGAAAATCGTCACGTCCAGGGTAGGTAAGCATACGAAAGCCAGTTTTCGTTATTTCTGGGCTTCGTTTACTCTGCAACTGATCGTTTATGCTATGTGTAGCCACCTTATCGTTAAATACTGGTCACAACCGAACATTCGTTTGCTGAGCCTGTCGGCTATGCTGTTGTACCTTCCCTTTACCATTGTTCTGATGAACAAGTTTAAGCGAGTCGCTAAAGGTCGGCTTACGGGTAAGGAGCCGTCGTCGATTCGCGACTACGTATCGGAGCAGTACCAATTACTGAACAGCTTTTTTACGTTTAAGAAGCGGTATGAGCGGCTGCTCATACCGATCAGTGCGGCCATCGGGGTTATCCTGGTTTTTACGATATACGTACCGGGTGGCGTACGTACCTACCCCGTGGGGGCGCTCATTACCTATGTTGTTACGCTGTTGTCCTGCTACGGAGCTATTCGTAGCGAAAACAGAAAAAGTTTTGTCGAACCGCTTCAGCAGTTGAAGTTGCTGCTGCATGAGTATCAGGAGTAAACCTGTTTATCGGGAACATAAGCCGGATTCTGCCGTTGTAAAGGTTATTTTCGTCAAAGCTCTGTCTTTCTTGAGGCTAATTGCCGGTTGAGAGATCATCATTACGAATGCCGCGCTTGCTCTTTTTGATTGATTCCTTAAGCTTTCCGAATGTATAGTTCAGACTGCCCGTGAATGACCGGAAGTAATCCCACCGGAAATTATTCTGCTGAAAATCAGGACCGAATGTACTGGTGCGGTTTTCCCGGTAAGTGCGGAATGGATTGCTGATCGAAGCCGCCATCGATAATTTGTCTTTGATCAGGTCTTTGTTGACACTGAATGAAGAACCCACCAGGCTATTGGTCTTCCCCTGTAAGTTTACCCCGGGTCCATTCAACTGCAGATTGGCCGTCAGCCGCCAGTCTTTGGAGAGTCGATAATTGGTCGAAGCCGCGATATTGTACATGAATCCTGCATTCTTAATCAGCACACCATTCACTAAACCCCGCACCATCCCATACGCGACCCGGCTGTTGACACTCACTGTCCACCGTTTAGTAATCGGATAATTGAGGTTCGCGAATGTGTTTGGGAGCTTCGCCGTACCGGTGTTTCCATAGGAGGTCCGCGTAATTTTTGTGGTTGAATCATAAACGGAAACCTGAAAAACGAGGTCCCCGAAAAATGTGAATCCCGTTCCTATAGACAGTTGCGCTTTTCTGGCTCCCCTGAACGTGATCTGGATGTCATTGACCAGCGCAGGCCGAAGATCAGGATTGCCGGTTCGCTCGAAATTCGGATTGGAGCGATCGACAAACGGATTTAGCTGGTTGATGCCCGGCCGTTGAATCCGTTGTGTATAGCCCAAGGTCAGGCCGCCTGTATTCTTGAATTTCCGATTGACCGACACCGAAGGAATCAGGTTGACGTATGTTCTTTTTACGCGGGAGTCAGACGAAATAAAATCGGCATCAATAACGGTCTGCTCTATACGCAGGCCTGCTTTCACCCCCCAGCCTTTGGCGGCATACTGATAGGAGGCATACCCGCCAAACACATTCTGCGTATTTCTGAAGCGGTTACCGATCGTCGGCTGAGTCACAAACTGGCGTGTTATTGAATCCACCACAGCGTACTGGAAATCACTTTGGTTATTCCGTACTATTCCTTTCAAACCCGCTTCGATCTGGTGTTTCTTGAGCGGATGAACATAGTCTGCCTGAACGGTTTGTTCCGTAAAACGCTGGTCATTTACCTGCCGATAGTCGGGCATGGTGTAGTTCACCCGGTTGGTAATATGCAACGTACTTTGCTGTTGGTCAGCATACGATAAATACCGGTAGGAAAAGGTTAGCAAACGGGCTTTATCCGTCCGAAAGCTGCGTTGATAATTCAGGGATGCGTCTACGCCGTTGCCATTCCCCCGGCGATTCGTTTCCAGATCATACCCCTGCCGCCGAATATCCGAGTCCATCAGGGTACTGGTTTGCAGGGCGTTGCCCGTTAACTTACTGCCATTCAGGTTAAATTGGGCAGAAAGCAGGTTCAGCGTATCGATCTCATAACTCATTTCGTAACCCAGGTAGGCCGTTCGGTTCTCCGACCCTGACGTGCCTTCCTGCAAAAGCGTAGTCGGTTGTTCTCCTGTAGTTGTTCGCTGAACACCAGCCCGGATGGGGAGATTGTGTTGCCGACTGGCTCCACCAAAAGCAGAGATACCGAATTTGCCCAGCTTGGCCGAAATTGATCCGCCCAAACCAGGCCCACCCGTAGGGAATCGTTCGCTGAGGTTGAGAGAACCGTTGTAGCCAGTATCCAGCTTTTTGGTGGTGATGATGTTGATGATTCCCGCCAAGCCTTCGGCATCGTATTTAGCCGGGGGCGAGGTAATTACTTCGATGCGTTCGATGGACGATGCGGGCATACTCCGCAGAATATCCTTGTAGTTTCGCTCCATCATACTCGACGGTTTCCCATTGATCAGGATCTTAACATCGCCGTTCCCTTTCATCAGAATAGTATTCTCCGCATCCAGCGAAAGCAGCGGCACCTTTCGCATCATCTCCAACACATTGACTACTTTGCTTTCTGGATCAGCCTGGATGTCGTAGGCAATCCGGTCGATCTCCTGCTTTACAATCTGTTTCGTCGCCGTTACGGCCACTTCGTTCAGCCCCACGACGTCTGGACTGAGCGGTATATCACCTAATTCGTTTGTTTTTTGACTGGAGTCTGTCAGCTCAACCGAAATCCGTTTGCTCCGATAACTCACGCCCACCATAGCCAGCGAGTAGCTACCAGAATCCAGACCTGAGAACGAAAAGGAGCCATCCGCTTTAGAGTAATCTGATTTCAGGACGGTTGTTGGTTTTTTTATCAGATAAACCGTGATGAATGTCAATGGGTTATGGTTGGCTGAATCCGAAATGGTTCCGCGAATGGAATAGCCTGCTGCTTGTTTTTGGGCAACCCCAATGTGCACACATAAGAGGAGTATTAATACCAAAAGTATATTGATGATTTTCATAGATTTAGGGGCTAATCGATTGAAAAGGACAAGGCGATCCCGATAAGAGATTCAGGCTCTTTTACGGAAGAAATCACAGAAACAGAAAGGCTGTTGGTTGTACCCGATAAGAATCAGGCGGGGAAAGGATTATCTAGCTTTATCGGCCGTCAAAGGTCGGGAGAGAGTTCAACGGGGAGTTACTTTTTCTTGGCCAACTGCTGTTCAATAATGAAGTTGAGGATTAAGCTGAGCCCCCCGAATAAAAATACCATGGACAGGAAAGAGGTGCCTTTGCTGAATCCGTAATAGTCGTGCAGAATATCCCCAGCGATCATTCCGATGGCAATACCGACGAATAGCATGCCGAATTTCAGGGTATGCGAAATGGATTTATTGCTCGAAAATATGGACGCATCGACCCCCCGTTCGATCATGGCCATCCGCTCCCGGGACCGTGTCATCAGGAATACATACACGATTCCGAAAATACCGGCAAATGCGCCAAGGGCTATAAGTATATGTTTTAAGTCGTCACCACTCATATCGTTATTCGTCTGTTAAGTTTAATTGACTGATTTTCGCCCATATGACAGGCGAAACAAAAATTGGGTTACAGCTTTTGACAAAAATTTATGCCTGAAAATAAACTAGGCTTAGGCTGTAACCTCCTGTTGAAAACGAAGGTCTAATGGGGCAAGTCGCGTAAATGGATTGTCAAATTAATCAATCGGCTCGTGAAGCAACCGGAAGATCAGGTCTATATCGATAAAGTTAAACATGGAGACTCGGCTTCCTATGCGTTTCTGGTTGATCGGTATAAGCACATGGCCTTCACGATTGCGTTGCGCGTCATGCGAAATGCGGAAGATGCCGAAGACGCTGCGCAGGAAGGGTTTGTCAAAGCGTATCAGCAACTTCACCGGTTCGAGGGGAAATCGAAGTTCTCCACCTGGCTCTACACCATTGTTTACCGGGTGGCCATTACCAAGCTGGAGCAACAGCGAGTGGCAACGGTTCCAATTCGCGAGGAAATTGCCGAAGTCTATGAGCCTCAATACCAGAGTCCTCAGCTGGAACATTTGCAGGCCTCCGAACAGCAGGCATACATCAAAGAGGCTATCGGGCGATTACCAGCAACAGAAGGATTAGTCATCACGTTGTATTACCTTGACGAAAAGTCGATCCGGGAGATTGAAGAAATCACCGGCTTATCGGAAGCCAATATCAAGGTAAAATTATTCCGGGCCCGAAAAGTTCTGGAAGAGCAGTTGCGTTTTTTATTGTAAATGAACCGATTGTCGATGTAACCTGTCCGTTGATTTATGGAGGACGAAAGAGAAAATAGGTTCCGGAGGCTGGTCCAGAAAGCTGGTCCCGACAAACCGGGTGCTGACTTTACCAGGGCCATCATGAAACGGGTGGAGGCTGAATCGGAACTGGACGCGGTCCGCGAAGCCGCCCTGATTCAGCTTTTACAGGCACATACCCTTGTCGAGAAGCCGTCGGCTGCCTTCACTCGTCGGGTACTGCAACAGGTCGTGGTTTCGCAGCCAAAACCGCTGGCGCCCATCATTCGCCCCAGCGTATGGTATATGGTGGCCGCATCGCTGTTGTTGATCGTGCTTTTCTGCGTGCTTCTCCTTCCTGCTGCTCCTGCTCAACCCACACCGTCGGACCTGGATCGTTTTCTTTCCGGCCTGGAAGGAACCCTCGATGCCCTACCCGTTAGTTACCCATTGACCATATGCGCCGTCAGTGTTCTGCTGGTAGTCGATTATTCTGTAAGGCAGAATCTAACGGTAAAGTATTAATCAGGCGATCGTTAGGTGTCAGATAGGCGGTAAGTAGCTGAGCCTAAAGGTATCCACCGGGAAACCTCGTACGAACCAAAGGAGCGGTGCCTTGGTAGATAAAGATCAAATGTCCTCATCACGGCTGCTGTCAGGAAACCAGGGCTTCATCTTGTCCAGAAATAAAATTATTTAGGTGAATATAGTTGATTATCAGTTGTCTATTACTATTAAGTATCTTACTGTAATACTTCTATAATATTTGCTAAGACCTGTATTTTCGTGTAGTAAATGAAGGTGACCTTGGCTTCATCTATAAGCTAAGATTATGCCTGCTTTTGGCCGGGCAGAATCTTCCGGTTCTGTTTGGTTTGCTGAACAGTGTGGTGAATGTATTTGGCGCATGGGTCGGCATCATCGATGGCGTAATCGGGAAGGAGCGGTTAGCTCTTTCACCGATAGCCTTCTTTTTTGCTTTGTAAAATAATTCACGTGAATTATTTTACAAAGCAAATCTTAGTTCATTAATTAATCATCTTGGTTGTTTTTTAAACCATTCCCAAAATTCTCCTCTCTCTTCGTAACGCTCTACATATTTAATTTCTTCAACGTTTAGGCCCATATCATGTAGCTTGGCCATTACGTCAATTTCGTCATAATCTCCATCCTCAATACCCCTTGTATCGCTTATGTCCGGCACAATATTGGTTCCCTTAAAAGCTGCGGTGTGGGGAGACAAAAAAGAATTGGTGCGTGCCTGATACTGATGCATGTACTCCTCTAAATGCATTGGTAAAATCTTCTTGGCTGAGTCTGCATTGTCAAGCCAAGTGAGGTCATTCGACAACTTCAATGTAATTGCCCCCTCACTGGCGAATGACATGTTTTTTTGGGCTAAACCCAATGGATTTCCAGAACCTTCAATAATTTTTACAGTTATGCCGAAGTTATTAGCTTTGACAACATTTGTAAGTTCATTGTATGCATTTCTGAATTCGCCACGTACAATCATTGCTCCTACTTCATCGATCCAATCTTTGAGTTGTTGACCTTGATCAGCAGTAGTATAGAGCGGTCCATCCTCTTGCCTTCTTCTGGTACGTGGTCTGGGGCCGGGCGCTACAACCGTAGTAGGGGCTGATACTACGGCTGGTGCTGACATTACTGTAGGGATGTCTGTTTCTTCTAGCATTGGTTCTACCTCAGCCCACCATTTTTTGATTTTTTCAATCTTATCTGCATTTTTTATTTTATCCTGCCCAAGTTTTGATATCCACTGTACATACTTTAAGTGAATTTTATTCCTCAACTTAATCTTCTTTTTCGAGTCAGTAGCTTTGTTTAAGTCTTTGACAGCGCTATTGATTTTATCACGATAACCCCGCTTCAAACCGCTACTCTTTCCAGGTAAAGTAGGCAATACAGCTCTTCCAACAGTTTCACCTGTTGAGCGTTGACGACTTGATACGGCTGCGAAGCTGGCAGTACCACCAGTTCCCATTGGACGTTTCAACTCAAAACTAGGAGGACGCTTGTATTCTTTACTATCCCTTTCCATCGTGCTTATGTGTATAGTTTGTCGTCTTTTTGTAATATGAAGTTTTTCAAAGAGCCAATGCATTCAAGAAACACTAAATTGATATACTTCTACTACTCAAAATGAAAACTAGTTTTTTCAATATCATGACTACGTATATACATCACTTCAGACAGTAATTTATTGCATAACCGACTGTACTATACAGTTTCCTCTTTTCACCGATCGCAATATGGAAACGTGTCGGACAGGACTGTACGAGCTAGGATTAATTATTTTTTATAGCGCTGTAACCTTAGAATTCTTCTGATTAAAACGATGCTCACGGACATAAATAGCAATGCGTAAAGGAGTGCCCACCAAGTTAACTCCGTTGTTGATAAGTCTGAATGCCAGCAAATTAATATCGAAACTGAAAACGGAAGAAGGCCAAGCGAAATCACCAAAATAACAAATCAGGAAATAATTCAAGCCAAGGTGCTTAGTGGGCTAGGGTCTGTCTTATAAATTGAATAAGGGTGATAAGCGTCCGTAAATCGACAAGAGCACGTCAGGGCTGATTAACAACACATTAATATTCGATTAAAAGGGCTTGGTAAACATTCCATTTTTGAAACCTGTTCTTCAGGTATGGCAGGTACTATTCAGAGAAAACCTCAACCAAAAACTCCCAATTTCATTGCCCGATTTGGTCTGTTTCTAAAGGAACATTTCAGTTTAGAGGACGATAAGGATGACGAAGCAGAAGTCATTCAGTCGGTTAGCCGAGGAATTGAATTTCGGGGCATAAATCTGTGGACATTAATCTTTGCTATTTTCATTGCCTCCATTGGTTTAAATATCAACTCGTCGGCCGTCATTACCGGAGCTTTCCTTATTTCTCCACTCATGGGTCCTATCATGGGTATTGGTATGGGAGTGGGGATCAATGATCTGGCCATGATCAAGCGGGCGCTGAAAAACTTAGGGATTGCCGTCTTTATCAGCCTGTTAACCTCAACGGTCTATTTCCTGGTAAGCCCGCTGCACCTCGCTCAATCCGAATTGATGGCCCGTACGTCGCCTACGGTCTGGGATGCGCTTGTGGCATTTTTTGGTGGATTGGCGGGCATTGTTGCTGGTTCGCGCCGGGAGAAAGTGACGAATGTCATTCCGGGCGTGGCCATCGCTACCGCGCTGATGCCTCCGCTGTGTACGGCAGGCTACGGAATCGCTACGGGTAATCTGTATTATTTCGCGGGGGCATTTTACCTGTTTCTGATTAACGGAATTTGCATCAGCCTGGCTACTTTTTTGATTGTACGCTTCCTGGGCTATCATCAGAAAGACTACCCGACGCCTGAAGTAGAACGGCGGGTACGGCAAACAATTTGGGTAGCGGTACTCATTGCCATTGTTCCCAGTACGTATCTGGGGTATCAGATTGTGCGCAAGACGATCTTCGAGCAGTCGGCGAAGCGATTTGTTACCAACGAATGCGATTTTCAATACCGGCAGGTAATTAAGTACGATGCTCATTTCAATCGTACCCAAAGTCGTGTGGAGCTAACCCTGGTTGGCGAACCCTTGCCTACCGACTCGATCAACCTGCTGAAGGCGAAAATGCCCGAGTATGGATTGGACGACGCGCAACTGATTGTCCACCAGGGTAGTTTTAAAGATGTGCCTATCAATGTCGATGCGATTACCAATACCGTTACCGATCAGGTGATCAAGTTCAGCCAGTCGTCCATTGCCCAAAAGGATAAGCTTATCGACTCACTTCATCAGTACATTGAACTAACGCAAACCTCACGGCTACCGGTTGTGGATTTGCGGGACGAGCTTAAAGCCTTTATGCCTGATGTACAAACGTTTACGGCGGCTCGTTCGCTGGTGATGAACAAGAGTAACACGAAACCAGACACCGTACTGCTGGTGTATGCTAAATTCTCCCGGCGACATACCCCGGCCGAGCGGCAGCGTATTGAAAGATGGCTCCAGAGCCGCACGAAAAGCAGGAAGATTAAGCTGCTGGTGGAATAGGCCGACGGCTAGTATCAATGCCCGTTACGAAACCAATTAACGCTTCGCAATGGGCCGGACGATTTCGTTGAGCAGGATGGTCAGATCATTGTTCATAAGCTGGATCTCGGTTTCCAACTGCCCCAGCATGGCTGCCCGAACGGTTAGTTCTTCGGCCGTGTAGGTGTCGCCATCGTCGAAATAAGCCACCTCCCGATGCCTGTGGGGCCGGACACGTTTGGCTCCCGCATCCAGCGAAAGCAGTAATTCCCATCGATTACGTAACACCTCAACAAGCGAGGGCGTATTCCCGGATTTAGGTTGATTCAGGTAGTACCAAACCAGAGGTGGAAAAACGGTCGATGTTTTCGGGTGATTCCAGATATCGCGCAGGGGATTACGCGAGTGTAAATACTCGGCTTTGGGAGGCTTCTGGCGCAAGGCCAGCACCCCTAAACCACCCTCACCGAGACCACCGGCGAGGTGAAGCCAGTCGGCGGTCTCGTGGTGCTCACCCAGATTTAAAAGACTGGCACCAATGATGGCAACGGCACCAATGGTGATGGCACTGATGGTCATCCGCTTCTCCCGACTGTTTTCCCGGCGGGTGAGCAGGGTAGCCGTCAGCGTTGCCCGTTTACTGTCACAGTTAACCAGGGCAGCCGCCGTAGCAATATCAAAGCTGGCCAGTTGAAGCTGGTCGGTCAGTTTCTGTCGCAGGGATAGGTACTCGTTCGATGCTGGCTGATCTGCTTTCTGCTGTTGTTCCAACTGGGTTATTTGCACCAACAGGCGAGTAAGGCCAACGGCCTGCGCCATGCGCAGCCCCCGCTCTCCATAGCGATGCCGCAGTAAAGAATCCTCCGGGGAACCAGCTTCTAACGTAACCGGATGAAACACGTAACCAGAGGTTCCGCTGGAATCAATATCGCATTGGTCACTAGCCACTCTCGTCAGGGTGGAACTGGCTTGTCTTCCCGATAAACAACCCGTCAACATCGCGACTACCAGAAAGCCGGTTGCAAGGGTATAAATGGATGGAACTCGTTGGTTGCGCATGCTATGATTGAAGAAAACAGCCTTTATTAGGTTTTGATACCGCTTAGTTTGGAGTTGAGTACGCTCATGAACTAATAAAAACACCGCGTTGGGTATGTGATAAACCCAGTTCACTGTTAGTAAGGTATTATTAGGTAATGCCCCGTTTCGGCCTGCTCTAGTGGGCGGCAAACTTTTCACCGGGAGTTACCTTTTTTCCTTGTGGCCCCGTTTCCGGCACGAAAAACCATAAAACGGCCAGGGCGACAAGGGCCAGAGCCGCTAATGTCAGAAAAGCAATGTTGTAACTGGTTCGCTGGAGAAGACCACCCGCAAAGACGTTGCTAAGCGAAGAGCCCAGTCCGACGGCCGTAGCAATAGCGCCCTGCGTGGTATTAAATAAGCCACTGCCGCGGGTTAAATCTGAGACGATCAGAATAGAAAGTACCCCGAATATACCCGCACCAACGCCATCCAGAATCTGAATAGCGACCAGCAGTATGGGATCGTTTGTCAGCGTGTAGAGCAGACCACGGATGGGGAGTACGGCAAATCCAAGGAGTAACAATCGCTTACGTCCTTTGGGTGCCAACTTACCCGTGAGGTGGCTAACGGGAATCATGACCAGTTGCGCCACAATGATACAGGCCGACATGTATGCTGATGAAGCCCCGGCGTTGATGCCTTTCGCCAGTCGTTGTCCCAGTAAGGGAAGCATAGCGGCATTGGCAAAGTGAAAAAGCACACAGGCCAAGGCAAAAAATAAAACAGATCGGTTGCCCAATATCGCCCGGATTCCGGTTGGCTTTTCGTCCGGATTTTCCGGCTCGTCTTCCGCTCCCTTACCGCGCGCCAGTTCATGGTCGATATCGCTTTCGCGGATGCGCCAGACCGCTAGGCTGCTGAGCAGTGACATAACGGCCAGCAACACAAATATTCCCTCCGTTCGTAGGAAGTAGCCGATCAGGCCCGCCATGACCGCAGCAAATACGTTCCCCGCATGATTGAACGTTTCATTGCGACCCACCCGTCCATCGAGTGCTTTGGGACCGACCAGTCCGAGCGTCAGGGCGGCAACGGCGGGGGCAAACCAGGCCGCTGCCACTCCCATCATGGCCTGACCGCCCAAAATAACGCCGTAGCGTGGCCAGCTGATGGTGAGCAGGGCCGCAGTAGCAATCAACAGGGATGCCACTACGGAATAAAGGCGTTTCCGGCGCGTGCGGTCGACCAGCGCACCCGCGGGTGTCTGGGCCACTACAGTCGCAATGCCCATCACCGACATCGCGATACCGATTGTCTGAGCATCCCAGTGTAACGAAGTGAGCAGATAAATAGCCAGGTATGGCCCCAGCCCATCGCGGACATCGGCCAGAAAAAAGTTAGCCGCATCCAAAGCGCGCAGACTACTTTTATGGGCTTTATGTTCGGGGGTTCTAGCGGGCGCGTCGATCATTTTGCGTAAATGAGTAGATGGCTGAACGCATAAACACACCGTTTATCTGAGAATTTGACAAACGGCATTTGACCGAATCGGGCAACCAATGGGTAATATGAGCGAGCTAGTTTCATAACGATGAGTCGTTAATAAGATGGAAATGAGTACACTATAGTAAAAGACGCTCCTTTGGCGGTGCCTGGGTATTGTCGGGTAACTAGCTTGACGTTGCTTTAGCAGGGGAGGCTAGATCAAGCGGTAGTATAGCCAGATGCTGCCCAGTGTGAACAAAAGCGCGGTTAGCATGACTGGAGCGCCGAGTTTGAGAAATTTCCAAGCGCTGACCTTTTGCCCTTCCCGACGCAGGGCAACTAACCAAAGTATGGTAGCCAGTGAACCTGTTACGGATAAATTAGGACCCAGGTCAATGCCAATCAACAGGGCGCTTTTGATCACGTCGGGCACCTGACTGGCCTGCACCACCGTACCCGTAATTAGCCCGGCAGGGAGGTTGTTGACCAGATTGCAGGTCAGCGCAACCCCAACACCACTCGCCCAGGTGGTCATGGTTACCGAACGGGTTGTGCTTTCGTGCAGTAAGGTCGTTAGCTCCTGAATCAGACCCGTCTTAACCAGGGCTTCTACCAGAACGAACAGACCCGCAACCAGCGGGAGCACAGACCAGGATATACCTTTGATAACGACCCACGGATTCAGCTTCGCCCGAATCAGAACCAGACCAGTTGTGAGAATACCCGTAATCGCGGTTGGCAGACCCAGGGGCCTGTCCAGTGCGGAGGAGACCAGCAGAACGACCGCCGTAGCGGCAATGCCGATGATAGCCAGGCGACCACCGGGAGATAGTTCTGGTATGGCAATATTGGTCGCAACGGATTCAGTCAATGCCTCTCGCTGGGTGAACCGCAGCACCCCGTAGGTAACGGCAATCGACACCAGGGAAGGCAAGGTATATTGGACTAGCCAGGCCAGTAGGGGAGGCATATGACTTCCATAAATTACCAGGTTGGCCGGGTTGGAAATGGGTAGTACAAACGAAGCCGCGTTGGCAATGAAGGCGCAGATAAAGAGGTAGGGCAGTGGATTTTTGACCCTGGCTGCTTTAACCGCGGCCGCTACCGCCGGGGTCAGCACGACAGCCGTGGCATCGTTGGATAAAAAGGTTGTGACCACGACACCTACCAGATAAATCAGCAAAAAAAGGCGGCTGGCCGATCCCCGGGCGCGTTTGGTAGCGTGAGCCGCCAGCCAGTCGAACAGACCTTCTTCCCGGGCCGTCTCGGCCAGTAACATCATGCCTGTCAGAAACAGATACACATCCAAGCCGTTGGCAATACCCAGTAGGCCTTCAGAAAGGGATAAAAACTGGAAAAGTAACAGTAAAATCGCTCCGGTAACGGCCCAGATGGCCTCCGGTATATTAAAGGGTCGGATGATGACACCCGCAATGGAAAAAAAGACAATGATCCAGATGAAAATATGAGTCATATAAGCTTGTCTACTCGTCGTTAAGAATGGGGTTTGCCGTTACTGAGCCTTAGTCGAAAGCCAGCAACAAAGTAAAGCGGGCTCCCTTAAGTTTCGATTAGTTTCATATTAATTTACCTTAAGCTGTAGATCGCTGCAGAAAAGATAACCTCAGCGCATGAGTAGCCCATGATGCTGACGGCCCAGAGAGAAAACCATGCCACAACCATGTGAGTAAAGGCAATAGCTTGATTTGCAGTATTTTTATTTACAAAGTACTTAAGTTTAATTTAATTATTTGTGTGGGTATTTTTACTCAAATAGTAGATATTTTGGCACCAGTCCGTTAGGGCCGTTAGAACTAATATGGGTTGCCGGACGCAAATGACTACTTTCCAGGCAGTCATGGGAATTGAAGCTGTTTCGCATGCCGCTTTCAGCCATCACCGGGATGTTTTTTCGATTTACTTTCCTCGTAGAGTCCTTGAGTGAACATTGCCCACTTGTGCGCAAAGTCGGGTAGCGACCGACCGCTCCTCACGGATTTAGGGTACGGCTATACGGGTCTCTCTACATTACTGTAGAAGCCGTTCGTGCCCTGGATTCGACTTGCCTGAAGCGAATACAAACATTCCAATTCATACGGTCGTTCTCACAGAAGATATTACTAAATTGTTCCGTAGGTAGCCAATGAGCAGCGCTTTTTTAAAAAATGAAACCGCGGATGCCCCTGTTGTGATTCCGGCCCGCGCGCCCTTACCACCCGGTACGCCCAATTACGTTACGCCTGAAGGGCTTGATCTACTGCGTGCGGAACTTACGGACTTAGAAGCCCAGCGCGCCCATTTACACGCTGCTGCAACAGATGACCAAAACGAGCGAAGTCGGCAGTTGGCCCTCCTCAATGGGTGTATCGCGAACCTGAATCAGCGTATTTCCATCGCTAAAGTTGTCGAAACACAAGAACAGGACAGGGTTCGTTTTGGGGCCAGGGTCAGCCTGATGACACGAACGGGTAAGTTCGCCGGAACGGAACGTCACTTTACTCTTGTCGGGGTTGATCAGGCGAATGCTGGGCAGGGGTTAATCGCTTTCACCGCTCCTCTGGCCCGCGCCCTGCAGGGAAAACGGGTTGGTGAAACCGTTTCGTGGCCTTCTCCGCAGGGACAGCAGGTAATGGAAGTCGTTAGTATACAGTACCCTAGTCCGCTACATTAACTCGTTCCACCAAGGCAGATGCTTTCGCCCCTGAATAATAAGTATAGACACCTCAAACGTTGAGCTTAGCGCCAAGCTACTCTATCCCCAATGGTTTTCGACACTTGTAATAAGTATCGTACTAATTAACTTGGCCGAAAAATAAAAAAGCACTTACTGTTAAGTGTAAGTGCTTGATATATAGTTTTTTAGGTGACCATGGGGAGATTCGAACTCCCAAGCCTTGCAGCACCACCCCCTCAAGATGGCGTGTCTACCAATTTCACCACATGGCCATTTCGTTAATGTGGGTGCAAATGTAGTAATCCCATCATATTATGCCAAATACTGGCCGAAAACTTTTCCTTTTTTCGGGAAAGATAGGCCCAGAACGGCCAGAATTTCGTACTTTTATCATTCTAAATCACGTTTAAAAGTCCAAGTAATATGGCGCTGGAATTAGTCGGAAAACTCATAAAAGTTCTGCCCGAAGTATCGGGACAGAGCCAAAAAGGCCCCTGGAGCAAGCAGGAGTTCGTCCTTGAAACACTGGATGCATCGTACCCTAAAAAAGTATGTTTAACCGCTTGGGGCGATAAAGTAGCAGATCTGAAACAGTTTGCTACCGGCGATACGCTAAAAGCGACGTTCAGTGCCGAGTCTCGCGAATACAACGAACGCTGGTATACCGAATTGCGGGCTTTCCGGATCGAACTGACGGAAGGAGAGGGCGGCTCAACCCCAACTCCCCGGTCGGCACCGGCCCAGCAGGCACGCCCGGCTCAGCAAAACCAGCCGGCAGCGATGTCGTTCAATTCGGCCTTCGAAGAAGAAAGTAACGATCTGCCCTTCTGATAGGGTCAACATGAAAAAAGCCGCTGAAAGCGGCTTTTTTTTCGTGATCCGGCTGGGATTCGAACCCAGGACCCATACATTAAAAGTGTATTGCTCTACCAGCTGAGCTACCAAATCGGATAAACAATTTCCCTTATGTTGGGTCGTTGTTTTTTATTGTGGTGCAAAATTATGGCCTTATTTCATTCATTCCAAGCCATTCCTCTTAAAATAAGTCTATTTTTTTGTTTTTTGTCAGGACTCGCTGAAGCACAGATAGTTTCATCCGACTCACTCCGGCGGGCCGATTCGCTCTTTTCGGCTGGTGATCAGGTCAACGCGGCCCGGATTTACGAAATGGCCCTGGCAGAAGGCCACACCGCCACCGATCCGATGCTGCTGAAGCTGGCCAGTGCCTATGAACGACAAAACGATGTGCCCCGGCTTCTCTATTATTTAGACGTTTATTTTGAGCGACACCCGGACGACGTTGTGTTGCGCCGGATGAATGATATTGCCAGGGCCAACAACCTGAGTGGCTATGAAACGGACGATCTAAACTATTTTTACCTGTTTTATCGGAAATATGGCCTGTATGTGCTGCTGTTCCTGCTGATTCCGGCAGGCTACGTATTCACGGTACTGCTGCTCAAATCATTCAGGAAACAGCCGATTCTGGCGCGGCAAAAATGGGTCGTCTTCATTTATTTACTGATGCTGCTCGTCTTCACGAATTTGCCGGAAGGGGTACAGTCAGGTATTATCAGCCATGATCGGGTTCTGCTTCGCACCGATCCGTCCGCAGCGGCTCCTATTGTCGAAGTCATCGGTCGGGGCAACAAGGTCAGTATTCTGGGTACTAAAGATATTTACCTGCGCATTCTATGGCGCAATAATCTTTACTTCATCCGGCGGGACAACGTATGGATAATTTAGCGTTGGCTACTGGAATAATTTACGGCTAGATTACCTGGACAGTCAGTGGGGTTTGCATAGGCCAATCAATCCTTTAATCAATCGTTCATTTTTTCAGCGGTGAGTCTTTCTCCTTGGCGAGTGTGTTATACACCAGTTTATCCATCAGGCCTGGCAACCATTTGTTTAAAAAAACAGTGACTTTCCCCTGGGTGGTTAGGATCAATTCGCGTCGGCGATTTTTTACGGCTCGTAAAATATGATCGGCACATTCCTCGGCAGTCATCATGTTGCCCTCATCACGCATGGTCTCGCCTTTGGCCTGCCCATGCGCGTCCAGTGCTGAGAAACGAATATTCGAGGCTGTGAAACCCGGACAGGCAGTCAGCACATGCACACCCGTATGCAGCAACTCGGTCCGAACCGCTTCCAGAAAACCATTCATGGCAAATTTCGACGCTGAATATCCGCTTCGTACGGGTAACCCCCGGTAGCCTGCAATCGATGAAATACCGACAATAGACCCTTTGGCCTGCTGAATGTAGGGGAGAGCATAACGAGTGGCATACACAGTCCCCATGAAATTGATGTCCATTAAGGTCTGAATAACCGCGGGTTCGGTGTCGATCAGCATCGAGCGATGCGACATGCCTGCGTTATTGATGAGAATGTCAAGCCGACCAAAATGGGCTATCGTCTGGTCAATGAGTTTTTTGACATCGGCTTCAACGCTGACATCCGCCGTCAGGGCAAATACATTGATGCCGGCCTGCCGTAATTCGTCGCTAACGAGTTGAAGGGCTTCGGCTTTACGGGCACAGATAACCACACTGGCCCCTTCGCGCCCAAAAGCAAAGGCCATGGCGCGGCCGATGCCCGACGAAGCACCGGTAATGAGTACTACTTTATCTTTCATAATTGCAGCCACGAAGATAGAGAATTAGTCAATACCCGGCTGCTGATGGAGCCGTCAGCTTACGGCACAAGGTGTTGATCGACTTCATGCGTAAAGGACTGGTTACCGGATGATCGTTACCGTTCCTTTGAAGGTTCGCTTCGACGTTGTGAGTAAATAATAGTAGGTGCCCGATGCAGCATCCGTACCGTACCAGCGGAATTTTGGGTCCGCCGACTTAAAGATCGTTTGCCCCCATCTATTCGCTACCTCGATCGTTTTGAATTGCTCGTCGCAGGTATTTTCCGGTAAGTTCGTAACCGCGAAGTAGTCATTGATGCCATCGCCGTTCGGCGTAAAGACGTTCGGAATCTTTATGTCAGCATTAAAGGAGGGATTTTTGACGGTAAACGTGACCGTCGTAACGGCCAGATGATTGGGCTGGCAGGAGCGGTCATCGGCCATAAAATCCACGACAAAGGTTGCTTCGGCTTTGCCCGCCAGCAGGTCACAAGTGGGTTTCCAGGCAAAGGGCGATTGCAGCGTTGGCAGACCAATTTTATCGGTAAACGCCATCCCGGCGGTTTTGACATCGAATCCCCGCCCGACAGCCGTTAACTGCAGCGTGTCGCGATCCGGGTCATTTCCCAGCACGTCGAACGTTGTACGGCCGACGGAGTCGCTGGGGCTGACGACTAACTCGACGGTTTGCTGGGCTAGCGTTGTCCGAATACTCGGGGGTTGACTGGGCAAGCCAATGGCGGCCAGATTCACGGTCACCGTATCGCGAAGGTTTCGATTACAGCGGGTATCCGTCACAATGAAATCGACCAGGTAAGCGGCCTGAGTCGCCTGGGTGCAGGTGGGTTTCCAGACAAACGGTTGCGAAACTTTCCCCACTCCGGATGCCGAGCCGAAACTCATGCCTGCCTGGGCCAGCGTAAAGCCACGACCAACGGCCTGAATAGTGACGTTATCATTGTCAATGTCAGTCCCGAAGGCGTTGAAGGTTAACGAGGTTCCGACGCTGATACTGGCTTTGTTATCTGGTAAATCGGTTGCCGCCAGTGGTTTGTTGTTGGCCGAAGGAATAATATTCAGACGAACGCTGAGCGTATCGCTCAAGCCTTGTGGGCACCCGTCGTCCGTGGCCCGTAGCAGCAGCGTAACCGGCGTGCCATTGCCGCCAACGCATCGACCGAAGCAAAACTTGACTTGTAACGTGTCGCGGCTGGTTCGGGTAGTCAGTTCGCCCGGCGTTAGTGCGAGGCCCGGCAGCGAACCGCTCATGTTGGTGACCGTAATACGCTGGTTCGGGTCAATGTCGGTGACGAATAACGTCAGGCAGTTGGTGTCTTTTTCCGCAATCGTCAGCACGGTTCCCTGTTGATAAAAGGCCTTCTGCCCGTCGGGCCGGAAAAGAAGTTTGGGGGTATTGTTCTTGGGGCAGTCAAGCACCAGCACCTGATAATCACGTCGGACGCGTCCAATGGCTTTCCCCGCCCGGTATTCGACTACTTCGACGGAGAAAACAAACAGGCCAGCCTGACTAGGGGTCACACTGAGTAGGCCCGACCTGGGGTTTACGCGCAGAGGCACCGTTCCCGGAATCTCATTGGCGATGGAGATACCACTGCTCCAGCGAACGGCTGGATAAGGGCCTGGCAAAAAATAGGGGTCTCCAAAGGGGGAACCCGAACCGGGATTAGGAACGCCCGTTGTGCTGAAACCATTATAGGGCGTTACCAGTGAATACGTCAAACTGTCGTTGTCAGCGTCTTTTGCGCTAAAATCAAGGGTAAATGGTTGACCGATGCAGGCATAGTCGCCTTTGGGAATGGTAAAGGTCGGGGAAGAGTTGACAACCCGGGTCTGGCCCGAAACGATGGCCGGGAATTCCAGATAAAAGGTTGATCCGGCGGCTCCCGGGTTTTCAATGTTGGTAATCGTACCATTACGGCAGCACCGTTCCCAGGTCATATAGTAGCCACCGGCATCGTTGAAAACGTTTGGATCGAGGGTAAGGTCCAGGCTATGCCGAATCAGTCGGGTACTCAGTAAACTGGCATTCGTACAGGCGGGTTTGGTATAGGCCACAAACTCGCTGCTAATCCGGTTGAGGGGAACATAGCCAATCAATTGGTTGGTTCGTTTGGCAAAAACGCCTACCGACACGAGTCCATCGTCGGCTCCCGGATTTCCATTGACATTATCGAAGTACAAATTGAGGATAATGCGGTGGGTGTAGGCGCTCTGGGTGCCAAGGTAGCGAAGTTCCAGTTCGCCACCGACAATATGTGTTGCCTGGGTCAACTGGCTCATAACCAGCAGCGAACAGGTCAACAGAAGAGGTACTAAAAAAGAACGGTACAGTTTCGGCATAAGCAGAAATAAGTAAAGATAGAGTCTGTCCGAAAACGACTGCTTAAATTAGCGGTTTTTTAGGACTTATGCGTAGGAAGACTCATAAAACACCCGAACGGTTGGCAGGCGTTCGAATTGATACCGTTGCCGCCGAAGGGAAGTGCATCGTGCGTACTGATGATGGCGTAATTTTCGTTGAAAACCCAACCGGTGGACCCGGTGTTGCGCCCGGCGACGTGGTCGATCTTCGTATAACCAACACCAAAAAACAGTATCGGGAAGCGGTTGCCGAACATGTGCACGAATGGTCCTCATTGCGGGCCGAGCCCTTCTGCGAGCATTTTGGTACCTGTGGCGGTTGCAAATGGCAACATATCCAATACCCGGAACAACTGAATTTTAAACACCAGCAGGTGGTCGACCATCTCACGCGTATTGGTAAAGTGGCTCTACCCACGATATTGCCCATTATGGCGGCCCATCCAACGCGGTACTACCGGAATAAACTTGAGTTTACCTGTGCGGAGGGGCGCTGGCTGACCTCGACAGAGGTACGAACCGATGAACTCATCGACCAGCGCGCGGTTGGTTTTCACGTGCCCGGCCGTTTCGATAAGGTGCTGCCGATTCATCACTGCTACCTACAGCCCGACCCATCGAACGCCATTCGGCTGGCCGTAACGGATTATGTGTACCAGAATGGAATGACGTTGTATAATCTGAAAGCACATACCGGTTATCTGCGGACGCTCATTATCCGCACTGCCGATACTACGCAGCAGGTTATGGTAACGTTGCAGGTAGCGCAGGATAACCCCGAGTTACTCAGCGGGTTAATGAATCATCTGATCGTGTTGTTCCCTCAGATCACATCGCTGAATTACATCCTGAATACAAAGAAAAACGATAGTTATCAGGATCAGGAAGTTATCAACTGGGCCGGAAAACCGTATATCGAAGAACAGATGGACGCCGGTGACGAGCAGCCGCTTACTTTCCGGGTAGGCCCCAAATCGTTCTACCAAACCAACGCCCAGCAGGCCTTCAATCTCTATAAAGTTGCCCGCGAATTTGCTGGTCTGACAGGGCAGGAGCGGGTCTATGATTTATACACCGGTACGGGCACAATTGCCCTTTTTGTGGCTCGTCTGGCCAGGCATGTGGTGGGCGTCGAATACGTCGAAGCCTCGGTGGCCGACGCCCGTGTCAATGCCGAGATAAATGGCATCACCAACACGACTTTCGTGGCAGGGGATATGAAGGCTATTCTGACGGATGACTTTTTTGCCCGGCACGGCCGCCCCGATGTCGTAATTACCGATCCACCCCGCGCTGGCATGGATGAAGCCGTAACGCGTCAGCTCCTGAAAGCGGCTCCCCAGCGAATTGTGTATGTGAGTTGCAATACGGCTACGCAGGCCCGCGATCTGGGTATTCTGGACGAAGGGTATACCGTTACGGGGGTGCAGCCAGTTGACATGTTTCCCCATACGCACCATGTCGAAAACGTCGTGGTGCTGACAAGACGCTAAACTAATTAGCCGTAACAGGCAACTTTTGTCATTGCGATGCAGGGGCAATCTTCGGGTTTTATAAATATCATCCGAAGATTGCTCCTGTATCGCAATGACAAAAAGTCGCCAACCAAAAGTGTAAACAGCTTCGACGTTGTGCCTTCTATTTCGTAGAAGCAGATGGCGAGTGCGTTTGCTTCCATTGAGCAACGTAGTTCATGGCTTCGTCAAAAGTCGTTACCCAGTAGGTCTGTTTGTGATTCGCCAGGTACTCCACCAGTTTTTTATGCTCCGCAGCGGATACCGCAATCCACTGGCTACCAACGCCATGAAACAGATAAATGCCGAGTCCGCCCTGCTGGGCGGCTTTTTCGGCGTAGGCAATTAAATCGGCAGCGGTATGGGTTGGCTGTACCGCCAGCGAAGGCACCTGGAGAAGATCGAGGGTTTCAAAATTAGTGACGACGGCGTTGGCGTCGCCAACCATACGGCCGTAGCTGACCATGCCGGATCGGCGTAGTGTGTCCAGGTACGATACGCCCCCCGCCGTCGTGTCGCCACACGGGAAGGCAAAGGTGCGTTTGGTCTTCTTGCCATCCAGCAGGTACAACTGGGTGTTCATGGATTGAATTTCCTTCAGAACTCGGTCGAAGGTGTAATTATCCAGTGCCCAGACTGGTTTCCAGCCTTTTGCGGCCAGGCAAGGGTGAAACAGGGTATGGTTAGCCAGTTCATGAACCTGTCTGGCCGCTTGTCGCCATTTGTCGGTGGCGTTGTCATCGACTATCGAGTTGAGAAAAAAAGTGCCCTTTAACTTGAGCGAATTCAGGACGGGAATGGCCTGTTCGAGCTGGCTACTCATGGCATCGTCGTAGGTCAGGCAAATGGCAGCTTTGGCTCCGTTAGGCCATGTCAGACGTTGTGCCCAGCTCTGGCCTGACAAGCAAAGCAACAGACTGATGAGAAGAACAGGCGTATAGCGTGTAAGCGTTGTCATTGACTTTGGCAATAAAGGCTTTACATACCTAAGCAATTACTTGCCCTGTTTTACCATGATTGACCAAAAAACGGTCAAAATTCCAGATAGGGGCCTATCTTCTCAATCGTCTTGGCATCCAGAACGCGAATGGGTTTCAGCGATTCTATCGATGTATACGCGCCGTGTTGTTCGCGATAATTCACAATGATCTGCGCCTGCCGACGGGATAAAAAAGGATGCCGGTCCAGCTCCTCGGCCGAAGCGGTATTCACGGGAATCTTACGGGCCGACGAGCGAATCTTGCCGTACGTCTGCAACTCATTCAGGGCCAGCGAGTCAAGGCCGTAGATTTCGCGAAACTGGTCGGTGGAGATGAAGCCGCCGAGTGCATCCCGGAACTTAACGATACGACCCGCCAGCGTAGCGCCAATTCCTTTCAGCGCGATCAATTGAGCCGTATCGGCGGTGTTGATATCAAATGGTTGAAGGACGGGCTTGGCGGGCCGTTCAGGATAGGCCGGGCGTTCGTCGGTTTTGTATGATTGGTTCGGAAAGGGCCTGCTCTCGCCAAAACGGTCGCTTCTGAACTGGTTTGATTGTGGCGTTTCTTTCAGCGTAATATACGGTTCGAGCTGGTCATACAGGTCAGGAGGAAAATCGTAGATTTTTAGCAAATCCTCTTTCCGACGAAACTGACCGCCCTTGCTGCGGTATTTGTCAATACGTTCGGCCATCCAGCGCGGTACGCCCAATTGCTGCCAACCGGCCACACTGATCGTATTCGGATCGAAATGGACCAGCTTAGGTTCTCGGAATCGTTCGGCCGTCGTTTTTTCGTTCTCGCCCCGATCCGAAAATTTCGGTTGTCTGGCTTCTTCCGTTTGCATCAGCGCAACCAGGCTATCCAGTTTTCGCTGATCGGCGATTGAAGTATCGACTGGCGTTCTGTCGGACACAAGCCGATAAACGAAGGGGATAAACAGGCAGAGTACCGTCAGAAAAAGCAGGACGAGAAATCCCCTTGTCTCTTTATACGAAAATCCGAAATAATCGCGGATAAGGGCTTGAAAGCGGCTGAACATGCCGCTTAGACGGAGGATAGTAGCCGATGTAACTTAGGGCAGGTTGGGCTTTTGATCAGATTTAACTAGTATTTATGTAAAATACTGGTTAGTGTAAATTGGCATCTTTAAATTCAACTAAATTGAAACTGTATAATCTGGTGAATTATCCTGAAATTATTCCAGTGTGAAATTAATAGGTAAGTTATATTTTACCCGAACCGGTCGACCCGCTATTTTACCTGAACGTCAACTTGGCATATTGGTAACTACACGAGCTGCTCCTTCATCGGTACCAAAGCCTAGCCCTTTCAAAACTTTAACAATCTGAATTTCACCATTTGTATTTACTACGAAACTTATAAACACTCGTCCTGATACATTAGCCTTTTGTGCAGCTTCGGGATAATGTAGTGACTTACTCAATTATTGACCAAGAGCAGTCATACCACCAGAGCATTCCGGTTGCTGCTCTACAACTGTATATATATCATCTTCCCCTTCGTTTCTTCAGGAGAAGCAGTTCGTGTCACACCTAAAATGTAGTAGTAGTCTTTCATTAAAAGAACCGTGGTTAACGCCGTTCACCTATTTAGAATAGTATTTATGTAATAGGCAAAATCCGAGCGCGAAATGATCTACTATCTATTGTGATTAAGGCGCCGATTTGGAGATGATCTTTGAATTGAATTAAAGCTTGTAAAACGATTTCTCCCATTCCCTCTGGTAATACATCATGTTCACGAATCTGAATCACACTTGGTCCTTCTGCCTTAGTAACCGCGAGAATAGTACCGAAGTCGAGGTCGTGAGTGAATATAATGTATTTGTTTTCTTTTGCCCAGGCAGTGATCAAACTGTCTGTTGTTCTGGCATCACCTACCTCTGACCAGTGTACGGCTTCATGCCCAGCTTGCCCAAGGAAAAGACACCAGGTAGGAGACAAGTTCATGTCAATGACAATCTTCATGCAGCGCGAGCTAGGGGAACTTCAATTTCTTCAACGCGCCAGGCAGCAAAAGCTAAGGCTTCGCGTATATCGTCGGTTTGCAGATACGGATAAGCTCCTAAAATTTTTTCCGTTGAATAGCCGACAGAAACAAGACCTACAATTGTTCCTACGGTTATCCGCATGCCGCGAATACAGGGTTTTCCACCCATAACTTGAGGGTCAAATGTAATTCGTGTGAACTGTTTCATGATTTTTCTTCGATTTTATACACAAAGCTATGAAATAGCGGATGCAAGTGTGCACTTGCGCATAAAAACGTATTTTTGCGCCCACGTATGAATACTTCACAAACGCCAGCCGCCGGCTCACCCGCCACATCGCTGCAAGACATTATCGCCCACGCCAAAGAATATGGCTTCGTGTTTCCATCCTCAGAAATTTATGATGGGCTGCAAGCCGTGTATGACTACGGTCAGAATGGCGTCGAATTGAAAAATAACCTTAAAACGCTGTGGTGGAAGGCTATGACGCAACTGCACGACAACGTTGTCGGAATTGATGCGTCGATCTTCATGCACCCGCTGACATGGAAAGCGTCGGGTCACGTGGATTCGTTCAACGATCCCATGATCGACAACCGCGATTCCAAAAAACGGTACCGTGCCGACCAACTGCTGGAACTTAAAGCCGAAGCCTACGCCAATGCCGGTGATGAAGAAAAAAGCACGGCGCTGTTGCAGGAAATGGGCCGCTTATTGGGCGACAATGACCTGGAAGGCGTTCGCAACCTCATCATCTCGGAAGGTATTAAAGACCCTGTATCGGGTACCGATAACTGGACCGAAGTACGGCAGTTCAACCTGATGTTTTCGACGCAGGTCGGTTCGCTGGCCGAAGACGCCAGTTTGATCTATCTGCGCCCGGAAACGGCACAGGGTATATTTGTCAACTTCCTGAACGTGCAGAAAACGGGCCGGATGAAGATTCCGTTTGGTATTGCCCAGATCGGGAAGGCGTTCCGGAACGAGATCGTGGCCCGGCAATTTACCTTCCGGATGCGGGAGTTCGAACAAATGGAAATGCAGTTTTTCGTGCGGCCCGGCACCGAAATGCAATGGTACGAGACCTGGCGTGATGCCCGGATGAAGTTCCACCAGGCGGTTGGCCTTCCCGCCGATAAACTCAAATTTCATATCCACGAAAAACTGGCCCACTACGCCAATGCAGCCGTCGATATCGAATATAAGTTTCCGTTTGGTTTCCGCGAAATGGAAGGGATTCACTCCCGCACCGATTTTGACCTGAAAGCGCATCAGGAACTGAGCCGTAAAAAGCAGCAGTACTTCGATAATGAGGTTGACCCGGCCACGGGCAAGCCGTACGGTAATTACATTCCCTACGTGGTTGAAACGTCGGTTGGCGCTGACCGTTTGTTTTTAGCGGTATTCTGCAATGCGTTCACCAAAGAGACCGTTGGGGAAGGCGACCAGCAAAAGGAGCGGACTTATCTGAAACTGCACCCGGCGCTGGCACCAATCAAAGCGGCCGTGTTCCCACTCGTTCGGAAAGATGGATTGCCCGAAAAAGCAGAAGAAATTGTCAAAAGTCTCCGTTCTGAATTCCGGGTGGTTTATGAGGAGCGCGATGCCATCGGGAAGCGGTATACCCGGCAGGATTTGATCGGTACGCCATTCTGCATTGCGGTTGATTACCAGACGCTCGAGGACGAAACGGTCACGATTCGTTACCGCGATACAACCGAACAAATCCGTATTCCGATCAGCGAACTGAAAGCGCGCATCGGTCAGGAAGTGTCGATGGAGCGGGTTTTGGAGAAGATGTAAACTAGGTAGAGTTAGACATAGAAAAGCCACGGAGAGTACTCTTCGTGGCTTTTTGCATCTTCAGAAATAATCTACTGCCCTTACGCTTCGCCTACCAGCATCAACGCACCAACGGTTACGTTTGAGGTTTCGTCGATCAGGATGGCACCGCCCGATGCCCGGTTGGTGGTGTAAGGGTCAAAACTGATTGGTTGTGCTGTACGCAAAACGACTTTAGCCAGGTCGTTCAGGCGGAGTTGGTCAACGCCTTCAATCTGCTCGTACGTATTGACATTCAACTGATACGTAATCTCGCGAACGGAACAGCGGGTACGGAACGTGCCGACCTGCAACACGTATTTACTTCCTACCTTGAACTCCTTAGAATCCATCCAGCAAAGCATCGCTTCGACGGTTTGGGTACTCAGGGGCTGATTATCCGAGCGAACAATCAGGTCACCCCGGCTAATGTCGACATCAGTCGCCAGATGCAGTACGACGGACATCGGTGTGGTGGCTTCGTCCAGATGAGTTTCAGCAATCTCAATGGCGTCGATGGTCGAGGTTTCGCCCGACGGAAAAACCGTTATGGCATCACCTTTGCGGAACTGACCACTCGTAATTTTACCCGCATAGCCCCGGTAGTCGTGCAATTCTGGCGTTTGTGGCCGGATGACGTACTGAACGGGGAAGCGGCCCTGTTCCAGATTGGCATCGTCGTCGATCTCTACTGTCTCCAGATGTTCCAGCAGCGTTGGCCCCTCATACCAAGGCATTGACTCTGAGCGGTCAACTACGTTGTCGCCGTTGAGCGCGCTCATTGGAATGTACGTAACCTGCTTAACATTCAGCTTCTGAGCCAGCTCGGCGTAGTGAATGCAGATATCCGAAAATACGTCCTGAGAATACCCGACAAGGTCCATTTTGTTGACGGCTACTACAATGTGCGGGATGCCCAAAAGCGACGCGATCAGCGAGTGCCGACGGGTTTGTTCCGCCACACCATGACGGGCATCGACCAGCACGATGGCTAACTGGCAGTTCGATGCGCCGGTCACCATGTTGCGCGTGTATTGGGTATGGCCGGGGGCATCCACGATGATGAACTTGCGGGCGGGTGTCTGAAAATAGCGGTACGCCACATCAATCGTGATGCCCTGCTCGCGTTCCGAGCGCAGCCCGTCGGTCAAAAGAGCCAGATCGATTTCGCCATCGTCGCGGCTTTTGCTGGCGCGTTCAATGGCTTCCAGTTGGTCAGCCAGAATGGATTTGGAATCGTAAAGAAGCCGCCCGATGAGCGTGCTCTTGCCGTCGTCAACCGAACCGGCCGTTATAAAGCGGAGAAGATCCATCAGTCAATAGTCGTGAAGTCGATATGGCGATAGAAATTGCTTTGTTTCGACATGTCGTACTCCGTTTGGTTAAAATTTTTCCGTTTTAATTCAGTCTGGATAATGTGCTCCACGTCTGATTTGAAAACCGGAATGTGTTCTGTAATCGTTACAAAGACAATCAGTTTGTCTATACCTACATAATCGTGAGCTACTATATTACGCAGCGCTTTAATCGTTTGCCAGGGAATAGAAGCATAGGCTGATTTGGTTTCTTCACTAATGCGATTGACCTGCTCCCCAATGTGTAACAATTGTAGCAGGCAGGCATTGAACTCTTTCTGATCGTTGGATTCGAAGAAAACAAAAGGATCATCGTAGCCGTCAGCATATACGTTGATTTTCCCAATGGCTTCCAGAATCCGCAGACAATAAACTAAATCCGTTTTAGGCCTGGGTTGCATAGCGAACATCAGCTAAGGCCCGGTGCAAAATAATCGGTTCAGCATATTCTTGCAGCATCAAGTCTATTGGCGTCTGTAAATCCGTCTGCAGTACATCCCGCAACGCAATGAGCTGTTTATACGGGATTTTTTCGTCGATAAGCAAGTCAATATCTTGGTAGGACTCACCCCGTACAAAAGAGCCAAATACGCCGATGCGGGTTAAGCCAAACCGGTCAAAAATCTGATTCTCTCTCAGGTACGTTTGCAGGGATTGAAAGTTGTATACCGACATAGGGCAACAGATCAGGTTAAAACAAGTGTTGCATCAAAAATACCCGCCTTTCTTGCGGTCTTCCATGGCCGCTTCGGAAAGCTGGTCGTCCATGCGGGTTTCGCCCCGTTCGGAGATGCGCGTCGCCTGAATTTCGTCAATAACGGCATCCAGCGTCTCGGCAGTCGATTCGGAGGCTGCCGTACAGGAAATGTCGCCAACGGTACGAAAACGCACCCGGCGGGTCACAAGCTGATCATCGGCCTCCGCTTTGATAACCCCACCGGCGGTGGCCATCAGTTTGCCATCCCGAATGAGCAGCTCACGATCGTGGGCGAAATAAATACTGGGCAGCTGGATTTTTTCGCGCCGGATATAATTCCAGACGTCGAGTTCGGTCCAGTTTGAAATGGGGAAAACGCGCACGTTTTCACCTTTGTGAATCCGGCCGTTGTAGAGGTTCCAAAGTTCAGGACGCTGGCGTTTGGGATCCCAGGAACCAAACTCATCACGCACCGAAAACACGCGTTCTTTAGCCCTGGCTTTCTCTTCATCCCGACGGGCACCACCAATGCAGGCGTCGAACTGAAACTCTTCGATGGTATCGAGCAACGTGAAGGTTTGCAGGCCATTACGCGTTGCATTCCGGCCCGTCGGTTCTTTCAGTTTCTTTTCGCGGATGGTATCTTCAACGTAACGAACGATCAGTTTTTCGCCGATCCGTTCCGCCATATTGTCCCGATAATCAAGGGCTTCCTGAAAATTATGGCCCGTATCAATGTGCACTAATGGAAACGGAAACTTACCGGGCCGAAACGCTTTCAACGCCAGATGGACCAGGGTAATGGAATCTTTACCCCCCGAAAACAGAAGGGCAGGCCGCTCAAACTGCCCCGCTACCTCCCGCATAATGTGGATGGCTTCGGATTCGAGTTGATCTAGATAATCTAACTTCATTTTTGACTAGTGAAAGAGTGAATGAGCGAAAGAGTGATTGGCTACCAGCGTTCACCCATTCGCTCGTTCACGTATTATGGTTTAAATGCCTCTTCGTGCGTGTGTAGCCCGCACTCTTTCTTCGAGTTGTCTTCCCACCACCAGCGACCGGCCCGGAAATCTTCGCCCGGCTGAATGGCGCGGGTGCAGGGCTGACAACCGATGCTCACAAAGCCCCGGTCATGCAGCGGATTGTACGGCACGTGGTTGTCCTTGATATACTGCTTCACCTCCTCGAAAGTCCAATCCATTAACGGATGAAACTTGAACAGGTTATGTGCCGCATCCCATTCGAGTTGGGGCATGCTCTGGCGGTTGGCCGATTGCTCGGCACGAATACCGGTAATCCATATTTTCTGCCCTTTCAAGGCCCGGTTCAGCGGTTCTACCTTCCGGATGCCGCAACACTCTTTTCGGTTCTCAACGGAATCGTAGAAGCTGTACGGGCCTTTCGTCGTCATCAGCGCTTCTTCAGCCGCTCTATCCGGGAAAAACGCTTCTATTTTGGTCGCGTACCGATCGTTGGTTTTCTTCCAGACGGAATACGTTTCGGCAAACATCCGACCCGTATCGAGTGTGAAAATCCGGATGGGAATGTTGTTTGCCAGAATCAGGTCGGTAATAACCTGGTCTTCGTAGCCCAGACTGGTCGAAAAAACGACTTCGCCGGGAAATAACTCAGCCAGTGTCCGCAGCGCGTCAACGTTGCTCAGACCGTGTAGGCGTTCGGTCAGGCTTTCGAGTGTATAAGTTGGTTCTGCAATCATAATTTTAGCTAAACCTACAAGTTGAACCGCCTGGTTCCACCCATAAGTTTGTTTAGTTTAGCTTCACTACTTTACCCGTTTTGGCTGATTGTCGGGCAGCGTCCAGAATCTCCATGACAATCATGTTATTGTCTAATGACGTTAATTCGTCGGGTTTAGTTTCGCCATGAAGCAGCCGGGCAAAATAGGCAAAAGGGTCAGCAGCAGGGGCATCGGCCTGCGTGGCTTCGGTCGGGTGTTCGTTTTTCTCGTCCTTAAGCCGGATGCGCATGCGTGTACCATCGACAGTAAACACGTAACCCGTTTGCCCGTAGACTTCCATATCCTTGCGCGCGAACGGCCAGTTCCAGGAGGCCTGAATAATGGTCTGCGTTTTGGGATACGTCAAAATGATTGTGCCTTCGTCGTCCACCTTCGGATAGATGTCGGGCTTGATCTGTTGCGTCACCGCCAATACCGAAACCGGGCGCTGGTTGTGCAACAGCCAGGTGGAAAGGTTGGCCCCGTAGCAGCCGAAATCGAACAGGGCACCCGCTCCATTTGCGGCTGGGTCCGTCAGCCAGTCCAGAAACTCCTTATTGACGCCAATTTCTTTAGGACCCTGGTGCCCATCGTGGACAACGATTTTACGAAGTTCCCCGATTGACCTATCCGTGTTGACCATGGCGAACGCTTTGTGGTTGCTGCCGTACCAGGTCGTTTCGTAGTTGGTCAGCAGCTGAATATTGTGCTTTCTGGCCAGTGCTTCCATCTGTTTGGCATCCGCAAAGCTGGTTGCCAATGGTTTTTCAACCATCACATGAATACCGCGCGGGGCGCAAATCTCCACCGTTTTTTTATGATCAACAATCCGACCAAAATCAGTAACGGCTTCCGGCTTGGTTTTATCCAGCATCTCGGCCACGGTCGGATACACCAGACGTAGGCTAAAACCATGCTGTTTGGCCAGGCGCTCGGCTAATTCCCGGTTTGGTTCGGCAATGCCAACAACCTCGATATCGGTCTGAGCCGGTCCTTTAAAGGCCTTATTCAGTATACCATGCACATGCGAATGCACCATCCCAACAATACCGACGCGGAGTGGTTTTTTGGGCGTTTGGCCGTAGGTAAAGTGTGCCAAGAGAAACAAGGCAAAAAGGGCAGAGATGCGTAGCATGAACGGTACGTTTAGGCTTGGTTATACCTTCTCCTTAACCACCTCTGCTGACTTTTCTACTGCTTGGGTGAAGTCTTCAATCAAATCATCAACGTCTTCCAGGCCAACCGAAATCCGGATTAGTCCTGGTGTAATCCCCAATGCTGCTTTTTCATCGGGTTTCAGTTTGGCATGCGTCGTTGTGTTTGGGTTGGTAACGATCGTGCGGGAATCGCCAAGGTTAGAGGAAAGGGTAGGAATTGTCAGAGCGTTGAAAAAGGCGTTTACCCGATCAAAACCACCTTCCAGTTCAATCGTGACAATGGCTCCGCCCGCACTCATCTGCCGTCTGGCCAGATCGTACTGGGGATGGGAGGGAAGAAACGGGTACAATACCCGCTCCACATCGGTATGGGCATCCAGCGCTTCGGCCAGTTGCAGCGCGTTATGGCAATGCCGCTCCATGCGCAGGTCCAGTGTTTCCAGGCTTTTCGATAAAATCCAGGCGTTGAACGGCGACAGGGCAGGACCCGTGTGGCGCGCGAAGAAGCGAATGGGCTGAATCAAGTCAGCGCGACCAACGACAATGCCGCCCAGTACACGCCCCTGTCCGTCCATGTATTTCGTAGCGGAGTGAACCGACAAATCGGCCCCAAAGTCGATCGGTGTTTGCAAAATCGGGGTGGCAAAACAGTTATCTACATTCAAGATGAAGCCGTATTTCTGTTTCAGTCGGCCCAGCATTTCCAGGTCAACGAGTTCTAGACCAGGGTTGGAAGGCGTTTCCAGATACACCATTCGGGCGGCTGGCCTTCCGTTGTTGGGCTGTATGGCTGCTTCCCAATCCGCTTCCGAAGCGCTGGCGTCTACGTAGGTGTGACTGATGCCCCATTTGCTCAGAATCTGGGTAATGATCTGGTGGGCTGAGCCAAACAAAGCCCGACAGGCCACTAAATGATCACCCGACTTCAACAAACCGGCCATACTCGCAAAGACCGCGGCCATACCCGTAGCGGTGGCAATGCCATCTTCGGCATTTTCCAGCATGCATACTTTATCGACAAACTCCGTGACGTTAGGATTGGAAAAACGGGAATAGATATTGCCCGCTTCGGTTTCGTCGAATAACGCTTTCCCCTGTTCAGCACTTTCGAAGGCAAAGCTGGAGGTTAGATACAGCGGTACGGAGTGTTCGCGGTTGTGCGATTTTTCCGCCTGAATGCGAATGGCTTTGGTTTGTTTTCTCATATTACGTGTGGTGTCGGTTGTGAGAAGCCGACACTTGCTCAATTTATCAGGTGTCGGTTTCTCGAAAACCACCACCCCATCAAACATTAAAAGAACTTAATAATCTTACGCAAACTTACGAGGATTACCACAATTCCGACCAGAATCATCATTGTTTTGACCGGTAGTTTCTGCGCCAGACGGGCCGCAATGGGCGCGGCTATCATACCGCCCAGAATAAGGCCCAGAATGACCATGCCATAATTATCCAGTCCGGCATATAACGCAAACACAACCGATGAGGCAAACGAGACAAAAAACTCGGCCAGGTTGACGGAGCCGATCGTGTAGCGTGGGTGCCGTCCCGAAGCGATCAGGGTTGAGTTGACGATCGGTCCCCAGCCACCACCGCCGATGGCATCGACAAACCCACCGAACCAGGCCAGCAACCCAATTTGGCGAACGGGCTTTTTCTTCGTTGGTTTTGCCAGTGCTTTCTTTAAAATCAGAATACCTAGAATGGCGGTGTAAACCGAAATGGCGGGACTAAGGTAGGTGGCTACCACCTCCATATCGGCCAGTTTAGTAATTAAAAAGGCACCCAGCGCGGCACCAATGACGCCCGGTATCAGGACAATCTTGAACAACCGGCTATTTACGTTCCCGAATTTGAGGTGCATGTAGCCCGACACACCACTGGTGAAAATCTCGGAACTATGAACGCTGGCCGTGGCGAATAAGGGGCTGATGCCTACACTCGTCAGGAAGGTTGTGGCGGTTACCCCATAAGCCATGCCCAAGGCTCCATCAATCATTTGGGCCACAAAACCGGCCAGGATAAAGTAAAAAATCTGGGGAGTCAAATCAATGGAACTGGCTATCAGGGTTAGCCGATCCAGGGTAAAGTAGCTGAAGAGCAGGTGGCCAACAAGCATTAGCGCTAATGCCGAAAAAACATAAATCGCAATTTCCGTGCGGTTTCGACGGCGAAGTAACGGACGGGCTGCACTCGTTTGAACCGTTGCCGTTGGAAAAGCTGCCCGAACAACGTCGGCCTGGGTAGATGCGTTCTCTCCCTGAAGAGTGATAGTCAGTCCATCAAAGTTCAATGCCGACTGGGCCGCTAGGAGCGTGTCGTTGGCCCGATCGGCCCCGGAGACTATCGGTGGTTGCATAAGGTATAAATTCTATCGAGTTTATAGATTATTTTACTTATGAAAAACGGCACAATGAAGTGCCGCTTGCTAAGCTGGTGATCAGGCCGTGTGGTTCCTTGGATACGGGCTGAACGTGAGGCAAAGGTACGGAAATCAAGCGGATAGATGCAAATCAATCGCTTGGCCGTGTGTGCCAACCAATGAAGTCCTAAGTCGCCATAGCGATGTCGATACCAATAAAGTAACGAATGTCCATGACACAGATTAATTTAGGGATGAGTAATCAAGTGCTTGCTTTACTATTCGACACCTTGCTAATGGGCCTGTGGTCCCACATTTCTATACGAACCTTGGCAAGCGACAACAGCGCGGGTTCTAAATCGGCCCATAGCTCGCTATCCTGGCCGTGCGATAGGGTAGCCCGCTCTGTTTTGCTTTCATAGGCAAGCTACTAAATCAGTATTAGTAGACCAATATTCGAAAAACTATCTGACCTGTTCGTCTACCAATTTTCTCAGTTCCGCGTATTTTGCCTGCCGCCCGTCATTTTTTAAATAAAAGGCCATTAAAAATGCACAGTATCCCTTCTCATTATTGACCCAGGGATAGCTGCCAAAAAGGCCAGGGCTGCTGACCGTACCACTGCCCATGATTCACTCCCCGTAACCATACCCTACACCTACGGCCTGCGTGGGTGTATAGGCCAGCCTGACATCAGGGGTTATTCTGTTGGCCTGCATCAGGTCTATGCTTTTTTTCGATAAAATTCTTTTCCCCTTGAAGGTCCCTTTATTTAAGATCATGGTTAAAAAGTGGCTATAGTCTTCGGGTGTACTGCTGGCCCCGCCAGCGGGAAGTGCCACTGCACCTTTTCCGAAATCGGTGTTTTTCATTCCCAATGGCAGGGCGATCCGCTCGGCAAACAAAGTCTCAAAGTTTTTGCCGCTGATCTTTTCGAGCACCGCACCCGCTATTTGAAGCCCCGTATTACTATACCGAAAGACGGTTCCCGGAACACCTTCTGCCGGGTAGCCAGCGATCTGTCTTATAACTTCGTCCATACTTTTGGCTTGACGCTTGTCTTTGAGATCTTCTTTTAAATCCGGGGAAAGGATACCTGTCATATGTGACAGGCAATCTGAAATCGTAATATCGCCTTTGCCATTTTTGGAAAGAACCGGCAGGAATTTCCCAACCGTATCGGTTAATTGTAATTTGCCATCATCTATAAAAGTCATCACCAACGCTGCACTGAGCCATTTACTGCAACTGGCGATTGGCTGTCTGGTCGTATCGGTGTAATCGTTCAGGTCAGGCTGTTTTCCCTGTTTTTCTGCCATTAACCTGACTAACGTCTGTTGTTTACCATTCATTTGATTGACAGAGTGACTGTAAATCTTGTTTCCATCTTTATAGACTACCAGTATCAGCCTGCCGCCCATTTCACCGGCATGGGAGTCCAGCCATTGATCTACCTGGGAAAATGGCTGCTGTGCATGGGCGCCAGCCAATGTCAGTAGCACCATTTGCAGTAATATTATTTTTTTCATCGACTTGTTTTGAGTGTCTATTCGCAGTGGGCTATCCTTGGATTATAAAGGATGTTGCTGCATTTAAACTCATATTTATCCTGGCTGTATTTTGGGGTGGGATTATCTGTGACTTCGAGCGGTGCCATAAACTGCCCATTATATCCGGGCATGCTCACTTGCTCGGTAGAGCCATTCCCCAGCGCCACATTTTTTCCCGCTGCACTGTTATTAAAACTGTAATCGATGAGTGCATCCAGCAGCCGGTATACCCCATAATAGTCATAAGCATCGTAGGCCGTACGGCTATTGGGCAGCGTATGGCCCGTTGCATACTTGTAACCGGCCACCGTAGAAGATTTTAGGTAATAGTAGTCTTTTTCGGAATTGGTAATATTGATGTGCTTAAAGATATCGATGGCCATCCGGTGATCGTTATAGACATCCTCGTCATAGACCTGGGTGATCATCTTCGTATTGGCAGGGAAGCTGGCCAATTGGGCGTCAGTGATCTGGTAGTTGTACCACGGCGCCATAGTAAACAGGAAACGGCCATCCTGCCCCCAGTTATTTTCCGTAAAGGCTTTGTAGGCCAGGCCGATCGAGGCCCCACCCCCAAAGGAATGCCCCATGAAGCCTACTTTCCTGGTATCGATGATGCCCGGATAGTTAGCCGCTGCTTTGGTAAAACCGGTCCATAAGGTCAGGTAACGATGGTCAATACTCGTATCATTGGTTGCATACGGTACGAATACGACCACATAACCCTTCTTGGCGATAAACTCGAACAGGCCCCTGTTGTATTCCTTGCTCTCCCCGCCGTATGGGTGCGAATAGAAGATGGTCGGTCTGGGCGAGGTAATTTCCTTTGGATAGAATATGGTCACCTTCGTGCCGGCATATTCGGTATTGGGGAAGTCAATCTCCGATACGGTGTACGTGCCATCCGCCCCGTAACCGGAAGCAGGACGGGAAATCGGTCCTGCCAGGTCATCATCGACAGGCGCAGGGGTATCCCCACTCTTTGAACAAGCCGATAGCAACAGGGCCAACAGGCTTAACTTAACTAACATCGTTTTCACTTTTTCTTCTTTTTATTGATGATCTACTAGTAAGTTGTTCGGACCTAACGGTTTTTCCTCTTTTCTTTCAGTTGTGCCCTCATCTCATCCTGGAAATCCTGGTATTGCTTGTACTGCTCAGGGGTGAAAACCTTTTTGAGCGCTGATTCCTTTTCCTTCTGTGAAGACCTGAGCTGTTTGAATTTCGACAGTTTGCTGTCCCCGCTTTTCAGGATCGGCTCATTCTTCAGGGCATATTTCAGGTTGATGGCTTGAACCTCGCTAACCTGCATGGAATCCAGGCCCAGCTTACTCTTCATCATTTCGGTCTGGAACGTTGCCCTTTCCTGCGGGGTCTTATCCTGCATTACAGAAGCATTCTGTGCCATGGCCAGCTGGCCCAGCAGCATAAATAATAAGGTCAGCGCCAAGGTTATGCCCTTTGGGGTGTTGTTACTTTTCATAGTTGTTGAATTTGGTTTTTTGGATGATTAGCTACTGAATATTATCGTCACTGGAGATGGTCGTTTGGCTGGTCATCGCTGGACGATAACTACGCTTCTGCGTGCTGCCGGTCGTACCACGGTGACTACGGGACGCACAATGACGGTTCGGGCCGCAGGTACTATTACCCGACGGATAGGTCTTCTTACGATTACGGAAGTTTGAGCGTGCGAATTGCTAATGCCAATGGCAGCGAGGCAAATGATCAAAATGAGCTTTTTCATACTGTTTTGTTTTTTGCTGATAGTTATACTTAAGATCCCCTGTTTTTACTTTTCCGGTGAATTGCCTGAATCCGGGGTTGAACTGTCTATGGGCTTTGGCGGACTTTTCGGTCTGAACAAATCGATAAAACCCTGTAAGACGAGCCGGAATGAGTCTTGGCTTAGAAAGCCTGTTGTCAGGCCATAGATTACTTTGTTTGGTTTCCGGCTGGTAGGTGCCAAACCGCCTGTCCCAGATAATAAATACTCCCCGAAATTCTTGTCGATATAAATGGGGTTGCTACGATGGTGTACGCGGTGTGATGAGGGCGTATCCATTACCTTTTCTATGGGGCCAAGCCTGCCGACAGCTTCGGTATGGAGCAGGAATTGGTAGGCCAGGTTGAACGCATAGGAGACCACGATAAAACCAGGCGGCATCCCCAGCAGGGCAGCAGGGATAAAAAACAGGGGGCTGACGATCGCAAAGAACCCGTTAAGTCGGTAAGCAACTGCCAGGTTCATCCGCATCGTAGAATGATGTACCCTTTGAAAAGCCCATAAGGGTTTCCAGATGATCTCTGGGCTTATCAACCCGGCTACAAACAATACTATATAGATCCGGTAGGGGTCGATATGGTTTTTCATTTCCTGGGTTTTTATTTGTACTGGTCAAATGACTTGATACAAAATTGGCCCAAAAGAAGATTTCAGACCCTGGTAAACCCGGTGAAGTGGAAAAACGAAGGGGTGAACTGACCTAGCTGTTCATCCATTTTTTAAATTCGGCCGTCCTGGCTTTACTAATGATAACGTTCTCGTCCGGTTGTGGCTGTACCTTGACCAGTAATCGCCCGTTGAAATAAAATTCGGCTTCGATCACAGCGTTACGATTAAGGATAAACTGGCGGCTGACCCTCAGAAATAAGGTAGGGTCCAGTTGTTGTTCCAACTGCTCCATGGTTGATTCCACAACATACTGCTTGTCATCGATGGTGCGGAGATAGACCCTTTCATTTGCCGTATAGAACCAGGCGACCTTAGCTGTTTCCAGAGGGATCAGTTTATCCCGGTAGTGTACCAGGAAGGATTTTTTATAGGACATGGTCAGGTTGCCCAGCTGTGCCAGGAGTTCCGTGATCAGAGGAGCACCTGGCTTTTCAGTTGAACCGGTCCAGCGTTTATATTTATCCAGTGCGCTTTTGATCTCATCGGGATCAAATGGTTTGAGAATGTAGTCGATGCCGTTGTTCTTAAAGGCAGTGATCGCGTAATCGTTGAAGGCGGTAACAAAAATAACCGGTCGGGATATGGTTGTCTGCTTGAAAATATCAAAGGAGAGGCCATCGGCCAGTCGGATATCCATAAAGATCAGGTCATAACCGTCCTGGTGATTTTCGAACCATTCGATAGCACCTGATACGGCACCCAATGTTTGAACAATAGTAATGTGTTCGTCTAGTTCAGTTAAAATATGGATCAGGCTACGGGCTGTTGCCGCTTCATCCTCCACGATTACGATGCGGATATTTGTCACTGCTTTAAGGGGAGTTTTACGATAAAGTGTGTATCAGAGCGGGTGGTCTCAATTTCACGGTGCATCATGATCCTGAAACGTTCGTTCAGGTTGGCAAGGCCCATCCCGTTACTCGCTTCCGGTGTCGGTATTTCCCAAAGACTGTTGCTGAAAACAAGTTGACCGTCTTTTGCTTCAATTAAAACGTTTAATGGCCTGTCGGCGGTTGCAGCATTGTGCTTTACCGCATTTTCAAGTAAGGGCTGCAGCGATAAATGGGGTATTTTAACCGGCAGGTACGCATCTGCAATGTTGATTTTTAGCTCAAAAGCATCTTCGAGCCGCATGGAGATCAGTTTTGCGAACGATCTGAGCATCGTCAGCTCATCGGCCAAGGTGACCATGTCCGTATGTGAGCCCAGTAATGCGTAGCGAAAAACAGTGGACAGATCGCGGATATATTTTTGGGCGAGGTCAGGATTCTCGCGGACTACCGCCGAAAGGCTGCTCAGGGAATTGAACAGGAAATGCGGGTTCATCTGCTCTTTTAGTAATTGCAGTTCTGATGCAAGGTAAGCATTCTTTAATTGCTGGTTTTCAGCAGCCATGCTGCTGGAATTACGCATCAGCAGAATGATCTTTACGATGATGGCTGTCAATAGGGCGCTTAATCCTAGCCGAAAGAATAAACCGGAGAACATCAGACGCGGCAATTGACGATCCGGGAAAAACAAACGTTGTAAAACCGATCCGATGATCAATAAAACACAAAAGACAAGGACGTTGGAAACAGCGTAGGGGAAATACTTTTCCTTTTCCCGGTAGGTCGAAAGCCATCTTCCCCTCTGCAGGTTAACGTTGAAAAGCAGGCCGCAAAAAAGAAGGTTGAACGCAAATTGGACTAAAAGTTCATAAGGATTAAAATGCCAGTATTGAGCGATGAGCCCATTTTCACGCAAAGCCAAAAGTTTCGGGGCGTTTACCATCAGGGCAATAAGCAGGGAACTGTACCAGCAAATACGGCGCTCATTTTTATCCATCGTTAAACTTACTGAAAAATTGAAATTTGCAGGCAAACTGAACTGCCCGCTCGAAATGTCAGGGGCTGGATAAGGTAGTGAAATGGTACTTTACACTGGAGAGTTTACGGCAGGCCAACGGATATTATCGTAAATTACCCCCGCATATCGAAACGCATTCCGGCGGGTTACGCCCGACATAGCCGAATACAGATGCGTCACGAGTGAATAACCGTTTTCATAGGCCGTAAGCACATCATCGTATAGAGCATCAGTATGGGCAATGGCGGCTATAATCCCTTTCCGGCGCAACCGCTGCCCAAAAGCAATGGCTCCTGGTAATTCAGGAACTGCGCTCCAGCGCACAATAGACGAGGAGTGATTAAGAATTTCGTCGTACTCGACCGGGTCAGGATTTCGAATATAGCGCGGATCCTGAGCACTCCGTTGACTGAGTGCGAAATAAGGCCCTTCCAGGTGCATACCCAGAAAACTAGCTCCCCGTTTATTGCTCCGATTGGCTGTCTCGTAACTATGGGAACATCGACTGGTCACTCATGGATACCTAAAATCTGACCATCACCAATAACAACGGTTCCACCCTGAATGGCACGATAAGGGGTTAGCAGCGTTCCGTTAACTAGTTTATGTAGCATCATGAGAAGCGCCACCGTTTTACTTTGTGCCCATATATGGCGTAATAGATCAGATACAAGTAGCAGGGAAAAAGCACCCAATAGGCTGTATGCACTGTATATAAGTCAGCAAAATAGCCGTAAAAAAGTGGCATGATAGCGTTACCGCACAACCCCATAATCAGGATAGAGGCCCCAAGTTTTGTAAAGCGGCCAAGTCCATCCAAGGCCAGCGGCCATAGTCCAGCCCAAACCAATGAGTTTGCCAGACCCAGCAACACAACAAACCAGATAGATATATCGACGGTATGTCCCAGAAACGTTACGGTTCCATTCGTGAAAATGATGAGTAAAGTGAATAGTGCTCCTAATAACGTGCAGATGCGTAAGGCGTTCACCTGGCTAATGAAACGGGGAATGGTGATAATGCCAATGACATAGCCACAAATGGTGCAGAACAAGGTATATGAAGGAAAGACCTTGGCTTTGAGCAGGTCAATACCCATTGAATTCGCATAACCAATAATCGTGTCGATGGCAATGACCTGCGTACCTACGTGCAGGAAAATGGCGAAAGCGCCCAGTATTAAATGCGGAAACTGCAGAATACTAGTCTTACCGGCATTAGCGGTTGCTACATCAGGGGTTTCATGTTCCGTGTCGATTTCGGGAAGAGGAGACCGGTATACGAGATAGCCCAGCACAAACAGAAACGTACCCAACACCGCATAAGGCGGAATGACACGCCGAACCAGTTCGTCAAGAGCAACTCCCCGCTGGTTAGCACTCATCGTGCTTAATTGCGCAAATAAATCTGTATCGGTCGGGCGCAAAATGACGGCGGCAAAAACCAGTGGCGAGAGAATCCCGGCAGCTTTGTTACAAATGCCCATGATGCTGATGCGTTGGGCAGCCCGTTCTTTAGGACCCAGTATGGTGATATACGGATTCGTTGCCGTTTGTAGAATAGCCAGTCCAATCCCAATCGTGAACAAGCCCATCAGGAATACTGCGTAGGTGCGGGTCATAGCGGCCGGAATGAAAATAAACGCACCCAGCGCCATTGCCCAAAAACCAATCATCATGCCTTTTTTGAACCCGACGGCTTTTAACAGATAAGACGCTGGAACCGACATAATAAAATAAGCAATATAAAAGGCGAATGCAACGAGATAAGCTTGAAAGCTGGTCAACTCGCAGGCAATTTTGAAGTACGGAATCAGGATGGAGTTCACCCAGGAAATAAAACCGAAGATGAAAAACATGAGCCCGATCAAAAAAATCGAAATCTTGGTTTCCCGCCTGGTCAAGCTGGTGACGTCAATGGCTCGTGTGCTCATTTTGTTGGTTTATAGTGTTGGTTCCCAATCCTTTTCGTACTCGCGCTGCCAGAACTTCAGGGCAGCCTTATTATTCAGGATATGCCCGTTGGATGGGTCAATGTCCAGGGCATTGCCGGAGCGCAGGGCGATGTTTCCCAGTTGACAAAGTAACGTGCTCTGGTGACCACCTACAATGCCCGCTGCCAGGGGCGCGCCTGTCTTGATAGCCACCAGAAAATTTTGCAGATGGGTAGCATCCAGTGCCTGCGACGGGTTCATTTTGTTGCGAGGGTCGATGGGCAAATCGTTCTTTACCTCTTTTACCAGCTTATTATCAAGGTCGAATAGTTTGTAGGCATTGCCGCCCCCATATTCGAGTGAGCCGGTTTCGCCATAGAACGTAACGCCAACATCACTGCCTTCAACGGTTCGACCGTTGCAACTGCGGCCTTCCCAAGTCATGGCGGTATTGTTGGGGAAGGTTAGGTTAATGACCTGCGTGTCGGGCGTTTCCCAATCGTCTTTATAGCGGTAACGACCACCCAGCGAGGTGACTTTATTGGGATAGTCCACCCCCAGTCCCCAGCGCATTAGGTCGAGCATGTGAGTGCCATTGTTCAGGGCTTCGCCTGTTCCCCAGTGCCAGAACCAGTGCCAGTTGTAGTGAATAACGTTGTCTTTGTAGGCGCGACGGGGAGCAGGCCCTTGCCACAAATCATAATTCAGCCAGCTGGGTACGGGTACGGTTTTGCCGATGCCAATCGTTGCCCGGTTGTTGGTATACCAGCCTTTAGCAAAATAAGGTCGGCCGATGGCCCCACTTTTAATATCCTGTATGGCCCGTTTTACATTAGGCCACGAACGCCGTTGGTTGCCCATCTGGATAACGTTTTTGTATTTTGCCGCTGCGGCAACCAGTAACTCGCCTTCGTGTGGGTTGTGGCTGCATGGCTTTTCGAGATACACATGTTTGCCCGCTTTGGAGGCCAGAATAGCGGCTGGAGCGTGCCAGTGGTCGGGAGCGGCAATAACGAGCGCATCCATGTCATTGTCTTCGAGTGCCTTTCTGAAGTCAGGCTGGTTTTTAGGTTTAGACTTCTGAATACCCTCTACAGTTGTAATGCACTTTTGAGCCGCCCGCGTGTCGACATCGCAGATGGTGACAACTTCGCAATTGGGTTGCAATGCGTAGTTGCCAGCCAACGCCAACCCACGACTGTTAACGCCCATGACGCCAACATTTACTTTTTCATTGGCGCCTAGGATACGCCCGTAACTTTTAGGGTTAAAGCCTGGTAAAATACCACCAACCGACAAGGCTGCGGTGCCAATAATCGACTTCTTGACAAAATCCCGTCGAGAGTCTTTAGTCGGGTTGTTTTCACTGTTTATCATAAAACGGGTTTAAGCAATGATCAGTCGCTACTTGCCTTGAGGAGCCCAATAGGTACAGTAACCCGTTGTGTAAACAGGGCCTTTGAAGAGCATACACGAACCACAGTTTTGCCCTTCTTTTGGCGGAAGCCATAGATTGCAGTTGCCGCACTTCGATTCCGGCCGGGGCGATTGATCTACGTAACCCAGCTTTTTTCGTGTTTTCAGATCGGCTTCGCTTACGCCTGAAAAGTCGTTACAGGGGTCAATGGCCGCCTTTTCGTTCTCTTGCCCTGACGTTGTTTTTGATTGGCACCTGCTCAGCACCAGCGATAGTCCCAAAGACGCCGACCCCGTAAAAATGGATTTACTGATGAATTGCCGTCGGGAGTAGTGTTGCGGTTTATTGTCCTGGTTCATTCGTTTATTCTACTTTTTATATAGTGTCTGGCTCCTACTTCACTGCAACCGATTTAACGTCTACTAGACGTTTCAAGCGGGGATCTATGGGCAGGCCCGCGGCTTTTAACCCATTGGTCAAACCCGTTAAGGCGATCGGTTGCCAGTGTGGTTGGTTGTCGAACAGGGTCACTAATTGAACGGCTTCGTCCTTACGGTTACGGGAGCCGATCACAAATGCCAAATCCGTCAGGAGCGTATCTTTTTCGGGTGTTATCGACTTGAAATAGCCGTTACTGCCAGCCAGTTGGCGTGCCAATTCCAGTGAGGAACCCGCTTCAGAACTCAACACCGCCGTTCGAAACCAGGCATCTTTACCGTATTTCTCAAGAATACCCGCCAACGCAGGAGCCACTTGCCGGGCGGGGAACTGTCCCAGACTTAAGGCTGCCTGAAATGCTACCGGAGCCGACGGGTCGCTGGCTTTTTCGATGACGTGCGGCAGGGAAGTCGGGAAACGCTCGGCCATCATCAACCCGTAAGCACGAATATCGGGCTGGGCATCCTGCATCGCTTGTTTTACCAGGCTGACATCCAGTGCATTCAGGCCTTCTAACGTAAAAAACGCGTGCAGGCGTGTTCGTGGGTTACTGTCTTTAGTGAACAGCTCCTTTAGCGCCGGAACGACTAATTTATCCTGTTTTTCGAGCAGAAGCCGTTGGGCCTGTAATCGCCACCATTGATTTGGATGAGCTAGTAAGGCCACCAGTTCCGTACTGGTTTTGCTCCTCAGCTTTGGTTGTACGACGACGGGTTTGCTGGTTTTAGCCGCAATCCGGTAGATACGCCCCAGCTTACTGCCGTTCATAAAATCCATGTCTTCCTTGAGGTCTTCGGGAATGGCCGTGGGCGTTTCGATGTGCTGCCGATACATATCGATCACATACAGCGCTCCATCGGGACCAACCGCGAAGTTGACCGGCCGAAACCAGGGATCGGTTGAGGGAAGGAATTCATGTGCTTTCTCCTGATTGCCCCGTTGGGCCATAAATTTGGGACTGTTGAGTAAGCGCTTCAGGACATCGCGGTGGACAAGATTACCCGCAACCTCGCCCGTGAAGATCGAACCATAATAGTCTGTTGGTAAGGCATCGCCACCATAGTAGGTACCGCCCGAAGCCCCGGTAAAATGGTCGTCGGCGTATTCGTGCCGGTCATTGAGTTTGGCTTCCTCGAACTGCTGGTTCCGGCGTTTCGTACGTTCCTGACGCCAGTAGGGAGCAGGCGTTTCCTGGAACATGATCGGATCGTGATCGGAGATATTCAGCGTTGGCTCTACGGGCGGCAGGTTCTTATGCCGATACAGGTATCGCGCCGGAATAGGCGCCTGCTGAGCATGCAGGCTGTTTTCGGTAAAAAACCGATTGCCCCAATCGTCTATTGCCAGCCCAAATTGACCTGAACTTGACTCTATTTCAAACTGACCCCGGTCCAGCCGAAATCGAAAATCTCCGCCTTTAACGGAAACGGGCTTTGCTGTAGTGTTTCTTGTAAACCGGATTTCACCCTCCCGGCCCGTGTTGGATGCGTAAATCCAGTTATCGACGCTAAGCCGGAGATTGGTAATCTGCGCTTCAGAATTGTCCGCAAAAAAACCAGTGAACAGAATTTCTTTCACATCGGCTCGATGGTCGCCGGTGGTGTCTTTGATGAACAGGATATTGGGCGCGGCCGTCACCAGCAAGCCACCTTGCCAGGGCAAAATACTGGTGGCTTCGGAGAGGTGATCGGCAAAGACTGTTGCCGAATCCATCCGACCGTCGCCGTTCGTATCCGTCAGCATTCGGATGGCCCCTCCCAGCGAACCATCTTCGGGCTTGGCCGGATAATCGGGCATCTCGACCACGAATACGTTGCCGTCTTCGTCAAACACCATTTCAACCGGGTCCAGCACGTTCGGTTCGGCAGCAAAGACCGAAATGGTCAGCCTGTCATCGCTTAGTTTAAAGCTGTTGAGCGCTTCTTCGGGTGTGAGGGCATCCTGATAGTGTGAGCAGGAAACGCATAACCCTGTAGCCAGCATGAATGTGGCAATCCTGAGTCGGTTGTTGATCGAAGTCATGTTGACAGTTGTTTACTAAAACACAGCCGGAATTTTGACCAGGTCCTGAATTTCGTGCCCGTTATGACTGAAGCGAGCCAGCGTATACACCGAGCCATCCGCGCCAATCGCAATCGAATTGACGTAGGTTGGGCGGGAGCCGTCGGCGAAAAAAACAGGACCATGATCGGTATACGTCTGACTCGGGATGTGGAAGGTGATCAGGTGAAGGTTTTCGAGTCCTTTGGCAGCACCCTTCGCAATCTGATCGGCCCCCTTTACCCGTTTACCCGCCTGATAAATTGGTCCGCCGGTGAGGTAATAAATAGTTTCCTGATCCGGACCCGGCTGAAAGCCCAGATACCCATAACTAAACTGGTCGAACATGCCACTCTTGCGCGACGGCTCCGAAGTTAACCGCTCCACTACCTCAATTCGTTGCCGACGGGGATCGAATTTGAACAGATAGCCCGAATTGCCGTGTATGCCATAGGCCACTTGTTCGGGGGCGTACCAGAAGATTTTGCGCCAGTTGTAGCCCATGCTTCCGGGATGCGTTGGATCATATTTGCCGAAGTAGTCGAGCCGTAAATCGACATCGGCGAGTTTTTGAAGACTTTCCTGACCAGGACGATACCTGAAAATATCCCCTTCGGATGTGGAGAAATAAACCGCTCCGTCGCGCGGATCAACGAACATGGAGCGGCATAATACCCGGTAGTCATCTCCGGGAATCCCGGCTTCGCCCTTGGCCGACACAAGACCGATTGTGTTAAGTCTATTGGCCTTGATGTCGTATTGAATAAAATAACCTAATGGCCAGGTAATACCGTACAAATAACCGCGCTCTTTGTCGATGGTCATAGCCAAAATGCCCTCGCCTTCGGGCGCAATAGCCAGATTCTCAAACGCACCGGTCGTTAGGTCGTAGGAAACGAAGTGCCCTCCGGGATAGAGTTTTTTGCCATTCGGCGTATTTTGAGGGAGCCGCTCCATGCCGTCGATCATTTCGTACACGCCGATGTGGGTAGCAAAATACAGCTTGCCGTTGCTTTCGTAAAATCGAACGTGGCTTTTCCCCTGCGGAATGGCATTGGCATCGGTTTCACCACAGATGTCTGTTAAATCAGCTAGCCATTCGGTGCTGTCTGTTGCGGGGTTATATACATAGAACTGCCCTCCCTGCTCGTAGGATTCGGAGCAGAGTATGTAGTATATTTTTCCATTACTGGTGGCTGTAATGGCATTGTACGTATCGTGCGCCATATCGAAACCGGAGAAATAGGAGGTCGCGATGATCGGAGTGGGGACGAGTGCGTCGGCTTCGTTAACTGGATTCATGGTTATTTTTTGTTAGTGGTGCCGGATTCCCGTGGTGTCGGATTTAAGAATCCGACACACAGAGGTTTCTCAAAACCTCGTGTTAGCATGTCAATAGGTTTTGAGAAACCTAACAGGTCAGGTTTGAGAACCTGACCTCACGACAAGTCATCTATAAACATTACTTCAGCTTCTGCATCCCAACCTGGTCAGCCAGTCGGTCTATTTCCTGATTAATCAGGTTCGGTACGTCCGGTGCCCAGGTGCTCGGCAAGCCATAGACCATCTGGGATGATGCGCCTTCATAGCCGCCTTCCTGCAGGATGGTGGCTGAAGGGATGTAGCCCATAACGTCGTTGGAATAGCCCATCACGAAAATGTCCTGCCCAAAGCGTTTCTTACAGTCGAGGGCATATTGGATAACCAGTTCACCACCGAAACTCAGGATGGATTGGGTACCTAACTGCCAGATTTGCAATGGATAAGCGTATCGACTGATAGGGGCTTTTCCTTGCTTCTTTTCGGCCAGTATACGCGTTGCCCATCGTTTAAGATAGCCTTCGTTTTCCTGAATCGTCTTTGTTAATTCAGCTTCGGATGGCGGAGCCGAAAACGGAAGGTCAATCTCTGAATAGGCGGTACGAATCTGGGGCGATAGGGTACGCATGGGCTCGTCGAGGACCCGGTCAACGGCAGCGGCCAACTCCCGTCCATATTGGCGGGCAAGGGCTATTGTTCGTCGGGGCAGCGGATTCTGATCGCCAGCAGCACCCTGAAAGAATAGCGCTGTTACGCCGGGATGCGCTTTCTCCAACTCCAGTTGCGCAAAGCCCGCGTAATCGCCCGACCATTGATATAAATCCAGCACCGTAGGGTGGCAGGCGTACCCAAACACGATGGATTTAAGTTTACCTGTGGTGTCAATAAGTTTGATGACAGGAACGGCATAGTCGTTCGGGCCTTTCAGCTCGGTTTGGTCCAGCAGGGCGCCTTCCTTGTTGTTTCGCCGATTTACCTGAAAGCGCGTAACCCCGTTTTGGGAGAATAATTCAACGGGTTCCAGTTTTTGCAATGCCTGGCCAACCAGCGTCACGATCTGCGCTTCCAACCATCTGGAGTATCGATCAATTTTGGCCTGTTCGGCCGCATCAAACGGGTAAATATCCTGTAGCGCGTTGTCTAACACCGGTCCCGAATGGGTGTGTGAGCTGTTGAGAATAATCTGCGCTTTAGAGAGACCAAACTGGCTGTTCAGTCGTGCGCGGATACGATCCGACATCGCTTTGGGAAAGCCCAGCATATCGGTGGTGACCAGCACGGCCCGTTTGCCCGTTTCGTCTTCCAGCGCCAGCACTTTGGCCCATAAGTCGTGGATTTTCCCCTCCGCAGCGTGGGTACGCGAGGCATAACCCGCCTGCCATTGTGGTTCTTTTGGTGTAATAACTACCCTGGCAGTCCCAGCCTTCCAACCCTTTGCTGCAACGTAGCCAGGAATCAATAACCCTAGCCAGAGTAGCCAGACAAATCCCAGTACGTTTTTCATTTCTGACTCAGGAGTTTGTCGGCGTGGGTGTAAATTTTCTCGGTGGCATTCGCTATTTCATCCATGTCGGCCTGGCTACCCAGCAGCATATTCTGCGTGAACCAGACGGCTTCTTCATTACACAGCCGGTCGTTTTGCGGGCAGTGGTTCTGCTCGACATAGCTGTTGAAGTTCAGCATCGATTTAGGGTATATTTTCTGGAAGTTTTTCGATTTGAACGCGTCATCCAGATACGGCATATTGTTGAGCGTAGCGTAGCCTTTCGAGCAGGGAATCCCCTCGGCGGTGAGGGCTTTCATGAACACCTCGCGCGATAAACCTTTGAAGGCTTCTTTCTTATACCGAAATGGGAAGAGGTGGAAAGCTGCCCGCGTTACATCGTCGTACAGTTTATAGGGGACAATGCCTGGAATGTTCTTAATCCTGTCCTTCAGGTAAGCTGCGTTGGTGTTCCGGGTGGTCGTTTCGGCATCGAGCCGTTTTAACTGGGCCAGCCCAATAGCCGCCTGATACTCGGTCAACCGAAGTTTCGTACCCTGAATAACGGTGCCCGCGCCAATCACCCCCGAAAGCATGCCGTATGGATTGCCGTAGTTATGATACGAGAAACAGCGATCCATAAAGGCATCGTCGTTGCTCACAATGGCACCCCCTTCGCCAATGGCTAGGTTCTTGGAATTCTGAAAGCTAAAGCAGCCCGCATGACCAAACGTGCCTACTTTCTGGTGATTGATCTCGGCCAAGTGTGCCTGACAGGCATCTTCAATCACGACCAGTTTATGTTTTTTCGCAATGGCCAGAATCTGGGGCATGTTGGCGGGTAAGCCCAGAATATGCACCGGAATAATCGCCTTTGTTCGGGGCGTAATCTTTGCTTCAATCTTAGCCGGGTCGATCTGGAACGTTGCGGGGTCAACATCCACGAAGATGGGCATGGCGCCCGTCGCCAGTACGGGTGCTACCGTTCCGATAAACGTGTAGGGGGGGACCAGGACTTCATCACCCCCGCGAATATCCAGTTGAGCCAGTGCCGCCATGATGGCGTTGGTGCCGTTCACAACCGCCAGTGATCGTTTGGCCCCAACAGCCGCTGCCCATTTCGCTTCAAATTCACTTACCACATTACCTCTTGACCAGATGCCACTACGAATCACCTCCAGCAACTGCTTTTCGTCCTGCTCAGGTTTCCAGAGGGGCCAGGTTGGCCATTGGGCGGTTCGGACGGGTTTGCCGCCCAATAAGGCTGGCGGTTCTGCCAACGAAAACGGACCCGGTTTTATGGATGGTTTGGTTGCGGTTTCGGGGGGGGCAACAGGCGTGTCCGTGAGTAGCGAAGGCGTCAGAATGGCACCCAGACCGGTTAATGAGTTTCGTTTTAAAAACTCTCTTCTTGAGACATTGGCGTGCGACATGATCGTGAGGTTTTGAGATTACTGCTTCGCTTTAGCCATGACACTTTCGAGGGTAACGGCCGCCCCACCACGACGCTTGCTTTCGTCCGCAGCTTCCATAAAGGCGAAAATCTCGATGGTTTCTTCAGGCGTAACGGGCACTTTGCCGGTCTCGTAATAGGTGATAATGTCTTGTAAAAGTGGTTCGTAGCCGCCGTAAGGGCCTAACACAAGGTTGCCCGTTTGGGTAAAAACGGTTCCGCCGTAATCATGCTTGCCCGTGCGGGTTCCGCGAACGGTGCCTACGCGTCCATCGGCCCAGGTGCCTACAAGAATGTCGGTGCCATCGGTATGCACACGAACCACCTGTTTGCAGCCTGTCCCCATGACCGTGTACAGCGTTTCCACGCCATGAATGCCGTACCAGTAAAAATCGGGGTGTGTTTTTTCGAGGACAGCGGGGCTAAACGTATCGGCACCCACGACCTTGCTCTTATCGACTTTTTCGATACCCTTAATGTGCCGCAGCGACGAGGCCGAAAAAAGCGGGATGTTGTATTTTTTAGAAGCCTCAAAAATGGCAATGGCATCGGCCAGCGAAGCCGCAACGGGTTTGTCGATGAACACCCGCTTCCCGGCTTTCAGTACCTGTAACGCCTGTTCGAGGTGCAATCGACCGTCGTTGGTCTCCAGCAGTACCACATCGACTTTTTTGAGCAAGTCGCTGATGGAGCGGACGATTTCGACGTTCTGCTTTTTGACTTCTTCAGTATATGCCGGAACGCGCGAGGTGCTGCTCTCAATGTCTTTACTCCCCTGCGGATAAGCGGCCACAACCTTATAACCTAAATAGCCAGGATTGGCATCGGAGGCATTGAGCGCTTTAACAAAAGCGGTACTATGCGAGGTGTCCAACCCGATAATGCCCACCCGTTTGCCAGTTGTCCCGATTGGTCTGGCCTGAAGTAGCGTAGGGGCCAGCAGCAAAGTCGCGCAGCCCTGCGATGTCTGTTTCAAAAATACTCTTCGACTGGATGCTGAGTTCATAGCTTTAGGAGTTTTACACTTTCGCCTGTGTGGTACCACCTTTGCTCATCGAAATGTCGACGGGCTTATTTTTTTGCCACGACCCGCCCGTGAAATCGGGCACATCAATCGAATTAGACCGATGCGCCACCGACCACGCACTTAGCGGTCCAACCGAACTCCACAACGCGGCATCATATACATCCTGATCGAGCGGCAAGCCGTTTCGCAGACAGTCGATGGTTCGCCAGTCCATCAGGAAATCCATACCGCCGTGCCCACCGACATTCTTGGCGATCTCTCCCATTTTCTTGACGATGGGCGGCATGTATTTTTCTTCCAGGGCTTTGATCTCCTTTTCATTCATCCATTCGTGACCCGTTGAATAGCGGGCAGGCTCGGGGTATTTTAACGCAACCCCTTTGGTGCCGCTAACCAGTTGAATTCGGGAATAGGGCCGTGGCGAGGAAACGTCGTACTGCACCATGATGGTCTTCCCCTTCTTGGTTCGGATGGTGGTCGCACTCATGTTGCCGTTGTAGGGCTTGCCCACGTAGGGTTTGTAGAAATCGTCTTTGGCGGCCAGCTCTTTCGCCAAGTTTCCCAGCACAAAATCATTACTCGACATAGAAACCAGGTAATCCATCTGGTCTCCCCGGTTAATATTCAGTACCTGACAAACAGGGCCAAGTCCGTGGGTTGGGTACAGGTTGCCGGTTCGTTTGTACATCTCCTCTAGTTCCCACATCTGGTAGAAATGTTCTTTCGAGAAGACCAGCTCCTGTAGGTTATGGATATAGGCGGCTTCGCAATGCGCTATTTCGCCGAAGAAACCGTGCCGCGCCAGGTTGAGGGTGAGCAATTCCGTGAAATCGTAGCAGCAGTTTTCGGTCATCATGCAGTGCTTCTTCGTCCGCTCCGATGTTTCGACCAGTTGCCAGCACTCTTCCAGGGTTTTGGCCGCCGGAACTTCTACGCAAACATGCTTGCCATGATTCATGGAAAACACCGCAATGGGCGTGTGCAGGGTCCAGGGCGTCACGATGTAAATGAGGTCGAGATCGGTGCGTTCGCAGAGTTTCTTCCAGGCATCAGCACTGCCCGAATACAGTTGCGGGCGGTGCCCATTGGCTTCTATTTTCTTGAACGCCAGGTTCACGCGTTCGGGCCGCAAGTCGCAAAGGGCTTTTATCTCGACACCTTCGATTTTATTCATCCGCTCCACGGCCCCTATGCCCCGGTTGCCAATCCCCACAAATCCAATGCGGACAACATCGAGTTTTGGGGCCGCATAGCCACTCATGTTAAAAACCTGAGGAGGGGTTCTACTGGCTTGTTCGCCAATGGTTGCCAGTTCTTTAGGGGTAGAAGCATAGGCTGAAAATGGACTAGCTGCTATCAGGCTCAAACCACTTAGGCCTGCCGTTTTCAAGAAATTTCTTCGCGTGTTTTCCATGGTCGTTTTTGTATGTAGAGACGGATATTTCCGTCTCCTATGCGTCAGCAAAAAGACTATCGCCTAAAAAGGCGGGCGTGTATCCTTTATCCGTAGCCCATTTTACGGCTGCCAGAATACGATCCCGGAAGTCGGGTTGATAGGCTTCGTAGAAGGGGTAGAAATACTGTTCGTGAACGAGTAAATCGACAAAAGGCGGCAGCCCGGATGGCTTGTTTGCGTAGCTGTCCAAATGCGGAACAATGTCCGAAAGCTCTGTTTTGTCGATAACGATGCTGCTTCGGATGAAAGTGATGTCTTCCTGATTATCGTGCCAGACGAACCGCTTTTTTATATGCCGTCGTTGTTCCACGTTGAGGTAGTACGAAACGGGTGGCAACTCATCATCGACATTGAAATAGCCCAATTGCCCGACGTAGCCCGCATCGCGCAGGGCTCGTGAGCCTTCAACCGTCGATTCTCCCCAATGCAGCGTGGTTACTGGTCCCATCAGGGCCTCGCCCGCAAATCGTAGAATCTGCTCCTTGACGATGGCGCAGTCGTGTTTCACCTGCTCATAACCAGCCTGTTGATAGGGGCGGTCAGGGAACTCACCCCAGGCGTGGAAACTCAGCCGGAGCCAATCGGCATTCGCCTGCCATTCCGCTTTGAAACGGTCGGGAAACTTCGACAGGTTGAACCCCTCCGTCTGGTAAAAAAGGTTGAGGTGGATTTTGGTGCCGTAGGTGGTATGGACCTGCTTCAAAAAGCCTAAATACGGATGGTCGAACAGGGATTGGTAGTTGCCCTGTTGTTGATAAATATCCCGCAGAAACCAGATGTTATCGTCAATCGACAGACGATAATGTCCCGCAAAATTGGGAAGCCAGTATACCTGAATCGACTTGCTTTCTGCCGTGGTGCAGTCGTGAACGGTAATCGTATTCTCGTATTGGTTTAATCGCACTTTCCCCGAAAATACGCCCTGACCATAACTCGCCCTGGTCCCGTTTATGGTTAACGAATGAGACGATGGTGCCAGGAGTTGTACGTCAATTTCCAGGCCGTCGGAAATCGTCACACCATCGCGGGCGTGCAGCATATCGCCATCAATAGGACTTAAGAACTCGATATTATTCATGGTGGTTGATTAGAACGCTGATTTTTATGATCGTTATGGTTTTGATTTTAGGAATCATAGTGACTCCTAATCATCGTAAAAATCAGCGGGCCATTTTTCGTTAAAAGTCGGGGGTAAAAAGCAACTCAAAGGATTTCAGGGGTTCGGTCTTTTTCTGAATCTTATAATCCAGTACTTTCAAATGCAGCTTTCGCCAGAGGCCAAAATCTACATCGAAGCGTCCCAGCATGGTGTTCAGTCGATACGGCATATTTTCCGAGAGCCAGGCCTGCGCATACGCCTGCTTGAGTTCGCCCGTTTCGTCCATGGCATCGACTAGCAGACTGTGGCAGGGATAGGTCAGATCATAGAATACGTAATCATCCTTCTTTTGGGCTATCATCCCATCGTTCCAGCGATCCGTAATCGCTTTGGCCCATAAAAACCGACTGGCCGAATAGTTGATCAACCGCGCCGAAACGAGCATTGACTGAATGAAACTGGTGTCGGCCGGACGGGCCTGCTGAAGTGCCCTGATCAGCCGTGCCTGAGCCTCCTCGGTATGCGTGCGTACTTGCTCAAAATCGGCTTTATGCTCGTTCGTATTGGCCAGATAATAGGCCGAAAATGGATTGGACCAGCTTTCCACGAGGGTGCCACGGGGTAGGCTTTGGGTGTTTTTCCCCAGGCACTTTTCGAGGTACTGACCGGCTGTTGCCATATGGTCGAAAGCGGCCTGCATATCCTGAGTTAAGGCCGGGTAGACGACCGAGCTATACTGTTCAGTAAAGGTAGTCTTGTCGGGCACAGTGCCCTGCCAGGCCGCAATGCAGCCATAAGCCATAAACAGCCAGGAGGCCCGGACAAAGGGCTCAACGGAATCGGTCCAGACAGACGTGATAAAGCCGAGTGTGTTATGCCGAAGACCCGCTTTCAGGCACAGATTTATGTTCTCGTAGGTATAGTTGGCCGATGGATAGATATGCCCCCAGCCAGAAACGGCGGGCTGAATGAAAAATGGTTTCTTCTCTTTTAGAACCGGATTCAGGTAGTTGTTGATGGCGGTTGTATCGGGCGAATATTCCCAGATAACCGGGGTCACATCTTTGGGGAATTTAGCCAGAATGTTCGGGTAAAACGCATTCATATCCGTCCAGGCCAAGAGTGTTTTGCCGTACTGTTTGAACTCGTTGCTCACGAAACTGAGCTGCTGGATATACAGGGCTTCGGGGTCTAGTTTGGCCAGGCCAGTATTGGCCAGCCGCTTCGTTTCCCAGGTTTCGTCGAAGCCAACATGAATGAATGGGCTTTGAAACAGCGTTGTGTACTGTTTAATCCAGTTCTTCAGCAGCGTTTGTACGGCCGGGTTGCGTGGGTCCAGTTCGTGTCCATAATGGCCAATGGCCAGCGATGCATATTTCTCGTTGCGAATCAGCTCGTGTAGGTGTCCGTAGAAATTAACGAACGGAATCACGTCCATGTGGCGCTCGCGGGCGTAGGCTATGATCGTTTTGATCTGCGCCTGCGAATAACTCGCCTTGTAATTTAGCGTCGAATAACCATCCAGTTGAATGCTAACCTCATTGTAGAAGTAATATTGGTTGGTTTTCCAGCGGGCTAAAAAGTCGATCTGCTTTTTGACTTCGTCTACCGTTAGCAGGCCGCCATGCGCAAAGTCCATCATCACCCCCCGGTAAGCCAGTTTGGGTTGGTCGTTAATCGTGACGAAGGGAAGCGTTGCCTTTACTCCCTGACCCTGAAGCAATTGTCGAATCGTTTGCACGGCATAGTACAGGCCGGTTGAGGTTTGGGCGGTAATATCGATGCCTTTGGCCGTGATTGTCATTGCGTATTGTTCACGATGATTGCCGTTGGTAGCTTCATTCGTGCCCGGCAATTCCAGACCGACGGATTTAACCGAATAGTGAATGGTTGATGCCCTAGCCGATGGACTGCCTGACACGGGTTTTCCAGAGCGTTCGGCCAATAGTTTCCTGAGCTGGTCCAGCGCAAAGGCAACATCAGCTGACGCGGTGGGAGGCACATATACCGTCAGGTTCTGGACAGGCAATTCCCCCTGTCCGTATTGAATGGACTGTGGTGCCGGTAGTAAGGCAGGGCGCTGTTGCCCTGACGCTGTTAAACACCAGTAACAAACAATAATACAACTGATCCAGAAGCTTTTCATGATAGCTAGTTAGTCTGGCACGGGCCAATCCGGTGCCCGGTTTACACGTGCCAGACGAGAATGCTGCTGATATTAATATGGGCACGTGCAAGTGCCCGTGCCATATTGAACCAACCTAATAAGTTGCTCGCCCTCCCGATAAATCGAAGGTAAAACCGGTTGTGAAACTGTTTTTTGGGGATACGATGTAAGCCGCCAGGTTAGCCGCTTCATCGAGTGTACCACAGCGTTTCATCGGAATTTTATCGGTCATGTACTTGACCTGCACTTCGGGCATGGCGTCAACCAACGGGGTTTGAATAACTGCCGGAGCTAACGCGTTGACTGTAATGCCCCGTTCGGCGTATTCTTTTCCCTGCACTTTTGCCATGCAGATTACGGCGGCTTTTGAGGCTGAGTAGGCTAACATTCCGGCATTGCCTTCCTTACCGGCAATCGACGCGATGTGTAGAATACGTCCGTAGTTGCGAGCCAGCATGAAGGGCAATGTGGCTTTCGAGGTATAAAAACTGCTCATGAAATTTACGTCAAATACCTTGTGCAGGTTTTCGCTGCTCACCTCATGGCTCTGTACGTTTGTGATACCCGTAATGCCCACGCAGTTAATGAGGGCATCGATATTGCCAAATTGGGCGTGTACCTGCGCAACCGCCCGCGCTACCCGCGCTTCATCGGTGATATCGATACCGATCAGTAAGGCATCTGAGCCGTACTTCTCAAACGCCTGTTGTAAAGCGGCTTCGTTAAAATCGAGTAAGCCAACCTGTGCCCCGTCGTTCAGTAACTTGTGGGCTATGGCTAACCCAAGGCCGGAGGCTGCACCGGTGATCAGCACAACCTGTCCACTAAATTCTCCCATGATACTGTGGTTTTGAGTAAATGAATAATGAGGTGTTGACTATCAGGTCATTTATCCTGAATTATTCATTAGTTAAGCTACAAGGCTATTGGCAACTGGCCGGATGGCGTACTTTTCGTCGTTGACGATGTCGAGAATGCGCTGATTTAGCTCCCGGATGTAGTTGATGGATGATTCGTCGGGAATGTAAGCCGCTTTTCGGGCGATGCTGTTACTCAGCACACCTCTGGCAATCAGCAATTCTTTCTCCGCATAATGGAACAGTTCCATGTTTTGTAACGAGAAGAATATTTGCGGCATGACCCGTTCGAATAGTTCGAAAGCTTTGGTATCCTCGCCATTGGAGCGGAGGGTAAAAATCTTTTGAAGAATGTCGGCAACGGCCAGCCCCGGCATGACACCCCGAATGCCGATGGGTACCAGTTCGAGCATATACAGGCCACCCCAGCCTTCGAACAGGCCAATTCTGTCGTTTGTGGCCTGAATGATCTGTTCAAATTTGGGCGCACACAAAGGCTCTTCCAGCTTCAGGTATTTGAAATTCGGATTTTCGTCCATCAATTCTTTGATGAACCCTACGCTGATCGACGAGCCGCCGGGGTTGAAGTCCTGAATCAGAACGGGCGTGTTCGGAATCGACTGTAAAAATTCGGATAGATAGACTTTTAGGGACGTTTCGGGTAAGCTGAAAATTCGGGGAACGGCCAGCGAGATAACGTCGGCACCAGCCTGTACGTTAGCCTGCGCCAGTTTGATGGCTACTTTTAATGAGGGGTGGTTCGACTGAGCGACGATTTTCAACCGACCCGCAGCCCGCTCTACCGCCACCCGAACAACCTGTAACTTCTCGTCGTCGGTGAGTTTGTAGAATTCGCTGGCGTAAGCAGGCAGGCAAACCGCCTTGATACCACCATCGATGGCAAAGTCAATTAAATTCCGGAGTGCGTCTTCGTCGATCTCCTCATTGTCGGTGAATGGTGTTGGAATAATGGGTACTACGCCAAACAGTTCGTTGTCTGTGTTAGTCATAACTTTGCCGGTTCTTGATTGATGTTAGCTACTTTTTTTTGTTGTACTTTACTATCGACAATGGATAGGATAAGGGTTGAGACCAGGACGAGCACACCACCAATGATGGTCTGTCGGTTCAGGGTTTCGCCGAGCCAGATGGCAGCAATGGGTAAGCCCATAAACGTAATGAGGTAGTTGGATAAGGCGACCTGCGTAGCGTCCAGATTTTTCAATGCCTTGAAAAACAGGAGCATCGACAGGAAATTATGAAAGAGCGTTAGCGAAATCATACCGATCCAGGTGTTGGTGGTGAAGCTCGGAACCCTGGCAAACATTTCCGGTTCGTAATACAGCACCAGGGGCGTCAACAGGATCGACATCACCAGATAGGTGTAAAACACCATCTCCATTTCGGTGTATTGGCCCGATATCTTTTTGCAGCCTACATTGTAATAGGCATTGCCGAGAATGGCCAGGAAAATGAGCCCGTTGCCCAGCGCATAGCGTGAGCTTAGGTCCATCCGCTTAATGTCATCGGTTGAGCACAGAATCACGCCCGTAATAGCAATAGCGAAGCTGATCCAGCGGGCCGTATTCATCTTTTCTTTCAGAATCAGAAAGGCGAAAACAGCCGTAATGACGGGCAAGGTCATGACCAGAATAGCCGCGTTGCTGGCGAGTGAGTACTGCGTTCCCCAGGTCATCAGCACCTGCGACGGAAAGGCTCCAAGAGCGGCCAACTGGACAAAAATCAGGATGTCCTTTAGTTTTTTGCCCCCTTTTCGAAAGTCCCGAATCACGAACGGAGCCAGAAAAATCGTGGCCAGCAGCATGGGTGCCCAAACCGTAAAATAGGGCCCAACCTGATCCTGTGTCAGCTTGATGCTGGTGAAATGAAATGCCCAGATCAGGTTGCAGAAAAACAGGATGGCCCACGACTGAATCGACTTGTTCATAAGCTCGTTTGTAAAAACTGATTCGTTTGGTAGGTGTCCAGCGCGGCATAATCCAGCTCGATACCGAGGCCCGCGCCTTGTGGAACCAAAGCAGCTCCGTTCTCAAAGCGAATGGGTTCGGTAATCAGGTCGTCGGTGCGGACCAGTTCGCCAAACAGATCGGAAGGAATAGTGCAGTTGATGCTGGCTGCGGCAATGTGCAAGCCCATCGTTTCTGAAATGCCTAAGTCTACCTCCGAACCCCGCCAGCAGGATTTGCCTTCCAGGTAGGCGATTTCGGCCAAAAGGACTGAGTTATAAGCCGACCCGTTGATGTTGTACCCATCCACAGCATCGGCCCGCACAAAAGCGATCATGGCGCGGATGTCCTGCGTGTAGGGCAGGGAAACATGCCGATACATGGGCATGTCCAGTGTTTCACGGAGGTACTTGAATCCGGCTACATCAGCGTGCAGAATCGGGTCTTCGAGGCCCAGCATGATGGTTTTGTCAACGCCCTCCATTAATCGAAGAGTTGTCTCAACATCAGTCCAGCGCTGGTTCGGGTCGAGCAGGATTTTGATGCCGTCACTACATTTCTCCCGAATAGCCTCCGTCCAAAGTCGAACGGGATCTTCGTCAGAACACTTGAATTTGAAGGCTTTATGGCCCTTTTGCATGGCGTCATAGGCTTTCTGGGCGGCCTCTTCCGGCGTCCGTCGACCCGTCCAACCGAAACAATCGATTCGGTCATAGTAGGCACCACCAAGGAGTTGGGACACCGGTACGTTCAGCAGTTTGCCCACCACGTCCAGCACCGCCGATTCAAAGGCTTCGTAGATCCGCTGATCGGCAATAGGGAGTCGACGCCAGTTCAGTTTCAGCACATCCTGACCAACCAGGTCCTGCATGGACTGATGAAGCAACTCGCCAGACGCACTCCGGTAAGTCTCGCCAATACCCGTCAGGCCGTTTGCCAGCGTGAGTTCAATGATCCATTTGGGTTGGTTGGCAAACTCGGTCCAACGTTCGCCCGTCAGAAATTTTTTGGCGAAGGCCAAGTCCTTGTCGATCACCTCATCGGAGTTCAGACTGCCCGGTTTGGCCGGAACAATTACTTCGGTGGCTTTTATGGATTGAATGCGTGTCATTTAGTGTCTTCGGCGGAAGTGGGTAAATGTTTTTGGGCGAGTTTTCGGATGTCGTAGCTGAAGTCGATGAATTTCTCCTCCCACTCTTTGGCCGACTCGGGCGTGTAGGGATAAAAACCCTGCGCATTCTGGACCCCTCTGGCACCAGATGCTACTAGCTCTTCTATCAGTTTCGGTGTTTCGGTGCTGTTGCTGAGGTCAGGAAAAAGGTCTTTCATAACCGTCAGATAAGCCGGAATACCCGTGAGATCCATGAAGCGAAACGGCCCCGCAAAGGTGATCCAATAGCCCAGGTCATTTCGAAGCGAGCGGTCTACATCCTCAATCGTAGCATAGCCATTTTCGACCAGATTGAACGACTCCCGAAGCATGGCGTACATAATCCGGTTGGTAATAAACCCCCGAATGTCTTTTTTGAGTAACGAAGGTTCCTTGCCCCAGCTTTCGGCCAGCTTAACAATTTCGTAGGCATAGGTCAGGTCGGAATCTTTCCCGCAAATGACCTCCATAAATCGGGTGATATGCGCAGGCTCGGCCCAGTGAAGACCTAATAGCCGTTGTGGATGCGTAAGTCCGCTTTGCAGCACCGACACCGGAATAGCCGAGGTGTTACTCCCGATGATAGCCGTAGGAGACAGAACCGTTTCCAACTGGTGATACAGCCGTTTCTTTTCATCGATGTTCTCCGTAATCGACTCAATCACAACGGGATGATTCGCCAACAACGAAACATCATCGGTAATAGTAAGCCGCTCGATAACGGTCTCGGGAGCGTCGGTCAATAGCCCTTCCTGACGTAACTGATGTAAGTAGCCAAGGATACGATTCCGGGCTTCATCGGCGGTTTCGATTTCTTTAATCAGCGAGGTAACCGTGTGGCCAGCCGCGAGTATACAGGTCGCAATACTGCTGCCCATCAAGCCGAGTCCTACGGTGCCGATGCGTAGTTGAGAGGTCATAGATTACTGGGCTAATCCTGTTTGGGAGAGATACGGGCAATGGCGTCAATCTCGATCTTGATCCCATCGGACAATACCGACTGAACGGTGGTTCGGGCCGGACGTATGCCGGTGAAGAATGACCCATAGGCAGCATCGTAGCGGTCGAATTCATTGATATCTTCCAGATGGACGGTACATTTTACAATGTCGTCGATGGTTCCTCCGGCGGTTTCTACAATCTTCTGGATGTGCGAGAGAGTCAATAAGGTTTCTTCTTCGATGGTGCCGTGTTTCACATCTCCCGTTGCCAAATCCAACGGTCCCTGACCGCTAACGAATAGCAGATCGCCCACCAGTACGCCGGATGAATAGGCTCCCGTATTGATGGCTTTGTCGGGATGTTTAATTTCCAGTTTCTTCATGGTTTTGTTGCCAGATTTTCAGATAAAGGCCAGGTTTTGAATGACTCCAGAAAGCTAACCAGGGCGCTTACCGCATGATCGACTAAATATTTTCCTTTTTCGGGCGTGCCCAGCTGAGGTTCTCCGCTGCTGCCGTTGCTCGAAATAAATTCGGTTTGTTTGAAGACTGTTACGCCCCGGTATAGCTCATCGTCTTCCCAGCCGATGTATCCGTTTCGCTCAGGCCGTTGTGACCGCTCTACCCGTTCCATCCAGACTTTTTCTGGGAAAAGATGGAGCATCAAACTCGTTTCGTATTCGCAGGCATGGCTCAAGGCAGGGCTTTCCATCGGAAACTCTCCGGCAAATGGGCTACCTGCTAATTCCCAATAGGTTGCCAGCGCAATGGTAGGCTGATCACTGGCATCGAAGCGTTTGCTCAACACGGCCAGCGCCTGTTTCACCGGGGTAATGTTGCCGCCATGTCCGTTGAGCAACACAATACGCTGGTGTCCGCTGAGCACCAGCGACTGAACCAGGTCAATAATCACCTGTGTATATAGCTCCGGGCTAAGGCTCATGGTGCCGCCAAAGGACAGATGATGATGGCTCGACCCGAACGGTAAGGTTGGACAGAGCAACACCGTATCGGGCAGGGATTTTTCGGTCTGTAACGCAAGCTGAGTAACAATATCCGTATCGGTCGATACCGAAAGATGAGGGCCGTGCTGCTCAATTGCCCCTAACGGGAGCAGCACAACACGATCCTTACCTGTCTGGTTGATGTCGCTATAAGTCGATGCGTAAAACAGCATAGTCAGTAGTTGAACGATTTAGATCCTGTAGATTCTATTGGGTTTGATAGTCAGTAAGTTAAGGCTAATCAAGCCAATAGAATCCACAGAATCAATAAAACATAACCTTGCTTTGGTTTAATAACCCGGATTTTGTTTGAGCACCGGTGCGCCACCCGTTACACTTAAATCAATCTGGGCCTGCGGAATCGGGTAGAGTTCGTTTTTGCCTTTCGTGAAGGTTGCGCCTTTCATATACGTAAAGTCATACCCTGGAATCGACGTTTCATGCTTCACGTAGTTGTTCAGGGTTGTGGCCATATAACCGGTACCATTATCCCAGCGACGCAGATCGAAGAAACGGTGGCCTTCCATGGCGAACTCCAGTTTTCGCTCGAAACGAACCGCTTCACGGGCAAAATCTTTTCCATTCGCCGTGAATTCATTCGTGTATAACCCGACCTTATAGTTGGCTGCCGGTTCAGAGGTAAAGCCTTTCAGCGGGGCACTGTTGTCGATGTATTTCTTCACCCACCCATTCGGATTTGCGGCTCGTGCCCGAACCTGATTGACATAGGTTTGCGCCTGTGCCAAGGAACCAATTTCAACTTCGACCTCGGCCGCCCACAAGAGCACATCGGCAAAACGGATCATGGTATAATTGTTTGACGTCCAGCGCGAAAACAAAGAGGTGGTTGCCTGAGCGGCCTGGTAATAAATCGTTTTGATCGGGCTGTAGGGACCGGCTACTGCCTGCACGCGAATCCAGGCTTTACCAGGGTGCACACCCCAGTCCAGGTACGGAATCCCCCGGCGACCCACCGTGTAATCCAGACGGGCATCGAGCGTGCCTGTATAGGGCGTAAAGGGTGCGCTGCTTTCAATGCCCTGGTCATTGGTGATGTCGGAATCGTTGAATGTTGTCAGCAACGGCAGACCGGTGTTGGGATCGGTTTTGTAGGAGTTGACCAGACTAAACGAGGGTTGATACGCACCACAGCAGGTCGCTGGTCCGCCCATTGGGAAGTTCAGCGCATCGCCATAGTTGCCATTCTGGTAGGTTTGGTCGATGGACATCTGAACGGCGAAGACCGACTCCGCACTGTTCTTTTTCAAGGGGTTAAAATTATCGGAGAAATTGACCAGCGCGTATTTCAAGCCAGAAGCCGTTACCCCATTCGCAATCACATCGGCCAAAACGGGCTTTGCTTCGGCGTATTTATCCTGGAACATGTACACCTTGGCCAGAAATGCTTTCGCTGCCCAGCTATTGGCCCGGCCCGGATCTGACTTGGTAGCGCTCAGGTTATCGGCAGCAAATTTGAAATCCGCTTCCAGTTTAGACCAGACCGGGGCTGTATTGCCTACATTGTAATTCGCGTTGGCATAGCTTACCGTTTCGTCGATGTAGGGTACGTTCTCCCATAATTTAGCGGCTTCGAAATGATAAACTGCCCGTAGGAACGTAGCTTCGGCCTTGACCTGCTTAATTTCTTCGGCCGTCATCGAATTGTCGGTTACTTTCGCCAGCAGCCGCAGCACATCATTTGCCCGTTGTACACCGGCATATAACACAATCCACTTGTTGTTGAACGGAGCCATCGTCGCGTCGTATTTATAACTCTCGACCGATTCCATTGGCGGCAGGGCCGATGCCTGGGTGCCGGTGTGGGCGTCGTCGGAGGTTACGCCCCCGAAAATCCAGTTGCTGACCCCAATGAAATAATAGGTCGTATTGGGTACACCCCAGCCATCGAGCAGGGAGTATGCGCCCACCAGCAAGCCATTTACCCCGGCTTTGTTGGCTAAGGTTGATTCACTGGTGGCACCGATGGCACCAACTTCCAGGTATTCCTTCGTGCAGGAATTAGTTGCGGTTAAAAATACCAGGCAACACGATAAGCCGACAACAAACTTCTTATAGTTCATGATTGATAACGGTTTATGGTATTTTAGAAAGAGACGTTAAGGCCGAAGATGAAATTTTTCTGATTGCTGGGGTAGTTGCCGTAATCGACACCAAAGGCCGAGCTGAGTCCGCTTACTTCGGGGTCCAGGCCGCTGTATTTCGTAATCGTGAAGAGGTTAGCCCCCTGGGCATATACCCGTACCTTATTCAGGCCGTACTTCCGTAACAGCAGCGGGCTTACCGTGTACCCAACCACCAGCGAGCGCATTTTCAGGAACGAGCCGTTTTCGACATAGAAGGAGTTGGGCACACCCGATGAACTAAATGATCCTGTCGATTCAATTTTCGGGATGTTCGAATTCGGATTTTCGGGTGTCCAGGCGTTTAACAGATCGTTGCTTTTGGCCCCCACATACGTACTGAAGAAGTGCGTGAACGATTTTACGGTATTGAAAATCTCGTTACCCTGCGAGCCATAAAGCGTTGTTGAGAAGTCGAACCGCTTGTAGGTCAGGCCCAGGTTCAGACCATACGTAAAGTCGGGGTTTGGGCTGCCGAGGAACGTGCGGTCGCTGGCGTCAATTTTGCCGTCGCCGTTCACATCCTGGTACTTAAAGCGGCCTGGAGCGGCTCCGCTTTGCGTAGGTGAAGCCGCTACGTCGTCATCGCTCTTGAACAGGCCAATGACTTTGTAGCCGAAGAACGAGCTTACTTCCTGACCAACCTGGTTCCGGACTACGTTGCCCAGATTTTGGGTATTGGCGGTTTCGAAATAGGTGGGTGAGGGGATATTGATCACCTTGTTGTTGTAGGTGGTAATGTTGGCACCAACACTGAATTGAAGATCGTTGCTAACGGTTCCTCTATACGTTATGCCAATGTCAACCCCTTTGTTTTGAATATCCCCGACGTTTACCGTAGGTGCTGTAGCGCCACCAACCGTTGCCGGTAAGGTTTGAGCAAACAGAAGCCCATTGATCGACTTTTTATAGTATTCGACCGATAGGTCCAGCTTGTTGAATACCGTAGCGTCGAAACCGACGTTGGTTACCATGTTTTCTTCCCAGCCGGTATTGGAGTTTCCAATGCTCGTCTGCGCAAAACCCTGAGCCAGTTTACCGCCACCACTGATGTCGTAATACGCATCGAAGAACGAGCCGCCGAAGAGGGTGAAGGCATTTCGGGGACTAACGTTGTTCTGAGAACCGAGCACGCCGTAGCTTCCACGCAGTTTCAGATCGTTGAGCCAGGTCACGTTTTTCATGAATTCCTCACCCGTTATCCGCCAACCCGCCGATACCGATGGGAAGGTACCATACCGGCGTTCGGACCCAAATCGCGACGAACCATCGCGACGAACCGTTACGCCTAACAGGTACTTTTCGTTGAAGGAGTAATCCAGTCGGCCAAAGAGCGAGAATAAGGTATTTTCGTAGGCGCTGCTGGTATTAGTTACGTTCGATGTACCATTATTGAGCGTCAGGTAATCGTAATTAGTGGAAAAGAAACCACTGCTGGAAGCCGTTACCGCCCGACCATAATTCCGAATGGCTTCCGAGCCGGCAATCACTTTCACGTTATGCTTCCCGAAGGCATTGGCATACGTCAGGGTATTCGTCCACATGGTATTGGTGTTGAACTGCGAAAGCTCAGCGAACGAATTTGGGTTCGTGTTTCCTTCAGAGTTGTTGTAAGGGGTAAAGGTGAAGTTTGTCGCATATTGATTATCAATGCTTCCGCCGAAACTGGTACGGGCTGTAAAGTGCTTCAGGAAGTCAACTTCGGCAAACACGTTTCCAACTACATCCCAGGTATTTAGCTTGTTATTGGATGTATTCAACTGAACGGCAACCGGGTTCGATGAGCTACCCAATTCAGGCCCCGCAAAGGTTCCACCGTAGTTTCCCTTGATGTCGTAGACCGGAATGATGGGCATGGCCCGGTAGGTCCAGGCAATCGGGTTACCACTGCTCAGGTTATCGAAACCAGGGTTTTGCTTGTAGAAGAAATACGCATTCTCGCCAATTCGGATGTTGTTTTTTACTTTGAACTGCGTGTTCACACGCCCCGAATACCGTTTCAGGTACGTTTTCAGCATGGTGCCCTGTTGATTGAAGTAATTGAGCGAAACCATGTAATTTGACTTATCGGTACCACCACTGGCCGTCAGGTTGTGGCTGGTTATCGGCGCATTTTTAAACAGTTCGTGAAACCAGTCGGTACCCGTTTTGTTGACCGCCTGAATCAGGTAATTCCTGGCCGGATTAGTAGCATCGAAGTTATATTTGGCGGGATCAACAGCGGCATCTCCTGTATTGCCAATGCCTGTTGCGCCCGGTCCCCGGAAGGTATAATCGGGTAAGCCATTCTGAAACAGGCCCGTCGTTGGATACGCCACTTTGGTCAGGCGGGCAAAGTCCGAGGAGTTCATCAGGTTAAAGACATTGCCTTGTAAGGGCTGTTGTGAACCATAATAGGCATCATAGGCAATGGTTGGCTGGCCCGATCGCCCTTTTTTGGTGGTTACGATGATCACTCCATTCGAGCCCCTAACGCCATAAATAGCAGCCGCTCCCGCATCTTTCAGTACCTGAACCGATTCGATATCGGTGGCGCTTACGTCGTTTAGCTCCGCCTGAATACCGTCGATCAACACCAGCGGTTGGGTATTGCCAAATGAGCTGATCCCCCGAATGAAGATATTACTCGGACTTCCCGGCGCACCTGAATTAAGAATGGTTACCCCTGGTACCTGCCCTTGCAATGCCTGTACCGCCGACCCGGAAGGGATTGACTTTAAGGCTTTTACGTCGACAATGGATACGGAGCCGGTTATGTCTTTCTTCTTTTCGGATGAGTACCCCGTTACCACCACTTCACTCAGTGAAGTAATGGATGGGGTTAACGCAATCGAGAAGTTTGTTTGTGAACCAACGGTAACCTCCTGAGCCTGATAGCCGATATAGGAAATAATCAGGCTGGTATTTGTTGGAACAGAGAGCGTAAAGCCCCCGTCGGCACCGGTGAACGTGCCACTCGTTGTCGATCCTTTCACTAATACATTGGCTCCTGCAATAGGTTGCTGATCCTCAGCACTGATAACTTTTCCTGAAATTAGTGTTTGTGCGTTTGCCCAAACCGTTGCCAGCATGCAGAAGAGCAGCATGCACACCGTTTCTTTTCTAAGACGTAGTGAGTCGTTCATAATCTGTAAAAAAAAGAGTTACGCGTTTGAAGAGTGTTGCCATTGGGTACTCCATCGTAGTCACTTACGATCTCTTCGAAAAGAGCCGTTTACCATTTCGTCGAGCTAATCCGTCAAATTTTTTTTATAAATAGTGTGCCGTACAACCATCATAAACGAACCTTTATCTATCTGAATCGGCAGGGCCCTGCCTGTCTAGATACTACCTGTAACCTGTCGGCTTGATCAGGGCGCAACTGTAGTTACTTACTCTATTCTGTGAGGTGTTATACAGAGTTGTCTTCTAAATTTGCTTACAAATAAAGTACATTTTTGTAAACAAAAAAAATTCAGAATAATTTTTAAGTGAACTGGGGAAGTTCAGCCAGGAAATAAGGTAGATAAGGCTAATTGGTATAGAAATGATCGTTTCAGGCCGGGAAGGACGAATGGATCTTACTGGCAACCGTTTGGTATGCCTGAACGTACGGGCCAGCGTAAGATTAAGAAGTGTGAATAGCTACCTGTGCAAACATAAGGTTTTGAGAACCCTACTCTGGTAGGTTCAAACCTGGCATCATTGAAAGGCTGGAAATAGGCTGATCAGGGCCTGTTGAGGGGTAGAGGCAAATACTTATTGGCGCCTATTCGATATCTAAGGAAGCGGTTTCGCCCCGGAGTAGGTGTTTGGTAAGTGCCTCCTGAGCGAGAGGTAAGTCTTTATCTTTTAGGCCTTTCAGAATTTGTCGGTGCTCCTGGTCGGTAAGTTCATAGTCGTCCATATGGATCTGTGTCTTCCCGATTTTTTGGTGAAATAAGGGAATATTGCTGATTTGATAAATATCCATCAGTTTGGAATTGCCGGCGCAGTCGATCAGGGTTTCGTGAAATTTGACATCGGCTTCCAACGCACCACTCAAATAACCTCGCTCTACCATGGATGAAAAGTCGTTGCAAATTTCTTCCAGCTTAGCAAGTTGTTGGTCATCAATCTTTTGGATAGCTAGCCGGAGAGCGCCCAATTCCAGTAATTCACGAATTTCGCGAATTTCGCGGATGTCGCTGGCGGTCATAGATTTCACAAAATAGCCTCCTTTTTCGCCAAAGATAATCAACTGCTCACCTTGAAGTCGAGTTAGAGCTTCGCGAACCGCCATTCGATTTACGTCTATCTTTTTAGCCCACAGATCTTCTTTTAAGCGAGTGCCCGCCACCAACTGGTTGGATAAAATTTTCCGCCTGATTTCGATATAGGCTTTATTGGCAAGCGAATCAACTTTCATATTTTGTAAACAAAAATAGAGCTATTTATAGGACAAATATAGGTTATTTTGAATCACAACAACCTACTTTACTAAATGGTATACCTTGAAATCATAAAAATTGCTTGCCATTGGACACGTGAAGTGGTAAACCGCAAAGTAGCCTGTCTAAGAGCCTGCTATGGGCTCGCTAACAACTCATGTAAGGCTTGGTTGAAGGCCTTTGGCCGCTCGATCATCGGGAAATGGCCTGAGCTATCCAGTTTGACAATTCGGTACCCTTGTGGGCAATAGGTCTTCAAGGCCCCTTCATCATACGGTGTGTTAGTACACATGATGAACTTCATGGGAAAGGTCAGTTGTCGGAGTTTATGCTTGGCATCGGCGGCCTTTGGGTACAAATTCAATAAGGTAGGAACGGCAATCCTGGGATCTGCTTGCCGGTAACTCTTCACGATTCGGTGGACAATCGTACTATCCTTGGAGAGGATCATCTCCCGGGCCATGGCTTCTGCCATTTTAGGATAATTGGCCATAAACTCTTGACTATACTTCTGTATGCCTACTTCATCGCCTTCCTGGATGGTCATGCCCACATTTTTGAGGTTGTCCACCCCAATAATGCCGATGACCGTTTGAGGATTAGTTGCCGCTGCATCCAAGGCAATTTCTCCCCCCATCGAATGAGCGACCAGAATCACGTTTTTGAGCCGCTCTTTGGCAATGATACTTGAAATGTCACGGGCAAAGCTTTCAACGGTCCAGTTGACTCGATTGGTCCCCGAGGTACCACAACCGGCCATATCCAGCAGCACTAAGCGGTAAGCGGACTCGAATTCATTGGCTTGCTGTTGCCAATAAGCGTGATCCAGGTTCCAGCCATGAATGAAGAACAAGGTCGTATCGCCTTGACCCTTAAGTTGGTAGTGGAGTCGAACCCGCTCGTAGGCTTGTGGATCGTAGTGAAAAGGGTCAAGGGCGGTCTTCTTCTGGCTAGCACAGCCCGTCAGAAGCGCTAGGAGTAGCAGTTGTTTATACATGCGTAAGGGGCTAAGAACCGTAAGTAAATTACGAAAGCTTAAGCGAAAAAGCATGCTTCTGTCCCTGGATTGAACCTTCTTCTCCAACTGCCCGGCCATTCCTCGCAACGAGCATTTAATGAGCATGAGGCAGATTTGTACCGTTTTTTACAGTGAGCGAATGAGAATAAATTAAAAAGTAAAATCTTGTTGGAAATCAGAGTAAAAACCGAAATATATGAGACAATCGGGCTTTCTCTACGCTCTATGTACAATTCTATAGCAACGTTTTAAGCACATCAGTGTAATGCCAATACTTGTAACGCTCTTTCAATTGTTGCTGGTTACGATAGACATCTTAATCTATTTCATCTTACCCAACCCTTTGAAAAAATGGTTTTGGTTACTCCAGGCCGTTATATGCTTTGTCGCTGTTTTGTTACTGGTTAGGGGGCTCACCTGTTATATAATCAACGTGGCTGTTGCAAAAGTCTTGTAGACCATTAAGAAGCTCAATAAAACACAGGCTTACGCCATCGGTTTTGTTTGTCCGTTAAACGTATTGTACGAAAAGCAAAAGCCACAGATATATAAGTTATCTGTGGCTTTTTAAGCTAAGTTGAGTTTTTTAGTTTATGGAGTTAAAAGCCATACATACCACCCGAGACCGAAATTTGCTCGCCCGTGATCCAAGCGGCATCATCCGAAGCCAGAAATACGGCCGCTTTCGCAATGTCTTTGGGCTGTCCCCTGCGACCAAGCGGGGTATTGGCAACAAACATTTTTTCGTACTCACTACCAGCCGTGACACCCGCACTAGTGGCCCCTTCGGTTTCCGTAGCGCCCGGCAAAATCGAGTTGATACGAACGTTTTTTGCACCCAATTCTTTCGATAATGAAATCGTTAGGGCATCTAAGGCTGCTTTCGTCGCCGAATATAACGACACGCCCGCCATCGGCGATTTGCTTGCCCCCGAACTGATATTGATGATCGTGCCGCCCTGATCGCCAAACAGATTTAGCGCTGCTTGAATGGTCAGTACAGGACCCAACACATTGACGTTGAAATGCTGATGAAAAGCGGCTACTGATGCCTGTTCAACCGGTAAAAATTGCTGAAAGACGGCGTTGTTGACTAAAATATCCAGGGTGCCGAACGCCTTCTTTGTTTCAACGAACAGCCTGGTTACATCGGCTTCATTCGATACATCGGCTTGTACCGCAATGGCTATACCTCCATTATCCGTGATCTCGTTCACCACCTTAGCTGCGGCTTCGCTACTGGAGGCATAATTCACAACCACCTTTGCGCCTTCTGCCGCAAAATGTTTTGCGATAGCGGCACCTATTCCTTTTGCAGCACCAGTAACGACCGCTACTTTGTTGTTTAATCTATTCATTACGTTTATTGATTAATGGATGAGAGACAAACTCAGTTTACTTGCTTCAAGTAGCCGGTTGTTCTCTTTGTTTATCAGGTAGGATCGCCTTGACAGCTGCGATCAGGATTCATCAGCCAAACTTGACCAAGTCCTTAAAAATCAATTTGCCCCAGCTATTTCCATGTGCCTGCACCAGCAGTCCGCCTTCCGAAAGTCCGCCAAGGTTAATGGGTGCGAAACCGAGATTGTCTGCCAGCGCACTGATCTCCGCTACAGCATCGTCATCGTCGCTCGTCAGGAACACCACCCGCCGGCCACCCTGTACGGCCGGATCCTGACCAAGAATGGCAGCGCCCAAATGGTTGAAGCCCTTGACCAGTTTCCCTTCCGTGAAGGCCTGCGCGACGACCTTTCCGGAAGGCTGTCCTCCTAGCAGCTCAGGGGACACGCCGTAGGCATTGGTCACATCGACGATGGTCTTGCCCTGCCAGGTAGGCAGCGCCTTGGCCACATCCGGGTGCGCATCAAAACGCACGGCTAAAAAGAGGATGTCGGCCTTAATGGCTTCCGTGAGTGTGGTGGCAATGATCGTGGGACCGATCGCGGCCGCATCGGAGGCAAAGCGTTCCGGGGCGCGCGTGGTGGCCACGGATACCTCGATGCGGTTGCGGGCAAACGCCTTAGCCAGAGCCTGGCCAATTTTGCCGAAGCCGATTATGGCGTAGCCCGAAACGTTGTTTTCTGATTGATTCATGTTGAACTGGTTTATGATTATGGTACGAGTTGACCGTCGCGCCAGCGTGGGATCAGTTACTTAGCCAGATAGGTCATGCCACCATCCACAAGCAGTTCGGCACCCAGCATAAATGAAGAGTCATCAGAGGCCAGAAAAACCGCTGTTTTACCGATGTCAGCCGGTTGTCCGATCCTGCCTATCGGCATTACACCTGCGAAATGCTGCTTTACGGCTTCGATTTGTTCTGCGGGGACAAACTTGTCAAAGGCGGGTGTATCGGTTGTACCGGGCGTGATGACATTGGCTCTGATTTTTCTGGCTAAAAGGTCATTTGAAAATGCTTTTGCCAAATAGATCACGGCCGCTTTGGCAGCGCCGTAAAGCCCAAATGACGGGTGTGCCCGATGGGCTGCATTTGACCCGATCAGAATAATAGCTCCGCCGTCATTCATATAAGGCAGTGCTTTCTGAACCGTGAAGTAGACACTCTTCAGGTTCAGCGCCATGGCCTGGTCATAATCGGCTTCACTGGTATCGGCCACTGTACCTGTAGTTCCAGCACCTGCATTGGCCACCACCACGTCTATCTTACCAAATTCTTCAGCGGTTTCTTTAAACACTCGCTCCAGGTCGGCCAGGTTGGTTACATCGGCATTGATAGCCATGAAATCATCGCCAAGCTGAGCGGCAGCACTCGCCAGGGTTTTCTGATTTCTGCCGACGATAGCGCCTACACCACCTTCCTGTTTAAACGCCTGGGCAATGCCCAATCCAATGCCACTATTGCCCCCCGTAATAACTGCCACTTTGTTGCTTAACCTGTTCATTTCTCTGTTCCTTTTGAAATTGTTTCACAAAGGAACCATCGATAGTTTATTTTAGAAACTATCGATGGTGTATTCTGGTTACTCGTAGGTAACTACAATCTTGACTATGAGAGATGACCGATTTTGTGCGTCAAATTGCCCATTCACCAGAGCGATTGGCACCATTGGTAATAAATGGAAGCCAATGATCATTAATGTCATTGGCACCCGTAGCATTCGTTTTGGTCAGTTAGATGCCATCGTACCCCACATTTCCAGGAAAGTACTGACCGAACAATTAAAAGAGCTGGAAGAAGATGGCTTACTGGAACGATTGGCCTACAAGGAGCTACCGCCAAGGGTAGAGTATAAGTTGTCAGAAAAAGGGTTGGCTTTTTTGCCAATTTTAGAAGCCATAAAAGAATGGAATATAAAGTATGAAGTAGCCCTTATCCCCAAAGAGACTGATTACAAATGGAGTAAACTTCCCACAGACTGCTTACCCTGACAAAACCGGAACTGGCTCATCATTTAAAGAAGGGAAAACAATAGCTGTTTATTACCCATTGAGATTTTGTATACAGCAGAAGCCTATGCCGACACGATAATGACTATCATCTACACCATGAAGAATTAGGACTTAACCTACCGCAACAAAATCTCAACGCAGCGTACTATGCGGGTATGTTTGGTCCGTCACTTTAAACGCCCTATTCATGAGATAAGAACAGTTATTGCCATGTCAAATTCATTTCGTATCTAGTAAAGTCTCAAAATGCCATCTCATGAATCAAACTAAAAATTTCACATTTTAGCTGAATTTGTGAGACATTAATTTACTGTTTAAGTCATTTCGGACACAAGTGAAAGCTGGGAGGAGAATATGATTTCACGGATACGGAGGGCTTGGAAGCCGTTTTTGATCTGGAGGCTCTGTTAAATTTCCCCTTGTCCAGGCCTTCCCAGTCAGCCCAATCCGCTAAATGACGAATTATGTACTTTTCCCCAGAATTACGAATTACCCCAAGTTAAGACCGGGACTCACTAATCAACGAAACGAGCGCCTGGCAATCCGGTAGTCATTCGGGTCGGTAATTGAGTTAGAAAAATGAACCCTATTCGCCAGCCTTTATCTATCGTTTCAGCGCGATGAATACCACATGACCGGCTGCCGGAAATGTGGTTTCGGCAACTGGGAAACCATAATGCTGGTAGAACTGGTCTCGTTGGTGGGGAGACAGTAAGTCTACGTACAAATTAATGCCCGCGAAATTGTTTTTCCGTAAAAACGAGTCCAGAAACTGCCAGTCCTGTTTGGTAAATGTTCGGCCGGGAGTAAGCAGGCGGGGCCAGCCGTCATGCATGAATGGCTTAATCTGATCGGGATGCAGGCGCCCAAAATACTGTCCTACGCCACTTTTGTCGTAAAAGCGCCGAAACGAAAACACCGCGTTCTGGGCACTATAATAGGGGCAGAGCCCTTCTTTTTCGCCCACGCCGTTGGCACCAATCGTGCAGAAAGGCCAGTCAAGTACAGCGTCGCCGGGTTGTTGCTTAATAACCGAACAATAATGCAGCATACTCTCCGAGGCTACATTGATAGGAATGGTCAACCGCTTGGAATAGCCCGTATACCACTCTAAACCCATCAGGACAACCAGCAGCGCGCAACTTATCTGGCCTGCCAGCCGATGCGGCCATCGAACGGGCAGCGCCAGCAGGGTTAGCAGGACCGGATACACCAGACTGGCTCGCCCGCCATGCCGGTTAAAGCTAAACCAGGGGAATAGTTTTAACGTAGGCATCAGCACCGGGTGGTACAGTAGGCAAAGCACCAGCATAAGCATGATGGGTAGCCAGAGGGCTACTTTGCGCCGGGTTTGCCACCAGCCGACAATTGCCAGTATGGTGAGGTAGAGTCCAGGGCTGCCCTGTCCGTAACTTTCAAACGTATCGTGAAACCACCGTTGGTAAGGAACCGATATGCTGTCGATGCCGGGTAAATACGGAAGAAACAGTCGCACGGGATGCGACCAGGCACGCAATTCAGGGACAATACCGAAGTCGAATTGCCAGGCAGTAAAGGCAATCTGAAGTGTGAGCGGAAGGTATAGCCACAGGCTGAATAAAATAAGGATCAGTAAACCGATAATCTGGCCCCGTTGCCGGCCCACTTCATGCGTCAGGTATCCGCGAATGTGTAACGGCCACTGACCAATAACCGGAAACTGATGGTACAGCATCACCAAAAGTACGGGAATGACGAGTGTGGTAAAGGAAAGCGCAAACCCAGCCACGTAAGCCAATTCCTGCCCCAGCACCAGCACATGCAGGATTATCCAGCCCAATACATACGAAAGCGAGACGGGACGTCGATCAACGACATCCAGCAGGAGCCGATACGTGGCCACTATGCCTAAAACGGTCCAGTGCGCCACACAGACGTTCATGTGGATGGGGTATTTCCAGAGCGCGTAAAAGTTGAATACGGAGACGACTAGTCCAGCTATGAATGATTTTGGGGCACCAAATCGGGAGACGAGCAGAAGGAAGGTGCCGACAGAGGTGACAACTAGGCTGTACACATAATAATATTGAAGATAAGGCCCCGGTCCATCGAACAAGCGGTGGCAGAAGGCGTACCAGTAGTCGCGCTCGAATCCCCAATCCAGGAAAACCTGGTTTGTTCCGTAGGGGTAAAACGTTTGCGTATTGACGAGCGAAAGGTGCGGGAAAGGCCAGAGGGAAACGTTTTTGTTGAAGAAATACCCAACATATTCGTATTGATCGGTATCGTTGCCGTCGGATAGAGGATGGGTGAAATTGCCAACCACCCAACTGGTCAGGCAGGCTGTGAGCAGCCCCAAAATAAGGGCCCACACCCAATTGGATCCGACAAATGAGCCACTGGTTTTGGTTGAATAACGGGTAGAAATGGGCAGGTGAACTTGATTCATTTGGGTGTTTGTACAGTCAACGGTGGGATCGTTAGGCAAAAGTCTCTGTAAACGGCTATTTTTGCAAAGAAATGCATACCGCGGTTGACATGCCGCACTTTATTTGAGAGAATCAGGCGACTTTTTAGTCGCCCTACAATTATGGCTGACTACAATCACCGCGAAACCGAACAGAAATGGCAACGGTTTTGGGACGAGCATCACACCTACAAACCCGCCGAAACAACTGACCGCCCCAAGTACTACGTCCTCGATATGTTTCCCTACCCGTCAGGGGCGGGGCTGCACGTTGGTCACCCGCTGGGCTATATCGCTTCGGATATCGTTTCGCGCTACAAACGGCTGAAAGGCTATAATGTGCTGCACCCGATGGGCTTTGACTCATTCGGATTGCCCGCCGAGCAATATGCCATTCAAACCGGTCAGCACCCGGCCGTAACGACCGAAGCGAACCTGACGCGCTACATCGAACAGTTGAAAAATATTGGTTTCAGCTACGACTGGAGCCGCGAAGTCCGTACTTCCGATCCGGCGTATTACAAATGGACGCAGTGGATTTTCATGGAGTTGTTTCGCTCGTGGTACAATAAAGAAACCGACAAAGCCGAGCCGATAGAGACGTTATTCGCCAAATTTTCGGCCAATGGTACCCAGGGGGTTCTGGCGGTTTGCGACGATACCGTATCGACCTTCACGGCCGATGAATGGAATGCCCTGTCTGAAACGGAACAATATGCGATCTCGCTCCAGTATCGCCTGACCTACCTCGCCGATGCCGTCGTGAACTGGTGTCCGGCTCTGGGCACCGTGCTGGCCAACGACGAGGTGAAGGACGGCGTCTCGGAACGGGGAGGCTATCCCGTTGAACAAAAGCTGATGCGGCAATGGATGATGCGCATCACCGCCTACGCCGACCGCTTGCTGACGGGTTTGGATACTATTGACTGGACCGAATCGATTAAAGAGCAACAGCGAAACTGGATCGGAAAAAGTGTAGGAGCTAGCGTGCGGTTTGCGGTTGATGCTTCTCCTGAGAGCGAAAACCAAAAACCGGATTCCCAACAATCCATCGAAGTCTTTACGACCCGTGTCGATACGATTTACGGAGTTACCTTTATGGTGCTGGCTCCTGAGCACGAGCTGGTTGCGACGCTGACAACGCCCGAGCAAAAGGAGGCTGTAGACGCCTACATCAATGCGGCTAAACTTCGTTCGGAACGCGACCGGATGGCCGATACCAAAGCCGTCTCGGGCGTGTTTACGGGCAGTTACTGCATCAATCCATTCAACAATGAGAAAGTCCCCATCTTTCTGGCCGACTATGTATTAGCGGGTTATGGTACCGGTGCCGTGATGGCCGTACCCTCGGGCGATCAGCGTGACTGGAATTTTGCCAAACATTTTGACCTGCCGATCGTGCCGATTCTGGATGGCCAGAAAGACATCGACAAGCAGGCTGATAACACCAAGGAAGGCCATTACATCAACTCGGGTATGGTCAATGGCATGACCTACAAAGAAGCGACCGCCACGCTGATTGCCTGGCTAGAAGCGCGCGGACTGGGTCGTGGAAAAGTCAATTTCCGGATGCGCGACGCCGTATTCAGTCGGCAACGGTATTGGGGTGAACCCGTTCCGGTTTATTTTAAAGAAGGCCCGTCAGGGCGTTTGCCGTACCTGATCGACGAGAATGATTTGCCGCTGGAGTTGCCCGCCGTCGATAAATACCTGCCAACCGAAACTGGCGAACCACCCCTGGGCCGTGCCGAAGGCTGGAAATACAAGGGGCAATACGAGTATGAGTTAAGTACCATGCCAGGCTGGGCGGGGTCATCCTGGTACTGGTATCGGTACATGGACCCGCAGAATACAACCGAGTTTGCGTCTAAAGAAGCCATCGATTACTGGCAGAACGTGGACCTCTACATCGGCGGCACCGAACACGCCACGGGTCACCTGTTATACAGCCGCTTCTGGAATAAATTCCTGAAGGACCGGGGCTATGTTCCGCAGGAAGAGCCCTTCAAAAAGCTCATCAACCAGGGCATGATTCAGGGCCGGAGCAATTTCGTGTATCGCGTAGCGGGTACGGGAAGAGAAGGCGCACCCGCCATATTTTTATCACTGAATCAGGTAAACGGACAGGAAGTAACCCCCCTTCACGTCGATGTCAATATCGTTGAAAACGACGTACTGGACATTGAGGCATTCAGAAAGGCCCGGCCGGACCTAGCAGACAATGCAGAATTTATCACTGAGCCAGACGGACGCTACCTAGTTGGTGCCGAGGTTGAAAAGATGTCGAAGTCGAAGTTCAACGTCGTCAATCCTGATGATATCGTGGAGAAGTACGGGGCCGATGTTCTTCGCCTGTACGAAATGTTCCTGGGGCCGCTCGAACAGGCCAAACCCTGGAATACGAACGGCATCGATGGCGTGTATCGCTTCATTCGCAAATTCTGGCGGTTGTTCTACAAGGATAGTGCTGCCGGGGAAAGTCAGTGGATTGTAACAGACGAGCAGCCCACGCCGGCCGAACTGAAAGTCCTGCACAAAACGATCAAAAAGACGGAAGAGGATATTGAGCAGTATTCGTTCAATACGTCGGTAAGTTCATTCATGATCTGCGTCAATGAACTGGCAACGCTAAACTGCCACAAACGAGCTATTTTGCAGGATTTGGTTCTGTTATTGTCACCCTATGCCCCGCACATTACCGAAGAATTGTGGGCGGCTCTGGGCAATCAACCGGGCACACTCTCGCAGGCCGAGTTTCCAAAATTCAATCCAAATTATTTGATTGAAGCCGCCTTTGATTACCCGATTCAGATCAACGGGAAAGTCCGTACTACGATCAGTTTTGCCATCGACCGGGCACCCAGCGACATTGAGCGGGAAGTGCTGGCTGATGAAACCGTACAGAAATGGATGGAGGGCAAAACGCCTAAGAAAGTGGTCGTTGTGCCCAAGCGAATTGTGAACGTGGTGCTTTAGAATCGTTGAGAATCTGTAGATTTAACGTCCAACAACTTATCCGCTTATGTACACAGCTGTGAATGGAATTTACGAGAATGGCCAATTAACCTTAACGGAACGTCCACCAACGAATCGCCGTACAAAAGTTGTCATCTTGTTTCTAGACGAATCAGTGACTGATACGACCGTCGCTGGTTCGTCAGCAGGAGTACGTTTGGGCAGTTGGGAAGGTAAATACAATATCCCCGATGATTTTAATGCGCCTTTAGACGACCTTAATGATTATATGTAATGGAGTATGCTTATTTGGCTGATACACAAATTGTAATCTGGAGCCTTATCAATCCATCGAAGATTACTGCTTCTGTACAGAGAATTCTGTTAGAGAATCCAATTTGGGTCAGTGAAATAAGTTTATTTGAAATTGTAATTAAGCAGAAGATAGGTCGGTTGCCTGAATTGAATTTGCCTGTTAAAGACTTGATTGATCGGTTACACGCGGATGGATTTCACTTAGTACCTATTGAACAGAAACACATTGCTGCGTACGAGCAAGTTCCACTGTTTGATCATCATCGAGATCCTTTTGATCGATTGTTACTAGCGATTGCATTAGCAGAAGGAGTTCCTATTATTTCTGCTGATCAGAATTTTCATCTCTACGTGCCTGCGATTCATTTGGTTCAGGCGTAGAATAGTCAGAAAAGAAATTGGGAAGCCAGTTCCAAGAAACCGACTTCACGCATACTCCATTCATTAGAAACGGGACCGGGTTACGTCTACTTGACATAACCCGGTCCCGTTTCTAAGTAGCCCCTAAACTATTAAGCCAGAATCGGGGCCGATTGCTGAGCTGCTAACGCTTCGCGTACCTGCGCGGTGAGCGTGAGCGAATGCTTGCGGGCTTCATGGTCAAAAATAGGGGCCGAAATAATCAACTCATCGGCTTTGGTTTGGGCGATGATGCTGGCTAATCCCCGTTGTATTGTTGTGGGCGACCCTACTGCCGAGCAGCGAAAAACGGAGTCGATACCCGCCAGTTCGTAATCGGGCCACGTATCTTCCAGATTATCGACGGGCGGCTGCATCTGGCGTGCTTTTCCCCTCCGAATGTACAGGAACTGCTGCTGCACGGATGTAAACAACCGCTGAGCTTCCTGATCGGTGTCGGCTGCAATAACATTGGCTGCCACCATCGCATAAGGTTCTTTCAGGCGTTCAGATGGTCGAAATTGAGTACGGTAAACCTGTAATGCCCGTAGTAGTTCGGCGGGGGCGAAGTGCGAGGCAAAGGCGTAGGGTAAGCCAAGCATGGCGGCCAGTTGAGCACCAAACAGACTGGAGCCCAGTATCCAGATCGGTATATCTAAGCCGTTCCCCGGTATGGCCTGAACAAACTGATTGGTATCGTTGGGTTGGAAATAATGCTGTAGTTCGACCACATCCTGCGGAAATGTATCGGGACCGTTCATGTTCCGACGCAACGCCTGCGATGTTGCCTGATCGGAACCGGGTGCCCGGCCCAGACCCAGATCAATGCGGCCGGGGTAGAGCGACTCCAGCGTGCCAAACTGTTCGGCGATGAGCAACGGAGAATGATTGGGCAGCATGATACCGCCCGACCCAACCCGGATGGTGCTTGTCCCCCCGGCTACGTAGCCAATAACGACCGACGTGGCCGCGCTGGCAATGCCCGGCATGTTGTGATGCTCGGCCAGCCAGTAGCGATTATAGCCTAGCTGTTCGGCATGCTGGGCAAGATTCAATGTATTTCGAAGCGCCTGAGTAGCTGTATTGCCCTCGACGATAGGCGATAAATCCAGAACTGAAAAGGGAATCATACGGCGATGTCTAAATAGTTACCTTATTTTTGCAGCGTAAGTTGGAGGAAAACAGGGCAACGGGGTCCATGTTTTCTTTGCTTAACAAACCGGTTTGTCGGAACGGTTCCAGCATTTCACCCAGATAATCCGTCATTACTTCATCAACAACCAGAATGACCATTAAATCGATTATCGTATTTGGCCTAAGCGTTGGCCTGATTACCTGTTCGCCCAGGACGTACACGAAAATACCTGCCGGAAAGGCGTATGATTTCTTTAAATATACACCCAACCAGTCGGCAAAAATATCGGCTCACCGGGGCGGGGGCGATCTGAAAGGATATCCCGAAAACTGCATTGAGTCCTTTGCGTATCTGGCTAAAAACCTGCCGGTTATCATCGAATGCGACATCGACCTGACCAAAGATAGCGTGATGGTCATGATGCACGATGCCACTCTCGACCGGACGACGACCGGCACCGGAAAGCTAATCGACCGGAACTACGCCGAACTTGGGCAGTATCGGCTGGAAGATAATATGGGGAACGCAACGCCTTATAAAATTCCGACGCTGGAGGAGGTTTTGCGCTGGGGTAAAAACAAGGTTACGTTCACGCTCGATGTGAAGCGGAATGTGTCGTTCGCTAAAGTGGTCGACATGATTCATAAGACGGGCGCGGGTGCTTACGTCGCCGTCATTACGTACAATGCTCAGGATGCGGCTAAACTCAACAAACTCGATCCGAATCTGATGATATCGGTTACCATTCGCAACCGGGCCGAATACGACCGCCTTCGCGAACTGGGCGTTCCCGATAACCGAATGGTCGCCTTTGTTGGGGTTAAAGAGCCGGATGCCGACTTATACAAATTTCTGCACGATAAGGGTATTGCCTGTATCCTGGGCACGTTGGGTAATCTGGATAAACAGGCTGCTGCGAAAGGAGATCAGGTATACAAAACGTTTGCTCAAAACGGTGCCGATATCATGTCTACGGATCGCCCGTTTGAGATGGCAAAGGTGTTGTACAAATAAGACCCGTAGTCGCTTAAGGCATGCAGACGGTTGAGCGTAATCGAATTGTCTATGGTCTTCTGACGCTCGTGACGATGCTGCTTGGGCTGGCATCAAGGCGTTTTTTCAGTGAATTTCCCTTTGTTCGTGCTTATGTCGGAGACGGGCTATGGGCGCTGATGGTCTTTTTCGGCTTCGCGATCGTTTTCAACCGCTGGTCAGTTCGCTCCGTCGCGCTGGCGGCCTTACTGTTCTCCGTTGGCATCGAAGTGAGTCAGCTATATCACGCGACCTGGATAGACAGCCTGCGGTCTACCCGTCTGGGTGGCCTGGTGCTGGGCTTCCGTTTCGTGTGGAGTGATCTGCTGTGTTACAGCATTGGTGTTTTTATAGGTGTTCTGCTGGAAAGGCTGGTCATTCCCATTCGTCTTAAAAGCAAGTAGGCTTAACCATCTGTGGAGTCGGCTACTTATAATCGACCGGCGAGGTTTCGAGAAACCTCGTATCGTTCGGTTATAAGTAACCTTACTGGTCAGATTTGAGAATCCGACTCCACTCAATACTGGTTTAACTTAGTAGCCCAGCGTAAACCGCTTCCGGATAAACTGTGGTTTCTCAATCTCGTCCAAGACCGCCACAGCCAGATCGGCAACCGAAATGGCCGATTCCCCTTTTTCATCGAAAACGGGCTGCTCGGTACCCAGTCGGAACTTGCCGGTCCGTTCGCCGGGAGCCAGATTGATGGCGGGGCTCAAGAATGTCCAGTCCAGAGTTGTGTTTTTACGGAGTACGTTTAGGTAGTCGCGGGCGGCTGTGGCACCTGCTTTCCAATCAGCCGGAAATTGGGGCGTGTCGACCAGTTGAACGCCCGGAGCGGCTTCCAGACTACCCGCTCCACCAATGACCAATAACCGGTTAACGCCCGCAGCCTCGGTGCCTTTCTCGATCGTCTCTGAGCCGTTCAGAAAGTCATCATATAGGTTTGGGTTTGCCCAGCCGGCATTGAAAGCATTTAGCACGGCATCATGACCCGCCACCAGTTGGGCAACCGTACCGGCCTCCCGAATATCACCCTGCTTAACCACCAGGTTGGGGTGCGTTACCGTAATTTTTTCCGGATGGCGGACAATAGCCGTCACGGCATGACCCCGGTTGAGAGATTCTTCGACTAGGGCTGATCCTACAAAGCCAGAGGCACCAATGATTGCGAGTTTCATACTGTGTGATTTGTTAACGTGAAAAATTTAATGTAATAAAAAATGTTACAGTTTTAGGTAAAAAAATTAGTCAAACCGCCGGGTAAACTCGTCGAGCGTTGTATCCCCTAGTTTTTGGATGAGGGCCTGCTCCGCATCCAGGTACAGATCGTCCAGGTGCTGGTTAATCTGCTTACCAACGGGGCAGGCAGGGTTGGGGCTGTTTCGGGCGGTTCCCAGAAAAGGCCCCTGGCGAGTTGATATAAAAACGTCGGATAAGCGAATCGCCTGTGGTGATTTAGCCAGCATGCTGCCACCGTTCTTGCCTTCACGACTAATGACCAGTCCGTTCTTACGCAGGTTACTGATTTCCTTACGAACGAGCACCGGATTGATGTTGATACTGCCTGCAATGTATTCCGATGATAGCCATTCGCCGTTGGCCGTAGCCAACAGGGTTAAAATGTGCATGGATATGGCGAATCGTCCGTTCATTAGTGTAATATTTAATGTTACAGTTTAGGCTTAAAAAAGATTCCCTGTTTTTAGGGAATCTTTTTCACACACTCATTAATTGGCGACTACGATAAGGGGAGCCACTTGCTCCGGGTCGTTATCTGGCGACGCTTTTTTCTGTTTCATGGCTTTCTTGGCCGCTTTTTTCAGCGTTACATCATACAAATCCGTCCGGCGATCTTTCAAAACCTGAACGGACCCATGTTCGTGTAATTCCTTCAATAAGCTCAGGTCAACATCGGCAATAAGGACCATTTCGGTGTTGGTCGTTGCCTCGGCTTTCACCGCATTGGTTGGGAACTGGAAGTCGGAAGGCGTAAACACCGCCGACTGGGCATAGTTGATATCCATGTTCTGTACCCGCGGCAGGTTGCCCACACATCCCGAAATAGCCACGTAGCACTCATTTTCGATGGCCCGGGCCTGCGCGCAATGGCGTACCCGTGAGTAGCCGTTCTGGGTGTCGGTCAGGAAGGGCACAAAGAGAATCTGCATACCCTGTTGAGCCAGAATACGACCCAGTTCAGGAAACTCGACATCGTAACAGATCAGCATGCCAATTTTGCCGCAGTCGGTGTCGAACGCCCGAATCTCATAGCCACCCACCATACCATAGTGCCGCACCTCATTGGGCGTGATATGGATTTTCCGGTACTCTTCGTACGAGCCATCGCGCCGACAGAGATAAGCTACGTTATAGAGCTTCCCGTCTTCATCGACGAGTGGCATGCTGCCGCCCACAATATTGACATTGTAAGAGATGGCCAGTTGGCAAAGCTTCTCCCGAACGGCTTCCGTAAAGTCGGCTAACTTCCGAATCGCGACCGGCTCCGGCAGATCGTTGAAATCGGCCATCAGGGGCGTATTGAAAAACTCGGGCAGCACCATAAAGTCAGCCCGATAATCGCTGACAGCATTGGCGAAAAACTCGACCTGTTCCAAAAAAGCGTTGAGGTTTTTGAACAACCGCATCTGCCACTGAATCACCCCCAGCCGAATAATAGAGTCGGTATGGGGGCGTTTATCTTTCTCGGCAACGTAGTAGATGTTGATCCACTCCAGCAGCGTAGCATACTCTTTCGATTCGGTATCACCGGGCAGGTAACCGCGCAACACTTTCCGAACGTGGAAATCGTTCGACAGCTGAAAGGTCAGCGTGGGATCGTAAATTTCCTTTTGCTTCACCTTGGCGATGTATTCGCGGGGCGACAGGTCGTGGGCGAACTTGTTGTAGTTTGGAATACGCCCACCCGCCAGAATACCTTTCAGGTTGAGCGTTTCGCATACTTCTTTGCGGGCGTCGTAGAGCCGACGCCCCAACCGCAGATCGCGGTAATCGGGATGCACGAACACCTCGATGCCGTACATGTAATCGCCTTCGTCGCTGTGGGTTTTGAAGGTGTAGCCACCGGTAATTTCTGCGTAGGTATGGTTGTCGCCAAACTGGTCGTACTTCACCCGAATGGCCAGCGCACAGGCGACCACTTTTCCATCGACTTCGACGCAAAACTGGCCTTCGGGGAAAATAGTGAGTAATTTGTTGATCTTGCTTTTCTCCCAGTAGTCGCCACCGATTCCACTATATACCTCGATCATGGCCTCTTTGAGATCATGATAATCTTCCTTCTGTAAGGGTCTGGTTTGTATATGCATAAGTGATTGTCTGAGCCGGGATTTTTATGATTTCGCCAACGGACGATGATGCAAGGCGTATGGGTAAATCAGGAGAAATCGCGGCTCAGGATTAATTCCATCTCGGACACCATCTCATCCGTAAAATCTAAATGCGTAACAAATCGCACTAACTGTTTGCCAAATGTGATGCTGCGAATCCCTTTAGTTTCTAAAGAAGCAACATAGTCGGCGGCTAATATGGTTTCGGGAAGCCGGAAAATGACAATATTCGTGTCGATGGGCAGAATTTCTTCAACCTCGGGTAAGCGTTCGAGCATTGCTCCGATTTTGCGGGCTCGGGAATGATCCTGTTTCAGGCGATCGATGTGGTGATCGAGGGCATAAATACCGGCAGCCGCCAGAAATCCGGCCTGCCGCCAGCCACCACCCATCAGTTTCCGAAAGCGCCGGGCCTGCCGGATAAAATCAGCTTTACCGAGCAGGAGCGAACCCACGGGGCACCCCAGCCCTTTCGACAAACAGATGCTGATCGAGTCGAAAAGCTGGCCGTAGGCTACCGTCGGCTCACCTGTCTCGATCAGCGCGTTGAAAAGCCTGGCGCCATCCAGGTGCAGGATCAGGCCGTTTTCATCACAAACTTTCCGAATGGCCGCGATTTCGGGAACGGTGTAGTAACAGCCTCCGCCTTTATTCACGGTATTTTCGAGAACTACCAACCGGGAGATCGGCTTGTGGGCGTCGGCTGGATTGTAAATATAGTCGCGAATCAACTCGGGCGTAATTTTACCGCGCTGGCCGTGGATCAGGCTAACCGATGCCAGCGCATTGACGGAAATACCACCGCCTTCGTACTGGTAAACGTGCGAGAGGTAATCGCAGATGACATCATCGCCGGGGCGCGTGTGCGTACGAATGGCGAGCTGGTTGGTCATTGTTCCCGACGCACAGAACAGGGCCGCTTCCATACCGAATAAAGCAGCCGCTTTGGCTTCGAGGGCGTTTACGGTTGGGTCATCGCCGAGCACATCGTCGCCGAGCGGAGCAGAAAACATGGCCTCGCGCATGGCGGGCGTGGGTTGTGTAACGGTATCGCTACGAAGGTCAATAAGCATTTATGTCGTTATCAGGCTGTATAAGAAAGCAAGTTAAGAAGAGACGGACTTACTGTCGGCACATTTTTACAGTCTTTATGCAACTGAAACAACTAGTTAGTTAAGAATCAGAGTAGGAAATTTTGCCTGACTTGCTTTTGAGCCACATACCGCTATTTTTGAGCAACTTTTTCGCCTACTACTGTCCACTATAAAAGGCCAGCTCTGGTGTCGGTACTAACCTCTGTCCTTACTTATGTTAACGAATAAAACGCCCTGGGTCATTCTGCTGATCGTATGGATGGCTGGGTCTACCTGGTGGCACATCTGTAAAATAAAGCAGCTTTGTGGAAGTGATCCCGCGCCCGTAGAAGCAGCTGATGAGCCGGAACTGTATACAACGCCAGCCGGTGCTGATGGATTTACCATTGCTGATGGAAATCTCTTTCGGCTCAATTTGCCGGGTAATTTCAGCTTTGCCAAATCGGGAGCCAATGCCAATATGAATTCATTGGGTGGATCGCTGGAAACGATGGTTGCGTACCTGAAAGCGAATCCTGGCCGAACGCTCCAGGTTATTGGCTACTACACGCCAGAGGAGAAAAATACGACAACATTCCCGAACCTGGGGCTGGCGCGGGCCGAAGGCTTTAAACAATACCTGGTGCAGCAGGGCGTCCCGGCTTCATCCCTGTCAACAAAAGGAGTCGAGCGTACGCTGCCTGCCACGGCAAAAGGCGACTCCTTAACCGGTGGCCTCGATTTTGCATTTTCGGGTACAACAACCGCATCTGCCGATACGGCTGCCACGACCACGGCAGCTCCCCTTGTGATGAACGAACCAACTACTGAAAAAGAGCTGGCTGAGTCGCAAAAGTTTACGTCCGTATTTAAGCCCATTGATTTGTATTTCCCATTGGGAGGTGCCAACTACATCAAAACGGACGAAACCAAAAAGTTTTTCGAGGAAGCGACCAAATACCTGACCGAGCACAAAGACAAGAAACTTCTCCTGACAGGCTATACTGACAACACCGGGCCCGATGAGGTAAACTTACGTCTCTCGCGTGAACGTGCGAACCAGGTAAAGGCGAAACTGCGTAAATCAGGAATCGACTCCGATCAGGTCACCGTGGAGGCCAAAGGCGAAGCCCAGCCCAAAGCCGATAACAGTACACTATCGGGCCGAAAAGCCAATCGGCGGGTTACGGTCGTGGTTCAGTGAATTCTCTTGAATAGATTCCTTGCTTGTGCTCAGGGCGTTGCCGCCCTGGCAAATGTTAATCGATAAACGCTTTGCTGTATGTTTGATATGAACCCCCTTAACTTACCGGATGCCCAATTTCAGCAATTGATTATGCTGATTGTTGCTGGCGTGCTGGGTTTTATTATTGGCTATATCTCCCGGCAACAGACGATTCGTCGGTTGGAAGGTGACCTGGCCAGTACCGAACGGGCGGTGGAGGACTGCTATCGACAACCAGCTATACTGGCTGGTGATGCCAACGATGAAGAAACCATCGTCCTGAACCGGATTCGGGCGCGGGCCGGTGAAATTAACGTTGCCCGAATTGGGCTGGGTTCGCCCGCCACTGCCGATGACCTCAAAGTCATTGTGGGCATTGGCCCCTTTCTCGAGAAAAAGTTGCATGCCCTCGGTATCTATACGTTCCGGCAGATCGCTAATTTCAATGAAGACGATATTGATCAGATAAACGATCTGATTGAGTTTTTTCCTGGTCGGATTGTGCGGGATAACTGGGTCGGTCAGGCCGCTGAATTGGCAAAAAATAAGTAATCGCTCGATTTGTCTGCCTGGTTTCTGTAGAGGCTCCAGCTGCAACGAAATGAGTAAAAGACCCTAAAGCAACCTCCTGTTATGTTTGGATTAGATCCTTTAAATCAGACGGTGGCCTTCACCGAGATTGTACTCTTGCTGGCATTTGCTGCGTTCGTTGGGTGGCTGTTGGGCCGTCTGGCGCGTTCCGGTCGGGTTAGCTCCCTGCGAAAGGCAATCGCTGCCAAAGAGGCAGAACTGGCGGATTGCCGTCAATCAAAATTGGGAGGCCATTCGCCCCAGGTTGTTGTGCCCCCAGTTTCTACGGTGGATGTTCCAAGGCCTTTTGTTCATGCCGATCCTCTGTTGCCCGCTATTTCAAACGACGATACACCGGACTTGATCGATGAAGAGGTAGATTCGACCACAAAGACCTCGTTGACTGGGGCAACGGCGTCTGAAAGCGCTTACACAACGCCTGCTGTCATACCAGTACTGCCGGTGGGTGCTGGTGTTCCTGATAACTCAGAAGCCGCCGTGCTTAGCCGAATTGCAGCCCGTGCTGGCGAAGTGAACTTCGACCGAATTGGCCGGGCGGTAGCGACGGAAGCCGACGATCTGAAGGACATTGTGGGCATAGGTCCGTTCCTGGAGCGTAAACTGCATAGTCTGGGTATCTATACATTCCGGCAGATTGCGAATTTCACCAGAGAAGACGTTAATAAGGTAAACGAACTGATCGAGTTTTTTCCGGGCCGTATCGAGCGGGACAGCTGGGTCGAGCAGGCGAAAAGGTTTTACGAACGTAAGGCAAGGTAACTTCACTACCGAACCAAAGATGAGGCCCGCCAGAGTAAATAGGTGGGCCTTTTCTATTGTCAAATAGATCGATTAAACATCGGTGGGTTTCTTTTTCCGGACGGGCGTGCTACTGAGCGTTGCGGTCCCTCCGGATTGATGAAAATCGCACATAGGTCGCAAAACGCACGCCTGGCATTTGGGGTAATACCAGGTACAGACGCGTTGCCCATGCCAGTAAAAATGCTTGTGGAAGTTAAATAAGACCAGGGCCTCCTGGGGCAAATACCCCAACAGGATGGCGTGTGCTTTTTCGGCGCTCACCTTGGGCCCGATCAGTCCGAGTCGTTGCGTGACGCGATGGACGTGCGTATCGACCGGCAGTAGTGGTTTATGAAACATAAACAGTAAAACGATCGTCGCCGTTTTCAGTCCGATGCCCGGTAAAGTTGTCAGCCAGTTCATGGCTTCTTCCGTAGATAGATCACCCAGAAAGTCAATATTGGCCGCTCCTCGTTCCCGAAAGAGATGGGCGAGCAGATTCTGGATATAGGGCGCTTTTATTTCGGGGTAATTGGCCGTTTGTATGGCATCTATCAGATCTGAAATTGGCGCGTCACGCACTTGCTCCCAGGTAGGAAACCGTTCACGCATGGTACGATAAGCGAGTACTTCATTCGCATGCGTTGTGCGGTGCGACAGAATTGTCCCGATTAACTCGTGCATGGGATCGGAATACCCCTTGATGGCCTGTATGCCGTATTCCTGGTTCAACCGCTCATGGGCGTCGAGTGTTTTACTGGCTAAGGAGGGTGTAGGCTGCATACAGGAATAAACCGGGCTTAAGATATTGTGTATGCCATCTCAACCCGGCCTGAACGAGAATGTTTCTACTATTCAGTACATACGTTCACCTAGCCATAACAAACAAAAGCCATCGATCTGTTAAAGAGCAGATCGATGGCTTTCTCGGATAAACGCCAGGCTAATTCAGGTTTGGGCGGTTGTTAGCTAGCTGCCGCCTTACCAAACTCCAGCGACGACGAGAAACCGGCAGAACTTCACCTGTTGTCAGATGAACCAGACCACCTGTGTCTGTTCGTTCAAGCCGTTCTACAAAGCGCCGGTTTACTACACAGTTACGGTGGAGACGTATAAATAATTCGGTGGGTAATTGCGGGGAGTAATATTTCAGGGTGCGTGGCATAAGCATCCTTTTGCCATCGGCCCAGTTTAGCCAGCTGTAATTAGCAACAGCCTGCAGGTAAACCAAGTCAGTTACAGAAAAAAACTGGCGTCCAGTTTCTCGTAAATAGAGCTTTAATGGAGGCCACTCTACAGGAGTGGACCGATTTGAAAATGAAAAGGTTGACATGGACATAAGCAAGGGTAATGCCTTCAGACACTATGGATAAGGAGTAACTGATGCAATACTAAAGCTGCCGGACGCCTAACCCTTGCTCATTCGTAACACCGACTATGAAATTTGTAACATCATATATGAAAGCTTACTTTTCTACACCAAAAAGCCCCTGAAGCACCGTATTTCCATAATTAAAGAGATACGATGGTCAGAAATTAAGACAAAAGTTGACCGTCGAACCAAGCAGGGAAATTCTTAAATGGGGTTATCGCATTATCTCCTGTCGATGTTGTTCGACGTATTCTGATGGGGTCATCAGGTAGTGATCTTTGAATACTTTGGAGAAATAAGCCGGGGTATCGAACCCGACGCGGTCGGCTACTTCAGAGATAGAAGCCCCTGTCAGCAGGAGTTCGGCGGCACGCTTTAGCCGGACCACACGGATGAGTTCGTTTGGCGTTAATCCAGTCATGGCTTTCACTTTCCGGTTCAAATGCATGCGGCTCATACCAATGGCCGTAGCCAATGGTTCCACACCAAAGGTTGAGTCGTCCAGATGACTTTCAAGCAAGGTATAAACCCGATTCATAAAATCATCTTCGGGGGCCTCACTCGTGGTGGGCAAGTAGCCTTCGCGCAGCAACTGGGTTCGATAGTAGTGACGAACCTGCTGCTGGTGGGCCATGCGGTTCCGAACACGACCCATTAGCTCATTGACCTGAAAAGGCTTGGCGAGATAATCGTCGGCCCCAGCCGTTAGGCCCTCAATCCGGCTCTCTGCAGAGACTTTAGCCGTCAGAAGCAGGATGGGAATGTGGCTGGTAATCGGGTTATTTTTTAGTTCCCGGCAAAGCTCGTACCCATTCAGTTCGGGCATGAGCACATCACTGATGATCAGATCAGGCCCATTGGCAATCGCTGCTTCCACACCAGCCCGCCCATTGTTTACTCGCTTTATCGGCCATTCCATCTGCAGAGTCATACTAATAAACTCCGCGATATCATCGTCATCCTCCACGAGAAGAATATGCGGTGATTTGTCGACTTTCAGGTTCGGGTTGCCAGGTGTTTGCTCGTAAATACCCGTTGGTTTTTCGCTTCCCGTGGGCGTGGTAACAAGCTCAGCGCGCGCTTGTCGGCAGGGAAGTTCGACGGTGAACGTAGTGCCCAGATTGGGGTTACTCTCTACCGAAACGGTGCCATGCATCATCTCGACGAGTTCTTTCACCAGCGCCAGACCAATCCCCGAGCCTCCTACCGAGCGTTCAGTCATAGGATCCGCCTGGTAAAAGCGGTTGAAAATATGCGGCAACTGGTGTTCCGGAATGCCAGCGCCTGTATTGTAAACAACGAGCCGGATGAGATCGGTATTGGCCGAGGTAGCCGAAACGGGATCAATTGGCGAAACGTGCGTTGACACATTGATAACGCCATGCTCATCGGTAAACTTCAGGGCGTTTGACAGCAGGTTGGTCAGGATTTTTTCTATTTTATCCGGGTCAAACCAGTAATAAGGCTGATGAAAATGATGAGTCTGCTGCAACTGAATGTGTTTGCGCTGGGCTTCGTCCGAAAAAACGGCCACCGTACGTTTGACGAAATCCGGCAGATCGGCGGGGGTAGGTGTCAGCGTCAGGTTACCAGCGTCAAGTTTAGCCAGGTCGAGTAGCTCGTTGATTAACCGAAGGAGCCGATTGGCATTGCGGTAAATAAGGGACAGGCGGCCGTGGTAAGGGGAGTCGCGGGAATCATTCAACACCTGCTCCAATGGACTGAGAATCAGGGTTAACGGCGTCCGGAACTCGTGCGTGATGTTGGAGAAAAAACGAGATTTTATTTCATCAAGGTGTTTTAACTGAACCGACTCCTGTTCGCGTAATTCCATCCGGCTGTTTAAGCGTATGCGGTTGATCCGAATGCGCAGGAAGAGAACAATGGCGCCGATCAGGAGCAGCGCATAAGCCAGATAGGCCCACCAGGTTGCCCAAAGGGGCGGGTCGATGACGATGCGCAACGAATGCGTGTACGGGCTCCAGACACTTGACGTATTGGAGGCATTGACAACAAACGTATAGGTGCTGGGGGGGAGGTTGGTATAGGTAGCTGTCGACTGATTTCCGCTATAAACCCAGTCTTTGTCCAGGCCTATCAGCTTATACCGATACTGATTCTTATGGGTTTGGTTAAATTCAAGGGCCGCAAAATCAACCGACAGGAAGTTCTGCTGGTGGGTCAGCGTAATTTCTGCCGTTTCGTTAATATCCCGGTCAATGGGCGAATTCGGCGTCGTAGCCGTTACCAGCTGGTTGTTGATGCGTAAAGCCGTAAGGGCGACCTTTGGCTTTATGGGGTCTTCACTTACTTTTCGGGGATCGAAGGCGGTGTAACCCCCGGTGCCGCCAAAGATGAGCCGACCGTCAGGAAGCGCAACATCATGAAACTGCTTGAACTCTTCGCCGGGCAGGCCGTCGTCGGCCATGTAGTTTCGGGCTTCGAAAGTACGTGTATCAAACCGGCACAGCCCCCGGTTGGTACTGAGCCATAGATGCCCGTCGCCCCCCGTCCGAATGGCGTAAATTACATTATTGGAAAGCGCCTGACCAACGGTGAACCGCCGGATTTTTCCCGTCAGCTTATCCAGTCGACACAAGCCTTCGCCAAACGTACCGATCCAAAGGTAATTGTATTGGACCGGGTCCTGCGCCAGACACAAAAGGGCGTCGCCCGGTAATGTCCCGGCATCGTTGCCGCCACTATGCCAGTGAATGAGCCGCTTTAGTGACAGGTCAGCCCGCAACAACCCATGATTTTTCGTTGCCAGATACACGCGTCCACCATCCACCACCATCGCCATAATCTCGTAGGGATGGCCTGGCGGCAGGGGCAATGGAAAGGCGGTGAAGGTTTCCTGATCTGGATTATGCCGGACAACCGCCTGATTGTGCGGGCCTAATAATCCCCAAAGTTCACCCTGCGCGCCGGTCGACAAAGCACTTAATCGGAACTCCCCATTCGGAAGCCAGCGCGATTCGATGCCAGTTGGCAGCACGGGCGCAAACAGTTTTCGGAACGCATTGTAGCGGTAGGGGGCTATCTGTGGCGTTGTAATCCACAGGTTTTTCCGGCGGTCGAATTGATACCGCATACTGGCCGACGATTGCTGTTTGATAACCGGCGGAATGGCATCCAGCGGCACGCTAAACTGCTGGGTAAGCCAGTCGGTCTGGAAGTTCTGACTGTAGGGCCACGTCTGAAAAGGGCGCTTATTAAGGTCATACTTGATAACCCCATCTCCATTCAGACCAATCCAAAGCACGTTCGTTCGATCGACCAATAAAGAAACGGCCGAATATTTACCCAGCTTGGAAACCGGATTGCCGGCCGATCCATCGAGTCCGTTCGCAGCGGGTGTCAGCAACGAAACCAGACCGGATTTGTCGGTATAGCGACTTTGATTGATGTAATCGATGCCCCGATAATCTTTGGTGAACAAAGGTATGGCCGTCGGTGATCCGGGCAGGGAAACGATCAGCCTCACTTGTCCATTGGCCGGTTCGAATAACGCAACCTGACCCGGAAAACCCAGCATCAATTCGCCATTCGCCCGTTCGTGAAGGCCGTATACTTCGTTTTGGGGTAGGCCCTGCGCTATACGAAAGCCCACAAACTGCCCCGATGCGGGACTAAATCGGAACAGGCCATCTTTGGCTGCCAGCCAAACCTGACTGTATCGGTCGATCAACAAAGCATGAAGGGTCCGTTGAATGGTATCGCCCTGCATGCCCCAATACCGATGGGAAACGGTTCCATTGGCATTCAACCGGAAAAACCCGTTCGTCAGCGTGGCCACCCACACATTGCCTGCATTATCGGGCTGGATGCCAATAAGCTGGTCCCGTCCAAGGGCTTCCTGAAATGCCTTTGAGCTGGAAATTCGGTAGCTCTGCTCCGTAACAGGGTCGAATCGATCAATATGATTATTTTCTGTGCGGAGCCAGAGTTTGTGCTGCTTATCGTCCTTTATTTCGTATATGCTGCTGAAAGACAGTGATTTGGCTTGTTGCGGATTGTGCGTATAAATGCGGAAGTGAACGCCATCGTACCGGCACAGGCCGTCGCGGGTAGCAAGCCAGATGAAGCCGTATTGATCCTGAATAAGTGATTTTACAAACCCTTGGGGCAACCCGTTTCGAACCGTAAGGTATTCCGGTTCAGGAGCCGCTTTGGCCAGCACCGACAAACCAAGTAGCCCAACTAAAATACAGCGAACTACCCATTGCTTACCCATAATCCAGGAGAAAAAATGCCCAACCGGGCTCGTGTCAAAATGAAACAGGCACGGCTTACAAACCCTGGCTGTTGGTTTACTTAGTATTGGTGTACCTTTTTCTGGCCAAAAGAACCTATTTTCGTCGGCATTTCGCTTTCCTGTTTGTTCGCCTACCATGCATATTGTCCTTAAAACTCAGGTTGAACAACCCCTTCCAGATGTCTGGGCTGGCTTTGATCGGACCCTTTTCGAGAAACTCAGTCCACCTTTTCCTCCCGTAGATGTCGTCCGGTTCGACGGCTGTCTAAAAGGGGATACGGTTCATTTAAGGCTAAATTTTCTTTTGTTTCGTCAGGACTGGATCAGCCAGATCGTTGATCAGCAAACGAGCCATAACGAAATCTTTTTCGTTGATCAGGGCTTTCAGCTCCCTTTCTTCCTGACGTATTGGCAACACCACCATCGGCTTCAACGTTCGGCTGACCAGCAAACGATTATCGTTGATGATATTACCTTTCAAACGCCGTTTCGATTAACAGATTATTTACTGTATCCGCTTCTGTGGATACAATTTGCTTACCGTAAACCAATTTATCGACGTCTGTTCCGTAAGGCCTACGCCAGGAAATGAAATTCACTTAATCCACTGATTTAGTCGCATAATAGCGGATCGAAGTCGGATTTGCAAAAAAAGTACGGTAGCTGCGGTCAAGTTTTTGCCTGAATGCCCGTAACCTGATTCACGCCAACGGACATCCGTTGGACAAACAGGCTTTCTCAACTGCTCGGATTCATTTACATTTGTCTAGAACGGCTCTTTACTTACACTGCATGAAACTACCTAATTTAACGACTCGCATTTTTCTGGGCATGGTGCTTGGTATTGCCATCGGTTATTTTTTTCCGGCCACAACATCTGGTTTTTCGGGGACTGATCTCAATATCTTGTCCAAAATATTTCTCCGGCTCATAAAGATGATTATTGGTCCGCTTGTGTTTGCCACGCTGGTGGTTGGCATTGCCAAGCTGGGCGATTTTGGAACCGTTGGGCGAATTGGCCTCAAGACATTAGCTTATTTTTATTTTGCCACCATTTTGTCGCTGGTGGTTGGCCTTCTGGTCGTTAACATCATGAAACCAGGGGAAGTGATGAGCATAACCAGGCTTCCGGCCAAAGGGACTGACGTGGGCGTAACGGTACAGAAATTTACGTTGGAAACGTTTTTTACGCACATTGTCCCGACCAGTTTTATTGAGGCTTTAGCCACCAACGAAATCCTTCAGATTGTCGTCTTTAGTATATTTTTTGGTATTGCCGTTGGTGCCATTGGTGCGCAGGGGAAAATCATCATCAAGGCGCTCGATGCCTTATCCCATGTGATGTTTAAGGTGACAAGCTACGTGATGTCTTTTGCGCCATTTGGGGTTCTGGGTGCCATTGCCGCCATCGTTGCCCAGCAAGGATTGGGTATTTTGGGCGGATACGCATATTTAATTCTCTGCTTTTTTGGGGGGCTACTCTTCTTTATTTTCGTGGTGCTGTCGCTTATCTGCCTGGTCGTCGGTATCCCGTACTTTGCCTTGTTAAAAGAAGTTCGTTCAGCCGTCATTCTATCGTTCAGCACAGCTAGCTCCGAAGCGTCATTTCCCCAGACAATAGAAGCCCTTCGCCGTTTTGGCTGCTCCGAGCGGATTATTTCCTTCGTTCTGCCGCTTGGGTATTCCTTCAACCTCGATGGCTCCATGCTGTACATGACCTTTGCCACGGCCTTCATTGCTCAGGCCTACCACGTGCCGCTCAGTATCGAGCAGCAGATCACCATGATGCTTACCCTGATGATTACCTCCAAAGGAATCGCCGGGGTGCCACGGGCGTCCCTGGTGGTTATTGCCGGAACGATGTCGTTGTTCAACCTGCCCATTGAAGGGCTGGCTCTGTTGCTGGGTATCGATCAGGTACTGGATATGGGCCGCTCGGCGACGAGTGTTGCCGGTAATGCCGTAGCGACCTGTGTGATTTCCAAATGGGAGGGTGAGTTCAGAACGCAACCCATTGAGACGGACGAAGTTGCCGCTTAATAAATCGACTTTAGTCTCTATAGGCTGGCTATTCGCAGGAAAGTGTATATTTAGGTTTTTGTAACCGCCATCTTTTTTTATTCTTACACTGCTTCGTCCTATGGCTCAACCTGCTTTGCTGGAGACCGAACTGGCTCCCTTTTTTACAACCAAAGCTCCTTTTCAATTTCCGTACAATTTTCGGGAGGGGTTTGTGAAATACTGGCCGATTGTATCGCTCGTATTTTTGTTACTGGCACTGCCCGGAATTCTGGCTTTTCTGGGCATCGGAGCCGCCTTTATGCCACTTTCCTACATGGGTGGGGCAGGACTTGGTCTTGGCTATACCATCGCCATGGTAATCGCGCTGGCTCAGATCGTCCTGGGTTTTATGGCGCTTCCCGGCTTGTTTAACCGGAAGCGAACCGGCTGGGTGCTGAGCTATTATGCCCAGTTACTGAGCATTGTCAGCAGCGTTTTTTCGTTTAGCCTGATTGGCATTTTGCTGGGTTTGTTATTTCTGATGTTGCTTTTTCAGGTCCGGGACTATTACAACTAACGGACTTACTCCCGTATTTTACTGTTCTAAAAGGCCACAATAGAAACATTGTGGCCTTTTTTATGCCGCCTGTATAGTCGGTTGACAGTTCATCCGTAAATTGGTTGACGTTACGTGACAAAAGCCGGTAGTTTGAGCGAACAGAATGCGATCACCCATTTACCTAAACTGGATGAACATACTCGAAACCCACCACATTGTTAAACAGTATGCCGAACACCGAGCGCTGGATGATGTCAGTTTATCCGTGCCGCAAGGCTGTATTTTTGGATTACTTGGCCCCAATGGCGCTGGCAAAACATCGCTTATCCGAATCATCAATCAGATTACTGCGCCTGATTCGGGGGAGGTTATCCTGGCTGGTGAGCGATTGAATCCCAACCACATCAAACGGATCGGCTACCTGCCTGAAGAACGGGGTCTTTACAAAAAAATGAGAGTCGGCGAACAACTTCTCTACCTGGCTCAACTGAAAGGACTGACGGAAAAGCAGGCCATGGAAAAGTTGAAAATCTGGTTTGTTAAGTTCGATATCAAAACCTGGTGGACCAAAAACGTCGAGGACCTTTCCAAAGGCATGCAGCAGAAGGTGCAATTTGTGGCAACGGTCATGCATGAGCCTGACCTGATTATTCTGGATGAACCCTTCTCTGGTTTTGACCCAATCAATGCCAATTTGATTAAAGACGAAATTCTGGAATTGCGCGACAAGGGGAAAACGATCATCTTTTCGACGCACCGCATGGAATCCGTCGAAGAACTTTGCGATAACATTGCCCTGATCAACCGGGCGCACAAGGTGCTCGACGGGCCGAAGCGGGCAATCAAAGAGCAATTCAAAACCCATACGTATCACGTCGAATACCAGGGAGAACTGGAGACGCTGCCCACGGCGTTTGATGTGCTTCATACGCAGGCAACCGATGATGGCTTTGTGCGGGCCGATATACGAATTCCGCCCGATGCGGCCGTCAATGACCTTATCCGCTATCTCCTCGACCGGGTGGCTGTCCGGGCATTTGGTGAAAACATACCCAGTATGAACGATATTTTTATCCAGGCCGTAGGCGAAGTGCCAACGACCTAGTGGTAGCTGAATTTTGTCCTAATCCGTCAACATCTTTGCGCCGACCCAATTGGCCGGTTTATCAGAATGCATACAATTTTCCTTATTATCAAGCGCGAGTACATGGTTCGGGTCCGCAAAAAGTCGTTCATTATTATGACGATTTTGGGTCCATTGTTGATCTTTGGTTTCTATGCCATCATTGGCTGGGCAGCGGTCAGCTCAATCAATCAGAAGAAAATCGCGATCGTCGATGAGAGCGGCCGGTTTGTCAATCAATTCAAAAATGACGACGAGACGGTTTATTCCTACCCGAAACAATCGCTGGCGGAGGCTAAGAAAACGTTTGTCAAGCAAGGGTATAACGCCTTGGTTTTTATTCCCAGAAATGTAATCGAGCAGCCCAAAACGGTACAGATTTTCTCTGAAAAAAGCGTGAGCCTGGCGTTGCAGAGCAATATTGAACGGGCTATTTCCAAAGAAATCGAAACCATCAAACTGGAGCAGGCAGGTATCACGCAAAAAGTGATTCAGGATGCAAAGGTCAACGTTGATGCGCAGACCATTAGCCTGAGCGATGGGGGTGAGAAAAGTAATAACGGCATTGCAACGACCATTATCAGCGGATTTTGTGCTTTGTTAATCTACATCTCCGTCTTGATTTATGGGACGCAGGTCATGCGGGGCGTGATGGAAGAAAAAACAAACCGCATTGTGGAGGTTATCATTTCGTCGGTGAAGCCCTTTCAGTTAATGCTGGGCAAAATCATTGGGGTTGCTTTAGTGGGGCTGACGCAGTTCATGCTCTGGATTGTGCTGACGGTTGGCCTGATGACGCTCGGCTCTCAACTGATCGGCCAGAAGGAAACGGCACAGTCGGCGGTAACGACCCGCATGAATGGGATGCCGGGCGGACAGGAAGTACAGACTAAAATGGCAACGGCCAAAAATCCCGTTGCGGATGTGATGGCGGCCATTGGAACGCTCAATATCCCCCTGATCGTCAGCTGTTTTCTGTTTTATTTTCTGGGCGGCTATTTGCTGTACAGCGCTCTGTTTGGCGCGATTGGCGCGGCAGTCGATAACGAGACGGAAACCCAGCAGTTTATGTTTCCTATCATGATGCCTATCATTGCCGCTATTGCTTTTGCCCAGATTGCCGTGCGCGATCCCGATGGGCCACTGGCCTTCTGGACATCCATGATTCCCTTTACGTCGCCGGTAGTCATGATGGTTCGTATCCCGTTTGGCGTACCCATTTGGGAACTGGCTTTGTCAATGGCGTTGCTGGTGCTGGGCTTCGTTGGAACGACCTGGTTGGCGGCCCGTATCTACCGCGTCGGTATTCTGATGTACGGTAAAAAAGTATCGTTTCGCGAGCTCTCGAAATGGGTATTTTATAAAGGCTGATTCGGTTTTGGTTGGCTGATGCGTCGAGCCTGCGTTAGCCAACCAAAACTTAAAACCCAATGTCAAGCACCAACGGTTGTACCAGCCATTGACCGGTCGTTACGTTGTAGATGGTGCGGAAGCCGGCCTCGAAGGGAGTGCGCAATCGGAGGGTATTGAATACAAACGACACGTCGACGCCGGTTGTCCGGAACGTATGGCGCTGGGTTTCGTAGCCCCGTAACCGGCCATTTGTATCCCGTAGCTCAACAAGCGATTGCCCATTGGTGGCGTCATAAAAACCACCGGCTTTGATGCGCTGCACGTACAGCCACCGCCCGAATGACCAGTGTGTGTCGGCAATCGGAAGTCGATACTCCACACTGCCTGCCCTGATCTTGTCATCGCTGACGTACAACTGTCCGCGAGGAAAAAACACAATTGAACTGAACTGATACGTACCTCTGGCCTGCTCCTGATACCCCGCCCGCAACCGAAGAGAATGGTGTTTGGCGAGGCCTGGGAAAAACAGATTTGCCTGAACGCCCCACTGCTCACCCGTTAACTGGCCACCAAAAGGCGTGGTACGGTAATTGGCCGAGAGTGTTTGGCCCCAGCGGGGCGCTACATCCCGTTTACTTTGGCGAAGCAAACGCGAATAGCTGAAACCATACGTAATCGCATTCAGTGACCCCGCCGAACCAACCTCCGTTACGTACCGATAAGGCAGGTCATACCCCGTCACGTGCAGGTAATTGTAATAAGCGGATAGGCTGAGATTCTGGCTGTATTTGGAGTTGGTTAGCTGGAAAGGCAACCGGAAACCAGCCGTTAACTGGTTATACTGCCACCGGTCGGTACGGAAGCTATCGGCGGGGGCTACCCGATCAATGTATAGAGATGTACTCCGCGAACCGCGTTGGAAACTGAAGTCAATTACCGGATAAAGCCCCTGGTAACTGAGTAGGGCAAAGGCGTTACCCGCCCGTTCGGCCTGATCGTAGTTGTAGCCAACACTGATTTGCGTGGTGCTCAGTAAGTCCTGTGAACTCAGCCCAACCGCTAGTGCCTGCCCCGTGCTACTGAACACCGGTCCCCAACTGTAAATGTTTACGGCATTGGCTATACGCCGGAAACGCGTAGGGAAATAAGTGGCTGGCCCCGATACGGAGTCTTTGAGCGCCAGACGGCCCTGAGCTGCACCCGGTTCCAGTTTAATGAGCGGGCCAAAATAGCGCACAGCTTGCTCCTTTACAGGCTCTGTAACGGGTTTCCAGCTAGCCGGTTCCAGCCGCATGTCGTCAATGCGGTAGCCCGTTGCCGAAAAATCTTCGAAAGCAAGGCGCGAACCCGATGGTGACACAGCCGCGTGATAAGCGGCCAGCGGACGCGAAGTAACTTGAAAAACCTGCCCGGATCGGGTGTCTACGGCGTAAATATTGTCGATGCCCGAACGGGGCGAATTATACAGAACATAATGACTCCAGGGTTGCGGATGGCTGATATTTTCATTAACGGGTGGTAGCAGGTTTGTTCGGAGACCTGATTCCGTATCAATGCTTTGTATTGTTTTCTGGTTGTTTTTCAGCGCTACGGCAACAATGGTCTTGTTATCTTTCCAGCGCGGGTGCTGGTAAAACTCGTTGTCGGGGTTGGGAATGACTTTTTGAATCTTGCCGGTTTTTGCGTCCAGAACAAGTAACCTGATTTTATACTGGTCTGTGTTTTCGACCACAACCAGCCTACTGTTGTCGGGGGAGAGGGCCGCCACCGTATAGCGGGCGCGGTGAGTCAGGCGGGTAAGTTTCCCGGTGGCAAGATCAAGAATCCGAATATTCGAATAAATGCGTTGTCCCCAGCGGGGATCATAACCAAACTCAATCCAGCAGGCTTTGGTAGAGGAGGCCGAAAGCATGTCCGGATCATTGGGGAAGCCCTGCACGAAAATCGTTTTTTCGTCTCCCTTTTTATCCAGAATAACCAGTCGGGGGGTATCGCCCAGGCCGCTCTTTACGCTCAGCACAGTCGAATCGGTCAGGAATTGAGGATGCTGGTAATTGGTAAAGACGGGTCGTTTCGACGCCTGTTTCTCGGCCGTTACGGGAAAGGTCGACGCCGGTGTAATAAGCAAACTAGCCTGTTCTTTCTGCCAGGTTTCGGTGAGGTCATCCATCGTTTTTTGGTATAGATCCTCCGTCCTTAACTTGGTTTCATCTTTTATACTAGCCGAAAACGCAAACGGCCAGGGGAATCGGCGGTAATTTCGATTGAGAACGCGACTCCAGACATCGGGGCCATATGACCGCTTAAGGTAGGTTGTCAGAAAATAACCCAGCACGTAATGATTTGGCACATTGTCGCGGTAAGAGCCCCCCACGGCTTTTGGGTAATCGAAGCGTTTTTTAGGCGAGTTGGCGCTGGCCAGTAAGTTTGCCCGCATACCCAGATCGAAATTCGGTATTCGACCACGGCCGCTGGTGCTCAGTAAGGTTTCATTACTGACGGCATCACCTTCGGCAAACCAGTCGGGTACGGTTAAGAGGGGGAGGCCCAGCCCCGTATTTCCCAAAAACGTATAGAGTACACGTCCGTATCCCTGCAGCGCTTTGTCGTTCTGGACCACGTGCCGGTATTCATGAACGGCCAGTAGATCGAGCCAGTCAAACGTACCCAGCAAACCGGGGTCCTGGGGGGCTACGGCAAAAAACTCCGACCGACGCGGAAACAACGTAACGAAGCCATTGCTGTTTGTCGTCTGATTCTGAAGCAGGACAGAAATACGGCGGGGCTGTTTCTGTAGCGATGCACTGGCGGGCTCGTACAAACGTTCCAGACGTTTGGCCGTTCGTTGCGCTGTGGAGTCGAAACCCGCTGGGTAGAGCACCCGGAAATGCGGAGTCGACAGTCGATACCAGTGCAAACTGGCTGGGTTCTGACTAAGAATGGGTAACGACTGAGCCGTAGCCAGATGGCCCGCCAGGAGAAGCAGAGAGCAAAGAAAACGTCGTTGTAACATGCGGTGTCAAGGTACAAGGTTTTAACGAAAAAACGCCCCACATCATCAATGCAGGGCGTAACACGTCCAGAATGGCCGCTCTAATAGGCCAATCACGGCAGACAGCATGTTGGAATGCCGCGTCACCGCGTTACTTTCAAACGTACTTCGCAATGAAGTTTATTACCTTCTTGACCTTATCCGTATAAGGCGGATAGATGAATTTCATGGTGCCGAACTCGCGCTGCATCACCCCCCGCTGGTTGGAAAACTCCTGGAAACTGAAAAAACCGTTCGATTTGCCCAGGCCGCTGTTGTTGACCCCGCCAAAGGGTAATTCGACATTGCCGAATTGCAGCAGCGTGTCGTTCACAACGGTGTCTCCCGCCGAACTTCGATCCAAAATATACTGAATGGTTTTTTGATTGCGGCAGTGGATATACAGAGCCAGTGGTTTTTCGCGTTGGGTAACGGTCCTGAGCGCGTCGTCCAGATCGGTATAGGTGAGTATAGGGAGCACGGGCCCGAAAATCTCGTCCTGCATGATGTGCATCTCATCGGTTACTTGCTCAAGGAGGGTGGGCTCAATGAAATTCTCGTCGGCGTTCATCTGCCCGCCATGAATGATTATTGCCCCCTTGCTGACGGCATCGTTCACCAGTTCCTGAATTCGGTCGAAATGGCGGTTGTTGACAATTCGAGCATAACTGTCTGACAAGTTAACGGGCTTACCGTCAGGGCTGTACATGCTCGTTAGTGTCGCGCGCAGCGCCTGGATAAAAGGTTGCCGGATGGATTGGTGCACCAGGACATAATCCGGGGCAATACAGGTTTGCCCGTTGTTCAGGCATTTTCCCCACGCGATCTGTCCGGCAGCCTGGTTTACGTCGGCCGACTCGTCGACAATAGCGGGCGACTTGCCGCCTAACTCCAGCGTCACGGATGCCAGGTGTTTGGCCGCTGCAGTCATCACAAGCCGCCCAACGGCCGGGCTGCCCGTAAAGAAAATATGGTTAAACGGCAGCTCAAGCAACGCTGTCGAAATGCTGGCATCGCCTTCAAAAACAGCGACTTCCTCCTTAGGAAACAGCTCGATAATCATCCTCTTGATCAGCCCGGCCGTATGGGGTGTCAGTTCCGACGGTTTGAGTATAGCCACGTTGCCCGCAGCAATCGCTGATACTAATGGCCGGATACTCAGCACGAACGGGTAATTCCAGGGGGCAATAATGAGCACATTCCCTTTTGGCTCATAAATAAGCTGACTTTTGGTACCGATCAGCGCTAAGGGCGTTGGCAACCGCTGTGGTTTCATCCAGCCTTTCAGGTGCCGTATGGTGTGTTTAATTTCGGCGCGAAGCGACAACAACTCCCCCAGAACCACCTCGGCGGATGGCTTTCGAAAGTCGTTGTACATGGCCTGCTCAATATCAGACTGGTGGGCGTTGACCCAGGTTTGAATCCGGCGAATCCGTTCAATGCGCTGTCCGGCAGTGGTTAGGGCCATCTGTCGGGCATGCTGGCGTTGGGTATCGAACGCCACATGTAGCGTATTCTGCAGGCTGGTTTCGGGGAGTAGGGGAGTCATATGCTTGTTGACAAATGATTCTGGATCAGGCAGGTTTGCGCCTGAACAGACCAACAGTGCCTGGCAGGTTACCTACGAAATGGTTTCATCCCAGAGATTGCACTAAAAATACAAAAAAGCGGCTAGCTCAGCGGCTATTGGCATTTAAAACACGAAACCTTATCTTAGCTGAAACTTTAGCAAACCCTTATTCTGGATGACGCTCGTCAGTGACAACATCCGCTATCTGCGCAAACTGAACGGTTTGACGCAAGAGCAGTTTTCTCGTAAAATAAACATAAAGCGTTCGTTATTAGGCGCCTACGAAGAAGGTCGTGCTAATCCGAACGGGCAGAATATACAAGCCATTGCCAAAGCGTTTAACACAACGGTCGAATTGCTGACGCGACAGGATCTTCGCAAACTTCGTGAAACACCGAATTTAAGCATTCCGCTTGGTCAGCCGACCAAAGCAACAGATGCCCGGTTGAACACGATCCGGACCGATGGGAAGGTTGATCCCGACGAGGATGATCCCTTTCAACATCCTGATTTTCCGGATATTTTTGCCCAGCCCAGCCCGCCGGTTCCTGAGCCGCAACCCCTTTCGTCGGTGCTGAACAAATATTATCGAACACAGGATGAAAATCGGCCAGCGCCCATTCCGCCGGTCATTACACCCCCCGTTCGGCCAAACCAGGGATCGCCAGAGCGGTCTCAGCCAGTGACGTTCAAGCAGGAACTGCCCATATCGCCTGTTCAGGAGCGAAATCAGTCATCACTGGATGAGTTGTTTAACGCGCAGCCAGAGCCCAGGTCAACAACTCCGATGCCCAAGCCTCCGGCAAGTCATCCGATCGATTCGATGGCGTTTAATAACGTATACGATGGCCCGGCTACGTCGGCCCGGCCACACGCATCGGCGCAATCCATTGCCCCCACGATCCCGGTGGTGATGCAGCGCCAATTTGCCGATTATTGCCAACGGTATCAGCAGGCCGACTTTCTGCATCACCTTCCGGCTATGCACCTGCCCACGTTGCCTGAAGGAAATTACCGGGCGTTTGAGGCTGGCGATGATTTTGTTTTTCCGAAGGCCCTGCTGGTGGGTAAGTTTATTCGAAACTGGTTCGATATTGCCGACGGGAAACTTTACGTTCTGCTCATTCAGCCCCAGCGTTCCGAGGTTTCGCCAGCGGGGGCCGGTATCGTTTGCCGACGGGTGTACAATCAGGTGAAGGTAAAGGGAACCCTGCTGCTAACCGCCGATCGGGCCGATATTCAGAATCGGGAAGTCTTGTTGAAAGACGTACAGGAAGTATGGGAAATCGCTGCGTTTGTTAGTCAGCAACTGCCCCCGCCCGCGCCAAATACGGATCGCCTGAAACAATTGGTGGATGAATTACGCTTTGAGGTCGAACGAATTTGATTTTCCTTTTCTGTACAGGGCCGTTCCCTTACTAATTTAACCCTTTACACAGTTGGAAAACCCAATGCACTAACGAGTAGGTTAGGGAGAGGTAAGTTCGCTTGTCGTTTTGATCGTCAGAACGAGTCTGACTTGCACAATTTTTCCTTCCTCTTTTTAAATGGGGGCTCTGGGGTCAGGTATTTTCCTGAAACCATGGCCCCCTTCCGTTTTTAACATGTCGATATCGCCTACTTTTGTCCTCACTTATGCGTTATTTTCTTCAGTTGGCATACAGAGGTACGGCTTACCACGGCTGGCAGCGGCAACCCAATGGCTTAAGTGTTCAGGAAGTGCTCGAAACTGCGTTAACGACGATACTTCGGCAACCCATTGCCATCGTGGGGAGTGGGCGAACCGATGCGGGCGTACACGCGGGTGAACAATGGGCTCATTTTGAGTTCGGTACTGATTTGCCCGTCAACCTGATCCGGTCCATAAACAGCATGATTCCGCCAGACATTGCGGTGTATGACTGCTTTCCCGTCCGCCCCGATGACCATGCCCGTTTTACGGCCATATCACGGTATTATCAATACACAATCAGCCGTCGGAAAGACCCGTTTCGCGATGGGCTTGTTTACGTTTTTACATTACCCCTGTCGGTCGAACGCATGAATGAAGCGGCTGGTCGCTTGTTGCACCATGCTGATTTCGAGAGTTTTAGTAAAGTAAAGACGGATGTGCTAACTTTTAACTGCCAGATCGAACGGGCCTATTGGGAACAACGGCCGTCCGGCGATTTGGTCTTTCATATCAAAGCCAATCGGTTTCTGCACGGTATGGTTCGGGCCATCGTTGGAACCTTGCTGGCGGTTGGACAGGATCGGCTGAGCGTGGCTGATTTCGATCAGATCATTCTGGCGCGTGATCGGCGAAAGGCTGGCCGAGCGGCCCCCGCTCAGGGGCTTTCCCTGGTTGAGGTTGGCTACCCCGCTGAGGTGTTTGCTGCGATTAAGGGTGAAAGGGTGAAAGAGTGAAAGAGTGCTTGTACATAATTTTCACTCTTTCGCTCCTTCATTCTTTCACTCTTTGTTTCTTTCGCTCCGCATCGGCGGTTCGATTTCACTCATTATTTAGTACCTTCAAGTAAAAAAGGAATTTTGTTAAGAATAGGAACGATCATATTAGCCGCTGGCGACTCGTCACGAATGGGGGGCGAACCCAAGCAGTTAATCAGCTATAAAGGCCAGTCGCTTTTACGACGGGTAACAGAAAGTGCACTGGCGCTCCAGCGTGGGCCGGTGGTTGTTGTTTTAGGAGCTAACCGGGCTCAGATCGTACCTGAGCTCAGCGGGTTGCCGATCACGCTGGTCGACAATGCCAGCTGGCCAACCGGACAGGCATCGTCGCTGAAAACCGGACTGGCTGCCCTGTACATCATTAACAAAGACATAGACGCCGTTCTGGTGCTGCATACCGATCAGCCACTCGTATCGCTGGGCTTGCTGCAGCACATGGTTGATACCCAAAATGAGGAGGGCAAAGGCATTGTGGCCTGCCGGTATGACACGCAGCTTAGCGTACCCGCTCTGTTTCACCGGGATTACATCAACGAACTTCTGCAACTGGAGGGTGACAAGGGCGTTAAATGGGTAATTGGCCGACACCGGAACGACTGTTCGGAAGTGCCGTTCGAAGCCGGGGCCATCGACCTGGACTCCAGACGTGACCTGGATTTGTTTCAGCAGGCGATCATGGATACATTGTAGAAGCCAATGACTCGGATCTAGATAAGTTTATGCAAAAACTAGCCACGGCCAGCGATCTCCAAACACGCCTTAAGTCAGCTATTGACCTCGTTGAACGGGAGTTTGCTACCCTTACCGAAGAGCAGCTTCGCTGGAAACCCGCGCCCAGTCAATGGAGTATCGTGGAGTGTTTGCAGCACCTCAATCTGGCCGAGCGATTCTATATTCGTAACATTCAGCACAAAGTAGATCAGCTTGGTCTGGTACAGGAAAATCCCGGCGATCAACTGCTGGAAAGTGATCTGGTAGGCAAAGCGATGCTTTTTATGGTCGACCCGCAGGTAAGGGTAAAACTGCCCGCGCCGGGTATAATTTATCCCAGAAAAGCCGCCGACCTGGTGCCTGCCGATGTTATCCGGCAGTTTCTCGACCTGCAAACCTTATTGACTAACCAGTTGACGAAAGCGGTTTATCTGGACTGGAATCGGGAGAAGATGATGTCTCTTTTTGGCAACTGGCTCAAGCTCCGGCTGGGCGATGCAGTCAGAATGCTGGTGGCTCATACCGAGAGGCATATAAATCAGGCCATGCGGGTGAAAGCAGAAATGGATACATTTGCGGCTTAGTATCGTTCTAAAATTATAAATTTTCGGTTCTGAATCCCTTAATTGCGGCCATTCAGAACCGAATCGCTAACTAACGGGTATTGATGAAAAATTATATTGTCCAGGATGCCTGGAATATTGTTGAAGAAGGGTTTCACCGCGACTTTAACGAAGTTACCGAAAGTGTGATGTCGCTGGGTAACGGCCGACTGGGCCAGCGCGGGAATTTTGAAGAGAAGTTTACCGGTAAAACCTTGCCGGGCAACTACATCGCCGGTGTGTATTACCCCGACAAAACCAGGGTGGGCTGGTGGAAAAACGGCTATCCTGAATACTTCGCCAAAGTTCTGAACGCGGCCAACTGGATTGGCATCGACATTGATATTGAATACGAATCGCTCGATCTCAATCACTGCGAGGTTCGGGATTTCAGGCGGGTGCTGAACATGCAGGAAGGTTACCTCGAACGTTCGTTTGTCGCCATTCTGAAAAGTGGCCGGGAAGTACAGGTGAACGCCAAACGGTTTTGCTCCATCGTCGACGACGAGGCCGGGGCCATTCGCTACGCCATCAAACCGCTGAATTTTGACGCAAAAATTACCATCACCCCGTACATAAACGGCGATATCCGCAACCGCGACGCGAATTATGATGAAACGTTCTGGGATGAAGTACGGAAAGAAACCGGTTACGGCGAAGCGTACATTGAGCTTCGGACGCGCAAAACGGGCTTTCACGTTGCCACCGGCATGTGCGTCGAGATCGAGCAGGATGGCGTGAAAGTTGACTACCAGTCGCAGCCCATCAAGTACGAAAAGTATGTGGCTAACCGCATCACGCTCGACTGCCGGAAAGGCCAGGAAACGGTGATGTATAAATACGCCGTAAACCTGTCGTCGCTGAATTATGACTCGGATACGATCATTAAGGATGCTCATCAGTACATCCAGCGAATTACCCGGAAAGGCTACGAAAAAATGCTGTTCGAGCAGAAACAGGCTTGGGCCGATAAATGGAAAACGAACGATATCATTATCGAAGGGGACATTGCCGCGCAGCAGGGTATCCGGTTCAATATTTTTCAGCTCAACCAGACCTATACGGGTGAAGATGAGCGACTGAATATCGGGCCAAAAGGTTTTACGGGGGAGAAGTACGGCGGCTCGACCTACTGGGATACCGAAGCCTACTGTTTGCCGTTCTATTTATCCACGGCCGAACAGAAAGTGGCAAAAAATCTGCTCGTTTACCGGTATAAACAACTCGGCAAAGCCATCGAAAATGCGCAGAAACTCGGTTTTCGGGCCGGGGCCGCGCTGTACCCGATGGTAACCATGACGGGCGAAGAATGCCATAACGAATGGGAAATCACGTTTGAGGAAATTCACCGGAACGGGGCCATTGCCTACGCCATTTACGATTACGTTCGGTATACCGGCGACGAGCAGTACCTGGTCGACTACGGGCTGGAAGTGCTCATTGCCATCAGCCGGTTCTGGAGCCAGCGCGTCAACTACTCAAAAGCCAAAGAGCAGTATGTGATGCTGGGCGTAACGGGTCCGAATGAGTACGAAAACAACGTCAATAACAACTGGTACACCAACTACATTGCCGCCTGGACACTGCGCTACACCACCGAAGCCGTCGGAAAAGTGAAGGCAATGAACCCGTCGGCCTACGCTGATCTGATCGACCGGATTCACTTCCGGGAGGAGAAAGAACTGGCAACGGCCCGGCAAATTGTGGAAAAAATGTACCTGCCGAAAGATGACTCGCTGGGTGTTTTTCTGCAGCAGGAAGGCTTCCTGGATAAAGACCTGATGCCCGTTTCGGATATACCCAAAGGCCAGCGGCCCATCAACCAGAACTGGTCGTGGGATCGGATTCTGCGGTCATGTTTCATCAAGCAGGCCGATGTCCTGCAGGGCCTTTATTTCTTTGAGGATGAGTTCGATACGGCGACGCTGAAGCGGAATTTTGACTTTTACGAGCCGATGACCGTTCATGAATCATCACTCTCACCCTGCGTACACTCCATTCAGGCATCGAAACTGGGCCTGAAAGAAAAGGCTTACGAGATGTACCTGCGTACGGCCCGGCTCGACCTGGATGATTATAATAACGACACCGAAGACGGTTGCCACATTACGAGTATGGCGGGCACCTGGCTGGCGGTCGTGAAAGGTTTCGGCGGGTTCCGGATCGAAACCGGAAAGGGCACCGAATCGCGGGTTGTTCTCAATCCGTACTGCCCGGACAACTGGCAATCGATATCGTTCAAGATTCGCTTTCGGGGGGTGTTGCTGCAGGTAACGACCACTCAGCAGGAGGTAACGGTGCATAATTTTTCGGGGCAACCCATTACCATTGAGCTACTTGGCAAAGACGTGACGATAAAAGCCGAAAGCCACAAAACGGTTAGTAGTAAAGTTATCGCCTGATTCATTCTTCCAGTTACACCTATAGTTTGTAGAATGATTGGTCAATGTATCCGGGTAGAGGCCGGCCAAACGCAAGCGAAATGCCTCCGCGTTTGGTCGGCCTTCTGGTTACTGGTGAGTTGCTTTTTAGGGCTGTCCTGCCAGTCTACCGAACGGCAGAAAGCGGAATCATCAGCTACCGTTACGCCTGCTTTTTATCACTGGAAATCGACTTATGCGCCAACCCGCCCGGAACTTGATCTTCTGAAGACGCTGCACGTTCAGAAGCTGTATCTCCATTTTTTCGACGTCGATTGGGAAGCCCGAACGCATCGGCCGGTGCCCAAAGCGTTTGTGCGGTTCCGACAGAAACCCATTGGAACCGTGGTGCCGGTCGTCTTTATCACCAATCGGACACTCCTGAACCTGTCGCCTGCCGGGTTGGCTGAGCTGGCTACCCATATTAAACAGGCTGTTACCCAAATCAGCCAGCAGAACAAGATCGGTTTCGGTGAAGTGCAGTTCGACTGCGACTGGAGTCCCCGAACCCGCGATCGGTATTTTCGGCTGCTCACGTTGCTGACTAAACAGTTTACCTGTCCACTTACGGCAACCATCCGGCTGCATCAAATCAAATACACGGACCAAACGGGTATACCGCCCGTTTCGCGCGGGATGCTCATGCTGTATAACGTAGCCGACTGGAAACGGGCCGATACGCGCAACTCGATCTATGACACTGACGTGGCGGATCAATACTTGTCTTTTGTGCCTACCTATCCCTTGCCGCTGGATGTTGTTTGGCCCCTGTTTCGCTGGACGGTCGTATACCGGCACAATCGCTTTCTCACCTTTCTGAACAATGTCGACCGCAAAGCCTTGATGAACAGCCCATTTCTGGCCCCGCAAGCCGATAGCATGCGGTATGTGGCCACGCGTGACACCGTCGCGCTGGGGTTATCCATCCAACGGGGAGATTTGTTTCGGGCCGAGGCCGTCAGGGCGGAAACCCTGGTGAATGAAAAAAAACGGCTCTTGCGCCTGATTCGGAACCAACGGATTACATTTGCTTTGTACCACCTCGATTCGACGGCATTAGCTGCTTACTCACGTGAAACGCTTCAAACACTTCTTGGCAATGGGCCGCTACCGTAGGCCCGCTTTACTGTTTTTTGTGCTGATAGGCTTTGCCTGCGGCCCCTCGTTTGATCCCAACGAGTTTATGAGTTTTTTCATGCCCGAAGCGGGCAATACCCAGCCGGAGGACAGTCGATACATCTTTACCCCGCAGTTTTATAATGATCCCGAATTCGCTGCGCAGTATGGGGAGAGTCCGGCTCCCGTGGTTGACGAGAACATAGATGCCTGGGTAAAGTATACGGGAGGTACGCTTCGGGCCACCTTGATGAGCCGGGCAATATATGACGAAGAGCCCTCCGCCGTTCGGGTACTGACAGCGAGTTTGGCGCAGAAGAACCCGGATGCGCTCACGTATTTAACTTTCGCCTGGGCAGCCGACAATGGCCAGGGGCCTCTCTGGAATCCCAACGCGTTAAAGGTCGATAGCACAAACGTACCGCAGGAACTTGATGAGGCTAAAAAACGGTATCAGACAACGAAAGACGCCTTCCTGAAGGAACGATATGCTTTTCAGGCGGTAAAGCTTGCCAGCGAACTGGGCGACCCTAAGCAGGCGCAGCAACTCTACGATCAACTGATCGGTTCATTGCCTAAAAAGACGTTTATCAGCGATTGGGGCTTGTGTCGGCGGGCGGGGGGCAGCCTGGCATTGGGCGATACGGCGATGGCTATTTATGAATTCGCGCAGGTATTCGACCGGTGTCCATCGCGCCGGAAGGCTGCCGAAACGAGCCTTCGGAAATACGGTATCCAGTTTCGGGAAAAGGCGCTGGAGTATGCTAAAACGGACGGGGAGCGGGCCGCCGTCTACGCGCTCTGTGCCATTCAGCCAGGCATTCCGCTCGGAGGAGCCGATGCGCTGGCCATGCTAAAGGAAGTTGTTCGGCTGACGCCCAAAAATCCGTTGATCGAACTGATCATGGCCCGGGAGATCAATCGGAATGAATACTACTTTTTCATGACCGACGACGAGTATACCCATAACAACATGACCCAGACGCCTGATTCGCTGGGATTTGTCAACCGGAAAAGCCAGGCACCTTCGTATTTCGAAAAACTACGTTCGTTTGCGCTCGAATCGGCCAATAATAAAGCACTGGCTAACCCAGCCTTCTGGTACACGGCGGCTGCGTACCTGGACTACCTGGGCAAAGATTACGTCGCGGCTCAAACGCATCTTGACCAGGCCGCTCTGTTGCCTCCAGCCAACACGGTGTTGACAACGCAGATTGCCGTACAGCGTATGCTCCTGTTATCGGCTCAGACGGATGTCATTACACCCGAAACGGAAAATCAGTTAATTGGCTATCTGGAAGCCTTCGACAGTACCGGAAATTTTCGGATCAACAACGCCTACATTACCGTATGTAAGCAGTTTGCCAGCAAGTACAAGTACCAGGACGCGCCCAAACGCGGCTGGCTGTCGAGCTGTAGCCGGACCAAAACGCAGCCGGTAAATGGCGCTGATCAGGCCAAGTCCTATCTGTTTACCATCCTGACAACCCAACCCGGTACCGGTACCTATTTTGAGAGCACAACCGAGCTGCATGCCGTCGACGATACGGTTTCGGCAGCTACTATTCGGGAAACAATTCGGTATATCAGTCAGCCAAATCAAACGGACTTTGACAAACGACTGATCCGGTTATCAACCCTGACCAGTGACCAACTGACGCTATTGCTTGGTCGTCGGCTGATGATGGAGCACCATTATGCCGAAGCCGCCGAAGCGTTTGGTAAAGTTGACCCTAAACAGTGGCAGACGGAACCCTTCACGCGCTACTTCAACACGAACCCGTTCGCCATAAAAATGCCCCGACTCGTAGCCACTGAACAAACGGGAGCAACCAAAACCGCAGCGACTTCGACAGGGGTAAACTTTCCGGCAGAACCGCGGGCTAATCCGTACACGCCAGCGCAGTTTGCCCGACGCATGGCCGATTTAGAGACGCAGGCGAAATCCGCTACGGGCGATCAGGCGGCTGAGTTATACTATCAACTGGGGTGCGGAGCCTGGAATCTGAGCTGGTATGGCAATGCCTGGCTGCTCGTGAAGTCGTACTGGAGCGCGGGAGAACCGCCCGTTTATGATGTGCCGACCGACCCCGTTGCCAAACAGAAACGCTTCGATGTACTGATGAATACGGATTATTATACAACATCACAGGCAAAAGCGTATTTTGAGCAATCGGCAAAGGCGGCTAAAACCCTCGCCCTTGCCGACCGCTCGGCTTATATGGCCGCCCGTTGCGAAGCCCATGCGTTTGCCGTACAGCGCTCCATTGAGCAAATCCGTAATGGGTATGTGTATGAGGAAGATCCAGCATTTGTGAAAAATATGCTGGTGTTGCGCAAGACGAAGTACGCCAGCGCCTACACCGATTTTTACAACAATCACAGACGAAGCTTATTCGATAAGGAAATGATTCGGGAATGCGCCATGTACAAGGATTTTCTGACGTTTGGCGAGGAGTAGTGAGCCATAACGAAGCTGCCTAAATTCTCTTCTAGATAAAACCAGGCTCTTTTTTGTCATTGCGACGATAGGAGGAATCTTGAGTTCTCCGTTAGTCAAGTATGAGATTCCTCCTATCGTCGCAATGACAAAAAACAATCAAATTTGGATTTGGTTTCCTGCGTTTGAACCGTGTGAAAAACATCCTTATAGCCCACTTTTCTACCCCACATATGCACGCTAAACCAAACGTTGGAGGGGATTTTAACTGGGTGGCCCCCATCTACGACGCCCTTGCGTTTCTGGTGTTTGGCCATCAATTACAACGGGCGCAGGTGATTTTTCTGGACCGAATTCCAGCCGGTGCCTCCGTCCTGCTGGTTGGAGGGGGAACGGGCTGGTTACTGGAACAACTCCTGATGCGCGGTACGGCCAACCGGATCGTGTATCTCGAAACGTCGCCTAAAATGGTGGCCCGCGCCAGTCGGCGGATGATCCGAAAATCACTTACAGGGTTCGTCGATTTTCGGGTCGGCGACCAAACGGCCCTGTTGCCAACGGAGTCGTTCGACGTGATTATTACCCCCTTTGTTCTGGATCTTTTCACCGAAACGACCCTGCAAAACCAAATTATCCCGCCCCTCCTGAACGTACTCAACCCAAGCGGGTTGTGGCTGGTTACCGACTTCATTCAGCCACCTGCCTGGTGGCAGAAAGTGCTTTTGTGGGTAATGATCTGCTTTTTTCGGCTAACGGCTGGTATTGAAGCCAACCGACTGGTAAACTGGCAGCAAGGCTTACGGAATGCAAATTTGTCCCTGAGGGAGCGTACCGCTCAGGTGGGCGGTATGGTGTCAGCCGAAGTGTGGATACGTCAGGCTACACAAACCCACCCCTAAAGATCCCGAAAGAGCTTTCCCAGGGCCCGATAATTACTGATTTCATACCATTCTTCGGTGCCTAGATTTAGCCACTGGCCGTCGCGTTTGGGGCGTTTCAGTTGCGCATCGTCCGGGTCATAATCGTACTTGTAGACCTGGCTCATCACGTGTTGCAATGTCGGCCAGGCGAGTGTTTTCGCTTGTTGGCGCTGGTTTTCAACCGTTGTTAGCTTGACGGTTCGTTCGGCGAAGGAAGCGGTCAGCCGGAGTTCCTGGTCTTCTCTGGGGTCGCTCAGGTTCAGGTAAGTCAGCTCAAAAGGTCGCTCGCGGCCCATGGCTTCATACGTTGCCTGAATCAACTCCTGCATCAGGTATTGCCAGTCGTCGGGGTTTTCGGGCCTTCCCGAAATTTTTTTGCTACTATCCGTTTCGATGGTGATAGCCCAGAAATCATCCTCTTCATCCAGGTCTTCCTCATTCAACGGTTGTAAGCGGGTTTTGCGTACCAAAGCCGCCAGCGAATCCCACCAGGCTCGGGGTAGCCGTCCCGACCAGGCATAGTCGTCATCGCGCGTGTACCCTTCCGCGATCAGCTCGTCGTCGTCGATGTCTTCGCGATCTGGATAGGTAATAGCAAGATCCACCTGTACGGCGTTCGCGGCAACGGTCGTACTGGACAGCGTGTAAAAATACGAATAGGGGGCAGGAAGCGACCGGGCCGTCTGGTAGCGAATGTGAAGACTTTTGAATGACATAACGCGTCGGTTAACAAGTGCGCAAAGTTAACCTATTTGCGCTATCGTCGCCTTCTGATCCACTTTACCCGTAGGTGTTTCGGCAAATTGGGCTATAGTGATGCGTTCTTTCGGTACGGCATACGGGCCAATCCTCTCCCGAACGGCCTGCTGGATGCGTTGCCACTGGTCAGCGTCGATCAACTCCTGCTCAATGATCAGCACCATCCGTTGTCCCAGTCGCTCATCGGGCAAACCCGCTACAAACAGGCGGGGTATCGGTCTGTCGGAAGTAGTTTTATTGGTAGCCAGCACCGATTGAATCAGCAACTCGACTGGCTCAGGCTGCACCTTAACGCCACCACTATTGATTACCCGGTCGGCTCGGCCAAGCAACCTGAATTTTGGACCTTTACCGTTGGTATCAGTTATCAGATCGACTACATCATTGGTTTGGATGCGCTCAAAGTTTGTGGCGGCTGACGTAATATGAAGGCATTCGCGCGCATCGATACCCAGATTGACACCCGCGAGGGCGGTAAATAAATTGCTCGCATCGGGACCGTTAAGTCGACGGAGAGCAATATGCGAAACGGTTTCGGTCATGCCATAAGTGGCGTAGACGGGGGCGTCAATCTCTTGTAGTGCCTGCTCCAAAGACGGGCTCGTAGCGGCTCCACCCACCAAAATGGCCTTCATTTTGTTGAGGATAGTTACTTGATCCGCTCTGCTTTTGGGCTCTGGATTTGATAGAATGGTCTGCAACTGCAGTGGAACGAGGGCCGTAAACGCAAACCGTTGGCTGGCCGGGTCTAGCCCAGTCAAAGGATTGCTGGCTGGCTCCAGGATCGTCATGGGTAGTCCTAATTCCAGGCCCCGAACGAGCATCATAATGCCGGCTACATAACGGGTATTCAGGCAGACGAGAGCCGGGTCACCAGCCCGCAAACCAAGTGTTTGACCAGTTAGGTGGGCACTCGCTTTCATCTGCGCTCGAGTAAGCTGAATGGGCTTGGGCGTTCCGGTCGAACCGGAAGTGAAGAGAGTGAAGTGTTGCTGATCGGCCAGCCAGGCCCGGCAAAAAGCCAGCGCTTCGGCCTCATAAGGCGTTTGTGGAGCTGGCCAGGTGTCGGGATATACAGGGTTAACGAGCATTGGTTAGTCGCGTGCTGAGCCGAAGAATGATCTTTTTTGTCGATCAGTCATCCGTTAATTATGCACCCGTATCGTCCGGTTGGCCGCATTTAACTCAACCGTATACTGGGTGAGGGGCAAGGTTGCCGGACCAACAATCACTTTACCCGTGGTGTCAAACCGCGATAAATGGAGGGGGCAGTAGAACTGATTTTCAACCGATTTATAGGTCAGTTCGGTGCCCTGGTGGGTGCAGTTGGCCGATACCGCAACATACTGACCATCTTTGGTTTGGGCGACAATTACACCGTTGCTTGTCACATAACCCCCCTTGACCAGGAGGTTGGCGTTTAGTTTATCGTCCAGATGAAGGGTGAAATCAACTTTCTGACTGGGGTCAGGCGTAGGGTCAGGGTCTCCCATGCCAGCGCAGCCTGCCATGCAGCGCGACAACAGAATAGCGCCAATGCTGGTGCCGACAAGGCGAAAAAATTCGTGGCGTGGCATTAACGCATTATCCATTGGGTGAAGGGTGGTTTCCATACCGGTTTTAGCGTACTTTTGTGGCGTTTCGCCTGTTTGACGGTGTAAATATGCGTTATTTTTTGTCATTCAACGACAGCAAACAAATCTGTTTGCCGGGCGGTTACCCAATCAAGAACTATGGAAGAAGCAAAAGTATTCGTCAATCCCATTTCGCCGGATAAAGTTGCCGAAGCACCGGGCCTGCTGGCCTACGCGCACACGGCCGGTGGCGCTGTCATTCGGCCCGAAGACAAGGGGAAAATCACGGGTCGGGCAGTATCCGCCATGCGCGAGCAAACGGATATGCAACTGAGCCAGCTGTACAAGCAAATGCAGTTGCTGGCCGAACAGGCTACGGCGATCCGACACCGGGTCGAAGTATCGGAGCGAATTTATTCCGCCCAGATGAGTTTTGAACCCGTTGTCGGGCATACCTATTATTTCTATCAACGCAAAAACGGCACCGATCTGTTGTCGATGATCGGCCCCACCGAATGGGGCCGCAAGTTCCCGTTCGAACGCTGCCTCGCCACCGTTCGGATGATGGCCGACCACACCTGGGACGTGCAGTATCACGAAGTTTCCTTTAATGAGTGAAAGAGTGAATGAGCGAAAGAGCGTGTTAAAAGGGCCGCTTTTTCGCTCATTCACTCTTTCGCACTTTCACTCTTTATTTATGCAAAGCAACTACCCCTGGGAAACGATAAAGGAATACCAGGAAATTCTGTTCAGCTATTACGACGGTATAGCTAAAATCAGTATCAACCGGCCGCACAAGCGCAATGCCTTTACACCCCTCACGGTCACCGAAATGTCGGAAGCGATGGAACTGGCGCGGCAGGACGAGCGCGTGGGCGTGATCATCCTGACCGGCGAAGGCGGAGAAGCCTTTTGCTCGGGGGGCGATCAGTCCGTTCGTGGGCACGGTGGCTATGTTGGCCAGGACAAAGTGCCCCGTTTGAACGTATTGGATCTGCAAATGCAGATTCGACGTATACCAAAACCGGTAGTGGCGATGGTTGCCGGTTATGCAATCGGAGGGGGGCATGTCCTGCACGTCGTTTGTGACTTGAGTATTGCCGCCGAAAACGCCCGTTTTGGGCAGACCGGCCCTAAAGTGGGCTCGTTCGATGGTGGGTTTGGGGCGTCGTATCTGGCGCGGGTTGTCGGTCAGAAAAAAGCCCGTGAAATCTGGTTCCTCTGCGACCAGTATGACGCCAAGGAAGCGTTGGATATGGGATTGGTCAACAAAGTTGTGCCACTCGACGAGCTGGAAGAAGTGACCATTTCGTGGTGCCGCAAGATGCTCGAAAAAAGTCCACTAGCCCTGCGGATGCTCAAAGCATCGTTCAATGCGGAACTGGACGGACAGGCGGGTATTCAGCAACTGGCGGGTGATGCCACCCTGCTCTATTATTTATCCGAGGAAGCGAAAGAAGGAAAAGACGCCTTCCTGGAAAAACGGAAACCCGACTTTAGTAAATTTCCGAAGTTTCCTTAACACGACGATAGAACAAAACGTCCGGCTGAAAAGTCGGACGTTTTTTATGGTAAGCCAGCGGTTGAATCAATTACCTCGAAACAGCGATGCCTCCGGGAAATAGGAGTAGGAAATAAACTAGGGCGAATGGGACGTTTTCAGCAGGGATAGGCGTAACGTCAGGAAAATCAGTAGCTTTACTGTAGCTCGCTCATCCTCAATTCCAGACCAAACTATGCCAACGTCTCGCCGAACCTTTTTTCGACAATCCGGAGCTGCCCTGACCGGAGCGCTCACCTTGCCGTCCTTCCTGCCCGATGCTTACGCTCGTCCGTTCGAAACCGCCGATAGGGTGTTGAAATCGGCTGCCGAGTGGGCGCAGGATGAGGACTTTTGGGCCTGGGTGAAATCGGAATATACCGTTTCGCCAACGTTACTGAATCTCAACAATGGCGGGGTTTGCCCGCAGCCAAAAGTGGTGCAGGATGCACATATTCGGTTTTATCAGTATGCCAACGAAGCACCATCCTATTACATGTGGCGTATTCTGGATCAGGGGCGCGAAACCCTGCGCGAGAAATTGGCCGATTTGGCAGGCTGCTCCGCCGAAGAAATCGCCATCAACCGAAATGCGACCGAAGGGCTCAATACGGTGATCTTCGGGTTGAACATGAAAGCCGGCGACGAGGTCGTGTTGACCAGGCAGGATTATCCAAACATGCTCAACGCCTGGAAACAGCGGGAAAAACGGGATGGCGTAAAGCTGGTTTACCTGAACCTGGATTTGCCCAGCGAAAACGAGGATGCCCTTGTCGAGCAGTTTGTAAAGGCATTCACCCCGCGGACAAAGGTGGTGCATATCACGCATGTCGTTAACTGGGTAGGGCAGGTGTTGCCCGTTCGGAAAATTGCCGACGAAGCGCACAAGCGCGGCATTGAGGTGATTGCCGACGGGGCTCACTCCTTCGCATTATTCGACTTTAAAATTCCCGACCTCGGGGCTGATTATTACGCCACCAGCCTCCATAAGTGGCTTTGTGCGCCCTTCGGCAGTGGTATGTTGTACATTCGCCAGAACAAGATCCGCAACGTATGGGCGCTGCTCTCGAACAATGAACCCGACGGAACCGACATCCGTAAATTCGAGAGTTTAGGTACGCGTTCCTTTGCCTCGGAGATGGCCATCGGCACTGCTATTGATTTTCACAACGGCATCGGCACCGCCCGTAAGTTTGCCCGGGCGCATTACTTGAAAAACTACTGGATGGAGCGGGTTCGGGAGCTACCGGGGGTAAAAATCCATACATCGCTTAAGCCGGAATATGCCGGAGCCGTTGCTCTGTTTTCCATTGACGGTATGAAATCCGGGGAGGTAGAAAGTCAGTTGCTGGGTAAATACAAGATTCATACATCGCCCATCGATTGGGAAAACATTCACGGCGTTCGGGTAACGCCCCATGTGTATCATACACCTAAAGATCTCGACCGGCTCGTGACGGCGATCACCGCCATTGCCGAGAAACAGGTTGTGGCCGGAAAGCAGAAAAAAAGCTGATGTTGTCTTGATGTTTATGGCCTTCTTCCAACGGGGCAGATTTACACGTTAAGCAACTAAGGCTTTAGTTTTGATCAAATATTGGGACAAATTTGTCAGGATTCTTGCCCAAATTTGCTTATATTGATTCTTCAAATACGCCCTACTGGAGGAGGCAACTTCTGGCGACCCAAATGCATCTACCAGCATCAGCCATCAGATTTTGTTTAGTGAGTGGAGAGTTTGGATAAAGCCTCTGATACGGAACCAACAAAATTAATTTGTCCCCCTTTGTTACTCTCAACCATAAAAGCCTTGAAGCTTTTACCTGAATACTGGCTAAAATCACCCACAATAGCCAGATGAACCCGATAGTTTGAAAACTTTTGAAGAAGTTCGCCAGCGAATCCGGTTTTTAAATCAAAGAATTCCGGGGTGATAGTTTGCTGATGCAAAATGATCTTGTCGTAGTCTTGGTAGTATAAATTGCCTAACAAATCTGAACCGTCTTCAATGGTTCTAATGAGTATGCCTGCTGAAATGACTTCGGCAATTTTAGTGTCTTTGATTTGATGCGTTTCGATTTCCATTGGACTAATATGTTCTGTAGTAGAAGGTGCTAGCTGTCACCAAGACGCTACCCCATCAACCCAAACCAGCTTTTGAGGAGATAAACAAGCCACGTCAACTTTTTCATTCTTCGGATACTCAATTCCTGATTTCTTAACCGGCAGCAATCCAATCGTAGTGCCTTTGTTAAGATCATATCTAAGCAGGATTGAACTTGGTAATGAACAGTGCTTACTGATAAACGGCCCAGTTTTGAAACAGACAGAAAGTTGTCTTGTTCGTCTCAAGTAGGAGCGATTTTTGGGAATGTTGATGATGTATGGTCAATGTATCAATCGCGTATCAGTTTAAGCAGCTGTCAGGGAAGCAAACGGACCTGATATTCAACCGTCGTTGACCAGCCTGACGTTGGGGGCTGAACGGTCAGTGTAATGGGATAGGCTTTCAGGGCCGGATAGGGCCACCCATAGCGGTCGGCGTTGGTGCCAAGTGTTATTAACGTATTAGCGGAGTGTACTTTGAACTCGAACCGTTTGTTCTTAGCCGTAATCAATACCGTATTGGAATCCGTCTGGACAAAACGGGCGTCCGGATACTGAATGAACGGCTCAATGATGTTGATAACGGGCTGCCCATCGTGATACCGTAGCTGAATCGTTTTTGTCAGCGACGTATCCGTAAACTGATACGTCATGTGATAGGATACGCTTCCCGCCATCCAGTCTTTCTCACAAAGTTCGCCCCGGACCGAAATGCGGGGTGTTGCTCGCTGGGACGTATCGACCGTTAACTGGCAATCGAAATTGTATAAATTTGTGAAATAACCACTGCTGTCGGTATACTCGATCCGGGGCGTGAGGGGGAGTAGGTCGGGTGCGTCGGGGAATGACATCGGCTCCGGACGCGAATAAACGGTTTGGCTGGACGCCTGTAAAAAGCCGTAATCCTGTACCCACAGATTCGATATGACTCCGCCCGCTGGCCGGTGCATGTACTTGCTTTTTGAGCGGGCGGCATAGTCTTTATAATTGTAACCCGTGATGGTGGCCATCCATAATTTCGTTCGTACTTGCGCGATATTCAACGTTGGGTAGTAATGGGTCCAGCCCGTTAACTGTGTAGGCAAAGGCGCAAGCGTTCGGTGCGAAGCACTGTCCAACTCCCACGCAAAGGCAATGTTCTTCGCTTTGGTAAACGTAGGGTAAATGCACATCTCGCGGCCAAAAATCTCGGCGTGTTGCGGCCCATACCCCAGGATGCCCTGTCGGGTGCAGGATTGGATGTATCTCAGATTCAGCAGGGAGGCCGTACTATACGCTGGATCTTCGTCTGCGTGCATCGCGAACAAGGCAACGCAGCCGTCCGATGTTGCGCTGCCATACGTAGTCCATTTGTTGGAGCGAATGCCCCATGAACCATCCATCGACCCATCGGGGTACATGAAATTCAGGTGTTTTTTTAGGGCCAATTGTACGGCCTCGTTCACTACGTCATCCTTTGTCAGGCGGGCGTAATACCCCAGTCCCCATAGCGACATTTCCATATCGTAGCCCAGATCAACGCCCATTTTTTGCCCGAAGCTGCGACCGCCCTCCCCGTTGATGAAGCCATCCTCGTCCATTTTAGCTACCGTAAGGTGAGCCAACTGGCGCGCTTTTGTCAGATAGGCCGGTTCGTTGAAGAAAATCCCGGCTTTGGCCAGGGTGGCGCTTGTTGTGGCTACGTAGTTGATACTGGCAAAGCGGGGGCTCATCACCCGGTTCAGATAGTCGGCGGCCTTTCGCATGGCTGATTGCCAGTTCTTTTTTTCGGCTTCCCTGAGCGATGACTGCACGTACGGGTATGTGAGCAACATCATCAGTAATTGATCTGTCGTTGTCCCGGTCCACGCTTCGGGGGTTTCTTTCCAACTGCCGTCCGGCTGCTGCTGCCGGATCAGCCAGTTCCCCGCCCGAATGGCTGCCTGTAAATAGACCTTCTGCTGCGTGATGGTGTAGGCCACGGCAAATGGATACATCGCTTCGGCCGCCCGGGTGTGGTATAGTTTCCCGTCCGCGCACCAGATACCGCCGTGGTCGGGATGGCCACTGTGTTTGTTTTGCCGCTCCACCAACGCTTTGGTCATATCGAGTAACACCTCGGCGTACAGCGCGCGGGGCGAAACTACCTGAGCGTTCAGTCGCGTGGCCAGACAAAGCAGACCCATACCCAGTAGCCAAAGCAGTAGTCTGGAACTACGACGGGTCAGCAGAAAGACGCTGGTAGCCATAAATGAGAGACGACGGGATAAGCTCATCTATGGGTTACTGGCCTCTGAAATCTGGGCGGCACTGTCCGCGTCCAGGTATAGTCGGGCATTCGGGTGGGTACGGAGTATGGTCGAGGGGTACGTTTCCGTGATGGGCTCGGTTAACGTGTGGTTAATGGCCGGGGCTTTATTTGTCCCCGGTACCATACAGAAAATATACCGTGCCCGGAGCAAAGCAGGTATCGTGAGGGTATACGCTAAGGGCGGAACGTCGCTGACCGATGGGAAGCAGCCGTCGTTGACCTGCTGTTGCTTACACGGCTCGTCGAGGTCGATGATTTTAACCAGATGTGGATCATTGAAATCCGCTACATGCGGGTCGTTGAACGCCAGGTGCGTGTTTTCGCCGATGCCCATACAGGTAATGTCCGTCTTGTGCTCTTCCAGCAACGCGCTATACCGGTCGCATTCGTCCGGATTGTCCTGACCCGTTGCGTTCAGGTAAAATACGTTCTTGAAAGGTACTTTACCAAAGATTTTTCCATATAGGAAGTTGCCAAACCGTTGCGGATGAAATCGGGATAAGCCGGTGTATTCGTCCATGTGAAACGCATTGATCCGGGACCAGTCAATGTCTGGTTCAGCGACGAGCGCGTCCAGGAATTCGTTCTGCGACGCAGCGGCCGCAAAGACCATATTGACCTCGTCCTTTTCCGTGATAAGTTGCCGGATGCAGGCGGCCGCATCCGTGGCGGCCGCCTGACCCATTTGCTGGCGATTCGGAAAAATGATAACGGAAAGTTTGTCTACAGTTAATTGCTGCATGGAATGAAAAAGAAGAATGACAAAAAACGCTGGACCATCAGTCCATTAGAAACGATACTTGATGCCGGCCCGGCCGGTGTAATCATAAAATTGTTTGGCGTATATGCGCGACCGGACGCCCAGGTAATCCGTTTGGGGAGAGTTGAGCAGGTTGGTCCCTTCGGCGTAAACCGTCAGGTTTTTCGTGATTCGATACGAAGCATTCGCGTCCAGCTGAACGCGTTCGGCGCGAATGACGTCGTTGGCATCGTTAGCCCCGAGGAAAACCGTGTAAGCTCCATTGTAGTTGACGTTGCCCTGTACGGTGAACCCTTTGTAGGTGTACGACAGAGAGCCGTTTGCGGTGTGGTCGGCCTGACCCGGCAAGCGAAGACCTTTCCGCAACTGCGCATCGGCCCGGGAATAAACGTACGTATAGTTGGCGTAGAGCGAAATTCCTTTCAGGAAACCAGGCAAAAACGTGAGGTTCGTCTGGGCGTTTAGCTCAAGGCCATACACGGTCGCTACGTCGCCATTGTAGGTTTTGTAATACTGGTAGTTGAGGTAGTTGCTGGCCCCCGGAAACTCCGATCCCGTCAGCGTGACGACGCTGTTGTACTGGAAGTTCGTGATGTGCTTATAAAAACCACCCACCGACAGAATCCCCAGATTTTTCAGGTAATGCTCGAACGAGATGTCGTAGTTCGTGGTGGATGCGGGTTGCAGATCCGGGTTGCCGTCGGTCAACGTAGCGTTCAGGATGCTGACAACCCGGCTCGGAACAAGTTCGTTGAAGTTCGGCCGGGAATAGCCGAACGACAGGGCACCCCGCGCAATGGTGTTGGGCGCTACGTCGTATTTCGCCTGTAGGTTGGGCAGAAACTTCGTATAGCTGTATACCGAATTGGTGGGTACCGATGAGGTTAAATTGCCCTGCGCATCCTGATTGACCAGCCTCGCATTGTAATTAACCCCCGTTTGTTCTACGCGCAGTCCACCCAACAGCATGGCCTTTTTAAACTGAATCCGGTTCATGACGTAGCCGGATGTTACGTTCTCCTCGGCGTCGTAGAAATACGTGTCAATGGCTACCTGATTGAGTGCCGCGCTGGTGGGGAAATAATTGGGGTTATTGATCGGAAAACTGGCGGTCGCATCGCCGTCCACGGCCCGGCCAAACGTAAGGTTGTTGTCGAGCAATTGATCGTCCAGCTCGGCAGCGCCCAGAAAGTTGGTCAGGTTACCCGTGGCAGCCGGGCCGTTGTACGTAGATGTGCTGTAGCTGGGCCGATACCGTTTGTTATGCATCCGTTTCATCTTGACACCGGCTTTGACATACGCGTCGTTAGCACCAATCTTGTAGTTATACGTACCATTCAGGCGGGCCACGAAGTTGGTGCCCTCGCTGTTGTAGTTATTGGCTTCGATGGTGTTGTATGTATACAGCGAAGCGTTGTTCTTGGCGTCCGTTGAGCCGGTGGCCTGAATGTAATCGCCCGCTATCTGAGCGATTGTCAATGGGACGTTACCGGTGATGTAATTGTACGTATTGGCCATCTGTTCGAGTAACGATTTGGTATAGAATAACCCACCGTCTAGCTTCAACCGGCTAAACTGTTTTTCGCCTTCCAGGCTCATGTTAAAGTTGCCGTTGTTAATGCTGCGATTCAGGTACTCATTGTAGCCCCGGCCCCGCGTCGTGGTGTAGATCCCCTCGCTGTTACGGGTGGTGTTGGCCGTCTGCATCCGCGTCCGTTTGCGGTAGCGTTCTGCGTCGTTATCCAGATTGGTATACGTAGCGTTGAAGACAATCGACGCCGTTGGGTTAAAGCTATAATCAATCGTGGCGGTAAGACCCTTACGTGTCCGCAGGTTGTTCAGGTGAATGATCCGGATGTCGGTCGGGAACAGAATCGAACCCTGGTCATCATTAAAATCTTTCGATTGCCATACCTGCGCGTTGATCTCGTCGTAGCCATTGTTGGTGCGGTAATAACTGCCATACAGGGCCAGGCCTAATTTGCCGTTCGGACTTTTATCGGTCTGTAAAAAACGCTGGTTATAGCTCAGGTTGACGATGCCATTCGCCTTATCGCGCAGCTTGTTGTAGCCAGCCGCCAGATCGACGGAAATACGGGGTTTCAGACTAACGGCTGTCGGCGTTTTCATGTTGATGGCCCCGGCAATGGCGTCGCCGTCCAGGTCGGGCGTCAGGGTTTTCACCACTTCCATCGATGACAGCACGTTGGCCGGAATCAGGTCAAGCTGGGCGTTCCGTTGCCCCTGTTCCTGCGTTCCCATGATCTGTTCGCCGTTCATGTTAATGTTGGTGTAGTTGCCCGGCGTACCGCGCAGCTGTACCGTCGATCCTTCGTTCTGTTCGCGGCCAATCGTTACGCCGGGGAGCCGCTGCAACGATTCCGCTACGTTCAGATCCGGGAAGCGACCCATCAGGTCGGCGGATACGATCTGTTTAAAGTTATCGGCATTCCGTTGCTGGTTCAGCGCCTTTTGCTGCCCTTCCATAATCCCCGTAACCGTTACGCCTTTCAGCATGTTGGTGGCGCTGGTTAGCGTAATGTTATGCACGGTTGTTTCGCCCGTGGTAACCGAAACCGGCTGATCGTACGGTTTGAAACCCATGTAAGAAACTTCCAGATTGACCGTGCCGGGCGTAATGTCGCTGAGGGTATAATCGCCGGTCAGGTTGGTGACGGTACCCTGCGTCGTGCCTTTGATTCGAATGGAGGCACCCGGCAGGGCACCACCCAGTTCGTCCATGATTTTACCACGAACGATTCCTTTGGTCTGCGCCGTGGCCGATACTACATTGATGACGAAAAGCAGGATAATCAGACAGGATAACCGGAGTAAATGAACAGTAGAATGTCTCATAGTCAATACGGTTTTATAGAAAGTGGGAGGAAATACGTTCGGCGGGTTCGTTAGTTATTACCCTTAAAATTCAGATAGTCGGCCAGGAAACGGATCGAGAAGCTGGTGCCGATGTCCCGGTTGACGAGCCAGATTTTATCCTTACGACCGCGCATCCGGGTTTCCAGAATGGCCCCGCGCAGGTTTTTGTCGGGGTGATCCATGCTGTACCGATTTTGGATAATCCAGGTTGCCGATTTCTCGATATGGGGCAGGAATTCCTTATACCCGGCCTTGGCCAATTCGATCCAGACGATACCGGCCATCGCCACCGCCGAACCCGTGATGGAACTGCGGTCGGGAGCCTTGCCATCGGTATAATTGACGTAGTAGATGGTGCCGTCTTTTTGCTGGGCTTTGGCGTAGGTACGGGCCGTAGCGGCAGCGGCTTCCAGGTATTTCTTGTCGCCGGTTTTCTGCCAGGTGTGAATCAGCGACTCGGCATACCAAAGGTTAAATCGTGGATGAAACGAGTTTTCTTCTTTTGTATTCGGGGTGAACTGCATCCATAACCCATTTTCTTCCAGCTCGACAAGCTTGTTTGCCAGGTTGATGTGGGCGTCTAACAGCGCTTTATTTTTGTTGAAATCGTAGGCATCCAGAAAAATCCACCCTTCAATGTTGGGCCGCGAAACGTCGTAGAGCGACTGCTCCTTTTTATTCTTCCAGAATTCGCTACGTTCTTTTTCGACCACACCCGTACCCAGATCAACGGCGTCGTAGCAAACGCCTTTTTCGGGGTAGTACATATTTTTCAGCATCCACTCGGCGGCTGTGGTGGCTACCTGCGCGTATTTTTTGTCGCCGGTTACGCGGGTCAATTCATAAATGCCGGGCGTACCGTCCGAAATCGTCGCAAACACGATGGTCGAATCGCCGATGGCGTCGCCGTGAACCGCGCCCAGCATGCCTTTCAGTTTGGGGTGGTCTTTGATTTGCAGACTGATCCAGTAGTCGCCCGCTTTACGGGCCGTCGCCAGCCACTTCGGGTTTTTGGTTTGCTTGTAAGCTGCCAGCATTGCGTACACCGCCTGACCGGTATGCCAGGGCACTTCATAAGGGTACCATTTGCCTTCGGTCAGGTTATAGTCACAGCGCGACTTTCCCTGTTCATCGAGCATAGTGGTCGATATGTAGGTCGCCATATCGTTTATGGCCTTCACGGCGACCTCTTTCTTCACCTGAGCATGGGCACTTGATAGCAGGCCCAGGATACCCCAGGCCGCTATACTAACGAGTCGATTAATCGGCTTCATGAACGGAGGTTTTGGCATTTAAAGAATACTTGTGTTTATGATTGGTAATGGGTTTCGGGGTATCCAGTCGAAAAGTGAACGTCCAGGAAGACGAAGCGGGCAGTTTGAGCAGGATGTGGTTGACGCCTTTGGTCAGGTTTATGGCGAACGGCGTCTCGTCCTGGTTGGCCGATCCGGTTGCCTTCATCTGAACGCCGTTTACAAATAGCTCACCCGCCTGGCTGCTCAGCAGCGCCGTAACGGTCTGAGCGCTATCAGTCGTGATGGAACAGTAGGCATAGGCTACCGCATCTGACGTGGTTTTGTAGTAATCACCCAGATCGATGATACCGCCCTCCTGCGAGATGTATTTCATCCAACGGTAGGTTTTGCCCCCGAATTGGGCCATGTCGCCGGGCTTGGGTGGTTTGTTGTAGGCAGGGTCTTCGGAATACAGAAAAGGGGGTGTAGCAGACGTTTTAAACGGCCCTGTCAGAAGCCAGTTCTGGAAGTAGAAGGCGTTGCTGGCTTTGATGTCCAGCCCAATCGACGTAACAGAAGGCAGGCTAGTCGATGACGAAACGAGCGTCTGTAATCGGGTGCTGAGCTGCTGCAACTGGTTAATTTTAGTGTCGAATCCTTTCAGATTGATGGCGAGATAGTAGGGCTGATTTTCGGCTTCCCACAAGCTGCGGTACGTTTCTTTTAAGGCCAGATACCTGGCCTGCAAGCCTGAAATGGCCTCAATGATAATGGATAAGCTTGCGGCATTGTGCTGGCTTTGGGCCGTTCGATACGTATCGGCGGCCTGGGCCAATACCAATCGGGAGTCCATCAATAGCTGATATTGACGCAGCGTGAATTGCAGAAACTGCCCATCGGTAGGATTGGCTTTTGGCTCGGCGGCATTGGCGTACGTTAACCCCTTGTTGACAATCGCCTGGACTTTCGGTACGTCCTGATTATTGAGAATCAATCGCTTGCCGCTATCCGGCAGGAGCTTTTGCAGCCAGATTTGCTCGGCCAGGTTGTAGGTCAGCGGAATACTCCGAAGCTCCATCAGGGTAAAGAGGGCTTTCACGTAATTCCCGTTGCTCGTTCCATACGCATTCCGTTCGTAGCGTTCGTTGAAGGACTCCGTCCCGGCCTGATCGACGTTCCAGCTTTTTTCGGCAGCTGTGTACACGCCGTACCAGTCGCTGTGGAAAAAGCACATCGGCCCCTCGTCCCAGATGGTTGTTAGCACCCCCGACGTGCCCGCCTGCTTACCGGCTTTCAGGAAACCGCTGATGTTCCCTTTGGCCATGACCAGGTCGGGAAACAGCCGGTTGGAGTTGACGATGCCCGGGCAAACGATGAATTTTAGCCCCCGCCTGACGAAGGGTTGTATCCACGTATCGTACGATTTCTGGTCGCCGTACTCCCAGGTGAGGTAAATGATGTCTTTGGGCAGCCGGTCCAGAATCTCTTCGTGTTGCAGCGCAATGTCGCCCCACATCATGAGTTGTTTGTTCTGTTTTTTCAGCACGTCGTACAGAAACAGGATGTGGTCGGCGTAGTATTTCGCTACGCCCACGCTGTCGACATAGGCTTTGGATTTGCCTTTGCCTAGATCAAAGGTTTCGTCGCAGTTGACGTTGAAATAGGGCGAATTGAAGGCCCCGCACAACTCCGTGATGACGCTCGCCAGAAACGTTTTCGCTTCCGGATTGAGCGGAGAAATCATCGTGGAAGTTTCGCCCAGCGACTGGTAGTTCGGCTGCGACAGAATGTTGGCGAAGTGCCCGAACGACTGAAAACTGCCGACCAACTGCATGTGAAAGTTGGCGGCATAGGCCGATAGCTCCCGAATGTCGTCCAGCGTTAACTTTCCGTCGGCGGGGGCAAAATCGGGGTAGGAGCGGGGCTGAACCACGTGCTCGATGTAGAACGAGAGTGAGTTAAATTTCAACTCCGCCAGCCGTTCGATCTGCTTTTTGATGGTGCTGACCTTGGGCGTTGGACCCCGGCTGATGTCGTCGTAAATGCCCCGATCAGGAAACGATGGCCAGTCCGTAATGACCAGTTCCTGATGCCAGCCCGCGCGGGTGAGTTGTTTCAGCGATTGCAATCCGTAGAAAAGTCCGGTTTCGGTGTTGGCCGCAATCAATTTCTGCCTGGCATTCAGCACCAGTATGTAGCCTTCGGGACCGACTTTCGCCGACCAGCCGGGTACGTACGATTCGGCTAATGCGTTTGTTTTGGCTGATTTGCCGGATAAAATAAGGGTTACGGTTTGAGTAGCACCTCTGGCAGGCTGCTCATTTTTCAGAAGCTGCCAGTTTGCCGTAAGTCGACTCACGATGCCCGATTCAACACCAGTTCCTGCGAACGTGAGCGTTGAAGGAAGCAACCGCATCGGCTTGCCTGCCGTAACCTGTTGCGGATACGGCAGCACCGGAACGGTCATGGCTATTCCCGGCGTCAGTACGAAACCGATCAGTAGTCCCAGTAAAAGGATCATGGCTCGTTTCATTGGATCGTTGTTTCCGGGATCCGGATCTGCGGATGGTCGTTCTCGATCAGCTTCACCTGCGTCTGATTTCCCGATTTGGCCAGGAAGCTTTTTGCCGGGCCGGAGGCCGTACTGTGGCGGATGGTTCCCCGGCTATCGCCCGCTACGTACACCGCAGCCCCGGCCTCTGCCGTCGTGGGCAGGGTGAGTCGGTCCAGCGTGAAATCCGTTACGTCGTCGAGTGCCAGAGCCGGTCGGTTGTCGGGGTTCAGGCAGGTAAAGCGAATGTTGCTAAGCTGGACGTTTTCGGCGTGGGCGATGTAAAAACCGTAGGCGGGTAACGTACCGAACATCGTTGCTTCGGGATACAGATCGTCCAGTTTAGGGACTGATTTGGTCATATCGCCTGCTTCGCCCCCGCCCGCAACGTCGATGGTGATGTCGTTCAGGCTGATCTCCCGCAGTTTGGCGGTTTCGATGCCCGTAATGGAACAGCCTGTTTTGCCGCTACCCGTAGCTGTGATGCCCGACAGGCGAATGTTACGCACCCGCCCAAGCCCCGGTGCCGAAGCCTGTTCGTCGTACCTGCGCGCCCGGTTGCCTAACCGAATGAAGATGGGCACTTCGGGACCTTCCACGATGATGTTGCTGATGGATATGTTTTCCATAACGCCCCCATCCACCATTTCGAGGGCAATCCCGCTGATGCCCGCCGGTTTTCCGTAAATGGTGGCTTTCTGCGCCGAGGGCTTGATGACGCAATTCGTAATCACTACGTTCCGAAAACCCCCCGTCGATTCGGTGCCCAGCTTCAGCGCGTTGCAATGGCTGCTTAGTACGCAGTTCATCACCGTTACATTTTCCGAGATCAGGGGAGACGTGCTTTTCAGTGTCAGCCCATCATCGTCCGAATCGCCTTTGATATTCTGGATGGTCACGTTTCGCGAGCCATCGATATCGATCATGTCGTTGTTTTTGTTAGAGTGGTTCCAGATGCTGATGCCATTGATGCTCACGTCCTCACACCCCAGGTAGTGCTGCATCCAGAAAGCCGAATTGCGCAGATTGACCCCACTCACCCGGACTTTTTTGCACGCAATGAACCACAACAGATAAGGCCGGTTCCGGTACCGGTCGGGCTTTTTGAGCGTCGTGGTCGCAAAACTGGCCCCCTGTCCGTCGATGGTGCCGTAACCCTCAATGCCTACATCCTCCACCTGATGGGCGTAGATCAAACTTTGCCTGGCCCACTCGGCCCCGTAAAACTTGACCCCATGCTGCTGGTAGGGGTATTTTGCCAACACGGTCGTACCCGTAATCTGACAACCCGCCGACAGGTGAAGCACGACATGACTCCTGAGCTGAATGGTGCCAGTCAGGAAATTACCCGCGGGAAACATCACCAAACCGCCCCCCGATTTCGCACAGGCGTCTACGGTTTTCTGGATGGCGACGGTATTGTCGGTTTTGCCATCGCCTTTGGCACCGAACGATACTACGTTGACATCGGCTGCATGGGCCACTGTAGCGAGGGCAACGAGTGTACTAAGCAGAAACTGTTTCATAGACTGGCCGGGTTTGGCGAAGCATTGATCATCCGGCTTCGTGAGACGTAATAATAGATGTTGTACAGATAGCAGGGCACCAGCAGCAGGTAGGCTAGTTGGTTGTTGGTTAGTTGCGCCAGCCAACCGTACACCAGCGGCAAAATGGCCCCGCCCGCAATCCCCATGATCAGGATCGCCGATCCCAGATTCAAGAGCCGCCCCGACAATCCATGTAAAGCCAGCGGCCAGACGGCGGGCCACAACAGCGCGTTGGCCAGGCCCAGCAGCGCGATGAACGCAATGGAGGTTTGTCCGGGCATGAACACGGCCAGACAAATCAGGATGCAGCCCAGCATGGACGAGTACAAAAACGCTTTGCCCTGGGTGATCAGCCGGGGAATAAACAGCGCTCCGAATACGTAGCCCGCCAGCATCGCGGCCAAGGTGTAGGACGTTAGCTCTTTGGCCGTGTTCAGTGGAACGCCCTGATAGATACCGTAGTTGCTGATCGTGTCGCCCGCAATCACCTCGACGGCTACCGTTCCGAAAATAGCCATAAATCCAGCTGCAAATTCCTTTTTCTGGCGACTGCTGATCGCGGGTAATGGCTGATTCGTCGTAGCGTCGGGGAGTTCAATTTCGGGGAGGTGGGCGAATTTCAGCGCAAACGCAATGCCGACGAGGAGTACCGTCAGAACCAGGTACGGATCGATGACCGCGCGGGCCAGTTCGTCCAGTCGGGCGGCTCGGTCGGTCGGGTTCAACTGAGCGAGTTCCTGGAGTAGGCCGTCGGAATCGTTCAGAATAATAGCGCCTAAGATCAACGGGGCCAGAATACCGGCAAACTTGTTGCAGATGCCCATAATGCTGATGCGCTGGGCGGCCCGTTCGGGAGAACCGAGTCGGGTAATGTAGGGGTTAACGGCGGTCTGAAGCAAGGTCGTGCCGGCTCCAACGACAAACAGACCGGTCAGAAACAACGGATACGTTCGGAGCAGTGCCGCCGGAACGAACAACAGGCAGCCAAAAGCCATAATGAGCAGGCCGATCTGCATGCCCCGGATGATACCCGTTGCCTGCAAAATCCGGCTGGACGGCAGCGCCATGACCGTATACGAAATGTAAAACGCGAAGGTGACCAGATAAGCCTGCCACTCTTCCAGTTCACAGGCAATGCGCAGGTACGGAATGAGCGTTCCGTTGACCCAGGTGACGAAGCCGAAGGTGAAAAAGAAGAAGCCGATAATCATCACCTGTCGCGTATAGCTACCGGTGGTGGTCTGCGGAATGGTGAGGTTATTTTCCATGTCGGGCTTCGATTAGCGGGCGTTAGAATGGGGTCTGTTCAGTCGGATTGATCCGTGGTTAGCGAGGCATCTACAGGTTGACCGGCTCCATTTTCGGGGTGAGCCAGTGGATGACTAGCCAGGCCAGCAGAAACGAACTGCCGCAAACCAGAAAAATGATGTTATAGCCCACCACGATATTGCCCGAGGCTTTGAATACGTCCAGAATGTAGCCAATAAGGCTTTCGAACAGGACGCCACCAACGGCCCCGGCCATACCACCTAGTCCCACCACGGAACTCACGGCCCGTTTGGGAAACATATCCGACACGATGGTAAAGATGTTGGCGCTCCAGGCCTGATTGGCAGCTACGGACAGACTGATCAGCGAAACCACCACCCACATGTCGGTCGTGTAGCGGGTAATCAGAATGGGGACGACGGCAATGGCCGATACGAGCAGCGCCATCTTGCGGGCTTTGTAAACGGGCCATCCTTTCTGAATCAGCCACGACGACAGATAGCCCCCACCAATGCTGCCAATCATGGTACCTGTGTAAACGATCACCAGGGGTAGACTGGGCTTTTTCAGGTCGAGGTGGAACGAGGCATTGAAATAAGCGGGGAGCCAGAACAGGAAAAAATACCAGATGGGATCGGTGAAAAATTTACCGGCAATGAACGTCCAGGTTTGCCGTAGCCGGAGCAGTTTCCCCCAGGATACGCTGCCGGTTGAAACGTCTTCTACTTCGTTATCGCTGTGAATGTAGTCGTATTCGGCCCGGGTCAGCCGTTTTTGCCGGGCCGGAACGTCGTAAACGAACAGCCAGACCAGCAGCCAGATAAACCCCAGCGAACCCGTAATGATAAACGCGATTTGCCAGCCGTACATCGCCAGGATAAAAGGCACCAGAATCGGACCAACGCAGGCACCAATGTTGGAGCCCGAATCGAAAATCCCGATGGCCAGCGCCCGTTCTTTTTTGGGGAACCACTCGGCCACCGTTTTCACCCCGCCCGGATAGTTCCCCGATTCGCCGACGCCCAGCAAGGCCCGCACCAGACCAAAACCAAATGTCGTACGGACGAACGCGTGCAGAATGGCTGCGATGCTCCAGACACTCACCGAAATAAGGTAACCCAATCGGGTGCCGATGCGGTCAATGACGCGCCCATAGAGCAACTGACCAAAGGCGTACGTTGCCGTAAAGGCCATGACGATGTAGCTGTAATCGGATTCTGTCCAGCTGAAAATTTTCTCCAGGGTCGGTTTTAATAAGCCCAGAATTTGCCGGTCCAGGTAATTGATGGTGGTCGCGGCAAACAGCATGGCGCAGATAAACCAGCGATAAGTACCAATGCGTGTCCGGGTTTGGGTTGTCTCTACCATTCGTATCAAGTTAGTCGGTGTATCGTTCGTTTAGCAGACGCAGCATCTGGACGTTATACGCCCATTGATTAACGGCGGGTTGTTGCCCCAGTTATCACAGATAAAAAGGGGTGTTTTTAGGAAATCACTCGATTTGCGGGTACGTACCCGTAAATATACAAACAATTTTAAGCTTGAAGGGAATTAAGAAAAAACTTGGTTAAAATTTTGGGTATGTACGACCTGGTGAAATGATCTATTGTCTAGTGAACTAGTTTCGATAAAAAGCCTGATTCTCCCGAGTGACAATATCGATTGGCATGTAGTATTCTTTGGCGACGGGAATTGATAGAACCAGATGTTGATACAGCGCCATTATACTGCGGTAGCCCTGATCTTTGGGTTGGTGGCAGATTAGAAAATCGATGATTCCGCTGGTTAAAAAGCGGATGTTTTCGTTTACAAAATCATAGCCAATCAAGAGAGGCTTTTGAATGGACTGCCGACTAGCTAGAAAGCGAGCTACCGAGAACACTCTGGAATTACTAACGAAAACCGCATCAATGCCGGTGTGCGCATCAAATACCTGTTGAAGGTGGTTCGCAATAGACGAAAAATCAGTTTGTTGAATATCGGCTCGCAGAATTGGATACGTCAGTTTATGATCCGAAAAATAAGTTCTGAAACCGCTCTCAATCTGCTTGTACGTAAAGCTATCTATCGACGTAGCAATATTGACAACCAGCAGTTTACTGGTTTCCTGAAGTTTGTATGTGCTTAGTTTTCCGGCCAGATAACCACTTTCAAATAAAGGTGGCCCGATATAAGACAGGCTTTGTTGGCTCGGTATATCGGCGTCTATAAAAATAAAGGGGATACCTTTTGCCTGACAGGCAGTGGTGAATTCCTGAGCTTCATCAACAAATGAAGGGGCTAAGACAACACCATCGATGTGGGAATCCAGAATTCGATTTGTCTGTGTAATAAAGGAGTCAGGGTCATTTAGTTCAAAAAAGAACAGATTTACATTGATTCCATACGATCTAATTTCGGCTTCGGCCTGCCGGATGCCTTGTAAAGGAGCCTCCCAAAAATCTGTCTCCTCAGTGACAGAAGGAATTAAAACAGCAATTGAGATAATCTTTCCCGACGCTAGTCGTCGGGCTAACAGGTTTGGCTGGTAGTTAAGCTCAGCAATGATTTTGTTGATTTTCTCCCGTGTTTTAGCTGAAACGCCAGTCCGGTTATGAATCACCCGGTCAACGGTGGCAATCGCTACGTTAGCTCGTCGGGCTATTTCCTTAACTCCCTGTAATTCCTTTTTTTTCATCAGTTGGGTAGACGGTCAGCACAAGTGACTAAAGGGTATAACCTATTGTAAAGTTCTGCAATAATAACCATTGTCTTGTCCTGAAAACAACCGGAGAGTTTTGTAAACCCGATCCGTGCCTGAGGTTCTGTAGTCTTTACCGTTCATATCAAGTTAGTCGGTGTATCGTTCGTTTAGCAGCCGTAGCATTTGGACGTTGTACGCCCATTGATTAACGGCGGGTTGTCGCCCCGGCATGTAGGGCGACGGGCCAAACTCGGTGGTAATCGTCATCTGCGTAGTGCCCCGCTCTTTTTGCTGATGAATGATTTTGTCCCAGCATTGCAAATGAAAATTGAGCGCATCTCTACTCGTTTCGTCCATTGGATCGAAAACCTGCGGCCCCTGTTCAAAACCGATCCGGGCGTGGATATGCGCCGTATGGGCGATGGCTACATCCACGGCTTCCGGCTGGTCTTGCAGTAAACTTTCGGCTACGGTACACCAGTGCGAAATGTCCAGCGTCAGTTTCAAATTGGGTATAGCCTGTATGTAATCAGCTGTTACGTGCGCGGCAAAGGCAAACCGGCCCCGGTGTGTTTCGTGCGTGATCGGTACGCCGGAATCAGCCTCGATGGTGGCCGCCAGGTTGATCAGCCGACGGTTTTGCTCGAACCGGAAATAATCTTTGCCCGTATGCGAGTTGATCAGTAGGGGACGCATCGCAGCCAGCTTGCTCAGGACTTGTTCGTACGATCGTACATGCGCGTCAAAATCCGACGTTGCCGTTTCCCAGTGCTGTCCAATGAACGCAAGGCTATGTCGTTCAAGTCCAGCGACAAACTCGTCGGCTTCCTGTTCGGGCGGCAATCCCGTTTCAACGCCATCGTAGCCAGCGGCTTTGACCTGGCGAAAAAAATCAGTCCAGCCCGATTGTTTTTGTCCCCAGGTTGTGCAGAAAAAAAGAATCTTCATGCTACGTCTGTTAAAGGGTCAAACAACAACGGATGAAATTGGCCGCTCATTTGGGTGCCTTTCGGAATCGGTATAGCCCCTGGCATCAAGGCGTTATCGGTGTCGGACAACGTACCGTCGGCGAATACGTTCAGGACAACCGCCCGGCGCATACGCTCTGACTTATTTTCGTACGAACCGTGTACCAGCAGGGGGTGATGGAAGGTGCCGTAACCCCGCTTTAATTCAATCGGTACGGGTTTGAATTCCGCTTTTTGCTGGGGCGTCAGGTACTGGTCCAGACCGTTCATGTCACCCGCCAGCTCCGGCTTATCGAGCAATCCCCACCGGTGGCTGCCCGGCACGTAATACAGACAACCGTTGCGCGTGGTGGAATCGTCCAGGCCGATCCAGCAGGTCAGGTGGTGCATCGGAATCGTGCGGGTCCAGTACGAATAATCCTGGTGCCAGGCCACTACGCCCCCGTGTAACGCCGGTTTATAGAACAATTGATCGTGCCAGAAACGTACCGCACGTTCGTCCAGCAACTGACTGGCCGCCATCACAAACGCCGGATTCCAGAGAATGTCGTGGAAACCGGGGGTGATTCGCCAGGCACCCAGCGCATGAAATAGTGTTGCATTCGGATCAGAAGACTCGTTGGCGTAAAACTCATGGAAAAATGCATTACCCGGATGCGCCGGATCAACGATTCCCTGCAATTCACGAGTCAACTCGTCAACCTGGTGGGCATCGAAAAATTTGATGTTACTGACGTAGCCGTATTCCTGATAGTGGCTAATCTGATCATCTGTCAGCCGATATTGATCCCAGTCGGATGCGGTTTCCGGCCAATGGAACAAATCCGTAACGCGTTTATGAATAGTCGAAAGGTCAAGGTAAGAAACAGTCATTGGTTTAGTGGGGTATAAAAAGATTCGGGCGGTTTTACACGAATCAGTTTCCTTTGTCAAACTCTTCGTTTTTCAGTTTTCGGTCACTGGCATTCTGGCGGCCATGATCGAAGCCATTGGCGCGTTCCAGCTCGATCATCGCTTTGGGGCGAAAATTGATGATGAACGCCCGTCGTTTGTTGTCAGTGCAATTCCCCCGGCTGTAATGCAGGGTACGTCCCCCGTGAAAGGTACACGAACCTGTCGGCAATTCCACCGGAACGCCTTCTTCTTCGGTCGCATCGCACATGAGCGCCCCGCCTTTGGCCCCGGCAAAGCGATGCGCCCGCACTTCGTTCAGGTTGGAGCCGGGCACGAACCACATGCAACCGTTGTCGACTTTGGCATCGTCGAGGGCCAGCCAGCAGGTAGCCGCCCGTTTATCGGGTACGTTGAGCCAATAGGCTTCGTCCTGGTGCCAGGGCGTAATCGTATCCGTGTGGGGGGCCTTATCGATCAGCATGTCGAAGTCCATTTCGGAGTCATCGCCGAGCAGTTCTTTGCAAATGGCCGTAGCGCGCTGGTGAAACGGCATGTCCAGAACTTGCGGTACAAAATCGCTGGGCCACATGATCTGGGTGATGTTTTCTTTGCCGGTGTTTGTCCCAATTCCTGCTCCCAGATCCGAGCGGTTCAGCCCGGCGTCAATCCGTCCCGATAAAAAATCATCGTAAATGGCTTTGTATTGTTCTACTTCTTCGGGAGAAACCAGGTTGTAGACAATCAGATAGCCGTTCTCACGGAAAAACTGGACCTGTTCGGGCGTTAAGAGCGGAGTAGTCATGAGCGGGTTCTATAAGTATATTTTGTATTTTTCGTCTCGGGGCAAATAGTTTAGTCAAAAGTAGCGATCGGGCAGAGGTTTGTCTTTCGCTATAGTAGGAACATACAATTTCATACATGGATGATTTCGAAAACCGCTCGACGGCCGAGCGCACCATTATCCAGCTCGATGCATTTAATATCACCGACGTGCACCGACTTGGTCGCTATCGCTACACGCACGCACAGAGTGGCCTGCCCGAGCACGCTCACGAAGGGATGATGGAAATCTGTTACTGCGAAAAGGGATTGCAGGTCTATGCGGTAGACGGGCAGGAGTTTTACGTGAAAGGAGGGGATGTGTTCGTCACCTTCCCCGGCGAGTTGCACGGTACTGCCCACCATCCCGAAGAGAAAGGGGCTTTGTACTGGCTCATTATCAAGGTGCCCACGGAGGGGCCATTTCTGGACTTCGCGGCTTCGGACGCATCGGCGCTGACCCAGGCGTTGCTCACGTTGCCCAGCCGCCATTTCAAAGGCAACCGAACGCTGAAAAAAATACTGGATGATCTGTTTACGCTGTACAAGAATCCTCACGATTCGTTGCGCCGGATTCAGATTATGAACCTGCTGACCAGTTTTTTATTAACGGTGATTCAGTGCTCTCACCAGAGCATGGAATCGCGGCCGTCCGACCAGAAAATTAAGATCAGTCAGTACATTCGCGCCAACCTACACACCAACCTCACCATCGACGAACTGGCCGTCCAGTTGAACTTCTCGGATTCGCATTTCAAGAGCTGGTTTAAAAAAGAGTTCGGTATGCCCCCGGCGGATTACATTCTGCGCTTACGGATTGCGGAAGCCAAAGTCCTGTTGCAACGAACCGGCGACAATACCGTTACGGAGACGGCCTACCAGCTTAATTTTTCATCTTCGCAGTATTTCGCTACCGTTTTTAAAAAGTATACGGGTGTGACGCCAACTGATTACCGCAATTCGCTGGGAAGGGTATTAAAAGCAGAATAGCTTATGAGTGAATAACTCAGGGACGGATGACAAGGTGAACGTAAATAACACCTTGATAACTTGATAATCGTGAGGGTGAAAGTCCCTCTCCCTAATGGGGGTCTTCTTCCTAACGGATCCTGTTGGCGAATCTAAGCAGTGGCATAGTCTTGAGGGATTAATCGTACAAAAGCTGCTTGGCGTGTCCTGGCTAAGGGCACCTCATTCAGCCAGTTGACAAGGCGCCACAGGTTTCCGATTACTTTCCACCCGGAACGAAAATAAGTCAACCTCAGGGAGGTCTTGCTCTATGGGTCGAGTTACCGAACGAACTGAGTACAACCACCCTCTATAAAGTTGCCCTGAAAAAGGGGATAAGCATTGCACCAGGCCGCATGTTTACTTTACAAAATCAATTTCAACATTACATGCGTCTTTGTATCGGTTTGCCGTGGACAGTAGATTTAGGTCTGAAATTGAAAACAACTCGGAAGCCTCGCTAAAATGGAAGCTTAGTAAACTTCTTTCGCTACACTTCCTGTCATCCGACCGGTCCGCCGGTGCGGCAAACATACTGATTTGTAGTTAATTATAGTGCCTGCTCACGCTATGACAGACGAATCCGTTCATTATCATTTGGTTTCAGCCGTGACACCAGTTTCCGCTGGGCTACAGGCTTTTTCTTCCGGCGGTTCCAGTAGATCAAAAATCCGGTAATCGGCAAACTGGTGCAGATAATTCCTCCCAAAAACGTCAGGAATTTGCCGACTGGCCCCAGCCATGTTCCCATGTGCAGAGACCAATACCCATTCTCAATCTGTTTGTACCACTGGGCCTCCTGTGGGCGGTTGACTTCCCGTCCCGTTACGCGATCAACGAAAAAAAAGGCAGGATCATCGGCACTTTTCAAGCCGATTCGTTTGGCTACCACCAGCGTATAAAAACCCGTAGAGTCCGCATTGAATGTGTATAGCTGAGCCTGGGCTTTGTCAGGATATTTCTGAAAGGCCTTTTCGAGAGCCGACCCCAGCGAGGTCGAAGGCTTATCGCCCTGAAAAACAGGGAAGTGTTTCTGAATAGCTTTCAGATCGCCCTTACCCCCAAGAGCCTCGATAGTGAATGTTGCCAGCGGTTGAAACGCAATCAGCAAACCCGTCAGGGTCAGGATAATGGCCATGGAAAGTCCAAAGAAGCCCACTACGTTGTGTAAGTCGTAATTCAGTCGTTTGAACGAAGCCTTCCATTTGACTGTAAAACTGGCATCACGGGTCGCTTTGGTCCATTTGGCAGGCCTCCACAACACCAGGCCCGTGATGAGTTCAATCAGAAAAATGATGGTTCCGATGGCTACGATCCAATCACCGACGCCATGCCAGAGCAGCATGGCGTGCAGGTGAGCCGTAACATAAAAGAAATGAATGGTACTGTCTTCTTTGAGAATTTTCCCGGTGTAGGGGTCCATGAACACAAACCGTAATCCATTCTTCGGGTCGTAGGAATTCATTTTGACCGACCGGGCTGGATCTTTATACACGACCGTATACCCCGGATTCCTGCGTTTGGGATACGCCTTTTTATAGTTGGCGAGTAAGGTCTCGATGGGTAACCGAGTCGATTTGACTTCAGGAACGTATAACACATCCCGGTTAGCAACATCAATGATTTCGTCGCAATAGACAATAATTGTCCCCGTCAGGCAGATGAAAACCAGTAATACGCCCGAAATCAGACTGGGCCATAAATGAATCCAGGCGATGGTTCGGCTAAGCCAGGATTTCCCTTTTTTAGAAGCAGGTACCGTATCTTTTTTCATACTCGTTCAGTGTTGAGAAAGCTGCTTTTTTAGTTGATTGGCTTTTTCGGTCTCTCCCTTCTGCTGGTAAAGGTCAGCCAGTACGGTTAGGGCGTGCTGGCTTTTCGGATAATTCTGATGATTCAGTTCAAAAAAAGCCTGGGCAGCGTCGAGCTTTTTGTTTTTCAGACAGTATTGCCCAATCTCGTCGGTAAGGTATTCGGGTGGGAGGAACGTAAAGCCAAGCTGTCTGGAAAGCCGCTGGTACGATTCCGCGTATAATTTTGGTTTGATGGCCAACTCTTTAACATGCGTCTGGTAGCCATCAAAAATAAATTTCAGGGCATATAACGCCGAGGCTAACGGAACAGAGCCATGGTCTTCATCGGCAAAATACTGGTACTTCCAGCGAAGGTTTTTAGGGGCGGTTTTCTGTAACAAGTTTGCCAGTTTTTGGATGGCCCGAGTATGTTCAGTGGTTGTATCGATGGCCGTATGCTCCTTGTGAGCCAGGCTTACGTAGAGGTTCCTGCCCGCAAACCGGTCTTTCTGAAACGCGTCAGGAACGGTACGTAACAACCGTTCCTGATCCCACCACATACTCGGATCAATGGCTACATAGGCGTTGAATACCTCTGTGTGCTTCAGAAAGGTATTCATGACGGTTAACCCGCCGAAGGAATGCCCGATCAGTATTTGGTAGCCATTGGTTCGGTAGGCCGATTCGATCGTGGGGAGCAATTCCTGGGTTAAAAAGCGAAGGAAATTTTCTCCGCCCCCACTGTTCGGAAAAGAAGCTGACAAGCCGTTGAAGGATTGCAGATCGGCATGGGTAGGAGTTAAATCGCGGGTACGGTCGGTATTAAGAATGCCGATGATGATCATTTCGGGCATACGAGCATACGGCCCCTTACTCAGAAACTGGTTGATACCCGTCAGGGAATGGAAATGGCTGTCACCGTCCAGCAGATAAACAACGGGATACGTTTGGGTGGAATACTTGGCATTACCATAGCTGGCCGGTACATGCACCCAATAGTGCCGCTCTTCCCCCAAAATGGCCGAATGCAGACTTCGTTTTTGACCAAGCACCAACGTCGATGACTGCCCACGGCTCTGCGTTGGAATCGCTATCATCAGCAACAACGTGCCGATGATAGCGATCCATGAAGCTATAAACCTGTTCATGGAGGAATACATTACTGGAATTTGTAGGTAAGATTGGCCACAAACTGCCGTGGAGGCTGAAAAGCACCCCAGTAATCGGCAACGATGTAGTGTTGATTCGTCAGGTTATTGAGTTTGAGGCCGAATCGAAATGAAGGCTGATCATAAAAAACCGTAGCGTCGAACTTGGAAAAGCCATTGATCGTAAACGTGTTTGCATCGTCCAGATAGGACTTACTCTGAAAATTACCTCCCAGACCAGCTCCTAAACCGTTCACTTTCCCCTGCATCACTTTGTAGCTCAGCCAGAAATTTCCGGCGTGAGGAGGAGTGGAATACGGGTGTTTTCCCTGAACGGAAGCCTCGGCTTTGGTATATACGCTTTTGTTATAGCCATACCCCAGAATCAGATTTAGTCCCCGAACCGGGTTGGCAATCAGGTCGGCTTCAAAACCGGTGCTATGCTGGGTACCGTCCTGAATGGAATAGAGTGGATTGGCGGGATCGGTTCGTACTTTGTTGACGACCTGAATATCGTAATAGCTCAGCGTACCCGAAAGCATTCCGTCCAGTAGTTCAGCCTTGATGCCACCTTCAAGCTGGTTGGCCTGTTCCGGCTTGAACGGCGTGGTTGTGGTAGGATTAGCGGCTACAGTACCAGGTGCTACGTTTTTAAAGCCATTCATGTAATTTCCAAAGAGCGAAACTCTGTTCTTCACGATTTGGTAAACAACCCCCAGTTTGGGCGATACCGACGTTTGAGAATAGTTGTCGAACTGGCTCGTATACCGGTCGATGCGAACACTGGCCATCGCCAGAATAGTCTCCGTCAGATTAATCACGTCAGAAGCATAGACACTGTATGTCTGAAAATTACGTTTGTAACTGGAATAGGGTAAGCCTGCCAGTTTTTGTTGAAAGGCCGCATTCGAAATATAGGCCGGAGCCTGGTTTATTTTTACGACGTCATAGGCCCCGATTGTACCCCGCCGATCTGTGGACGTGATCTGCGTATAGTCGAGACCTACCAGCAAACGATTCCGAACAGACCCCCATTTCACATCACTGATAAAGTTCTGCTGAATCTGATTGACCCCGAAGTTGCTCGGTATATTCATCAGCCGACGTGTCAGGGAGGTATCGGTAGTCATCAGCAAAAACAGGTAATTGGCGTTATTTTCGGTACTGGCATACGAAAAGGCCGTTTGTGAAGTCCAGTGTTCCGAAATTTTGTAGGTGGCTTTGGCGAACGCATTGAATACATTAGCCTTACTCTGAATCTCATCCGACGTATAGGAGAACGAAGGGTCCAGATGAAGGTCATCAAAGTTTTTGGCTTTCAACCCAGCACCCGGAGATCCAATGTAGGTGGTGTTGCGGGCCGTTTTAAACAGTTCAAAGTCCAGGTCGAGCGTCAGACGGTCATTCACGGTGTAACGGAAAGCAGGGGCAAAAACAGAAGTATTGGTTTTGCCATAGTCCTGAAAACTACGTTCAGAATGCAGGGCCGTATTGATTCGCATCGATACGGATTTGTTCAGGGCAGATTCACATCGGCCGTCAGGCGACTTAACCCCCAGCTACCCGTGGTATAACTGACCTCTCCTTTGAAAAAATCAAACGGTTTCTTGGTAACCCGGTTGATCAGTCCACCGTAGTTAATCATCGTTGAGCCAAATAAGGTGCTGGACGGTCCTTTAATTACTTCAATACTTTCCAGATTCACCGGGTCTGAAATCGTACTAAAGTTGGTATTCAGGCCATTACGTACCGCTCCGGCGTTTGTACCACTGCTAAATCCACGCATTCGCAGGCTGAGCCCAATTCCGCCCGACCCGACACTCGCTGCAATGGTGTTTAATCCGGGAGCCGATTGCAGGGCTTTTTCAATGTCCGTCGTTAACTGCTCCTTAAGAAGTTCTTTGGGAACGACGGTATACACCTGAGGATTTTCCAGATTCTTAAGCGGCAATCGGGCCACGTCGTCGCTTTGTTTTTCGGCGAATTTCTTAGCGGCTGATACCACTACCTCGCTGAGCTGCAAGGCAGCCGTTTGAAGCGAGATGACAGGTTTTATCGTTTGACCAGCTTCCACCGTTACCGATTGTACTAGCGGAGCATGGCCCAGCAGAGAAATAGTCAGCGTATACGTACCAGGAGCCAGAGAGTAAAATACAAACACACCCTCCTCATTGGTAACAGCCACTTTATTAAGCGGGGTAATGCGAACGGGGATGTTTGCAATTGGCTGCCGATCTTCTGTAAGAACGTTGCCTTGAATGGACAGGAATTTTCCAGACTGAGCTATGCCCGATATACTTAATCCCAGCAAGCCAATCAGAAGTACATATAATTTTTTCATAGATACGTGATTTTCTCAAAGGAGACACTACCAGCGGCATAAGTCATGCCTAAAAACCTGCCAACATCACTGCTGCATGAGTCAGTGTTATGTCCTTTGTTTAGACTAATTCTAATTAATTTTATACTTTCGCAAAAGTAGATGAGTTTTTCTCCGAGGAGGTACCGCCAAACGGAGCATTTATGCCGAAAAAAGATGATGCGATCAATCTATAGAAGCGAAGACTTCACTGAGCTGATTATCGTGAAAGAATACCCGGAAGGTTTAGGAACAACACAGGGGCTGATTGAACGGACTCGTATTTTGCCTTATCCTACCCTTCAGGGAACAACCCACGAAGTACTCATGGAAGGCATTCGGGTGGTGCATCGAGATCAGTGGATGAGTAAACCCCTGATCATCGAGGTCGATCATAACTTTCCTTTTCTGAAGATGCAGTTTGAGCTGGAGGGGCATTCTGATTTTCTTCGCCAGACTAAAGATTGCCTGAACACCCTTATTCTGAATGGCAGGCATCAGTTATTTTACTTCCCTGAAGTGAAAGGTCGTCTTTATTACCCGGCCTGTCATCGATACACCCTGGAAATTCTGCTCGAACCGGCGTATTTAAAGAAGCTATTCCATCAGGACTTAAGCATTTTAGGAGCATTTGGTACCCATCTGGTACAAAACAGGCCCACTCAATTCTGCACCGAATGTTTGCCGATCACTCCATTGATGAAGCAGACAATCCTGGATTTTATTCATTGTCCTTACGACGGCATGTTGCGAAAAGTGTATCTGGAAGCCAAAATTCTGGAGTTGCTGACGCTGCAAGTCGATCAGTTCAACCAGCATAATCAGGGTAATTCGTACGCTCCTTTACCTAAAAAAGAGGTCGAAAAATTGCATTTTGTGAAAGAGTGGCTGGACAATAATCTGGATACGACCTTCTCGCTATCGCAGATCGCTGAGCTGTCAGCCTTGAATGAGTATAGCCTGAAGAAAGGATTTAAACAGCTATTCAAGAAGACCGTATTTGGGTACCTGACCGATTTACGGATGCAACGGGCCAAACGGCTTATTGGCCAGCAACACAGTACCATTGCTGAAATTGCCTATTCTGTTGGTTACAAAAATCCGCAACATTTTACAACCGCCTTCAAACGAAAATTTGGCTATTTACCCCGCGAGTTAAAGGGATGAGCGACTTTAAACCAATGACTTGAACTTTTAGCAAGCTTCCCAGTTTAAATCCACTTATTCAGCCTTAGTAACATTAGTAAGGATTAATGCTCAGGCCCTGAGTCGTCGATTTGTTTCTGGGCAATTTCTTTGCGGTGTTTAGTCGTAGCTGATTTTAACCGGTCCATCAAATGAACAGGCAGATCCAGCGGATAAACAATAATAAACGCCCTGCCAAATCGGCCATTCTTCAGGTAGATTCCGCCATTGGGCTCCCGTTCGGGGTAGCCATAATATTATATTCATTATTGGGCGTAAATCGTGTTTACGCTTGCGTTTAAGCCGATTTAGTGGGGCCATCCTGGAAAGACCAGAAGTGGCCGGCTATGGCCGGTGAGGGGTATGCGGCTGCGGACTTCCAAATCGATTGGAACATCCAACAGGCCACCTACCCCCAAGGGCATCGCTCTCAATCCTGGGCCCGATTGCAAGAAAAAGGCCAGCTTCGTGTCTGGATCCGGTTTTCTCAAAAAGACTACAGACCTTGTGGGGATCGTTCAAAATGTACCCTGACCAAACGTCGTAGCCTGGCAGTCAAGCCAATTAGTCCCTACTGTATAATCATCGGGCAGGCATTGAAGGCACTCTTTCGCAGGGTGTGCGTGGCTTTGGGATGCGACGCTCGCGCTACATTGACCTAGCCAAAACGCATCTACAAAATGTCTTTATTGCCACGGCGATGAATTTGTGGCGCCTTGTCGACTGGCTCAATGAAGTGCCAATCGCAAAAAACCGTCAGGCCACTTTTTTGCGATTGATGCCTCTAATAACGACCTAAAGGGAATTCGCCAACAGTATCCGTTTGGAAGAAATACCCCTTTATGAGATCCGTCCGTGTCATCTCAGACACGGAAAACAAAAAACGCTGGCCCTATCAGAGCCAGCGTTTTGAAAACACTATCCACACCAATATATGCCGAACTTGCCTTAGCATACATGAATAAAGATCCGTACGTGAAAGTCCGGCCGACTGTGGCAGGGCAACCGGAAATTTATCAGCCGAACGGGTCAGCAATCCGGGTAAGTTGTAGGGATAATGAATAGTATTTGACCTGAAGCGACTTTAGATGCGGTATACATCTTCAGGAGAAACAAAACGTATGGATCAGGTCAAATGGGGTATTATTGGTTGTGGCGACGTTACCGAATTGAAAAGTGGGCAGGCCTTTAATAAAGTGCCTAATTCAGCGCTCGTAGCCGTTATGCGGAGAGATGCCGAAAAGGCCGCCGATTATGCCCGGCGACACCACGTGCCAACCTGGTACGACGACGCCGAAGCGCTCATCAACGACCCCAATGTGAATGCAGTTTACGTGGCGACACCTCCCGATAGTCATGCCGATTATGCCATTCGGGCGATGCGGGCCGGAAAACCCGTGTATGTCGAAAAACCGATGGCGCTGAATTCGGCGGAGTGCGAAGCGATGAATCAGGTAAGTCGCGAAACGGGCGTACCGCTGTTTGTGGCTTTTTACCGACGGGCGCTTCCTTATTTTCTGAAGGTAAAGGAACTGATCGACCAGAACGTTATCGGTGCTATTCGGTATGTTCATGTTCAGTTGAACTGGCAACCGAAAGAGGGCGAAACCGATGAGCAACCCCGACTCGGCTGGCGCGTATCTCCCGAAGTTTCGGGTGGCGGTCATTTCCACGACCTGGCTTCCCACCAGTTTGATTTTCTCGAATTTGCCCTTGGACCCATCAAAACCGCTACCGGCATCGCCCGGAATCAGGCCGGATTGTATGCTGCCGACGATATTGTTACCGCCAATTTTGAATTCGAGTCGGGCGTAGTGGGAACGGGCAACTGGTGCTTTACGGTGAACAAGGAACAGCGCCTGGAACAAACCCAGCTTGTTGGTTCAAGCGGGAAGATTACGTTTTCTTTTTTTGAGAATTTTGTCATTACTGTCGAGACCGAAACGGGTTCTGAACTACATACGGTTCCGTTTCCGGAACACGTCCAGCAACCACTTATTGAACTCATCGTGAATGAACTCAGGGGCGGAGAAAAAAGTCCAAGCACGGGAGAAACCGGCGCGAAATCCAGTAGCTTACTGGACTGGATAACCGCCCGATAACCTACTTTATACAGTCATCCGCCGACCAAACGACCAATACCAGTAGCCGAGCGCGCCCGTCCACGTCAAGGCCAGCCAGATTCCGACGGGTAGGCCGAACATAATGGCCAGTAAACCGCCAATGAAGCTGGCCAGCACACCCGACAACCAGCGTTCAGGCAGAGCCGCATACCCATACGCCAGACTATGCAGGAGGAGAATGCCGCCCCAGCCCGTTAGCCAGAGCCAGAAGACATAATCGAGCGGAATACCCGCGGGACAATTTCGTACCAGAATCAGTAATTCGGGTAGCCAAAGAAGCCCGTACATAAGCGTATACCGAGCGAAACGCTGCCACCAGGCTAGTGGGAGATTTTGCAGAAAAAGCAGATACTGCCGCTCGAACAGGCTCACCTGGCCACCTACCTGCGAATGTCCCAGCACGGCCAGTAACAGGCCAATAAGCAGTAATCGCTGGTCGTAGTCATCGGTCGGATACAGGCGGCAAACGCCAGCGAGCAGTAGGCCCGAAAAGGTTTTGGTTAACAGCAACGAGAGGGGTTCGTGCCGAAGCCAGTACGTTGGAAAAAAAAGTTCGTAGGGCAGCTTTAGGGTTAGATGGGGTAAACGGAGGGCGTTTGGGTTCGGGTGTCGCAGTCGATAATCAGCCATGCCGACTCCCATTCCGATCAGCGCTACGTTGACCAGTACAATAGCTGCCAACGAATCCCAGTGCCTATGCTGAGCCGCTAGCTGAAGCATCCAGCCAGCATATCCAAGAACCGGAGCAAACAACGCCGTTTGAACAGCAAGCCAGAGGAGCCAGCGGTTGGCTGTGGGAAGGAGCCAGAACGTTTGCAGGAAAAGGTGTTCGGGAGCCGTTAATGTCTGCCTGACAAACGCAATGGTTTTTAGTAAATACAAGCCCCACAAGCCGAAGACAAGCGCCAGGAAAAATGGCGATCCAAGCGCGGCCAGAATGAGCGCCTTGTGTTCAACCGCGCTCAAAAAGCCGAAGGCCACTAGAATCAGTACCAGAAAAGTGCCTGCGTTTTTGACGTAGAACGCACGAACAAAAACCTTGTTTAGAACCGCCAGCATCGTCGATTAAGTTGCCCGTGAAATGACGCCGTGACCAACCTGCCAGACGCCCGTTAAGGTCAGCCCCGTCAGGCTAATATCCTGGTGGGAGGTGAGCAGAAACGAAACGTTCTGTTCGGAGCCGAGTTGCCGAATATAGGCAAACAGCTTTTCGGCCGTGGCAACATCCAGCGTCGTTAGGGGTTCGTCGAGGAGCACCAGGCGAGGGGTTCCCAGAAATGCCAGTAGCAACGACAATTTCTTAAGCATGCCGCTCGAAAACTGGCCTGTTGGTTGTGTCCAGAAAGCGTCGACCCCCAACGTTTTGGCCAGTCGATCGATCTGTCCGGCGGGGGCTTTCTTGGTTTTTCCAACAAAGCCAGCCAGATCCCGGGCCGTCAGAAACGAAGGGTAGAGCGGCTCGGCTTCCGCGTAATTTACCCGAAGACGATAAGCTACCGGATCACGGTTGATCTCGAACTGGTCTTCCAGTAAAATTTGCCCGGAGAAGGGTAAAAGGCCCGCGACCGTCCGGAAAAAAGTCGTTTTCCCGGATCCGTTTCCACCGCGGAAATAATGAACGCCCGGCGGCAGATGAAGTGCAGGTACGGTCAGAACCGGATGACCGTTATAGGATTTGGTAAGGTTCGAGACGGTGAGCAAGTGTCGACTGGTGGATTGTGAAGAATGTGTAACTGATTCTACCGAGTTCCGTGAAGTCCGTTACTTATAACGGACTCGTGAGGTTTCTCAAAACCGAACTACAGGAGTCGTTCGGTTTTGAGAAACCTTAACAGGCAGGTTTGAGAACCTGCCCCCACTAACTCGACTCTACAGAGCTTAGCCATTGCTTACCATTTTACACTTACGCGAACGCCCCCGATGCCATTCCGGGCTGGTGCTGCATTGAAATAGCGATTGCCCACGGCGTTCAGGTCGTAGCCTAATGAGTAGGTTCTGTTGAGCAGATTGTCGCCACTGGCGTAGACGTCAAGTAGCCAGCTTTTGCCCAGTGCGTGCCGAAACCCGAGCGTAGCCTGGAGTAGTTGCGTGGGGTCAGACAGGACGGTATTGGCATCGTTCAGCGAAAATTGGTTTAGAAACTGATACGTTACATGCCCGTAGAAACCAGCTTTCGTTTCCGCGTCGATGCCCGTTACATTGGTCGTTGGCGCAACGCCCGGCACTTTGTTGTTCGAGAGGTCGGCGCTGCCCTGCTGATAATCGCGAAACCGGTAGTTGGTGAATGTCAGGCTATTCCACAGGCGAAGCAGCCGAAACAGCCCCGATGGGGAGGAGAAATAAGCGGGCGGCAGGAAATCATAACTGAGCTGCGCTTCCAGACCCTGCTGGTCGGTACGGCCCGCATTGACAAAGAATTCGGCACCCGCTGCATCCGACCGGCGAACGATGGTTTCGCGCAGTTTGAATTGGTATACCGCCACGTCGAACCGAAGCCGACTGCTGAGGGCCGAACCCCGCAACCCCACTTCATAGCTTGTTCCCCGTTCGGGGTTGAGTGTTGTGTTGAAGCCCCCCGCCGATGGGCGAACCTCCTGGCTGGAAGGCGCTGAATAGCCCGTACTGATGCTCACAAAAGCTGCGATGTTCTGCCCGAACGTGCGGAGCAAGGCCACTCGGGGTAGCCAAACGGGTGAGAAATTCCGGGCGAGCAGCGTTGCCGGCAAAGCGCCAACGGCTCGTGTTGGAAAGCGGGTGAAACCATACCGAACATCGTTGCGACTCAGGCCCGCCGTCAGCCGAAAGTGAGCGGGTAACTCACTTTCCGATTGCAGAAAAACCGTCGACTGGCGGGCGGTCAACTCTTCGTCGGTCTGAATAGTGTCAGCGATGCCGCGCCGATTCCCGAAATTGCGATCGACCGTAAAATTGCGCAGGTATTCGGCGCCAACCGTCACGACGGTAGGAATGGAGCTGGTGGCCAGTCGAATCTGGGTAATCGTCCGGCCACCGAGGCCCTGATCGGTCCGTTTCTCGTAATTCGTGATGAATGGATTCGCAAAGTCGGTCGTAGAGCCGTAAATAACGGTCGTGTTCTGAATCCGGTCGTTCCAGCGGTATTCGTGCGAAAAACCCAGATACCCCACTTTCTGGTAAATGCCTGCCTGCTGTTCGGCACTGCCGGGTAAGGTGGCCGTGGCCGGACGGGCAGCCCGTGGATTGGCCCGGAACTGAGCTTCGTTCAGGCCGCCGGGGGTTTGGTAGTGAAGGTCTGAGTAGAGGGCCAGCACTGAAATGGTTCGTTTGGGACTGACGGCAAACGAGCCGATCAAACTCAGGTTATCACGCACAACGGCACTCTGATCCCGATAGCCGTCAGATTGTAAATGGTTATAGGTAAGCGATATGGCGGAATTATTTTTGCCCGTCTGCAGCGAAAGGCCATTGCCATACAGGCCGTAACTACCGCCCAGGGCCGAGACTTCTACGCTGCTTCTACCTGCCGGAACACCCAGGCCACTGAACAGAATGGTACCACCGGTTCCGGCTCCGTACAAGCTGCCCGATGGGCCTTTTATAACTTCAGTTCGCCCTAACGCCCGCACGTCCAGGGCATTCAGGGGAGTATTACCACCCGCATCAGTCAAAGGAAGTTCATTCCAGTAGGTTTTGATGTTCCGAACGCCAAACGGGGAGCGGATCGCGCTTCCCCGAATCGCCAGCCGGTAGCTACCGGGTGAGCGTTCATCAGCCCGGACACCCGGCAAAGTATTCAGGGCGGGTACCAGCGTAGGTGTGCCAAAGCGCTGGTTTAAATCCCGGCGGGTGAGTAGTCCTACCGAAGCAGGCGTTTCCAGCAACCGCCGATTGGTAGCGTAGCCACGCACCACGACTTCATTTAATTGGAGTGTATCCTCCTCCAGTGACGACGAAGGGGTTTGGGCAGCCAGGGGTATCTGAAAAAGAAGAAGGCAAACGAAAGAAGCGATCAAGGGTAAACGATTGAGCATAACACGACAATATTAATCGTACAAAAGTACGTGCTAACGATGGGGAAATAAGGGTATGCCGCGAGTTTCGCCCGATTAAAAACAAAAATCCTGACCCAGCCAATAAGCGATTACTTCGGCAGCCGTACGCGATACAACCGAAAGGGATAGGCTACCTTATCCTCACCGTTGTTATACCGTTTGGTTCGCTGAATTTGAGCGGCCGTCACATATAGATAGCCATCAGCGCCGATGCCGAAACTATCAGGCCACAGCAGGCGATCATCCTGCACCAACGTTTTCAGTTGTTTATCCGGCGTAAAGTAACGTATGGCTTTGTGGGGCGAATCGGTCAGGTAAACGTTGCCCGCTTTGTCGGCGATCATGCCGTGAGAAACACCCGTTTCGCCCATCACCTCCACGTGTGAAGCGAGTTGAGCGGGTGTCAACGCCGGGTCGACCAGGTAGTTCGTCGCGATGCGATAAAGCTTCGTTTGAGTAATGGGCCTGAAATACAGAAAGTTGAAGTCATGCGTGAGGGCAATGCCGTTCACATTGCTTCGAAACGGGTTGCCTTTTGTATCGCGCACCTCTTTCCCGTCAATGGTAAGCACGAAGGCCGGATCCGCCTGGGTTGACTTATCATTTTCGAGAACCGTCCGGCTTTTCCCCGTTTTTAGATCCAGCACCACGATGGCTGCCCGGCCGGGATCGGATAAGTACGCCATTTGTCGGCGGGTATCTACCTGAACATCGTTCAGGCCGGTGCGCTCACGGGGCAGGTCCTCGAAACGGTAAATTTTCTCCACCTGGTTCGTTGACAGGTTTATTTTGAGTAGTTTGATGCCGTCGGGCAGCGCGCGCTGACCTGCCGGGCTGGCGGGGTCGAGTACCCACAGCGCATTGGTTTGGTCAACGAATAAAGCCTGCACATTGATGAACCGGTTTTGCGGATTCAATGAATCCCATTGGTTCCATTCCGCATTTGGGTAAGGGCGTCGTGGGTCAGCGCCTGGGTTCCGGGTGCTGATTTCAGCCAGCCCGTACGTGTAGTTTTCAGGATTCTTGGGAAATGTCACAAAAATGCGGGCTGGTCGGGTAGGGGTTGGCTGCGAAACCCCCAGACCAATGGGCTGATGCTTACCAAAATCAGCGACGGTTTCCAACCTGGGAGCCTGGTTCGATTGCCCCTGACTTATGAACGGAAGGAAAAAAATAACGGAAACGAGAAGTCTGAATCGCATGCGTTGGTAATAGGCTGGTAGTTCATACAAGGTAACAGCCCAATTTCGGGAAGGTTTCGAAAGAAAGGAACCGGCAATCGTTTCCCCATCTGGCCGAGGAGTTGAGTGGCCACCGCTCTGGGAAATCCCGCTGATTACTCCTCTCATTTCGTAGGCAGAGATTGGGAGAATAGGCTCAATTCAGTGGTTTATTTGTTCCTTTTTCGTTATATTTGTTTCAAATCAAGCGGTTTGCTGGCCCGGACGTTAAGGTCAGCGGTTTTTCACTTTCACTAGCTGTTACCTTGACATTTCAGGAATTTAATCTCCACGACGACCTGCTGTCCGGCGTGGACGCCATGAATTACATTAAGGCCACTCCTATTCAGGAGATGGCTATTCCAAAAATCCTCGAAGGGCGCGACCTGATTGCCAGCGCTCAAACCGGTACGGGCAAAACGGCGGCCTACCTTATTCCGCTCCTCGACCGGATCTCGCACACGGACCACGATCATACCAGCACGCTTATTCTGGTGCCTACCCGCGAGCTGGCCAAACAGATCGACGAGCAGGTAGAAGGATTTGGCTATTTCGTTCAGGCCAATAGCATTGCCATTTATGGGGGTGGAAAGGGCGACGACTGGGACAAGCAACGCAAAGCCCTCGAAACAGGCGCCGATATTATTATTGCGACGCCTGGAAGGCTCATTGCCCACATGCAGCTAGGCTACGTCAAGTTCGATAAAATTGACTACCTGGTGCTGGATGAAGCCGACAAAATGCTCGATATGGGTTTTTCTGACGATATTATGAATATCGTTGAGAAAATTCCGGCCAAGCGTCAGACGCTTCTTTTCTCGGCCACGATGCCCAATAAAATCCGGGAGTTCTCGAAGAAATTACTGACAGACCCGGAAGAAATAAGACTGGCCGTATCCAAGCCGGCAGCCGGTATTGACCAGCAATTTTACCTGGCGTTCGACAACCAGAAATTGCCGTTGCTGGCGCACCTGATCACGAACAGCACAAAACCTGTTCAGAGCATGGTGCTGTTCACGTCGCGTAAAATGGAAGTAAACAGCATTGTGCGGGCGTTGAGCAAGCTGGGTTACGATTCGCGGGGCATCAGCTCGGATCTGGAGCAGGATGATCGGGAGGTCGTGCTGCGGGATTTTAAAAATAAAGTGTTCCCGATCCTGGTCGCTACCGATGTGTTGTCTCGGGGTATCGATATTGATAACCTGACCCATGTGGTTAACTACGATATTCCGCGCGACGCCGAAGATTATGTACACCGGATTGGTCGAACGGCACGGGCAGCCACGACCGGAACCGCCATTACGTTTATCAGCGATCAGGACCAGAACCGCATTGTCAACATCGAAAAACTCATCGAACGGGAGGTTGACAAACTGTCGATCACCGAAGAGTTAGGCATGGGTAAATCGCCCGTGTTCGATCCCAAACGGTTCAGCGGACTTCGTGGCAAAGGAGGCTCGGGCCGGACCGGGCGCGATAACAGAAAACGCCGGGATGGCGGCCCTCTCCAGGGCGGCCCTCTCCAGGGCGGCCCTCGAGAGGG